>OZ241744.1:2010000-3620516 GCA_965200965.1 uncultured Binatia bacterium (SeqCode)
ACTCAGCCGGTGGTCTCATCGTCCGTGTCAAAGCGATATTCCATCGTCAGGTGCTTGGGCTGAAAGTCCAGGGCGGCATACAGCGTCCGCATGGCCAGATTTTTCATATGGACCTTGCCCGATATCCACTCCGCCCCCTGCTGACGGCAATAGTCCACACAGAACTGCATGAGGCGATACCCAGTCTGTCCGCCACGCCACTCCGGATGGAGGGCGAGGCTACGAAAGTTTGCATACTTTTTCCCGGTCAGAAACTGCGTATTCAGCGTCACCCACAGCCAGCCGACAATCTGTCCGTCTACCTCGGCCACAAACATGCCTTGGGGGGATTGGAGTAAAGCTTTGCGCAGTTTTTTTGTCTGGGTCGAGGGCGAGGTCACCGGATCTTCAGGAAACGAAATCCGAGCAATGGCAATCTCAAACTCGACCAGAGCCGGCAAATCTTCTTCGCGGGCAACTCGAATGCGCATTATCCATCCTGACGTATTGGTCTGTCAGCAGCCAGCCGTCCACCATAGCGAAAACGCGCATATCCACACCGCGGACACCCCTGCGCTTTCAGGGCCTGTATCGTTTGGAAGCCTTGCCCACTGCCTACCGACAGCTCGGTGTGGCAATGTCCGCAGCGGTAGCGCCGAACCCGTGGGGTGCGCCCGCCAGTATACAGACCGTCGCCATCCCAGACCGCGGGGTAGAGCGGACGCATTTGCTGCGATGTACAGATATGGAGGAGTTGGCCGCTACCAGCCAAAATTGAGGCACCTCGATAGACGTTGAATCCGGGGAGAATCTCCTGCACGACGAGTCCCATCGTGACCACCCGGCGGAGGACTTCAAGGAAGGCGTCGGGCGACTGCATCCCAAAGGAGAGAAAGCCCTGCTGACCAAGCCCGGCCTTCACGGCACTGATCGCGCGTGAGACAAACAGAGCCAGTCCGTCCAGCGTATACGGCGGGTCTGTTTCAAATGTATCGTAGCGATCAAGCAGGGGGTCGGGCAGCGGCTCTCGAAGGTCGTGCTCGACACACTCAATCGCCACATTTTCAGCGCGGGCGATATCCTGAATGTAGCGGATAAACCGCCGATCCATCTCTACCACCGTCAGCTGCCGACATAATGGTTGATGTCCGAGCGCTTTTCCCAATACGGCGACCGCCACAGAAATCGCATCGTCATCTCCCAGAAAAATAACCCGTTTTCCCTCCAGGGCTCCGGTTTGATACATATACAGTGCGCGGCGTACAGCCGTTTGCGGAGTACACGGGGTCTGGTCTAAGCTCACATCCACCTGGGGAAGTTCAGAGCAATAGCGTTCAAGCCGCCGCACCACAGAGTCCAACTCTTCCCCAATCACGATACCGTGGCCGTGACACGTCGGGCAGCGGGCGTCGTGTCGCGTGTATACCCGCAGCGTCTGCTCAACAAAGTCTTTGCCGTGCGGTGTGAGGACTAGGCCCGCCTGCCGCTCCAAGATCCGTGTCCGCTCGAGTTCCCGCCGCATCGCAGCAAGCACCGGCAGAGGGAGATGGGTCTGTCGCGCCAGATCTCTCAGCGTAATCCGTTGGGCGCTATAAATCGCCCTCAGGACCGTCGCAACGCCGGCCGCGCCCTCGCGCAGGGCGGTCGCTTGAGCGACATCTTCAAGCAGATTATTCACGCCACAAATCCTTGGAAAGCTGAAACGTTAGCGCTATGCCAGCGGAGACTCTACAGCGGTCCCGGTGGCGACACAAGTCTTGCGACTGCCGGATGTTCTCCGTCATGCGCCAAAAGTTGTACGATTACATGGCCGCCCGACCCGGAGGTGCCAGTTCGGCTGAACTCCTCAACCTGCTCTTCACGTCTGGGGCGGGTTCGGGCCTCAAGCTCAATCGGAAGAGTGAGTTTGATACACGTTTTCTGTGCGCGGCAAAGCGTATTGACCACAGATACCTGAAAGCCGACCAAAAATCGCAATCTGATCCACAACATAGGACCGCTCGGGCCCTTGTCGTTCCTGACCCGAGGTCGTATAGTCCCGGTCATGTCCGCCCTTTCCATGACCGAAAAATTGCGGGTTCTGCTACGCCGCCCGCAGCCCAGCCTAGTCCTTGGAGCCCACGATGCGCTCTCCGCCAAGTTGGCCGGAGAAGCCGGTTTTGATGCGATCTGGGCGAGTGGTTTTGGTATTTCTGCGGTAAGCGCCCTCCCTGACGCCAATATCCTCACCATGAGCGAGACGCTCGACGCGGTCCGCCGCATGAGCAACGCGGTCAACATCCCGGTCATTGCCGACTGCGATAACGGCTTTGGTAACGCTATTAACGTCATCCGCACAGTCGCCGAATACGAGCGGGCGGGCGTCGCCGGACTGTGCATTGAAGACAATATCTTTCCGAAACGGTGTAGCTTTTACGCTGGGGTCCGACGCGAGTTGGTTCCCGTTGATGAGCATACTCGCAAAATTCAGGCCGCCAAAGCGGCTCAGAAAGATCCGAATTTTGTAGTGATCGCCCGCACCGAGGCCTTAATTGCCGGCTGGGGCAAACACGAAGCGCTCAAGCGTGCCGGGATCTACGCTGAAGCCGGGGCCGACGCCATCCTGGTCCATTCCAAGGCGACAAACTTTGAAGAACTCCAAGATTTTACCGCCGCCTGGGACAACCCCTGCCCCTTGGTGTGCGTCCCAACGACATACGCCGACACCACCGTCGCCGAGCTGGCGACAGCCGGCTTCAAGCTGGTCATCTTTGCCAACCAAGTCTTACGAGCGGCAGTCAGTGCCATGCGCCACGCTCTGGCCAGCCTGAAGGCCGGGGGCCGGCCTGCCGCGGTCAATGATCGTATTGCCAGCCTGCCCGAAATATATGAGTTGGTCGGTCTCCCGGAGTTGCAGGCCAATGAGCAGAAATTCCTGGTGCCGGACGGTCACCGAGTAACGGCCATTATTATCGCCGCCGGCTTTGAAGAAACCTTGCTGCCGCTTATCGAAGATCGTCCCAAGGCGATGCTGGAGATCAAAGGCCGGACGATTCTTGAGCACCAGATCAGCGCCCTGAACGCCTGTGGGGTGAAAGATATCGTCGTCGTGCGTGGCTACCAGAAAGAGCAGATCAATCTGCCCAATATCCGTTACTACGACAACGACGCGTTTCTCGACACCGGAGAGTTAAGCTCGCTGTTTCTGGCCGAGGCGGAAATGTCGGGGCCGTTTCTGTTTCTGTACTCCGATATTATCTTCGATCCGACCATCGTCGAAAAACTGTTGAAGTCGCAGGCCGATATCAGCATTGTGGTTGATCGGGCGTGGAACGATCAGCCCCGCTCGGCCGAAGAAATCCAGGCCAATAAGCCGGACTTGGTCATCACCCACCAGCCGCCCCAGACCGGCTATCGCTTTCTGCCCACAACAGAAGGCACGGCGCTGGCGCGTATTGGCCGAAACTTGGCTGCCCAAGACGCGGATGGCGAGTTTATTGGCCTAGCCATGTTTTCCGAGGCGGGTGCCCAACTCTTGCGCCAGACCTGTCACACGGCCCGCGAACGGTCTCATACCAGCCGCTTTCACGAAGCAGACGCGCTCCAACAGGCCGCTTTTACCGACATATTGCAGGAACTAGTCAACCACGGCCATCACGTCGCGTGTGTGGATATCTATAAGGGCTGGCTGGAGATTGATACATTTGAGGATTATCGCCGGGCGTGGGCGAAAATGAAATAAAAAGGTACAACTTTGCGCACGAAGACAGTCCGGGCGGGCGCTATGACCTGGAGTGTTTCCGATACGGATGGCGGACGATGGAGCTTGCTCTCAAAAAAATTGATCAGATGGTTCAGGACGAATACGCGTTTTTTGTCCACAAAAAACAGGGCTGGAGTTTGACGCGTGGCCCCCAGGACCTGGAGCTTGTAGCGCACGCGCTGCGGGTTGTCCTGCACGCCCACACGACCCCAGATTTTGTAGACGACTATCTCGCCCTGGTTTCCTGCCAAGCGCGGGATGGGGGTTGGAGTCCATTTTCGACCGACCGAGAGAGCACGGTGTGGGTCTCGGCCTTTTGCGGACTGATGCTGATTCGGGGCAACCGTTTTTTGCAGCACAATCGTCTCAGTCGGGCCGTGCAGAGAGCGATTGATTATTTTCTTGACACCCAACACGCCGACGGTCGGTGGGTTGATCCAAGCTGGGCGGACCTCGATACCACTAGCCATCCGGTCAGCTTCTTCAACGTAGTCATGGCTTTGGGAGAGCCCTATCGATGCTCCGAAGTCGTCCCAGCTTGGCGAAAGGGAGCGCAGTTCATTCTCGACCATCAAGGCGCAGACGGGGGCTGGTATGACGAAGAATTCCATCCCTCGGGGGTTGAGATCACCGCCCATCTTATTCAAGACGCCCTGATTGCCGACTTGGCTATGAACACCCAGCTCAGTGGTGTACGCGAGGCATGCATCAAAGGAGTCCACAAGCTGTACGAATGGCAGGCCGCAGACGGGTCCTGGGACGGGGAAAATGTTGACCACAGCATGGACTGTACCCGGTCTTTGATGGTCGTGACCCGTTTGCTAGGGGACGCCCACGGACACGAGACTATTGTGCGCGGCCTGGACTGGATTCTCGCCAACAAGAATCCCAACGGTTGGGGCGACTTCCCCAAGCTGGAGACCAACCTGGAGCGGACCTGCGACGGCATTGATACCCTGTTGAAATACAAAGCCTACTGCAATCCAGACCCCCGGGCGGTCGTTCGGCTATGGGGCTATATCCCCTAGGACGGCAAGCGGCAATCATCCCCATCTGATGCCTGACGTTTCACCTTCATGCCTCCAGAGTCAGCCGCCGAATGGCTCAAAGCCTGTTCCACAGCAGAACTGCTGCCCGGAGAACGCAAGCTGGTGAAGGTGAAGGGCGTGGAGGTTGCCCTGTTCAATCTCAATGGCACGGTGTACGCTATCAACAACCGGTGTCCCCACCGAAGCGGGCCACTGATCCGAGGATTTATCGACGACAGAGGCGGCATCAAATGTCCGATGCATGGCTGGCGCTTTGAGTTGCGCAACGGCACCAGCCCGCGCCCAGCTCAGGCAACGGTGTATCCGGTAAAAGTTGAAAACAATATCCTCTATCTGCGGCTCTAGCCGTTGGGCTAATAAGGGAATACAGTCTGGCGTGTCCTCCCTGTACGAGGTAGACGGCTTTTTCCCGAGAAATCAAACGTGCTCAGAAAAGCCTCTTTTGAGAAGGAAGCCATTCCGCATTTTGATACCCTCATGCGCACTGCCCTGCGCCTGAGCGGGGACCGGACGCGCGCAGAAGACGCGGTCCAAGAGACGTATTTGCGTGCCTGGCGTTCCTTTCAAACTTATACGCCATGCACAAACTGCCGGGCCTGGTTATTTCAAATTCTTCTGAATGTCCTGAAGAAGACGGCCGGGAAAACACGGCGCGACCCCTTGCTCGGTGCCGAAGACATTGACGCTTCCTCAAAAGTCATCGCCCTGTTTCCCTCGGGCGGGGAAGACAGGAGCAAAGGGCAGGATATTCTTGCCGCGGTCAGCCATTTGGCCCCCCAGTTTCGACAGGTGTTATGGCTGGTCGTGGTCGAGGGATTTGCCTATAAAGAAACCGCCCAGATGCTCGATATTCCAATCGGGACTGTGATGTCACGGCTACACCGGGCCAGACGCGAGCTGCGGCGTCTCTTAACCGAATCCACCATGCCGAACAAAAAGGGGACCTCAGGCCATGGACTGTAGAGCAATGCAGAAACTCCTGAGCCCGTTCCTAGATAACGAGCTCAGCGCTCGCGACACCTTTTCTGTGGCCGAACATCTCGACGCCTGCCTAGCCTGTCAGCAAGAGCTGGAAGCCATGCGGCAGCTCGATGAGCACCTCAAGGAGGCCGGACACAGCCCAGTCGAGGTGAGCGCCACGCTGCGGGACACCGTTATTGCTCTGGGCGGACCGTGGACTTGGCTCCGACGCTGGCGTAGCGTCGGGGTGGCCGCCGCCGCCATACTCTTCCTGGTCATTGGCCAGCAGTTGTTCTCAGCCCCCTACGATCCAGAAGCCCGGGCGTTTAGCAGCGCACTCGTACACGAGACTTGGCTGAATGACAACAGTACCTTTTCCCTGCCCTGGCTTGACCCCGACAGCCTCAAAGAGGTGCTGCGCCAAGAAGGGCTGCTCGATCCCCCCAACCTCAGCCCAGTCGGATTCCACCTTGTCCGGGCACGGGTCAGCCGTCCGCTCAGACGAGTCTTTGTCCAACTCGTCTATCGGCGACGGACTGAGGAGATCTCAATTTTTGTCTCGCGGCGCTGGAAACGCTCCTTATCGGGCATCAGCCACCAGGGCAGGGTCACGATTATCCCACTCGGCATTCGTGCCGTCTTCCTTGTCAGCAAAGACCGCCCGCCCAATTTTTCAGACATTCATCAGTTGGCTGAAGAAGAAATTAGTGCCCTGTCAGCCTGAGCCACCGGAGGAGGGCCAATCCTCCCCTCTCTTCGACCCGCTTCATCTCAACCACCGTCAGAGTGATCCCAAGGTCTCAGTCCGGGATCCTCGGGCAGCGGTTCTGGCCGCACTCAACCATCCCTCGGGCCGATCACGGTCGTGAGCTTATGGAGAAAAAGCCCGACCTCAGCCGTACTCTTGAGTCGATAACCAGCAGTGGTCTCCCGTGGTACCTCCGCCACCACAATTCCAAGGCCGCGTCCTGCCACAGCGCTGAATGCGTCCTCATCTGTCACATCATCGCCAATGTATACCGGCAGAGCATCCGTTCCGGCATATCCCATCGCGTCCAACAGCCACAGCACGGCCTTACCCTTATGCCAATCAACGGCCGGCCGCAGCTCAAAGACCTTTTTGCCCAAGCCCTTGCGCAGCTCTGGACACCGCCGCAGCACGGCATCAACGACCGGCTCCAAGCGCGCCGCACATTGGGGCGGTGCCTCACGAAAGTGAACCGCAATGGAGAACTTCTTGCGCTCAACGCGCGCCCCAGCGATCCCCGACAAGGACCGACGGAACTCGTGCTCAGCCCGGTCCAGACTGGCCAAAAAACCCTGGCTGTGTTCGTAGTTCAGGTCCATACCCGGCGGGCCGGCAATATCAAAACCGTGGCTACCGGCGTAAATCAGCCCCTTAATCCCCACCCGGCCCTGGACATCGGTCCGGTCCCGACCACTGACAATAGCGACTAGGCAGCGGGCAGCGAGCGTCCGAACCGTCCGGCGCATCTCCTCGGCCAGCACCGCCAGCTCTGGCCGAGCGACAATCGGCGTTAAGGTGCCGTCATAATCCAGGAAAACGACCGGTCGCTTGTCGCGCAGCCGGGCCACCAGCTCTTCCCACCGCTCCAGGGCCAAGGCCAACTCAGGCATAGGAGGCTTCCTCTCGCGTCTACCGAATACCATCTCTTCCCACCTCTGCAAGCCGACCCCCTGCAAGCGGCCTCCTCCCCGGCAAAAACCCCTTGCCTTCGCAGGCGTGTTTGTTACTCTAAGGCCGCTTTGGAGGCGGGGAGAGCAGTGCTAAGGGGGACGCATGTCGCAATACGTTGAGGGGCCTGACGCCGAACAGGTCGTTGAGCACCACTCCCAGCTCATCGAGTACTTCTCCCAGGCCGGGAAACCCCGCCAAGACTGGCGCATTGGTACAGAATATGAAATGGTCGGCGTATCCCGCCGCAGCGGCCGAGCCGCCCGCTACTCAACAAAGCGGGGCATTGAGCGGCTGCTGTTCCGGCTGGCCGACTCGCTGGGCTGGGAGCCGCAAGAGGAAGACGGCCATGTGATTGCCCTGCGCGGCGAACGGGCCAATATCACCCTCGAGCCCGGGGCCCAGGTCGAACTGTCGGGCGGACAGTGCAAAACCATCCACTGCACCAGGGCCGAGTTACACCAGCACTTCGCCCATCTCTTAGCGGCTGGGAATGCTCTCGAACTCGACTTTCTGAATCTTGGCATGCAGCCGGTCAGTCCCCTCAGCGATATCCAGTGGATTCCCAAAACGCGCTATCAGTTCATGGCCCCGTATATGGAGCAGGTCGGCACGCTCGGCCATCGGATGATGAAACAAACGGCCTCAGTGCAGGTCAATTTCGATTTCAGCGACGAAACCGACGCGATGACCAAGTTCAAGATCGGCATGGGCATCGTCCCAATTCTGACCGCCATGTTCGCCAACTCGCCCTTCTCAGACGGCAAACTGAACGGCTATATGAGCATGCGCGGCCATGTGTGGACCGAGACCGACCCGCATCGGTGCGGCCTGCTGCCGTTTGCCTTTGCCGATCAGGTCGGCTTTGAAGACTATGCCGAGTATGCCCTGAGCGTCCCGATGTATTTTATTGTCCGGCAGGGTCAATGGATCGACATGACCGGCATTCCCTTTCGACACTATCTTGAGCAGGGCCACGACGGACACCGGGCTACCCTCGAAGACTGGCACCAACACCTCACCACCCTCTTCCCCGAAGTCCGCCTCAAGCGCTACCTGGAGTTGCGCTGCTTTGACAGCCAGCCGTATGAGCTGATGCTGGCCGTGCCGGCCTTGTGCAAGGGCATTTTCTACGACAACGATCCGCTCTGGGCAGCCTGGGACCTGGTCAAAAAGTGGAGTTGGGAAGAGAGGCTTATGGCCTATAAGGCCGCCCACCGGGAAGCCCTCGGGGTGCGCGTCCACGGCATCCGCCTACACGACTATGCCAGCGAGCTGGTCTCAATTGCCCGGGAAGGCTTAGTGCGCCAGAACGCCGTCAATGACGCCGGAGAAAACGAGACGCTCTATCTCGAACGCCTGCGGGAAGAAGTCGCCCGCGGCCAGTGCCCGTCCTATACCTTGGTCGAGAAGTGGATGGGCGAGTGGAATTATGAAGTGGGGCGGATGATCGCCGGCACAGCCTACCGCCTGCCCGAAGAAGACCGCTCGCATCACCCCGCTTGAGCCACCTTGACAGGCCGGGCAGTGAGGCAGCCACTTGCCTGATACGGGAAGCCGCTCCCCCACCCGCCCCTTGTGTTCCCGGCGTTTCGTGCTATGAAGCCGGGCAGCACTACGCTATGACAGGATCCCGCATGGAACTCAGTAGAGAGCAACTGCTCTGGATGTACGAGCGCATGCAGCTCATCCGAGGGTTTGAGAACCGGGTGAAACTTGAATTTGGCAAAGGCAAGATTCCCGGCTTCGTCCACCTGTACGCCGGCGAAGAGGCCGTTGCGGTCGGTATTTGCGCCAATCTGACTGATCGGGACTACATGACCTCAACCCACCGCGGCCGCGGCCATTGTCTGGCCAAGGGCGTTGAGCCACGCGGCATGATGGCAGAACTGTTTGGCAAGGCCACCGGAACCTGCAAAGGCAAGGGTGGCTCAATGCACATTGCGGATATGGACAAGGGCATGTTGGGTGCCAACGGCATTGTTGGCGGCGGCCCGCCGCTGGCCCGCGGCTCGGGCCTGACTGCCAAGACCAACACGACCGATCAGGTCACGATCTGCTTTTTTGGCGACGGCGCATCTGAGCAGGGCACGCTGCACGAGAGCCTGAACCTGGCCGCCATCTGGAAACTGCCGGTCGTCTTTGTGGCCGAAAACAACGGCTACGCCGAGTCCACCCCCGCCCATTACCATTGCAGTGTCGAAAACATCGCCGACCGCGCCGCTGCCTACAACATGCCCGGCCTCAGCATTGACGGCAACGATATCTTCGCCGTCCACGAGGCGACTTCCCAAGCGGTGGTGCGGGAGGGGCCAACCCTGCTTGAGTGTAAAACCTACCGTTTCTACGGCCATTACGAGGGCGACAGCAGACCTACAAAATCCCCGAGGAAAACGAAAAATATCAGGCCGAGAAGGACCCGATCGCCCTCTCTACGGACAGGGTTGTGTCCCGTCAGCTCGCCACCGAAGACGAACTCAAGGCCATTGACGAACAGGTCAAGGCCGGCATCGAAGACGCCGGCCGGTTTGCCGAAGACAGCCCGTTTCCAGATGTCGCGGAAACCTTTACCGATGTGTATGTCAATTAATAACAAGCGCCCAGCGGTCGGGCCGCTCGCCACCAGCCGCAGTACGCTTTCCTGCCGGAGGGGATAATCATGGCCGAAAGACAGCTCAATTTTAATCAGGCGCTGAACGAGGCGAGGCGACAGGAGATGCAACGCGACCCCACATTCATCCTGCTCGGCGAAGATGTCGCCGGCGGGGCAGATGTTGAACACCTGCACGGGGAGGACGCCTGGGGCGGGATGCTGAGCGTGACCAAGGGCCTCGTCCAGGAGTTTGGCCGTGACCGGATTCTTGACACCCCGATCAGTGAGTCGGGCTTTATCGGGGCCGCGGCCACCGGCCTGCGTCCCATCGCCGAGATGATGTTCGTCGGGTTTATGGGCGTGTGCTTTGGCCAGATTCTGAATCAGGGGGCCAAGCTGCGTTACATGTTCGGCGGCAAGGCCGAGGTCCCGCTCGTCTCATCCGCACCATCTGCGGCGGCGGCTTTCGGGCCGCGGCCCAGCACTCCCAAGTCCTGTATTCGCTGTTCACCCATATTCCAGGCGTCAAAACGGTGGTGCCGGCCACGCCCTACGACGCCAAAGGGCTGCTGATCTCCTCCGTCCGGGACAACGATCTGTGATCTTTTTTGAAGACATCACGCTCGGCACAACGAAAGGCCCGGTTCCTGAAGCGCCGTACACGATTCCTTTGGGCAAGGCCGACATCAAACGCGAGGGCAACGATGTAACCATTGTGGCGATCGGGAAAATGGTCCACCACGCCCTCCAAGCGGCCCAAGCCCTGCAACAGCAGGGCCGGAGTGCCGAGGTCATTGACCCGTCTGGCCTGTCCCCCTTTGACGAGCAGACGGTGCTGGACTCGGTCGAAAAGACCGGCCTCCTGATCGTGGTTGATGATTCGCACCCACGCTGGAACATCACCAGGGATATTGCCGCGGTTGTGGCCGACAAGGGCTTTGACTTCCTCAACGCGCCGATTAAAACCGTCAGCGCACCGCATACGCCAGTGCCCTTCAGCCCGGCCCTGGAAGACCACTATCTGCCGAACGCGGCCAAAGTCACCGAAGCCGCCCTCGCGCTGTTCTAAGGACCCGGCTCAGCCCGTGCCGCTTATGAGTGCTGTTGGGATCATCGCAAACCCGCGGGCGGGCAAAGATATCCGGCGTCTCGTCGCCCACGGCTCGGTCCTTGACACCCAAGAGAAGGTCTATATTGTTCGCCGGGCCGTGCTCGGTCTGGAAGGGGCCGGGGTGGACGAGATCGTTTTGTTCCCCGACCCAGCCTCCATCGGCCTCAAAGCCCTGTCCGGCCTTGAGGGCAACAGAAAGGCCCGCGTCCGCCTGCTGAAAATGTCGGTCTACGACGAAGCCGCCGACTCCACCCGGGCGGCCTGCCTTATGCGGGAGCAGGGCGTGGCGTGTGTCATCGTCCTGGGCGGAGACGGCACCAACCGGGTCGTCACCAAGGGCTGCGGCACCATGCCCCTGGTTCCCCTGTCCACGGGCACCAACAACGCGTTTCCGCGCTTTATCGAATCCACCCTGGCCGGGATGGCGGCCGGCTATTACGCGGCCCAAGGCCTGCCTCAGCACGCCTTCTCGTTTCCAACAAAACGCCTCAATCTGTACCGCAACAGCACCTTTGCCGATGTGGCCCTGATCGATGTCGCGGTCTGCGATTATCAGTTTGTTGGTGCCCGCGCCCTGTGGGAGGTCGGCCGTCTCAAACAACTCTTTCTGACCCAGGGCCAGCCGACCAACATCGGCCTGGCCTCAATCGGCGGGATGCTTGACCCCGTCCGACCCGGCGAAGCCGCGGGTCTGCATCTGCAACTCGGAGACGGAGGACGAGCAGTCACCGCCGCCATCGCCCCAGGGCTGGTCGCCTCAGTCGGTGTGCAAAGCCACACCCGAATGCCGCTCAACGCGCGTGCCCCAGTCACCTTCAAGCCGTCCATCCTGGCCCTGGACGGGGAGCGCGAGATTCCGGTCGCCGCAGGCGACACCTGGGAAGTCGAGCTGAGCTGGGACGGCCCTCGCGTACTTGATATAGCCAAGGTCATGGATGCAGTCCGAGAAAGGAGGAAGGCATGATGCACTGGCTAGTCATAGAACTGGCCGAAGAGGTGGCACCTTTCCTTGCAAAAAAAGTGGGAAAGAAGGCGCTTACCCTGGCAACACAGAAACGAACTCCGTTGGGTGTCAACAGAATAAGAGGAGACCTGTTGCAGGAGGGGGCACCGTTTGCAGAGGAAGCAGCGGCATCTATTGACCAGCAGTTCCGCGGCCGAATTGCGGACAGGGCGGAACTGCGGAGCAGGATTGAACAGGAGGTGCAGGCACGGCTTGGCCGGAAAAGATAACCGCGCTCACATGGAAAGGAGCAAACACGGGGCCCCGAATCCTCTCTGAAGACCAGATACATGCCCCAATTTGTCTCCTTCCAGAAGAGAGACATCAGCCATGCAGGTCATGATCTGCACCACCCATTTTCCGCACTGCGCCGAAGTCCTGCGCCGACACCTGCCCGACGACACGATCAGCGCCTGCCCGGCCGAGCAGGTAGTTGAGAGAGCAGCCGAGGCCGATGTACTGATCCCGGCCATGTACCGGCTAGATGCCAGGGTGATTGACACCACCTCAGCCACTCTGATCAACCAATTTGGCGTTGGCCTTGAGGGGGTGGATATTCCTGCCGCGACCCGGCGTGGCATCTACGTCGCCAATGTCCCGGGCCACGAAGGCGCGGGCAACGCCGTGTCGGTCTCCGAACACGCCATCTTTCTGATGCTCAGCCTGGCCCGCGGCTATCCGCAAGCGCAGCAGAACATCCGTAACCGTGTCTCGGGCGTTCTGCTCGGCACGGCGCTGATGGGCAAGACCGTCGCCATTTTTGGCCTGGGGAGTATCGGCCGCCAACTCGCCCTGCGCCTCACGCCCTTTCAGGTCCGCCTGCTGGGCATCAAACAACGCCCGTCCGAAGCCCTCAAAAACACCCTCGGTCTTAATTTTCTTGGCACCCAGAAAGATATCGCGCAGGTCCTGGCGCAGGCCGATTTTGTGGTCTTGGCCCTGCCCGTGACCCCAGCAACGCGGGCCATGCTGGACGCCGCGGCCTTCGCCCGGATGAAAAACACGGCCTTTGTCATCAATGTCGCCCGCGGGCCGGTCATTGACCACGGTGCCCTGGTGAGTGCCTTAGCCCAGGGACAGATTGCCGGAGCCGGACTTGATGTATTTTGGGACGAACCAGCCGACCCCAACGACCCGCTGTTTCAGTACAATGTCATCGCCACCCCCCACACCGCCGGCGTCACCGAGCTCTCGTATCACGACATCGCGCACGGCCTGGCCGCAAACGTCAACCGTATCCGGACCGGTCAGCCGCCGCTCAACTGCGCCAACCTCAAAGCGCTCCAGGCCGGCCAGCGCTGAGGTATCCGGTCACACCCGAGCGATGAAAGACGACATGGGCCGGCTGGCTTTGCGGACGCTGAGGACAGGCATCCGGGTGCTGCTCATAACGCTGTGTACCTGCCAGAGCCAGCCGTCACCCCCGCCCAGCCGGCCCCCGAGCCGGCTGGACCTGTCACAGGTCGGGAGCATCTCCGGCCATGTCCGCTTTGAGGGACCTGTCCCCGCCCAGACCCCGCTCCAACTCGGCGGCTGGTCGGCATGTCGCGCCCAGTACCCAGACGGCCGGCTGCTGGCCGCCAACCTGCTTGTCCACAACGGGAAACTCCAGAACGCACTCGTGTCCATCAGCCACGGCCTGGGCGATCGTGTCTTTGCCGTGCCCAAGGAGCCAGTCAGCAGCGACCAGAGAGGCTGTGTGTTCATCCCCCGGATTCTGACCGTCCGGGCCGGCCAGCCGCCGCGGTTTATGAACAGTGACCCCATCGCCCATAACGTCCACGGCTGGCCCCATCGGGCGCGTCCGTGGAACTTCAGCCTGGGCGTGAAAGGCACCGCGCAAACGATTCGCATCCACACGCCAGAGAACAGGATTCCCGTCAGCTGTGATATTCACGGCTGGATGCGGGCCTATGTGGCCGTTTTCGACCATCCCTATTTTGCCCTGAGCGATGCCGAGGGACGCTTTTCCTTGGTCAATGTACCGCCGGGTTCCTATGTGATAGAAGCTTGGCACGAACGCCTGGGGGTGCGCCGCCGGCGGCTCCATCTGGAACCGCAGGACAAGCGCGAACTGGTTTTTACTTTTCGCCGCAGCGGCTGAGCCATGAAATATGTGTGGATAGGCTTAGGCGGCTTTCTGGGGGCGAATGCGCGGGCGCTGCTCGCCGACTGGGCGCTCCAGCGTTTTGGCCCGGCTTTTCCCTACGGCACTTGTCTCGCCAATATCAGCGGCAGTTTTCTGCTCGGGGTGCTCATGGTTGTCCTGAGCCACCACGACCTGCTCCAGTCTCCCTATCGCCTCTTTTTTGCGGTCGGCTTTCTAGGGGCGTATACGACCTTCTCCACCTACACCTATGAGGCGCTCGGGCTGGCGCAGGCCGGGAGGTTTGGCTTGGCCGGCCTCACCCTCTTTGGCAGTGTCGCGCTCGGGCTGCTGGGCGTGGGTCTGGGCATCATCCTGGCCAGAGGCATACTCGGCCCGTCATAAGCCGGGCGCGGCCTGCTCGCCCTTGCGTGCAAACACCCAGCCCAGTATAGGAAAAAGACCGCCCCGGCCGGCCGCGCCGGCGGCTCAGAGCAGCCAGGGCCACATCCACCCATGTCACACCCTAGCGCTACACAAGGCTGGACACGCCCGCCCGGCCCTTCAATTGCGCCGCTTGGCATGGTCGGCCTGAGCCTCTTGCTGTCCCAGTGCCTGGCCAAACCTCTTCCTCCGGCCACGGTCACGCCCGCGCCTTCGGCCGCGGCTCAGCAAGCCAGCGAGTCCCCCCAGGAAATCCTGAACCGTTTTAATACCTTTCTTGACCGTGCCTGATCCCCGTAATGCCAGTCTATCAGTTGAGCCAGGAGTTGGTCTTCCCCGATCCTGAATGGGCCAACCCCCAGGGTGTGCTGGCCGTTGGCGGCGACCTGCGGGTTGATCGCCTGCTGCTCGCCTACCACCAGGGTATTTTTCCGTGGTACGAAGAAGGCTGCCCTATTATGTGGTGGAGCCCGCCGCGCCGCTGTGTGCTCAGACCGCAAGAGTTTCACGCCTCGCGCAGCCTCAAGCGGCTGATCAAACAGGCGCGTTTCCGCATCACCCGCGACCGGGCGTTCCGGTCGGTGATTCGCGCCTGCGCCGAGACACGCTTGGCCAACGGCCAGGGCACCTGGATCACCCGGGATATGATTGAGGCATATTGCGTCCTGCACCACACCGGATTTGCCCACTCGGTTGAGGCCTGGGACGGACCGCGCCTGGCCGGCGGGATATATGGGGTGAGCCTTGGCGGGGCCTTCTTTGGCGAATCCATGTTTGCGCATGTCTCCAACGCCTCGAAAGTCGCGTTTTTCAGCTTGGCCCGGCAACTCGGGGAATGGGGCTTCAGCCTGCTCGACTGCCAACTCAGCAATCCCCATCTACACCGTCTGGGGGCGTATGAGATCCCTCGCGCGGAGTTCCTGGCCCGACTGAACCATGCCCTGAGCCGGCCCACCCGACGGGGCAATTGGGGCTGAGCCGGCCTGGACCCAAGCACCTGTCAGCCCTCCTGGCCGGCCAAGGCAGGGGTCAGACGCGCCGGCTGCCGAGAGCCGGATTGACCTTGGCTTGATTCCCCCTATACTCTGCCAAGGCAGGCAGGAGACAGTCCGGCTCGGCTCCGACCTCTGGAGAGGAGAGGATATGATTATCGATACAGAGACCTTTGCGGAGATCAAAAGCGCCGTCAATCAAGCGACGCGGGGGATCGGTACCGCCACCCAACTCGTCAAAGGTCTCGGTCCCCAGACCGAAGAAGCCCGGACCTATATCAGCCGGCTGCTCAACCAGATTCTCGAGGTCCAGGTCCATGTCCAACGCGCCAATGCAGTCCTTGACGCGCTCAAAGACGCCAACCAGGAAGAAGGCTCGCAACAATAGTTATCTTCCTGCCCCAGGCTGTCGCATCCCCGGCCGTGGTTCAGGAGGTGGAATGCTGGAAGGAAAAATTGAGCATATTCGTCGGACCTTGGCCAGCCACACCTTCGCCCCCCCGACATTGGAAACCGAAATACGGGCCGGCGTCGCCCTCCTCTTGCAGCCCCAGCGCGACGACCTGCACCTGCTGTTCATCCACCGTGCCCATCACCCCCAGGACCCGTGGTCTGGGCACATGGCTTTTCCCGGCGGACGCCACGAGCCGGACGACCCCAGTTTGCTGGTCACAACCCAACGCGAGACCAAAGAAGAAGTCGGCATTGACCTGGAGCGGCACGGCGAATACCTGGGGTATCTCCCAGCCGTTCAGGCCACCGCACGCGGCCGAGCCATCCCCATGACCGTCGCCCCGTATGTCTACCTGGTCTCTGCCCAGGCCCGCCCCGACCCCGACCCGCTTGAGGTCCAGGATACCATCTGGGTACCGCTGGCCTTTATGCAACAGGATGGTGTTGAGCAGCAGGTCCGGCGCGAGCTGCACGACGGGACCTCCATACAGGTCCCCGCCCTGGTCTACGCTGGCAAGACGATCTGGGGCCTGACCTATCGCATGTTGCGCGGGTTTCTGGAACTCATTGAACACTGAACGCTCATTCACTTGACAACCCGCCCCCGGCGTGCCACACACTCAGACATTGAAACTTCAAGAAGGAGGGTCTCATATGACCATGCGTGTTGTCTCGGCAGACTCCCACATGATGGAGCCGGCCGAACTGTGGGTAGAGCGTCTTGACGCCAAGTATAGAGAGCGTGCCCCCAAAGTCATTGACAACCCCAACAAACCGGGGCTGATTTTTGTGGCCGAGGGCATTGATCCGTTTCCGGTGGCCGGCGGTTTTGGGGCCGGCCGCTCAGGCCAGGAACTCAAAGACCATCTGGACAAGGGCTATGAAGCCGCCCGGCCAAGCGGCTGGGACCCAGCTGAGCGGATCAAGGACCAGGACCTTGACGGGGTTGAGGCCGAGGTGTTGTACACCACGCTCGGTATGTCGCTGTTCGGTCTGGAAGACGCCGAACTGCAACGCTCGTGCTTCCGGGTGTATAACGACTGGGTGGCCGAGTTCTGCTCCTATAACCCCAAACGCCTGTACGGCATCAGCCTGATCTCGCTGTACGATATCGACGCCGCGGTCAAGGAGTTGGAGCGCACCCACAAGCTCGGGATGCGCGGGGCCATGATCTGGGGCTCACCGCCAGAAGACACGCCCTACAACAGCCCCATCTATGACAAGTTCTGGCAGGCCGCCTCTGAGCTTGACATGCCGCTCTCGCTGCACGTCATCACCGGCAAGAGCAAGGAGAGCAAGGTCAATTTTGAGCAGATCAGCTCCTTCTACATGAATCTGATCCACGAGATTCAGCGCTCGCTGACCACGCTGATCTTTGGCGGGGTGCTCGAGCGTTTCCCGCAACTCAAAATCGTCTCTGCAGAGAACGACATCGGCTGGTTTCCGCACTTCATGTATCGCATGGACCACGCCTACGACAAGTTCAATGTCATGGAAAAGAACCCGCTGCCGATGAAGCCCAGCGACTATGTCCGGCGGCAGATGTGGGGCACTTTCCAGGACGACGCCGTCGGTCCGGCCACCTACAAAATCTTTGGCGAGGACAACTACATGTGGGCGTCCGACTTCCCCCACACCGACTCGACTTGGCCCGAGTCCCGGCAGTGGATCGCCAAGGACTTTGACGGCGTGCCAGAGCAGGTCACCAAAAAGATCGTGTTTGACAACGCGGTCAAGGTCTACCGCATGGACCTGGACTAGTCCTAACTCAGATGCACCACAGGCCAGGAGGAACCCCCTGGCCCTCAGTTCGACAGGAGGATTTGACAATGTCTTGGACCGAAGAAGAATTAAGAGAACTCGGCCCGGATTTCTTGAACAGGGTACTTGAGAACATGAGGGCGGAGGAAGAACCTTCTGTCCGTTTCGGCGAAACAGGGGAGCACATACATCCAAATTACCAAATAGAGTATAGCAATGGAGAAGTGGAATGTTTTCGTGGCGATAATCATCAACCCTGGTCGCGGCAGGGAAGGGACGGCCCCTTTAAAGAGAGGAATCTTAGTGGGCTATTCTCATATCAGACTATTAGAAGATTATGCGACTCAGGGACCAACGAGTAGCACGGCCCCGTCTTTAGCCTCATTGCGGAGCAGTTCTCGGTAGCGTTCGAGCGGAAGTGTTCCTGCCGCTTTTCTCAGCTACTCAGCACATCGGCCAGGAAGTCCTGCACCACCGCAACCAGGCCCTCGGGGTTGTCCAGCATGATGTGGTGGTAGCAATCTTTGACCTCGGCCCAGCGGCCGTCGGGCAGGCCGGCGCACAGTGCGTGCAGCGTAGCGCGGTCAAGTACCGGGCTGTTTTGGGCTTTGACCACCAGGGCTGGACAGCGGATGTTGGCCAACAGCTTGCGCCCGTCAACCGGCTCGCGGAACAGGGTCCAGCGGTCGAGCTTGGCCACCCATTTGCCGTCGGCCCGCTCGGTAAAGGCAAAGCCGGCGATATACTCCAGCCGCCCCTTTGAGAACAGCGATTCGCGGGGCAGGACCCGAAAACGGCCGATGGCCTCGGCCCGCGAGTCAAACACCTTGGCCGGTCGCTGGCCGAGCCGGCGCAAGAAGCGCACCGCGGACTCAGGATAGCTCACGGTGGTATCGACCATGACCAGGGCGGCCACCTCTGCGGCGTGCTCGGCGGTGTAGACAAAGGCATTGTGCCCGCCCATTGAGTGACCGACAATCACCGGCCGCTCAAGGTCGAGCGTGGCCAGCAGTTCGTGCAGGTCGTCAATGTAATGGCGGGTGCTGTAGGCCGGGGGTTCGGCGTGCTGGCTGTCGCCGTGGCCCCGCCAGTCGGGGGCGATGACATGGAAATCGTCGGCAAAGGCCGGGGCGAAGAAGTCCCACCATTGGGCGTAGGCCGAACCTCCGTGCAACAGCACGAGGGCGGGTTTGCCCCGGCTGCCCCAGTCCAGATAGTGGAGCCGCAAGCCGTTGACGGTTGCAAAACGGTCGTGCGGGTGTGCCATAGTGCCTTGTCAGGATTGCATGCCAGGCTTTCGAGCCTTGAGGACTCTGGCCGACGACATGGGCGGCTCTTGGAGACGGACGCCGGCCGCTCCCTCAGCCGCCTCCGATAGCCGGCACGAAATGGACCTCGCTGTTGGCCGGGACAGGCTCCGACAGACCACCGGTGATGATCTCGCCGTTTACCGAAACCGCCACCGAGCCGGCCAAGTCGTTATCCTCAACAACCCGGTCCCGAAAGCCGGGGAATTGGCGCTCCAGGTCGTCAACAATGGCGCGCAGGGTTGCGCCTGTGGCCGTTGTCCGGTCCTTTCCGCCCGACAGCTTTCGCATCAGGGCAGGAATGAAGACGGTTGACGCCATGCGTGTGTCTCTCCCCCCTCTCAAGGCGAGAGGGGGTGTGGTCAAGGGGCAGCGGAGAGTGCTCTGACTCCGGCCTAGTCGCTAGCTCTGCTCAAGGACCGCCTTGGTAATTTTGCCCGGCGACATCGGCAACTCTTGCATCCGAACCCCGAGGGCGTTGTGGAGGGCGTTGGCGACCGCGGCCGGCGGTGGGATGATGGGCACTTCGCCGACGCCCCGCACGCCAACCGGATGACCAGGGTTGGGCACCTCAACCAGGATCGTCTCGATCATCGGCAGGTCGAGGCAGGTCGGCATCCGGTAGTCCAGAAAGCCGGCGTTGCGCAGTGTGCCGTTCTCATCGTAGAAATACTCTTCGTTGAGCCCCCAGCCCACGCCCTGGGCAACCGCGCCCTGAATCTGGCCCTCGACATAGCTCGGGTGGATGGCCCTGCCAACGTCCTGGGTGGCAGTGTAGCGCAGGATATCGACCTTGCCAGTCTCCGGGTCAACCTCAACATCCACCACATGGGTGGCAAACGCCGGCCCGACGCCGCGCGGATTGACCTGGGCACGGCCGGATACCGGCCCACCGGTCCGGGGCAGTTTGGTGGCCAACTCCTTGAGATTCATTGGCTCGTTCTTGGCGTCGCTGAGGCACGACACCACGCCGTCCTGGAAGGCAACGTCTTTGACCTCAACCTTCCACAGCTTGGCGGCGCGTTCCCTGAGTTGCGTGACCACATCCTGGGCGGCTTCGTACACCGCGGTCCCAGTGGCAAATGTCACCCGGCTGCCGCCGGTCATGTCGGTATGGCCGATGGACTCGGTATCGGCCACCACCGGATGGACATCTTCGGCAGCCAAGCCGAGCACCTCGGCGGCGATCATGGCACACGAGGCCCGGGTGCCGCCGATATCGGTCGATCCGGTCACTAGGTTGGCTGTGCCGTCGCTGTTGATGTTAACGGTTGCGCTCGACTGAAACCCGGCGTTGAACCAGAAACCCGAGGCAACCCCGCGGCCGCGCTTCTTGCCGTTGCTGGCCTGCGGCTTGGGAGACTGGTAGTGGGCACTGTTCTGGGCGGCGTCAAGGGTTTCGAGATAGCCGATCCTGCCGAACTGCGGGCCGGCCGGCTGGGCCGTGCCCTCTTTGGCACCGTTGAGGCGGCGGAACTCCAGCGGATCAAAGCCGAGCTTTTCGGCCAGTTCGTCAATGACCGTCTCCCCGGCAAAGGACGAATTGCTTGATCCCGGGGCGCGGTAGGCAGCCGTCTTGGGCTTATTGACCAGGACATCAAAGCCGTCAATCTGGAGGTTCTCCAGATCATACGGAGCCAGCACAGTCATACAGCCGGCCCCCACCGGCGCACCGGGGAAGGCCCCGGCCTCGTAGGCCATCCAGATATGGGCGGCGGTGATTGTGCCGTCCTTGTTGGCACCCATTTTCACCTTGATGTGCGAGCCCGAGGTCGGCCCGGTGGCCCGCAAGACCTCGCCACGGCTCATCACCATCTTGACCGGCTTGCCGGTTTTCTTTGACAGCACCAGGGCCAGCGGCTCCAGATAGACCGAGATTTTGCCGCCAAAACCGCCGCCGATTTCGGCCGGTACGACCTTCATCGAACTGGACGGGATATCCAGGATCATGGCCGTCTGGTCACGGGCGGTAAACGCCCCCTGGGTGCTGACCCAGATCGTTGAGCGGCCGTCAGCGTTGTACTGGGCCACCGCGTTATGCGGCTCAATATAGCCCTGGTGGACCATTGAGGTATCGAATTCGCGCTCAACGACTGCATCGGCCGCGGCAAAACCGGCCTCAAGATCGCCCCGGGCAAAGCGCAACTGGCTGGCCACGTTGGTCTCTTTGTCGCTCTTCTCCTCGGCCCCGCTGGTCCGCAACTCGGGCAGGAGAATAGGCGCGTCGTCCTGCATGGCGGTCATTACATTCTGGACATGGGGCAGGACTTCATAGTCAACCGTGATGAGCGTGAGCGCCTCTTCGGCAATATGCGGGTTGGTCGCCGCCACCGCGGCCACGGCGTGTCCGTCGTACAGCACCTTGTCCCGGGCCATGACATTCAGCGACAGATGGCGCGGATTCATCGGCAGTTCACCCATCATCGCCCCGCCGCTGGGCAGGTCTGGGAGATCCGCGCTGGTAATGACCGCTTTCACCCCGGGCAGGGCCAGCGCGGCTGACGCATCAATGGACCTGATCCTGGCGTGGGCGTGCGGGCTGCGCAGCACCTTGCCGTGCAACAGGCCGGGCAGGTCGATATCCGCCCCATATTTGGCCCGGCCGGTGACTTTATCCACCCCGTCATGCCGAATCGGACGGGTTCCGATAACCTTGAACTTTGCCTCTTGTTGCGCCATGACTTACCTCCCTTGCATGACCGAAGCGGCGTCTAACACCGCTTTCACAATTTTGTCATACCCCGTGCAGCGACACAGATTGCCGGCCAGCGCGTAGCGCACCTCGGGTTCGCTGGGGTTTGGATTGCGGTCCAGCAGTGCCTTAGCCGTCACCAGGAAGCCGGGCGTACAAATCCCGCACTGGAGAGCGGCGTGTTCCAGAAACTTCTGCTGGAGCGGATGGAGCGCATCGCCGTCGGCCAGCCCTTCTACCGTCGTAATCTCCTGGCCTTCGGCTTCGACACCGAGCACTAGGCACGAACACGAGGGGCGACCGTTGAGAATCACACTACAGGCACCGCAGTCGCCAGTCAGGCAGCCCTCTTTTGAGCCGGTAAAACCGAGTTCGTCACGCAGCACTTCGAGCAAGCTCTGGCGCGGCTCACACAGGAACTCGGTAACTTCGCCGTTGAGTGTCGTTTGAACGTGAACCTTTCTTGCCATACTTTTCCTGCCTTCCTCAGAGAGCCATGCGTGTCAAGGGCCGAGCGAAACCGGGCTGTTTCCGGCCTCAACCCCTCCCGCGTCAGGCACGGCGCATCAGGCTCTGGCGCGGGCTCGCTCCCCCGCCTGTTTGAGCGTCCGGCGCGTCAACACGCCAACCAGATGGGTCCGAAACTCGGCTGGACCGCGCATATCAGAGATGGGCCGCGCAATGCTCTGGGCCAACTCGGCCGCCCGATCAATGTTCTCATCGCTAAACGGCTTGCCAACTAGGTAGGCGCTGGCCTCCTCGGCAAACAACTGGGTTGGCGCAACCGCGCCAAGACCAATCCGGGCCGCGGTGCAGGTACCGCCGTCAAGGGAAACGCACGAGCCAACGCCAACCACCGCAATATCCATTTCGTTGCGCGGAATGAAACGCTGGTAACAGTCGGCCGTTTGGCCCCGGGGAGCCGGAACGCGAAGGTCAACCAGAATTTCATTTGCCTCAAGCACAGTCTCACCTGGGCCGGTCACAAAATCTTCAGCCGCAACATCTCGCTCGCCGTTTGGGCCGGCGATATGACAGCGGGCACCAAGCGCGATGAGGGCCGGCGGCGTATCCGCGGCCGGCGAGCCGTTACACAGGTTGCCACCGATTGAAGCCCGGCTCAGAATCTGGTCCGAGCCGATCAGGCCGGCCGCTTCAACTAGGCCGGGATAGTGCCGCTGCACGGTCGCGTCTTCGATAAACTGACAGCAGGGATACGAGGCACCAAGCCGCAGTCCATCCTGAGCGCTGAAGGTGCAGGTCTGGAGTTCAGGAATCGTCTTGGCATCAATAATGACCCCTGGCTGTTTGACACCCGCACGCATCTGAATAATAAGGTCCGTACCTCCAGCCAACAGCCGCCCATTGTCGCCAGCAGCAGCCACTTGGCTGAGCGCTTGACTGAGCGATGTCGGCGCGTCGTATGTAAATGCTTGCAAAGTTCCCTCCTGTTCGAGCCCGGGCTTGTGCCAGGCTACCTGAAATACACCCTCAGATTTCACTAGTCTGTTCTGCACGCGGAAGCAAGGCCCATGTAACCGGCCAGGAACGGACGCCCGCCGCGCCGAACAGCAGGCTCTTATACCATCCATAGAGCTTCCACGCAAGCAAAAAGGACCGGGCTGTAGGCGGGGGATCCCTTGCTGATTAGAAAGAACTCCCTCGAAGTTGCCCTCCCGCTGGACGCCATCAGCACGGCATCGGCTCGGGAGAAGTCCATTCGGCACGAGCCTTCGAGTACGCTGTACCCGTGGCGAGCGCAGCGGCGGTTCTGTGCCGGGTAGGCTTTGGATGGGTCCCAGGGATGACATGAGTCGGAGCGCTCAGGGAGATTTGGGGCGTCTGGCGAGAACGCAAGCAAGAGATCCCATTGCTAGGGGTGGTCCTCATTGACAAAACAATAATCGAGATTCCACCAAGGTTTGCGGGTTGTTTGCCTGTGAGTCTGCCAACACCAAGCAAGTACCCATATTACCCCAAGCCGGTCGTCAGGGCAAAGTCGTTCCCGGTCCTAATGCGGCCCCCGTTCCAAGGATAGTCTAAACTGGCATAGTCGATATTGCCCTCTATCCTTACAGCGTGACTCCTAATCCACTCCACCATCCCGACTATGTGGTTTTCACCGATCTGCTCCGATCTGTCCGAGTGGAGGCAGGTGTCACGCAGGTTGAGTTGGCTCGTCGTCTCGGTATTGAGCAATCGACAATCAGCAAGATCGAGAGGCGAGAGCGTCGCGTAGACGTTGCCGAGTTGCGGCAAATCTGTATCGCGCTTGGCATTTCGTTTATCGAATTCACCTCTCGGCTCGAACGGGCAATCGCCAGGAGTTGACTGAGATGGGGAGCGTAACCAAGAAGTCCTCATCACCGCTTGAAGGGTTCCCAGACCAGGATTTCGCTTGGTCAGAGAATCAATGGAATGTTCTCGTAGAGCATCTGATAAGCTTGGGGTTAGTGACATGGCATGAGATCGGCGCTTTGGTGCTAGGACACCTAAATCCCTCACAGGTCGGCACCTCGCTTGCCTCAAAGAAGTCCTTCCAGAAACATTTTCCAAAGCAGAAAACATGGCAAGCAGTTAGACAATGGCATTTTGATCAACCCGGCACTTGCAACGACTGCGGAACTAGACTAGAGCTTCAGGCTGACCACGTTATCCCGAAGGAGATAGTTGGCAAAGTTGGCAAAGAGATTGCTGAAAGCGAGATCGGCGACCGCTCGACTCTGCTAGCGAGGATCAACGATCGATTGACAGCGGAGATCAAGAGCAGCGGCGATGCGAATAGAATTTCTGTAAATCTCCGAGAAGCTATAGGGGAATCTCTATGCGATGCGTTACTAGAAGAAGAATATGACCAACAAACACTCGTTGAGATCGTTGATAGAATCGACAATATCGTACTACGTTGCCGCCGCTGCAATGTAGTCCGCCGCCCATCCCATAAGCATGGCGGGAAAACCTTCCTAACCACCGAAGCAGCCCTGATGTGGCTTCTGATCGTCAAGAGACCAAATACTTATGAGGAATTTCAGAATCTCTGCCGCTCCTATGGGATGACAATGGCCAACATTAGATTTGAGGAAGCGTGGGCGATGGCAATCTGGTTAGCACGAGAGGGAGCCTACTCAATCAGTTCCTCCTCTAAATACAAGTGATCGTCTCGATGATGTGAAAATAGGTCTCACTGCACGCCTGATGCAGCGAATACCCTGAACATCCGCTCCGCCAAGTCGCAGTAGTCTTGGTCTCTCTCAATACAAACGACCTCTATTCCTTCGCCACATAGCGCTCTTGCGGTCGTCCCACTTCCTCCGAAAGGATCAAGGACAATTGCCCCAGGAGCCATAAGCGGAGCAAGAAGAGCCGGCACTTCTAGTGGAAATGGTGCAGTATGACCGTGCAGGTTTTCCCCGCGTATCATTTTCAAGACCGGTTGAGATCTAAGTACACTAGGCAATATCCGGCACCTATCCTTCGTCCTGGAGCGGGTCTCCTCTTCGGGTTTACCGAATACGAGGACATGTTCCCAACAGTTAAAAGGAGATTGATAGTAGGGAGAAAAATTTCCACCGTTGAAGGCGCGTTTCCCCTCAATCTCACCTTTGTCCCATACAACATTACCGTATAGGGCGAATCCGGCGCGGCGAAAGAGGTCGGATAACATTGAGCTAAGCACCAACCTCTTATTGGCCATAGCGGAAAATGTAATCGATCTTTCGTTGTCAAAATTATCGAAGATGTTGAACAGAAAAAAGGCTCCCGGTTTTAGAACGCGATAGCATTCTTTGATAACTCCAAACATATCATAGAGGTAGCAGTAGATATTCGGCCACTGAGCATATTCACGCGCATTATAGTATGGGGGAGACGTCACCACACCGTCAAAATGATCGTTGTCAAACGAGCAAAGCGTAGCGCGTGCATCCCCATGAATCAGTTTGAACGGGCCAATATGGACCGAACGAATTCCGGGAACGAATGCTTCTGAATCCTCGTGAGCGGCAACGTATCTGTGGAACCATGCTGAATCAAAGAATAAATTGGCAATCTTGCGCTGACCAGAAGATTCAATGTCATGCCACTGGACTTTTCTGCCAAAAAGACCAGAGGATTTATTCGTACCAAACCCGAAAAAATGTAAACAATCTCCGTGAAGGGAATAGCAGCGAACAAGCATCTCAATGACTTCTGCTGGTTCCCTAGCAATTTGGACGTCACGAGCCCAGCCCCTTACGATATCGGCCGGAATTAGGTTTTCCGGAGACGCAATGGCCTCCTGCATCAGAAGAGATTTGAACGAGTATCTCTTTCCACGATTATATTTGCTTCTATCTGGGCAGAGTAGATTTCTACATTCCCAACTGCGAACACCAAGTGTTGAGTAGGAGTTTCCCCGTACATCTCGAGATCGGCAAGCGGGGCATGGTATCAGTGTTTCGTCGCGTTGGTTCTTCTGAAATAAGAGCAACAGGCTTTCTGAACCGAACGTCGAATCCGCTGAGTGGCAGAGGACGAAGCAATCTCTGTATGTAAACCCCTCGTTTGCTAGATCAAATTTCGCTTTCTCGAAATTCAGGTTGCGGATATAAGAAATGGTCTCGCGGGCGACCCGTCGATGTCTGAAATACCCGCGTTCTAAGACAACCTGAGCAAACTTCTCAGCAAAGAGTTTGACACATTCAGCGAGCTGCCAAGTCATAATTTTATTTTCACTATTGAAACGCAGAGGATCTATCCAGATGGCGAGATAGCCGTAGTTGTTTAGTTTTGAGTAGCTACGCCTTATCATCTCCATAATCTCAGATTCAAGTGATGCATAATCACCGAATCGTTTAGAGATAGTGGAATCTATACGAATGACTTCCAAGGTATGATCACGATTATGCAACTTCGGTCGATTTGTGCGAAGCTGAAGCCAGAACGACACTTCATACTGCTTAGGTGAATACTCATCGTCGAAGTAGCTGTGTAGGACTTCCTCCTCCGCGAAAGAGAAAACGAAAGAAGAAAGCGCTGCTAGAAGGATATCTCGCCCGATCGGTCGCTCACCTATCTTTCTTCGGAGTTTTGAAGGATCGGCTATTTCGTTAGCAAAGGCTTTGATCGTCGTGTCGCGGCTAATGGGGCGAAACTGCTTGATTAGCGCCTTTTTCATTAACCGATCTACGCCCTTCTCTTGCAGCACACGAACGAAAGTCGGGCCGTCGGATAGATCGAAAGCCTGCTGAATTACCTCTTTCTCGTGATAATTGAAGGTAGTGCCATACTTTGCCGCCGTTGCGTAGACGGCAGCAGCTAGGGTCTGATTCAAGCGAAATTTCCGGTTGATATGTGCTAGTAGCCGTCGTGTTCGTTCATAGGTGCATCGCAGAGGCTTGGATTCGAGGAACTTACATAAATCGGTCAAAGCCGCCCTGTACTCGGTCGTTAGCTGGGGCTCGAAAGTAGTGATCTGCTCGAACTCAGCGAGTACTTTCTGGAAGAGAGTGGTCATCTTGTTCTACATCCCATCAGACCAAATCGCCCTACGTTGTAGCGATTTATTCATCACGAAATTCGTTGCTTTCCTCATTATCGTCCTTTCCTTTCTTCTTGACTGTCACCGCCACCCTCATCTGTAACCTTCTCTTTTTCCTGCCTTTCAGACGATTATCCAGAACAGCGAGCTCTTATACCATCCACAGAGCTTCCACGCAAGCAAAAAGGACCGGGTGCAGTACGTCCGACCGGCTCTTGGCCAACGATGTTGCATCATTTCCAAGCTCGCGGCTTTCCGCTACTACACAAGCATGAACAAGAAATTTGACGTGTACGGCATGGGAAACGCTCTGGTTGATGTGCAGTTCCAGGTCAGCGAGCAGACCCTGCACGACCTGGGTCTTGACAAGGGTGGCATGCGGCTGGTCGATACGGCCCGGCAAAACCGCCTGCTGGACCACTGCAAGCATCTGTCTCCGCATCGTGCCAGCGGCGGCTCGGCCGCCAACTCCATGATTGCCATCACCCAGCTTGGCGGTCGGGCGGCCTACGGCTGCCTGGTCGGCGACGATGAGTTGGGACGCTTTTATTTTGGCGAAATGCAGTCGCTCGGCGTCCGCCTGCCCATCCCGCCCATCAGCGGACAGCCGACCGGGACATGCATCATCCTCATCACCCCAGACGCCGAGCGGACCATGAACACCTCGCTTGGTGCCAGCGGCGTCTTTGAGGTCGGGCATGTGACCGAAGACGCGCTCAAACAGGCCACTTGGCTCTATCTGGAGGGCTATTTGTTCTCAACACCCGGCGGTCGAGCCGCGGCCGGCCGGGCGATCGAACTGGCCAGGAAACATCGGGCCACCATTGCTCTCACCTTCTCCGACCGCTTCATCGTTGAGGCGTGCGGCGACGCGCTCCGCGCTGCGGTGGCCGAGTGTGACCTGATCTTTGCCAACGAACACGAGGCCGGCGCGTATGTCGGCAAAGAGCGGACCGAAGATATCTTTTCGCTCTTCCAACACAGCGCTCCGCAGGTCGTGATGACCCGCGGCGAACACGGTGCCTGGGGCAATGTTGGCGGGACGGCGTTTCAGGTCCCCGCAGTTCCCACCCGTGCGCTGGACGCAACCGGTGCCGGCGACATGTTTGCCGGTGCCTTCCTGTACGCCCTGACCCATCACTACACGCCCGAAGACGCCGCCCGCCTAGCCTGCCGGCTGTCCAGCAAAGTCGTCTCACAGCTCGGGCCGCGCCTGCACGACGATGTCACGGCCCTGCTGCGCCGCGGCTAAACGCGCACACCTTCTCAGGTCAATTCCCGCACTTGGCGCAGACCCTGGGGGTTCCTGTCACGAGCCGGGGGTGCTCAGCCCCGTCCAGTGCCGATACTCCTGCGGGGTATCAATATCGGCCACAACGCCGGGGTCGTTGAGCGAAACGGGCCGAACGCGGGCGGGGTCTTTACGCACGACCACTTTGGCCCCCTGATCCAGCGGAGCGGCCAGCAGCTCTGCATAGACTTGGCGGGAGAACAAGACCGGATGGCCACGCTTGCCCCGGTAGGTGGCAATACTGATCGGGACGGGAGCGGCCCGAAACGAAGCAATGAGCGCGGCGATGGTCTCCGCCCTCACCAGCGGATGGTCAACCAGGTTCACTACCGCGGCATCACTGGTGGGCGACAGCGCCCGCAGCCCGCAGCCCAGAGAGGACAGCTGGCCCAGCGTATAGTGCGGATTGACGACCGTGCGCAGGGCCGGATGCCGGGGCAGCGCGGGCCGCAGCCTGGACTCCCAGGCACCGAGCACCACGATCAGTTCCTCGACCTCGGCGCTGAAAAAAGCCCTGCAACTCCGCTCAAGAAAAGTCTGGCCGTGGCAGGGCAGGAGCGCCTTAGGCGATCCCATGCGGCGGGACTCGCCGGCGGCCAGAAGAATTCCCGAGGTCATGGGCTGGCCGGAGTTGAGCCGCCAAATTTCAACGGTCCGCTCGAGCGTGCTTTGGCGGCCAGCGGCAGCGTCTCCAGCGGCCCGTTACGGCGCACCCGGACGATCTCAGCCGCAATCGCCACGGCAATTTCGGCCGGCGTCTCAGCCGCAATATCCAGGCCCATAGGGGTGTGGACGCGGCTCAACTGCTGAAGGCTGAAGCCCTGCTCGGCCAGCCGCTCCAGGGTGGTTTTTGCCCGGCGTTTGCTCCCGATCATGCCGATATAGGCCGGGGTCTTGTTCAGCGCAGCCCGCACCGACTCCTCGTCATGCACATGGCCGCGGGTGACTACCACGACAAAGGTCCGGTCGTTGATGTCGAGGCTTTCCATCACCTGACCAAAGGGACCGACCCGGATATCGGCCGCGTGGGGAAAACGCTCAGCATTGGCAAACATCCATCGATCATCAACCACAATCGTCCGAAACCCCATCAGGTGAGCAATCTCACATAGCGGCTGGGCAATATGGCCGGCACCGACAATAATCAGGGTTTGCTGACCCGACTGGACATCAACAAAGACCTTGGGCCAGTTGTGCCGGCGGGCGGCGACCTCTTCCACGGCCTGGCCCTGGGGCGAGACCACAAACAGCCGGGACTTGCCATCTGCAACAGAAGAGCTGAAGGCATCCACAAGAGTTTGGTCAAGCGCCAGAGCCGGGCCCGGGGCAGGGCCGCCGCGGCCCACCGACAGACACCCCTTGGCCCCCGGGCTGAGGCTGCCGTTGACCGGCTCCAGAGCCGTTACCAGCGCCGTTGGCCGCCGCGCCCGGCTCGCCTCGGCCAGAGCATGGGCCAGCTGGCGGTGCTCGTCGGGCCGCCACACGTCAAGGGCCACATCCATCAGTCCGCCACAGACCTGAATCACGTCCTGATCAAAATCGCCGGTCAGGTCAACCTCGACTATGCGCGGCGCTAAGTTTTGCTGCAACACCGGATAGGCCCGGCGCAACACCTCGCCCTCCCCACACCCGCCACCAATTGTGCCAAACGGCTGGCCGTCGGGCGGGACAATCATCTTGGCCCCGACCTCGCGCGGGACAGAGCCTCGCGTGCGGATAATGGTCGCTAGGACAAACGGCTGGCCGTCAGCCAGCAAGGCTTCGGCGCGGTCCCATAAATCATCCATAGCGTCTCAATCCTCTCCATCGCTGCCCAGAACCAGCATATGCCCGGGCGAGAAAAAAGAACAGACCTGACACATTGCCGACCCTCACCCCCTGCCGTATGCTGAGCCTATGAAGCTGCGGGTGGTGTGTCAAGAACACGTTTTGCCCGGCCTCAGCCTAGCCAGCGACCGGTTCTTTTTGCAAACGGTGGACAACACCGCAGTCCTGCGGGTGTACACCCATCCGGGCGACGTGGTGGTACTCGGCCGCTACCACCCTGTCGCACGCCTGAGCGCGACCGACCGGGTGACTGTCACCCGCCGTCTGAGCGGCGGACGGGTCATGCCGAGCGGACAGGGCTTTGTCAACTTCTCCCTGATCCTGCCGCACCGCTCGGCCTTTTTTTCGGATGACCCCTTATACCTGGCACCGTTTCAAGTCCTTAATCGCCACGTCCGCGGCGTCCTGCACGGTTTTAAGACGGCTGGGGTCAAGCTGTTCTACCCGGGCCGGGATTTTCTCACCATTGACCGTCTGCCGGTTGGCTGGGTGTCGTTCAGCAGTGAACAAAACGGAGCAGCGCTCGTCGAGGGCAGCCTGGCTGTTCGGCGCGATTTCAGCCTCCTGCCCTCCCTGCTGGACAGGGTTGATCCGCACGGCACGATCGCCAGCCAATTTTTCGCCCCCGAGCAGGTCACCAGTCTGGAGCGGGTGGCCGGCAGGCCACCGTCGCTGGCCCGGGTGACTCGTCTCTTGCAACACGGATTTTCTCACTTGGCTGCGAGCTGTGTCCGCCAAGACCTGAGTCAGACCGAGCAGGAGCGTATCGCCCGCTTGGCCCGTACAGCCGCGGCCGAAAACTGGCTCTCCAGTTCGCCGGCCCGCACCGAGCTGCCCTTTCAGCCCAGCGTCCCCACCCCCCTCGGTCGCCTGATCATCGGTTTTAGCGTGACGCCTCAACGGACCCTCTCAGCGCTGTGTCTGAGCGGAGATTTTATCGCGCCGGCCCACACCGTGAGGAGCCTCCAGGCCCGCCTCAGCGGACAGCCGGTGGTCTATCCTGCCCTTGAACGGGCGGTGGACCAGCTCTTCCTGCACCCCGATCATTATCTCTTAGGCCCCAAGCATATCCAGGTCATTCCACAAACCATCGTACACGCCTATGGCCTGTAGCCGTCTGTCTCGCCAGCTCAGCTTAGACAACCCCCGTACCCGCCTGGCCGGCCTGACCGAGTTGCAACAGGCCAGCGACGACCTCGTCCTGCCGCCGCAGGTGGTAGACAGTCTGCTCGGCTGCCTAGGCGACCACCACAAAGCCGTCCAACGCGGGGCCGCCCAGCAGCTGGTCCGTTTCTCTCCCCGTCAGCCGGCCATTGTCGAGGCGCTGTCTGACAAACTGACCGACCCCCAGCCCCGCATCCGCTGGACAGCCGCCTACACCCTGTCCCAACTCCCGCTGCCCGACCCCCGGCCCCTGCCGGCCCTGCTTGAAAACCTGGGCCATCAGGAGAGCGACCTGCGCTGGGCAGCCGCCACCGCCCTGCTCCAGCTCGCCAGAGACCATCCGGTGGCGCTGACCAAGCTGCTTGATATGGCCGGCAGCGGCAATCCGGTTCAACGCCGCATGGCGCTCTATTGTCTGCGGGACGCTGGCCAGACAGGGCCGGCGTCCCGACGGGTCTACCTGGCGAGTCTGGGCGACCGGCAGCCCGGCGTGCGGCTGGCCGGCCTGTCGTGCCTCGCCAAATGCCCGCCCCGCGGGGCCGACATTGAGGCCGCCCTGCTCTCGATTTTGGCAACCGACCCGGATAGCGGCGTACGCCGCGCCAGCGCGGCCGCCCTAGGGCAGCGCGGCTGCCGCTCGTCGGCGGCCGTGGAGGCATTGGAACAGGCTGCGGGCGGACAAGACCCGAGTCTGGCCCGAGCCGCGGCCGCCGCGCTCAAAAGGCTGTGCCTGCCAAACATGGACAAAGGCCGGACGTACTGACCGCCACAGGGGGAAGAGGACAGTTCACCGCTGGAGGAAAAGCCCGGCCATGAATCTGAAATCCACCTCGGGCAGATCGATAATTTCTTGCAACTCGGGGCGGGCAGCCTCGGCCAAGACCCGCATGGCCGTCTCCTCGTCCGCACTCCAGGCCAGATGTCTGGCCGCCAAGTTCACAAACTCCGCGTACTGCTCAGCAAAAGGCGTGTCCGCAAACATCCGCTGAAAATCCTCCACCTCCGTCCGCCCCAGCGGCTGAATGGCAAACTCGTGGGCTGCCACCCAATTGATAAAAGCCGTGTTCCACACTGCTTCCAGGCTGAGCACCCGGGCTGCCGGGCTGTCTGCGGCATCGATCCACAGCCGCAGCGCGGCAAACCAGAGCGGGATATGGGCCAGGACGGTTTCAACCCGCCGCACATCGGCCAGAGTCCGAAAACATCGGTACAGCACCTCGCCCGGCGTGTCCAGACCCTCAAAAAAGACCGGCCTGGGCCGTCGCACGCCGGCCCAGGTTTCACGGAAAGGCGTATCCACCGAGCGTTGCCAGTCCGCCCTGCCCTCCTTTTGCAGGACCGTGTCCAAGTGTCTGGACTGCCGATACAGGCCCAGCACCAGGCTCCAGCCGATCTGGAAAAAAGCGTGGAGCCGGGTGTCATGCACCAACTCGGCGGCTTGGGCCGGGTCGCCCCCGGCGGCATATTCAAGCCCGATATTCAGCACGTCATGCACCAACTCGGCGCAGCGGCGGACCTCGCTCAGCTCTCCGGTATCACACGCCTCGGCCATGACCACATGGTTGGTCAGATAGGCCAACTCCGCGCTCAGCTGCTCCCGGATAGCCGGATCAACGGCCGCCAGGGCAGCCCCAAAAAAGGAGTGCGGTTCAGACACCAGGAGCGCGGCGTGGTCAGGCGGGATGAACTCTTCCGCGTCGGCAAAGCGCAGCGGCCGGAGTCCTGCCCGCGGGTATTGCTCGGGCCGCACCGTGTGGGGTGGGACGGTCCGAAAGATCTCCCGTGCCTGCTCAAAGTCGGGATAGCCCCGGTCGGCCAGACGCGCCGTCCGCCAGCGCAGGGCTTCTTCTTCGAGCTGCGCCTCCAACTCAAACAAGCTCTGCTCCAGGATATGGGTATAAAACCGATAATCGAGAACCCGCAGCCGCTCCAGGAGCAGGGCGACAATCGGCTCCTCATCCCCGACAAAACGCAACAGGTATTGGTCGTCAAAGCTGAAATAGTGGCCGGGATGAAAATCGGACGCATCTTCAACCTCGGCCTTGCGCACTACCTCAAGGGAGCGCTTGACCAGCCACACCAGCAGCTCGACATCGGCCTGCAAGGCCCACTCGGCCAGCTTGCCGCTGCCGGCCTCGTCCAGAAACATCAGCCAGCTCAGAATCCGCCTGGCGTCCAAACGGTCCTTGTGCCAGCAGTCCAGGTCCATCATGTCCCGCACCTGCTCGGCCGAGGCCAGCCCCAGCAGCCCGACTGCGTCGCTCAGGCCGATCTCTTTGAGGGTGTACAGCAGGCTCTCGGCCGACAGACTGCGGGCCAAGGCCAAGCTGTGGGGCGAGGCCAGGATGCGTTCCTGGCGACTTTTGGCCGGCAGGCCGCTGAGTTGGCTGAGCTGCTCGTGGAGCGCGGAGCGGTGTGTGGCGGGGGTGGCCATGCGGACAGAAAGACACGCGGGCGAGGCGGGCACCGCCGCTACTTCCTGGTATACTGATCGATGAACTCGAGCGCCTGATCCCAGCCCAGCAGGCCGTTGACGAGGTCGTTGAAGGGCAGCATTTCGTGCCACAGCCCCTGGCTTGTGCCGGTCTCTTTGAGCGTCGCGTAGACCTTTTTCATCTGGTAGGCGGCCGCCAACACCCCAGCGACCGGATAGATGGCAATCCGAAAGCCCATATCGGCCAAGTCCGGTGCAGGCAGGAAGGGTGTTTTGCCGCCCTCGACCATGTTGATCAGGAGTGGAGGTTCGGAGAAGCGCCGGCAGGCCGCCTCCATCTGCTTGACCGACTCAAAAGCCTCAAAAAACAGGCAGTCGGCCCCGGCTTCGAGAGAGGCGTCGGCCCGGGCCAGGGCATCGTCAAAGCCGTTGACCGCAATGGCATCAATGCGGGCGATAATCACACTGTCGTCATGGCTGCGGTTTTCGACCGCGACCCGGATTTTTGTCGCGTGGTCTTCAACCGACACCAAGCGCTTGCCGCCCAAGTGACCACACCGGCGGGGCAGGTCCTGATCCTCAATATGCAGTCCGGCAACACCGACCCGTTCGTACTCCTGGACCAGGCGCACAACGTTGAGCAGGCTGCCAAAGCCGGCCTCGGCGTCGGCGATTACCGGGATGTTCACCGCCCGACACACCCCTTCCAATTGCATGACCATCTCGGTCAGGGTCCGCATCCCGAAGTCTGGATAGCCGAGCGCCCCGGCCGACACCCCGCCGGAATAATACACCAGGGGAAAACCGGCCTCTTCAACCAGCCGGGCCGAGATCACGTCATAGGCACCGGCCGCCATAAAGAGCCGATCTTGGGATAACAATGCACGGAGCGATTGAGCCTGGACCATGTCGCCCTCCTTTCGGGTTCTCAGCGGTTGGCGAACACCGGCTCACGTTTGTCACGAAAAGCGGCCACCGCCTCACGCATGTCGTCTCCCAGCATACAGGCCAAGCCCAGATGGGCGTCGGCATAGGTAATATCGCCGGCCTTATTGGTCGTCAGGGCTTTGAAGAATTCCTTGGTCCGGCGCAGGGCCATAGGCGGTTTGTTGAGGAGCTTGTCGGCCAAAGCCCGGGCCGCTTCGTGCAACCGATCGGGCGGGACGACCTGGTTGACCAGACCGACTTCCAGGGCTTCCTCGGCCGTCAGTTCGTCGCAGGTCATAATGAGTTCTTTGGCCTTGGCCATGCCAATGAGATTAATCATACGAGCAATCGAGCCCCACATATACGGCACGCCGAGCCGGACTTCGGGCAGCCACATGCGGGCCCCGCTGGCCGCAATTCGAAAGTCACAGGCCATAGCCAGCGAGACGCCGCCGCCCACCGCAAAGCCATTCACGGCCGCAATGCTGATCTGGTCCAGGCGTTCCCACTCGTCCATGACCCGCCAGCCGAGTTTGGCCAGCCGCAGCCTGGCGGTGTCGGTCAGCCGGGCCTGGGTTTCGGCCTTGGACCCGGCCGCCAGGGCGTCCATATCGGCCCCGACGCTGAACGACCGGCCGTGACCGGTCAGAACCACTATGCGTGAATCTTCGTCCTCCTGGAGCTGATAGGCAATTGCCAGGAACTCGCGCAACACCTGCTCATTGAGCGGATTCAGCTTTTCCGGGCGGTTGAAACCAACCGTCACAATCGGCCCTGAGCGTTCGAGCGTAAAGGTTTCGTATGCCATGCGCGCTTCCTCCTCAGGCTGCGGCCTACCGGATGCCTCAACATGTCTGCCAGGCGGAGCGGTCAGGATGAGCCGTATTATTGGGCGGTATACCCGCCATCAATCACCAACTCGGTCCCCGTCACAAACGAGGACTCGTCGCTAGCCAGATACACCACACCATAGGCAATATCGGTGGCGGTCGCCAGCCGGCCCAGCGGATGAGTGTGGCGCACCGCCTGGAGCGCTTCAGGGTCAAGCACATCGAGCATCGCGGTATCGACCCCGCCCGGATGAACTGAATTGACCCGGATATTATCCTTGGCACACTCAATCGCGGTGGCTTTGGTCAGCAGGCGGACCGCCCCCTTTGTCCCGTGGTAGGCGGTGGCCATGCCAGCCCCAATCAGACCGGCAATGGAGGAAATGTTGATAATTGAGCCGCCCCCGGACCGGCGCATGGCCGGAACGGCGTATTTCATGCCCAGAAACACCCCGGTCTGATTGATGGCAATGACCCGATTCCACAGCTCCAGATCGGTTTCTTCCAGCTTTTCGACCGGAAATATACCGGCGTTATTGACCAGAATATCAAGCCTGCCATAGGTGGCGAGCGCCGTCTCAACCGCGGCCTGCCAGTCATCTTCGCGGGTGACATCAAGTTTCACACCGCTTGCCTGTCCGCCCAGCGCATCCACCACCCGGCTCTGCTCTTCAAGCAAAATGTCGCCCAGCACGACGTTTGCCCCTTCCGCCACAAACAGTCGCGCCTCGGCTTCTCCCTGTCCGCGCGCTGCCCCGGAAATCAGACCAACTTTTCCTTCGAGTCGTCCAGCCATACCCCTGCTCCTTTCTGTTCGGCCCCGAACCATAGCAGACACAGGCAGGGGCGTAAAATGTGGCTCTCTGCCAGAGGCCCGGTTGGCTGGCCAAGGCGGGCAGCCTATGGTGAGATGTATGAGTCTCGAACCGATCGGGGTCTTCATCGCTATCGTGGCTGCTGGTCTGACCTTGGCCGGCCTGCTCCTGACCGGCCAGCGGGCCATCCGGGTCGAATTGGCAGCCCAACGCCGGGAATTTAGCGAGCGGTTCACCGCCATTGAGAGGCAGCTGCGCGAACGCATGGCGCATCTCGAAGGCTCGCTTGACGGATTACGCGAGGCTATCGCCATGCACGCCTGATGGTCCCCGAATCATCGTGGTGTGTGACGGGCGGCGCGTTGACCAATCCTATTCTGGTGGAAGAGGGCAGCAACCCTTAGCGCTCCTCCCTTCTCCACTCCTCCCAACCGAGGCCTCCACCTTCGCGCCGTTTGTGTCCGGCGCGCGCAGAGCCGCGGCCGGCAGGACGGCCAAGTCGTCATAGTCGGCCTGGGCGCTGCTCTGGGTGATGTCCGAATCGGTCAGAATCGCCACCCCCTGGACCTGACCCGGGGCAAAGCCAAACAGCTTTTTGTAGTCCTCATAGAAATTGACCGTTTCCTGATGCCACTCCGGGTTGTCGGGCAGGCCGCTCTGGAGGACAACGACCTTGGCCCGCCAATACATCGGGCTGGTGAAGGTGCTGCCCACCGGCTGTGTTGCGCTCCAGACGTATTTGATGACGCGGGGCATAATACGGCTGTCAAACACCACATACACCCCCGCGGCCGAGTCATTGGTCGCTTTGACGCGCTCGTCTCCGCCAGTCGGCAGCCGGCCGACCCGCCAGCGCCAGCGCAGCAGCGGATAGCGCTCCGGCCCAAACGTCTTGGTCAGACCGATCTGGGTGTCCTGGCTTTTGGCCGAGGCGCGCAGAAAACGGTTGCCGGCCTCCTCTGCCATGACTGTGTATATCGCCCGCGCCTCCGCCTCATCGCCCCGCGCCCGCCAGCGGCTCGGAAATGCGCCAAGCGCTTCCTGTTCAAAGGTCTCCTCCAGCACCGGACGCTGGGCTGCCAGCTGGCCGGCCGCGCCTTGCGCGCAGCCGAACACCACACAGCACAAAACCATCAGCATCACCCGTCGCATCACTTTTCGTCCACGCCCTCCAAGCCTTCCTGTGGCCGGCCATTGTGACACGGATGGAACACTGGCGCGAGGACCGGACCGCATGGACACGGCACGCCGGACAGGAAACAATGTTCTCGGCTTTACAAGGAACGGTATGGCACGAGAATGGAATGCAGGCGAATATGAACGGCTCGCCGACCCCATGACGCGGTGGGGCGGACACATCCTTGAGCGCTTGGAACTGACCGGCGACGAAACCGTGCTGGACGCCGGCTGCGGGACAGGACGGGTGACTGAGCAACTGCTGGCCCGTTTGCCACGCGGCCGGGTGATCGGAGTTGACGGCTCGGCGGCCATGATTGAACAAGCCGCGGAGCGGTTTCAGACCGACCGCCGGGTCAGCCTGCGTGTGGCCGACCTGCTGAGCCTCAACCTGCCAGAGCGGGTTGAGGCAATCCTGTCAACCGCCACCTTCCACTGGATTCTCGACCATGCCGCCCTGTTTGCCCGCCTCGCCCGTATTCTCAAATCCGGCGGACAACTGGTTGCTCAGTGTGGCGGCGCGGGCAACATCGCCGGCGTCCGGGCGTCTATTGCCGCGGTCATGCACACCGCGCCTTTTCAGACCGCCTTTGCCGACTGGCAGGAGCCGTGGGAGTTTGCCCAGCCCGAGATCACCGCCCAACGCCTCCGTCGGGCTGGTTTTGAGCCGCTCACGACCTGGTTACACGCCGAGCCGGTTGAGCTTGAGTCTGAGGCTCAGCTGGCGGACTATCTGCAAACGATTGTGTTGGGAGCGCACCTGCTGCGGCTGGCCCCGGAGTACAAAAGGCGGTTTGCCGAGGCGGTCGCCCAGACGGTCATGCGGCACACCGGGACGGCCTTGATTGACTATGTGCGCCTCAATATCATCGCCCGTCGGCTCGGCTGATCCAGCCCCATCGTCAGCCATGAAGACGGCCCGGTCTCTGCTGACCCTGGTCCTGACGAGCCTCTCGCTGCTCGGTCCCCGCGCCGACGCGGCACAGATCGACGCCCTGGCTCGTCGCTACCGGTTTAACTCCACTGATATTGGTGCTATCGTCTTTGATCCCGCTCAGGCCACAGTCCTGGAAGCCCACTTGGCCGACATCCCCCGCATCCCAGCCTCCACAACAAAAATTGTCGTCGCCCTGGCCGCCCTCCACCTGCTGGGAGCCGAGTATCGGTTCACCACCACCCTGTTGCGAGACGGCGCGATCCGCAACGGTAGCCTGCACGGAGACGTGTATCTGCGCGGCGGCGGGGACCCGTCCCTGTCAAGCGACGATCTGCACCACTTTGCGGCAGCGCTCAAAAATGCCGGCATCCGGCGCGTGACCGGCCGCTTTGTGTTTGACGACAGCTTTTTGCCATCCAGCCCGGCCATTAACGACCGGCAGCCGGTCGCCGCAGCGTATAATCCCGGCCTCAGCGCACTGTCCCTCAACTACAACCGTGTTCAGCTCCAGTGGCGGCATACCGCCGGCAGGCCAGACTTTCAGACCAGGGTCTGGTCGCCGGCCGACAGCGGCAGCCTGCCGCTCGGCGCTATCCAGACCGGCCCCCAGCAGCCGGGAGGCGACCCCCGCATGAGGTTTCTTCACGCTGCCGCGCCGCTTGACCGCTGGCTGCTGTCCCGCCACCTGCCGCCCCACGGCTGGGAGACCCTGCCGGTTCGGACAGACCCGGGCCGCCTCACCGCCCTCATCTTTCGCACGCTGTGCTACAACAACGGCATTGCGCTACCTCTTCCACAAACGGGCCTGACACCCCGGCGCGCCCGGCCGGTCTACACCCACGCCAGCCCGCCCCTCTCACAGCTTATTGCCGGCACTCTGCGCCACAGCAACAATCTTTCGGCAGAACTGATCGGCCAAGTGGCCAGCCGGCGTCTGCCCGGCCGCCCCGTCACGCTCCATGAATCAGCCTCGGCCCTGGCTGCCTGGTATCGTCAGCGGCTGCCGGACACCGACTGGCGGACATTCATCAGCCGCAACCACTCCGGCCTGAGCAAGCGCTCGCGGCACACCCCTCGTCAACTGGCCGCCATTCTCGGCTACGGCTGGCGACTGGCCACATCTGGAGCCGATTTTGTGGAGCTGCTCCCGGAAAAGATGAATCGTCTTAACCAGTCAGGAGGAAGACAAGACGATTCACCTTCAAGCGACTGGACCAAGGCCGACGGACACAGGCGGGAGAGCGTCAGGGCAAAATCCGGCACAATGCACTACGCCGCCGGCTTGGCCGGCTACCTGTTCAGCCGCAGCGGTCGACGGCTGGGCTTTGTCATTCTGCTGACCGATTTTGCCCGGCGCGCCGCCCTTGACGCCGCGTTTGACCCCCGCATTGCTACCGACCCCCCCGAAGCCAACGCCTGGACCACACGGGCCAGACGCTTCAGACGCGCGCTGGTCAAGGTCTGGCTTGAACGCTACTGATTCACTCGTCCGGTTTCACACCTCAGCCTTGACAGCCCCCCAAGCCCTTTGCTCTGCTGGGACCCATGTCGCAGCGCAAGAGCGTCGCCTCACTGACCGGCCAACTCATCGCCATCCGGACCACCCTGAAGCGCGAGCTGGGCGCTGAGTACGACCAGAAAATTGAGCCGGTCCGGGCCGTCCTCAGAGAAATCGCTCAGGACAAGCCGCTGGTGGAAGTGCTACAGCAGACGATTGACCGCTTACTGGCCAGAGAGGCCGACAATGTGGAACTGATGACCCTGATTGCCGCCGGTCTCGATGTCATTGAAGAAACCCAGCAGACCCACCATTAGCCCATGTTTTCAGTTTTGCGATCTTTGATTTTCCCCCGCACTGGCCTCGCAACTCCCCACACGCATTGTCCCCCCCGGCCTGATCTGCTAAGCCTGAGGGGTGAGCCCGCAAGACAAGTTAGGCGCGATCCGCCAGGAACTCCAGCACACCTTCCTGGAGCGTGCCGAGTTGATTGACGGCGCGCTAGCCGCCCTGCTGTCCTCCCAACACGTCCTGATTATCGGCCCGCCGGGCACGGCCAAATCCATGCTGGCCGACGCGCTGTGTCGGCGGATTACCGGCGGGACTTATTTTCAGTGGCTGCTGACCAAATTCACCACCCCCGAAGAGCTGTTTGGCGCGGTCAGCCTCAAAGCTCTGGAAGCCGACGATTACCGGCGGGTGACAGACCATAAGCTGCCCCAGGCCCAGATTGCCTTTCTGGACGAGGTGTTCAAGGCCAGCTCGTCCATCCTGAACGCCGTTCTGAGCATTATCAACGAACGTCTGTTCCACAACGGGCGAGAGATTGTGTCCGTCCCCCTCCTCAGCCTGTTTGGTACCAGCAACGAGCTGCCCGAGGATGACGAGTTGTTGGCCCTGTACGACCGTTTCCTGCTCCGCTTTGTGGTCAACTACATCGGCGAAGATTTCCGTTTCCTCAAAATGTTGCAGACCACCCCCCCGCCCCAGTCCACTACCGTGAGCCTCGACGAACTGCGCCAGATGCAGGCCGAGGTCCGGGCCGTTCGCATCCCCGACGCCGTGCTGAGCGTCCTGGCCGATATTCGCCGCGAATTGAACAAGAAAAACATCATCGCCTCTGACCGTCGTTACCGCCAGAGTCTATCTCTCCTCCAAGCCCTGGCCTATCTGAACGGCCAGCCCACGGTGGGCGAAGCAGACCTGTTTTTTCTGGAACATGTGCTATGGAAAGAGCCTTCAGAGCAGGGCGCGGTCCACGCCGTCATCCAGAGTTTAATCCACGGCTTCGAGGACAGCGTGCGAGAGCTGTTGTTTCAAACCCGCGAGTTGCGCGATTATGCCGAACGGGAGTGGGACGACGAAGAACAACACGCCCGAACGGTAATTGAAGCCCATACCAAGATTCGCCGCATCCTGGCCCAGGTTGAAGAGATCAGCCAACAGGCCCGGCAGGGAGGTCGTCCGCTCGATACAGTCGTCGCCATCCGCCAGGAGATTGAGGGCATTCAGCAACAACTGCTCGAGAAAATATAAACCCGAACTACCCATGCCCAAGAAAAAATCCCGCTTTATCCTCCCCCCGCCGCCCCCTCTCCCGCACAATGAACACTGGATCGAGAGCGATGCCTACGACCGCGCGGTATACCGCAAGCTGCGCGAAGCGTCGCCGTCTCTACACGCCTTGGAGGACACCGGCGCTACCCTAGCCCCCCGGTTTGGGGCGCTGCTGCAAGACCTGTTCTGCGCCCTGTTCAAACAGAATGTTCTCTTTCTCAACGAGGACGCGGTGGTGCCCAGCGCCAAGCTGAACAAAACCCTGCTCGACGCCCTGCATCGCGGCGAGTTGGCCCAGTTCCTGCGTCAGGCGACCGTACTGGATGAGGGCCGGGCCGGCCTGGCCACGGTCCTGCTGGGCGAGGGTGCCCTCAGGCTGCTCAAGTCCGAAAAAACCCTCACCCGCCGTCACATGCTCGACATGCAGCGCCTCCGCCGGCAGGAGAAAACGGCCCAGGAAAAGGGAGCAGCCGCCCACGAGGCCAAACAACTCGCCAAAGAGTTGGCCGGGGACGTATCCAAAAAAACCAGGGAACCCTTGGAACACGCCGCCAACAAACTGGCCAGCGAAGCCCGGGCCGAGGATGCTCGCCTGCGTCAACAGTCCAAACGGCTCGGGGCTGAGCTGGCCGACATGCAGGCCGAGGTCGAGAACCGCTTTCGCAAAGAGGCCATTGCGGTGGCCCAAAACCTGGACGACGCGCTGCAAGAAGCCGATTCGTGGAGCACAACCGTCGGGGGCAGCCGCACCTCCTCGCCCGGCCGTCAGATCGAGCTGGGCAAACATCTGGCCGGAAACGACAAACTCAAGACACTGGCCCGGATGGTCGGCCGCATGAAGGATCACGCCCTGGCCCTGCGGCGGAAGATTTTTGAGCGCAGATCAGAAGAACTGTTTGAAGCCAGCCTGGGCAGTGAAATAAGCCGCCTGCTGCCGCACGAACTGGTGTCCTTCCGCCACCCCGTCTTGCGGAAAGATTTTACCCGGCGTTTTTTGGACCACCAGCTCCTCGTCTACGCGCTGCGGGGCGTTGAAGAAAAGGGCAAAGGCCCGGTGATCGTGTGTCTGGACGGCAGTTCGTCCATGCTGGGCGACAAAGAGGTGTGGGCCAAAGCGCTGACCCTGACCCTGCTGGAGATTGCCCGCCGTCAACGCCGCCTGTTTCGGTCCATCTGCTTTTCGTCGGCCGGCAGCCCGCTGCGCGTCCTCGACCTCAACCCGCGCGAGCGCTACGAGGTCGAAATGTCAAAAGTTATGGAGTTGGCCGAGTACTTCCCCGGCGGCGGCACCGACTTTGAGACGCCGCTGAATGCCGCGGTCACGGGCCTGCGGCAGGCCCGGTTCAAGCGGGGCGATATTGTGTTCATTACCGATGGCGAGTGTCGGGTCAGTCCCGACTGGGCCGAACGGTTTCGCCAGGACAAAGACACGCTGGGCTTCTCCCTGTTCTCCATCCTGATCGACCTAGGCTTCAGTTCACTCGGCAGCCTCAAGGCGTTCAGCGACAAGATCACCACCGTCTCACGGCTGACCGACGAAGGGGTGAAAGACGTGTTTGTGAAGCTGTAACGAGGAAAGCCATGTCCAAAGATATCTCGGTGTGTTTGTCCTTTGATTTTGACGGCATGTCCGTCTGGACAGGCTCCTTCCGCACCCGCTCGCCAAGTACTCTATCACGCGGCGAGTTCGGCAGGGTCGGCACAGAGCGCATACTCGAGCTGCTCAGCCGCTACCGGCTGCCGGCCTCATGGTTTATCCCCGGCCATACGGCTGAGACCTTCCCGGACAGCGTGCGGCGAATTGCCGACGCCGGGCACGAAATCGGCCACCACGGCTATTGCCACGAAAACCCGTGCTCGCTGTCGGCCGACCAGGAGCGCGCCGTCCTGGAACGGGGCAGTGCCTGCTTGCAGCGGCTGACCGGCAAAGCGCCGGTCGGCTATCGCTCGCCGGCCGCGGACGTCAGCCCCATCACCCACCGCCTGCTCCTGGAGTACGGCTTTGTGTACGACTCCAGCATGATGGCCGACGATTTCACCCCCTACTACTGTCGGGTCGGAGACGAGATGCACACCGACGCCGCATATGTCTTCGGCCAAGAGATCGACGTGCTCGAACTGCCGCTGGACTGGAGTCTGGACGACTGGCCGTACTTCAACCTGCACTGGCCGGCCAAGCACGTCGGTCTGCGCACGCCCGATGAGGTGTATACAATCTGGGCGGCCGATTTTGACTTTCTGTACGACCGCATTGGCCGGGGCGTCTATACCCTGACCATGCACCCCCAGGTCATCGGGCGTGGCCACCGGCTGCTGATGCTGGAGCGGCTCATTGACTACCTGCAAAGCCACGACGGGGTAATGTTCAAGACGATGGGTCAGGTGGCGGTCGAGTGGAAACAGGCCCACCCCCTCCAATCTGTACAGCGGGCTGAGGAGCAGCATTGATGATAGACACCCCGGCCTCCGCCCTGTCTGACCTGCGGGTGCTTGACCTGACCGACCTCAAGGGTGCCCTGTGTGCCAAGCTGATGGGCGACATGGGTGCCGATGTGGTCAAGATCGAGCCGCCCAACGGAGACCCCACGCGGCATATCGGGCCGTTTCTCGACGCCGGGCAAGACGGCCGGCCCAGCCTGCTGTACTGCTTCTACAACACCAGTAAACGGGGCGTCACACTCGATATCCACCGGCCGGACGGCCAAGCCCTGTTCAAACGCCTGGTGCCCCACGTTGATGTGGTGGTCGAGTCCTTTCCTCCCGGAACCCTGGACGCGCTCGGGCTGGGCTATGATATCCTGGCCGGCCTCAACCCCCGGCTGGTGCTGACCTCCATCACCCCGTTTGGGCAGAGCGGGCCATACGCCACCTACAAAAGCTCGGACACGGTGGCCGAAGCCCTCGGCGGCATGGTGTACGTCAACGGCTTTCCCGATGAACCGCCGCTGCGGGGTCTGGGCCTGCAAGCCTACCACAGCGCCGCCTTTTTTGGCGCGATTGGGACCATGTGTGCGCTGTGGGCGCGCGACGCAATCGGCCGGGGGCAGTGGGTCAATATCAGCCTGCACGAAGCCGTGGCCGCCGCGGTCGAGCATGTAGCACCGTTTTACCACCAGGGTTTAGGCGTCGAGACACGCCGCGGCAGCCTGCACTGGAGCCGCTATTTTCGGGTCGCCCGGTGTCAGGACGGCTATGTCATGCACTGCACCTTGGGCGATTGGACCTCGCTGGTCGAATGGGTCAGAGCCGACGGCCAGGGCCAGGGTCTGGACACGCCCGCCTGGCAAGACCTGGAGTACCGCCGGGATCACGCCGAGGATCTGTTTGAGCTGCTCGACGACTGGGCCAAGGAGTATCGCGTGGCCGAGTTGATGGAAGGTGCCCAGCTGCGGCGGATTCCATACGCGATGGTCCGTCCGCCCGAGGCCCTGCTTGACGACCCGCAGCTCGCCGCCCGCGGCTTTTTTACCGAGTGTGAGCATCCAGAACTCGGCCGTTCGGTGCGCTATCCCGGCGGACCGTTCGTTTTCACCAAAACGCCGTGGCGGATCTCACGGCGGCCGCCGCTGCTGGGCGAACACAACGCTGAGATATTCGGCGGCGAGCTCGGACTCAGCCACAAACAGCTGACCGGGCTTGTGCAAGACGGCGTGATTTGAAAGAACAGGGCGGTCTGGCCAGAAAAGACGCTTCCCCTTGGGAAGGGGATGAAGGGAAGGGAAAGGAAAGCGGCATGGCACATGTGGCGATTATCATGGGCAGTAGGAGCGACTGGGACACCATGCGCGGGGCGAGCGAGACGCTTGCCGAACTCGGGGTTGAGCACGAAAACCGCATCCTGTCGGCCCATCGCACCCCGGAGGCCCTGGCCGCCTATGTCAAAGAGGCCGAGGCACGGGGCGTGCGGGTGTTTATTGCCGGGGCCGGCGGTGCGGCCCATCTGGGCGGGGTAATTGCCTCCCAGACGCTGCTGCCGGTCCTCGGCGTGCCCATGCAGTCCAAAGCCCTCAACGGGCTGGACTCGCTGCTGTCCATCGTCCAGATGCCCAAAGGCATCCCGGTCGCCAGCTTGGCCATCGGCGATGCCGGGGCGGCCAACGCGGGTCTACTGGCGGCCCAGATTCTATCGCTGTCAGACCCGGCCCTGGCCGAACGCCTCAAAGCCCATCGCGCCCGGCAGGCGGCCAGGGTCCTGGAGCAGCAGATCGAAGCACAGTGATGAAGAGCGCGATGAGTGATCTTGTCTTAGCAACGACGATAGACGGCCTGCCCATCCCCCGTCGGGGGAAAGTGCGGGATATCTATGAGACGGACGACTATCTGCTGATCGTCGCCACCGACCGGGTCTCGGCCTTTGACGTGGTCCTGCCCGACGGGATTCCGGGCAAGGGCCGGGTCCTGACCGAGGTCTCGGGCTTCTGGTTTCGGGAGCTGGCCGATGTCGTTCCCCACCACCTGCTCTCGCTGGAGGTGGCCGACTTTCCGGCCGCGTGTCAGCCCTACCGCGATCAGCTGGACGGCCGCGCCATGCTGGTCAAAAAGGCCGAGCCGCTGCCGGTCGAGTGTATCGTGCGCGGCTACCTGGCTGGTTCGGGCTGGAAGGAGTACGGCCAGACTCAGAGTGTGTGCGGGATTCGGCTACCGGCCGGCCTGCGGGAGAGCGAGGAGCTGCCCGGGCCCATCTTTACCCCATCAACCAAAGCGCCCGAAGGTGAGCACGACGAGAACATTGCGTTTGCAGAAGTCGAGCGCCTGCTCAGCCGCCACCTGGCCGAACGGGTGCGTGACATCAGCCTGGCCCTGTATCGCCGCGCCCTGGCCCTGGCCAGAACAAAGGGCTTCCTGCTGGCCGACACCAAGTTTGAGTTTGGCCTCAAAGACGGCCAACTGCTGCTCATTGACGAGGTCTTTACCCCGGATTCGTCCCGTTTCTGGCGGGCTGATACCTACCGCCCTGGGACGGCCCAGGACAGCTACGACAAACAGATCATCCGGGACTATCTGCTGTCGATCAACTGGGACAAACAGCCGCCCGCCCCCCACCTGCCGCCCGATATTATCGAGCGAGCGGCCGCCCGCTATCAGGAAATCAGCGCCCGGCTGATGGACGGCTGAGGAGCGGAGCGCGCCGTGCAGGTCAACCTGTGGATGTGGGTCGCGTTTACGATCGCGGTACTGGGGCTGCTCCTCCTCGACCTGACCGTTTTCCACCGACACGCCCACGTTGTCTCGAAAAAAGAGGCCGCCCTGTGGAGCGTGCTGTGGATCGCCTTGGCCATGCTGTTCAATGTCGGCATCTTTGTCTTCTACGGCAAAGAGCGGGCACTCGAGTTTCTGGCCGGTTATCTGATCGAAAAATCGCTGAGCGTTGACAACATCTTTGTCTTCCTGATGCTGTTTTCGTACTTCTCGGTGCCGGCCATCTACCGCCACCGGGTGCTGTTCTGGGGCATCCTGGGCGCGCTGGTCATGCGCGCCGTCTTCATTGGCGTCGGGGCCGCCCTGCTGCACAACTTCCACTGGGTGCTGTATGTGTTCGGCGCTTTTCTGGTCTGTACCGGCATCCGCATGGTGGCCAAGGAAGAGGAGCAAACCGACCCGAGCACGAATCCGGCTATCCGACTGCTGCGCCGCTTCATGCCCGTGACCTCAGGCTATGAGGGCCAGCATTTTCTGGTCCGGCGCAACGGTCGCCTGTTTGCCACCCCGCTGCTGGTCGTGCTGGTCACGGTCGAAACCACCGACCTGGTCTTTGCCGTTGACTCGATCCCGGCCATTTTTGCCGTGACCGATGACCCGTTCATCGTCTACACGTCCAATGTCTTTGCCATACTGGGCTTACGCGCCCTGTTCTTCCTGGTCGCCGGCGTCCTGGACCTGTTCGTCTACCTGCGCCACGGCCTCGGCTGCGTGCTCGGCTTTGTGGGGGTCAAGATGCTGCTGGTCGATCTGTACAAAATCCCGATCGAGCTCTCGCTGAGCGTCATTGTCGGCATTCTGGGCATCTCCATAGCCGCGTCCCTCTTCTTCCCACCCAAGCAAGCCCAAGCCGCCCAACAGTAGGGACGAGGTGTCGCCGCGTCCCCCATTTGCCCTTTGGCTGATCAGAGCCGCGGCATGATATCCTGGGCAAAGACCTCCAGATGCTCCATATCGTCAAAGGCAGGGTTGATCATCAGATGCCGCGCCCCGGCCTGAATCAACTCGCCGAGCCTGTCGATACACTCCTGAGGGCTGCCCCAGATCGAGACCTGCGAGCCCATGTCGGCATTCTTGTAGCGCACGCCAAACCACTCGCGCAGCCGGCGCTCGGCCCGGTCACGGTCCGTATCGACCGCTGCATACACCCGCTTTGAGATCGCAAAGCTGGCCGGGTCGCGCCCGGCCTGGTCGAGAAAGCGCCGCACTTGGCCGTACTGGCTGACAAAATCGGCGCTGGACGACGAGCCGGCCCCCATCCAGCCATCGCCGTGACGGACCGCCCGGCGCAGGGCCAACTCTGAGCGGGCCCCAAACCAGACCGGCGGATGCGGCTGCTGGACCGGCTTGGGCTCCATAGCTGCGTCTTTGAGCTGCCAGAACAGACCGCTGTAGCTGGCCTTGGGCTGGGTCCACAACGCCTTCATGATATCGAGTCCCTCCACAAAACGTTGCATCCGCCGCTCCGTGGAGTAGCCAAAAACCGTCTCCGGTACATGTCCGCCGCCGCCCACGCCGACGATCAACCGCCCTTCGCTCATACAGTCCAGGCTCGACAGGGCCTTGGCCAGTTGCAGGGGGTTGCGCAGGGTGGTGAGCAGGACCGAGGTACCGATCTTCGGCTTGGCGGTCAGGGCCGCCACATAGCTCAGCAGCGTCACCGGCTCAAGAATCGGAAAATCGCTCAAAATGGTCTCCTGGACCCACAGACTGTCATAGCCCAGCGTTTCGGCCCGCCGTACAAAGTCGCCCACAAAGCCCATATCAACGCCAGAGCCGGGAAAAACCTGGGGGATTGCAAATCCACACGGGGTGTTGCCAACTGCCATATGCCCTCCTTTGCCACGCGGATCATCCCTTATGTGTGGCGGTCAGGATGATCCTGTGTGGCCTGTCTATCTTGACCGGCGGGCCGGGGCAAGGAACGGAAGGTGAGGAGGCCGCCCGGCTCGCTGGACTACCGCTCCCGGATCGACAAGCCCGAGGAGCTGTAGTAAGAGGAATGCGGTATGGCTGAGCAAGACCTTTTCACGGCTCGCGACGAATGACGCATGCTGGCGAAAAATCGTTTGGGGCCTTTGCCGCCTGATATCAAGGAGAAGGAGTCTATATGCGTGCCTGGGAAATCAAGCAAGAGTTTGGCATCGAACACTTACGCTGCGTTGAGCGGCCCGACCCCCGGCCGGGTCCCGGCCAGCTCTGCATCCGGGTGAGAGCCACCTCGCTCAACTACCGGGATTTGATGACGGTCAAACACGGCGGGATGCGTGGCCTCAAGCAGCCCCTCATCCCGCTGTCCGACGGGGCCGGGGAAGTAGTGGCGGTCGGCGAGGGGGTCAGCCGGGCCAAGACCGGCGACCGGGTGGCCGGCCTCTTCTTTCAGTCCTGGCTGTCAGGCGGCCCCAAAGCCAGCCACGCCCGGTCGGCCCTCGGCGGTGCCCTCGACGGCATGTGGGCCGAGTATGTCGTCTTGGACGAGGACGGCGTTGTCCCTGTCCCGGACTACATGTCGTATGAAGACGCGGCCACCCTGCCCTGTGCCGCGGTGACGGCCTGGCAGGACCTGGTGTCGGTCGGCTGCATCAAGGCCGGCGATACCGTCCTGGTGATGGGAACCGGCGGGGTGTCGATTTTTGCCCTGCAATTTGCCAAAGCGGCCGGCGCGCGGGTGATTATCACCTCCAGCAGCGACGCAAAACTGGAGCGTGCCAAGCAGATCGGGGCCGACCATCTGATCAACTACAGGAGCACTCCCGAGTGGGGCAGAGCCGCCCTCGAACTCACCGACGGGGTGGGGGTCGATCATGTGGTTGAGGTCGGCGGGGCCGGCACCCTCGCCCAGTCGTTGCAGGCCGTCCGGGTCGGCGGCTTTGTCGGCCTGATCGGGATTCTGTCGGGCAGCAACCAGACCAACCCCATGCCGGTGCTGCAAAAGAGCGTCCGACTCCAGGGCATCTATGTCGGCTCGCGCGACATGTTTGAGGACATGAACGCGGCCATGACTGTCAACCGCACCCGGCCCGTGATTGACCAGGTATTCCCCTTTGAACACGCCCAGGACGCCCTGCGGTGTATGGAAAGCGCGGCCCACTTTGGCAAAATTGTGGTGAGCGGCTAGGCGCGTGAGAAGAGACAGCCATGAGCGAGCACTACGCCCGGCGGCGGGCCCTTGACGGCGTCCGTATCCTCGATTTTACCTGGGTGGTGGCCGGGCCGGTGGCGACCCGGATTCTGGCTGACCAGGGTGCGGAGGTGATTAAAATTGAGCGGCGCGACTCGCTTGACCTGGGCAGCCGCCGGGGGGGCTTTACCGGCAACCTGTTCCGCGGCAAGCGCAGCACGGTCATCAATATGGCGGACCCGCGCGGGCTGGATATCGCCCGTCAACTGGTAGCGGTGTCGGATGTAGTGATCGACAACTTCAGCGCCCGGGTAATGCGCAACTGGGGCATGGACTACGATAGCCTCAGGCAGCTCAAGCCGGACATCATCGCCGTCAGCATGTCGGGCTTTGGCCACAGCGGGCCGCACAAAGACTATGTGAGCTATGGGCCGACCCTCCAGGCCCTGTCCGGCTATACCCTGCTGATGCGCCACGCCGGCAGCGAGCCGGCCGGCTGGGGCTATTCCTACGCCGACATGTCGGGCGGCTACGCCGGCGCGCTGGCCGTGCTCATGGCTCTGTGGCACCGCCGGCGCAGCGGTGAGGGACAGTTTGTCGATCTGTCACAGTTTGAAACGATTTCCAGCCTGGTCGGGCCGGCGCTGCTCGACATCTCGGCCAACGGAACGCGCCTTGGGCCGCTGGGCAATCGTTCTCAGGAGGCCCCGGCCGCGCCGCACGGCATCTACCGCTGCCGGGGCGACGACCGCTGGTGCGCCATCAGCGTGTTCACCGAAGACGAGTGGCACGCCCTGTGTCGGGTGTTGGGCAATCCGGCCTGGACCCGCTGGGAGCGCTTTGCCAGCCTTGACGCCCGTCTGAACAATCAGGACGAGTTAGACCGTCATATCGAAGCCTGGACCGCTCAACACCCGCCCCACGATGTCATGCGCCTCCTCCAGGAGGCCGGCGTTGCAGCCGGCGTGGTGGCCAACGGCGCAGACCTTGACCGTGACCCGCAGCTCCAGGCCGGGGGCTACTGGGCGACACTCAGCAGCCCGGAGGAGGGCTGGGCCGTGCTGGACGGTACACCGATCACGCTGTCGGCCACGCCCGGCGGCGTCAGGGGCCCGGGACCGCTGTTGGGAGAGCACACCGAGGCGGTCTTGGGGAGCTTGTTGGGCTACTCGGAGGAGCACATCGCCCAACTCAAAGCAGCCCGTGTCGTGGCCTCGCCGGCCGAGATCAGGGCGGAACGTGGCGGAACGTGAGCGGGCCGAGGAGTTCAAGCGCATGGTGAGTGGCGCTCAGCGCGAGCGCCTGCCTCAGTCCTCGTAATAACGCGCCTCAATCTCATTACCCTCGGGATCGTGGAAATAGATTGAGGTGGCGTTCCCCCGCGCTCCCCAGCGGGGCAGCGGGCCTTCAATCGGAATGGCGCTGGCCGCCAGCCGTTCGCGCAGCCGCTCCCAGTCGGTCTTGCCCAGGGTCAAGCAGAAATGACCCAGATTCGGCCGGCCGCGGCCCTGTGGCTGGGCCGACTGCCACATCGCCTTGGGGGCCAGATCAATGATCGTGCCGGCGTTCAGCCGGACCGAGGGAAACGGCACTTCTCCCCGGCGAAAGGCGTCCAAGCGCTCGGGTGCCAACTCAACCACCTTGGTATAAAACCGCACCAGGGCCTCAACATCTTCCGCATTCAGCACAATATGATCCAGAACGCCTTGCATGGCCTGCCTCCAGGAACTGGTCTTGTGGGTGTCTTAGCCGACGAGGGGCCGCTTGCGCAACGCTGGCTTGACCTGGCCAAGAGGCGTCCGTTAGATTAGCCCCGTTCTCAACCCAAGGGCAACACAAGGAGACCCCGATGAACATTATCACCATCCCCGTTCTGTCCGACAATTACGCCTATCTGATTATCGACGAGACAACGAATGAAGCCGGTGTGGTAGACCCCTCGGAAGCCGGACCGGTGGCCGAGGCGGTCAAGCGCGAGAGAGTGCATTTCACCACGATTATCAACACCCACCACCACTGGGATCATGTCGGCGGCAACAAGGAACTCGTCCGGGCCTATCCCGACCTCAAGGTCTACGGCCACAAGCGCGACGAGACCCGCACGCCGTGCATCACCCACATGGTGGACGAGGGCGACACGGTTGCCATCGGCAGTCTTGAGGGCCGCTTTCTGTTCATCCCCTGCCATACCAGCGGGCATGTGGCCGTCTATTTCCCGGCTGAAAAGCTCGCTTTTACCGGGGATACGCTGTTTGTGGCCGGCTGTGGGCGGCTGTTTGAGGGCACGGCCGCGGACATGCACAACAATATGGTCAAGCTGAGTTCCCTGCCCGAAGAGACCCGCCTCTATCCCGGCCATGAGTACACGGTCAAAAACCTGGAGTTTGCCCTGAGCCTCGAGCCGAACAACGCCGCGGTGCAGGCCAAGCTGCGCTGGGCCAGGGACGCCCGGGCCGAGGATCAACCGACCATTCCGTCAACGGTGGCCGAAGAAAAAACGATCAACCCCTTCATCCGGGTAGACAGTCAAGAGCTGCGGGCCAGCATCGCCGGGCAGTTTCCTGGCCTGCAACTCGACGACGTGACTGTGCTGGAGCGCACCCGTTACCTGAAGGACAATTTCTAAATGCGCCGTGCCCTGCCCCTTGTCTTCTTTTTTTTGCTGCCGGCCTGCAGCGTCTGGGACGGCATGTGGGACACGCTTATCGACCGCAGCCTTATTGAGCAGCAGCAGGCCGAAATCGCCCGGCTCAAAGCCGAGACCGCACAGATCAAGGCCGAGACCGAGGCGCTCAAGCAACAGGCACGGCAGGCTGAAAAGGAACGCGAGGACTGCAACACCGCCTTCTACACCTTTGAGGAGGCGCGCAAAGCCCCGGAGGGAGAAACGGCCATCGCCAAATACCAGGAGGGGCTGGCCCTGTGTCCGACCGACGATGTGGCCCACAACGAACTCGGCGAACTCTACCTGCGCTTAGGCCGCAAGGCCGAGGCCCGGGCCGCCTTTGAAGAGGCGGTGCGGCTCAACGCCAACTTTGTCCGCGCCCAGCGCAACCTCCAGGACGCGCAGGAAGATATCCAGGAAGACGATCTGTAAAATTCGTCAGGAGTTGGAGAACGACGCGGTCAGGAAAGAATCCCTATGCCCTGCATTGATCTCGCGTTCCGCCTGACTGGCTCGAACATTCCGGTTGACCACGGCTATCTCTTGTATGCTGCGTTGAGCCGCATTGTTCCAGAACTCCACGCAGCAAAAGCCCTTGGCGTCCAGCCAATCCGCGGCCTGTATAACGGAAGCGGCCAACTCCAACTGTCCGACTCATCCCGTTTGACGCTCCGTCTGCCAGACGGGGAGATCCGGCCCTATCTGAAACTGGCCGGGAAGAGCCTGGAAGTGGACGCTCACCGCCTTATCGTCGGAGTGCCGGAAGTACGGAGGCTTCTGCCGGTTGCCCATCTGCGCGCCCGGCTGGTCACGATCAAGGGGTTTCTCGAAGAAGAAGCGTTTCTCCAAGCCGTACAGCGCCAGTTGCAGAGCCTCGGCGTAGTGTGCCACGCGCTGTCAGGTCAACGGCGCACCTTTCGGGTCAAGGAAAAACAGGTGGTGGGTTTTGAGGTCGCGGCGACCGGCTTGACGGCTGCGGATTCTGTCAGGCTGCAAGAAACCGGGCTGGGCGGAAGGCGAAAGATGGGCTGCGGGGTGTTTGTGCCCTCGGGAGGACTCTCCAGGTGACGGCTTTTAAGCGGTTGCTGGCGAAAAGCAGTAAAACTCCAGATGACCCCCGTGAATATGAAAAATTATCCGGCCATACAGCGAACGTCATGGCCGCGGCCCAGACTCTATTAGACGAAACCGCCGACGCTCAGTTATCCGCCGTAGGTCTGTCCGTAAGCGCGTGGAAGGAGCGTTTTTGTCAAGCTGTTCTCTTTTCAGCGTTTTGTCATGATCTCGGAAAGGCGAATGACCAGTTTCAGGCGATGGTCAGGCATCAAAGATCGAATCCGCAGGCGATCCGTCACGAAGCGCTGTCGTTTCTCATTCTCCAAGAAACCCCGCTGAAGGAATGGTTGTCCACCGCTTTAGCAGAACCCGAAGACCTGTCTTTTTTGCTCTGGGCGGCTGCCGGCCACCACCGACACTTTCCTCCTGGTAGACCCGCCGACGGAACCGGAATCCGCCTGATGCTCTTTCTGGGACATCCGGACTTCCAACAGACTCTCTCCGTTGGGGCAAAGTGGCTTGATCTTGATAATCCACCAAGTCTTGATGATTGCTGCTGGCGGCTTACTGGAGCGACTTCTCCGCACCGATATCTAACGAAAGCCCGTCTACAGGCAGGCGCTTTCTGGGCTTCCTGCAGGGCTGAGAAGCGTCATTTTCTTGCCGCCATCAAAGCCTGTCTTATTGCGGCCGATGTCGCCGGATCAGCCTTGCCGAAAAAGGGAGAGAAAATTTCATGCTGGATACGGGGGGCCTTAGAGCACAGACTGACGCCGGACCAACTCCAAAAAGTTGTTGAGGATCGGTTGCAAGGGCTTCCTCTCAGGCCATTCCAGGAAGAACTTGGCAAGACCACCGCACGGGTTGTCCTGGCTGAAGCTGGCTGTGGCAGTGGAAAGACGCTGGGAGCCTATGTCTGGGCGGCTCAAAGGGCTCCCGGAAAACGTCTTTTCTTTTCCTACCCGACAACAGGAACCGCAACGGAAGGATTTCGTGACTATCTGATAGAGCCTACGTTGGATGCCCGACTGGTTCACAGCCGGGCCGCGGTGGATTTGGAATTGCTCGGCGTTGATGACGAGGGGGAACAAGCCGATCCACTTGCCGCGCTTGAGACTTGGTCTACCTCTATCACCAGTTGCACAGTGGACACTGTGCTTGGACTCATCCAGAACCAAAAGAAAGGCTTATACACATGGCCGGTCTTGGCCGGTGCGGCATTCGTCTTTGATGAGATTCATGCTTATGACGACCGTTTGTTTTCGTGCTTGTTGCGTTTTCTCACATCCTGCCGTGGTGTTCCTTGCCTGCTGATGACGGCGAGTCTGCCACAGACACGTTTTCAGGCCCTAAAGGAGGCGCTCCGTTCAACAGACGAGACCTTGGAAATCGTTTCTGGTCCGGTTGGGCTGGAAAGACTCCCACGCTATCAAAGGCTGCTCTCTGATGACCCGTGGATCGTCGTGGAACAGAGCATCGGAAACAAGGAAAAAATCCTGTGGGTCGCCAATACGGTGGACCGCGCCCTGCAATTTGCTGAACAAGCGTCCGGGCACGGTTTCCAACCGCTCGTGTACCACAGCCGTTTTCGATACAAAGACCGCGTCCAACAACATGGCCGGATCATTTCCGACTTTCGAAAAGAGGGGCCGGCGCTCGTCATCGCTACACAAGTGGCAGAGATGAGTTTAGACCTTTCCGCCGATATGCTGGTGACAGACTTAGCTCCAGTTCCGGCGCTTATACAGCGTTTAGGTCGCCTCAATCGGCGCTCAACACCGGAGAATCCGATTCCGCCAAAACCCTTCCTGGTGAGAGAGCCTGACACGGCCGCGCCTTACAAAAGCCAAGACCTCCCAGACCCTTTTTCCGCTTCCCGGCGCTGGCTGGAGCGTCTTGGAATGGGACCAGTGGCCCAAAGCGACTTGGCCCAGACATGGAATGGTCTGGATGAAGGGAAGCAGCAACAGCCAAGTGAAAGCGCTTGGGCAGACGGCGGATTTGACACAACTCCACGTCACCTACGAAAAAGTACACCAGGCATAACCGTCTTGCTGGGGGAAGACGCTGAGGCTGTGAAGCGCGGCGAGAGAGACCCGGTACGGGTCCGCATCCCAATGACCCGGCCGCCGAAAGGAACGGACTGGAAAAGGTGGCCCAAGGTTGCGTTCTCCAGAGTGCCGCCTCCCGAACACATAAGCTACGACCCCGAAAGAGGAGCCAAATGGAATCACTGACGTGTGACCTTTTCGAGCCTGGAATGACCCCTCTCCACAGAGCTGGGCTGGGGGGACTGGTTGCGACATTACGCAAGATCGAGAACAACGACCATCCGCCATTACGGTGGGACATTGACGATCGATCCGTCACTTTTCAATGGAACAAAGAATCCGATAGAAAGGCGTTCTTTCGGTACTTGTTTGACTACGCGTTTCAACTTGAGGATGGGCTTATTTCCCTACCGAGCCAATACGGAGATCTGGAACCATCTCTTGAAGTGAAAGCAGCTTTACACGAGGGACTGCGCCTGAGCTTCTACGGGTACTCTCGGTCGAAAAAGAGTAGCGGGCCTCGCATTGATAAAACCTATGAAGTGGACGAGAAATCAGTTGGTTACAGCTACGTCCCGTTGCTATGGTACAAGCACAAAAAGGAGGGATACGAACAATTTGAAAGAAGCCTGAAAGGGCAATTCAAGTTGACAGGAAGTTTCCTTCCTGGATCGATCAAAAGACACAATCAGTATAACGAAAGCCAAGCTACCCTCTCTGCCAAGCTAGCTCTCCCGCTGCTAATTGCGCCCATCGGAGTTGTTGCATTAAAGGCCGGTGGGAAAAAGATCAAGCCTCCCAAAGGCGAAAAGAAATTTATGCCGGGTGCAGCAATGCTCATACCGGATATCCATAATCTCTCGGATGTTCAACATCTTCTTTCATCCTTCATACCCCGAAGCGGTAGGGATTGCCAAGTGGAAAACCTCGCCGATGCGGTCTTACAGGCTCAGCTTCGCCTTCGGGGACAGGAGATGCTGACCAACGGGCCTGTTCCTGCCGTCCGGTGTATCTGGTTTTGCCCGTCAGATTGGAACGTCCAGCAGCGTCCCCCGTCGCGCGTCACAGAGGTAGAGGTACACTCTGGTGAGGCCGTTCTGGAGCAGTTCGATATCGCGTTACGTTGCTTCCCCCCCAGTAGACGAGTAAAAAAGGACAACGGGAGCGGCTCCTGGGCCAAAAGTTACATACGACCCTTGGTAGCAGAGAACCTGTTGGAGAGGCGTCCGTGGTATGCCAGATTTACTCGTCTCATGACAGCAAAAGATGACTCACTGAAAAGCCCGAAGCCCATTCGTTGCTTCCTGAAATTCGAGAGAGGAGGACTACATACCATGACCCAAGAAATCACCGGGGATGAAAAAATAATCGTGCGGGCCGTCCACGAGGCTATGCGATGCCGGTACGGCCGCATTGCGGCTGAGAATGCCAAGAATCAAGCCGCCATGAAAAAACGTATGACCCGCGAGTACGAGCGACAACGCCTCGCCTTCGCCGGAGCAAAGACCGCTGATGCGCTCAGATACGCGCTTGCCGACCTGTGGAGTCGGGCAGGTTCCAATAGCGTATTACGAGAATCCTGGCCGCATGTCCTGCCTCTGCTGAGCAATGAGAAGTGGCAGCTTGCGCGCGACTTGGCTCTCCTCGCGCTGGCGAGCTACCAAGGCAAAGAAAACATTGACCTGACCGAGGCTGAAGAAATCGGTGAAACGGAGGAACAATAATGAGCCAACATCTTTTTGCCGCCATCGTCACCCATCACGGGACGGCGGCGAATAATCGGGGGGAAACAGACGGAAACGTCACAACGCTTCAGAAGCTGCTCTGGCAAGGGCAGGTCCATACGACAGTGAGCGCCGAGGCTGTGCGCTTCGCTCTCCGGCGTCAACTCGCTACAAGCGGAGAGGAAACGAATAGGAAATGGGATGAGGACGCCAGGACAAACACCTGGCAGGACCATCAGTTCACAGGCTGGAAGGAGAAAAGCAGGAAGACTTATATCGACGACGATCTTCTCGGATATATGACCGCCGAAGCGGCGAAAGAAGAGGGAAAAGCCGGTAGCGCGAATGTCCGGCGGGCTGTTCTTGAAGTCACACGCGCGATCTCATTGTTGCCGTGGTCAGGGGATGTCACTTTTAATGCAGCCAGCCCAGGAGCGACTCCAAGCGCTGCGAAGAAGGGGAATAACCCTGTTCCCTATGGTGCTGAACTCCACGCAACTCGTTATCAATACGGGATCGCGCTGACACCCGAGCGCCTTCGCAAGAAAGACCGAGCTAAAACGGCGGTTGCCGCTCTGTGCGCACTTGCCGAGGTCGCGGGAAACCACGGGCGATTCCTCTTCGATTTCTCCCCTGAAAGCGTGGTATTCAGATTGACCGATGATCCGGCCCCGCGCCTCCTCTATGTTTTTGAACAGAAGGAGCGAGCAATTGACGCTCCTTCGCTGCTCGCCCGGGTTGAGGCTGAAGATATGCAGGCTGAGGAACTTGTCATTGGCGGGAGTTTCGCCACCACAGACACGGCGAAGAAGCTGCAAGAGAAAGGGGCCACCGTCTACCCCGGCGTGAAAAAGGCCGCCAAGGCTGTTGTCGAGAGACTGAAGGACTGAGACCATGCTTGGTGTCTTTGTCTCGGTTCCGGTTGCGTGTTTTCGCAAAGGGCTGGCTCGCGAGTATCTGGAGTCCGAAGCCTTGCCGCCGCCGTCAACCTGCTACGGGTTTCTTCTGTCGCTAATCGGAGAGATAGACAGGACGCGCCATATTGGTTGTCGTATCGCTCCAGTCGTTCTGGAAAGCCCTGACAGAAGCACGGTCCTTCGGACGGTCTGGAGGATTAAGACTACAGCGCTTCGGGCGGGCGATGGAAGTAACCGTACCCCTGCCCAACAGGAATTGCTTACCAATGTCCGGCTCATACTCTGGGTGGACTCCGGGGACGAAAGGGGAGAGCGTCCTTTTCTGGAACAGAGGGTGGACGATGCGCTGACGCGCCCTGAAACGCTTCAGCGATTCGGCGGCTTGTCTCTTGGTGAGAGCACGCACCTTGTTGATGAAGTCGCGCGCTTTCCTGGAAGCGCGGAAGAATCAGGGTCAATGTTCGTCTGTGCCGACCGTGGCCGTCTCACCCTGCCAGTTTGGGTTGACCATGTTGGGGCCGAAGGGACCCGGTATGTGACTGGAGATTTACTACCGAGCGTCCCCCTCATCCCTCCAGATCGAACGCAACTCCCGGTGATTGAGCCTCCCGAACAGGCAAGCAGTCCGAAGCGGACAAAACGAAGAGCAAGGAAAAATGGGTGACGGTCGCTCCCTCAGCCTGAGCTGCGGACGGCCCAGGGAGGTCACGGGAACAGTTTCATCAACGCGACAACGGCGGTGACGATGCTAGCGGACATGGCCCATAGATGCTTGTAGAGGGATTCAAACTTATGGCTGATGCGCAATTCGAGCGCTTGAAGGTCGGCCTGGGTTGTCGCCCGCAACTCCTGAAAGTCGGTCTGGGTGGCCGCCCGCAACTCCTGAAAGTCGGCCTGGGTGGCCGCCCGCAACTCCTGAAAGTCGGCCTGGAGCGTCCGAAAGTCGGCCTGGGTGGCCGCCCGCAACTCCTGAAAGTCGGTCTGGGTGGCCGCCCGCAACTCCTGAAAGTCGGTCTGGGTGGCCGCCCGCAACTCCTGAAAGTCGGCCTGGAGCGTCCGAAAGTCGGTCTGGGTGGCCGCCCGCAACTCCTGAAAGTCGGCCTGGAGCGTCCGAAAGTCGGTCTGGGTGGCCGCCCGCAACTCCTGAAAGTCGGCCTGAGTGGCCGCCCGCAACTCCTGAAAGTCGGCCTGAGTGGCCGCCCGCAACTCCTGGAGGTCGGTCTGAGTGGCCGCCCGCAACTCCTGGAGGTCGGCCTTTGTCGCAATGTTCCCGCCTACGGCGTCGCCGACAGTAGCGATCACGGCTTCAGCCTGGTTGTCGTCAAAGCCTGCTGCCCGGAGCGCCTTGGCGGCCTTGAGCGTGTCGAAAGCGGGCGCACTCATAGATTTCATAATGGGCGTCCCCCCGGTCTGTGTCAAGGGAAAAACAAAACGCGTCTCGTGGAGCGGAGAAGGCATGTCGATCAACCCGGGCGCGGAGCCTACTATCCGCGTCATGGCGCTGCACGCCCTGGCGTACTGTGAGCGTCTTTTCTATCTGGAAGAGATTGAGGAAATCCGGGTCGCCGATGCGGCCGTGTATGCCGGCCGTCGCCTGCATGAAGAGTTGGCGGCTGACGAAGGCGAGCTGGTCAGCTTGGTCCTGGAGAGCGACAGCCTCGGCATCCGGGGCAAAGCTGACTGCCTGCGCCGCCGTAATGGTCAGCTCATTCCCTACGAGCACAAGCGCGGGCGTTCGGCCACAGGCGACGACGGGCCGCAGGCGTGGCCGAGCGACCGGCTCCAGGCGTGCGCCTATGCCCTGCTTGTGGAAGAGCAGACCGACACGCCTATCGAAGAAGCGCGTATCCGTTACCACGCCAATAATACAACGGTCCGTGTTCCGGTGGACGAAGCAGCGCGTGAAGAGGTGCAGAGGGCTGTGGCTCGCGCCCGGGAACTCGGCCAGTCGGTTGAACGTCCGCCCGTGACCGAAAACGACCGGCTGTGTCTGCGCTGTTCCCTGGCTCCGGTCTGTCTGCCCGAGGAAGAGCGCCTGGCAAGAGACGAGGACTGGGAGCCTGTCCGACTCTTTCCACAAGACCGTGAGCGGCAGACTATCCATGTTACTACCCACGGAGCGCGGATCGGGAAGTCAGGAGAAACGTTGACCGTCACCGATACCGCCGGGCACAAGCAGGTGTTTCCCGTTCGTGAGGTTGGAGAGATTGTCATCCACGGCTACGCGCAAATCAGTACCCAGGCGATCCATCTCTGCGCTTCCCAGGAGGTCGGCGTACACTGGTTTACCCCCGGGGGGCGCTATGTGAGTGGGCTTGTCTCCGGTGCCAGTCCGGTGCAGCGGCGTATCCGGCAGTTCGAGGCGTTGCGCGACGCCGGTCTGATCTTTCGGCTGGGTCGGCGCTTGGTGATCGCCCGAGCGTCCAGCCAACTCGGGTTTTTGCTGCGGGCCTCACGGGGCAAAGACCGCAAGGCCTTGGGCATTGCGGAGGCCGTGCAAGGGCTTCGGAATGCGCTGCGGGCCGCCAGCCGTGCAGAAGGGATTGATTCCTTGCGCGGCCACGAGGGAGACGCCGGACGACACTATTTCTCAGGCTTCCCCGGACTGCTGCGAAACGATGTGGACGAGCGGCTGCACTTCAGCGGAAGGAGCCGCCGACCGCCTCGGGATCGGCTCAACGCGCTGCTGAGCTTCGGCTATGCGCTGCTGTACCGCGATGTGTTGCAGGCAATTATAGCCGTCGGGCTTGAACCGGCTTTTGGATTTTTTCATCGCCCGCGTTCGGCTGCCCACCCGCTGGTTCTGGATGTGATGGAGTTGTTTCGCGTCCCGCTGTGGGACATGCCCGTAGTCGCCTCGGTCAATCGCCTTCAGTGGGATGCGGAAGAAGATTTTACCCAGGCCGGCAGGCAAGTCTGGCTCAGTGACAGCGGTCGGAAAAAAGCCCTTGAGGTGTATGAACGCCGCAAGGCAGACCGCTGGAAACATCCGGTGACAGGCTATTCCTTATCGTATGTCCGCTTGATTGAACTGGAGACCCGTTTACTCGAAAAGGAATGGGCTGGAGAACCTGGATTGTTTGCCCGGATGCGTCTACGCTGAAAGGTCGTCTATGGCAGAAGGCCGGTTTTGGTATCTGGTGTGTTATGACATCCGTGACCCCAAGCGGTGGCGGCGTTGTTTCACACTCCTCAAGGGATATGGGGAAGGGCTCCAATACTCCGTCTTCCGGTGTCGCCTGACCAAGCGACAGCTCGAACGCCTGCGGTGGGAGTTAGAGAAGGAGCTAACGCCTGAAGACAGCCTGATGATAGCTGGTCTGTGCAGTTCCTGTACATCAAGGATCATGGCGCGGAACACAAAAGTCGAGTGGAGTGAGGAGGAGCCACGCTTTCGGGTGGTATGATTTTTTTGAGATATTCCGAATTCATGCACCTCGGCACGTCCGGCCCAACGGGGCAAGACAAGCATCTAAACGCTTGTCTTGCCTGCAAAAAAGCGGGATTAAGAGGGAGAAGGATGCCTGACAGGAGAAAAACCCTGTCATATTCGGGAGTTAGACGGGAGACGGAAAGGTGACAGGAGTCTTTCATGCCGAGAGCCAAGCATCAGAGAGGGTTGCTTGTATAGAGAGCAAAAAAATCCAACAAAAACAGCCCCTTCCCTATAGGCGGTGATTACATACCAGATGCCGAAAGGCGTTGAGCACGCTCGTCGAACAGTATAAAGCCATGCGCCAAGAGTGTGATTACATACCAGATGCCGAAAGGCGTTGAGCACGACAGGCTGAGATCTTCTTCGGCCAAGACAATACCAGTGATTACATACCAGATGCCGAAAGGCGTTGAGCACGATCTCTCCTCTCCTTTGCGGTCGGCGCGTCCGGGTGATTACATACCAGATGCCGAAAGGCGTTGAGCACAGACAAACACGGCCCGGGCCGGCTCGTCGGATGCCGTGATTACATACCAGATGCCGAAAGGCGTTGAGCACCGTGACTGGGAGCGTGTGGCCCGGGCCCGGGCGGCGTGATTACATACCAGATGCCGAAAGGCGTTGAGCACGAGAAACCGAAACGCAAGAGACGCCGCACACTGTATCGTGATTACATACCAGATGCCGAAAGGCGTTGAGCACCGTGACTGGGAGCGTGTGGCCCGGGCCCGGGCGGCGTGATTACATACCAGATGCCGAAAGGCGTTGAGCACGAGAAACCGAAACGCAAGAGACGCCGCACACTGTATCGTGATTACATACCAGATGCCGAAAGGCGTTGAGCACTTTACGCAGCCTGTCGAGTGGCGCTCGCCGAGGAAGGCGTGATTACATACCAGATGCCGAAAGGCGTTGAGCACAGTCCGTCGCCCTCTCGGTCGACGACCGATACAAGTGATTACATACCAGATGCCGAAAGGCGTTGAGCACAGTCCGTCGCCCTCTCGGTCGACGACCGATACAAGTGATTACATACCAGATGCCGAAAGGCGTTGAGCACCTCCCCGGCAAAGATTCTGTCCGCCTGGCGTTCGAGTGATTACATACCAGATGCCGAAAGGCGTTGAGCACTCGGATGCGCCGATGCTTGACTGACGGCCCTTCAGAAGTGATTACATACCAGATGCCGAAAGGCGTTGAGCACTCGGATGCGCCGATGCTTGACTGACGGCCCTTCAGAAGTGATTACATACCAGATGCCGAAAGGCGTTGAGCACGAACTGGCTGATGCTGTGCGAGGCGAGATGGACAAGCAGTGATTACATACCAGATGCCGAAAGGCGTTGAGCACTACGTTCGGGCTGGCCTGCAGGTCGATTTCCCCGAAGTGATTACATACCAGATGCCGAAAGGCGTTGAGCACTTGAAAGGACTGAATGGAATGGAGTCCGTAAGCGGTGATTACATACCAGATGCCGAAAGGCGTTGAGCACTCGCCGTATATTGACGCCATGCGCGCTCTATGCCGTGGTGATTACATACCAGATGCCGAAAGGCGTTGAGCACCGTCCGGGTAGACGGGGAGTGTGGGCGGGATGCGCGTGATTACATACCAGATGCCGAAAGGCGTTGAGCACAGCGTTACGCTAAAATCCTCAAGCGACTGCCTGATGTGATTACATACCAGATGCCGAAAGGCGTTGAGCACTCGCCTTTCCGTCGTCCTCTGATGACTGACCTGACGGTGATTACATACCAGATGCCGAAAGGCGTTGAGCACGGCCGCGCCCGCGCGTTCCAATCGCTCCTGCGCGGGTGATTACATACCAGATGCCGAAAGGCGTTGAGCACTGGGAGTGCGTGATGTCTGTAAGGAGTTGACGAGGAGGCTTGAGGTGTCACACAGGAGGGCGCGCTTGGCGTGGTGGGAGATCTGGAAGAAGGCCGCGGCCGAGCCGCAGAAGGGTTCGGCCTGGACATTGACCGGGCCGAGATGTTGCCAGATATCTTTGGCCAGGCGGGACTTGCCGCCGTACCAGGGGAAGTGGACCTTGAGTGTGTGCCATGTGGGGAGGCTAGCAGAGAAGGGGGGGAGGTTTGAACGGGGATTTGTGTGACGCGGGGAGTACGCTAAGGACGGAACATGTCATCAGATCGAACGGAAGGCGACGCGTTCCGTCCCTGATTGATGATCGGGGGAGGAGTCAGTGTGTATCTCCCAGCCCCGGAGAGTTGGGCTAGACCGGGCCGGTGAAGAGGTGCTATTATGCGGCCCATGATCTCTTGCAAGAAAGAGGCCAATGTCCCCAATGCCAAGTAGATTTCTGGTCACATGCAGGTAGACAGGCGGTTTTTCAAATGCAAGCACTTTTATCAGGATTTCTTATAGTTTGAAGGTAAATTGGGGGGAATTATACAAAGCCGATGGGACATAAACGCGCCAATAGACCATGTAACTCTCTGTTTTCATTGAGTTGGACTTGGGGGGGAGGGGAGAAGATTCGCAGAGATTATGCAAACGCGAAAAATCGTTGTCATGTTTTTTGACTAAATGCAGGTTGCAGTGAGGAGGGCGGTTCGACGATGGCCGATGTTGCTAATGGTCTGATGCTGGTCTCGCTCATGTGCCTGCTGCTGGGCGTCGGCCTGCGCACCACCTTTGGAGCAGTGTTTGCCGTTGCCCGGCAGTACCGCTTGGTACTCCGTGGCCTAGTGGCGAACTTCGTCATTGTTCCTTTGGTGTTCTTCCTCGCACTGCGGGGATTGCCTGTCAGCCCCGATGTCGTCATCGGCCTGCTGGTCCTGGCGGCCGTCCCGGTCGCATCCGCGGCCCCTCCTTTTGTCGGGATGGCCAAGGGCGACCTGCCGTACGCGGTGGGACTGATGCTGAGTGTCGCCTTCCTCTGCGTTCCGCTCACACCACTCATTCTCGCCGTCTGCCTCCCCCCGAGCGAGGCAGGTTTGGAAATTGACCTGTGGAAAATCATCCAGACCCTGCTGACCGCCCAGTTGATCCCGCTGAGTGTGGGCATGACCATACGGCATGTCAGGCCGAGGTGGGCGGAGAAACTGCTCCAGTTCGTGCCCAGACTGGCCCTGGGCGGTATCGTACTGAGCCTGAGCTTGATCGCCGCCATTCAAGCCCGGCAGATTCTCGGCCTTGGGCTGGTTCCTTACTTGGCGGCGCTTCTCTCCATTTTCGTCTGTCTGCTTATCGGGGATGTGATGGTGAGAGGCGAGGCGGCTGCGCTACGCCGGTCGCTCGCCATCTCCACGGCAATTCGCAATGTGGCGCTGGCTTTGCTCATCGTCAGTAGCAATTTTCCGGGCAGCTCAGCCGTTACGATTGTCTTTGTTTTCGGCCTCCTTTCCCTGCTCGTCAGTTTTACCTATGGGAAGCTGACGACTGGCGCGGCCATGCAGGGCGCTGCGGCCTAAGGTATGGAAAACCGAAAGGCCCAGAGCGCAGTGGCCGGCTAAAAACGGGCCCGGAATTGCCGCTTGGCCTCTTTCCTGAGCGCGATGCAGCCGTCGTAGCGCTTGACATTGTGGATAAGGTCCCACAAGCCGCCTTCTTGAAACGGGTTCAAGACCTGGAGCAGCCCGAGTTGGCGGCTGGCGGGGGTGTTGGTGCTGCTCAGAAGCGCCGGGATATGGCCGACAACCGGCCCCGCTAAGGTGAGACGCTGGTGTGAATCGGTATTTCTCAGCACAAGGCTCAAGGAGAACTTGTCCTCAGGGTGGGGGATGTTTTCGGTATGGACATCCAGTGCCTCGGAGTGCTTCTGCTCCTGAAAGCCGCCTGCTTCCTCCGGCTCTCTGTACTGCACCCAAGAGAAACCCCCGTCCGGGGCAATCCGGTACTGTCTGCGTTCAGTGTCCATGTTGGCATGATACGAAAAGGTTTCTGAAAAATCGCCTGTTGTGACTGCACCGGTGCGCCGGTTGGTCATTTGCAGGGCCAGCGCAAAAGTCGCCCCGGACCATTCGGGCAGCGCCTTGATCTGCATTTTCTCCAGGGAAAGCCCAACGCCGGTCAGGTCGCTCTGCCCGTACAGCGAGCCGATGAGGACTTCGGCCAGGACCAGCGCCCTGTATGGACTGGCGGCGGGTTGTTCAAAAAAGGCGTATGCCGACCAGGCGTAGCGGTATTCGTGCTGCGCCTCGGAACACAGATGGCCGAAATGGATGGCCTCGTCGGGGTCAAAGACGGTGAAACCGGCCAGCAGACAGGCTTTTTTCTCTCCGGCGCTGAGGTCGGCACAGGCGCGGTCTCCGGCCTTGAGGCCGCCTCCCCCGCCCAATATGCAGAGGAAGGCGAGCAGCATGGCGGCGACACGCGGCATGGGCTTACAAGAATGATCGGACAAGAGCCAGATTCTCACCCACCATGCCGGAGTTGGTCAAGCGTGAACACCCGACCGGCCCGCCTAGCGTCAAGCCACCGCTCGAACGACGCCTGACTTTCCTGCGACTGACGACCGGCCAGCAGTCCCTCCACACTGATGTCTTCGTCGAGGTCTGCCCAGTGAATGTACTGACTTGCAGCGCACAGCTTCCAGTTGTTCCTTTCCGCTGGCGTCGCATGGATATGCCTCGGATACCAGGCCAGCGGAATGAAGCTCAGGCGACCATCGGCCAGTTCGGCGGTCAGCGCATCATCGGTTACTGTGATCCGCGTCGCTCCAGGCACTTCCAACTCAACGGCCAAAGTAGTCATGCCAAATCTCCATGAATACGGTCCGATTCTGCTCAACAATTCTCTGAATACGACGAAGTTCCGTCAGTCCGAAGTGACCGCTTCGCTGTAGGGCTATGGGGTTAAGCCAAAACCTGGCAAAACAGTCATTCCTCTGTATGTGGAGGTGTGGCGGTTCATCCCGATATTACGAACCGTCTCTCAGGACGGTGGGCATTCCTCGACCCGTTCAATCTCGATTCGGCGCGTCAGGATATCCCTTTCTGCTACTCCCGGTACAAGACGCTCCGCACTGCCTCAACGACCTTCTTGACGCTCGGCAGCACCAACTCCTCCAGGTTCTTGGCGTAGGGCATGGGCACATCTTCGCCGGTCACCCGGACGACCGGCGCGTCGAGGAAGTCGAAGCCGTCTTTCATGATGCGGTACGAGATTTCAGCCCCAATGCCGGCCACCGGCCAGCCCTCTTCAACGATCACACAGCGGTTGGTCTTTTTGACCGAGCGCAGCAGCGAGGCGGCGTCTAAGGGACGCATGGTGCGGGGGTCAAGCACCTCGACCTGTATGCCTTGTGTAGCCAGCTCGTCCGCGGCTTCGAGGGCGACATAGACCATCTTTGACCAGGCCACGAGGGTCACGTCCCTGCCCTCTCGTTTGATCTCGGCTTTGCCAATCGGGATCAGGTAGTCGGTGTCCTCAAGCGGGCCTTTACGGCCGTACAGGACCTCGCCCTCAATAAAAATCGTGGGATTGTCGTCCCGGATGGCCGACTTGAGCAGCCCCTTGGCGTCGGCCGGGGTTGAGGGGGCCATGACCTTCAGGCCGGGAATGTAAGAGTACAGACTCTCAACGACCTGGGAGTGCTGGGCGGCTAACTGATGGGCGGCTCCGCCCGGGCCGCGAAAGACAATCGGCAGGGAGAGCTGCCCGCCGGACATGTAGCGCAGCTTGGCCGCATTGTTGACAATCTGGTCATAGGCGCACAGCGAAAAGTTCCAGGTCATGAACTCAATGATCGGCCGCAGACCGACCATTGCCGCTCCGATCCCGACCCCGGCAAAGCCGGTCTCGGCAATCGGGGAATCAACGACTCGACGCTCGCCAAAACGGTCAAGCAGCCCTTCTGATACTTTATACGCGCCGTTGTAATGCCCGACCTCTTCGCCCATCAGGAACACGCGCTCGTCGCGTTCCATTTCTTCGGCCATGGCCTCGCGGACGGCTTCACGGTAGCTTATTTCACGCACAAGGTCACTCCTGAAGAACGCTCATCCGGTCTGAGCGGCTAGCTGGCCTGGCGGGCCCGATGTGGCAGGGAGATAATGTTATCGTCAGGCCGGGAGTCGGCGTAGACATAGTCGTACAGCTCGGACGGATCGGGCCAGGGTGACGCATCGGCAAAGGTGACCGCCTCGGCGACCTCGTGTTTGGCCTCGTCGTCAATTGCCTTGAGTTGCGCCTCGGTGGCCATCCCCAGGCCAAAGATGCGCTGCTCCAACAAAAAGATGGGGTCGCGCTTCTTCCACTCATTGACCTCTTCTTTGGTGCGGTATTTGGCCGGGTCGGACATGGAGTGCCCCCGGAACCGGTAGGTCTTGGCCTCAACCAGGATCGGCAGGCTCTCGGCCCGGGTGCGCTGAACCGCCCGGCGGACGACATCCCGGACTTCCAGCACATCGTCGCCGTTGACAATTTCCTGCTGCATGGGATAGCCCTTGGCCCGCACCGCCACATCTTCAACCGCCAGGGTCCGGTACAGGGGCGTACCCATGGAGTACAGGTTGTTCTCGCAGATAAACACCACGGGCAGTTTCCACAGCGCGGCCAGCGCCATGCCCTCATGGAACGCGCCCATATTGGCCGTCCCCTCGCCAAAGAAACACAGCGTCACGTCTTGCTCGCCGCGATACTTGGACGCAAAGGCAATACCGGCCGCAATGGGCACATGGCCGCCCACAATCGCGTGACCGCCCATAAAGCGTTTGTTCACGTCAAAATAGTGCATGGAGCCGCCCCGGCCCTTGGCACAGCCGGTGGCTTTGCCAAACAACTCGGCCATAGCCGCCTTCATATCTCCGACCCGGGCCAAGTAGTGGCCGTGCTCCCGGTAGGTGGCCACAATGTAATCGGTCGGCTGGGCCGCGGACATCGCCCCGACCGCCACCGCTTCCTGCCCCACATAGAGGTGCAGAAAGCCACCCATTTTGCCCCGCGAATACGATCGCGCCGCCTCTTCCTCAAAACGGCGAATCCGCACCATATCCCGATACAGCGACAGCAACATCTCTTTATCCATAGCTACATCCCCATGCCCTGGCTTCTTGCTCCGTCCCGGAACTCGCCCGGCGGCAGATCCCTTCCCTTGGCTTCTTTTGTATTCTATTGGTCATATTATCGGGCAAAAGCAAGGGGCAAGTTCCAGAAAATCGGGACGACCCCTAGCCCTGTCTGTGCGCCCGGTCCAGCATCTCGCGGGCGTGCCGTCTGGCCTCGGCGGAGACCTCCAGCCCACCCAGCATACGGGCCAACTCGTCGAGACGTTCTGCTTTGGTGAGGCTTTTTGCCGAGGACACGGTCCGGCCGTTGGTCAGGGTTTTGACCACGGTGTAGGCGTGCTCTGCAAAGGCCGCAATCTGGGGCAGGTGGGTGATGCACAAGACCTGGCGCCGGGCCGCCAGAGCTTTGAGGCGCTGGCCCAGGACCTCGGCCACGCCGCCACCCACACCGGTGTCAACCTCGTCAAAAATCAGGGTTGGGGCTTCTCTGGCCTCGACGCTGAGGGCCTTGAGGGCCAGCATCAGCCGCGACAGCTCGCCACCCGAGGCGACCTTGACCAGGGGCAGCGCCGGCTCGCCAGGATTGGCCGACAGGAAAAACTCGAGCCTATCACAGCCGGCGGGGCTGAGCCGCGCCTGGCCGCGGACAAACGGACTGGGCGGATTCTGAACATCTGGCGAACCGTCCGGCTGGTGAAAGCGCACGCTGAAGTTTGCCCCGCGCATACCCAGACCGGCCAGCTCCTCACGCATCCGGGCTTCTAATGTCCGGGCCGCGTTCCGGCGTGCCTCGGACAGCTCGTGCGCCGCTTGCCAGGCGGCCCCGGCCGCGCTGTCTACCTCCCGGTCCAGGGCGGCCAAGTCCTCTTCATCCCCGTCCAGACCAGCCAACTCCTGGCTGAGTTGCCGGTGGCGGGCCGCTACGGCCTCTACCCTGTTCCCGTATTTCTTTTTGAGCCGCGACAGCACGGCCAGACGGGAGTCAATTTCTTCCAGCCGTTCGGGATCGGGGGCCAAGCGCTGGCCGTATCTGTGCAGAGACAGCGCGGCCTCTTCGATCTGGGCCAGCCCGCTGTGTAACAGCTCAAGCACCTCGGACAGGCTGTCGTCAAGCCGGGCGCAGTCCTGGAGTTGGCTCAGGATGCGGCCCAGGCGGTCGGTCAGCGCGTCCTCGCCAGAGGCCAGGGCATGTTCACCACCGGCTACGCCCTGCCGCAGCTTTTCGGCGTGCAGCAGCACGGTCTTCTCCTGCCGCAAGCCCTCCTCTTCCCCGGCCCGCAACTCGGCCCGGGCAATTTCGTCGATCTGAAACTGGAGCAGCTCGGCCCGGGCGGCGCGCTCGTGTCTGCCCTCGGTCAGCGTTTGCAGCCGTGACCACGCCTGGCGCAGCAACTCGTAGCGCTGGCGCAGCTCGGCCAGGCGCGAGTCCAGCCCGGCAAACCCATCCAGCAGTGTTTGGGCCGCCTCGGCTTCGAGCAGGCTTTGTTGCTCGTGCTGGCCGTGTAGCTGGAGCAACTCAACACCCAGCCGGCGCAGCAGACTCACCGTGGTCAGGGCACCGTTGCAGTGTACCCGGCCGCGGCCGGTGTGGGAAATCACCCGGCGGATCAAGACCTCTTCATCGGCCGGATAGCCGCCGTCTTCCAACAGGCGGGCGATACCTCGGTCTGGATAGTCATGAATATCGAACAGCGCCTCAACCACCGCCTCTTGGGCTTTGTGGCGAACCAGCTCGGCCGAGGCCCGCCCGCCAACCACCAGGCTGAGCGCCTGCATCAGCAGACTTTTGCCTGCCCCAGTCTCTCCGGTGATGACATTCAGCCCAGGCTCAAAGGACAGCTCGAGCTCATCAATCAGGGCAAAATTCCTAATGTGCAGAGAACGCAGCATGGGTCTGACCGCCTGAGCTAAGCATCCTGCAAACGATCGCTCAGAATTTTTGCGATATTCAGAAAAATCTTGGCCCCAGTGCGTGGATAGCGGCGCTGCAGGTGGGACAAAAAGCGCTCATCAACAACAATCACCTCAACATCCTCAGCCGCAATCACATCGGCTGTGCGTTCCCGGCGGCGGATCAAACCCATCTCGCCAAACACATCACCCCGGCCGTGGACCCGAATGTGTCTCTTGTCGCCGTTGGTGCGGACATACACATCGGCCGTGCCCTTGACCAGGACAAACATCTCCTTGCCCATGTCCCCACGCCGAATAATCGGCCGGCCACGCGGAAACGTTTTCAACTCGCCCATCAGGGTGACCAGCTTGGCCTGAAAGGGCCGCAGCCCGGCAAACAGATGCTCGGGATTGTCCCAGAATGTGCTCTGGACGCCGGGCACCGGGGCTTGGATCATCTCCCCCTCGGGCGAGACAATAAGGTCGCCATCGCCGCCGGACTGGGTGCCGCGGTCAAGCAGCTCACAGTAATCGACAAAGGATACCGTCTTGTCCACCCCGGGCTGGGCATCCATATACAGTTGTAAGTCTTTGATGCGCCGTAGCGTCTCCCAGCGGTTGGTGCTGTTTGGGCCGTCGCCGTCAATAGCAACATAAAACGCCATGCTGCCGACCAGATACTCGTTGATCGCGTCGGTGGCCCGACGAATGGGGTCGTCTGGACGAAAAAAAGACTGAAAGTTGGAGTCAACCCGAACAGCAGCCGTCTGCCACACCGATACCCCGGCAATCAGCCCGCCCAGGATCAGAATGATCCGGCGACGGCGAATGTCAAAATACCCCAGCCGGCGCAGAGCGGCACCGATGTGCGCCAAGCGTACTCCAGGCCGAGACTCACCGCCGACCGGCAGGGGCAGCAGAACCAGCCCGGCCGGCACGAGGAGCAGCGACAGACCGCCGGCCAGCGTAATGCCAACGGCCGAGAACAGCCCCATGTGGTGGGTGCTGACAATCGAGTTGATCGACAGGGATAAAAAACCCAACACCGTGGTCAGAGCGGTCAGGCAGATCGGGGGGCCAGCTAAACGCAGGGTCCCTGAGACCGCCTCGCGGACGCTGCGGTCCGGGCCGGCCAACTCGTAGTACTCGGCCACGACATGCAGCGAGTAGGCGGTGCCGAGCACCAGCAGCAGCAGCGGCAGGGCCATACTGCCCAGGCTCAGCCGATTGCCGCTCAGCACAATAATTCCCAGCGTCCAGGTCAGGCTGACCACCACCGTCAACACTGGCAGCACGACCCCCCGCTTGGAGCGAAAGCTGAGGTATAAGACAACGACGATCAACACCAGGGTCAGGGGGACAAAACGGGCCAGGTCTTGCTGCATGGCGGTTGTTGAGTAGACCTTGAGGTAGGGCAGACCGGTATAATACATGCGCTCAGGATCGCGCTCTTGGTCAAGCAGGGCGACGACCTTGTCATCAATCCCCAGCCGTAAGAACTCGTCGTCGTTCATCTCGGCAAAAACGATGTTAATGGCGGCGGCCCGGCCGTCGGGCGCGACCAGATTTTTGAGATACATCGGCCGGTCGGCCAGGGTGTCTCTGAGGGCCGCCAGTTCAGCCGGGGTAGTCGGAATCCGGGGCATCAGCAGCGGCGGGTCAAGCACATTGGCAATCGGATCAACCGCATTGGCCAGGCTGCTTACGTCATCCACGCCTTCAATGGCCTTGATCCGCTTGCTCAGGCGGACGATTTTTTTCAGGGTCTCAGGGGTGTAGATGGTATCGGCAATAATGCCTACCACCCCGATCTCGTCGCTGCCGAACAGGTGGCGAATCTCGGCGTAATACTGCGAGTCGGTATTGTCGCCGGGCAGCAGGCTCTCAATCGAACTGTCGAGTTGAATGTGTCGCGCAGACCAGCCGAAAAAGCCGGTCAGAAGCAGAATCAGGCCCAGGGTCAGCTTCGGTCTGTCCACGATCAGGCCGTACACATGTTCCATCTTCTCAGGCCATATCCCTCTTCTGGAACAGAGCTGCCGGGAGATGAAACGCCTGGGCTTATGTTCCTAGGGGCACACCTCCGGGCGACAGGGGTGCCTCTATCGCTCGCCCCAGCGCAGCTTGTTGCGAAGCACATCAAAATAGGTCCGATGGGGGGATTTAATCAAAGACACGGTGATGTCAGAACGGGTCATGCTCACCCGGTCACCGCCCCTGAGCGGGAGGCCCTCTTGGCCGTCCAGGGTCATGATGACATCTTCTTCCGCGGTTTGCAGGATGATGTGGATATCGGTGTGATCGGACAGAATAATCGGCCGGTTGGTGAGGGTATGGGGACAGATCGGGGTCAGGACGACCACACGAACGGCCGGGTCAATAATCGGGCCGCCGGCCGAGAGGGAATAAGCGGTCGAACCGGTCGGCGTGGCAACGATCAGGCCGTCGGCTTTGTAGGTACACAGATATTGCTGATCGACCCAGGTTTCGAGGTCAAGGATACGGGCCAGCGCGCCTTTGTTAATCACCACATCGTTCAGGACCTGGAAGACACCGACCGGTTCGTTGTCGCGCGTCAGCGTCGTTTGCAGCAGGCTGCGCCGCTCAACCTCAAAATCTCCCTCCAACACCCGCTCCAGGGTAGCCAGGAGTTCATCGGTCGTTGTTTCGGTCAGAAAACCCAGATCGCCCAGATTGACCCCCAGAATCGGGACCTCACGCTGATTGGTCCGCCGGGCAACGCTCAGGAGCGTGCCGTCGCCGCCGAGCACAATAGCCAAGTCTGCGCGCTCCATGATCTCGACCTTGCGCCAGCCCCGGCTGAGGCCAATCTCATGGCTGGTGTTGTCCTCGGCCCAAATGGTCTTGTCGCGCTGCTGGAGCCAGGCCACCACCTCACGGCCGAGCGCGGCGACTTCTGGCTGATTGCGTTTGATGACCAGCCCGATGTTTTTCCCGATGGTTTGCATATCCGCCGCGGCCTCAGGACCGTCAAGATGGGGCAGCCCCTGGCTGCTTTTCTGCCCGCCCAGCGTATAATAACCGATATGCCGACACAGCACCCGGACCTGTTTGCCCATAGTGCCGCAAAGGCGACGGCCGAAAAAGCCCCTTTGGCCGAACGGATGCGCCCCCGCACGATTGACGAGTATGTGGGCCAGGCGCAGCTGCTCGGTCCGGGTCGCGTGTTGCGCCAGATGATCGAAGGCCGCAGCCTGTCGTCGCTGATTCTGTGGGGCCCGCCCGGCAGCGGGAAAACCAGCTTGGCCAATCTCCTCGTCAGGACGGTCGGCGCGCCGTTTGCATCGTTCTCTGCCGTGTTGTCGGGGGTGAAGGACCTGCGCCAGGTTCTCGACCAGGCCCGGTACCAGCAACAGATGCACGCCACCCCGACAGTTGTGTTTGTGGACGAAATCCACCGCTTCAACAAATCCCAGCAGGACGCATTTTTACCCCACGTCGAACAGGGCTTGATCATCCTGCTGGGCGCAACAACCGAAAACCCGTCGTTTGAAGTGATCCCCCCGCTCTTGTCCCGGGCCCGGGTGCTGGTGCTTGAAGCACTCGGCCCGGGCGATCTGCAAACCATCCTGACCCGCGCCCTGCAAGACACCGAGCGCGGCCTGGGCGACCTCGGCCTGAGCGCCGATGTGGCGAGTCTCACCTTTCTGGTCCAGCACAGTCAGGGCGACGCCCGGATTGCGCTCGGCAGCCTCGAAGCAGCGGCCGGTCTGGCCGTGCAGAAACGGCTCAGCCGGCTCGACCTGAGCCTGGTTGAGGAAGCCGCACAGCACAAAGCGCTGCGCTACGACAAGGGTGGCGAAGAGCACTACAACGTCATTTCGGCGTTTATCAAAAGCCTGCGCGGGAGCGATCCAGACGCGGCCGTGTACTGGCTGATGCGGATGCTGGAGGCCGGCGAAGACCCGCTCTTTATTGTCCGGCGGATGGTCATCTTTGCCGCCGAAGATGTCGGCAACGCCGACCCCCAGGCGCTCTCCTTGGCCCTTGCAGCAAAAGACGCGGTGCATTTTGTCGGTCTGCCCGAGGCCCGCATCCCGCTCGCCCAGGCCGCCACCTATCTGGCCACCGCACCAAAATCAAACGCTTCGTATGCGGCTATGAAGGCTGCACTTAGCGATGTCCAACAGCACGGCCCCCTCCCGGTACCGCTCCACCTGCGGAATGCCCCGAGCAAACTGATGCGCGGTCTGGGCTACGGCAAAGGCTATCAGTACGCCCACGATCATGCCGATGCAGTCATTGACCAGCAACATCTGCCCGACGCCCTGACCGAGCAACGCTATTACCACCCCAGCGACAGAGGTCACGAAAAGACGATTCAGCAACGGATGGACGAGCGAGCACGACGCCGCCAGGGTGAATGATGAACTCTTCTTGATATCAGCCACCATCGCCCCCCTTGAAAACGCCACAGGTGAAAAGAAGGAGAAGCCCATGCCTGCCCCCCAAGCTTTTACGATCGACATTCCCGAGGCCGCCCTGACCGACTTGCGTCAGCGCCTCAAGCAAGTCCGCTGGCCGCCAGGAGAAATCCCCGGCTCAGACTGGGACTATGGGGCAAACATGGCCTCTATCAAACAGCTCGTTGAGTATTGGCGGACCGAGTATGACTGGCGCGCCCAGGAACAGCGCATCAACCAGTGGCCGCACTTTACCGTCAGCCTGGACGGCCAGCAGATCCATTTCATGCACATCAAAGGCAAGGGGCCCAAGCCGCTGCCGCTGATTATCTCGCACGGCTGGCCCGGATCATTTTATGAGTTTATGGAGGTGGTCGGACCGCTCAGCGACCCCGCGGCCCACGGCGGGGACCCGGCCGACGCCTTTGATCTGGTCGTGCCGTCGCTGCCCGGCTACGGCTTTTCGGCTCCGACCCAGCAGCGGCGGGTCAATATCAGGTGCATGGCCGACTGGTTTGCCAAGCTGATGGGCGAGGTGTTGGGCTATCGTCGCTACGCGGCCCAGGGCGGCGACTGGGGGGCTCTGGTCACGTCCCGCTTGGGCTTTGCCTATCCCCACAACCTGGTCGGCATTCATCTCAATATGGTCGGCATCGCCCCCCATCCGGCCAACCGCCACAATTTGTCTGAGGCCGAGCAGGCGTGGCTCAAGGAGATGGACGGCTGGCGACGCGAAGAAACCGGCTACCAGGCTATTCAGGGCACAAAGCCGCAGACCCTGGCCTTTGGGCTGAACGATTCTCCGGTTGGCCTGTGCGCCTGGATTGTGGAAAAGTTTCGGACCTGGAGCGACTGCGGAGGCAACCCCGAGCGCTCCTACACCAAAGACCAGCTGTTGACCAATGTCATGATCTACTGGCTGACCCAGACGATTCATTCGTCAACCCGCCTGTATTACGAGGAACGCCACCACCCGTGGCGGCTGGGGCGGGATGAGCGGGTCGGCGTCCCGACCGGGATCGCCGCCTTTCCCAAGGAGCTGGCCCGACCGCCGCGCGAGTGGGCCGAACGCGCCTACAACGTCACCCATTGGAAGGATATGCCGGCCGGCGGACATTTTGCGGCCATGGAAAAACCGGCCCTGTTGATCGACGATATCCGGACCTTTTTTCGCGGGCTGCGCGGCTAGGGCCGGGTATGGCAATCATTCTGTACGGGGCGCGGACCTCGCCGTTTGTGGAGAAGGTCTATCGCGGGTTGCTGCTCAAAGGGCTGCCGTTTCAACTCCAGCAGCCGCGGCTGCCCTGGGATGTCCGACGCCACAACCCGACCACCGGCAAAATGCCGGCCCTCGATCTTGACGGCAGCCGTCTGTTCGATTCGACCCTGATCCTGCGGGCGCTGAACGTGTATAAGCCGACGCCCCCCCTTTTGGACGCAGATCCGTCGCTGGCGGTCCAACAGCAGATGCTTGAAGACTGGGCCGACGAGTCGCTGTACTGGTACGGCATGGCGTTTCGCTGGACGATTCCGGCCAACGCCGCCCGCGCGGTCCGACTCGTTCAACACACCATGCCGACGCTGCTGCGGCCGTTTGTGCGGCTGATGGCCCCGCGGCTGATCGCCGCCCAGGTTCGGGCCCAAGGAACAGGGCGGCTGCCCATTGAGATTCTCCGGGCCGAACTCGACGGACACTTGGCCAACTTGGTGTCCATATTGGGACCTGGACCGTTCTTTTGGGGTGTTGAGCGGCCGAGCATGGCTGATTTGGCGATCTTTGGCCAACTCAGCTTTTTACGCGCCAAGGGCTCACCCGAGACAAAAGCCGCGCTAGGGCGCTTTCCGGCCCTGCTGGATTTTTACCGCCGCTTAGACCGCCTGACCGCCTGATCGTCAAGCGGAGTGATGGCAAAAGCAAACTTCTCCCTGTACCAGCCGCCGAGCCAGCGCAGAATGCGGGCCAGCCAATACTTACGCAAAAAGCGCGGCAACACCTCGCTCTCGACCGTTGCCGGGTCAAGCCAGGCCGCCCTTCCGCGCAGCCGAGTGTCACCGATTTGCAGTTCCACCTCGGGTTTGTGGCGCAGATTTTTTACCCAACTGGCGTCCGAGCCTCGACCCGAGGTGACATAAATGACGCCCTGGCCAACGGCAAACCACACCTTGACCGTATACGGCCGGTTGGTCTTGCGGCCGCGGACGGTCAGCCTCAGCAGCGAGGTATGGTTGAGCGCGTCCAAATCGGGCGGCATCCCGGTCTTCTCCTGTTCTAGCCCCGCACAAACCGGCCGCCTTGACTGGTCAAGCCCCGGGGCTCGATGCTGATTGTCCGCCGGGCTGAGGCAACTGCCGTCCCAAGCCGCCAGGCGCGGCTGCCGTGCTGGGCAGCAAGAGCGATGGTGCGCTCCACGTCCGTCTCAGAGACGACCACACCCAAGCCAAGGCCCATGTTGTAGACCTGGAACATCTCGGCATCGCTCAGCTTGCCCAGGTCTTGCAGAACCGTAAAAATGGCTGGCGGCTCGGGCAGCGCTTCAATCCAAAAACCGACCGGCGCAGCAACCCGGCTCAGATTCAGAAACCCGTCACCGGTGATGTGCATCAGGGCCTTGACCCGCATCTCGGCCCCTAGCATGGCCCTGACTTCGGGGACATAGACCCGGGTCGGCTCCAGCAATTCCTCACCGACCGTTCGACCGCACTCGGGCAGGTACCGCTCCAGGCTGCTCGGTGTATCGGCCCCCAGTACCCGGCGTGCCAGGGTCAGGCCGTTACTGTGAATGCCGCTGCTGGCCAAGCCGATCAAGGGGTCTCCGGGCTCGATATCCTGGCCGATAATCAGGCGGTCAAGCGCCACCGTGCCGATCGCAGCCCCGGCCAAGTCAAAGCCAGTACCGACCTGGGTACCGCGGATCATCTCCCGGAGCTGGGCAATTTCTCCTCCGGCGATGCTGATCCCGGCCAACTCGGCACCGCGATGTAAGCCTTTGCCAAGGGCGTCAAGCATGTCCGGCCGGACCTCTTCGACGGCCAGATAATCGACAAACGAGACCGGGCTGGCACCAACGCACAACAGGTCGTTGACGTTCATGGCGATGCAATCAATGCCGACCGTGTCGTACTTGCCCAGCAACTCGGCCACCAACAGCTTAGTGCCAACCCCATCGGTGGTCAACCCGATCCCCAGGTTCAGACCCTCAAGCCGGATCACATTGGCAAAATAGCCCAGTGGCAGATGGGGGCGGGCCTGGGGGTTGAAGGCAAACGTCTTCTCGATCCAGGGGCGGAAACGGCTGAGACCGCTGGCGGCCTTGGCGCTGTCCACGCCGGCGCTGGCGTAGGAAGAACCGGACTGACTGGCTTGATGAGCCATTGGGTGCGCTCAGGCTTTTTCTTTGGCCGCCTGGTGTCTCAGCTCTTTAATCCGGTGCCTGCGAGCCTTGGCCCGACGCTGGCGACGACGGCGAATTTCTTTGTCGCGTTCCCTGTGCATATTCCCTCCTCGGGTTGGTCATCGAAGTGCCCCTATAGATAGCGCACTGGTCTCAGGCCGCAAGCGGGTCGGGCCACGGCGGGATATTGCAGCCGGCGGTTTTTTGCTATAGCATTTTCCTGCTTCGGGTTCCACTGGGAGAATCCGAGAAGATTTCGCCATGTCAACTATCCACTTGGATCCCACCACTTGGATCCCACTTTTGAGGGGCGGGGATGGAGGAAGGGAGAGAGGTGTGTCTGGGGCAGGTGCGCAACTCTTTCGTATCAGAGGGCTGAAGAGCGGACCGACCTTTCTATTTGATGACCAGGCCGAGTTTGTAGATATCATTGCCGCGGCCGAGGAAGAGTTGTCGCGGGCAAGCGGATTCTTCCGCAATGCACCGGTCATTCTGCACTTTGGCAACCGTCTCATCCAGAAACAGGACTGGCAGCGCTTAAAAGAACTCCTGCTGCGTGAAGAGATGTTGCCACGCTACGCGGTAGCCGCGCTCCAGGAAAGCCGCGACATCCTGTACCGGGAGGGCCTGCCGGTTCGGGACAGCCTGCCGCGGCTCACCCCTCACGGCCGGCGGGAGGAGCCGGCCGCCCCGAGCGGGAATGCCCTGTATCTGCGCTGCAACCTGCGCTCCGGCCAGAAACAGACCTTTGCCGGCAATGTCGTTCTGGTCGGCGATATCAATCAGGGGGCCGAAATCCTGGCCGGCGGCGATGTGATCGTGTTTGGCACGATCCGGGGAATGGTCCACGCCGGGTATCCCGACAATACGGCCGCGGTCATCATCGCGCTCAGCCTGACTCCGCTCCAACTCCGGATCGGACCGCTTATTGCTCGCGCCGAGGACAACCCCAAGCGCTCACGTCGCGCCCAACAACCAGAACTCGCATACGTCAATGAGGAACACATCATGATCATCCCCTACCAAGGAAAACGATAGGAGACAGTATACGATGAACGGACGAGTCATTGTCATGACCTCGGGTAAGGGAGGGGTGGGAAAAACGACCGCCACAGCCAACATCGGTCTCGGCTTGGCCAAACACGGCCAGAAAGTCGTGCTCATTGATGGTGACATCGGCCTGCGCAATCTCGACATCCTTCTTGGCCTCGAGAACCGGATTGTGTATCACCTCGTAGATGTGGTGCGGGGCCGGTGTCAGGTTCCCCAGGCGCTCGTCAAAGACAAGCGTGTCCCGGACCTCAGCCTGCTGCCGGCCTCCCAGATCGATCAGAAAGACGCCATCAACCCCGACCAGATGCGCGAACTCGTCGGCCAGCTCAGGGAAGACCACGACTTTGTGCTGATTGACTGTCCGGCCGGTATCGAGCAGGGTTTTCGCAACGCGGTCGCCGGAGCCGACGAGGCGGTTGTGATCACCACCCCGGATGTCTCGCCGGTCCGCGACGCCGACCGGGTTATCGGCCTGTTGCAAAACGAGTTGGGCGACCCGAAGCTCCTCATCAACCGCATGTCTCCCGATATGGTCAGGCGGGGCGATATGCTTGACCGCGGTGATGTGCTCGATATTCTCGCCGTCCCGCTGCTTGGCATTGTCCCTGAAGACGAAGAAGTCGTGGTCGCCGGCAACCGGGGGACCCCCGTTGTGCTCAACGACCGTGCCAAGTCGGGACAGGCCTACAGCCGCATCGTCCGCCGTCTCCTTGGCGAGGACGTGCCCATCGCAGAGTTGAGCGGACGCCGGGGGATCATCCCTCGCGTCCTTGAGAGTATCTTGGGGAGATAATTCATGGCTTCGATATTCTTCCGCTTCCTTCATGGCCCGAACGGGAGCAGTGAACAGGCCAAAGATCGGCTGCTGTCCGTTCTGGTCTCTGACCGCCTGGGGCTGAATCCAGACCAGATGCAGGCCCTCCGCCGGGACATTCTGGCTACCATCAGTCGCTATGTTCCAATTGATTCCGGCAAGGTCCACATTGGCTTTGTCCACGAGAACAGTCCGGGCGAGGTCGTGATCAACGCGCCCATCCGTCGTACCAAGCCGGCCTGAGGCCGGCCTACTCGGCCCGCGTCCCGGTCTCGGCGATCAGTCGCCACGCCGCCCGTCCTGCTGCGGCGTCGCAGCGCTCTATCGCCCGGGCCTCGGCCCTGGCCTTGTCCCGGCTGCCGCCCAGAAAACCCGGCGCTTTCAGGTAATACTCCATCAGAGCCCAGCGGGCAGCCACACTCTGCGGGTCAAGCGCCACCGCGGTTTCAAACTGTCGCCGGGCTTTGCCGGCCAACCAGGGCTGCTTGAGGACAAAAGCGTGCTCGGCCTGCCGGCCGTAGGCACGGCCCAGCCACAGGTGGAAGTCGGCCTTGTGTGTGTGGAGTTCGACGGCAGCCTCGAACCGGGCCGCTGCCGTATCATAGTCGTGTTGGCCAAAGGCGATCCGGCCCAGGTAAAAATGCGCCTGCGCATCGGTCGGTCGGCGGCGCAGCCAGTCGGCAAAAAACTGCCGGGCCTCGGCCCAGCGGCGCTGCTCAACCAGGGCCACGCCGTCCGCCAGCCGCTCTTGGGGAGAAGCCGTGGCCGCCAGCGTCCAGGCCAGGCAGAGCGCACAGCCCAGAGATGGGCGTACCCACACGGGATAGCCGCCTAGAAGGTAATCAGCGGCTTGACGATATTATCGGCCTTGGTTTCCATCATGTGGAAGGCGGTCTCGATCTCGGCAAACGGAAAGCGGTGGGTGGTCAGCGGGGTCGGGTCGATCCGACCGGTCTCCAGCAGGCGCAACAAACGGCTCGTGACCTCCCGGCCACCCGGACACAGGGCGGTCCGAATCGTTTTATCGCTCATGCCGAGCCCGAACTCGGGCAGGGGGATGCGCAGCGAGTCGCCGGCCTCGCCGTGGTAGCCGATGTTGGAGATCACCCCACCCGGTTTGGTCGCCCTGATGCAGTTCCCAAAGGTCACTGGCAGGCCGACCGCCTCAATGGCCGAGTCCACCCCCTGCCCGTCGGTCAGGTCCATGATCTGCTCCACCGCGTCGCCCTGGCCAGGATCGACAATCATGTCCGCGCCCATGCGTTTGGACAACTCCTGACGGTCGGGTTTGGACTCGACCGCAATCACCAGCCCGGCACCGAGCAGACGTGAGGCCGCGGTCGCACACAGCCCGACCGGCCCCTGGGCAAACACAGCAACCGTGCCACCGACCGGGATGTCGGCGTGCTCAGCCCCGGCCAGACCGGTTGACAGCATATCGGTGGTGTACAGGGCTTGCTCATCGCTGAGCGTGTCCGGGACGGGTGCCAGATTGTAGTCTGCGTCGTTGACCAGGAAGTATTCACCGAGATTGCCGTCGCGCTCATTGGTGAACTTATAGCCGCCCAGCATCCCGCCACACTGGGAGGTAAACCCCCGCTGGCAGGGCTGACAGCGGCCGCACGGCGTAATCGCGCTGACCGCTACCCGGTCGCCCTCTTTGTGGTGGCGCACCTGAACACCGAGTTTGTAGACCTGGCCAACGCTCTCGTGCCCTAAGCCGCGGCCTTCGGGCAGGGGGATCGTTCCCCGCACATTATGGACATCCGAGGTGCAGATCAGCGATCCGGTTGTTCTAATGACCGCATCGTTTGGACCGGGTTCTGGAATCGGCTTTTCCACAATGCCAATGTTGCCTACGCCCAGAAAGGCCAGCAGTTTCATAGACTCCTCCTGTCGTGAACTTAGCGTCCCAACATCCGGTATAACTCCGACAAGGCATAGGTTCCGGGCAACTCCCGGCGTTCGGCCATGCCGTCAACAACGTCGGGCAGCAGGGCGTTGACCGGCGTGTCAATTGACACCTGCCGGCCCAACTCGGCGACCCGGCCGTTCAAATAACGCGCCTCGGTCCGGCCGCGGCGGCAGTAGATATCCTGCCACATGGACGGAAACACCTGCTGGCTGCGCTCGGGCAGCGGCTTGGGCGTATACGCGCCCCGCAACCACTCAACCATCTGCGGCAGCGGACGGTCGCCGGGCAGGGTCTTCATCGGGGTCCCGGCTTTTGACAAGACTTGGTGAGCCTCGTCAAAGACCTCGGCCAGGAAGCGGCGCGTGTCGATCCTGTTCATGGCTTCGGCCCCGGACAGGCCCAGAATAGCCAGCGGGCTGTTGAGCAGGTTGACGCAGAACTTGGCCCACTTGTAGGGCACGATGGTATCGGTCAGTATGGCTTCTCTGCCGCTGCTGTTCAGGGCCGCCACAACCGCTTTGGCCGTCTCGTCCTGGCCCTCGGGATAGCGCCCGACCACCAGCGTATTGCCGCCGAGGTGGCTGACCTCGCCGGGGAAAACATAGCGGGCACCCAGATGCAGGGCGACCGCGTACACCCGGCTGAACCGCTCGGCCGCCATCTCCTCATTGCTCATGGTATTCTGGAAACAGAACATCGGGGTGTCGGTCGGGACTTTGGCGGCCAACTGCTCAAGGGCCACCTGGGTATCGTAGGTTTTCACGGCCAGGAAAACGATGTCGTCGGACCGATAGTCCCAGTCGTTGAGCATGCAGCTGGCGGCCGGCCGGCAGACAAACTCACCGTAGCGGCCAGACAGCGTGAGGCCGTCGGCCTTGACCTTGTCTATGTGCGGGCCGTCGCCGATGAGCAGCACATCGGCCCCGGCCCGGTTCAGGTGAGCACCGATCACGCTGCCGACCGCTCCAGCCCCGAAGATGACAAAACGCATACCGCTTCCTCCTTTGCTGGCGTTCAGCCGCGGCGGCCGGCCCACTGGCTGAGCGGCGGCGGGCCGGCCGCCGCGGTACTCAGGCCGCGGTGGAGGCTGACAACAGCCCGGCCAAGCTGACGCAGGTGTTCTTGAACGCGTTCGTCAACAATCTGACTGCCCTGCATCTGGCTGCCGCGCACATACACGCTTCCCGGCACCAGGTGCATACTAAACCACATCAGGACCGGACGCAGTTCCTGGTCAATGCTCAGATAGTGATGATCCGAGGCAGCGTTCCCGACGAGGCCGGCTACCTTGCCCATCAGCGCCTCAACCGGAATATGGTCAAGCAGATTTTTCAGCGCTCCGGTATACGAGCCGCGATAGATCGGCGTGCCGATCACATAGGCGTCCGCGGCCTGAATCCGTTCAACCACCTGCGCGGTGTCGTCCGGGTAATCGGCCAAGGGTCGACCGTCACAAAAAGACAGCTGCACGTCCCGCAGATCGACCACCGCGGCCTTGATATCTGGAAAAGATTCCTCGGCCGCCCGCAGCACCTGGTCAACGAGGGCGCGGGTGCTGCCGCCGGAGGTGAGACTGCCGGCAATTCCGAGCAGGGTGCCTGGCATGGCCTTCTCCCGTGTGCCGCACGGCTTAGAACCGGGACGCCCTGAGTGTGACATCGGCCCGCGCCCAGGCTCGCTGAAACGCCCGCTCGACCTGGCTGGCCTCCGCGGTTCTATCCTGGTTGCGGAGGCTGTGGGCCAGCCCGTACAGCGACCAGCCGTTAGCGGGATTGCGCCGCAAATCCTCCCGGTAGACGGTCTCGGCCTCGGCTGGCCGACCGGCATCGAGCAACACCGCGCCGAGCGATTGGCGGACCGGATAGTACCAGGGCGGCGGTTCGCTGTAGCGCAGCCGGTCCTGGCTGGCAACCGCTTCCTCCAGCTGCCGAATCGCTTCGTCGGTCTGACCGGCCTTGGCCGCCAGCTCTCCGGCCACGACCCGGGCGGCAATGTTGAGCAGATCGGTGGCCGGGTTGCGGCCCATCATTTGCCGCCCGGCGTCAAACGTTGTCAGGACCGCGTTCAGACCGGCCTGCTCGGCCCTGGCCTCCTCCAGCCGACCGGTGGCGATAAAGGCCAGGGCACGCGCATAGTGCCACAGCCCGGTCACATAGCCCAGGTCCGCAGGAGGCCGGGGCTCCTTGAGCACCGCGTCCCATTTGCCAAAGCGAACCAGCGCACACAGCGGCGCAGCGGTCCAGGCTTCAAGGGGGGGAGTCTGACGCGCCATTTCGACCGGTACGCGCTCGGCCAGCTTGCGGGCGGTTTCAATGGCTTCGGCACTGCGCCCTTCCATCTGCTGAGCGGCCCATAAGAAGTCAATGTTGTGGGGATAGTACATGCTCGGATACATCCCCTGCGGGGACTCGGCCTCAATGTAGGCCTCATCAACCTCAATCGCCCGGGCATTGCTGAGCGCCGCGTCGTGATACAGACCCAGCCGCATATAGATATGCGACGGCATATGCACCAGGTGACCAGAACCCGGAATCAGTCCGCCCAGCCGCCGGGCGTGGGGCAGGGCGCGCTCGGGGCGGGACGAGGCTTCAACCGCGTGAATATAATAGTGGATGGCCCCGATATGGTCTGGAAAGCGCTCCAAGACGCTCTCCAGAGCCGCCACGAGTTCCAAGGTGTTGGTTTTGGGCTGACTGTCGGGTGTCCAGTAGTCCCAGGGCCGGATATTCATCAGCGCGGCCGCAAACAGGGTTCGGGCGTCGGGGTCGTCAGGGTAGCGTTCGGACAGCGTACGCATGGCCTCGGCATAGGCGCGGTTCAGGGCATCCCGGTCGGCGCTCGCTGGCTCCGCGGCATAGCGGGTGGCCAGGGCTTCGATATAGGCCCGGTCGTGCTCGCTGGCATAGCGGGCCAGGGCAATCGCCTGTTGTATCGCGGCGTAGGCTTGCCGGCCCCGCCCGGCGTCCATCGGCGCGTTGATATTCGGCCCCAAGGCCAGAGCCAGCCCCCAATGGGCCATTGCGCAGCGCGGGTCAATCCGGGCGGCGTGCTGAAAGGCCCGCACCGCCTCGGCATGGTTAAACCCATACACCAGCCGCAGCCCCTGGTTAAAATAGCGTTGGGCCAGTTCCGAGTTGGTGGTGACGGGGTGCTGGTAGGCCCCCAGCCTGTCAAACAGAGGCGGAGAGCTCGGCTCGGTGCCGTTCGGCTCATCCGCCCAAGACAGCGGGGGGCCGAACAACACAGCAAGAAACAAGGGGAGCGCAAGAGATTTCATAGCTGCCCTCTAGTCACACGCCTCCAGGGCCAGGGACAAGAGTTCATTGGAGAACTGCATGAACCCGGCATAGTCCTTCTGGCCGGTGTTCAGAAAGGCGAACGACAGGCCCCGGTCCAGGTCGGCCACGCAGGTCTGACCGCCTTTGCCCGGGTGGCCAAAGGTCCGCAGCGTGGCCCCACGGGCGAGGTGGCCGAGCATCCAGCCATAGCCCATGATCACCGGAATGCGCAGCGACCGAATCAATGGCGTCGGGCGCATTGGTCGGAACAATGCTCTGCTCCAGGGTCTCCGACGACAAGAAGCGTTTGCCTCCCCATGTTCCGCCCTGGGCGAGCATGGCGTAGACCTTGGCAATGTCGCGTGCCGCCGCAATCCCGCCCCCGCCAGCCAACACGGCCCGGTGGACCTCGGGCCGGTTGAAGATGTTGTCCCACTCGGGAAACGGCAGGTCCTTGGGATCAAGCCCCTCTTCAAACATGATGGCGCGTTGAAAACGAAAATACTCTTCGTCCGGGGTAAAACCCATGAGCCGGGCCATCCCAACGATGGAGTCCCGGTCGGCCGGCGCTTCATACACGCACGCCACCCGCTCTTCTTCCGATTCCGGCAGGCCGATAAACAGACTGTCGAGCCCGAGCGGGGCGGCAACTTCCTGCTGCAGGAACGCCCCGCAATCGCGCCCGTCCGTCCGCCGCATCAACTCGTTAATCATAAAGCCGTAGTTGAGGGGGTGATAGCCGTTGGCCTCGCCGGGCGTCCAGCGCGGGGCCAGCTCTTCCATCGCCCTGGCGCACTGCTCAAAATCTCCCCACTGCTTATAGGTCAGCCAGTCTGGACCGAGGGTATTCCCGATCCGGTGTCCCAGCATATGGGTAATCGTTGCCCGCTCCTTGCCGTTGTGGGCAAACTCGGGCCAGTAGGTGCTGACCAGATCGTCATACGCGAACATCCCCCGGTCGCGCAGCATGTGCATACACAGCGCGGCCAGGCCCTTTGTTGACGAGTACAGCACAAACATCGTTTCCGGCTTGACCGGCTTGCGATCACTGGCCCGCGCCCAGCCTCCACCAAGGTCAAGCACCTGCTTGCCGTGGCGGAACACCGCCAACTGCGCCCCCCAGAACAGGTCTTGGGCCTCAACCGCCTGCCGAAACGTGTCGCTCAGTTTTGCCACCGTATCGGCCTTCATCCTGACCTCGCGCGGCGGCACCTCCGCCTCTTGCTGATACCACGCCATAGTTCTGCCCTCCTTTGCCCGATTACGATACGCAGCCTTCAAGAGAAGAACGCGGGAGACGCTTACGGTCTGTGCGTAATGGGGATGTCAAAGTTCGATAATACCAACCTGAGAATGTTCCGGAGAACACCAACCGCCATGATACTGCCACAGGCAATCCACATTAAGTGTTCCAGGCGTCGCAATCGCTGGTCCAGCCGGTTGAAGCGCTGCTCACAGCGTTGGTCGAGCTGGGTTCAGGCTGCCGATGATCCACGAGGAGAGGTCTGAGCTATTCTTCCCGCTTGTCTTCCGCTTCTGTCCCGGAGGAGAAGTGTCCTCACTCATGGAGACACCTTTTCCATCCATATCCCAGAGCGATTTTGAATTCCATCCATTGATTGCGTCACCAACCTCCGTAACAATGCCCCTCACTTTGCCCTCTGATATCGATCCCGAGGGCCAAGCGGATATCCTCTGTCATCAGTAGCTCTTCCTGTTTCTCTGGCGCAACCAATGCCAGGTGTTCATTCAGGATGTCGTGTCGCCGGCCTGGCCATTTTTCTTTGAGCGCCCCCCATGCTGTTTCGCTTGGTTCGTTCAGCGCGACAAAATAGATGCTCATGGATGAATGCCCCTCTTTCCCCGGAGGTGGTCCTCCACCTTGTACGCCGATAAGCGGACAAACGCAAACAAAGACGATTTGGCTGCCCTCCTCTTTCGCAGACAGTACAGTGCTGCTCGTTCGTGACGCAGGTATTTGACTTCAATCGGAAAAGCGTCTAAGGAAGGGGCTGGAGATCGGGTAAAGGGCCAACCCGCTGAATGTGCAGCCGGTTTTGCCTTTGTCAGAACTGTGTCTATTCTTTCTCGAAGGAGGGTCAAGCATGGCACATCGTATTATTTCTGGAGATTCGCACTTTGTTGAGCCGCCCGATATGTGGGCCGAGCGCATGGATAAAAAGTTCCGTGACCGGGCACCCCGCACCGTTGAGGGCAATAAGGGCAAGCCGGGCGAGTTCTTTGTGTGCGAAAACATCACCCCGGTGCCGGTGGCCGGCTTCTTTGGCTCGGGCAAGAGCGCCGAAGAGCTGCCGGCCCACATGGAAAAGGGCTTCAGCGTGGCCCCCAAGAGCGTGTGGGACCCCGCCGAGCGGCTCAAGGACCAGGACAAGGACGGCGTCAGTGCCGAGGCGATGTACACCTCAATGGGCATGTTGCTGTTCGGCCTTGAAGACGCCGAGTTGCGCGCCGCGGCCTTCAGCGCCTTCAACGACTGGGCGTCCGAGTATACCAGTTACAACCCCAACCGGCTCATCGGCCTTGGCGCGGTCACGCTGGAGGATATTCCGGCCGGCATCGCCGAACTGGATCGGATCGCCAAAAAGGGCCTGCGGGGCGCACTGATCTGGGGTGCGCCGCCCGAAGACCGGTCCTACAGCCACCCGGACTATGACCCCTTCTGGTCCGCGGCCGCAGATATGAACATGCCGCTGTCGCTGCACATCCTGACCTCGCGCAAAGGCCACGGGATTGACTTCAGCAATATCCTGTACGGCTATATGAGCCTGCCGCAGGAAATCCAGTTGACCCTGGCCGATATGGTCTTCGGCAGCGTGTTTGAGCGGCATCCCAAGCTGAAAATCGTCTCCGCGGAGAACGATGTGTCGTGGCTGCCCCACTTCCTGTACCGCCTCGACCACGGCTACGACCGGCTGCGCCACTTCCAGAATGTGCAGCTGACAATGATGCCCAGCGACTATGTGAAGCGCAACGTGTGGTGTACCTTCCAGTTTGAGGACACCTGGATCGACACCTACCAACGCCTTGACGCCAGCAAAATCATGTGGTCATCCGACTACCCGCATACCGACTCGCCGTGGCCGCGCTCCGCCGAGTACATCAAGGAGAACTTCTCCGACGCGCCGGAAGATGTGCTGACCGGGGTTGTCGGCGGCAATGCCGCAGCCCTGTACGGCATCAACTGAGCGCCAGGGCACAGCGCAGAAAAAAGGGCGGCCTGTGATGGGCCGCCCTTTTTTCTGCTGTCAGCCGGCGGGGTCTAGGACGCGAACTTGGGGAGCAGCTTGGCGTAGTCGTCCAGCATCGGCATGAGCGTGTCCCGGTCAGCCGAGGGCAGAAACAGCACCGCCCGCTCAACGCCCAACTGCTGGTGGCTGGCCAGGGCCTCTTCCTTGGCCGACGAGCCGAAAATCGACACCGGCACCTCGTCCGGCGAACGGCCGGCCTGCTCGGCCAGGGCGCGCAACTCTTTGATCGACTCAGGCAGGCTGCTGGTATCAAACCCGACCGGCACCCAGCCGTCGCAGTAGTTGACGACCCGCTTCAGGCCGCCATTGAAAGTCCCCAGCAGGATCGGCGGGTGGGGCTGCTGGGCCGGCTTGGGGTAGGACCAGATTTTGTCAAAGTTCACAAACTCCCCATGATACTCGGCCTCCTCATTGGCCCAGATTTCTTTCATCGCCTCGATCCGCTCGCGCAATACCTTCCAGCGACGCTTGAAGGGCGTGCCGTGGTTTTCCATCTCCTCGGCGTTCCAGCCGCCGCCAATGCCGAAGATCAAGCGGCCGTTTGACAACTGATCGACCGTGGCGACCTCTTTGGCCAGTACAATCGGGTCGCGCTCAATTACCAGGCAGATACCGCTGCCGATCTTGATCTTCCTGGTTGCGCCGGCCGCGGCCATCAAGGCCACAAACAGGTCGTGGGTATGCCAGTACTCCTTGGGCAACTCCGCACCTCCCGGCCAGGGTGAAAGCCGGCTGGCCGGAATATGGGTGTGTTCCGGGAACCAGATCGACTCAAAGCCGCGTTCCTCACAGGCCACGGCCAACTCGTCCGGTCGCATGGCGTAGTCGGTCGCAAACATCGTAATACCAATATCCATACTCGTCCTCCTTCTCTGACTCCAGCACCCTTAGCAGGTTCCGGGACGGCGATCAATCTCGGTGACATTTCCGGGTTTGACACGGGCGGATTCAAGGTGTAAGAGTGTAGGTGGAACGCTGAACGAACGTTCACTCTCACCCTATGAGGAGGCCCGTATGGCAACTTTTGATACCCTCATTCGAGGCGGCACAATTGTTGATGGTGCCCGTCACCCTCGTTACATTGGGGATGTCGGCATCAAGGACGGCAAAATCGCCCAGATCGAACAACCCGGCACGCTCAAACCCGGCGATGCCACACAGACCCTGGAGGCTAACGGCCTGGTGGTCGCCCCGGGGTTTATCGATCTCCACACCCACTATGACGCCCAGATCAACTGGGACCCCTACGTCACGCTGTCTGGCTGGCACGGGGTGACCTCCATCGTGGTCGGCAACTGCGGCTTTGGTTTTGCGCCGGTAAAACCCGACATGCGCGAGCGGGCAATGCTGACCATGTCCCGGGTCGAAGCCATTCCCTACGAGTCGATGAAGGCCGGCATGAAGTGGGAGTGGGAGACTTTCCCCGAATGGCTGGACTTTCTTGACCGGACGCCCAAAGGCATCAACGTCCTGAGCTTTGTTCCTATTGCCCCGATCATGATCTGGACTATGGGTCTGGAGGCGGCCAAGAGTCGTCCGGCCACCGACAAAGAAAAACAGACCATGTGCCAGATTCTGAATGAATCACTTGACGCCGGGGGCTGCGGATTCTCGGCTCAGCGTCTGGGCGACGGCTTTGTCTCTGTCCAGCGTGACTACGACGGTACCCCAATGGTGACCGACACGATGGCAGACGAAGATGTGCTCGCCTTTGGCCGGGTCCTGAAGGAACGAGGAGAGGGCTTCATCCAGCTCACCCAGTCCAGCCCCGACTTTGAATCCGACATGCGCTTCTACGACCGTCTGGCCGACGAGTGTGGCCGCCCGATTCTGTTCAATGCCACCGCCACGCGCGACGACCGGCCGAGTATCCATCGCCGCATCCTGCGCTGGATGGAAAAGACCAACAGAGCCGGGCGCAAAATCTACAACCAGACCGCGACATTCCGTCAAGGGCTGTACTTCAGTTTTGCTGATATGTCAGGACTGTTCGACGGCAATGATGTTCTGCGTGAGGTGACCATGGGCACGCCGGCCGAACGGCTCGAAAAGCTCAGGAATCCGGCCATTCGTCAGGCTCTGGTCGCAGAATACGATACCGGACATACACCGGTCGTGACCGGCTCGCTCAAAGACTTCACGGTTGAAACCGTGAAGAACAGGAAGTTCGAGAAGTATGTCGGCATGACGGTCGAAGAAGTCGCCAGGCTTGAGAACAAGCACCCCATAGACGCCATGTTCGATATTGCGGTCGAGGAGAATCTGGAAACCGAATTCTATACTCCCGCCCGCAACGTCCGTGAGGACTATGTGTCCGAGCTGATGGCCTCCCCGTACAGCATGGCCGGGGTGTCGGACGGCGGGGCCCACACCAAGTTCATCACCATTGGTGCCTATCCGACCGACCTGCTGTCGTGGATGGTCCGCGATGCCGGCTTTATGAGCCTTGAAGAGGCCCACTACCGGCTGAGCGGGATGCCGGCCGAATGCGCCGGCTTCAAGGGTCGAGGCGTCCTGCGCGAGGGTGCCCCTGCCGATGTCGTGGTCTACGACCTCGAAAACCTCAAGCTGACCCCTGAAAAACCCGAGATCGTCCACGACTTCCCGGGTGGCGAGTGGCGGCGCATCCAGAAGGCCGACGGCTACCGCTGGATCATGGTCAACGGCAATGTGACCTTTGAGGACGGCCAATGCACCAACGCCACGCCGGGCCGCCTGCTGCGGCACGGGCAGGGCTGAGTCACTCCCTTTCATCAAGGACCAGGCTCCGGCACGCAGTCCGCAAGACCGCGCCGCCGGGCCGGCCCAACTCATTCAGACTGGGCTGGCAAGGCTCAGGGCCCTGCCAGCCCACCAGCCTCACTCCGACCCGATAACAAACTCGCCGCCAAATGGCGTATACGGCACGCCAAGGCCCAGGCACAACATCAGACGCAGACGGGTTTTCCGAGCCGACAGGTGGTTCTCAATCAGCACCCCGGCCGCCCGCAGAGCATCGTAGGCCCCCGGATAATAATAGTCGGCTGCGGTCCAGCCACTGGCCGCACCCGAGCACAGGACAACCGGCAGGCCGCTTCTGGCCAGCCCAAGCACCTTTTCGCCGGCCCGGGCAGGAATTGTGCCGGCGGCCATACCGGCAATAACCAGGCCCTGCACCCGACCCGCGGCCAGGCCGTCAAGCACCGCCGCATCTTCGGCCAGCGCCATGCTCAGAATCGGCACCGAGCCGGGAACGGCCCTTGGAATCCGGCCCAAGCGCAGCCGCACAACCGGCCGCCAGGCACACTCGACCTGATCCCCAATGATCTGCCCAAACGGCGCGCCTCGGCGCGCGCTGAACGCATCCAAGGCCCCAGTGTCAGCCTTGAACACGCTCCAGGCCTCAAAAATCTGATCGTTGAGGGCAACCAGGGTACCGTAGGTGGCCGGGATCAGGCTGGCGACCCGCAGAGCGTTGTCCAGATTCCGAATGCCGTCATAGCCGCTGGCCCAGCCGGGCCGCATGGCACCGGTGAAGACAATCGGGACCGAGGCGGGTACGAGTTCATCCACCCCGTAGGCAGCCTCCTCCATAGCATCGGTGCCGTGGCTGACAACAATGCCGTCAACCGCTGGCGTGGCCGCGGCCCGAATCTGCCGGGCCAGGGCCAGCACGTTGTCGGGACAGACCCCGCCCCGCGGCACAAAGTCAATCGGGCGGACCCGCAAGCGGTGTCGGAGCGAGCTTTGGGCCAGGAGTTCGGCGGCCGTCCAGGCCGTTACGCTCTGGCCGGCCTCAAGGCCGGACGACGGCCGCTTCCTGGGCGAGCGCACCTCATCTCTGTGCATGCTGATCGTCCCCCCGGCCGCAATCAGGACGAGGCGGGGCTTTTTTGTGGTCCGTCGCATGGAGGCGAGAGCAGCGGTCTCTTTCCCTGTCAACCCCCGACAAAACGGAAGACCGCCATCAGGAACCAGCCGCGCTCATCCGTCCACCGGGCACAGGCCTCAAAGCCGTAGGGCCAGAGCTGCGCCGCCACTTGCCCGGCGTCAAACTTGCGCGAGATCTCGGTATGGATCGTTTCCCGGGGCGCGAAGAACACCCGCAGTCCCAGCTCGGCGATCTCAACCTCCTGGGCGACCTGACTCTCGAGGTGCATTTCAATCTGATGCTGGACGCGGTTATAGAAAGCCAGGTGGCTGAACCGCGCCAGACTGAAGTTGGCACCGAACTCGCGGTTAATGCGCCGCAGCATATTGAGATTAAAGGCGGCCGTCACCCCGGCCGCGTCATTATAGGCGGCCTCCAGGATATCGACTGGCTTTCTGAGGTCCAGACCCAGCAGCACATAATCCCGGGGCTGGAGGACGACCGCCAGCCGGCTGAACAACTCGGCCTGTTCGGCCTCGTTAAAATTGCCCAGATTGCTGCCCAGGAACAGGACCAGGCGTTGGCGGGCGGGCGGCAGCGCGGCCAAGCCGCTCAGATAGTCGGTAGCCAGGGCCCGGATAGACAGCCGGGGATAGTCAGCGATCAGTCTCTCGGCCGATTCACGCAACATGGCGGCGCTGATATCAATCGGAACATAGCGCATGGGGTAGCCGCGACGCTGATATTCGTCCAGGAACAGACGGGTTTTGAGCGCGCTGCCGCTGCCCAACTCAACCAGGGTACACTCGCCGACCAGGTCGAGCACCTCGGAAGCCCGCCGGCGCATCAGCCCGGCTTCGGTCCGGGTCGGATAATACTCGGGTTGTTGACAGATCTGTTCAAACAGTTCTGAGCCGTACTGATCGTAGAAATAGCGCGGAGGCAGGGATTTTCGGGTGGCGCTCAGGCCGGCGATCACGTCCTCGCCAAAGCGGGACAGCACAGAGACCGGACAGGAGATGTGGAGACGGGTGTCAGCAGCGTGTGGGGTATCCATGAGGTATTCAGGTGGCGCACCGGAAACCGGCAAAAATTTCTCGGACCCAGGGGTGATACCAGTTGCGAAAGGTCGGGCGCAGGACATGGCTGCGGGTGGCCCACGAGCCGCCCCGCAAGACCCGGTGCTGGTGGTCAAAATATGGCACCGAGTAGCCGTCGTAGGGATAGGCGCAAAAACCGGGATAGGGCTGAAACCAGCTTGCGGTCCACTCCCACATGTTGCCCTGCATATCCATGCAGCCGTAGGCGCTGGCCCCGGCCGGGTGGCGCTGCACCGGGCTGGCACCGTCCTGCCGCGCGTCGCTGTTGCAGTGCCGTGGGTCGGGCCGCTCGACTCCCCAGGGATAGGCGCGCTTGTGGCCGCGCGCCGGGTCCCAGGAGGCCGCCTTTTCCCACTCGGCCTCGGTCGGCAGACGTTTGCCCAGGGCTCGGGCATAAGCCTCGGCCTCGTACCAGCTGACCCCCATCACCGGCGCATCAGGGGGAAGCGGCCGGGTGTGTGACAGGCCGGTCAGGGCCCAGTCGCCACCCGGCTGCCGGTGCCAGTAGCGCGGCTGCTCAATCGCGTTTTTCTCCCGCCAGACCCAGCCCTCAGGACTCCACCAGGACCGCCGGTGGTAGCCCCGGTCCTGGACAAAGCCCAGAAACTGGGCGTTGGTCACTGGATAGCGGTCCATCCAGAACTCGCCGACATCCACTTTGTGCTGTGGGCGTTCATTGTCCAGGGTCTCGTCCAGCCGGTTACTGCCCATCAGAAAAGGACCGGCCGGCACACACACCATTTCGTCGAATACACCGCCGCCGGCCCGGCCCGGTTCGCCGTCCTGGCTGGGCCGGTCCTGGCCGGCGGCCAGCAGCTGAAGCACCAGGGTCATGGTTTCCTGATGCTGGGCTTCGTGCTGGAGCAGCATGCGAAAGATCCGCCCCTGTTGCAAAAGCGGGTGAGACTGGGGAAAGTCGGTGCGGTCGAGGACGGCCAGCAGGTTGTCCCGGACCGTGTCGAGATAGGCCAGGATGTCGGAGCGAGCGGGGAGCTTGGTGCGATTGGTTTTGGGATGGCCGGTCGGCGAAAAAAATCGCTCGTAGGTCTCCGACAGACAGGCCCGGCCCTCGCACTGTTGCAGGACCCAGTAGGCTTCAGTGACCCCGATATGGCCCAGGTGCCAGCCCACCGGGCTGAAGTCGGGATGCGCCTGGCACCGGAAGTCGGCGTCGCTGACCTTGGCGAGCAGGCTGAGCGTCTGCCGGCGCACCTCAAGAAACCAGGCGCGCAAAAGCCGGCGGTCGGGCCGGGCCGGCGGATTAGCCCGCGGCACGACTCTCCGCCTCCCTCGGCCGGAGCGTGACCCATTCGGGCTGGAGCCGGGCATCAAAAGCGAGCAGCCGGTCTTCCTCCACCGCGTGCCAGGCCCGGCTGGCAAACAGACGCTCCGAGGCCAGCAGACCGGCCCGGGGAAACTCGGCAGTATCGAACGCGCAGTACAAGGACGGTGCCGGAGAGCGCGAGGCAAAGCGGCTGGCCACAACAAACTCACCGTTGGTCAGGGCCAGATTGAGGACGAGCGAGGTGTGGGTCGGTGCCGCCCAGCAGACGAGCTGTTCAATGGTGGCGCGCACTGCGAGCAGCGCATTGTGCCGGGTGCATTCGCGGCCGTGCAAAAACTGGAGCAGCAGGGCAAAGATATGCTCCGAGTCGGTTGAGCCTTGGATGGCGGTGTAATACTCGTCCTGGAGCGCATCCCGGAGCGGCCGCATCAGGCTGCGGCGGAAGTTCTCGATAAAACCGTTATGCATGAACAGCAGGCGTCGGTAGGCGAAGGGCTGGCAGTTGCTGTGGTCCACTGCCTGGCCTGGAGTGGCACTGCGCACATTGGCCACAATACACCCGGCCGCAATATGGTGGCCGAGTCCGGGCAAATTGCGGTCACTCCAGATGGGACAGGTGTTAGCATACACACACGGGGTCGGCTCAAGCTGCGGGTTGTACCAGCCCAGGCCGAAGCCGTCGGCGTTGACCACCCCGGCCGTCATCTCCCGCGGCTGGTAGCTCTGGGCCACCAGCGAGTGCTCGGGCTCACTCACCACGCGCTCAAGCCGGATCTCGGGCCCAAGGTAGGTCAGCAGGCGGCACATGCTTACCACGGTGACATATCGGGTCTTTTGAGCAGACGGTGGCGCACATCCTCAGCCTGGGCGTGAATCTCCGCATAGCTGTCACCAAACAGATCGATCTGGGCCAGGACAATCCCGAACTCGCTCATCTGTCTTACCTGGCTGCCCGGTTCAAAATAGATCGTCATGTCGGGAATGGTGCGCGCCTGCTCGTGGTCAAGCAGATTTTCGGCCGCGTCCTCGGCAAAGGTAATCAGGTTGAACTGGCCGCCGACCACGGGGCGAGGCCCACGGTCGAGGCTGGGCGGGCGGCCGCTGGCCAGGGTCAGGCCGGCCTCATAGATACAGGCGTCCAGACACCTGCGGTACAACTGGTAAAAGCAGGTAGCGGCGCGCCCGTTGAGCTCGGTCAGGGTCACTCCGTCGGCGTGACACCAGAACTCGATGTTAAAAAATCCGTTGTCCAGGTCCACGCCGCCAATCGCCGCACACGCCTGTCGCTCAAGTTCGGCTTGAACAGGAGCGGGGTGGCGCGAGGGGAGGGAAAAATTGTCAATCACCCGTGTTCCAGGATAGGTGTTGGTGTCGGTAATCGCCCACAGGTGGGGCTGCCGGTCATACACCCAGCCCTCGACCGTCACCTGGGGGCCGTCAACAAACTCTTCAACTAACATGATGTCCTGGACGGCCAGGGGATATTTTTCAAGATCAACATAGCGCTCAAAGAACGGCGTGTAGAGCGGGGACCAGGCCGGATAGTCCCGGCGCGCGAGGCGCAGCGCCCGGTCGAGGTCTGCCGCGGATTCGAGCTTAAAGCCCAGGATGCCCAGATTCAGCCACGGCGGTTTGAGGTAGCACGGATAGCCGGCGACCGCGGGAGCGGGGTCGTGCAGGGCAATCGCCTGGCAGCCGATGGGGTTGGGTTCGGCTTGGCGGCCGTAGTATTTATGCATACACAAAAAGACCGACTCCACGCTGGGGCCGGGAAAGCCAAACTCTTCACACAGGGCCGCGGCGACCAGATCGGCCACATCCCGGGAGTAGAAAACAGCGTCAATATGATGCGTGCGGATGTAGTCCCGGCACTGCCCAATATAGGCCAGCAGATCAAGTTCGGGCGACGGGGTGCGGGGGTTGAGCGGGGCGTCAAGCAGGTGGAAGGTATAGCCGCTGAGATCGGCGATGGCGTTCCGGTCCCGCTGTGAGGGGCAGGTGATGAAGACCTCCATAGGGCTGAACCTCTGTCCACTTGCACGGCGGGGGTTCCCCGCCCCGCTCTGCGCTCCGGCATTCTATTGATTGCCCGGCGTGTGTCAACTCTTGCAATACCCAAGGGGTCCGGCAACAATCAAGCTGTTCAGCCCCCGGATACCCAACAGAGAGGACTGCCCATGCTGCTCTATCTCGATACCCGACGTGCCCCCAACCCGCGAAAAGTCCGCATCTATCTGGCCGAAAAGCAGCTCGACATTCCCATCAAGGAGTTGGACCTGTACGCCGGCGAGCAGAAAGCGCCCGAGTTCCTGGCCAGGAACCCGTTTGCCGGCGTGCCTGTCCTGGAACTTGACGACGGGACCGTCCTGGCCGAGACCCTGCCCATCATGGAATACCTCGAAGAGTTATACCCCGAGCCACCACTGATTGGCACCGATGCGGTCAGCCGTGCCCAGGTCCGGGCCTGGGAGCGGCGGTGTGAAATTGGGGTGTATCTCACCGCCTCGCGCATGGTGCTGTCCACAGGTGCGGTCTCGGATCACGCCAGAGGCGTGCTGCTGTCTCGTTTGCCGCTTGTCAACGCCGGCTTAGAGGGCAAGGACTGGCTGGCCGGGGCGTTCTCGATTGCCGACATCATGCTCTTCATCGGCCTGGAGACCGCCCACAGCAGCCGCTACACGGGCGAGTTCGGGCTCGACCCGGCCTGGATCAATCTGCGGCGCTGGTATGAGGCGATGAAAGCCCGGCCCAGCGTCTCGGCCTGAACTGCCGTTGGTGAAGACACAGCAGGCCGCCATTGCCGCCCGCTATCGGCGCTGTGCCGCACCAGGAAACGGCTGGCGTCTCCCCGCTGTACGCGGCACTGGCCGAGGCCGAACATTGGCCCACGCCAGCGTTTCTGGCCGGCCTGCCGGTGGGCAAACACCAGCCGAACCTGCTCTTTGCCGCCTTCCGCTGGCTGGCCGGCCTCAAGGTCCGGCGGACTTCTTTTCGGGCACCTTTTCTAACGACTCCCCTTCCACCTTGACAGGTCCGGGACACTATTTCAGACAAGCGGAGCCGTAGCGGCCCGAGTCTGATGGTATACAATTATCGCCGTGTCAGACCCGTACCCAATCAATGAAGTGCAACCGGAATGGCTCCTTGGACCCGAGGCAATGGGGAGCAAGACAAAGGTCTGGTACCGCTCTCCAGAGCAGCAAGCAAACCCCTGGCTCTTCAAATGGCCCCAACCACAGACCGGGCAGCATTGGGCAGAAAAAATCGCCGCCGAGATCGCGGCTCTCCTGGCAATTCCACATGCGAGAGTAGAATTAGCGGTGCTTTCAGAGCAGCGAGGCTCGGTGACTGAATCGTTCGCCCGCGGCGGTCGGGAATTGATCCACGGCAAGCAGATGTTGGCGGGAGTCGTGCATGGATACGATCCCGAGAAAAAATTTGGTCAATCGAATCATACCCTGGCGAATATCTGGCGGGTCATGGACCGTGTGTTTGTCAGGCCCGAAGCTGCAAGACGGGCCAAACTCCGCATGGCAGAGTACATGGTTCTGGATGCGATTATTGGCAACACGGACCGCCATCATGAGAACTGGGGCGTACTTCGAAAGCGCCCGGGTATTCGTTGGAGGGGTATTATGGTAGCACCATCGTTCGATCACGCCTCCTCGTTGGGTCGGGAACTCCTGGATACCCGCCGGGAGAGGCTGCTGACAGAGAATCGCGTGGGCGATTATGCCGAAAAAGGGCGTGGCGCGCTTTACTGGTCGGAGGATGAACGGCACGGCCCGAGTCCGCTGGAATTCGTAAGGCGGGCGGCTCACAAGTATCCAGACCTTTTCCGACAAGCGAGCCAGAAGCTTGAAAGAGTAGACGAAGCTGAGCTGGGCCAAATTGTCAGTCGTATTCCCTCTAAGTGGATGACCCCTGTGTCCCGGGAGTTTACTCTCGCGCTGGTACGCTATGATTTTGAGCAATTACAGGAGGTTTTCCGATGAGCGAGACAACATTATTCCTGGCCTGGCAGGACAAAAGACGGGAAAGCCGGCCCTGGTTTCCGGTCGGCCGGCTTGACGCGGATGTCGAACGCTCGCTCTATCGCTTCCGCTACACAGGCGGGGCAGAACGGGCGCAGAAAGAGGCAGGGTTTCCGCTGTTGATCGAGTTTCCCAGCCTGAAAGAGAATTATCAGTCTTCGGAGCTCTTTCCGCTCTTCCAGAACCGGGTGATGAATCGGGCAAGGCCGGACTTCGCCTCCTATCTTCGCACCCTTGGCTTGGCCGAGGGGGCCGACCCGATTGAGATCCTGTCGGCAAACGGAGGCCAGCGGGTAACAGACGCCTATGAGGTTTTTCCGAAGATCAGGAAGGACGGGAACGGACGTTTCAGCTGCCGCTTCTTTCTGCACGGCTGGCGACACATCACTCCATCGGCCCGGGAGCGGATTGACCGCCTCCAGCCAAAAGAAAACCTGTACATTACCCTGGAGTTGACCAACCCGGCGACCGGGCTGGCGGTCCAAATTCAGACGACAGACTATCATATGCTTGGCTGGGCACCGCGTTATCTCGCAGCCGACCTGACAGCGGCAATGGTCAAGCGGCCCCCTGAAGCGGAGGTCGTGCAGGTGAACCCCCAACCCGCTCCGTCAAAGCAGCGCCTTTTGATTGAAATACGCGGCTGCTGGGACAACTACGATCCGATGGCAGGCAAAGATTTCACACCGCTGGTTGCCTAGTGCGAAACGATCGGTTCCAGGTCTGCATAGACACAGGTCCCGCCGGGCGGGCGCGGAACCGGCCGCCCCGGGCGGGCCCTGATGGGTGTACCGAACATTGGGCCATCAAGCACACAGGTATGGAACTCGCCGTTTTCGCCCAGGGGGTCAACCCCGGACGGCAGGTCGGCGAGGAAGTCGCGGTCGAACCAGCGGCCGGCGAACCTGGCGTCAAGCCGGTCGGTGTCCACCACGGTCACAATAGCGCGCAGGCCGGCGGCGACCATCCGCTCGGCTAAGGCCGCGGTCGGCTCGCCCCAGATGGGGAAAATCGGCCTGAACCCGCTCCCCTGGAACTGCGCTTGGCGGTACTCACGGATGTCGTCCAGGAACAGGTCGCCGAAGGCCAGCGTTGTCGCACCACGGTCAGCCGGCAGGCCGCGCACGCGGTCGAGAAAAACGCGCATCGCTCCCTCATAGGCCCCGTTCGGGCAGGGGGACGGGAGGGGGATTTCGTACACCGGCAGCTTGAGACGCCGGGCCTGGAGGCGCAGGACCGACAGGGGAGTGGCCTGAACCGCCACCCGGCCGAGTGTGGGGTTCACCGTGGTAAAAATGCCGCGCACATCGTAAGCGTCGGGCTGCGAGCGCAGCGTGTGCAACGCCCAGGCCGCGTCCTTGCCCGAGGACCAGGAGACAAGCACCGGGAGGGGGTTTGGGTCTGGCATGAACATCCTCGTCGATTTGCCGGTTTTGGACGGGGCGTACCAGGAGGCATCAGAGGGCACGCCCTAGAGCAGCTTGACCAGGGCGACAATCAACCCGCTCTGCGCAATCAGAGCGCCGAACAGCCATTTCAGCAGGTCGGACTTGAGGGCTTCGACATTCGCCCTGGTTTCCTGCCGCAGCGCCTCAATACTGGTTCCGGTCTCTTGCCGCAGGGCTTCGATATTCCGCTGGATGAGCGCAATATCGGCCTTGGTCGCCAAGTTGCCGTCAAGCAACTTGATCTGCTCAATAGCCAGGGCTTCGGCCTGTTTTTCGGTAAAGCCGTTCTCCGTCAGGTGTTTGACAAACCTGTGGGTGTCAAAGGCCAGGGCTTCACTCATGGGGAAATTCTAATTGACCGCCTCCCCGGCTGCAAGCTCGCGTGTGAACGGCTGCTGTCGCTGTCATGGCCTGATGACACGCAGTCTGAAATCGGGCGTCGCGTCCATGCAGGCAGTGATCCCTACCCCTCCAGCGGCACTTGAGGTCTGTACCGGGGGTGAAAGCTGTGGTATTCCAGATGGCTGCACCTTTTCACAATGTAGTGAACGCTCCCCTCAGGTTGGGGATGGGCGTTCATGTACACGCGACATTCAAGAGAAGACCGTGCCGGAACGGCCGGTGGCCGAATCCAGCAGCGCCCGGAATCCAGAATCCCGGGCTCAGCGGAATGATACACTGGCCCAAGGCCGCGACAGGTCCTGGTTTTCCGGTTGAGGCGCGGAACCGGCGTGCTGTTTCTGCTAGGTAAAATCCTCACCCCGCTCGTCCTGCCGCTCGGGCTTGCCCTTGGCGCGGGATTGCTCGCCCTGGCGTCGCTGGCGCGTGGCCGGTCGCGCACCGCAGCCGGGCTGCTGGCCCTCAGCCTGGTCTGGCTCTGGGGCTGGTCAACACCGCTCGTCAGCGGTGTCCTCAGCAGAACGCTGACCGCCCGCTACCCGCCCCAGCGCGCAGAGGTCCTGCCGGCCGCGGACGCGATTGTGCTGCTCGGGGGCGGCGTCCACCCAATCACGGGTGATATGGCCTCCCCCGATATGAGAGCCGCCGCGGACCGGGTCTGGCACGCCGCGCGACTGTATCAGGCCGGCAAGGCACCACTGATCCTTGCTTGCGGCGGGAAGGTGTGGGACAGCCCCAATACTCAACCCGAGGCAGACGCCATGCATACCCTGCTCAACGCATTCGGCGTACCGGACAGCGCCATCGTCACCGAGAGCGCGAGCCGCAACACCCGGCAGAACGCCGTACTCAGCGCCGGACTTGCCGCCGAACGGGGAATCAGACGGGTGTTGCTGGTCACCTCGGGGTGGCACATGCCGCGCTCCGTAGCCACCTTCAGGCGGGTAGGGCTGGACGTGATCCCGGCCACGACCGACTCCCCCCGTTTGCCCCCAAGGCCCTGGATTTTCGCAATCATTCCCAGCGTCTACTCCCTGTCAAACAGCTCCCAGGCCCTCAGGGAACACCTGGGCCTCCTGGTGTACCGTCTGCGCGGCTGGGCCTGAGCGTGGCACTCCATGACACCGCCGCCCGCTTATGACGGGTTCTCGTAGAAGACATACGAGGTCGAATAATCGCTGAACTCGAAGTAGACTTTCGCCTCACCCGCGTCACGCACACCGTTCAGATTCACGTCAAGCACGCCATAGCCAAAGCGGTACGGTCGGGGCCGGCTGTCGTCGGTCCCGGTTGCGGTTGAGATCTTGTCAATTTCAAGAAAGCGCTTGACCAGCTTCTCACCGGCATAAATCTCCAGCACGCCGTCGGTCCCGGTCCAGTTCTGGACCGCCCGGCCGAACTTGTTCTGGGCCTCCTGGGTACACGACGCGCCGAACAGGGCGAGGCCGGCAAACGCGATAAGGTTCAGCAGTGCATGTCTCATGGGTCTTCCTCTGGCGGTTCGCCACCAAGTCTAGCCCAAGCCGGCTCGGAAACCAAGACCGCGCGCCCGGAAAATGCCGCTTGCCCTTGACCCGTCTGAGGCGACAGGGCATATGTCTTTCACCTGGGATTGTCAGACACCGTGGACGAGCTGATTCAAAAAGCCGATACGCTGCTTGAGGCGCTGCCGTATATGCAGCGCTTCTCCGGGAAGACCCTGGTCATCAAGTATGGCGGCCACGCCATGCAGGACGAAGACCTCAAGCGCCATTTTGCCCAGGATATCGTGCTGCTCAAATTTGTCGGCATAAATCCGGTGGTCGTCCACGGCGGGGGTCCCCAGATTGAGCGCATGCTGAGCAGGCTGGACATCCGCTCAACGTTTGTGCGCGGGATGCGTGTCACCGACGCCGCCACCGTGGAAGTGGTGGAGATGGTCCTGGGCAAGCTCAACAAAGACATTGCGACCCAGATCAGTCGCCAGGGCGGCAGAGCGGTCGGTCTGAGCGGCAAAGACGGGGATATGATTGTGGCCCGCAAGATGTTCGTCACAACGGATGAAGACGGACAGCCGCCCCAGCGCCGCGATATCGGTCAGGTTGGAGCAGTCGTCGGCGTCAACCCCGAGCTGCTGCACTCCCTGACCACCGCGGATTTCATCCCTGTCATTGCCCCAATCGGCAGTGGCCGAGACGGTACGACCTATAATATCAACGCCGATCTTGTCGCCGGAAAAGTCGCCCAGGCCCTCCAGGCCGAAAAGCTCATCCTGCTGACCGATGTCGAGGGGATTAAAGACCACAGGGGCGAGCTGATCTCCACCCTCGGCAGCGACCGGGCCACGGCCCTGATTGACCAGCGCACCATCAGCGCCGGCATGATTCCCAAAGTCGAGTGCTGTCTTGAGGCGCTGCACGGCGGGGTGCGCAAGACCCATGTTATTGACGGCCGCGTCCGCCACGCCCTTCTGCTGGAGGTGTTTACCAGGGAGGGGGTCGGCACCGAGGTTGTCCGAAGCGGGGGATGATCACCTCGCCCGCTGTGCCGGAGGAACACATGACAAACCAGGACATCATCGATCTGAACGCCCACTATCTGTGCCAGACCTACGCCCGTTTTCCGGTCGCCTTTGTCCGCGGTGAGGGCTGCCGGCTGTGGGACGCCAACGGCAAGGAGTATCTGGACCTGTTTGCCAGCTTAGCCGTCATGAACCTCGGCCAGTGCCATCCGGCGGTGGTGCGGGCCGTTCAGGAGCAGGTCGCCAGCCTGACCCACATCTCCAACCTGCACCACACCCTCCCGCAGGCCCGGCTGGCCGAACTGCTGTGTCGCAACTCGTTTGGCGACAAGGTCTTTTTCTGCAACAGCGGGGCTGAAGCCAATGAGGCGTCGATCAAGCTGGCCCGCAAATACGGCGTGGAGAAACGCGACGGGCGCTACGAGATTCTGACCGTCTTCGGTTCGTTCCACGGGCGGACGATGGCCACGATTGCCGCCACCGGTCAGGAAAAAGTCCGCCAGGGCTTCGGCCCGGTGCTGGACGGTTTTCGCTACGTCGCCTATGACGACCTCGAAGCGATGGAAGCCGCGGTCTCGGACAAGACGGTCGCGATCCTGGTCGAACCCATTCTGGGTGAAGGCGGGGTCGTGGTCCCCCGACCGGGGTATCTGAAGGGCGTACGGGACATCTGCGACCGCCACGGCCTGCTGCTGATTGCCGATGAGGTGCAGGTCGGCATCGGTCGCACCGGTATCCTCTTCGCCCATGAGCGCGAGGCCACCCAGCCGGATATCATGCCCCTGGCCAAAGCCCTGGGCGGCGGCCTGCCTCTCGGCGCGATGGTCGCCCGGGCCGAGGTCGCCGAGCACCTGAACCTGGGCGCGCACGGCTCAACGTTCGGCGGCAACGCGGTGGCCTGCGCCGCCGGCGTGGCCGTACTGGATACCCTGCTGAACGCCGGCGTACTGGACAACTGCCGGCAGATGGGCGCGTACTTCCTGGACCAGCTCCACACCCTGCACGACACGTTTTCGTTCATCCGCGAGGTGCGCGGCCACGGGCTGATGCTGGGTGCCGAACTGGACCGGGACGGCGCAGACATTGTCAAAGCCTGTCTTGACGAGGGGCTGCTGATTAACTGCGCCGCGGGAACAGTGCTGCGTTTTCTCCCCCCGCTCATCATCAGCCGGGCCGAGATTGACGAGGGGCTGACGATTCTGAAGAGGGTGCTCGCCCGGCAATGAAACGCGATCTGGTCAGCATCAGCGACCTTGAGCCGGCTGAGCTTGACACGATCTTCTCCCTGGCCCGGCGACTCAAGCGTGACCGCCAGGCCGGGCGGCCGCATCCGCTGCTGAGCGGGAAGACCCTGGCAATGATCTTTGAGAAGCCCAGCCTGCGCACCCGGGTGACCTTTGAGGCCGGCATGGTGCAGCTCGGCGGCTATGCGGTGTATCTGGCCCGGTCAGACATCGGCCTTGGTACGCGCGAATCCCCGACCGACGTGGCCCGCAACCTGTCGCGCTGGGTCGATCTGATTATGGTCCGCACCTTCTCGCACGAGAGTGTGCTCGAACTCGCCCGCCAGGCGACGATCCCGGTTATCAATGGCCTGTCGGACCGTGTCCACCCGTGTCAGATTCTGGCCGACTGTCTGAGCCTGATCGAACAGCGCGGTCGGCTCGACGGGCTGCGCATCGCCTTTGTCGGCGACGGCCATAACATCGTCAACTCGTGGCTGAATGCAGCCGCCAAGCTGCCGATTGCCTTTCGGCTGGCCTGCCCGCCGGGCTATGAGCCGAACGCCGAGGTGCTGGCCGCGGCGCGGCAAGCCGGGGCCGACATCCAGATCAGCCACGCGCTGCACGACGCGGTGGCCGGGGCCGATGTCGTCTACACCGATGTGTGGACCAGCATGGGTCAGGAACAGGAGCGCGCGGCTCGCCAGCGGGCGTTCAGTCCCTACCAGGTCAACGCCGACACCCTGGCGCTGGCCAAGCCCGAGGCGCTGGTCATGCACTGCCTGCCGGCCCACCGAGGCCAGGAGATCAGCGCCGAGGTCCTGGACGGCCCGCAGTCCATCGTCCTTGAGCAGTCCGAAAACCGCCTGCACATCCAGAAAGCCATCATGGTCTGGCTGCTCCAGTAGCCCCCGGTCCGACAGCACCCGGCACAAAACAGCCCGTCTTGCACAGGAAAGCAGTATGCTGATAGATTGGCTTTAAGGATGAGGCCCCGGTGGGAATTGAACCCACAATAACCGCTTTGCAACAACGGATGCCTTTACCAATGGGCGACGGGGCCAAAACGAAGTACGGCCTGCTGTGTGTCAGACAGCGGGCCGTACTGCTAGAAGTTCTCTCTTCTTCTTCGCATAAACCCCCAATCGAACCCCTGCTGCCTTCCTTGACATCTCGAACGTTTTGGAAACGACAGTCGGCGATAGCCCCCCTCGCTCTTCAAGGATTGCGAGACCTTTAGCGGGAGCAAGCAAGGCGGAGGCAAAGGCATCTGCCTGCCATTCCGTATCCCGATACACGGGAAACTTTGGCCAACTGCCACGCATCAACGCCACCATCTTCCTATGTGGAATTTCGGCGAGCTTGATGAGCAGGTCGGAGTGTAAAACGATGTGGCCGACCTCGTGCGCAAGAGTAAGACGCGCACGCGGGTTCTTGTGTTCCAGAGCCGAATATGTCTCCTCAGACAGTGTGACGATTATTTGCCGCTCACTTGGATCATACCGGGTCAGGGCTTCAACCCCGGCAGGTAACGGCTTGACCTGATAATCAAGCTGCACCCCACATCCAGCGGCGTAGGCATCGAGTTGCTCAAATAACGGTACGCCGGGGAGAGCTTCCGTTGGTTTGTTGACCGGCAGGAGAGCGGTCCTAGCCAGGGCCGCCGCTTCCTCGATATCCGCGTAACTGCGGGGAGAGGTTGGAAATCCAAGCTGTCTGCTCACTCTTCGATCCTCCTTTCTTCCCCCTTCAATACGCGCTCGATCTCTTCCAACTTCTCCGGTGACAGGTCTTCCCAGCTTCTCAGCAGCGAAGCTCCGACTTCTCGGTGTTTGGGCGTTGGTGTAGCTGAAAGCTCATATCTCCCTCTGCTCTGCTCTGCGGCGATGATGACATCAAACGGGTCTTGACCGAGGGCTTTCGCCGCTCTCTCCAAAATCTCAACGCGGGGCGGCGGACGGTTGCCACGCTCAATGTCTGAGATGTACGGAATGCTGAGGTCGAGCTTGCGTGCAACATCTCCCATCGTCAGCCCCGCTTCCTTACGCCAGCGACGAAATTTGTGTCCGAATTCCTGGCTCATAGCCTCCTCCCTCCTGTGGGTTATTCCAATCAACGTCTGTCTGAGCCCATATTACGCAATTCAGCGGAATTGTCAACATGGGTTGCCCCACATGATTTCTCGGTTTATGCTTCTGGGCCCCTCAGACAAGACAAGCTGGGGGAGACACCCGTGCTTTGGGCGGGAACAATTTCCTAGCCGTGTGAGGTTCAAATTGCCTAAAAAGTCCAGAGGAACGACGAAGATTCAGAGCTACGCGGTTGATAAAGCGTCCGGCCAGCTCATCTCGGCTGGGGCAGAAGAGATCGACGCGACACAACCCCTGCTCGAAATACTCATCAACGAAGCCGGGTGGAAGCCGGCTCAGATTGTTTCTCGCCCGCGCCAATGGCGAGTGTCAGCTGCACCTTCTGGGAAGCGAATTTGGCCTGTTGACGTTGCCCTCTTCGATGCTCCGACATCCGCGCGTGATCCTGAACACCTCCGTATCATCTGCGAATGCAAACGGCCTGATGTTGATACAGGAATTGAGCAGCTGAAAATCTATCTTGATCGTGAACCCCACGCGCGGGCTGGCCTTTGGTTTAACGGTATTGAACACAAGATCGTTTACAAAACTGCTAATGGCTACGATCTCGCACCGGATGGCACACCGATCCCCACACCGACCGATCCATTATCTTCTCTTGAGCACCGTGTCCTTACTTTTCCTGACCTGAAGCGTGCTCCTTCCCTAGTCCCTCTCTTTCGCCGTATCCGCGACCGGCTTGCGACCCTCGATAGAAATGTCAACAGAGACGAAGAGATTTTACCGGATATCTCGTTTCTTCTTCTTCTAAAAATCCGAGATGAGCAGGATCATCGTTTCACTCCATCAAAGCCCTTGGCGTTCCAGATTGACGAGAATGTGTCTAGGACCGCGGAAAGAATAAAGGACTTGCTAGAAAATGAAATCAAAAAGAATGCTACGCTGTTTGGTGCAGAAGAAAGAGAAATTCGGTTTCAAATTGACGACGACAGTATCTATTACATTGTCGAGAATCTTCAAAACTTCCGGCTTCTTAGCAATGATAGCGACGCAGTAGCTCAGGCGTTCCAAGTTATCAGGGGAAAAGCATACAAGGGAGAAGAAGGGCAATATTTTACTCCCCCTTCTGTCGTTCGGATCGCTGTCGCAGCGGTATCTCCTGGACCCGAGGACCGCGTGATAGACCCAGCCTGTGGGAGCGGATCTTTTCTCGCAGCTTCTCTTAACAACGTTGTCGAGCGTTTGAAGGCCCATTATGGAACTGATGCTAGTTCCATCGCCCTTGCCCGGCGGGATTGGTCCACTACTCAACTTTTTGCCATAGACAAGGACGCTGTTTCAGTACGGCTGTCGAAAGCATACCTTTCAATGCTTGGGGACGGTAGCACTCATGTCTTTAAGGCTGACTCAATTCGCAAATCGGTATGGAGTTCCGCCCTTGATGCTACCATTCAAGACGGAGCGTTTACTATCTGTGTCACTAATCCTCCTTTCGGGACAAGACTAAAAGTTCCGAGCCACATTTGTAGGCGGGAAGACTACGAACTTTCCCGTACTATGAAGCGAAATAAGATGACTGGTAAGTGGCGGCAAACCGGAGAGCACGAATCTCGGGATCTAGGGTTGCTTTTTCTTGAGCGGAGTATTCGTCTCCTTGCTGAGGGAGGGCAATTGGCCATTGTCCTCCCCGACACTTATCTTTTTTCAGATTCTTATGCGTGGCTTGTCCAATGGCTTGCTCAGTGGAAAATTACTCATTCTATCAATGTTCCAATTGAAACATTTGAACCACATTGTCGGGCAAAGACGAGCATCATCGTCCTTGAGAAGAACCCACCTCCAAAGAATCACACCATTATCGGATCACTTTGCGAGACGTACGGAGAAGATAAGCATGGGAAGTCCCGATATAAAATTGTCAACGGGAGAGTGACCGAGGACATTGATGACGAGATGCGGGAAGCCTCGGAGTTGATTCGTGATCCAACAGCACCCGTTTCAAAACTGAAATTCACTTTTTCTCAGAAGGAAGCCGTGGAACGTGGCGTCCTCGTGGCGTCGTTCTGGTGGAGAAAACCTTATCTTGAAGCCCTGAACGATTTCGCCAAGGCGAACGGTTGCGACCTAGTGCCACTGAGAGAAGCAATTGACTGCGCGGACATCGAAATTCTGGAAGGACACGGAAGCCCCAGTTCCCATTACAAAGGAAAGGGAGAAGTTCCGTATGTCAAAGTGGTCGATATTAAGAATTGGCGTGTCAATGAGAATTCCAAGTATTTTATGCCTCGGCAGATTGCTGAAAGATACACCGCAAAACGTCCTCTCAAGCCCTATGATTTATTGACACCCACAAGAGCAAGCAAGAATATCGGCCTTTTTGGCGTCGTTATGCCTTAGCAGACCGATATGATCCTAACACGGGAGATTTTTATCTGGCGATTAAAGGATGAAGGAAAACTGCTGGACCGTTGGCTTTTCCTGGCACTTGCCTCATTGAAAGTTGTCCATGAGCAGTTCAAATACTTGGTACTGATGCAAATGAACAGAGAAGACCTTGGTAATCGGTACAGAGATCTCCTTCTACCCATTCCCAGAACCCCGAAAGCTCGGGAGAAATGGTCCGGGCCAATTCGGCGATATTTTGAAGCGCTCACACAAGCTCGGAAGACTTACGAGGAGATCGGAAAGGAACTCGACTCTTCAATGTTTGTAGATCGGCCATGATAATCTGAATCAGAACTTTCTCTGTCGAAGAGAATGGCTGCCGTTGAGATACCAAACAGTTCAAGGACCTTGCTCATAACAGCGAAGCGCACCTTTCCTGCGCAAGTTCCAGGTATTCCCTGGAGATATCAATCCCGACCGACTTGCGGTTGAAATTTCTCGCTGCCAGCAGCGTCGTACCAGTCCCGCAGAAGGGATCAAGGACAACGCCAGTGGCGGGACATGTCGCCAGGATGGGGATTTTGCACAGGTCTTCTGGATACGGAGCGAAGTGCAGACGCCGCTTTTGGGTGTCTTCCGGGATGATGTCCCACACATCCGCCGGCTTGCTGCCCCTGGGATGGTATCGCAGAAAGTAGAAACCCTTTTCCTTCAATTCCCTGGCTCTGCCGGACACCAGTTCGGAATCAGAGTGGGTTGTCCGCTGTTGGCCGCGAATGATCATACGAAAATCTGCCAGCTCTCCCTTCTCAATCGCGCGCAGCATCCCTTCAAGCTGGGTGAAAGCGGCCCGCCTTTCCTCTGCACTCAAGGCCGTTGAGAGCTCAATCTGACGCTTGTAGCGAACCCCGGAAACGCCCGTTGCAGACACCACCGCCCCTTTTCTGATCTTTGCCTTCTTTGGGTGAGAGCGGATGGCATCCACATCGTAGTAATAGCCCTTGGGGCTCTTCACAAAATGAAAAACGTTTTCATACACATTCCGCAGCTTGTCTGGGGCAGTGTCAGGGCCGCCTTTGACCTTGTTCCATATGACGCTGTTGCGGATAATCCAGCCCTGCTGATCTGACAGGGCAAAAGCCAGCCTCCAGGGAATCCCCAACAAACCTTTTTTCTGATAGCTGTCTCCGATATTCAGCCAGAACGATCCGGCAGGCTTCAGTATCCGGCGCACTTCGCCGAAGACCTGGCACAGCCGGGCGATGAACTCCTGAGGGCCTTGTTCGGCCCCGATCCCCCCATTCCGGTAGGCCCGTTGCCCCCAATACGGCGGGCTGGTCATACAGCAGTCAATCGTTTCGTCGGGAAGCTCCCTGAGCACTGCCACTGCGTCACCGAGCAGCAGCAGGGGGGAAGCGGTCCCGGTAGCGAGGTATGACAGGAGACGACTTCGGTATCCCGACGAAATAAGGGGCAGGGATTCGCCCAACGGCAAGCCAGGACTGGATTGTTGCGCCCGAGATGTCGTCACAGCGGCCCTCACCTCCATATGTATAAGCACCACCCCTGTTTGTACAGGAGGAGATGCCCCCGGTCCGTTGTCTTGCCGGCCGCGGCGTGCTAGGCTGCCGGTACTCCTGTGAGCGAGTGTTGTGCTGTGGCAGAGAGACAAAAAGTAGTGCTGGCCTACAGCGGCGGGCTGGATACCTCGGTCATCCTGCGCTGGCTGATTGAGACCTACCGGTGTGAGGTTATCGCCTTCTGCGCCGACCTGGGGCAGGGCGAAGAACTCGACCCGGTTGAGGACAAGGCCAGACAGGTCGGGGCGAGCGCGATCCATATCGACGACCTGCGCGAAGAGTTTGTGCGCGATTTTGTGTTCCCCATGTTTCGGGCCAACGCCTTTTATGAGGGCGGCTACCTGCTCGGCACCTCAATCGCCCGGCCGCTGATCGCCAAGCGTCAGATCGAAATCGCCCGCCAGGAAGGCGCGGGGGCGGTTGCCCACGGCGCGACCGGCAAGGGCAACGACCAGGTGCGTTTTGAGCTGAGCTACTACGCGCTCGAGCCCCATATTCGGGTGATTGCGCCGTGGCGGGAATGGGAGATGAAGTCGCGCACCGAGCTGATCGCCTATGCCGAAAAATACGCCATCCCCATCACCGTCAGCGCGGACAAGCCGTACAGTACCGACCGCAACCTGCTGCACATCAGCTTTGAGGGCGGTATGCTCGAAGACCCGTGGCAGGAACCCGGCGAGGACATGTTTGTCCTGTCGGTATCGCCCGAGCGGGCACCGGATAGACCGGAGTATGTGGAGATCGACTTCGAGGCCGGCAACCCGACCGCGGTCAACGGCCACACCCTGTCGCCGGCCCGGCTGCTGGCCCGGCTCAACGAACTCGCCGGCAAACACGGCATCGGCCGGGTTGACCTGGTTGAAAACCGCTATGTCGGCATGAAATCGCGGGGCGTGTACGAAACCCCGGGCGGGACAATTCTGCACATCGCCCACGGGGCGGTTGAATCGCTGACGCTCGACCGGGAAGCGCTCCACCTGCGCGACTCACTCGTTCCGCGCTACGCCGAGATGGTCTACTACGGCTACTGGTTCGCCCCGGAGCGCGAGATGTTGCAGGCGGCCATTGACGAGTCGCAGACCAACGTCACCGGCACGGTCCGCCTCAAGCTGTATAAGGGCAACGTCATTGTTGTCGGTCGGCGCTCGGCCAAGACCCTCTACAACCCGGAGGTGGCGACCTTCGAGGCCGGCGGAGACTACCGCCAGGCCGATGCCGAGGGGTTTATCCGGATCAACGCCCTGCGGTTGCGGCTGCGGGCGCTGGCCCAGCGCTGACACCGCCACCGGCCGGATATGAAGCACAAAGCACGGACCGCCACAAAAGCCTGGGCCGGACGCTTTGCCGGGGCGGCCGACCCGCGGATGGAGGCCTTCACCTCTTCGCTGGCCTTTGATCGGCGTTTGGCCCACTACGACATCCAGGGCAGCCAGGCGCACTGCCGGATGCTGGTCAAACAGAAGCTCTTAACCCGGGCCGAAGGCGAAAAAATCCGCAAAGGGCTGGAGCTGGTCGCGCGTGAGCTTGAGCAGGGCCGGTTTCCCTTTCTGGCCTCGGACGAAGATATCCACATGGCGGTTGAGCGCCGGCTGACCGAAAAAATCGGCAGCCTCGGCGGCAAGCTGCACACCGCCCGCAGCCGCAACGACCAAGTCGTGTTAGACCTCCGCCTGTATCTGCGCGAGGAAACCGGGACTGTCTGCCAACTGCTGACGGCCCTGCAAAAGCGCCTGGCCCGGCTGGCCAAACAGCACCGGGACGTGGTGATGCCGGGCTATACGCATTTGCAGCGCGCCCAGCCGGTGCTGCTCGCCCACCACCTGCTGGCCTATTATGATATGCTGGACCGTGACGCCGCACGCGTACAGGAATGCCAGCACCGGCTCAATGTGCTGCCGCTCGGGGCCGGTGCCCTGGCCGGCACCAGCCTGCCGATTGACCGCGCCTATGTGGCCCGTCTGCTCGGCTTTGCCCGGGTCAGCGCAAACAGCCTCGATACCGTCGCCGACCGGGATTTCCTGCTTGAGTTTCTGGCGGTCAGCGCGATCATCGCCATGCACCTGAGCCGGTTTGCCGAGGAGTTGGTCCTGTGGGCCAGCAGTGAGTTTCAGTTTGTCGAGCTGCCCGACGCCTTTGCCACCGGCAGCTCAATGATGCCCCAGAAGAAGAACCCCGATGTACCCGAAATCATCCGGGGCAAGACGGGCAGGGTCTACGGCAACCTGTTTGCCCTGCTGACCACCCTCAAGGGCCTGCCCCTGGCCTATAACCGTGACCTCCAGGAAGACAAAGAACCGCTCTTTGATACGGTCGATACGGTCAAGGCCATGCTCAGCGTACTGGAGGCCATGCTCGGCCAGCTCGTGTTTCGGCCCGACCGGATGCAGGCCGCGGCCCTGGGCGGCTTTACCCTGGCCACCGATGTGGCCGACTATCTGGTTGAAAAAGGCCTGCCGTTCAGAAAAGCCCACGACATTGTGGCCGGGGTCGTTCGTCGCTGCCTGGCCGACAACATTGGTCTGGAGCGGCTGCCGCTTGAAGAATGGCAGACCTTCTCACCGGCCTTCGGGCCGGACCTGCTGCCCCGGCTGAGCCTGGAGTCGGCGGTAGACCGCCGTCGCTCGGCCGGCGGCACCGCGCCGGCGAATGTCCATAAACGCTTACAGGAGCTTGGGGTCTGACAGGTGAAGACACGCCACACCCTGGCAGGCGACATTTTCGGCCGCGGCGTCTGGACGCTCAGCCTGTGCCTCGTCTCCCTGGCTCTGGCCTGCGGGAACAAGACAGCGATCTATCCGCCCGAGTTCGTCGTCCCCCAGGCCATTGAAGACCTGCGGCTGACGGTCAGCCAGAGCGGCATTGAACTGCGCTGGAGCCGGCCCCGGACCTATGCCGACGGCCGCACAATGGACGATCTGGGCGGCTTTGTGGTGCTGCGCGCCGCCCAGCCCACCGGCGGCAGCCCGGCCGGGTTCAGCCCGCTGGTCACGATTCCGATCGCAGACCGCGCCCGGTTTCGCCGGACCCGACGCTTCCATTTTACCGACGAGCAGCTCAGGCCGGGAACCCGCTATCAGTACCGCATCCAGTCGTTTACAGTAGACGGTGACTCCAGTATCCCCTCAAACACGGTCCAGCACCTCTGGCAAAGGGAATCGGGCTGACAGGAAGGGACCAGCGGACAACACGCTTGCCTTTGGGGAGCTTGGCGATGCGACTGCCGTTTACCAAGATGCACGGGATCAGCAACGATTATGTGTATGTGAATACCTTCTCGACCCCGGTGACCGACCCCGCCGGTCTGGCCCGGCGGCTGAGCGAGCGACGGACCGGCATTGGGGGCGACGGCCTGATCCTGATCTGTCCCTCAGCCACCGCCCACGCCCGCATGGAGATGTACAACGCCGACGGCAGCCGGGGGGCGATGTGCGGCAACGGGATCCGGTGTGTGGGCAAATACGTCTACGAGCACGGCCTGTCCCACGCCAACCCCCTGCGCATTGAGACCGACTCCGGCCTCAAAGTCCTCTTTCTGGAGCTTGACAACAGGGCTGTCGCCCGGGTGACGGTCGATATGGGCGAGCCGATCCTCGACGGTCGCCAGATTCCGCTGGCCCGCCCCGGCCGGATGATCGACCAGCCCCTGACGGTTGACGGGACCGCCTACCAGGTCACCTGCGTGTCCGTGGGCAACCCCCACTGTGTGACCTTTGTTGAGGATGTCGCGCCCCTGGCCCTGGAAACGCTCGGACCCCGGTTTGAGCATCACCCCCTCTTCCCCGACCGGGTCAATACCGAGTTCATCCAGGTGCTCGGTCCCACCGAGTTGACCATGCGGGTCTGGGAGCGCGGGTCTGGAGAGACCTGGGCATGCGGTACCGGGGCCTGCGCGGCCGCGGTTGCCGCCACCCTCACCAGGCGGGCCGAGCGGCGGGTCACCGTCCATCTCCGGGGCGGAGACCTGGACATTGACTGGCGGGCAGACGACAGCCATGTCTATATGATCGGTGCTGCCGAAGAAGTGTTTGAGGGTACAATTGAGGTCTAGGACCACACATGTGGAGGCTTTATGTTTGCAGGCTCATTTGTCGCACAGGTAACGCCCTTCAGGAACGGCCGGGTTGACGAGCCGGCGCTGGCCGAACTGATTGAATGGCAGCTCACGAGCGGGACGCACGGTATTGTGCCGTGCGGCACAACCGGCGAATCGGCCACTCTGTCGCACGAAGAACATACCCGGGTGGTCAGACTGACGGTCGATGTCGTCAACGGGCGGGTGCCGGTTCTTGCCGGCACAGGCTCCAACTCCACCGCGGAAGCGATCCGCCTGACCGGCGAAGCCCGGGAGGCCGGGGCCGACGGGGCGCTGATGATCTCGCCCTACTATAACCGACCCACCCAGGAAGGGATCTATCAGCACTACAGAGCCGTCGCCGAGGCCGTGCCCGGCTTTCCGATCGTGTTTTACAATATCCCGGGCCGTACCGGCTCAAACATCGAGCCGGCAACTATGGCCCGTCTGGCCGAATTCGACAATATCGTCGGGGTCAAAGAAGCCACCGGCTCTATCGACCAGATCATCAACATCCGCCTCGCGTGCGGGGACAGGCTCGCCGTGCTGTCCGGCGAAGACAGCCTGACCTTCTCCATGATGGCGCTGGGCGGCACGGGCGTCATCAGCACGGTTGCCAACATCGCGCCCGGGCAAATGGCCGCGCTCGTCAACGCCGGCCTGGCCAGGGACTGGGACACGGCCGCGGCCCTGCAACTCAAACTGGTGCCGCTCATCCGGGCGGTCTTTCTCGAAACCAACCCCATTCCAATCAAAACCGCCCTGGCTCTGATGGGCAAGTGCGAGCTGGAACTGCGCCTGCCCCTGGTGCCAATGGACGAGGACAAGCTGGCCAGGCTGAGCGCGGCCTTGAGAGACGCCGGCTGTCTGGCCCACGCGGGGAGGACACGCGCATGACGGCCAATGTCATTGTCTGCGGCGCAGCCGGGCGCATGGGCCGGCTGCTGCTCGGCCTCATCCATGACCACCCCGGGCTGCGGCTGGTTGGCGCGGTTGAGGCCGCCGGCCACCCCGCGGTCGGCAGCGACGCCGGCACGGTGGCCGGGCTGGGGCCGCTGGGGGTCAGCCTGGTTGACGATTACGCCGCGGTCGCCCGACCCGACACGGTGGCCCTGGACTTCACCGTTGCCGATGCGGCCCTGGCCCATTTGCGGACCGCGGCGGCGACCGGTGCGGCGATTGCGATTGGCACCACCGGCCTGTCGACCGAACAGCGCGCCGAAGCCGAACAGCTCGCCCCCCGGACGCGGACGATTATCGCGCCCAATATGAGCGTGGGGGTCAATGTCCTGCTCAAGCTGGTCTCGGACGCGGCACGCCTCCTGCAAGACGGCTTTGATGCCGAACTCATTGAACTCCACCACCGCTATAAAATTGACGCTCCAAGCGGCACAGCCCTGGCCTTAGGCCGGGCAATCGCCGGGGCGCAGGGCCAGGATTTTGACCGCCAGGGGCGTTTCAGCCGGCACGGCCTCACCGGCCAACGCGGCGATGAGGAGATCGGCGTGCAGACCCTGCGCGGGGGCGACGCGGTCGGCGACCATACCGTGCTGTTTGTCGGCTTTGGCGAGCGGCTGGAACTGACCCACCGCGCTCAGAGCCGGGAGTGTCTGGCGCGCGGTGCGCTGCGCGCCGCGGCTTGGCTGCCCGACCAGGCCCCGGGCCTGTACACCATGAAGGATGTACTCGGGCTGTAGGCGGTGTCATCTGCCCTGGAACCGGGGCGGCCGTTTTTCCACAAAAGCCGCCACCGCCTCCTTATGGTCCCGGGTCTTGAACAGGGACGCAAGGCCAAGGGTCTCGGTCTGGACCGCGGCGTCAAAGTCATTTTCAGCCCCCTGTTGCAAGGCCCGTTTGGAGACGGCCAGGGCCAGCGGCGGCAGAGACGCCATCTCCGCGGCCATCTCCCGCGCCGCGGCCATCAGGCCCGCAGCCGGCACAGTACGGTTGACCAGCCCCATGTCGAGCGCCTCCCGGGCCGGGACCATCCGTGCCGTGCAGACCAGTTCCAGGGCTCTGGACAGCCCGATCAGCCGGGGCAGCATGAAGGTTGAGCCCAGCTCGGGCATCAGCCCCATCCGGGTAAAAATCGCCCCCAGGCTGGCCTCCTGGGCCATGATGCGGATGTCCTGGATCAGGGTCAGGGTCAGCCCGATCCCGACCGCCACGCCGTTAATGACGGCCACGGTCGGCTTGGGGCAGTTGCGGATCGCGTACTGGAGGCCGGTCCGGGGATGGGCAATCGCCCCGCCCTGCTCCCGCTCATCACCAGCCTGCTGAAACACCCCGCGGATATCCGCCCCGGCGCAGAAGCCGCGGCCCGCGCCGGTCATCAGAATCACCCGGACATCGCCACGTTTGCCCAGCGACTCGTAGGCGTGGGTCAGCTCATCGCCCATCAGGGTGGTGTAGGCGTTGAGTTTCCGGGGCCGGTTGAGCGTGACGGTGGCAATCGCGTCGTGGACCTCAAGGTGGATATCTTTGTATTCCATACGCGCCTTTCAGCCTGACAGATTGAGCCCACAGGCTAGCCCATTCCGCGCCACAGGCCAAGCGGGTTTTGTCTTGACACTCCATACTGAACCGGAATAGGACTGGCCGGACAGTGAAGCCGTATCTGACCGGACCGTGGAGGGGGCGTGCAACTGTTGCGCGAGGGATACAGTGAGTGTCTGTTTTTGCTGACCGATGAGCGCTGGGGCACGATCGTCCGCAAACAGACCAAGCCTGAGGGTGGCGGCAGCCTGCCGGCCGAGATCGCCTGGCTCGAAGACCTGCCGCCGGCCGTCCAGCGCTATTTCCCGCGGGTCCTGCGCAGCCGCAAACACGCCGGGAACGGCCATCCGGTCTTCTATGACATGCCGTATTTTGGCGAGGGCTGGGCGGTGTTGTCCGATCTCATCCTGAGCCAGCGGCTCGACCGTGGCCGGGAGCTGGCCTTGATCGGCCATGTCCTGCACATCATGTTCAGGGAGATTTTTTCAGTCACCTATCCCCAGGAAACCGCGACCTACCCGGACAGGCTCGTCGGCCTGCTTGAGCGCTGCGCCTGGCGGCTGTCTGCCCTGCCGGCGTTTGCCCGGCTCATGGCCGCTCCGAGCATCACCCTGAACGGTACCCGCCTAGCCAATGTTTTTCCGCTTGTGGAGACCATCAAGGCCAGGGCCGCCCTGCGCCGGCAGCTCCGGCCGCCGATCGTCCGCAAGGTCCACGGCGACCTGCACCCGGATAATATCCTGGTCTACGGTCCGAGCATCGGCCAGCCCTGCCCGCGGCTCGTGCTGCTCGACCCCCTGGCCCCGCTGGGGATTGGCCGGGGCGATGTTGCGATGGATATTGCCAAGCTCGGCAGTTGGCTGTCGGCCGAACTGTCAGCCCTGCGGCTGGGCCTGTTCTCGCTTGTGCCGGAACACGACGACCCGCACGCCACCCCGGCTTTTCGCTTCAGCCTCCACACCCACGCCCGCCAACTCCGGACCCTCGGCGACCGGGTCCTGCTGCGCCAGCTCGCGCGGCTGCTCAACACCGCCCCCTGGGCGCGCCCGGTCTGCGAACTGAACCGCAACTGGCAACAACGCGAGCGTTTTTACAAGGCGCTGTACGCCTTGAGCATGGCACCGATCGTGCCCGCGCCCCAGAACCTGGCCCGCCTGTTGACCGGCCTGCGGCATCTGCACGACTTTGTGTCGCTTACAGGCGGCCCAGAGCCGGGGGTGAGGGCCGCGGCCGGCTAGCGCGGACCGGCAAACTCAGACGCCGGGTCGCCGGCTATTCGGGCGTGGTACATCACCCGCGCTTCGGTCATATCCCACGCGCAGGAGCGGTGCAGCAGGCGGCGGTTGTCCCACACGACCGCGTCGCCTGCGGTCCAGCGGTGGTGATAGACGCGGGGCGGCTGGCAGGTGTGGTCTACCAGGGCCTGGAGGAGTGCTTCGGATGCGGCCGGGTCCATGCCAGGAATGCCGTAGGCGTGGCGGCCGATCAGCAGCGACTTCCGCCCGGTCTCGGGGTGCGTTTTGACCAGGGGTCTGAGCGGGGGGTCTGTGACATCCAGGCCATAGCCGTTGTAATCGCCGTCCGCGGTGGGCGTGAAGCCGGCCTTGCGCTGTGAATAGCGCAGGGAATGACGGGCCGACAGCGTGGCGATGTGCTCTTTCGTGGCGTTGTCAAGGGCCTCATAGCCGGCCCGCAGGTCAGCCCAGCCGGTTTCGCCACGCGACGACGGCACCACATGGGCGGTAAACACCGCCCCCTTGGCCTGCACGGGCATATAGGTGCTGTCGCAGTGCCAGCCCATGTTGCCCTTGAGCACCTGAATGATGCTGTCCGAGTTGTCTTCGATCCGAACGCTGCCATCTTTTTTCACGTTGCTGATCGCCACAAGGTCAAACTCCAGCTCACCGAAGCGGGTAGCAAACTCGAGCTGCTGTTCATGCGACAGGTGCTGGCCCGGGAAAATGAGCAGCGCATATTCGAGCCAGGTGGCGTACAGCCGGCTGAAGGATGGCTCATCAAGGTCGGCGAGCTTCAGCCCGGTCACGACCGCCCCAAAGCTGGCATCAAGAGGTTCAACATGAAAATCGCTCATCGCTATGCTCCCCGTGTGCTGGTCAGGACTGCCCCAGCGTGACGGGCAAAAGGAGGGCTGTCAATCCGTCTGAGAAGCCACACAACCCACAGGTGGATTCTGCCCCCGGGGCCGGGTCAAGCCGTAGTCTTGACAGGCCGGACGCCCATCAGGTAGGCAGAAGCCTCTGAGGAAAGAGGAAGGACGCTGCTATGGACGATGCTCCTGTGGACGCCCGCACAGTGGCAGAAGCGGTGTTATGGATTCGGCGTGACGTTCAGACCACGCCGATGCACATCATCAAGCTGGTCTATCTGAGTCACGGATGGATGTTGGGGCTGTATGATACCCCGCTGTTATGGGAGCCGGTTGAGGCCTGGCAGTACGGGCCGGTCGTTCCGAGCGTGTATCATCTCTACAAGGGATGGGGGGGCGCACCCATCACCGCTGTTCCTGTTGACCGCTCCGCGGACCTGAGCGAGCGACAACGTGAGGTCATTGAGGAGGTGGAACAGGCGTACCACGAGTACACGGCCTTGCAACTCTCCAACATCACACACAAGCCGGGCAGCCCGTGGGACAGTGTGTGCAGGCAATCGGGGATTGGGGCTATTATTCCCAACGAAGTGTTACGCGAGTATTACCGTCGCCTCGCCGAGCAGGCTGCATGAGCCGCAAGCCGGCGATCCGCCCTGAACCGGCAAGTGGAGCCGCTGACCACAAGGAGGGCTGTCAATCCGTTGGCGGTATGCTACGCTCGCACCATGAAGGAATTGAAGCGCGCAGAGCGTCGTATGAAGGAGGACATGGCTAGAAAGAATCCGCGCCTCGGATCAACGCTTGAAAGCCTGCTCCGGGAGGACGGCAGCTATGCAGACACGAAGAATCAGGCGATCAAGGCCGTCCTGGCTTACAAGCTGGCGGAAGCAAAGGATCACAGGCCGGAGTAGTATTCTGCCATGTCGGCGTAGCGGATCACCGCGTTTCCCCGCTCGCCGGCAGCAAGGCGATGTCGTGTCCGCGTCTTGCGCCAGGGCTGTTCCATGTGGCTCAGATCGCTTAACCACTGCGAAGATTTGTCACCGTAGTAGGCCAGGACCGCATCAACCGTGTCACGCTGTTCGCGGTTGAGCTTTCGAGAGAACCCGCCGCCTATCCGCGACACGCGGTACCGGCCACTGTGCGCGTCGTAGAGCTTGCGGACGACAGGACCGTTGGCCCAGGCTTCAATCCGCTCGCTGAACAAGGGTTTGTCGTCCCACACCAGCGACCACGCCTGCGCGTAGTACACGAGTTTCTGCAACTTCATCGCAGTCATGGGCCCAGACTTCAGCAGGATGTAGGCGGCCACATCCAATACACTGACCACGGCTTCCTCCTTTGCTCAGCCCTCAACAATCATGGACGCGGGTCATGTGTCAACGCAGCGGGAATCAAGACATGGAGGGCTGTCAATCCGTTCGCGGTATGCCACGCTCGTACCATGAAGGAATTGAAGCGCGCAGAGCGTCGTATGAAGGAGGACATGGCGAAGAAGAATCCGCACACGGGAGCTTTGAAACTAGGCGGATACCGCGTCACGCATCGCTCTGATTTCCTTCCACATGGCAGCGTGATTATCGCCTTCAGGGAGCGTTCCTAACCGCGCTCGCCAGCTCTCCTTCAGTAGACTCTCTTCTTGTTTGTTTGCTTGGCGAATGCCGGTTATCCACCGGAGCAACCGTTCAGTGGTATTCACAGCATTCTTTCTGTCCTCGTTCCTCATTGACCATTTCTTCGTGTCAGAAGCAAACACAAGCAACAGGCCACGCCACGGAACATGATGGAGTCTCCAGTCGACCTTTGCCAACGGGCTCAAAGCCATACGCGCGTCTTCCGAATCAGGTTTCTCGGGGGAAGGCAAACGCGTATCCAACAACGCCCGAGCTATCTGTATCATCACTTCCTGCCCGATCGGCCAGAAAAGGGCGTTGTCCGCAACCTGTCTGTCTGACCCGTCGGCTTGATGGTTTCTGGCATCGGCGGGGCTCAAGGCCAAGTCGGGTACCGCAGCAATGAGGGCGTCCCAATAGAGCTTGAGTTCTTCAAACAGTTCATCCAGATATTCTTCTGGAGGTCGAAAGCGCGTGAACTGCTTCACGCTGCTCTCAAGCTCCGCCTCTGGACCGGGACCCCAGCCTCTAGCGGACCGGTCGGGGGTTGTGAGTAAGACTTGGTTCATGTCGTACAGTTGCTGGAGACTCGTGAAATGCGAAGTCCCTTCGTGAAGGGATCGTCCTTTGGTCTGCACTCTGACCGATTCCAGGTGTCGCCCCGGCGCTTTGAAAAAGTCGTGAGTGGCGATGAGACGGCGGGTCAGGATTGCGAATATATCGTCCTCGTCCATGATGATGTTGGTGTCTCGGTCTGTCGGTTTGGTATACCTGTTGAGGCTGGAGAACAGACGCCGGTAGGACACAAGCCACTCTTCTTCAGGTGACTCAGCAGGACGGATCACCATCAGGACCGAGATTTCTTCATTCTCGAAGTCGGGCGGGGGCTCGACCCTCTCTGACTCGTCCTCGGGGAGCAAAAGGGTCTTGATTGCTTTTAACCGATGCTGACCATTTAGGGCATAGTAGTTTTGGTCTCCCGAGAACCGCAACACACCGAACGACTGCTCGATATTCTCCTCATCGGCAAGGATGGCAAACTGGGGGTCATCGGCCACGCTTACGGGGTAGAATTTCGGCGATCCGCCAACTGCGGCGACCACGAGAGACGCAAAGAAGCGATCCGCGCGGCCTTTCAAATAGGTGACGATTTCCTTCTTGACGCGGCTCTCTTTAATCGCCCGCTGAATAGCCTCGTCAAGCGTATAGTCGTTGTGAACCTGAGAACCGAATTTGACCTCCGCGGCGACCTCCCGCATCCGCATCTTGACGATGTAGTAGGTCCAGTCTCCCATGTGCGCCTTGATCGCAGGATAGAGTTGCATGGAAACCTCCTTATGTGAGAGAGCGTATGTATCTGCGTTGCCCTAAGTCGGCTGGTGCGGCGAGTCGCGCGGGGGTCCGCGAAAGACCTCGCGTGAGTGCCATTTGACGAACTCGGCTTTTGGTTTGAATTCACGACTGCGGGGAGGGCGGAGCGGTGCGCCGTGACAATCCCAGAACCAGCGGGTCGCCTCGCTCTCATCGTGGACTTTGGCCGAAATGAGGACCATGAAGCCCCTGGCTGCCGGTATCAGGCCAATCGCGCCCCGATCAAGCGCCTTGTGATGAATGCTGCATAAGGCTAAGCCGTTCGGAATCTTGTTCGGACCGCCGGCTGAATGCCACTTGATATGCGCGGCCTCCAATCCGAGCGGTTCGTCTTCCAGGCGAAGATCAAATCCACACACAGAACAGCGACCCTCATAGGCGTTGAGGACATCATGGCGAAAGGTCCGGTCACGCCTGCGGGCCGGAGGGCGGGGTGTCACGGGGCCATAAAGGCCGGGAGAGTCCCGCACCAGAAACTCGGCGGGGAAGCCGACCGCGGTGCGGATATCATCGTGCAATGAGTAGGGAAAGTGTTCGTACAGGAGTGCTTGGGCGGCCTGTTGCACGAGTCCCGGATTAGAAATCAATAGATCGTAGATCGGTTCGGGGAAACCGCCTCTTGCGGCGTTTTTGATGAGCCCGCTTTTGAGCAAGTCGCCTGACGACGTGTCGGGCAATGATTCTCCTCCAGGGACCTCCCAGAGATCGTCATTCCGCAGACGCCAGAACGGATGTTCTGGATGGGCGGTTTTGCGGGGCGGCCCGAAGCGCTCCAGCAGAGCGGTCAAGGGGCGTTCAATGTCCTGCTCGTAGTGGGCTAGGCGCTCCTTTCCCAGAGCGATCCGGCCAAGCGCGAGTAAAACCAGCAGCGGCTTGTGTGGCGCACGCTGCCCACGCCTCCGCCAAAATTTGACTTGGCCGAGTTTCTGGAGAAATTCGTTGTGTTCCACGATGGCGGCTCTGAGGCCGAATTACTTTGCCCCTGGAAAGGGCCGGTCAGATGGGTAAGTGCATTTCCTCGGAAAAGGTGACACATGGCGATTGCCCAACGCAGGTCAGTATCTGCCAAAGGTATAGGATTCCAAGGCGTCAAGCGTGATGCCGAACTCGCTGCGGGGGATGCGCAACTCATCGCATAAGCGTCGGATGTTGCTTGGAGCGAGGGGGGTTTGGGGATCGATGTCTTGCAAGGGGGCCATGAGTGTCTGACCATTGAGATCACGACAGAGATAGTCCACCTGTGTTGTCCCCCGTGGACCAGAGAGAGACGTTTTCGACGTCCCTCTGGTGACGTGGTACATTCGTGCTACCCGGTCTACGAACTGGGCAAGCGTTGGCATCGCGTCAAATGGATGAGGCATTACGCAGCAATCTCATACACCCGGGTCCCGTTCACCTGCACAGGAATACGATCTCCCGCGGTCATGTGGGGGGGGGTCTTTTCTACCGGGTTGGCCTGTTCAAATTGTCGCCAATACAATGCTGGCGCACGGGGGACGGCCGTCTCAAATGGGGGGAGGTCCAGTTCCTGTCGAATCACGATCTGCCCAAGCAACACCCGTTGCATTTCGTACAAGGCGTCGTCAATGGTCTTGCCTTGCGCACCGACATCGTACTCGAGTCCTTGCGCTACCCAGTGCTCTCCTTCCTGGAAGAGGAGCACACGCAGTTCAGTGGCCTCTCCTTTCTCCATACCATACCTCCTCATGTGAAACAAATGTGAAAATTGTAGTCCGCTTGCTCCGAGTGTTTCACTACACTGCATTCGCTCTGGCTTGTCAATACGCTGGAAGGGGCTGAGGAGCGGCGGCATCCGGGCAACGCCAACCTGCGGTTTGAGGGGTTTCAAGCGCAGGATGTTCTGGGCGCACTGCAACCCCGGCTGGCGGCCTCGAGTGGTGCGGCGTGCAGTTCGGGCATGCCGGAGCCGTCCCATGTGCTGCGGGCCCTGGGGCTGAGCGCGGCTGAGGCGGAAGCGTCGGTGCGTTTCAGTTTTGGGCGGTTTACCACGGATGAGGAGCTTGAGCGGGCCGGCGGCCTGGTGGGCAAGGCACTTGATGCGCTGGCCACGGAGGGGGGGAGGAGAAGATAGCCCGGCTTATGCAAAAGGCGGAGAATTGGCAGATCGTCTGTCACAGTGCGGCAAGCCCGCAGGCCCGGGCAAGCAGTTCATAGGACCGCAGGCGGTCGGCAAAGGCATAGCAGATGGTCACCACACTCAGGTCGGGGGTCTGGTACTGCTCGGCCAGCCGCTCGAGCCTGGCTTTGACCTGCTCGGGGTCGCCGTCAATAGTGACCCGGCTCTGTTGCTCCAGATAGGCCCGCTCCTGAGGGCTGTAGGGATAGGCCGCGGCTTCTTCAACCGGCGGCACCCCGGTCCCCCGGCCGCGGATGATGTTGAGGCGGACGAGGTTGCGGCTCAGGGCCAGGCGGCGGGCGGTTTCTTCGGTCTCGGCACACAAGACCTGGGCGGCGACATTCGCGCGTGGTTCGGCCAAGTGCTCAGAAGGGCGGAACTGACGCCGGTAGTGCTCCACAATGGCCGGGCCGTGCTCAACGCCAACGCCGAAGAAATGGGCGTAGCTGAACGGCAGCCCGCGTTCCGCGGCCAGCAGGGCCGAGTCAATGCCCGAGCCGAGCAGCCACACCTCGGGCAGGCTGGTGGCCGGGCTTGGCCCGGCTTTGACCGCGGCAAAGGGGTGGCCGGGGTCCATTGTGTCGCCGAGGTAGGAGATGAGATGATCGACCTGTTCGGGAAAATGCTGGATGTCGCGCATCGGCCCGGGATAGGCCAGGGCCGCGGCCGTGCGTTGATCGCTGCCCGGCGCGCGGCCAATGCCAAGGTCAATCCGACCCGGATACAGGGACTCCAGCAGCCGAAAGGTTTCGGCTACTTTGAGCGCGCTGTAGTGGGACAGCATGACCCCACCGCTGCCGACCCGCAGCCGGCTGGTGCGGGCCGCAATCTGGCCGACCATGAGCTCGGGACAGGTGCCGGCAAAGCCGGGCAGGCTGTGGTGTTCGGCTACCCAGTAACGGCGGTAGCCCAGCGCCTCAACCGCCTGGGCCAGGGCGATGGTTTCGCGCAGCGCGTCTGCCGCGGTTCCGCCTTGGCGGACCGGCGACTGATCGACAACGCTCAGGCTGAGAGGAGGCATGGAGGCTCGGGCGCGGCCGGCGGGTGCCTCAGGCTCTGGCCCGGGTGCCTTGCCTAGCCGCCATCTTTTTCATAAAGCCGAGCTTCAGGCGCAGCTGGCGGCCCAGCCACAGGGCGTTGGCCGAATGGTCGGCCACATCATCGCCCGTCCGGGGATGAATCAGCACACTCAAGTCCGCGTGGTTCAGCATCAGCCAGGGCACGAGTTGGCCGAACTGGTCGGGGGTGAATGTCACCTGATACATCCACCGCGGATGCGGTCCGACCGCCTTGCAGTGAAGGCGGCCCAGCTGGACATCAAAGCGCTCGGCGAGGCCGTCGCGTACATGCTCCGCGGCCGGCTGGGTGTCACGGTCAAAATAGACATGGACGTGATAGTTTGTGATGGTGGACGACTCTGTTGGCATTGCGCAGCCCCGCGTGTCACTCAACCCAGCCGTGCTGGAGGGTATGCACCGTGCCCGGTGGATACCACCATTCTCCACGCCTGCACAGCGGACACCGCCTCGGCATCCCGCCGCCGGTGTATTCCGGCACGCCGACCAGGGATTTGACCGACCCGGAAAAGCGTCCGCCCCGTTGGACTTTTCTGGTCAGCATATACAGACCCATCCCGCACTCCGGGCAGGACAGAATCGTCCCCGAATGCAGGGCGGATACGAAGGTAATCTCGTCAGGTGCAGGGCGAGGCATGGTCTCCCCCCTTTGCGGCCCGGTCCCTGAAAGCGGTCTCCCCGGGGATAGCAGACATCAGCGCTGCCCCGCAAGATGTCAGCGCGGATGTCAGCGCCGCTGCTGCTGTCGCGCGGCCTGCATCCGCGCGGCGAACTCGGCCGGTTTCATAATCAGCGAGCCGGGTGCGCTGTCCCGCTCGTGCTGGTGCTGTTCGTGGTAGTGGACGGCGATGCTCTGACGGACAAGCTCCTCACAGAAGGGGATACCCTTGCCGCGGTCCTGTTTGAGGGCCAGCGAGACGGCCAGGGCGCGTTTGGCGCTGTCCAGCTGGGAGCGGGCGGCCAGGTGAAAGGCGGTCTCTTCCAGGCGTCGGGCATAGGCGCGGGCGCTCTCCCCGCTGAACAGCTCGGCGACAACGGTGTCAACAATGCCCTGGGCCCGGTCCTGCTGCTGATACTTGTTGAGGACAAGGAGGCTGTCCTGGGCCTGGGTCAGTTGCTCAACATAGGGCCGGGCCTGGTCCTGGTCGAGCAGCCAGCGTTGGAGTTCGTGCTCCTCGAACAGCTGGCTTGAGGTGGTGAGCCAGCTGTCATCCGCGGCAATCGCCGCGGGGTCAAGGCTGTCGGGCAGGGGCACCGGGCAGGGCGCGGCAGGGCCGGAGAGCAGGTGTGAACGCAGGGCCGGATAGGTCTCAATGGACTGGTGTCCGGTCTGGCCGCCGGCCGCGGGTGTGGCCAGGGTCCGCTCATAGCCCTCGGACATGAGAAAGTCACAGTAGCGCCAGGGGGCATCAACCAACGCAATCTGATAGCGCTGGGCGAGGTCCTGACGGGCCAGCCTGATGCCCTGGCGGTTGACTTCGGTAGCCTCAATCCGGCGCATCCCCTCGGGCTCGTTGATCAGGGCTGACAGGTAGTGCAGGCCGCCGCCAAGACGCGGCTTGACCAGCCATACCAGGCGGTCTCCCCGGCCGTCTATGGACGACAGATAGCCCTCCGGCTCAATCGGGGTCAGGACGGATTTGCCCGGCCCCCGGTCGGGCCGCTCAACCGGGACGCCTTTTTGCGAGAGTTTATACAGCGAGCGGTGGATGGCCCGCCGCAGGGCCTTGTCCGGCTTATCGGCCCTGGCCTCCCAGTCGAGCAGCAGCCGGGCGGCCTCGGGGACGGCATGATCCCCGAGCAGCGTGACCAGGGCCAGATCAGCCCCAGGGTCCCGCCCCAGGCGGGCTTGCAGCTCGTCGAGCGACACGCTCTTGTCCCGGAGCCGGGCCAGACTGATCCCCCATGTGTCTATCATCTGCTTGCCCGCGGCCAAGCGTGGGTCGGCTTTTTTTGCCATACGTCCCTCCAGAGGACAACGGGAGCACCTTAGCCAGCCGCCTTTGCGTGTGTCAATGGCCGGACCTGGCCGCGGCCGGCCATTCCTGATAACGGGGACCTGTCTTGAAGATCACGCCGCCCAACTGCTAAAGAGAAGTCAGCCATGCGTTTCTGTCCCCAATGTGGCGTCCAGACCGTGCCCCAGGCGCGTTTTTGTACCGAGTGTGGCGTGGCGCTGTCGGACGGCAAACAGGCACCGGGTGCAAGGGGTGCCGCGCCGGCCCCGCCGCCAGTGCCCCGCCAGTCCCTGCGTGCCGGGCTGGTCGTACTGTCGCTCTATCTCGCCGTCGGCATTGGCCTGTGGGTCTTTGTGCTGCGCTCGCAGCCCTTCCCGGTGGTGGCTGTTGCCGACGGCCCGGCCAGCTCGGGCGGCTCGCCGGCCCTGCCCCAGGATCACCCGCCCATCAGCATTCCCGAGGATGTGAAACAGCGCATTGTCACCCTTGTCAATGAGGCCAACGCCACGCCCGATTCTGCCGAGACCTGGCGTCGCCTGGCCGAAGTCCAGTTTCGGGCTTCCCAGCTTGAGGCCAGCTATCGGAGCGCGGCCCTGTCCTCGTATCAACACCTGCTTGCGCTGGTCCCCGATGACCCGGACGCGCTGCGCGGCATCGGCAATGTGTATTACGACTTTGAGGAGCATAGCAAGGCCATTGACTACTATGAGCGCTATCTGGCGCTGCGACCGGATGACAAAAACGTCCGCACCGACCTGGGGACGATGTACCTGTACACACACCAGGCAGACCGGGCCGTTGCCGAATACCGGGCGGTGCTTGCCAAAAACCCGGACTTCTTTCAGGCCCATTTCAACCTCGGCATTGCCTACCGGGAAAAGGCCGATTTTGCGCGGGCACGCACCAGCCTTGAGCGGGCCAGAGCCCTGACCGATGACGAGCGTATCCGGGCACGGGTGGACCGTGTGTTGGCCCAACTCCGCGGGGGCCGGCCGCAGACCCGGCCGCGCACGGCGTTTCAACGCGCGGTTGAACAGATCTTTCACTCGCACGACATCATGGGCTCAAAGGTTGCCCGGATTGAGTGGCCGGCCCCGGCCGGGGCCAAGGTCTATCTGCAAAACTTTCCGATCCAGGGGATGCCCCCGGATGTGCGCGAGCGTTTTCTGGCCAAGCTGCGGATCCAGATCGGGCTGGCCGGAAAGAGCAATAATATCGACGCCAGCGTCAGGGTTGAGCTGATTGACGCTGATACCCGCAGTGTCATGGAAACACTGCACACGGAAACATCATGACCAACGGACAGGCTCCCTTCTATCTGCCTATTGGCGATGAGGTTGAGATCTTTCGGGCGGCCTATGCGTGTCGTCTCCCGGTCCTGCTCAAAGGGCCGACCGGCTGCGGCAAGACGCGCTTTGTCGAGTATATGGCCCACCTGTTGATGCGGGAAGAAAAAGAAGAGGTGCCGGGCAATCTCATCACCGTGGCCTGCCACGAAGACCTGACCGGCAGCGACCTCGTCGGACGCTATCTTATTCAGGGTGACGAAACCGTCTGGATTGACGGGCCGCTGACCCAGGCCGTGCGGCTCGGCACGGTGTGTTATCTGGACGAAATTGTCGAAGCCCGCAAAGATACGATTGTGCTGATCCACCCGCTGACCGATCACCGTCGAATCCTGCCGATTGATAAAAAGGGGGAAATTCAAGCGGCACACCCTGATTTTCTGCTGGTCATCTCGTATAATCCGGGCTATCAGAGCATCCTCAAGGACCTCAAGCACTCCACCCGTCAGCGCTTTGTCACCGTCGAGTTCAGCTACCCGCCGCGCGATAAAGAGGCCGAGGTGATTGCCCATGAGAGCGCTCTGGCGCTGGAAACCGCCCTCGATTTAGCCCGCCTTGGCGAGAAGGTGCGTTCCCTCAAGGCCAGCGGTCTGGAAGAGGGGGTCAGCACCCGCCTGCTCATCTATGCCGGACACCTGATGCGCCAGGGGGTCCCGGCCCGGCGGGCGTGTTCGGTGGCGGTGTCGCGCTCGCTGACCGATGACCTGGACTCGCAGCGGGCCATTGATGAAGTCATCAAGGCCATTTTTCCTTGAGATGCGCGACCTGACTGCGCGTGTGCCGGCCAAGGAGGTGGCGCGCCTGCTGAAAGATGGCCTCAAACATGGGCCTGGTCAGCCGTCCGGTGAAGGTGTTCTGCTGGCTGGGGTGATACGAGCCGATCAAGGTTATCCCGTCCAGTTCATAGCTCAGGCCGTGGCCAAAGCGTGGCTTGGGAGAGGGTACAGACAGGGCCAGTTCACGGCGGGCAGTCAGGTAGGCGTGAAACGCGATGTGGCCGAGGGCAAGGACCACCCGGACTCTTTTCAGCAGCTGGAGTTCCCGGACCAGATATGGCCGGCAGGCCACATACTCTTCGCGCAGGGGTTTGTTGTCCGGGGGGGCACAGTGGACGGCCGAGGTGATGCAACAGCCGTGGAGGGCGAGACCGTCGCCCCGGTGGCTTGAGGTCGGCTGGTTGGCAAATCCGGCCGCATACAGGGCCGCGTACAGCCAGTCCCCGCTGCGGTCGCCGGTAAACGCCCGCCCGGTTCGATTCCCACCGTGGGCGGCAGGGGCCAGACCGACAATCAGGAGCCGGGCCTTGGGGTCGCCAAAGCTGGGGACCGGCTGTCCCCAGTAGGTCCAGTCCCGATAGCGTTTGACCTTGTGCCGAGAGACGCGCTCACGATAGCCCACCAGCCGGGGACAGCGTGTGCAGCCGATGATGTCGCGCTGGAGCTGGGCAAAGCCCGGCATCGCCTAGAGACTCATCACATAGCGCACCAGGGTCCGGACTCCAAAGCCGGTTCCTCCCCGTGGGCTGTAGGGCAGCTCGCGGTTGGCAAAAGCCGGGCCGGCAATGTCAAGGTGCGCCCAGGGCGTATGGCCGACAAACTCTTCGAGAAATAAGGCACCGGCAATCGCTCCGCCAGAGCCGCCGCCGATGTTCCTGATATCGGCCACCGCGCTCTTGATGTCGTCTTTATAGTCTGTAACCAGCGGCAGCGGCCAGAAGGCCTCGCCGGACTGTTTGCCACACTCCATCAGGGCGTCGGACAACTCCCGGTTATTGCAGAACAGGCCGGCCACCTGCGAGCCAAGGGCCACTACGCAGGCCCCGGTCAGGGTCGCCAGATCAATGATGACATCGGCCTTGTCTTCAACCGCCCGGATCAGGGCGTCGGCCAGAATCAGGCGTCCTTCGGCGTCGGTGTTGAGGACTTCGACCGTTGTGCCGTTTTTATAGGTGATGATATCGCCCGGTTTCTGGGCTGTGCCGCTCGGCATGTTTTCGGTTGAGGGCACATAGGCCGTGACCTTGACGGCTGGCTTGAGCTGGGCAATGACCTGCATGACACCCAGCACAGTCGCCCCACCGGACATATCCAGCTTCATCGTCTCCATTGATTTTGGCGGTTTGAGCGATAAGCCGCCCGAATCAAAGGTCAGCCCTTTGCCGACCAGGGCAATTTTTTTCCTGGGTCTGCCCTTGGGGGTGTAGCGCAGCGTAATAAAGCGCGGCTCTTCAACACTGCCCTTGGCCACCGCCAGGACGCCGGCCATTTTGGCCGTTTTCATTTTGGGAAGCCCGAGGATTTCGGCCTTCAGGCCGCCGCGGCGAGCGATGTGGGTTGCCTGTGCGGCCAGATAGGACGGGGTGGAAACAGAGGCCGGCTCGTTGATGAGGTCACGCGCCAGGCAGACCCCGGGTGCGGTTTTCCGGGCCGCCTCAAGTGCCCGGCTGAGCGCGGCCGTGTTGCGCAGCCGAGGCCCGCTCAAACTGAGGGTGTCCACACCCGGCCGGGTATCGGCCCGGTCTGATTTATATTTGTCAAAGGCGTAGGCCGACAGCAGGCTGCCTTCAACCACCGCGGCCAACTCGGCCTCGGACCGGGTGTCGGTAAAAAACCAGGCCAGGTGCCTGGTCCGCTGGCCCTTGGCCGCTTTGTGGGCGTTAGCCGCACTCCGCCGCCAGGTTTCCGTGTCTGCCCCGGCCTTGCCCAGACCGAGCAACAGCAGGGTCCGGCTGGGGAGGCGCTGCTGGGTTGGGAAGATCACGGTCTGACCGGCCTTGCCGGTGAAGCCGGTGTGGGTGAGGTGGGCGGTGAGGGTGCCGCCGAGGGCGTCGTCAAGTGCTTGCACGGTCCCGTTGGTGTGCTGCCCCTCGGCAAGCGGGACAACGAGCATGTCGCTCTTCAGCCTGGTAATTGCCTGTGACTGCACGCGGATATTCATGCCTCGTCCTTATGCGCTGCGCCGGCGGCCCCGCCTATTCGGCTGCCGCTTGTGCTGTGGCCTCTGCGCCGGCTTCCTGTGGGGTCCCAAGCGGCTGCGTTCTGGCCGCCTTGGCAAAGGCCCGCAGCCGGCGCTTCAGGGTCCGAATCCCGCGTCGGACAGCGTGCAGTTCGTCGTAGGCTTTGCGCTCAATCGCCTGGTCACGCCGGCGCTTCAGGGCGGCGAGGTGCTGCTTGATGTCTGCTCTCTCAGCGCTCGGCGTTTTTGTTTCCAGGGGTATGCCGTGCTCCTGGGCCAACAGCCTGATCAGCGCCTCTTTTTTCATGGCCGTGACGCCGACGATATCGGGGATTTTGAGCGCTTCTTCGCGTAACCTGGGGGTATTCATGCGGAGCAGTTCTTTGGCGGTCATGGGCTAGTCCTTGGGCGGGCGGTTGGGGGTAAACGTTTTTCTGGCGGCATAGAACAGCGCACCGCCGACTATGGCATACACGGCCAGCCCCTCCAACAGGCCAATCCCTCCCGACAGCAGAAACACCGCGAGCACCAGCCCGGTGCCGATCAGGGCAAGGATTTTTTCAAGGCGTTCTTCGCGTTTGCGGACCGCTTCGATATGGGCGCTGACCGGCGCTCCGCACGCGGTGCAGCGCCCGGCGCGTTTGCGGTACAGGCGGTGTCCGCACTGGGGACAGACGATGCGCAGCGGAACAGGCATCTGCTCACGGGCTGAGGGGGGGCGGGGTTCAGTCTACCGTCCAGACATCACCCCGGTTCAGCAGCGCGTCAACGTCTCCCCGGCCCTGCCTGGCGACTGCGTCTTCGAGCTGCTTGGCCATGAGGGCCTCAATGGTCGGCCGCGCGGTTGAATACAGGACGCCGATCGGGGTCGGAAAATTGGGCGGTGTCATCCGGCTGAGCAGAAAGGCCAGGGTCTGATCGTGCTCATCATGCACGAGCAGATCATCGCTGCTCACCCCGTTGCCCAACTCGACAACCTCGGGAATCAGGCCCTTGAGCCGAATCCCCCGGTCTTTGTTTTTGCCAAACATCATGGGCTGACCGTGTTCAAGCAGCAGTTGGCTATCCGCTTTGCTGCCCTTATCGGTCAGAGCATCCCAGGCACCGTCGTTATAGACGTTGCAGTTCTGGAGAATCTCGATAAAAGCCCCGCCGTTGTGGGCCGCGGCTCGGGTGAGCGTGTTCTGCTGGTGTCTGGCCTCAACGTCGATGGAGCGGGCGACAAAGGTCGCTTCGGCCCCGAGGGCCAGACTCATCGGGTTGATGGGATAGTCGGCTGAGCCCATTGGTGTTGATTTGGCGACCTTGCCCAGCTCTGAGGTTGGCGAGTACTGGCCCTTGGTCAGCCCATAGATGCGGTTGTTGAACAGCATGATTTTCAACGCCACATTGCGCCGCAGGGCGTGGATGAGATGGTTGCCGCCGATGCTCAGCCCATCCCCGTCTCCGGTGACCAGCCAGATGTGGAGGTCCGGCCGCGAGATCCTGAGACCGGTGGCAATGGCCGGAGCGCGGCCGTGGATGGTGTGAAAGCCATAGGTGTTCATGTAGTAGGGAAAACGGCTGGAGCAGCCAATCCCGGATATGAACACCGCCTTGTCCTTGGGAATACCCAGATCGGGAAAGATTTTCTGGACTTGGGCCAGAATGGCGTAGTCGCCGCAGCCCGGGCACCAGCGGACATCCTGGTCAGAAACAAAGTCTTTACGCGTCAGTTTTGTCATCGCTTCTGCGCTCATGAACTGTACTCCTCAGCTTTCCAGCATACGGTCAATGCGGGTAGAGATTTCGGAGACCTTGAACGGCCGGCCCTGAAGTTTGTTCAGACCGGCCGCGTCGAGCAGGTATTCCGCCCGCAGCAAACGCACCAACTGGCCGAGATTCATTTCCGGGACGAGGACCTTTTCAAACCGGCCCAGAATATCACCGAGGTCGGCCGGCAGCGGATTCAGGTGACGCAGGTGGACATGCGAGACACGCTGCCCTTTGGTCTGGGCCTTTTTGACTGCCTCGGCAATGGAGCCATAGGTGCTGCCCCAGCCAACGACCACCAGCCGGCCGCTGTCCGCTCCCTCAATCCTGGTCGGGGGCATATCCCGGGTCATCAGGTTCAGCTTGCGGACCCGGACTCGCGCCATCTGTTCGTGATTGGCCGGGGCGTAGCTGATGTTGCCGGTCAGGTAGTCTTTCTCAAGACCGCCGATGCGGTGCTCAAGTCCCGGCGTCCCCGGCCGTACCCAGGGCCGCGCCAGGGTTTCCTCGTCGCGGAGGTAGGGAAAGAAGCCGTGGGGGTCGGTGCGGAACGCAACCGTGATGTCGGGCAAATCGGCAAAGCGGGGCAGCAGCCACGGTTCTGCGGCGTTGGCCAGAAAGCCGTCGGTCAACAGAATCACCGGGGTCATGTATTTCACCGCCAGGCGGACCGCCTCATAGGCCGTCTCAAAGCAGTCGGCCGGGGTCGCCGCGGCAAGCACCGGAACCGGCGACTCGCCGTGACGGCCATACACAGACTGTAAGAGGTCGGCCTGCTCCGGCTTGGTCGGCATACCCGTGCTCGGACCGGCACGCTGAATATCGGTAATAATCAGCGGGAGCTCGACCGAGGCCGCCAGGGCCACGGTTTCGGCCTTCAGGTTCATCCCCGGACCAGCCGTGGTGGTCACTGCCACCGCGCCACCAAAGGCGGCCCCGAGGGCGGAGCCGACCCCGGCGATCTCGTCTTCGGCCTGGAAAGTATAGACATTGTAGTTTTTGAGTTCGGCCAACTCATGCAGCACGTCACTGGCCGGGGTAATGGGATAGCTGCCCAGAAAGAGCGGCAGGCCGGCTTTATTGGCCGCGGCCACAAAGCCAATCGCGGTAGCGGTGTTGCCGGTGATACTCCGATAGGTCCCGGGATTGATCTGGGCCGGCCTGATTTCGTACGAGGAGGCAAACAACTCGGTATGCTCGGCCAGATTATAGCCGCCCTTGAGCGCCAGCGTATTGGCCTCAACGATGTCGGGTGTTCTCTTGAACCGGTTCTGAATCCACTCCAGGGTGGGCTCGATGGGACGGGTGAACAGCCAGGAGACCACGCCCAGCGCAAAGAAGTTGCGGCAGCGCATGACCGTGCGGTTCGGCAGGTTCAGGCTTTTGAGGGCCTCGGTTGTCATCCTGGTGACATCGACCCGGTACACTTGGTACTTGTCAAGCGAGCTGTCCTCCAGCGGGCTGGCCTCATACTGGGCTTTTCTGAGATTGGCCGGACTGAACTCGGCCGCGTTGACGATAAGGATACCGTTTGGCTTGAGATCGCCGAGATTGGTCTTGAGGGCGGCCGGATTCATGGCCACCAAGGCGTCAAGATCGTCACCCGGGGTGTAGACGGTGTCCTTGCTGAAGTTGACCTGAAAGGCACTCACACCGTACAGCGTTCCAGTCGGTGCCCGAATCTCGGCCGGGAAGTCTGGCAGGGTGCCAATATCGTTGCCGGCAAAAACGGACTCTGTTGTGAACTGGTTGCCGGTGAGCTGCATACCATCGCCAGAGTCTCCGGCAAAGCGGATAACCACCTGGTCCAATTCCTGAACCGGTTTTTCCAGCGGAGCCCCGGCAGGGTTCGTTGCCATGCGTTTGCCCTCCTCACTTGTATAACGATTGTTTGCGACAGAGCGGATTCAACCCAGGGCATTTTCCCCAGGGGCCAACGAGGAGACGGTGCCAGGGTATCTGAGACACCCCACCCTGACAAGTTGACCCCCCGGTGTCAGATCGTCTTTCGCACAATCCTGCGCCTTAGGTTACAAAAAACGGAATGACGAGCGGAGGGGCGGCCTGTATCTGCCCACGGCCACGGCAGTCAGTGACGGTATGCGCACAATCTCAGGAGAAAAACCGCCAGACCTGTCCCCAGGCCGCGCTTCAGGCCGACACACTCAGCTCGGGCCAGTCGTGCAGCCCGGCTCGTTCGGCCAGCTGACGGGTTTTCCAGGCCAGCAGGCCCCGGCGGAAGAAGACGGGGTTAATTTCAAACGCCTCGCAGATATTGACGAAAGAGAACAGCCAGCCCGGCTCGTCGGCCAGGAACCATACCTCGGCTTCGTCGTGGAGTTGGCGGTGTCTGCGGTCCGTCGCCCACAGGTGTTTCTGGAAGCACTCGATCGCGTCTTCCAGAATCGCCAGCATGAGCCGCCGTTCACCCTCGGCCGGGGCTTTCTGGCGGAGGTCGGCAAAAAACTGCACGGGCAAAAGAATGCTCGGTTCAAAGAATGGTACAGGATCATCGGCACGGTGTGTGTGTTGCATGGAGCAACTCCCTTGTTGAAGGATTCCTCCTCATCCTCAATCCACCACATCCCCACGTCCCTCTCCAAATGTGCCGCTCTGTAGAGAGCCCCGGCGGGAGACGACAGGTCAGTCTTCATTCTCTTCTTCATATAGTCCGAACCACGCCATTTGTATAGCCTCCAGCTTGCCTTCGCTCGCATCTTTCGGGTCATCAACGAAGCCGTTGAGTTGCGTCACCCATGTGAGCAGATCGGTAAACCGTATACTCAGCGGCTCGGTATCGGGGTAGGTGTCCAGTAATGCCTCGGCAATCTCTTCAACGCTGTCCCAATACAAGGCCATTGTTTACACCTCGGATACGCGCTTATCGGCAAGGGCGGCCTGGATCGAGGTATCCATAATCCGCCGGGCGAACGGCTCGGTCGCCTCACTCAGGGCCTCGCTCAGTTCACGAATCCGATCAGAGTCCCGGCCCACGGTGGCCTCCTGGAGCGCCTTCACCGCGGCATCGATACGGTCGGCTTCGCCCTCCTGGAGGGCCGCGGCATTGTCACGGAGCGTCTTTTCGGTGGCGTTGAGGATGGTGTCGGCCTCAACCCGGGCCTCAATCAGCAACCGCCGGTTGAAATCCTCCTCGGCGTAATCGATCGATTCTTCGAGCAGTTGCTCAATCTCCTCGTCATTCAGACCGTAGGACGGCTTGACATCCACAGACCGCTCCCGGCCGGTCCGCAGATCAATTGCCGAAACATTCAGAATGCCGTTGGCGTCGATCATAAACGCGACCTCAACCCGGGGGACGCCCGCCGGCTGAGGCTCAATGGGAATGGTAAATCGGGCCAGACTGCGACAGTCCCGGGCCAACTCGCGTTCTCCCTGGAGGACGTGGACCTCGACCGCGGTTTGGTCGTCCACCGCGGTGGTGAACATTTCTTTGACCATGGCCGGAATGGTGGTGTTACGCTCCAGGAGTTGGCTCATCACCCCGCCCATGGTCTCAATACCGAGCGACAGCGGCACGACATCGAGCAGCAGCATGTCTTTGCGCCGCCCGGACAGGGTGTCGGCCTGAATGGCCGCGCCAAGGGCGACAACTTCGTCTGGATCGAGGTCGGTCAGCGGGGGACGCCCAAAGAACTCTGCCACCCGCTGTCGCACGAGAGGCATCCGGGTGGAGCCGCCAACCAGGACAACGGCATCAATATCAGCCGCTGCCACCCCGGCATCCCTGAGGGCTTGGCGACACGGCAGCAGGGTGCGGGCAATAATGTCATCCACCGCGGCCTCCAACTCCCGGCGACTGAGGGACCGCTCAAACTCCCCCCTGTCAGGAAGGCTGAGCGACAGGCTGGCCTGGCGATGGGTCGACAGGGTCTGTTTGGCCGCTCTGGCCGTGGCCTGCGCCCGGCTCAAGACCCGTGGGTCGGCCCACAGTTCTTCCGCCAATTCATCCAGCACAAAGCGCTGGGCAATGCGCTGGTCAATATCGTCCCCGCCCAGCCGGGTATCGCCGTTGGTTGCCACGACCTCAAAAATACCCGTGCGGAGGCGCAGAAGAGAGATATCAAAGGTCCCGCCACCGAAATCATACACGGCAATGAGCCCTTCCTCTCGCTTATCCAGACCATAGGCGAGCGAGGCCGCGGTCGGCTCGTTGACCAAGCGAATGACCTCGAGGCCGGCCAGCCGACCGGCGTCTTTGGTGGCCTGACGCTGCGAGTCGTTAAAGTAGGCTGGAACCGTAATCACGACCTTGTTGATCGGTTCGTGCAGGGCTGCCTCAGCCCGTTCGCGGAGCGTGCGCAGAAGAGCGGCAGAAATCTCGGGCGGGGTATAGGAGCGGTCGTGTACGGCAAAGCGGACGAGGGCCTGCTTGTTTTCCTCCCCGGCGTCTCGGGCAAAAGCGTAGCGGCGACGGTCTTCGTCACTGACATGCTCCATCCCCAGGCCCATGAAACGCTTGACCGAGCGCAGCGTGGTCAGGGGATGGGCGGCTTCGCGCTCAACGGCCGGCTGGCCGACCAGGGCGCTTCCATCCGGGAGAAAGCTGACCACCGACGGGAGCAGGCTGCTGCCGGTGTGGGCGTCGGCCAGCACACGGGGGGTGTCTTCATGCGTATAGGCAATCAGACTATTGGTGGTGCCGAGATCAATACCGACTATGCGTTCCACGATATCCCGGTTTCCTTTTCCACATCTCGTAAGAGGGTCCGCAAATAGGCCAACTCGGACAGGACGCTTTTCAGTTCGGCCAGCAGAACAGACGACTCGCCTTTCAAAGACGAATCATCCTGACCGTTTCCAGGGGGAAGAGAGGATGATTCGCCTTTCTGGTTCTGCCAGTCAGAAAAGTGCCGAACCAGGGCGGCTTGTACGCCAGCCAGTCGCTCTTTGAGCTGGGTCTGTAGCCCGGTCAGGGCGCTGTCAACTTCGGCCTCTCTGCCCGCCCGGCGGGCGTCTCGGAGTTCTTCGAGCTGTTCCTGAACCGAAAAGACCACGCTCGCCAGCTGGGGCGGTACCCGGTTATTGTTCGTGCCGAGTTTCTCGCCGTGGAGTTCCAGCCAATACACCCCCCGCTGGACAGGATCGCGCAAGGTGCGGTAGGCACGGTTTACAAGCGCGCTATTGGTCAGGCTGGCCTCTTGTTCCTGGGCGCTGGCGGTCTGGTAGAGATCGGGATGGAGACGCCGGCTCAACGCATAATAGCGGCTGGACAGGGCGGCTTCATCAAGCCTCAGATTCCGCTCCAGCCCCAAGACCCGGAAATAGTCAAGGTGGGCCGGGAGCGGCTGGATCGCCTCGCAGCGTGGACAAAAGGCCGTCACCAAGCCCTCGCTGTGGCAGTGCCAGCACAGCATCGTCTCAGGAGCAGCCATGAACGACACACAGGCCAGGAGCAGCTACACGGAGAAAGAACTGCCGCAGCCGCACGAGCGTTTGACGTTGGGATTATTGAGCTTGAAGCCGGAGTCCATCAGACTTTCGGAGTAGTCGAGCTCGGTGCCCCGGAGATATAAAAAGCTTTTGCGGTCAACCAGAACTCTGGCATTGTCCCGCTCAAACACCCGGTCCCCCTTGCGTTCGGCGTCAAGGTTCATTTTGTACGACAGCCCCGAACACCCGCCGCCGACGACCTTCACCCGCAGGCCCTGTCCCTCCACATCCTGTTGACTGACCAGGGCCTGGATCTTCTGAACCGCATTGTCGCTGATGTCGATTTTCAGTTTTGCCGGCTGTGCCATAGCGTTGTCCTTGCTCAGGCTGTTTTCCACTGCACAGATTTGAGGTCAATACCCTCTCTGGCCATCTCATACAGGGGCGACAGTTCGCGCAGCCGCTGCACCACCTCAACGATGCGTCTGGCCACGCTATCGACTTCCTCCCCGGTATTGAAGCGGCCCAGTCCGAAGCGGATTGAGGTATGGGCCAACTCTTCCCCCACACCGAGCGCTTTCAACACATAGGAAGGCTCCAAGGTCGCTGAGGTACAGGCCGACCCGGAGGACAGGGCCACATCCTTGTTGATGCCCATCAGCAGCGATTCGCCCTCCACATACGAAAAGCTCAGGTTCAGGTTGCCGGGCAGGCGTTGGGTCGGATGTCCGTTCAGGTAGACTTCTTCCAGCTCCCGGGTAATGCCGTCGTGCAGGCGGGTGCGCAAACCGATGAGTGTGGCCGCTTCGGTCTCCAACTCCCGGCCGGCCAGCTGGCACGCCTTACCAAAGCCGACAATACCGGGCACATTCAGCGTACCGGACCGCATGCCACGCTCGTGCCCCCCCCCGTCGATGAGCGGGGTGAGCCGCACCCGCGGCCCTTTGGCCCGCACATAGAGGGCACCGCAGCCCTTGGGACCGTAGAGCTTGTGGGCCGTCATGGACAACAGGTCAATGCCGTCCTGTTCAACATCCATCGGGATTTTGCCCACCCCCTGGGTGGCGTCGCAGTGAAAGAGCACCCCCCGGTCTTTGGCAATCCTGCCAATCTCACGAACCGGATGCAGGGTGCCGATTTCGTTGTTGGCGGCCATGATGGTAATGAGCACCGTTTTATCGGTGATGGCGTTTTCGACGTCGTCCGGGCTGACCATGCCGTATTGGTCAACCGGCAGATAGCTCACCTCGGCCTTGCCAGTCCGTTCCAAAGCCTTGCAGGGGTCAAGCACCGCCTTGTGTTCGGTCACACAGGTGATGATGTGATTGCCCTTCTCTCTATAGAACTCAGCCACGCCTTTGATGGCCAGATTGTCGGACTCTGTCGCCCCGCTGGTAAAGATGATTTCCTTGGGCTTGGCCCCGATGGTCCGGGCAATCTGGCTGCGGGCAGTATCAACCGCCTCTTCAGCCGCCCAGCCAAAGGGATGGTTACGGCTGGCAGCATTGCCAAAGTGCTCGCTGAAGTACGGCAGCATTGCCTCTAACACCCGTGGGTCCATTGGGGTAGTAGCCTGATTATCCATATAAATCGGCTGATGCATGACGATGCTCCTCACATGTTCGCAGGGGAGTCAGGTAAAGTAGACCTTACAGGTCAAAGATACGTCAGATCCGTGTGGCTGTCAATCCACACCCTGCATTCCTAAACGCGGTTTAAGAAAACGCCCGGTATGCGAGCCTTCCACCCGCGCCACATCTTCGGGCGTCCCGCTGGCCACCACTTGGCCGCCCCGCTGCCCACCCTCCGGTCCCAGATCCAGCACAAAATCGGCGGTTTTGATCAGGTCCGGATTATGCTCAATGACGAGCACGGTGTGACCAGCCTCGACCAACAGGTTCAGCACCTTGAGCAGACGCTGAATATCGGCCAGATGCAGCCCGGTCGTGGGTTCATCCATCAGGTAAAGGGTATGACCGGTCGCGCGACGGCTGAGTTCACGCGCCAGCTTGAGGCGCTGGGCCTCGCCGCCCGACAGGCTCGGAGCGGGCTGGCCGAGCCGCATATAGTCCAGGCCAAGGGATCGCAGGGTTTCCAGGCGGGGACGGATTTTTGGCAGCTCAAGCAGGACTTCAAGCGCCTGGGCTACGCTGAGGTTCAGCACCTCGGCAATAGACAGCCCCCGGAACCGGACCTCCAGGGTTTCCCGGTTGTAGCGCAGGCCGCGACACAGCTCGCACTCGACGTACACATCGGGCAAAAAGTGCATATCAACACCCACCATCCCGCTGCCCAGACACGCCTCACACCGACCGCCCTTGACATTGAAAGAGAAGCGTTCCGGACCGTAGCCCCGGACCCGCGCTTCGGGAAGCTGGGCAAACAGCTGGCGCAGAGGATTGAACAGGCCAACATAGGTCGCCGGGTTGGAGTGAGGAGTGCGACTGATCGGGGTCTGATCGATCTGCACCAGCCGGTCAATGAGCTGCCAGCCGTCAAGGCTGGGTGTCGCTCCGGGTGGGGCGGCACGCACCGCCAGGGCCCGCGACAGGACCGGGGCCAGGGCGTCCAGGACCAGGCTGCTCTTGCCTGAGCCCGACACCCCGGTCACACAGCTCAAGGTTCCGAGCGGGAATGAGACGGTCAGGTTTTTCAGATTATGGACCGTGGCTCCGCCAAGGGTGAGGAATTGGTCGGTTTTTCTGCGCTGGGCCGGGACCGGGATGCTGAACTCGCCGCGCAGATACCGCCCGGTCATTGAGCCGGTCCGGTGTTGCACCGCGTGTGGTGTTCCGACCGCCAGCACTTCTCCCCCGCCTTCCCCTGCGCCCGGTCCCAGGTCAATAATATAATCCGCGGCCCGGATGGTGTCAGGGTCGTGCTCAACCACAAGCACGCTATTGTCCTTGTCCCGGAGTTGGCGCAGGACGGCGAGCAGGCGGGCGGTATCGCGTGGATGGAGGCCGACCGAAGGCTCGTCAAGGATGTACAGGATGCCGGAGAGGCCGGCTCCGAGTTGGGTGCTCAGGCGGACGCGCCCGGCTTCGCCACCGGACAGCGTTGGCAGTGGCCGGTCCAGCCTCAGATACTCAAGACCGATATCGCTCAACACCTGGAGCCGGGTGCGGATGGCGTGACACAGGGGGGCCGCTATCTCGGCCGCCTGACCGGAAAAAGACAGCCGCCGAAAAAAATCAAGGGCCTCAGCAATCGACAGCCCGGTCAGTTGAGCAATATCGCGGTCCTGGATGCGCACGCCCCGACTCTCGGCCCTGAGCCTCATCCCACCACAGGCTGGACAGCCGGGCTGGAGCGTTTCTTCACTCCCAGCCGCTTTTGCGCTTGTGGTGCCCAGCCCGTCACACTCCGGGCAGGCCCCCTCCGGGCTGTTGGGTGAAAAGAACGCCGGCGTCAACTCGGGATAGCCAAATCCGCACACCGGACACCGCAGGCTCTGGGTAAACAGGTGCTCGTGGTATGCCCCGTCCGGCCTGGCCTGGCCAATTTTGACCACATCGTGGCCGTAGCCCAGCGTGGTTTCGAGTGAGTCGGCCAGCCGCCGGGCAATACCGCTTTTGACAATCAGGCGGTCAACGATAAGATCAAACTCGGCCGGCACCCGGGCCGGCAGAGGGTCGCCAAGCTCGTAGACCTGGCCCGCAATCCGCACACGGACAAAACCCGCTGTACGCAGTTCCTGCACAGCCCTGTCACACTGCTCCCGCGTGGCGACCCGGACGGGGGCCATGATCTGAAGCCGGCTTCCCTCGGAGAAGGCCAGCACACGATCAACGATCTGGGGGACGCTGTGGCGGGTGAGCGGCCGTCCGCATGGCAGACAGCAGGGCGTGCCAACCCGGGCGTACAGCAGACGGACATAATCGGCAATCTCGGTGACAGTGCCGACCGTAGAGCGGGGAGAGCTGCTCGGGGCGCGCGGTTCAATCGCCACCGCCGGGGACAGGCCGCTGATGGCGTCAACCTCGGGTTTGGCCCGCTGGTCAAGGAACTGTCGCGCGTAGGCCGACAGCGATTCAATGTAGCGACGGCGTCCTTCGGCGTACAGCACATCAAAGGCCAGGGATGACTTTCCCGAGCCGGACACGCCGGTGATGACCACCAGCTTGTTGCGAGGAATGTCAACACTGATGTTCTTGAGATTGTGCTGGCGGGCACCCCGGATGCTGATGGGCTCCATCGGCTCAGGCTAGCAAATTTTTGTCGCCGGGACAGGTGACTCGGGCTGGCGTCGCCAAGCTAACACCGGATGCCGGGCCGCCCGGGTTTCATCCAGGCGACCCACCGGCGTTGCGGTCGGCGCGGCTGTGAGCCGCTGCGGCTCGTCCCTGGCCTCCCGGGCAATGGCCAAGAGCGCGTCGGCAAAGGCATCAAGCGTCTCTTTGGTCTCGGTTTCGGTCGGCTCCATCATCAACGCCCCGCTCACAACCAGCGGAAAATAGATCGTCGGAGCGTAAAAACCGTAATCGAGCAGGCGCTTGGCGATATCCAGGGTCTTGACCCCAGTGTGCTGAAAAGAACGGTCGGAAAACACACACTCGTGCAGACACGGGGAGGGCGAGGCCGACTGATAGGCAGATTCCAGGCGTTTCCGCAAGTAGTTGGCGTTCAGGACGGCCATCCGGGTGGCCCGGCTGAGCCCGTTGCCTCCCATCGCCAGGATGTAGGCGTAGGCGCGGACCAGGATGCCGAAATTCCCAAAAAAGGACCGCACACGGCCAATTGAGCGCGGAAAATCCTCACTCCAGCGGTAGGTCAGACCGTCAGCGACCACGCGCGGGAGCGGCAGATAGGGTTCGAGGAGCTTTTTGACCCCGACCGGACCCGCGCCCGGCCCGCCCCCGCCGTGCGGAGTTGAAAACGTCTTGTGCAGATTGAACTGGATGACATCCGCTCCCATGTGACCCGGTTTTGCCACGCCCATCAGCGCATTAAGATTTGCCCCGTCCAGATAGACCAGGGCACCCTGGGCGTGTACAATCCCGGCAATCTCGGTAATCTCCCGCTCAAACAGCCCCAGGGTATTGGGATTGGTGACCATCAGGGCAGCAACGTCGCTATCCACATAGTGGCTGACGGTGGCCGCTTCGAGCGTGCCGTCTGGTCCGGCCGGGACCTCAGCCACCGCGTAGCCGCACAGCGCGGCAGAGGCCGGGTTGGTGCCGTGGGCGCTGCCCGGAATGAGCACTGTTGTGCGGGGCCGGCCCTGCTCGACATGGTAGGCCCGAATGAGCTTCATGCCGGTCAGCTCGCCCTGAGCCCCGGCTGCGGGTTGCAGGCTGATCGCATCCATGCCGCTGATTTCGGCCAGGCTGTGCTCGAGACGGGCGACGAGTTCCAGCGCGCCCTGGGCATATTCGACCGGCATGAGCGGATGGAGTTGGGCAAAGCCGGCCAGGCGGGCCACCACCTCGTTGACGAGCGGGTTATACTTCATGGTGCAGGAGCCGAGCGGATACAGGGTGGTCGCCGCACTGAAATTCCACTGCGAGAGCCGGGTAAAATGGCGGACCACCTCCCCCTCGCTGACCTCAGGAAAATCCTCAAGCTCCGCCCGACACAGCTCGGGCGGCAAATCCTGAACGCTGTCGCGGACCGGAATATCGTCCAGGGGCAGAGAATAGCCGATGCGTCCGGGCGAGCCACGCTCGACAATCAACGGTTCGCTCAGAACAGACCGCTTGGGCGGCCCAGAGGCGGGCGGGCTTGGAACCTGCCGGCTTCGGCCACGCGGCAACTTGGAGCGTTTTTCCATAGCGGCCCCGTCTGTCGCAAGACCTAAGCGCCAGCCCCAAGTCCGTGGGCCAGCCGCTCAATATCCGCCCTGGGGTGTGTTTCGGTCACACACACCAGTACACAGTCGGACAGCTCTGGATACCACTCGGCCAGCGGCAGACCAGCGACCAGACCCTCGGCCTTGAGACGCTGCCAGACGGCTTCGGCATGGGGCACGCGCAGGACAAACTCGTTAAAGAACGGTGCCGAAAAACGCGCCTGACACGGGCTGTGGTGGGTCAGCACCTCTTGGGCGTAATGGCTCCTGGTGACATTCTGCCGGGCCAACTGGCGCAGCCCCCGGCGGCCCAGCAGGCACAGAAAGACCGTCACGGCCAGGGCACACAAGCCCTGGTTGGTGCAGATATTTGACGTTGCCCGCTCGCGGCGGATATGTTGTTCACGCGTCGCCAGGGTCAGGACAAAGCCGCGGCGTCCGTCCCGGTCGAGCGTCTCGCCAACCAGCCGACCGGGCATAGCGCGCAGGTATTGCTGGCGGCAGGCAAACAGACCGATCCCCGGCCCGCCATAACTCATCGGAATCCCCAGGCTCTGTCCCTCGGCCACCGCAATATCCACTCCGAGTTCCCCCGGTGACTTGAGCAGCCCCAGCGCCAGCGATTCGGCTGTCGCGCTGATGACCAGGCCACCGCACTGATGGACCGCCCGGCTGACAGCCCCGACATCCTCAACAATGCCAAACACGTTCGGATAGCCGATGACCGCAGCGACCAGCGTGTCATCCAAGTGGTCTCGCAGGACTGCGGCGTCCACCCGCCCGTCTTCGGCCCACGGCAACTCAGCGAGCTGAACGCCGGGGAAACCGTCCACATAGGTCTGCATGACCTGTCGGTACTGGGGATGGAGGGCTCTGGAGACCAGCACTTTTGAACGCTTGGGCAGGATGCGTTTGGCCATCAAGACCGCCTCGGCGGTGGCCGAAGCCCCATCATACATACTGGCATTGGCGACATCTACACCGAACAGGCCCGCAATCAGGGACTGGAACTCGAACATCGCTTGCAGCGTCCCCTGGCTGACCTCGGGCTGATACGGGGTATAGGCGGTCGCAAACTCTCCCCGCTGTATGATCTGGTCAACAACGGCCGGGACGCCGTGGGGGTAGGCACCGGCACCCAGAAAAACTACGGCCGCGGGGTCGCCGAGGTTCTGGCCGGCCAACTCGGTCAAACGGCCCCTCAGGTCGGCCTCAGACAGTCCCGGCGGGAGATCGATATGCGCCTTGGCTCGCAGAGCGTCCGGCAGGTGGGCAAACAGCGCATCAACAGACCGGAGCCCGAGGGCCGCCAGCATGGACTCAATATCGTGCTCAGTGTGAGGGATGTAGCGCATGCCGGCGGCTTCCCTAGTCTTCCTGGTCAGACTGATCCTGTTCGACAAACGCGGTGTATTCTTCGGCGTCCATCAGGTCTTCGAGCTCATCCGGCTCACTGATTTGAATCCCGATCATCCAGGCATCACCGTAGGGATCATCGTTAACCATTTCTGGACTGCTGGGCAGGTCGACATTGACCTCAACCACCGTTCCACTCACCGGCGAAAATATGTCAGAGACCGCTTTGACCGACTCGATCACCCCAAACGGCTCTTCCTTCTGCACGGCTGTCCCCACCTCGGGCAGCTCAACATACACGACATCGCCGAGTTGGTCCTGGGCATAGTCGGTGATACCCACCCGCGCAATACCCTCCTCAACAGCGACCCATTCGTGTTCGCTTGAATAGCGCAGCTCTTTTGGAACGTCCATCGAAACCTCCTGACCCCCTACTCCTTTCTCCTCCGGTAGAACGGCCGGCTCACGACCCGGGCCCGGACCTGACGACCACGGATTTCCACCCACAACTCCATGCCTGGGACCGCCTCCGCCGGGCCGTATCCCAGGCCGATACCGACCCCTAAGCTCGGAGACCGGGTTCCGCTCGTGATACGGCCGACCGTCCGCCCGTGTACCACCAGCGGATAGCCAGACCGCGGAATACCCCGCTCTTCCATCTGTAGTCCAAGCAGCTTTTTCGTCACCCCACGCTCTTTGTGCCGCAACAGGGCCGGGCGGCCGATAAATGCTCCGCTCTCAAAGCGCACGAGGCGCGACAGCCCGGCTTCAAAGGGTGAGATGTGGCTGTCCATGTCCTGTCCGTACAACATATAGCCGGCTTCGAGCCGGAGGGTATCGCGCGCGCCAAGACCAACCGGCACGAGACCGTCGGCCCGGCCCGCCTCCAGACACGCCGCCCACACGCGCTCGGCACGCTCGGCAGGCACAAACAGCTCAAAGCCATCTTCTCCTGTATAGCCAGTCCGGGCCACAAGTCCAGCCACCCCGGCCAGCTCGCCCGCGGCGCACCAGTAGTACCGCAAGGCGGACAGGTCTACAGGCGTGAGGCGGTGCAGGATCGCCGCGGCGCGCGGCCCCTGGAGGGCAAGCAGGGCTGTCTCGGCAGTCCGGTTGAGCAACTCGGCACGACCCCGGTTGTGCTGGCCAAACCAGTCGAAATCAACCCCAATCCGGGTCGCGTTGACACACACAGCATACCGCTCCGGGGCGAGCCGATAGACGAGCACATCGTCAATAATCCCCCCGTCGGCGTTGCACAAGAGGCTGTACTGGGCCTGACCGGTGGCCAGCCGGGCCACATCGCTCACCAGGAGTTCCTGGCACACTTCCAGGGCGCGAGGACCACGGAGTTCGATCTCGCCCATATGGCTGAGGTCAAACAGCCCGGCCCGGGTCCGCACCGCCCGGTGTTCGGCCACAATACCTGAGTACTGGACGGGCATGTCCCAGCCTCCAAAGACGGTAAAGCGCGCCCCCAAAGCGCGGTGGGTGTCGTACAGGGGGGTCCGTGCTGGCATCGCTCAGCTGGTGTGGGTGAGCTGTCGGTGGGCGGCTTTGAGCGTATTACAGAGCAGCATTGCCACCGTCATTGGGCCGACTCCGCCCGGCACCGGGGTGATAAAAGCGGCCCGTTCTCTGGCCGTCGTAAAATCGACATCACCCCCCAGCGAGCCGTCCGCCAGCCGGGAAATTCCGACATCAATGACAATCGCCCCGTCTTTGATCCACTCGCCGCGAATCGCACCCGGCTGCCCGATAGCGGGAATCACAATATCGGCCTGGCGGACTTCTCGGGCCAGAGCAGTCGTCCGGGAGTGACAACAGGTGACGGTCACATGCTGCTCTAACAAGAGAAGGATCAGGGGCCGACCGACGAGGTGGCTGCGCCCGATGACAACCGCTTTCCGGCCGGCCAGGGGCAGCCCGGTCCGCTCAAGCAGACACATCACCCCCAGCGGGGTACAGGGGCGGAAACCGTCTTCGCCCCGCAGCAGCTTGCCCTGATTGAGGAGGTGCAGGCCGTCGACATCCTTGTCCGGGTCAAGGGCCTCAATGAAGCGCTCTTGGGCCAGGTGGGCCGGGAGCGGCAACTGAACCAGGACGCCGTTCACATCCGTCCGGGCGTTCAGCTCAGCGACAAGGGTCAGGACCTCAGACGCCGGGGTGGTCGCCGGCAGCCGATAGCCAAACGACTGGATGCCGACATTCTGACAGGCTCGCTCCTTGGTCCCGACATACACGCGGGAGGCGGCATTGTCACCGACCAGGACGGTGGCCAGTCCCGGCCGGCTGCCATACCTGGCACAAAATCCGTCTACCTCCTCCTGTACGGCCTGACGGATTGAGCGGGCAATGGCTCTGCCGTCAAGAACTGTACCCCTGGCCATGCGGCTCAGGATACGCCAATCACCCTGCCGATGCAAAACGGCAGGGCGGGAAGAATGGACGGGCTAGAACTCGAACCCGGCGCGCAAATAGTAGAAGCCACCGTTGAAGCCGTAGGGCGAGTATTCGGGGTATTTGGCCCCCAGGGCGCGGGCGTAGGGATTTCTGCGCGGGTAGGTATCAAACACGTTCTCTGCACCCAGCGCCAGCGTCACCGCCCGCATACAGGGGATGTTCAGAAAGGTGTAGGAGGCTTCCAGGTCCATCAGCCAGCGCTCGCCGGCGTTGATGGGCAAGTTCCTGTCTTCCACATGGTATTCGTGGAAATCGTCGTAGAAGTGCAGTCGGGCCAGGAGCCGCCACGGGCCCCAACTGTGGTCGGCCGTCAGCGAGAAGCGGAACTCCGGCAGGTTTTCTTCAAGCTGGTTGACACGCTTGTTGTCGATAACGCCGGGATCACGGCTGTCCACCTCCGTCTTGTTCCAGTTGCCTACAAAGGTAAACCGGGTGTGGCCGGCCAGCGTCGTCAGCGGATAGCTGGCTACCAGGTCAGCCCCCTGGGTGGTGGTGTCAAAGTCGTTGGTGTAGTAGCGCACTGCGGCGAGGGAACTGGCCTCGGGCACCAGGGCGTTGAAGCGTGCCAGGGCGGCGCGGGACAGCTCCGATTTGTCAAAATTGCGGCTGAAGGCAATGCGGTCCTGGACCTTGATACGGTAATAGTCGAGGGTCAGTTCCAGTTCGCCCAGGGTGAACACCAGGCCGGCAGAGTAGTTGACCGATTTTTCCGGGGTCAGCGGCTTTGCGCCAAAAAAGGCCGCGGCCGGGTGGTAGGCCGGCAGGGTACCCTGGTCCTGTAACTGTCCGTTGCTGATGGCCGTGGTGGTGTTGCGCAGGTTGATCTGGCCTGGGGTGGGGGCGCGGAAGCCTGAGCTGACTGAGCCGCGCAAGGCCAGGGCGCTCAGCGCTCGCCACTGGACCGCGGCCTTGCCGTTGACCGTCTCGCCGATGTCGCCGTCAAAGTTCTCGTACCGACCGGCAAGCCCGAACAGGACGGATTCCACCATCTCGGCCTCCAGGTCCATATACAGCGCATAGTTGTGCCGCTGCCACTCGCCAGCAATGGCCGGGCTGTAGCCCGGAAAGCCGTTGGAGCCGATGCCGAAGCCCTGAGCCGCCAGGCCGTATTGATCGTCGATATACCAGGAGTTCTGCCCCCCGGCCTCTTTCTCAAAGGCTTCCACATGGTACTCAAAGCCGAAGGCAGCGTTCAGCGGTGAGGAGAAAAGACCCAGGTCCACCAGCCGCGACAGGTCAAGGTTGAATGTCCTCTCAAACTGCGTATCGGTCCCGGGCCGGTAGGAGGTCGGAATGGTGGTCCGCAGGCCGGCCAGCTGCGGGTTGATGGTATGGTGCATGAAAAAGTCCACGCTGTTACGACCAAAGTAGGCGCTGGCGTCATACGACCAGCCGCTGAGCAGGGTGTACTTGCTCTCGACTGCTCCGCGCAGCCCGAAGGCAATGCTCCAGTCCTTCACAGAGCCGCCGAAGCGGGGCGTGAATCCGCCCGGAAAACGCTCGTTGAAGATAAAGCAGTGCGGATAGCCGTCCAGCGCGCCCTGGTAATTGGCCGCGGGGTTGGTGCGGATGATGGGGCAGCCGGTGCCGGTCCCCGACAGATCGGCGACCGGGATCGTATCGCTCAAGCCGGTGGTATCAATTCCGTCCTGCCTGGCCGCGGCGAGGGAAGCGTATGGATTGCCGGTGCGGTCCACAACCCGGTTGCCGGCTCGGTCCACAACCGGCCCGTCAAACACCAGCGGGCGTTCGCTGGGGTGGCGGAAATAGAACCCGCCTTCAACCTTGCGTTCGGCATAATTGCCAAAGGCGTACAGCCGGGCGTTCAGGTCCTCGAGGTCCAGGCCAAGGTTGCCGAAGAACTTGTAGTCATAGTGCACCTCGGGCGCGCCCCAGACCTGGCTCGCCGGGCGGCGCACATGCGTGTTGCCGGCGGCAATCAGGTCCAGCGCGTCCCCACGCTGAACGCTGCGGCTGGTCTCGTCGGCGTTCAGAAACTCAAAGCTGAGGTTGGCAAAGCCGGCCTCGGTCAGCGGCAGGCCCAGGTTGGCCGCCACCTGTATCTTGTCGCCGTCGCCGTGGTAGTGCTGGCCCAGGCTGGTCTGCACCTCCAGCCCCTCGCGGTCTTCCCGCAGCCGGAAGTTCAGCACGCCGGCGATGGCGTCCGAGCCATACTGAGCCGCCGCGCCGTCGCGCAACACCTCAACCCGCTCCAAGGCGATGGCCGGGATGACCGACAGGTCGGCACCCTGCGCGCCGTCCGACGAGCCGTTGCTCAGCAGGCTGATGACCGCGGCGCGGTGGCGGCGTTTGCCGTTGACCAGCACCAGGCTGGAGTCCGGCGGCAGCCCGCGCAGATTGGCCGGCCGCACGAAGGTGGCAGCGTCGTTAATGGGCTGCTGGTTGACATTGTAGGACGGCACGGTGGCCCGCAGCAGCGCGTCCATGTCACGGATGCCGTAGGTCTGGAGTTCGTCGCCCTGAATGATATCCACCGGCACCGGCGAGTCCTGGGCCGAGCGGCCCAGGACCCGGGAGCCGACCACCCGGTACTCCTCAAGCCCCAGGACTTCCTCCTGTGGCTCGGCGTTCTGCGCGCCGACCGCGCCCGCGCCCATCCAGATGAACAGGCCGGCCAACACATACCGCCGCCATCCTGCCTTGCTCACGCGCTTTTTCCTGTTCAACTCCTGTGGTCTTTTGCGGGACCGGGGGCGTTTGGGGGGGAAGGAAACGGGGGACAGTCCTGTCCCCCGTTCCGAAAAAGAGAGGGTCGGGGAGGCCGGATGGAGCCCCCGGCGACGGGAGATGGTCCGGCTAGAACTCGAACCCGGCGCGCAGGTAGTAGAACCCGCCGTTGAAGCCGAACGGCGAGGCTTCGGGGTACTTCATGCCAACCCCAGACCCGGCACCGTTCTTATACGGCACCCGGCGTGGGTACTGGTCGAACACGTTTTCCGCGCCCGCGGCCAGCGTTACCGTCTGCATGAACGGAATGTTCCTGAAAGTGTAGGAGGCTTCGATGTCCATCAGCCAGCGCTCACCCGAGCGGAACCCCCAGGCTTGAACATCCGCCGGATAGGAGCGGAAGTTGTCGAAGAAATGCAACCTGGTCAACAGCCGCCACGGCCCATAGCTATGGTCGGCCGTTAGCGTGAACCGGAATTGCGGCAGCTTTTCTTCGATCTGTGTGACCCGCCTGTCGCTGATGATGACAGGATTGCGGCTGTCGACCTCCGTCCTGTTCCAGTTCCCGACAAACGTGAACTCGGTGTTGCCGGCCACGGTTGTTACTGGATAGGTCGCCACCAGGTCGACCCCCTGCGTAGTGGTGTCAAAGTCGTTGGTGTAGTAGAGCACATCTCTGAGAGAACTCGCCTCGGGCACCAGCATGTTGAACTGCGCCAGTTGGCCGGGGGTCAAGTCCGAAACCCTGAATCTTTCGCTCAGTGCGATGCGGTCCTGCACTTTGATGCGGTAATAGTCGAGGGTCAGTTCCAGGGCACCCAGGTTGAAGACGGCACCCACCGAGTAGTTGACGGACTTTTCCGGGGTCAGCGGTTTTGCGCCGAAGAAGGATGCCGCGGGGTGGTGCGCCGGCAGGGTCCCCTGGTCTACCAGCCCGTCAGCACCGAAAGCCGTGGTGGTGTTCCGCAGGTTGATCTGTCCCGGCGTCGGGGCGCGGAAGCCCGAACTGACCGCGCCGCGCAGGGCCAATGCCTCAATGACCTGCCAGCGAGCGGAGACTTTGCCGTTCACGGTCTCGCCGATGTCGCCGTCGAAGTTCTCGTAGCGTCCGGCGGCCCCGAGGGTAACCGCTCGAATCACCTCGGCTTCCAGGTCCATGTACAGCGCGTAGTTGTGGCGATCCCACTCGCCGGCGACATCGGGCCGGTAGCCGCCAAACCCGTTCGAGCCGATGCCGAACCCTTGGGCGGCAAGGCTATCGTCAATGTACCAGGAATTCTCTCCGCCGATCTTCTTCTCGAATTCCTCAATGCGGTATTCAAACCCGAACGCGGCGTTCAACGGGGAGTAGAACAACCCCACGTCAAACGGCCGCGAGATGTCGAAGTTGAATGTTCGTTCGAACTGCGTGTCCCTGCCCGGTCGGTACGATGTCGGGATATTCGTCCGCATGGCGGCCAGCTGCGGGTTGATGGTGTTGAACATGAAGAGGTCAACGCTGTTCTGGCCAAAATTGGCACTGACATCATAGAACCAGCCGTTCAGCAGGCTGAACGCACTCTCGACCTCACCGTTCATGCCGAAGACGATGCTCCAGTCCTTCACATAACCGCCGAAGCGCGGCGTGAACCCGCCCGGAAAGCGCTCGTTGAACGCAAAGCAATGATCGGGCAGCCCGGCCAGGGCAGCCGTGTAGTCAGCCGCGGCGTTAGTCGGCACGGCGGGACAGCCTGCACCAGTCCCCGACAGGTCAGCCACTCGTATTGTGGGCGTACCGTCCGCAGGGGTGCCCTCGAACACGCCGCGCCGGGTATTGGGGTTGCGGTAAAAGAAGCCGCCCTCTACCCTGCGCTCGGCGTAGTTGCCAAAGGCGTACAAGCGGGCGTTGATGTCTTCCAGGTCAAGGCCCAAGTTGCCGAAGAACTTGTATTCGTACTGGACTTCGGGTGAGCCCCAGATCTGGGCCGCGGGCCGGCGCACATCCGTGTTGCCCGCCTCGATCAGCCCTCGCGCGTCGCCGCGTTGCACGCTGCGGCTGGTCTCATCGGCATTCATGAACTCAAAGCTGAAGTTGGCAAACCCCGCATCGGTCAGCGGCAGCCCCAGATTAGCCGCGACTTTCACCTTGTCGCCGTCGCCATGATAGTTCTGGCCGTAGCTGGTCTGTACCTCCAGCCCCTCGCGGTCTTCCCGCAGCCGGAAGTTCAACACCCCGGCGATAGCGTCCGAGCCATACTGGGCTGCGGCTCCGTCGCGCAGCACTTCAACCCGTTGCAACGCAATGGCCGGGATGGCGGACAAATCAACGCCCTGCGAGCCATCTGCTAAACCGCCACCCAGGATGCTGATGACCGAACCGCGGTGGCGACGTTTTCCGTTGACCAGCACCAGGGTGTGATCCGGCGGCAGCCCGCGCAGGTTGGCCGGACGGATGAGCGTGGCGGCGTCGCTGATGGGTTGATCGTTGACGTTGTAGGACGGGACGGACGCGCGCAGCAAGGAGTCCAGGTCACGGATGCCGTAGGTCTGGAGGTCTTCGCCCCGGATGATGTCTACCGGCACGGCCGAATCCTGGGCCGAGCGTCCGGCCACGCGCGAGCCGACCACCCGGTAGGCTTCCAGCCCGACAACATCCTCCTCCGGCTCCGTAACCTGCGGCTCGGTGGCCTGCTGTTGTGTATCCTGTGCGCCGACTGTTGCCGCGCCCGTCAGGGCGAATATGCCCGCCAATAGACCGTAGCGCCAATTTCTCTTTTGCATCGCTCCTCATCTCCCTCCCGGTGTTTGCTTCGTTGCGTTCCCAGAACCCCACCATCATAACGAGGGGCGGGGGGTAACGCAAGCATTCATACCCCGTGTGCCCGCTCAACCGTGGGCAGAACCCGGTCAATCCAGGCCATTGCCCCGCCGTCCGCAATCTCCGTACCCATCTGCTGGGAGAAGGTCACAACGCCCCGCGCCCCGGCGTCCCGGTAGCGTTTGAGCTCGTCCCGAGACGGGCCGTCTTGTCCAGGATCAACAATAACCGTGATGTTCAGGCTGTCCGGGTCACGGCCGGCCTCTCTGGTCAACTGTCTCAGGCTGCGTATCTGCCTGTCACAAGCGTCCGGGCTGTGGACCAGCGGAAACCAGCCGTCATAGCTGCGCGCCACCCGTTCCAGGGCTTTTGGGCCGTGCGCGCCGAGCAGAACCGGCGGTCCGCCGGGCTGGACCGGCTTGGGTTCACAGCGGACAGGCGGGAAGCGGACCAGGTCGCCCTCATAGCCGGCTTCACCCTGGGTCCACAGGACTTTCATCGCCTCAACCGTCTCCCGCATCCGCTTCCAGCGCAGCCGGAACTCGGTTCCCAGCACCTCGGTTTCTTCCCGCAGCCAGCCCGCTCCCGCTCCGATTATCACCCGGCCCCCGGCATACAGGTCAAGACTGGCTATGGTCTTGGCCGTGACCAGCGGCTCCCGCTCGGGCAGCAGACAGATGCCGGTCCCCAGCTTGATCCTGTTGGTGACGGTCGCCGCTACGGTCAGGGCGATAAACGGGTCGGCCCAGCGGTTGTAGTGCTCCGGCAGCTGCCCGTCCGCGGCCGCGGGAAAAGGGGTCTGATGCCCCACCGGGATAACCGGATGCTCAGGTATCCACAACGAATCAAACCCCTCGGCTTCAACCCGTCGGGCGACTTCGGCCAGATCGCCGCTCTGGGCGGTGGCGGTCACTAAAACGCCGACTTCCATACTCGTGCCCTCCTGCTGCACAGCGCTGCCGTCTTCCATACCAGGGGCGATGCTGACGGCCAAGCAGCCCTTTTTATTGACAGCCCCGGCCCCGGCGCATAGGTTCAGCGGGTGTTATCCAAGCCGTCCCCCCTGGCCCCCAAAGCACTCCAGGGCCCCGACCGGCAACTGCCCTACAGCCTGCGCGCCCTCCAACACCGCAACTTCCGGCTGTTCTTCGTCGGTCAGTTTGTCTCCCGGACCGGCTTCTGGATGCAGAACATGGCCCAGGGCTGGCTGGTCTATCAACTGACCCAGTCGTCCTTCATGCTCGGCCTCGTCGCCTTTGCCGGTCAATTCCCCACCCTGCTGCTCGGCCTGCTGGCCGGCGTGGTGGCCGACCGCTTCAACCGCTACTCCGTCATCCTGCTGATGCTGGTGCTGGCCATGCTCCAGGCCGCGGCGCTGAGCGTCTTGACGCTGGGCGGCTGGATTACCGCCTGGCAGGTGTTTTTTCTGGCCCTGTTCGCCGGCACGGTCCAGACCTTTGAGATGCCGGCCCGGCAGAGTTTTCTGATGGAAATCGTGGGCCGGGAGGACCTGCCGAGCGCGATCGCCCTCAACTCGGCCCTGGTCAACGGGGCACGGATTACCGGCCCGGCCCTGGCCGGACTGATTGTCGCCGAGGCCGGTGAAGGAGCGTGTTTTCTGGTCAACACGCTGTCCTACCTGGCCATTATCGGCGGATTTCTGGCCATGCGTCCGCCGGCCTGGACCCGGCCGGCCTCTCCCCACCGCTCGGTATGGGCGTTTATCCGTGAGGGGCTGGTCTACGCCGTCCGCACGCCGGCCGTCCGCCTGCTCCTTATTGTCATCGGCCTCGTCAGCCTGTTCAGCGCACCCTACACCGTCCTCATGCCGGTGTTTGCCGAGGATATCCTGCACGGCGGCCCGAGCGGGATGGGCGTGCTGATGGGTGCCGCCGGGCTTGGTGCCGTCGTCGGGGTCAGTTTTCTGGCCAGGCATCGGGGAACGGACACCCTCGGCCGGGCGGTCGTCTTTGCCCTGCTCCAGCTCGGCCTTGGGCTTCTTCTCTTTGCTCTGTCCCGCAAACTGTGGCTGTCGGTGCTGATCCTGCCCCTGGTCGGCTCGGGCTTCATGGTCCCGCTGGCCGCGGTCAACACCCTGCTGCAAACGATCGCGCCCGATCACCTGCGGGGCCGGATCATGAGCCTGTTCTTCATCATGTTCATGGGCGCTTCGCCGGTCGGCAGCCTGCTGTCAGGCAGCTTGGCCCCGTATATCGGCGCTCCGCTGACGGTCGGGCTGACCGGGCTGAGCTGCCTCGGTGCCGCGGTGTGGCTGAGCCTGAACCTGCACCTTCTCCAGAGCAAGTGAAGAGCAAGCGCAGTACTGCTGCTCGCCCCATGACGGCGTATCCGCACTCCACTTCCCGACTGAACGCCTGCTCATTGCGTCCATTGCAAAAGCTGCGGCCCTTGTGCTAGGGGTCAGGCATGTCTGGCCAGAAAATGGCACCCGGCGTAGAGATGTCGCGTCATTTTCTGGTTTCACCACCAGCCTGCTCACCTGAGCAAAAAGGAGGATCGCATGGCTGATTATGACCTGCTTATCAAAAACGGCACAATCATCGACGGCTTGCGGATGCCCGCCTACCGTGGGGACATCGGTATCCGGACCGGGAAAATTGCCACTATGGGCAATATCCAGGGCAGCGCCCAGCGCGTTATTGATGCCACCGGCTTGATTGTGGCCCCGGGGTTTATGGACATTCACACCCACTACGACGCGGCGCTTACCGGCTGGGACCCCTACGCCACGCTGTCAGGCTGGCACGGTGTGACAACGGTCGCCATCGGCAACTGCGGCTTCGGCTTTGCGCCGGTCCATCCAGAGGACCGCGAGCGGGCCATGCTGCGCATGGAACGGACAGAGACGATCCCCCTGTCCATTATGCAGGCGTCAATGCGCTGGGACTGGGAGACCTTTCCCGAATTCCTGGACAGCATTGAGCGCCACGGCACAGGGGTGAATGCGGCCTCGCTCATTCCCTACTCTCCGCTGCGCGCCTGGGTAATGGGCACAGACGCAGCACGGGACCCCAACTACACCGCCACCCAGGAGCAGGTCAACCAGATGAAGCACCTGGTACGAGAAGGCATGGAGGCCGGCGGCTTTGGCTTCTCGGCCAGCTTCAGCATGGCCAACCGCGACTACGACGGCGGCTATCTGCCGACCCATGTGGCCCCGCGCGAAGAATTTCTGGAAATGGCCAAGGTCATGCGCGAGTTCAACCGGGGATCAATCGAGTGGACCATGGGCCACGCCCTGCAAGGTTTGGGGCGGGATTTCCTGGTTGAACTGGCCAGGACCAGCGGCCGGCCGGTGAACTGGAACGCCATTATCTATGATCCGACCAACCCGAGTGCCTGGCGCAACCAACTGGAATGGACAGAAGAAGTGTTTCGTGAGGCCGTGGTGCTGCCGGTCAATATCTGCCTGCCGATCGAATTTGAGTTCAAATTTGAGACCGTAGGGCTTTTTGACCAGTTGCCAGCCTGGAACGAAGCCACGGTCGGCAGCCACGAAGAGCGCAAAGCCAAGCTGTCTGACCCGGCCCGGCGGGCGGCCCTCAGGCAGGATATGGAACAGACCCCAACGGTCATGGAGAAGAGGCACCACGACGGTGAGGCGGCCCAGATCTCTCTCTTCAATTGGGACAAGACAACAATTGCTGAGGTGTGTCTGGACAAGAACAAACACCTGGAGGGTCGAACTATCGCCGAGCTCGCCAAAGAGCAGGGCAAACATCCGGTTGACACCATGCTGGACCTGGCAGTCGAGGAGAACCTGGGAACCGAATTTGCCCTGCAAGACTTTATCAATGGCGATGAGGACGCGGTCAGCGAGATTGTCAAGCACCCGCTCACCCTGATCGGCGCTTCGGATGGCGGCGCTCACACCAAGTTCCTGACCACCGGCCGCTATCCGACCCACTTCCTGGGCCACTGGGTGCGCGACAGGCAGCTCATGTCACTCGAAGAGGCGCACTGGCGGCTGTCCACCATGCTGGGCTGGGCCATCGGCATCCGCGACCGTGGCTGGCTGCGTGAGGGAATGCCGGCAGACATCGTCGTCTACGATCTGGACAAGCTGCGCGTATTGCCAATGGAGACCGTAACCGACCTGCCGAACAAGGACTGGCGGCGGGTCCAGAAGGCCGAGGGCTACCACTATACGATCGTGAACGGAGCCGTCACCTTTGAGGGTCAGCAATGCACCGGGGCGCTGCCGGGCAAGATGCTGCGCAGCTACGATATGGCAGCCGAATAAGCCGGGCAGGGGTTGTCCTGCTGTAACCGTCCATGCCAGCGCCGGGTTCTCACCCGGCGTTTTGCTCTCTCGACAGAGCGGTATCCGGTCCAGCGCTTCCACGGTCTCACCGCATATTGATTTCGCACAAGAAAAGCTGCTACAAGCATCGGCGTCCGAACGCTCACTCGAACCAGGAGGACAACACGATGCCGGTAGAAGAAGGAAAGGCCGCCCCGGCCTTTCACCTCACAGACACGGCCGGGAACACGGTCTCCCTCAAGGATTTCACAGGCCAGGACCTTATTGTCTACTTCTATCCCAAGGACGACACCCCCGGCTGCACCAAAGAAGCCTGCGGTTTTCGGGATGTGTGGCAAGCCATCCAGCAGTGCGGCGCAACGGTGCTCGGCATTTCGCCCGATGATGCAGCCTCACACCAGAAATTCGTCTCCAAACACCAACTGCCATTTCCCCTGTTGTGCGACCCCGACAAAAAAGTCATGACCAGGTACGGGGCTTACGGCGAAAAAATGATGTACGGCAAAAAGACGCTTGGCGTCATTCGTTCAACGGTCTGGGTGGGGCCAGACGGGAAAGTAAAAAAGCACTGGAAAAGAGTTGCCAAAGCCGCAGATCATCCCCGGAAAGTTTTAGACGCCCTGACCCAGGCCGACTGACATCCCGGGAGCCGTTCGGGCAGACGGCGACCCACAACAACAGTGGAGGCGAGCATGAACACAGACGGATGCAGACCGGGCAGAGCCGGTTGGCTGCTGGCGGTGGTGGTGTTGCTGCTGCCGGGCAACGCCTGGGCGGCCGTAGGCGAGGAGACGCAGTTTATCCTCAACACCTTCTCGTTTTTGCTCTGGGGGGCCCTGGTGATGTGGATGTGTGCCGGCTTCACCATGCTGGAGTCCGGCTCGGTGCGCACCAAGAACGCCTCAGTGATCTGTCTCAAGAACATCGGCCTGTACTCCATTGCCGGGCTGGCCTACTACATCATTGGCTACAACCTCATGTATGTTGATGTCGGGGCCTGGATCGGCTCTGTGACCTTGCTCTACGGACCGTCGCCCGATGAGCTGGCCCTGCTGTCCGGCTCGGCAGAGGCCGAGGCCGCAGTTGTCGGCAACAACTACTCCACCATGTCCGACTGGTTCTTTCAGATGGTCTTTGTGGCCACCGCCGCCTCCATTGTGTCCGGCACCCTGGCCGAGCGGGTCAAGCTGTACTCCTTCCTGCTCTTCACCGCCGTGCTCACAGCCCTCATCTATCCTGTTGTCGGGGCCTGGACCTGGGGTGGGGGCTGGCTCAATCAGCTCGGTTTTCAGGATTTCGCCGGCTCCACCATCGTCCATTCAACCGGCGGCTGGGCCGCCCTGGCCGGGGCTATACTCGTCGGGCCGAGGGTCGGCAAGTTCCGGGCCGACGGCAGTATCAAACCCACGCCGCCCTCAAATGTCCCGTTTGTCACCTTGGGCGTGCTCATCCTGTGGTTTGGCTGGCTGGGGTTCAACGGCGGCTCACAACTCGCCCTTGGCGGTGTGAGCGACGCGGTGGCGATGAGCAATGTGCTGGCCAATACCAACCTGGCCGCGTCCGCGGGGGTCGTGACCGCCCTGTTTGCCTCACGGCCCATACTCGGACGGATCGACCTGCTGGCCATCCTCAACAGCGCCATTGCCGGCCTGGTCGCCATCACCGCCGGCCCGGACATTGTACAACAGCACTGGGCGGTCATCATCGGGGCGATTGGCGGGCTGGTGAGTCTGGGCAGCACAAAGCTGCTGGAGACGGTCAGGCTGGACGATGTGGTCGGCGCAATACCGGCCCATCTGGGCGCTGGTATCTGGGGCACACTGGCGGTGTGTATAGCCGCTGGCGGCAACCTTGGCGTCCAACTCCTGGGGGTGCTGGCGGTGGGGGTGTTCTCCTTCGGCACTTCATGGCTGATGTGGGCGGCCCTGGACAAGAGCTTGGGCGTCCGCGTCTCGCGTTCTGTCGAAGAGGTCGGCCAGGATTCAATGGAACTCGGTATTGAAGCCTACCCCGAGTTTGTGATTATGCCCGACCCGGACGATGTTGATGAATTGCGTACCGGCCAGGCCGAGGCGTCCGAGGAGCCGAAGAGTTGAAGCGCCGGCCTGCGAGAAAGGAAGAGTTTCATGGCAGGAGTTATTGACGGCAAAGTCGCGCTGATAACGGGTGGCAGCGGTGGCATTGGCCGGGCGAGCTCGCTGGAGTTTGCCCGGCAGGGGGCCAAGGTCGTGGTGGCGGACCTGCTCGTTGAGGCCGGCCAGGAGACGGTTCAGCTCATCAGAGCTGCCGGTGGCGAAGCCACATTTGTCAAAACCGATGTGACCGAGGCGGCTCAGGTCAAAGCCCTGGTAGGGCAAACGCTTGAGACCTGCGGCCGTCTTGACTGCGCGTTTAATAACGCCGGCATTGAAGGCGGCATGGCCAAGACCGGCGACTACGCCGAAGACCGCTGGGACCAAGTCATCGCCATTAACCTCAAGGGCGTGTGGCTGTGCATGAAGTACGAAATCCAGCACATGCTCGGCCACGGCGGCGGGGCAATTGTCAACACCGCTTCGGTCGCCGGCCTCGTCGGCTTTCGCTACGGCCCGGCCTATGTGGCCAGCAAACACGGGGTGAACGGCCTGACCAGGACCGCGGCCCTGGAATATGCCAAGGCCGGCATCCGGGTCAACGCCGTGTGCCCTGGGGTCATCAGAACGCCGATGTTTGAGCGCGGTGTGCAGAAAAACCCCGGCCTTGAAGAGCGCTTTGCCGCGGTCCATCCCATTGGACGGATTGGCCAGCCAGAGGAAATCGCCCGGGCCGTGGTCTGGTTGTGTTCCGCCGCGGCCTCGTTTGTGACCGGAACCCAGCTGCCGGTCGATGGCGGGTTTGTGGCCCAGTAAGAGAACCGCATAGACTAATACAACACCCGCCGCTCTCTCAACTGAGCGATGCGCTCATCAGCATAGCCCAGGACATCCCGCATGACCTGCTCGGTATGCTGGCCGAGCAGCGGTGCCGGGGCCTGCACCCCGTTTGGCGATTCGGTCAGCAACCAGGGAATGCCGGTATGCTTGCGGACGCCGACCTCGGCGTGCGGCAGCTCAACAAAGAAACCCCGCTGCTTGAGATGCGGGTCGTCGGCCAGGTCTTTGCTGTTCATGGACGGAAAGGCGGCCACTCCCGCTGCCTGCAAGGTCTGTGTCAGCTGCCACTTGTCGCGCTTTTCGGTCCAGGCGGTGACGATGTTTTCCAGCGCGTCCTCGTTGGCCTTGCGGTCTTGAACGGTGCGGAAACGGGCGTCTGTGCCCAGCCCGGCCTGATCCATAGCCCGGCACAACGCCCTCCACTCGGCGTCGTTGCCGCAGGCAATTGACACCCATTCGTCCTCGCCGGCGCACCGAAAACAGGTATGAGGGGCCATCAGCGGGTCGAGGTTCCCACGGCGGGCAGGTTCAAGGCCGTTCATGGCGTAGTCCATCCAGCCCTCGGGCACCAGCGCAGCCACCGACTCCCACAGGGAAACGTCAATGTACTGGCCTTTGCCGGTCCGTTTTCGGGCGGCCAGAGAAGCGGTCACGGCCACCGCGGCATGGATGCCGCTGTTGGGGTCGCCGTAGGAAATGCCGACCTCCTGGGGCGGACCGCCGGCATAGCCGGTCATGGCCGACAGCCCGGTCAGCGGCGCAATGGCCGGGCCGTAGCCCATATAGTTCTTGAGCGGGCCGCTATGCCCATAGCCGGAAATCGAGGCCATGATGATGTCGGGTTTGATCTTCACCAGGTCGTCATAGCCCAGGCCGAGGCGCTCCATCACCCCGGTCGCAAAATTATCGACCACCACATCACTGTTTTGAATCAACTCCTTGACCACGGCCAGGCCCTCGGGGGTGGAGAAGTTGATCAGCACACTCTTTTTGCCCAGGCTCCACTGGTTGAACAGCCCTGAGCGGTTCACCCCTGCTTCCATGCCCGTGGGATAGAGCGGCAGGCGACGGGTGACATCAATGCGGGTGTTGGACTCGATCTTGATGACCTCGGCTCCCAGGTGGCTGAGATACATAGTCCCGTAGGGTCCGGCCCATACCCAGGTGAAGTCGGCCACGCGAACGCCCTCAAGGGGACGGCGCATTGCGGGGCTGGGGGCCGGGGGCCGGGGAGCGGGGGCTGGAGGCAGCGCGCGCAGGACCTCGTCGGTGTGCTCGCCCAAGAGCGGGGCTGGACGGCGGACCTGCCACCACGGCTCGCGCAGCTGGTAGGGCGGGCCAAGCTGGGTGACGGTCCCGGCGTGTGGCTGGCTCACATCAACAAAGAAGTGTCTGGACCGCAGCTGTTCCTGTTTGCTGAGCTGTTCCATGCCGAACACCGGCGCAAAACAGATCCGCCGTGACTGGGCCTCGTGCCACAACTCTTCAACCGTCCAGTCCTTGACCCATTCGTCCAGGTACATTTTCATCACGTCCTGGTTTTTAGAACGCTGGGTGGCGTCGGCAAAAATCTCCCAGCCGGCCCACTCAGGATTGCCCATCAACTCGACAATCCGCTCCCACTGGTCTTCTTCAACCGCCAGAATGAAAATCAGCCCGTCTTTGCACTCAAAGATGCCCCACGGGTACAGCAGCCGTTTTCCTAAACGCGAGGCGATCCGGTCGCTGTACGAGTAGTAGACAAAGTTCTGCTCCAGAAAGGCGGCGATGAAGGCCTGGGTGGACAGGTCGATATGCTCCCCACAGCCGGTGTCCAAGGCCCGCTGATAGGCCGCCAGGGCCGCCATAGCGCCGGACACGCCGCCCTGGAAGTCGCACTGGTGGCCGGCGACTTTCAAGGGCGGGAGGTCTGGAAAGTCCGACGCGCCGGGACTCAGCCAGCCCCAGCCGCCGGCGTGGGACACATTCAGCTCATAGGCCCTGTAGTCTTTGTACGGCCCGCTCAGACCAAAAGGGGTGATCGAACACATGACCAGCCGGGGGTTGAGCTGCCGGAAGGCACCATAGTCAATGCCCCGCTCGGCCATCTGGGCGGCCGGGTAGTTGTGGACCACGATATCGGCCCAGGCGACGAGCTGGGCCAGCCGGTCCTGGTGGCGGGTCAGATCAAGCGTGATGCCCCGCTTATTGGTATTCAGGGCCAGGAACAGGCCGCTCTTTTCCGGGTCGGCCAGCCCGCGGGGGAAAGGCCCACGCTGCCGGGCCGGGTCTCCGCCCGGTTCTTCGACCTTGACCACATCGGCCCCGAGGTCGGCCATGATTTTGCCGGCGTATGCGGCCGAGACCAGTTCTCCCAATTCTACCACCTTGACACCTTCGAGTCCTTGCATGCCGTCCCCTCCCTCGCATCTCGCACGAATTCTCAGCCGGCCATGATAACCGGCTGCCGTGGCTTTTCAACACACCGCCGGCTTTTGTACCCTGCGGCCAGGGTGTTAGGCAGACACCCCGCAAGGAACGAGAACCCACCGTAAACTTAGAGTTTGAATCACGCTCAGGGGTGAATGTGTTAGGCAGACACCCCGCAAGGAACGAGAACCCACGGGGCGGAGCAAGGTTTTCCCTGATTCCCGACGAAGCCCCCCGGAGGGCTACTCCACGCCGGAAATCACAAAGTTCTGGAGGCTCTGCTCCCACTCCAGCACGGTCGTGGCTCCTGGAGCGGGGAAATCGGGGGCCCGGCACTCGCCGGCCAAGCCCCGGACAAAGGGATCGTCGGTCAGGTGGACGACCTCAAAGGCGTTGGTCTGACCGATCTGCTGGGCCACCTGCCCGGTGCCGGCCCAGGCTTCGGCCGTGTACGTCCCCTCGGGCAACTCGTTGAAGTTCCAGGTCAGCCCAAACCCGGTCAGGCCAGGATCGTCCTCTTCACGGATGAGGCACTGCCCGCGCGTATCGGGGCGGCTTGAGCCATAGGGCGTGTCCAGGGTGGCGACACGGCGGCCAGCCTCGTCAAAGAGGCGGACTTCGACGCTGGGGGCCGAACAGACCCAGCCCCGGATCAGGCCAATGCCGCCCCTGATCCCGTTGGGGGGGGGGTCCTCGATAACGCCCTTTGCGTTGATGGAAGGGCGGTAGGGGGCGGGGCAGGCAGGGGCCGGCGGGCAGGAGGGACAGGTCCGGGCTGGTGCGAGGCTGGCGAGTATGCGGTCATCCCCGGGGGTGCCCTGCTGCACTCCGGCGAGGCGGGCAACAATGTGGTAGGCCCCGCTGGTCTGTGGTGTCTTCCCCTGCACCGTCACCCAATAGAACCCCGGCCGTTGGACATGGTAAAAAATCCGGCAATTGCTTCCCTCACCACTGGTATCGTTGGCCGCCAGCTGCTGGCCCCCCGGCCCATAGAGAGAGCAGACCGTATCGACGGTGCCGAGCGTCTGGACTTCAAGGAGGCCGGGTGTAGCGACATCAATCCGGTAGTTCTGCACCTGCGGCGGGGTCCTGGCCACCAAGGTAGCAGGGGTGGCGACCCCCATTGACGGGGCAGTAATGGGGAAGGATTGCAGGCGGATGATGTATTGCCCGGTGGTTGAGGGACGCTCCCCCTCCACTTTCAAGATGGAGAGGCCTCCTGGCAGAATCACGGCTCTGAGTAAAAAATTGGAATCAACTCCACTATCAGAGTCCGTCCTGGACAGGCCACTCGAGCCGGGCACAGGTCGCCTCAGAACGTCAAGCACACTCGGCGAGTATAAGGTCCCTTTGACATCCGTCCCCGATCCCGAGGTGATGCTCAGATGCCTCCTGGATTCTATGGTCGTGAGCAGAGGCGTACTGCCGAAATAGAGAACAGCGATGTATTGTGCCTCTCCTCTTCGCGGAATATTGCCGACGTTCCACGTCACTGGTCCGGAGGAAACAGCGGGGACCACTACAGTGCTCCCACTGAGCTTGTAGTCCACCCTTAGAATGTAATTCCCGCGCGCAGTGCTGCTCCGTGCCCCCACAGACACGGTAAAGGTGACCCCAAGCTCAATTGGCAGGACGATCCGAAAATTGTTCCCTACGCCGCTATTATCGTCCGCCGCAATCGCCCTCACGGTTGATGTCGCCGTGCCGATGGTGTCTACGCTCCCGGTCGTCTCTACGGTCAGGAGGCCGTCGCCGGAGGCGATGAAAGTGTAGGCGTCGCGCTGATTGTCGCGCATAAAGACGCCCCCGCCTGAGGTTCCGTCGGTCGTGGGAATAAGGCCATCAAAATGGCTGTAGAAGACATATGTTCCTCTGGCTCCGCCCTTCCCTGCTACCACTACAAAATACTCTCCTGAGCTGACCGGATGTTCTATCCTGAAATGTCCAGTGTCGGGATCTTGCGTCGCAAGCTGGGTGCGTCCCTGACACAGAGACGCGGCCGAGGCAGTGAGGGTCCCTCTGGGAATGGCCGTTACTATCAGCTTCCCCGAGATAAGTGGGGGAACCCTGATCCTGAAGTAATTGACTGGGCTTGACGTCGCAATATTACCGGGGAGCCGCCCTGAGGAGACACCGTTTCTGAGACGCCTATCAGAATCGCTCGCGAGATTTATGGTGAAATGGCGCGTATCTTCGATATCTGTGCTATCGCCGTCATCGGCTTGCATATTGAAGGCGGCAAATTGATTCACATTGCAGTCTGGAGCCTGGGCTTGGGCCGGCGGCCCCCACAGCAAGGCACAGGCTGCCAGGGCGAGGAACAGGGCGGTTTTCACAGGTGACACTTTGCCCCCCCCCCCCCCCCGCGCCAGTTTTGGCGTAGAACATATGTGCATCTTCTTCTATCAGTATCACGATCTTGATCCGCGTTCAATCAGCCTGTTGTCTCGGCTCCTCAACACGCGCCGGCTCTTGCACCCTGCGGCAGGTGGTCGTGCGTTCCTGTGTCAGGCTGCCCCTTTCGGCGGCGCAGTACGTTCAATCAGCGTCCGCAAGGCGAGCATGGTTTCTGCATGGCGTTCGGCGTGGGCGAGCGTGGCTTCTGCATGGCGTTCGGCGTGGGTGCGCATGGCTTCCATGGTTTCGGCGTGGCGTTCGGCGTGGATGCGCATGGTTTCTGCATGGCGTTCGGCTTGAGTGCGCATGGCTTCCATGGTTTCGGCGTGGCGTTCGGCGTGGGTACGCGTGGCTTCTGCATGGCGTTCGGCTTGGGTGCGCATAGCTTCCATGGTTTCGGCGTGGCGTTCGGCGTGCTGTTGTTCGCGGCGGTCGCCCATCCGTGCCATGTAGCGAATGCCGTAGCCGACGATCCCGGCCTGAATCAGCCCGACGGCCAGGGCAACCCAGGCCTGCAGATGGGCGGCCGTGACCGCGGCCTCCTGCAAGGCGAGCGTGGCCTGCTCAAAGGTGGTGAGGGTGCCAGCGGTGTCAAACATCAGGCGTCGTCCAGGTGGTCTGCGTTCCTGTGTCAGGCTGCCCCTTTCGGCGGCGCGGTACGTTCAATCAGCGTCCGCAAGGCGAGCATGGCTTCTGCATGGCGTTCGGCGTGGGCGAGCGTGGCTTCTGCATGGCGTTCGGCTTGGGTGCGCATGGCTTCCATGGTTTCGGCGTGGCGTTCGGCGTGGGTACGCGTGGCTTCTGCATGGCGTTCGGCTTGAGTGCGCATGGTTTCTGCATGGCGTTCGGCTTGAGTGCGCATGGCTTCCATGGTTTCGGCGTGGCGTTCGGCGTGGGTGCGCATGGTTTCTGCATGGCGTTCGGCGTGGGTGCGCGTGGCTTCTGCATGGCGTTCGGCTTGAGTGCGCATGGCTTCCATGGTTTCGGCGTGGCGTTCGGCGTGCTGTTGTTCGCGGCGGTCGCCCATCCGTGCCATGTAGCGAATGCCGTAGCCGACGATCCCGGCCTGAATCAGCCCGACGGCCAGGGCAACCCAGGCCTGCAGATGGGCGGCCGTGACCGCGGCCTCCTGCAAGGCGAGCATGGCCTGCTCAAAGGTGGTGAGGGTGCCAGCGGTGTCAAACATCAGGCGTCGTCCAGGTGGTCTGCGTTCCTGTGTCAGGCTTCCCCTTTCGGCGGCGCAGTACGTTCAATCAGCGTCCGCAAGGCGAGCATGGCTTCTGCATGGCGTTCGGCGTGGGTGCGCGTGGCTTCTGCATGGCGTTCGGCTTGAGTGCGCATGGCTTCCATGGTTTCGGCATGGCGTTCGGCGTGGGCGAGCGTGGCTTCTGCATGGCGTTCGGCTTGAGTGCGCATGGCTTCCATGGTTTCGGCGTGGCGTTCGGCGTGCTGTTGTTCGCGGCGGTCGCCCATCCGTGCCATGTAGCGAATGCCGTAGCCGACGATCCCGGCCTGAATCAGCCCGACGGCCAGGGCAACCCAGGCCTGCAGATGGGCGGCCGTGACCGCGGCCTCTTGCAAGGCGAGCGTGGCCTGCTCAAAGGTGGTGAGGGTACCGGCGGTGTCAAACATCAGGCGTCGTCCAGGTGGTCTGCGTTCCTGTGTCAGGCTGCCCCTTTCGGCGGCGCAGTACGTTCAATCAGCGTCCGCAAGGCGAGCATGGTTTCTGCATGGCGTTCGGCGTGGGCGAGCGTGGCTTCTGCATGGCGTTCGGCTTGGGTGCGCATGGCTTCCATGGTTTCGGCGTGGCGTTCGGCGTGGGTGCGCATGGTTTCTGCATGGCGTTCGGCTTGAGTGCGCGTGGCTTCTGCATGGCGTTCGGCTTGGGTGCGCATGGCTTCCATGGTTTCGGCGTGGCGTTCGGCGTGCTGTTGTTCGCGGCGGTCGCCCATCCGTGCCATGTAGCGAATGCCGTAGCCGACGATCCCGGCCTGAATCAGCCCGACGGCCAGGGCAACCCAGGCCTGCAGATGGGCGGCCGTGACCGCGGCCTCTTGCAAGGCGAGCGTGGCCTGCTCAAAGGTGGTGAGGGTGCCGGCAGTGTCAAACATCAGGTACGTCCCGACCCGGCCTTTCTACCCTGTTTTATCTTGGTTATCCAGTAGCCAGTAGGCCGGCTCTTGCACCCTGCGGCCAGGGTGCTATGCAGGACTCTGGAAGGAACGAGAACCCACATGGCGGAGCAACGTTTTTCTCTGATTAGCGACGAAGCCCTGGCCGCCCTCCGGCAACTGATCAAGGTGCCGATTGAGGACTCGCTGGAGCCGTGGTGCTATGAGGCCAGCCGCGACAACATCCGTCACTACGCCCACGGCATTGGCGACGATAACCCGCTGTGGTGTGACCCCGACTATGCCGCCACAACAGCCTACGGCACCCTGGCCGCTCCGCCGTCGTTTGTTTTTCCGCTGAACCGCATTCTGAGCGGCTATGTCGGCGGGCTGCCCGGCGTACACGCCATGTGGGCCGGGGCCGATATCAGCTGGCACAGCCCCATGCTGCGCGGCGACGAGTTCACCACCAAAGCCTGGCTCAAAGACCTGATTGAGCACGACACCCGTTTTGCCGGCCGGGCGATCCAGCAGGTCTACCATGTGGAGTACTACAATCAGACCGGGCGGCTGGTGGCCAGCGGCGACAGCTGGTGTTTTCGGACCGAGCGCGATACCGCCCGCGAGCGGGGCACCAAATACACCGCGCTCAAGCACCGCCAGCCTGTTCGCTATTCGCGTGACGCTCTTGCCCGAATCTTTGCCCAGTACGCCGAGGAAAAAATCCGGGGGGCAACCCCACGCTATATTGAAGATGTGCAGGTCGGTGACAGCCTGCCGACTATGGTCAAAGGCCCGATGACAGTGACGGGCTTTATCTGCTACGCCCAGGGCTGGGGCGGGCTGTATATTCGGGCCAACCGTCTGGCCTGGAAGCAGCTCAAGAAACATCCCGGCCTGGGCATCCCGGACCGCTTCGGCATCCCTGATGTGCCCGAGCGGGTCCACTGGGACGGCGACCTGGCCGCCCTGGTCGGTACGCCCGACGCCTATGACTACGGACCGGAGCGCACCTCGTGGATGACCCACCATCTGACCGACTGGATGGGCGACAGTGGCTTTCTGTGCCATATCCATGTGGAAATCCGGCGGCATAATCCGGTCGGAGACACCCTGTACATCAACGGCGAGGTCAGGCGGATTTTTGCACAAGACCACGCCCACTACGTCGAGATTGCCCAGACTGCCACGAATCAGAATGACGAGTTGTCTGTCCATGCTACGGCCATCATCCGGCTCCCGTCACGGGTGCCGTCACTGCGAAAGGAGTAGGCTATGGCAACACTTTCATTACCCCCGACGGTCAGCGGTTCGGCCCCGGTTATTGGCCATGCGGTTGAGTTCCTCAGAGACCCGATTCCGCTCCTGGAACGCGGCTATCAGGAGCACGGCTCGGCGTTCTCGCTACGGCTCGGCACCAAGCCGGCGGTTGTCCTGCTCGGGCCCGACAACAACCGCTTCTTTTTTGCCGAAACCGATAAGCTGCTGTCGATCCGGGAAGGCTATCCGTTCTTCATCAAGATGTTCCACAAACGGTTTTACTTCTTTGCCGAGTTTGAAGAATATCTGGAGCAGCGGGCCATTGTCCTGCCCCGCTTCCAGGGCCAGCAGATGAACCAGTATGTCTCAACCATGGCCCAGGAGACCTGCGACCTGATTGAACGGCTGGGCGACAGCGGCTCGTTTGATCTGATTCCGACCCTCGGCCCGCTGGTGATGAATATCGCCGCCAATGCGTTTTTAGGCCCGGCCTTCCGGGGCGGGCTGGGCGGCGAGTTCTTTACCGACTTCCGGCACTTCTCAGGCGGCATGGAGCCGGTCCTGCCGCTGTGGCTGCCCCTGCCCAAACTGCGCCGCAGCCAGAAGGCCAAGAAAAAGCTGCACCGGGTGCTGGGCGAGTTGATCGACACCCGTCGCCGGCAGCCGCCGGCTGAGCCCGATTTTCTCCAGACCCTGGTTGAGGCCCGCTTTTCTGATGGCCGGCCGGTTGATGATGAGCTGGTCATCAACCTGATCCTGCTGCTGGTATGGGCCGGCCACGAAACGACCGCCGGGCATATCAGCTGGGCGCTGATCGACCTGTTGCAGCATCCAGGTTATCTCCAGACCGTCCTTGACGACCAGGACGAGCACATCGGCGACCGCCAGGACCTGACAATGGCCGATGTGCGCCAGTTGTCGCGCATTGACTGGGCGGTCAAGGAGACCGAGCGGCTCCACCCGGTCGCCTATATTCTGATGCGGACCGCGGCCGAGGAGCTGGAAATCGGGGGGTTTCGGGTGCCGCAGGGCAGCCGGGTGTTTGCCGCCCCGTCAATCTCTCACCGGATGCCGGAGGTCTTTCCTGAGCCGGAGCGCTATGTCCCGGAGCGCTTCTCCCCGGCCCGGGACGAATCCCGCACCCCGCACAGTCTGATCGGCTTCGGTGGCGGGGTGCATCGCTGCGCCGGTGTCAACTTCGCCTATCTGGAGATGAAAGTCGCCCTGACCCTGCTGCTCCAGCACTATGAGTTCAACCTGCTGAACCCCGACCCCCAGCCGGTGGCCGGGGCGATGACCAAGTGGCCGGCCAGCCCGTGCCTGGTGAGCTATCAGCGGCGCTCCGGAGTGCCGAAGAGAGAGCGGCCGGTGGAGGAGACGCACCGCACGGCCAGCGCAGGACACTGCCCGGTCCACCACTGACCGTCCGGTTTCCTCTCCGATAGAGAGGAAACCGGACGCGGGTCAAGCTGCGCCAGCAACCAATCAAGACAGTCCGATTGTCAAACCCCCAATGTTTGCCTGAAATAGTCCGCAGCCAAACGGGAGCCTGTACCGGAAGGCAGAAGTTCACATGACGAAACAGGAGAAAACAGCCAGCAACAGAGGAGAGGACTGGAATGTTGATATTACCGAATTCTCCGTTGTTTTGCTTGCCACTTCCAACAATCCGTCAATTTTAAACCCGGATTTCCTGCAATATAACGACATCGTGGACGCGAGTCAGCAGATACAGGAGCCTCGTATTTCGACTCCAGCTTTTTCCCAAGTGATATTCCAGGACGGGCTCACCGTGACCGCCGACCCGGACCGCGTTATATTTGCGCAAACCAGAGGCAGATTGGCCACAGAAGACATTGTCTGCCCAGAAATAGCAAAACGCTATGTGAAGACAGTTCCGCACGTCACCTACCGCGCCGTCGGTATCAACCCGAAAGGCTTTAGACGCTCGGGGGACGGAGCACCTGACAGGGTAGCAAACGCTCTGACCGACAAAGGAGCATGGCTGTCATTCAAGGACACCATACCGGAAATTCAGCTCAAGGCGGTGTACCGTTATTCCGGACGGACAATTTTCCTGGACGTTATTGAAGCCAGACGAGAAGCTGACGGACGCCAAACTCCTGGAATACTGTTTCAGGCGAACATTCACCGTGATATCACAGAGACAAACCCGCAGAAGCGTACCGAGGGCTTGTTGTCTATTATCGACTCCTGGAAAGAAGACCTGTCCGAGTTTCATGTCCTGGTAAATAAGGTTCTACGAAAGGAAGCGGAATGCCCATTGAACTGAACTCTCAAACAGACAGGGCGAATATCACCACAACGGTTGAGACTCCGCAGTATGATTGGGACCAATCTCTACTCTCCTGCGACCAGCCCACGACCCCAGACACAGCAATCATGCAGCGGCTTGGCTTGGCGTATGATCGAGGCCAACTTGGGTCTCGTGAGCCGGTTCCATGTGTTCCGAATTCCCCGACCCCTCTTTCCAGTTGGAGCGGGACAGAATATCAATCCGATAATACCCAGGCCGAAGAGCAATTAGCACAAAGGGCTTTGTCCATTCTTCCCCAGTTGATGCCCCAGGTAAACCGATTCCTCAGCGAGATCATCTCGGCCTGGACCACCCCCCAGTTGATGCCTCGGGTAGACCGACAGGCTTTCCCAGCAGCTCGGAACATCCTGGCTGAGTTTGTCGTGCGTGGTGCGAGCAGTTTCCCGGTCTCACTCGTCAACGCTTTGGGGGATCTCCAGGAAGTGACCGATGAGGCGTGTGAAGAAGGGCTCCCTCTACCGTCTGATGTGGCGCGACAAAACGCAGACCGCCTGTTGCGAAAAATGTATACAATCTCGCCCCGTCGTTTCGAGGTATATCCTACACAGGATGGCGAGATTGCCATTGACGCGCCGGATGGGCACGGGCGATCAGTGCTGTTGCTGTGCGATTCAGAAGGGGGGGCGCTGTGCCTCGTCAATATGAACGGGAACCATCGCCGCGCCCGGTATTCCACTACCGACACGCTTCCTGATGGCTTCGTGCGTGAAGCCTTGGCCGATCTGGAACGGCAGAGTGATTGAACCTGTGCATGTTCCCAAAGATATTGCACCCGAAGAGGAACTCGGACGTGGTGTGTTTTCGGAGAAACACAAGCACCGCGCTACACGCTCGCGTGTTCCGTTCCATGTGTTTCTGGAAAAACCGGGGAAGACCGAGATTTCTGTTGACAGGTTGAGGATCGCTCCACCGGGTGAAGCGCGTACAATTGCCGACAAAGTAGCTGCGGCGCGTAAGCGTGCTTTTCACGGATGGGCCTTCGTTATTGCTGAACGGGCTGTCAGCAATAAGCGGCGGGTGACTGCGAGTCCGCTTCCCGACAATCCCTATCACGCGGACATCATACTGCCGCAGCTTGCTGCCGATGATCGAGCAGAGCAGAAGCGACACGCTCAAGAATTGGCGGATGCTTCAGAGTGGCGTGGTCGTTGAAGGACGGCTATTCCCCGGATCGGACAGCAAACGCTCTTGCCTAATACTGACGCAGCCGCGCCCAGCGCTCCCGGTGCCAGGCCGCATCCCCAAAGGTCATCTCGGCCACCCGGGCGCGTTTGATGTAAAACCCCACATCATGCTCATCGGTCATGCCGATGCCGCCGTGCATCTGCACGCCCTCGTTGGCGGCTGACACAAAGGTGTCCGAGCAGCGTGCTTTGGCCAGCGAAATCAGCGCTGCCGCCTCAGCATCATCGGCATCAACAGCCCGGGCCGCGGCCATGACCGCAGAGCGAGCCAGTTCAATGTCCATGAACAGCCGGGCCGCCCGGTGTTTGAGCGCCTGGAAGCTGCCGATCAGCGCCCCGAACTGGGCCCGCGTCTTCAAATAGTCCAGGGTCGTCTCGAAGAGCTGGGTCATCCCGCCGAGCATCTCCGCGCATAAGCCAACCGTTGCCCGATCGACGACCTGAGACAGGGCCGGGAACCCCGCGCCGAGCGGGCCAATCACGCTCTCCGTCCCGACTTTCACATCCTCCAGGCCCACCAGAGCAACGGCCCGACAGTCAACCCGCGACTGGGGTGTGATGCTGACACCGGGCGCATCTTTGGGGAGCAGGAACAGGCTGATGCCATGAGGGTCGGCCTTCCCGCCAGATGTCCGGGCCGAGATAATCAGCGCGTCCGCGCTGGAGCCGTCAAGGACCTGGACCTTTTCGCCCGAGAGATGCCACGCCTCGCCCCCGGCGGTGGCGGTGGTGCTGACCCGGTTCAGGTCGTAGCGGCTGCCGGCCTCTTGACAGGCCAGGCTGAGGATCTTTTCGCCGGCGGCAATGCCCGGCAGCCAGGCGCGTTTCTGGTCAGCGCTGCCGGCACCGGCCAGCAGTTGGCCGGCCAGCAGCACAGTCGAGAGAAACGGCTCGGGGGCGAGGTTGCGGCCGAGGGCTTCGATGACCACGGCAAAATCGGCCATGCCCAGCCCGGCCCCGCCGTACTCTTCTGGAATCAGTATACCGACCCAGCCCAGCCCGGCCATGTCCTGCCACAGTGAGCGGGAAAAGCCGACCGGGTCTCCAGCGTCGCGCAAGGCCCGCACGCGGGAGAGGGGCGAGTTGGCCCGCACATAGTCAAGCGCGGTTTGCGCCAGAAGTTCCTGGTCTTGGGTAAGAACGAGTTGCTGCGCCACGGTGCTCTCTCCTAATCCGGCAGTCCCAACACCCGCTTGGCAATCACATTGAGTTGAATCTCGCTCGTCCCGCCCTCAATCGTGTTGCCCCGTGAACGCAGCCAGTCGCGAGTCAGGCCGAGCTCGCGCTCATCAAAGCCCGGCCCTTCCCAGCCCAGGGCCTGCGGACCGGCAATCGACAGCAGGAGTTCCTGGCGGCGCTGGTTGAGTTCAGTCCCGTAGATTTTGAACATTGAGCTTTCCGGACCTGGCGGGCGGCCGGCCTTGGCCGCGTCACGGCTGCGCTCGGAGGTCAGCCGAAACGCCATATTGTCCATCTCGAAGCGGGCGATACGGTCGCGCAGCGCCGTGTCGGCGAGCCGTTCGTGGTCAAAATCGAGATATTTTCTGGCCCAGTCGCGCAGCCCGCGGCGTTTGCCGCCCCCGCCACTAAAGGCGGTGGCGATCATCGACCGTTCGTGGTTCAACAGCGCCTTGGCCACGCTCCAGCCCTCGTTCACCCGGCTGACCACATTTGTGGCCGGCACCCTGACATCAGTCAGAAAAGTCTCGCAGAACGGCGAGGAGCCGCTGATGAGTTTGATCGGGCGGGTTTCCACCCCGGGAGTTTCCATGTCCATCAGGATGAAGGTGATGCCCCGGTGTTTGGGTGCGTCCGGGTCGGTCCTGACCAGCAGAAACATCCAGTCGGCAAAGTTGGCGTAGGAGGTCCAGATTTTCTGGCCGTTGATGACGTAGAAGTCGCCGTCGAGCACGGCCCGGGTCTGGAGCGAGGCCAGATCGCTGCCCGAGCCGGGCTCTGAATAGCCCTGACACCAGCGGATTTCACCCCGCACAATTTTGGTCAGGTGTTCGTGTTTTTGTTCTTCGGTCCCGTACTCCAGCAGGGTCGGGCCGATCATGGTCAGGCCAAAGCCGATGAGCGGCACCGGCAGCCTGAGCGACGCCATTTCCTCGCGCAGAATCCTGGCCTCGGCCTTTGACAGTCCGCCGCCGCCGTACTGGGTCGGCCATTCGGGCGCAGTCCAGCCCTTCTCAGCCATGCGGTCCAGCCAGACTTTGGCGTCTGGATTCCTGTAGTGCGCCTTGCGTCCGCCCCAGTTGCCCTCCAGCTCGCTTGACGCTGTGCCGATAAGCGACGCCGGGGCGTGGTCTGTAAGCCACTGACGGGTTTCGACACGAAAGGTTTCAAGATCGGCCATTGCTCCAGTCCTCCTCAAAGCTGCATGGACGCGGCAAGCCTTGGAGCGCCAGGGCGTGCCCGTTGGGCGGTTTCTTCTCTGGCCGCGTCCGGGGCTGGTCAGCCGGGGCCGTGCTGTAGACGATAGTATCCGGCTCAGCCTTTGCTCGGGCGCTTGCTGATGGTGTCGGCTCCTGACTGGTCTGGGGGAATAGTTGTTCAAGCGTCAACTTCATCATCCCTGCTATGCGCCGAGTATAGACCTGGATGTCTTCTGTTCGTCGGGGTCAGAGCGGGCTGAGGCTGAGCCGGTCAAGGTCCCTGCAAGGACCAGGGCCATGATGATTATTCTCCCGGTCATGGGCCACTCCTTCCTTGCTCCCCGGTGCGTTCAATCAGCGCCCGCAAGGCTTCCCCCTGCTGGCGGAGGGCTTCCATTGTTTCGGTGTGCTGCGCATCCCGTGCGCCGGCGGCTTTGCACATCAGCCATAAGTCCCCGCCAATCAAGCCCGCTTGCAGGAACCCGATCCCGACTTGGGCCGCGGCAATCAGATTACCGGTTTCGCGCAAGGCGATCATGGCGGTTTCGTATTCGGTCATGCTGGCCCCTCCACACGGTCATTTTACGCCGGCCAAGCCAAGCGAAACAGGCAAACAGAGCTGAGCGGGCCGGGTCAAGCATTCGGGCGCGGTCCAGCCCTTCTCAGCCATGCGGTCCAGCCAGACTTTGGCGTCTGGATTCCTGAGGGTGAAGGCGCGTCTCAGGCGGCCTGGGAAGCGGGTGCCGGCATGTTGGTCAGCGGCTGAGGCGTAACCAGCGGGGCGGTGTCCCACTTCTTGAGTTCGGGCAGGACGTGTTGAGCAAAACACCTGAGGCTGCGCTCGGCCTGGTCGTAGGGCATACCCGCGTAGCTCATGTTGCACATGATGCCGTTCATGTCGATCATGTTGCGCATATTTTCAATTTTGCGCAGCACTTGGTCGGGCGTACCCCACGGCATCAGCTTGACAAAGTCCCTGGCTGCGCCGTCCATGCCGTGTTTGCTGATGTATGTGCCAACGTTGCTGTAGAACTCGTAGCCCTTATGCGTGCCGAAATGCTGGCCGGTCATTTCGTAGTGGCGCATAGCGGTATGGTAGTAGGCCCCAATCCACTTGTAGGCCTGCTCTTCGGCCCGCTTCTCGTCTTCGTCCACATAAAAGAAGCCCCCACACAGCGGCCGGGGCGGTGCGGAGTCGGCCCCGTACTCTTCCTTCCAGACCTTGTGGTAGACCTCAAAATCCTGCTGGACGACCTCCCAGGGCTTCTGCGGGATGACCAGCAGACCGATGCCGAGCTTGGCCATGATCGGCATTGACTCTGGCGACACCGCGGCAGCATAGGTGCGGCCCTCAAAAGAGTATTTGGGATAGGGGCGGATATCGCGGCGCGGCTGCCGGGTCTCCAGGCCTCCCTCCATATAGCCGTTTTTGAGGCCGTTCATGATCAGTTCTGCGTATTCAACAAAACGGTTGCGGCCCTCATTCTGGTCAATCCGAAAACCCTCATACTCAACCCGGGCCAAGCCCCGGCCAAAGCCCAGGATCATCCGGCCGTCCGACAGGTGGTCAAGCAGTGCGATCTGTTCGGCGACCCGGACCGGATCGTGCCACGGCAGAACGATGACCATGGTGCCGAGCTTCATGTGCCTGGTCTTGCCGGCCATGTAGGACAGAAACTGGACCGCATCCGGGCACATCGTGTAGTCGGTAAAGTGGTGCTCAATTGACCACACCGAGTCAAAACCCAGCGGCTCGGCCAGTTCGGCCAAACGCAGTTCCTCGTGGTACACTTCGGCGTCCGACAGCGCGTTGCCGGGATTCTGAAAAACCGGGGCATAGCCAACATGTAACGACATAGTCTCCTCCTTGCGTCGCCTGTGCGGTGTGTCCTGTGCAGATTGCTCAGTTCGTATACGCTAGCGTGTATATGCCCGGCAGCCCGGTGTCAAGCAACACGGGGCTTGCCTGGATCGCACCAGAAAGGCTACAAGGACTCGACAGACTGATGGCCAAGCGTTCTCGAACGCACTGCAGGAACTCAGCGTACCTTTAGCGACAGGAAGAGAAAGGAGTACAACCATGGCCGGTCAATTGGATGGAAAAGTTGCACTAGTCACTGGCGGCGGCTCGGGCATCGGGCGGGCCACCTGCCTGGTAATGGCCCGAGAGGGGGCCAAGGTGGCGGTGGCCGATGTGGTGGTTGAGGGCGGACAGGAAACGGTCAGGCTGGTTGAGGAGGCCGGCGGCCAGGCGATCTGTATCCGGGCCGATGTGTCCCAAGCCTCCGAGGTGGAGGCGATGGTCAAACAGACGGTCGAGACCTATGGCCGGCTGGACTGCGCCTTCAATAATGCCGGCATTGAGGGGCCGGTGTGCGCAACGCCCGAGTATACCGAGGAGGATTTTGACCAGGTGGTGGCCATTGACCTCAAGGGCGTATGGCTGTGCATGAAGTATGAGATCCCGCACATGCTGGAGGGCGGAGGCGGCGCAATTGTGAATACCGCCTCAGTTGCCGGCCTGGTCGGTTTTCAGGGTTTATCGGCCTATGTGGCCAGCAAGCACGGGGTGAACGGCCTGACCAAAACGGCCGCCCTGGAGTACGCCAAAGACGGCATCCGGGTCAATGCCGTGTGTCCAGGGGTGATTGAAACGCCGATGGTCAGACGGGCTTTTGCCAAAAGCCCCGCTATGGAAGAGGGCGTGGCCACGGCCGAGCCGATCGGACGGCTTGGCCAGCCGCAGGAGATTGCCGAGGCGGTGGTGTGGCTGTGTTCTGACGCCGCCTCGTTTGTGACCGGCCTGCCGATGGCGGTGGACGGCGGCCTGATCGCCCAGTAGCCCTGCGCTCACCCCCATGACAAGCCCCTGCCTGTGTCGGGCGTCTGTGTTGACATTATGCTGACGACAGGAGGACCGCATGAACGACCCCGCCTGGTTCCAAGCCTCTGCTGCCTGGACGATCGGACTGTTGCGACTGGGCTGATTGGCTGGGGTCTGTGGCAAATGCGCATGTCATCCCGCGAGCGAAACCGTCAATTGGACCTCATGGCCGCCACACAGGCCGGGCACAGCCAAGTGCTGACGGCTATTGCAGCGCACTGTACCACACACAGACAGTTTAACATTGACCCGACAAGGGTCTTTGTGAACTGCGGCTCGCCCGTATGAACACCGCCAACAATTCGCCGCCGGCGTCCGACCCGGCTGAGGCCGCGGCCTGGATCGAGTTCTATTATCGCCAGGGCTGGAGCGACGGTCTGCCCCTCGTCCCGCCGACCGAAGCCTCGGTCCGGGCCATGCTGAACGCCGGCCGACTCAGCCCTGAGGATATCCTTGGCGCAATTCCAGAACGTAACGCCCGGATTCCGGCTGAAAAGGTCGCCATTAGCGCGGTCATGGCCGGCTGCCTGCCGGACTACTTCCCGGTTGTAGTGGCCGCGGTCAGCGCCCTGTGTCATCCAGACTTTGCCTACCACAACCCAGCCACCAGCACCGGCGGCTCGGCCCTGGCCCTTATCGTCAACGGCCCTATCGGTCCGGCCCTGGGCATCAACGCAGGGAACAACCTGTTCGGCCCCGGCCATCGCCCGAATGCCACCATCGGACGGGCGCTCAGACTGGTGATGATGAATGTCCTGAATACCAGACCCGGCCTGCTGGACCGGGCCACACTCGGCCACCCCGGCAAATACACCCTGTGTTTTGCCGAAGACGAGGCCAATACGCCGTGGCACCCACTTCACATTGAGCGCGGCTTTCAGCCCCACGACAGCACGGTCACGCTGTACGCCTCCAATAGCCTGAGCGGTGTCTACAACCAGCTGGCCAGCCGGCCGGAGCCCCTCTTGCTGGAGTTTGCCGACGCGGTATGCAACCTGGCCACACCCAATGTCTACGGCTTCAACCAGACCTTGCTTGTTCTGGCCGGCGAACACACCGAGGTGCTGGCCAAGAGCGGCTGGAGCAAACGCCAGACCCGGGAGTTTGTGGTCCAACACGCCCGCCGGACAGTGGCCGACTTTAAGCGGGCAGCGCGGCTGCCCGGGCCGATTACGCCGGACGACGAAACCACCTGGCGGTATGTCATGCGCCGGCCCGAAGACCTGCTCATTGTGTGTGCAGGCGGCCGGGCCGGGAGCTGGTCGGCCTGCCTGCCCGGCTGGGGGAATAAATGGACCCGGAGTATTACCGTCCCGATTGCATAAACCACAGGAGGACCGCCATGCCTCGTACAGTATTTGATCCCACCGTCTCGCCCCAACACCCGGCCGGAAAAGATAGTGGCGATGACCAATCCCCGGGCAGGGAGATATCACCGCCCTCTTTTTCCTATGCCCCACGGCCCCGCTCGCTGGACGGGCTGCGGCTCGGCCTGGTCGAAAACACCAAGTTCAACTCTGCTGTCCTGCTGCTGAAAATTGCCGAGCGTTTACACAATCGCCACGGCATGAGCATGATCCATCTGGACCGTAAAAAATCGTCCGGCCATAGCCTGAGTGACGAAGCCCTGGGGCTGTTTCAGCAGCGGGCCGACCTTGTGCTGGCCGGGGTCGGCGATTGAGGCTCGTGCAGTTCGAGCAGTGTGCTCGACGGTATCAAACTGGAGCAAGTCGGCATCCCCGCGGTGGCCATTATCACCCAGCCGTTTATCGCCACCGGCCAGGCCATGGCCAAAAACTGGGGCGCGCCAGACTATGCGTTTGTCGTCACCCCCCATCCGATCGCCAATCTGAACCAGGCCGGGCTGGACGCCAGGGCGGACGAGCTGACCGACCAGGTACTCGCATTTCTGGGCCGGGACATGCCGGCGCATTGACCAGCATGGAAGAGAAGACTCAACCTGGTTTCGCATGGGGCCGGGCAGCTGTGGCACTCCTGGCTGTGCTGATGCTCGCCAGCGCCGGTCCGGCCAGTGCCGGAGACGACGAGGCCGCCTTTGACTGGACGGAGCTCTATGCCGGCGGTTTTGGCGGCTTCGGGCGGACCGGCAATGAAATTGTCGATATCGACGGATTCTCGAACTGGGGCCAGCCCGGCTGGTCGGTTGATTACGACGATATCGGGGGCGTCGGGGGGGTGCTGCTCGGCAAGAAGTTCGCCCTCGGTCCCATCCCGCTCAGGCTTGAACTTGACAGCACCTTCGGCAGCCTGGCCGCGGACACCAACAGGCTTGACCCGCAGGGCCGGGACGAAACGGCGAAAGCAAAATTTCGCTGGATCGCCACCGCGCGCGCCGGGCTTGAGCACACCATCGGCCCGGTGACGCTGTTCGTCAGCGGCGGGCTGTCGCTGGCCGGCATCGCCAACTCGGTCACGGATATTGATTTCGGCCCGAACCTGCCGACGCGGAAAGACCCCGACGACTCCTTCCACAGCTCCTCAACCGAGCTCGGCTGGGTTATCGGCGGGGGGATTGAAGCCCCGCTGGCCGCGGCCTGGACCTTGCGGCTGGAAGGCTCATATCTGGATTTCGGGCGGAGCATCTACCCGGTGAACCGCTCGGGCAACAACCGTTGCGGGCCGGGCAACCCTCGCCGGTCGTGCCCCTATGCGGTTGAGAACGAGCTTGGCGTCATACGCCTGGCGATCATTCGCCGCTTTGACTGGTAGGCCGGGCTGCGGCTCGCCCGGCGCACCCAACCCGCTTCCGCCTATTCCATGCGGTACAGCCTGATGGCGTTATCGGCCACAATTTTTTGCGTGATATGGTCGGGGACCTTGGCGAAGTCCTTCTGAATTACCGCTTGCGACTCAGGCCAAGTCGAGTCGGTATGCGGGAAGTCAGAGGCCCACATGTAATTGTCTGCGCCAAAATACTCCCAGGTTGAGGGACCGATGGGGTCGTCCTGGAAGGTCGCGTACATCTGCCGCCTGATATACTCGCTGGGTGCCATGGGCAGGGAGTCTTTGTCAAAATAGCGGAACTTCTCCCAGGCATGGTCGGCCCGATACATATAGTGCGGCAACCAGCCGGTGTCATTCTCGGCCGACACAATCAGCAGCTTGGGAAAGCGCTCCAGGACGCCGCCCAGAATAATATCGGTAATTGACTGCTGCACCTCGTGGATCAGGCGCATGTACACGCTCTGGCGTCCGCTGCGGACCACGTTGGCGGGCGGACGTTGCCCGGTGTTTTTCTTTTCCCGGTTGCCCTTTTTGCTGGTGACGACATGCAGGCTGACCGGCATGTGCAAATCCTGGGCCGCGGCCCAGAAGGAATCGTACTCAGGGCTGCTATACGGCTTTTCGCGCGGCGGCGACCCCCAGATCATGGCCCCCCGCATCCCGTTTTTTGCCCCCCGCTCAAGCTCCCGCACCCCAGCCTGCATGTCTTCAAGCGAAATCAGGGAGATGCCGAACAGGCGTTTCGGGTCATAGCGACAGAACTCGCTCAGCCAATCGTTATAGGCCGCAAAACACGCCTGCTGAAACTCAGCGTCGTCCAGGCCGAACAGCGACATGCCGAGCGTGGTGTACAACACCTCGGCCTCAACCCCGTCAATGTCCTGGTCTTTGATCCGCTCGGCCGGATCCCAGCCGCTCGGCCGGGCACCCTCGTAGCCCTTCTCCCAGGCTTTGGGCAGGTCTTCCGGTTTATTGCCGGCGGCAAATCCACCCGCCACCGGAAACGGCCGGAGACCCTCAACATGGAAGAAATGGCCCTTCTTGCCGTTATAGCCCTCAATAACCCGGGGCGCTCTGTCCCGATATTTTGCATCCAGGCGGGTCTGCCACAGGTCGGCCGGCTCCATCATATGCGAATCCGCAGATACCACGCGCATGTGTTTGCCTCCTTTGTGTACAATTGTGTACAATAGTGTCAGCCAGAGACCTCAGCCTCCACGGTCTCGGTGGCCATTGTCTGCCCAGCCCTCGCGGTTTGTCAAGAAGCTGCCAAGCTGGGGCGACAAGGAGGAAGCGTATGGATTTTGGTCTGCTGATGCCGTTTCAAAACCCGGCCCGTTGGGCGCGGCCATTTCCAGAACTGTACCAACGGTACCTCGAAGACATCGTTGCGGCCGAGCAACTCGGCTACGATACGATCTGGCTGACCGAACATCATTTTGACCAGGACGGCTGGTCGCCTTCTTTACTGCCGCTCGCCGCCGGGATTGCGACCCGCACGCAACGGATTCGGATCGGCACCTGTATTCTGATTCTGCCGTTTCAGAACGCGCTGCGCGTGGCCGAGGATGCGACCACGGTTGATATTCTGTCAAACGGTCGTTTTGACCTTGGCCTGGGCAAGGGCTACCGGGTCAACGAGTTTGCCGGCTTTGGCATCCCCCGCCAGACCCGCAGCGCCCAACTTGAAGAGGGACTCGAGGTCATCCAAAAAGCCTGGACCGGGAAGCAATTCTCGTATGCCGGCGACTATTACCAGTTGCACGATGTTGAGCTTACCCCGCGCCCGGTTCAAACGCCCCATCCACCGATCTGGATCGGGGCCCGGGGCAGGCGGGCGGTCGAGCGTGCCGCCCGGATGGGTTTTCACCTGATTGGGACCGGCGAGGTTGAACAGCAGCGGGCCTATGACCGGGAGCTTGAGCGTCAGGGGCGCAGTCCCAGAGACTACTACCTGTGTCAGCTACGCTGGGTGTATGTTGCCCCCACCCGCGAACAAGCCTGGCAGGAAGTCGGCGAACACCTGCATTACCTGTTCAGTTCGGCTTTTCCGCTGTTGAAAAAAGCCGGAGACCTGCCCGCCGACCGGGCCATGTCAGCACTCCCCAGCCTGAAACAGTTGCGCCACGTTGACCCGACCATTCCGGGTGGGACGCCGATTGTCGGGACGCCGGACGACTGCATTCGGGCGATTGAACGCTACCAGCGGGAAACCCGGGTGAGCCATTTGGCTATGGGTATGCATCTGCCCGGCTTGGCATCAGAAAAAGTGCTGGGCAGCCTTGAGCTGTTCGCCCGTCAGGTCATGCCCCGGTTCCGCTGATATAAAGTGAACACTCATTCAGAAGACCCCCCGGGCGCTCTTGCTGAGGCAGAAAAAACATGCCATGCAGAGCCAGACATTTTCGTGCAGAAATTTTTTGGCGATATCGCTTGACATCTGACACAACTGTGGAGTATGCCGAGGGTACGGCATTCCCGAAACATCCAACAGAAGGAGGGTAGCTATGCCACAGTTCGACACTATCGTGAAGGGCGGGACCGTTGTCGATGGGACAAAGGTGCCGCGTTACCAGGCCGACATTGGTATCAAAGACGGCAAAATTGCCGAAATCGGCAAACTGAACGCCAGCGATGCCAAGAAAGTCGTTGACGCCAGCGGGCAGATCGTGGCCCCGGGCTTTATTGACCTCCACACCCACTACGACGCCCAACTCCACTGGGACCCCTATTGCACCATCGGCAGTTGGCACGGCGTCACCACCGTCACCATCGGCAACTGTGGCTTTGGCTTTGCCCCGCTGCGGTCCCAAGATGCCGACCGGGCCATGCTCGCCCTGTCCCGGACCGAGGCCATCCCACTGGAACCCATGCGGGTATCGATGAAGGTCGATTGGGAGACCTTCCCCCAATACATGGAGCGGCTGTCGCGGATGCCGCTCGGCGTCAACATCTCGCATCTGTTTCCGATTGCACCGGCGGTGGCGTATGTGATGGGCGGCTTTGACGATGCCAAGAAGCGCTTCCCCAACAAGGCAGAGATGGACACCATCATCGGCCACTACAAGGAAGCGGTGCAGGCCGGGGCGGCTGGCTGGTCAGCTCAGCGCCTGGTGCCCGAAGGTCGGGCGTCGGTGCAGCGCGACTACGACGGCACGCCGATGATTACAGACATTTTGCCCGACGAGTTCTACCTGGACATGGCCCAGGCGATGAACGAGGTCGGCCAGGGCTGCATCCAGTTCACCCAATCGGGCGCTGCCGATAGCTCCTTTGGCGTTGAGGACGACTTCAAATTCCTGGAAAAAATGACCAAGACCGCCGGTCGGCCGCTGCTCTACAACGCCATCCTGATCAGCGACAAACACCCCGAATCGCACAAGGCTCAGCTCGATTGGGTCAACTCCGCCAACGAGCGCGGTGCCCGCGTCTTTGGGCAGGCCGTCACCGCCCGTGCCCCGGTGCGCATGACCCTCGAAGACTGGAACCTGTTTGACAGCGTGCCGGCCTGGAAGGAAGCCACCATTGGCACGGTCGAAGAGCGCAAAGCCAAGCTGTCCAAGCCCGAACTGCGGGCCGAGATGCGCGAAGACTACGACAAGGGCGGCATGGAGACCTTGAATGTGGTCTTTGGCGAATTCGACAAGTTCATCGCCCGCAAGGTGAAGAACACCGACCTCAAGCTGAAATACGAAGGCATGTCAGTGCAGCAGATCGCCGAAGCCGAAGGCAAGCACGTCATTGACGCCATGCTCGACCTGTCGGTGGCCGACGACCTGCGGACCGAGTGGGCCGGCCCGGTCGCCAACGCGAACATCGAGGGCTACAAAGAACTGATGGGCTCGCCCTACACCATGCCAGGTGTGTCAGACGGCGGGGCGCATGTGAAGTTCATCACCCCGGCGATCTACCCGACCGAAGTGCTGTCCTGGCTCGTTCGTGAGACCGGCACACTGTCGCTGGAAGAGGCTCACTTCCGCCTGAGCGGTATGATGGCCTGGGCGGCCGGCATCAAAGACCGTGGCACACTGCGCCCGGGGATGGCTGCCGATATGGTGATCTACGACATCAACACCGTCAACGCGGCCGAAGGCGAGATCGTCCATGACCTGCCGGCCAACGAATGGCGGCGCGTCCAGCGGGCCGAAGGCTACAAGCACATCATGGTCAACGGCGAAGTGACCTTCAACGACGGCCAGTGCTCCGGGGCCACCTCCGGTGCTCTGCTGTACAACGGCGCGGCTCGCTAGGCTGACAGACCCCACCGATCGGTCCTCAACGGAGGACCCGTTGTTCAACCGGGCGGCAGGGCACTATGCTCTGCCGCCTTTTCTTTGCTGGATCACACAGCTTGACATTCAGCCCGGTTGCCCATTCTTTGTTCACGTCCCGGGCGAGACGCTGCAAGCACCCAAGTAAAAGATGGAGAAGTCATGCAAGACAATCCCTATGTGTCTGCCGACGGCCATGTGGTCGAACCGGCCGATCTGTGGACCACCCGCATGGACCGCAAGTTCCGTGACCGCGCCCCGCGCGTCGAGTCACGCCCGGAGGCAGACTATTATGTGATTGACGGGCTGGCTCCCTTCGCCGTTGGCCTCGAAGGCGTGACCCTGGAAGATAAGATCGCCGGGGAGATCACCACCGTTATCGGCCACCGTCACAGCGAGACCCGGCCCGGGGCCTCGGACCCGCAGGCGCGCTTGGCCGACCAGGACCTTGACCATCTGCGGGCCGAGGTCTTATATCCCGGCGCGTTCGGCCTTCAGTTCTGGACGCTGACCGATGCCGCCTACCAGCGCGAATGCTTCCGGGTCTACAACGACTGGCTCGGCGAGTTCTGCGCCGCCGCCCCGGAGCGCTTCTTAGGCGCGGGCCTCCTGCCGCTCAGAGGGCCGATTGCGTGGGCGTGTGAGGAAGCCGAGCGGGCGGCAAGCAAGGGCCTGTGCTCCCTCTCCATCCCGGCTGAGGTGGCCGACCAATCCTATGCCGACCCGGAGTTCAGCCGGCTGTGGGACACCCTGCAAGACCTTGGTCTGCCCGTCTCCATTCACTCCGGTACCACAACCGGCGAGCCGTTTGCCACCAAGTTTGCGCGGCTCGGCATGGGCATGGGGCTGGTCAACACCAAGATCAGCCTGCCCATGAACGCCCTGGCCGGCCTCATCTGGGGAGCCCTGCCCCAGCGCTATCCCCGGCTCAAGTTCGTCATCGTCGAGGGCGGCATCGGCTGGATCGCCTCCCTGCTGGGCCTGATGGATCACTGGTGGAAGGATCACCACCGGTGGATGACCCCCAAACTGGACGAAGCGCCCAGCACCTGTTTCAGGCGTCAGTTCTGGGCCACCTTTGAAGACGACCGGGCCGGCATCCTGACGCGTGGCTTGCTGGGCGTGGACCGGCTGATGTGGGGCTCGGACTATCCCCACACCGAGGGAACCTTTCCCCACTCGCAAGCCCAGATCAGGCGGGACTTTGCAGGGGTGACCGAGAGCGAAGTCTACCAGATGGTGGCCGGCAACGCGGCCAAACTCTACGGACTCGACCCCTGGGCCGGCTTCCGTTCCGCCCGGTCGGCAGAAGCCTCCTTGTGACAGCCCGCCCTACGCCTCCTGAGATGGGTACAGCGGCGTGCCCCGCAGCGCAGCCGGATAGTTGACCGCGGCCGCGCTCTGGTAGGCCGGCCGTGCGGTCTGCCGCGCCGTATAGTCTGTGAGCGTATCGTCCAGGGGCTGGTGATAGAAATCGGCCCAGGTCAAACAGCTGGTCAGAATGATATCGGCGCAGCTGAACGCGTCGCCTAACACATACGGCCCAGCGGTCCGCAACTCCCGGCTCATCACGGCCACCTGTCGGGCAAACCCTTCTTGCGCAGCTGTGATCGCGTTGGGCGCTTCGCCGTACAGCTTGGCGAGGTCGCGGTGACGGCGTATCACATACAGGGTGTGGGCGTCCAACTCGGTCATCAGAAAAAAACACCACTGGTTGTAGACCGCCCGCTGGCGCGAACCGGGTGCCGGCAGCAGGTCGGGGCCGTAGCTATCGGCCAGATAGGTGACAATGGCCGCGCTCTCGGCCAGGACCAGATCACCGTCGCACAGGACCGGAATTTTTCCGCGCGGGTTCAAGGCCAGATACTCCGGCGTCTGCGTCTCCCCGGTTCGGGAGCCGATCAGCCGCCTGGCATAATGTGTGATGCCGAGTTCGTGCAACACCCAGTGAACCCGCATGGTGCGGGTCGTTCCTCCACCCCAGACGGTGAGGCGTTGATGTTCGTCTGCCATCGCTTGTCTCCACTCTGTTGGCAGTATAGGAGGGAGGGGGGCAGAATCAAGGAGGGGACGCATGGCAGGGGAAAAGCTCGTGTACCGCTGGTGGGTGCTGGCCACCAGCGTTCCGGTCTTCACCTGTACCTTTGGCATGGGCCTGGTTGGCATTAATCCGGTGCTGGGCTTCATCTTCCGGGGCGGCGGTTATGTGCTCTCGGGCCTGCTGTTTCCGGCCTTGAAAGAGACCGGACTCAGAGCAGCCTGAGAAAACAAGGAGAGGCGCGTGAAGCACTACAAAATATATGAGCATCCTGCTGGAAGAATTGAAGCAGTGAAACAAGGCTGGTCATGGCCAGCGTTCTTCTTTGTCCCTACATGGGCACTGTTTAAGAAAATGTGGGGGTTGGGCGGCGGCGTTCTCGCAGCGTACCTCTTCTCCGTCTTCTTACTCCCTGAAGAAGAAGCAGGAGATTTGTCATTGATACTTGTCGAAACCGCTCTGCACGTTATCTTCGCTGTGAACGGTAACAGATGGCGGGAGAACAATCTGCAATCGCGTGGCTATGAGCACAAAGAGACGCAGACCGCAGCACATCCAGAGGGAGCAGTCGCGCTCTATCTCAGGCACAAATCAAACGCCCCTGTTCAGATGTAGCCGTGATGGTGATAGGAAAGACAGACTTGGTAGCAAAGGAGGCAATACCCATGTCCGCCGAACCCGGAATCTTTGAGATCATCTACTCCACCCGCGCCATGCGCCGGCTCAAACCAGACCCCATCCCGGAAGACACCCTGAAAAAAATTGTGGACGCCGGCATCCGCTGTGCCAGCGGCGGCAATATGCAGGACTGGGCGTTCATCATCGTCCAGGACACAGAGCGCAAACGCTTTATCCGGGATTACTACTGGAATACCTGGCAGCAGATGCGGGGCAGCGGCACGCTCAACTACGACGATATCCCCGCCCCCCAGCAGCGGATGCTGAACGCCGCAGCCCACCTCGCCGCCCACATGGACGAAGCGCCGGCCCTGCTGCTGGCCTGCACCCGCGACCACTATCCGCCCATCGCCGTAATGGGCAATGAGCGGGCGAGTAAAATCGTCGTCTACGGCTCCATCTTTCCCGCGGTCCAGAACATCCTGCTGGCCTGCCGCGCCCTCGGCGTGGGAGCAACCCTGACGACCATCCACTGCTTTTTTGAGGACCAGCTCAAGGCCCGGCTGCATGTCCCGGACGATATGGAAGTCGCGGCCCTGATCCCGATGGGCTACCCCCAGGGCACGTTTGGTCCAGTCACCCGCAAGCCGGTTGAAGAGGTGATACACTGGGACGAGTGGGGCAATACCAGGGCGTGACCCGCCTCCGCTTTTCACCGGATACCCCGCCGAACGCAGGATCGGGGCGACCGTCCCACCGTCCGAAGGGCTGGGGGTGAACGCATGGCTCAAACCCGCGAGCAGAGCCGCCATACTGTCCGTGAGCTCTATGACTTTATCGGCGAGCACCTGTACCTGAACCGCCCTGACCTTGACCTTGGCGGCGAAAAGCTGAACTCGACCCTGCTGCTCAGCCTGCTGACCGCGCTGATTGGCGGCAAAGCCCTCATCATTGGCGAGCCGGGCCTGGGCAAGACCACCTCCGCCGAATATATCGCCTGCCTGTTCTACCGCATTCCGCTCGGCGTCATCTGGGGCAGCCAGGTCGCCGGCCACCCCGAGCAGACCGAGGAGAAAATTGTCGGCCGGCCAAATCTGGGCAAACTCAACCAGGGCGAAGAGCAGGTGGTGTGGAGCAATTTTGCCCAACTGCCGGTCAAGATCATTGACGAAATCAACCGCCTGCCCGAGACCAAACAAAGCCTGATTCTCGACGGCGTTGACCGGGGCAACTGGGAATACCTCAATCAATTCCTGCTCCACGATGAATACTGCCTGTTTGCCACCGCCAATTACCAGGACCCCGGCACCCACCCCTTGATCCCGCCCCTGCTCGACCGCTTTGATGTGATGATCGAGTCCAGACATCCCGGCGCAAACCTGGCCTTTTTCATCGGCCAACAGGACAACACAGACGCCCTGCTGCGGGACCCCGAACAAGAGCAAGCCTTGTATGCCGTGCTGAGCAATGGCCAGACGCCGGCAAACGCCGAGCTGGAAGCCGCCTGTCAGCGGTTTGCCGAGTGCTTGTCCGCTCAGCACGGCCTGCGCACCTTTGACAAGGCCGAGCGGCAGGCAATCCGTGCAGATATAGCCAGCCTCGGCTTCAGCCAGGACGCCAGCGCGTTCGCCCGGACAGCCCTGGCCGAGTTTTCGTTCTGCTGTTTATACGGACAAAAACGCTCAAACGAAGAGTGCCCCGAAGGCTGCCACTACACCGGCTATCTGTGTTATCAGGTCCAGAACTGCGCCTCGAACCGCCTGCCGATTGCGCTGCGGCACTACGCCCAGGCCCTGGTCTGGTTTCTGGGCGGCGAGCAGGTCAAGGCCGAACATGTGCGCTGGGTTCTGCCCTTTGTGCTCGCCCACCGCACCCAGTGGCGCGACGCCTATGTTGCCGCCCGGGAGCGGGAGGCGCGCCGTGACCCGCTGCCCCTCCATCTGGCCAAACAGGCCACCGCCGAGAGCTGGCGGCGGTTTGCCGAACAGCGCGACGACATCATGGGTGCGCTGGCGATTGCGGCCCGGATTCTGGCCGGCGAGGATGTGGCCCCAAGCCAGGGCGACCATCCGATCTTTGCCGAGATTCAGCGCGACTTGGGGATTGAGCCGGCATGGTAAACCCATTTGCCGAGTTCCAGACCTGCCGGCCCCGCCGGCGCGCCCTGCCGCTCGACCGTATCGTTGCCATCCGGGACGCGCGGCTTGAACAGCTGATGGCCGGCTACACGGCCTATATCGCCCAGACCGAACTGGATTGGGACCGCATGCCCAACCGTCATCTCACCGACCAGGCGTATGAAGCCGCGCTGCGCTGTGTGACCGGGCTTGTCTGCGACCCCGACGATATTGAGGATTTCTGTTTCAGCCTCGAACAGCTCCATACGCCGACGACTGCCCACGAGCTGCCGGATAACGCGCCCGGCCTGTGGGGCCTGTCCGGTCTGTACCTGTCGGCCCTGTGCAACCGGACCAAGGGCAGCCGACTGCAACTCCGCCTGCAATGGATGCCGGCGCGGCTCCATCTGCTGGGCTATAAGCTCCCGGCCGGCAAGCGGCTCAACATTGAGGGCCTGTGCGGCGACTTGCTCGGCATGGCCCTGGCCGGCGGAGAAATCAGCCTCCAGGGCAGCGCCTTCCATGGCGTCGGCTATGAACTGCAACAGGGCAGGATCACGATCTCCGACAACGCCGGAGAAGATGTCGGCCAGGGCATGGTCGGCGGAGAAATCCACATCCTTGGCGGTCGCATTCGAGGCGTTGGTCAGGTTTGTGGCGGCAGCGTCTATCTCGGCCAACGGCGCGTTGCTCCTGCTCCCATTGAGCCAGACGAGTGCCACACGAGCGCGGCCAGGGAGCGCCCACCCGCATGAACCTTCACGCCACGCTCGCCGCGGTCTGGCCCCGCGCCCGACGCAAACATTTTTTTCCCGAGCTGCCCCGGCCACGCATTACCGACGGCCTCAGCCAGGAAGCGGTGGAAGTGCGTCAGCGACAGATCATTCTGAACCCCAGCTTTTGTCAGCAGCTCGCCGAGCACCTGCCGGTCAAGGCCGTGATCGAAGCCCTGCTTGACCACGGCATTGCCCACTACACCCGCTGCCCGTGGGATGTTGCCACCCATCTGCGGCTGTACGCCGCGGCCAAACGCGAACTCGGCCGCCGCGATTACGCCCAGCGGGCAAGCGATATTTTTATCGACATAGTGGTCAACACCCACTGTGTCAAAGACTTTGACACCGCCCTGCCCCAGGTATATCGTCACCTCCAGCGCCTCAGCGGTCGCCCGCTCGACCGGCTGACCGTCGCCTTATACAGCCTGATGTGGGGCATGGACCTTGAGGCCAGCGGCCCCGAGCCGCTGTTGCGACGCTTGGCGCGGATTCCGTATCTGGACCGCGGCCGCTGGGAAGAGAGCATCCGGCGCTTCTGCCGACTGATCCAGCCAGTCCTTGACGAAGAACGCCGGCACTCAGAGATTCTGCCCACCGCCCTGCTCGGCCGCCACGGCCTGTCGAGTCATGCCCCCAACGAGGTCGAACGCGGCCTGCGGACCTTTGCCCTCCAGGTAGACAATCCGCGCGAGTTTCGGACCACGATTGCCGATTTTGACGGGGAACTGGCAGCCCAGGGCCACGCCGAAGAACAGGAGGGCATGGGCTGGGGCCGGGGCGAGCGGATTGACACCGGCCTGCTCTACTACATGAAGCTGACCGAGCAGTACCAGCTGCCCGTATCCGCTGCGCCGCTGCACCGGAGCAGTTCCTCAGACCCGCATATGCATACCCCGTGGGAGCTGAGCAAGCCGCTTCAAGACCTGGATGTGTGGACCAGTTTTGGCAAGCTCCTCCCCGGTCTGTCCCAAGCCTGGCTGTACCAGAACGGCCTGCTCTACGGTCGCCGGGAGGGCGTGCCCGACTGTATCATCATCCTCGACTCCTCGGGCAGCATGGCCAACCCGCGCTATCTGCTGAGTCACGCGATTGTCGGTGCCGGCTGTGCCGCGGACGCCTATCTGCGCGCCGGTGCCGAGGTGGCGGTCTACAATTTCAGCGACGTGCCGGCCGGTGACAAGCTGGTGCTCGGCTTCAGCAGGGAACGCAAGCCGGTCTATCAGGCCCTATGCCGCTATTTTGGCGGGGGTACGGTCTTTTCGTTTGAAGAACTCGACGAGCTGCTGCGGCTCGTTGCGCACGACCGGCCCGATATCTTCTTTATTACCGATATGCAGATTCCCGACCTGCACAGCCTGATTGCCTATCTGTCAGAATTGACCGGCCGGATTACCGCGGTGCATATCGGCGAGACCGACTCGGCCGCGGTGTTCAAAAAAGAAACCGCCGGCTGGAGAAACGCCCAGGTGTTTTCTGTCCGGCGGCGGGAGGATATCCCGCGCATTGTGCTGGGTCAGGTCAAAACCTGCCTGGGCTACGGCCAGAGCGCAAAGGGTGAGGCAGATACTTGTCGGCTTACGCTTCGCTAAGCCGACCTGCGATGCACGAAGGGCGAGGCAGTCGTTTCGCCATAAGGGGCGGCCTAGCCCAGGGACAGGAACGACTCGCGGGCGATAGAAATGGAGGCCGAGGGAAAGACGCCGAGCAGGACCGTGCCCGCCGCGGCGATGATGATCGCCAGGCTGAGGGCGGGGCGTAGCGCGGCGATCTCCAGGGCGTGTTCGTCCTCGTGCATATACATGGTGACAATCACCCGGATGTAGTAGCAGGCCGAGACCGCGCTGTTGAGCACAGCGATGACCGCCAAGCCGATATACCCGGCCTCAACCGCGGCGCTGAAGACGTAGAACTTGCCGGTAAAGCCGACCAGCGGCGGTACGCCGGTAAGCGACAGCATGAAAATTGCCATTGCCATGCCCAGGGCCGGATGGCGGAAGCCCAGCCCGGCATAATCGCCGAGCTCTTCGTGTCCTTGATCCTGACGATTCAGAGCCAGCACCACCCCGAACGCGCCCAGATTCATAAAGCCGTAGGCCAGCAGATAATACAGCAGGGCCGCACCGCCCAGGTCTGTGCCGGCCACCATCGCCACCAGCACATAGCCGGCGTGGGCGACACTGGAGTAGGCCAGCATACGCTTGATATTGGTCTGAACCAGGGCTGTCAGATTGCCGACTGTCATTGTCAGCGCGGCAGCCGCCCACACCACGCCCTGCCACTCGGCATGAACCGCGCCGAGCGTATGCAGAAAGACCCGGGCAAAGGCGGCAAAGGCCGCGGCCTTCACGCCGACCGCCATGAACGCGGTAATCGTGGTTGGTGCGCCCTCGTATACATCGGGCGTCCAGACATGGAAGGGGGCGGCGGCCACCTTGAAGCCAAAGCCGACCAGCAACAGCCCCATGCCAATGAGCAGCAGGCTTGAGGACCCCTCGGCTGCGACCTGCTCGGCAATCACGGCCAATTGCAGGCTGCCCGTTGCCCCGTACATCAAGGCCATGCCGTACAGCAGAAAACCGCTGGCAAACGCACCGAGCAGGAAGTATTTCAGCGCGGCTTCATGTGCGCTCAGGCGCTGGTGCCAGATGCCGGCCAGCACATAGACGGCGATGGACATGGTTTCGAGGCCCAGAAAAATCGTAATCAGGTCGGTCGCCGCGGCCATCAGGACCATGCCGACCGCGGCAAACAGCAGCAGGGCGTAGTATTCGCCCTGGCGGATTCTGGTCATGTCCAGATAGCTGCCCGACATCAGCACGGTCAGCGCCCCGGCCAGACAAAAGAGGCTGTTAAAAAACAGGGCGTAGGAATCCAGGGCCAAAGGCCCGGATGCGTCGGCGCGTCCCCACAGGGCAAGAGACACCGCACCGCTTGCCACAAAGCCGCTGACGGTCAGCCAGGCCAAGTGGGGGCGGTCTGCTTCCTGAATCCAGAGGTCCCAGAACAGGACCAGCAGCCCGGTCAGGACCAGCAGCCCGGAGGGCAGGACGGCCAGCCAGTTGATGTGTGGCAGGGCAATCATCTCCATTGCGCACCTCCCACTTCCGGCTGCCTCTTGTCCGCGGCCACGGTCTGGGCTGAGGCCCGGTCCAGCCGGGCCAGGGTCGCCTCAACCGATTTTTCCATGCGGGTCAGGAAGGGCCGCGGATACAGCCCCATGAAGAGCATCAGGACCAGCAGGGGCGCAAAGATCAGCACTTGCCGGCGGTCAAGGTCTCTGAGGCCGGTGTTGGCCGTATTGGTGAGCGGCCCAAACATCACCCGCTGAAACATCCACAGCATATACACCGCCCCCAGCACCACGCCGGAAACGGCAATCACGCCGACTACGGGGCTGGCCTCAAAGGTGCCGAGCAGAATAAGAAACTCGCCCACAAAGCCGCTGAGGCCGGGCAGGCCAATGGACGCCAGCATCACAAACAGAAAGACCGAGGCGTAGACCGGCATCTGCTGCCACAGGCCACCATACTCGCTGATGAGCCGCGTGTGACGCTGCTCATAGATCACACCGACCAGCAAAAACAGTGCGCCGGTAGACAGGCCGTGGCCCAGCATCTGATAGATGGCACCCTCGGTGCCCTGCACATTGAAGGCAAACAGACCCAGGATGACAAAGCCGAGGTGGCTGACCGAAGAATAGGCCACCAGCTTCTTCAGGTCGGGCTGGACCATAGCCACCAGAGCGCCGTAGATGATACCGACCGCCGCCAGGGCCATGATCAGCGGTGCGGCCTCTCCGGCGGCCGCGGGGAAGAGCGGCAGGGCAAAGCGCACAAACCCGTAGGTGCCCATCTTGAGCAACACCCCGGCCAGGATGACCGAGCCGCCGGTCGGTGCCTCAACGTGAGCGTCGGGCAGCCAGGTATGAAACGGAAACAGCGGCACCTTGATCGCAAACGACAGGGCAAAGGCCGCAAACAGCCAGCGCTGGGTGTCGAGGGGAATCACCAACTGGTAGAGGCGCAGCAGGTCAAAGGTCACGACCTGCTGCTGGCTATGATGCAGGTGGGCCAGATACAGGATCGCCACCAGCATCAGCAGGCTGCCGAGCATGGTGTACAGCAGGAATTTGAGGGCGGCGTAAATCCGGCGGGGCCCGCCCCAGATACCGATCAGGAAATACATCGGGATCAGCATCAACTCCCAGAACACATAGAACAGGAACAGGTCAATGGCCACAAAGGCACCCAATATGCCGGTCTCTAAGACGAGAAAGAAGAACTGGTACTCCTTGACCCGGCTCTGCACCTCGGCCCAACTGGCCAGCAGCACCAGCGGCGTCAGAAAGCTGGTCAGCAACACCAGAAACAGGCTGATGCCGTCTACGCCGACATAGTACTGGATGCCAAAATCGGCAATCCAGGCGTAGCGCTCGACAAACTGGAAGTCGGCTGTCCGGCTGTCAAAACCGGCCAGTACGCCCAGCGACACGACAAAGGTCAGCAGCGCGGTGGCCAGGGCCGCGTAGCGAATCCTGGCCTCCTGCTCCTTGGGCACAAAGAGGATGGACACAGCGCCCAGCAGGGGCAGAAAGACGAGCACGCTTACCATAGGTAATATCCCAGAATGAGCATGGCCCCGGCCAGAAACGAGAGGACATAGTTCTGGACATTGCCGGTCTGCCACAGGCGCAGCGCCGAACCGCTGGCGGCGGCTGTCCGGGCTGTGCCGTTCACCGCCCGGTCAATGACCCGTGTGTCCCACACCTGCCACAACCACTGCGAGGCGACGAGCGTCGGGCGGACAAAGACGGCCTGGTAGATTTCGTCAATATAATATCTGTTCAGCAGCAGCGTGTGCAGGCCGGCGAACTGTTGGCTCAGCCGCTCAACCCGGCCCGGCTCGCGCACATACAAGACATACGCCAGCCAGAGGCCGGCCAGGCCGACCAGCGTTGGCGTATAGCGAACCACAAACGACACATGCGCGGCGTGGTGCTGGTCAAACACCGCTTGCAGAAAATGGGGAACCGGGAAGTAGCCACCAATGACCGACAACACGGCCAGCGCAATCAGCGGGGCAGTCATCACCGAGGGCGATTCATGGATATGGGCGGCCACCTCGCGGTCGGCCCGGGTCTTACCCCAGAAGGTGACAAACAGGAGCCGGAACATGTAGAGCGCGGTCAGGCCGGCCCCCAGCGTGCCCAGCAGCCATAGTATCGCCGAGCCGTGCGGGGCGGCGTAGGCTTCCTCCAGGATCAGGTCTTTGCTGAAGAAGCCGGACAGCAGAGGCAGGCCGGCAATAGCCAGACAGCCAACTGCAAACGTCCAGTATGTGGTCGGCATGGTAGTGCGCAGGCCGCCCATCTTGCCGATATCCTGCTCGTCGCTCATGCCGTGGATGACACTGCCGGCACCCAGAAACAGCAGGGCCTTAAAAAAGGCGTGGGTCATCAGGTGAAAGACCGCCGCCCCATACGCCCCAACCCCCAGACCCAGGAACATATAGCCGAGCTGGCTGACGGTCGAGTAGGCCAGGACCTTTTTGATATCGGTCTGGACCAGGGCGATGGTGGCCGCAAGCAGGGCCGTGCCGGCCCCAACGCAGGCCACCAGCGACAGCGCGGCGGGTGACAGTGCGTACAGGAAGTGCAGGCGGGCGATCAGGTAAATCCCGGCTGTGACCATAGTCGCGGCGTGGATCAGGGCGCTGACCGGCGTCGGGCCGGCCATAGCGTCCGGCAGCCACACATACAGCGGAATCTGGGCCGATTTTCCGGTCGCGCCGATAAACAACAACACGCACACCGCAGTCAGCGTGCCGACCGACAGTGCTGAGGCATTGGCCTCAATGTCGGTGAACGACAGGGTCCATACGCCGTGCTCAGCCAGGCTCCAGAACAGCACAAACAGGCCCAGCAGAAAGCCCGCGTCTCCGATCCGATTGACAATAAACGCCTTTTTGCCGGCGCTGGCTTTCTCGTCGTCGGTGTACCAGAAGCCGATCAACAGGTAGGAACACAGACCCACGCCTTCCCAGCCGACAAACAGCAGCAGCAGGTTCTCGGCCATGACCAGTACCAGCATGGCCGCGGTGAACAGGTTGAGATAGGCGAAATAGCGCGCTACGTCCGCATCCTCGGCCATATACCCGACCGAATAGACATGGATCAGAAAACCGACCCCGGTGATGACCAGGATCATCACTGCGGACAGGGCATCGACCCGCAGGGCAATGTCAACGTGCAACTCCCCGGCCGTAATCCACGGAAAAATGCGATCAACCAGCACCCCGCCCTCGGGCAACTGAAAAAAGGCCGACACGGCCAGCAGAAACGCGGCCAGGACCACGCCCGGACCAATGGCGTTGACCGCCCCGCGGCCCAGCCGCGCACCACAGAACACATGAAACACCACCCCCAGCAGGGGCAACAGGACAATAAAACGCAGGGAGGGAAGCGGAAGAGCCTCGTGCATGGTTTACCACCGCAGCAGGGTCAATTCATCCGCATTGACCGTCTCTTTGCCGCGAAACACGAGCAGCACAATCGCCAGCCCGACCGCGGCCTCGGCCGCGGCCACGGCCATCACAAAAAAGACGCTCAGCTGCCCGTCCATAGAGCCGAGGTGGCGGGCAAAGGCGACAAAGGACAGATTCACCGCGTTGAGCATCAGTTCAATTGACATGAAAATAATGATCGCGTTGCGGCGCACCAGGACACCCATCACCCCAATGGTGAACAGGACTGCACTGAGGACGAGGTGATAACCGATGGGAACCATGTGTTTCGCTTTCAGCCGTCAACACGGCGCGTCTTCAAGCCTGGCGCTGGGCTAAAACCACCGCACCGACAACGGCCACCAGGAGCAACACCGAGGTCACTTCAAACGGAATCAGAAAATCGGTAAACAGTCGCTCGCTCAGGGCGGCGACCGTCCCAAACCCCTCCGGCAACTCGGCCGTGGCCTCAGACGGCACCCGGCCGAGCAGCACACACAGCTCGATGATCAAGACCGCGCCGCCGCCCAGGGCGACCCGGCTCAGCCCCCGGCGCAGCGGGGGCTGGGGGTCGGTCTGGAGGTTGAGCAACATGATCACAAACAAAAACAGGACCATCACCGCCCCGGCGTAGACGATGATCTGCAACACGGCCACCATATGGGCCTCCAGAAACAGATAGTACACCGCCAGCAGAAACAGCGTCAGGACCAGAAACAGCGCGCTGTAGACCGGGTTGGGGTGCAACACGACCAGACCGGCGACGAGGATCAGGGGAACAGCCAGAGCAAAAAACGTGATCGGGTCCATACGCTATTGCACCAGCAGAATGACCAGCGCGGTGGCCATCACATTGACCAAAGCGACCGGCAACAGAATTTTCCAGCCCAGGTGTATCAACTGATCATAGCGAAAGCGGGGCAGGGTCCAGCGAATCATGATCTGCAACCAGCAGAAGAACACCACTTTCAGGGTAAACGCGCCGACCTGGAGCAGGCTGACCAGCAACGACGGCAGGCCAAGACTCACACCGCCCGGGAACTGAAATCCCTCGCGGCCCAGAAAAGGGACCTGCCAGCCGCCAAAAAACAGCGTGCTCACCAGCGCGGCAACCACCACCACCTCAACAAAATCAACCAGCATGAAGGTTGCCTGCTTCATGCCCGAGTACTCGGTGAAATAGCCCGAGATCAGCTCCGACTCGGCCTCCGGCAGATCAAACGGATTGCGTTTGCTCTCGGCAATCCCGGCCGTCAGAAAGATGAAAAAGGCGACCGGCTGTAAAAAAATGCCCCAGGCCGGGATGATCCCGCCCCACAGCTCGCCCTGAGCGCGCGCAATGTCCTGCAAGTCAAGCGTGCCAAAGCTCAGCACCACCCCGATCAGCGACAGGCCCATAGCGATTTCATACGAAATCATCTGGGCTGAGCCGCGAATGCCGCCCAGCAAGGCCCAGCGGTTATTGGACGCCCAGCCGCCCAGCACCACCCCGTACACCCCCAGCGACACCATGGCCAGGATGTACAGCAGGCCGACATTGAGCGAGGCCGCCTGGAGGGGAATCGTCCGCCCGCCGATAATCAGCACATCCCCGAACGGAATGACCAGAAACGTGATCAGAATCGGCAGCAGGGCAAGAATCGGGGCCAGGGTATGCAACAGGCGATCGGCCCCCGGCGGGATAAAGTCCTCTTTGGTAATCAGTTTGATGGGATCGGCAACCAGGGTGTTGATGAAGCCCAGGTTAAACGGCAGCTTGCCAAAAATGGCAGCCCGATTGGCACCTATCCGGTCTTGCAGCACCGCGCTGCCCTTGCGCTCAACCCACAGCAGCAGCCCGCCAAGGTTGATGACCATGAGCAGGACCAGCAGGGTGAGCGTAAACGAGACGATAAAATCCAGCATGGGTTCTCCCTCAGGAAGAGGGTATCTGTTGTGTCTCCATTTTCTCTGCCAGACCGTCGATCAGGCGCTTGACCCGGTCTGGGGTCTGGTGTTCGTGGTAGTCGTCGTTGACCTGGACAACCGGGGCTGTGCCACACGAGCCCAGGCACTCGACCTCACTCAGCGAAAAGACCCGGTCGGCCGTGGTCTGGCCCAGCCCGATGCCGAGCTTGTCGCGTACACAGTCCACAATCCGGTCTGCGCCCCGCAGGCGACACGACAGATTCGTACACACCTGGAGGTGAAACCGGCCCATCGGCTTCTTGTACAGCATCGTATAAAATGAGGCGACCGAAGCCACAGAGGCCGGCGACAGATCGAGGAGCCGGGCGATGTACTCCATGACCTCCGGACTCAGATAGCCAAACTCCTCCTGGGCCAACCAGAACGTCGGCAGGAGGGCCGCCTGTTTGGTCGGGTAGTGGCTCAGGACCTCTTCAAAGCGTTGATACGTCTCGTCTGAGAATTGTACGGACATGCCGGGTTGTGTGCGCACTTATCTATCGCACTCTCCACCAATCATGTTGACCATCCCGAAGGTAGTGATGATATCGGACACCAGGTGGCCTTTGAGCATCGTGCCCAGCGCGGCCATGCCAAAGAAGCACGGCGGGCGGACCCGGACGCGGTAGGGCCGGCCACTGCCGTCGCTGACCAGATAGAAACCGAGTTCGCCGTTGGCCCCTTCAACCGGGATATAGACCTCACCGGGTGGAATTTCACCCCCTCAATGACCAGCTTGAAGTGGTTCATCAACCCCTCAATATTGCCGTAGACCTCTCTTTTGTCGGGCAGGCTGATACGCGGATCGTCAACCCGGACCGGGCCTTCGGGCAACAGCTCAAGGGCTTGCTCAATGATGCGCCTGCTCTGCCTGAGTTCTTCAAAGCGCACCGCAAAGCGGTCGTAATTGTCGCCCTGGGTACCGGTCGGAATATCAAAGTCGAGCTGGTCGTAGACCAGATACGGCTGGGAGCGGCGAATATCGTGCGGAATGCCGGTCGCCCGCAACAGCGGGCCGGTCAGGCTGTAGGACACCGCGTCCTGTTGAGAGATAGCGCCGACCCCCGACATGCGATCAATAAAAATCCGGTTCTTTGACAGCAGGTGATCGCAGTCGGACAGGATTTTGTCTATGTCAGCAAACGCACCCCGCACCCGCTCGGCAAATCCGTGGGGAACATCCTGGGTCACCCCACCGACCCGGGCATAGCTGACGGTCAGCCGCGCTCCGGTCACGGCCGAGACCAGGTCGTAGAGTATCTCGCGCGTCTCCATCATGTAGAAACCGACCGAGATGGCACCAGCCTCGGCCGCCGCCATGCCCAGACACGTCATGTGGTCGGTGATACGCGAGATTTCGCTCATAATGGTCCGAATGTACTGACAGCGTTCCGGCACCTCGATTTCCAGCAGCTTTTCGGCCGCCAGGGCAAACGCCACATTATTGATCAGCGGCGAGGCGTAGTTCAGCCGATCGGTATACGGCACGACATGGTTCCAGGTGCGCTGCTCGCACATCTTCTCAAACCCCCGGTGCAGATAGCCGATTTCGGTATCCAGGTTGAGGATTTTTTCGCCGTCGAGGGTCAGGTTGAACTTGATCGTACCGTGGGTAGCTGGATGGGACGGTCCCATCTGGAGCGACATCACCTCCGAGGTCGGATCAAGGCTGTCGGGAAGAGATACCGGTGATATCTTCTGCGGAGCTCGGTCATGACCGGGCTCCTGCGTGTCCGCGGCCGGGAGTGGCTCTTGTGCCATATTATTTTGTATCCCACGGGTTGGCGATTGGATCGCGCTCTTCAACCAGGGGCTGACGCTTATTGACCGGGTAATCTTTGCGCAGCGGGTGGCCCTGAAACTCCTCGTACATCAAAAGACGGGTCAGCTTGGGATGGTCCCGAAAAGACACCCCGAACATGTCCCACACCTCACGCTCCAGCCAGTTGGCGGCCTTCCACAGCCCTGTCACCGACGGCAGCCAAGCCTCGTCCTCGGCTACCCGGACCTTGACCCGCAGGCGGTGGTTGAGCCGCAGCGAGTACAGATGGTAGACCACCTCAAAGCGCGGCTCCTGACCAAAAAAGTCAACCGCGCTCAGATCAACCAGCATAGTGAAGGCAAACTCGGGGGCGTCTCTGAGGCTGGTGAGGACCGCAAGCAGGGCAGTCCGTTCAAGCACAATCGTGGCGTTGCCGTGCCGGGTATGGCTCTCGACAATTTTGCCCGAAAAGGCGCTCTCGGCTTTGCTCAGCAACTCCATGACAGGCTCGCCCGTCCTTTCCCTAGGCCGATTCAAGCGCCCCCTTCTTGATTGCATACACCAGCCCAAGGGCCAGAATCAGGACAAAAACCAGCATCTCGACAAAGCCGAACAGCCCCAGCCGCCGAAACACCACCGCCCACGGGTAGAGAAACACCACCTCAACGTCAAACACAATGAAAAGAATGGCGACCAGATAAAACTTGACCGGGAATCTCCCCCAGGCCGAGCCGCTTGGCGGATTGCCGCACTCAAACGGCTCGTCTTTGACCGCGGAATGCCGCTCAGGGCCAAACAGGGTGCTGGCAAAGACCATCGCCCCGGCGATCATCCCCGCCAGGATCAACGCTATCAGGACCGGAACATACTGCTCCATATTCCCCTCAGTCCATGTCCGAGGCATAAAAACAGAGGACGCCGGGGGTTGTCAAGCCAGGACATACGCAACATGCCGCCCTCAGCCGTCTGTTTCTTGCGATCCCGACCCGGAGGTGGTACAACCCCCATACACCGCAGGAGAGGTGCCAGAGTGGTCGATTGGGCACGACTGGAAATCGTGTGTGCCTTTACCGGTACCGAGGGTTCGAATCCCTCCCTCTCCGCCAGAGGTGATAGCTAGGTCCTGCGCAAGGGAGGTCGGGAACCCCGTCAGGTCCGGAAGGAAGCAGCGGTACCGATTGCACCCCTGTGCCGCAGGGTAGCCTAGCTATCACCCCTGACGGCAGAGGGGCAGCTCTCCATAGCGTTTCCAGCCATGAGTTATCTCGTCCTCGCCCGCAAGTGGCGGCCCCAGACCTTCGACCAGGTGGTCGGCCAGGAGCATGTGACCCGGACCCTCCAGAACGCGATCCAGAGCGGCCGCATCGCCCACGCGTTCTTGTTCACCGGTCCGCGCGGGGTCGGCAAGACCACCATCGCCCGGCTGCTGGCCAAGGCGCTGAACTGTGAGGGCGGACCGACGCCCCAGCCGTGCAACAGGTGCAGCAACTGCGCCGAGATTACCGCCGGCAGCTCGATCGACGTGCTGGAGATTGACGGGGCGTCGCATACCGGGGTTGATCACGCCCGCGACATTACCGAGGGCGTGCAATACCGACCGGCCAAGAGCCGTTTTCGGGTCGTCATTATCGACGAAGTCCACATGCTGTCAAATGCGGCCTTTAACGCGCTGCTCAAAACCCTGGAAGAGCCGCCGGCCCATGTCAAGTTCATCTTTGCCACCACCGAGGTCCAGAAAATTCTGGCCACGATCGTATCGCGCTGTCAGCGCTACGATTTCAAGCGGATTCCGCTGCGTGATCTCATCAAGCAGTTGACCGCCCTGGCCGAGCACGAACAGTTCGTGTGCGATGAGGTCGGCTTGTCTCTCATCGCGCGGGAGGCCGACGGCAGCCTGCGCGACGCCGAGTCCCTGCTTGAACAGGTCGTGACCTGGGGGGACGGTCAGGTCAACACCCAGACCATCCGCCAGGCGCTCGGGGTAGCCGACCGTCAGATGCTGTTTGAGCTCGTCGGCGCAATCCTGGCCCATGATCCGGCCCAGGCACTGCGCGTTGCCGGGGATCTGTACGAGTACGGCTATGATCCGCGTCGGCTGTGCCGTGATCTGCTTGAGCACTTTCATCATCTGGTCATTGCCAAGGTGTGCAACGACCCGGCTGTGCTGGCCGATTTGCCCGACCATGAGATTAAAACGGTCCAGGACCAGGCCGCCAAACGATCGCCCGAAGACCTCCAGCGGTCTTTCAACCTGCTGCTCCAGGCCGAAGAAGACATCAACCGGACCGCCTATACCCAGTTGGCGGTTGAAATGAGCCTGGTCAAGCTGGCCAGCCAGCCGCCGGTCGTACCAATTGACGAGGCCCTGGCCCAACTCCAGACCTTGCGCCAGCAGCTCGGCGCGCCTGGCCCCGGCCAGGCCCAAGCTCCGCCCCAACCCCCGGCCTCCGAGCCAGGCCGCCGGCCGCGGCCCACAGCGCGGGCGTCAACACCCGCCCCTGACAATCTGCCGCCGCCCGACCCGGCTACTCCCCGAGGACGGAATGTGTCGCCTTCCTCTCAATCCGGTGACACATTCCGTCCCTATCTCCAGCCGGTTCCAGACCCCGCGCCGAGCGACACCGGACGGGACGACTGGGAGCGCCTGTTAGCCGCAGTCCAAAAGGATAAGCTGTCACTGTTTTTTGCCCTCAAGGCGGGCCAGCTGCACGACCTCAGCCAGACCGTGCTGACCATCCGGGTGAACAAAGAGCCGTATTTCAAGGAACTGACCCGCAAAGAAAACCACACAATTGTAGAAGAAGCCGCCGGCCGGGTATTTGGCCGGCCCCTGCGGGTCGAGGTGAGCAAAGAGAGCCGGCCGCGGCCGGCGGCCCCCCACAGCGACGCGGCCGGCCCGGCACCGGCAAACGCCACCGCCGGCAACTCGGACGAAGCACCCCCTCCCCCTGATCCTCTCCCCGGGGGATCGGAAAAGTCCAGCCTGACCGACAAGAACAAAGACCCCCTGGTCCCAACCGTTCTCGAAGTACTGGGCGGCGAGGTCCAGAGCAGCCGCATCCGTGAAGGACGCAACGTGTCATCAGATTGAGAGGCCAGAAGAGATCATCTGACAGGAGTCGGTATGGCAGATTTCAACATCGGCGACATTATGAAACACGCCCAGCAGTTGCAGAGCCAGCTCAGCCAAGTCCAGGAACAGGCCACCAAAAAGACCGTCAGCGCCACCGCCGGCGGCAGCATGGTCAGCGCCGAGGTCAACGGCGGGCTGGAGTTGGTATCGCTGACCATTGACCCGGCCCTGCTTGACGGCGACAGGGTAGACGCGGAGATGATTCAAGACCTTGTTATTGCCGCGGTCAATCAGGGCATCAGCCGGGCCAAAAAGATGATGGCCGATGAGGTCGGCAAGCTGACCGGCGGACTTAAAATTCCCGGTCTGACCCCATGAACCTCACCCCGTCTCTGGCCCGCCTGGTGGAACAACTCGGCCGGCTGCCGGGCATTGGCGAAAAAACTGCCACCCGCCTGGCCATGTTCATTCTGAGCGCCGACCGTGACTATGCCGAAGCGCTGGCCGAAGCGGTCTGGGCGGTCAAGACCGAAACGACCCTGTGCCGGGAGTGCTTCGGCCTAGCCGAAGGCGAGCGCTGCGCCATCTGTCTTGACCCCAAACGCGACGACGACGCGCTGTGTGTCGTTGAGGAGCCGGCCGACCTCATAGCGCTGGAAAAAGTCCACGAGTACCGGGGCCGCTACCATGTTCTGCACGGCGTCCTGTCGCCCCTCGACGGCGTCGGTCCCGACGAACTCAAGATCGCTCCCCTGCTCGAACGGCTGCACCGCGTCTCAACCCGGGAAGTCATCATCGCCACCAATCCGACCACCGCGGGCGAAGCCACCGCCCTGTACCTGGCAAACGTGATCAAACCGCTCGGGCCGCGGGTCAGCCGCATCGCCCGCGGCATCCCGATGGGCGGCGATGTGGAATACACCGATGTCGTGACCCTGGGCCGCGCCCTTGAAGGCCGGCGGGAGATGTAGCCGCCCGTCTTTACACCCGCCCCGGCCTTTGCTACAGAACTTCGTTCCAACGCGGTGATCCTCGGTAGCTCAACCGGCAGAGCAATCGGCTGTTAACCGATGGGTTGTAGGTTCGAATCCTACCCGAGGAGCCAGCCTTCCCCGCCCGTGCCAAACCTTCCGCTTTGCGGTCTGGTTGACCCCGCCGTCTCCAAGTCGTTATATTCTGCGACCGCATCGCTGACAGCGGTAGTTGGGTCTGGTTGACCCCGCCGTCTCCAAGTCGTTATATTCTGGCGACCGTGGGCGGGGGCTGCGGATGGCGTCTGGTTGACCCCGCCGTCTCCAAGTCGTTATATTCCTCTGCAAAGCCCCAACCGCGAGGGTCGCTGTCTGGTTGACCCCGCCGTCTCCAAGTCGTTATATTCCCGGCGGCGGGGGAGTACGACCCAAGCCCCGTCTGGTTGACCCCGCCGTCTCCAAGTCGTTATATTCACCGGCCTACGACTACGCCACCGCCCATGCGGTCTGGTTGACCCCGCCGTCTCCAAGTCGTTATATTCCCGGCCAGCCCGCGTCCAGCGGCAATGTCCGTCTGGTTGACCCCGCCGTCTCCAAGTCGTTATATTCGCCATTGAGCGCTGGGCCAACGGCCGAACGGTCTGGTTGACCCCGCCGTCTCCAAGTCGTTATATTCCTGGCCCTCGAGCTCCGTGCCGCGGCCGTGGTCTGGTTGACCCCGCCGTCTCCAAGTCGTTATATTCGTCAGCGAAAGTGTCACCGGAGATCATACGGTCTGGTTGACCCCGCCGTCTCCAAGTCGTTATATTCACCGGGGGGGGACGCCCCCCCACCCAAAATGTCTGGTTGACCCCGCCGTCTCCAAGTCGTTATATTCCAGCGGCGTTCCGTGGACCATCAACTAATTGTCTGGTTGACCCCGCCGTCTCCAAGTCGTTATATTCTGCAATCGGCGCTGATGCGGAGTGTGGCCCGTCTGGTTGACCCCGCCGTCTCCAAGTCGTTATATTCTGCAATCGGCGCTGATGCGGAGTGTGGCCCGTCTGGTTGACCCCGCCGTCTCCAAGTCGTTATATTCCGTAGTAGTCTGCGTCGTTCACGATGTTCTGTCTGGTTGACCCCGCCGTCTCCAAGTCGTTATATTCCGTAGTAGTCTGCGTCGTTCACGATGTTCTGTCTGGTTGACCCCGCCGTCTCCAAGTCGTTATATTCCGTAGTAGTCTGCGTCGTTCACGATGTTCTGTCTGGTTGACCCCGCCGTCTCCAAGTCGTTATATTCCGTAGTAGTCTGCGTCGTTCACGATGTTCTGTCTGGTTGACCCCGCCGTCTCCAAGTCGTTATATTCACCAAGATGCGTGTGGAGGCAGGAGCCGAAGTCTGGTTGACCCCGCCGTCTCCAAGTCGTTATATTCTCATTTTGGCATAGTCTCCGTCGGACTTCCTGTCTGGTTGACCCCGCCGTCTCCAAGTCGTTATATTCGATCGTCGGGGGCTTGGCGAGTACATGGATGTCTGGTTGACCCCGCCGTCTCCAAGTCGTTATATTCAAGCCACACGGAAACCCCCGTGCGGCTTGAACTTTTCTGATCTGGAAGGCGTTGGCACAATGTTTTCCTAGAGAAGAACCAGTTGAACAGGGCGTGGGCTCTCCCTATGCTTACCCCCATTCCAGATGGTCATCATCCGCCCCATCTGCTTCTCGGTAATTTGCAAAACCGACACATGGCCCTTCTCTGGGCACAGAGCGACGAGCTTGGTAAGCTCCCGCTCGCTCCGGTCTGGCGTACCCACGAACTTGCGGTACACCGAGAACTGCATCATCTCATAGCCGCGTTTGCGGATGTCATTGTGAAAACGTGTGTATGCCTTGCGGCCCTCTGGGTTGGCTACAGGAAGGTCGTAGAAGACGAGCAGCCACATGTAACGCGGCCTTCCCGAAACTTCAGGAGAGGAACGGGCAATCTGGATAGCGGACCCGTGTCTCGCGGCCGTCTTCAAGAAACTCTCGATATCCACGCACCACTTCCAGCACTGCCCGCTTTACCGGCCCGTCATTCGCAAATGGCTCTAATATCGCTGACTTCACCGCTTTCTGGTCAATGCCGTCCGTGTCGCCTACTCCGAGTGTCACCGCCGCATCCACGGTCGGGCGGAAAGGCTCCATCAGGTCGGAAGCGAGCGCCCAGGCGTTGGTGCGAGAGGCATGACCAAATCCCAGCGACGGGTCACAGCCAAGCGCCACAAGGCCGCGCCCCACAGTTGCCAGCAGAACGGCATACCCCCAGTTCAGCAGGCCATTACGCGGGTCATCCTGGTCCGAACGCTTGAAATCACTGAACAGACCACGCCAATAGATCGCAGCCGCCTGAGCCTCAACTGTCTCCTGTCCATCCAGCCCCACCTCGTCGGCCAAGCGTCGGACCCGCTGAGCACCCCGCGCACCGACCTGTGCCAGGAGCGCCGCCTGTGCCATAATTTTCGCCTGCACGGTGCGCCGCCACAGCCGACGGGCAGCGGCCTGACCCCGCAAAGCGCGGACTTGGATGCGATGGACTTGTCCGGCGTTCCATCCCGCACTAACCGGCAGAGACAGCGAGACCGGAAGATGCTGCCGGCAAAAAATGACTGGGATACCGCGCTCACCGCAGGCCGCAAGCACCGCGGATGTCACCGTCGCCCGCTCGGTTTCCAGCACAACCGCCAGCACATCGCCGGACGGGAGCGTTACCCGGCCAGCCTTGTCGCGTCTTTCAACGACGAAGCTATTTGCCTCGAAGCGGATATGGCACCGGCTGGATACCTCCAGGAGCCTTTCCGCGCCTGTGAAGTCGTCTGCCAAGGACATCGCTGCGAAACTTGACTATATTGTTGTCAGGTGTAATCTGCTGTTTCTGTTTCTTTTCACGGGCGGCTTCGTTCACTGGGTAGGCGATCAACCGCTTGTCCGCTCGCAGACCGGTTACGACAAAAGCCTTCCTTTCTTTGTTATTGATGACTATATCACCGGACCGGTACACCGGACGCTCTTTCGGGAAAATGTCGGCGCGTTTCTCGGCATTCATCCGGGCGAACTCGGCGACCGAAATGACCCGCCGGTCTTTGGCGTTTGGCGCGCCAACCACGGCGAACTTGCCTTCAGCGTTGATGAAAGCGCCCTTTTGACCGGACAGGGAGAGAACTGTTTGGAATCCCAACGGCCTTTTCAGGCCGCGATACCCGACCTTGATTTTCTTGTCTTGCTGCTCTTTGAGGCGCTTCCTTTGCAGCGTGTCAGTTGGAATCTCCTCGTATCGGGTCAGAATCTCTCTCCCTCCTGGAATGTTCTCGCCGTCCGGGGCCAATCTTTCCTTGCGGAGAAGTTTCGTCAACTCCTTTCTCGTTTCCCATGTCAGCGAGTAGATATTCCCTCCTCCAAACGCCCCGAGTCCGCTGCCCATCTTGTCGCCAGGGTTCCAGCGGTTGTCCGCACGATGGGCTGTGTGGATAGTCGGCAGCGTCTGTTCAAGCCGGACGAGGTTGTCCTGAAAGTCCCTGAACAACCCCTTACCGCCGTTGATCTGATCCAAAGCCGCCTGCAAAGCGCGGGGCTGGTACAGTTCCTCATAGGCGTGTGCATGGCCCAGCCGGTCGAAGGCAGCCTTGAGAACATGGCTGTCGAAATGGGCCACCAGAAACGCATCAACCGCGTGGTTGCGGAGATCGGAGCGGTCTTTATTGATGCCGAACATGCAGCGTAGCGCATAGACCGCCCACGCCTTGATCGGCTCGGTTTCTGCCCCAAGGTGGCGCAGATAACGCCGGGCGAGCTTGGTGGACCAGCCGATATTGGCGATATCGCGCGCTGCTGGGCCGCCCTTGCGCGGCGTGTAGCCGGGACGACAACGACGGAACAGGGCGGCTTGGTCTTGGGGCCGGAATGGCTGCGCTCCCTTGCGGCTCGCTCCGCCTCCCTCCTCTGCGTCTGTACCCGGAATGACCGGCGGCCTTTCCAGAGCCTTGAGCACATCGGGGCGCGGTTCACCAAACTCAGCGAGCCGCTCAAGGTTCTGACGCGCCTGAGTCCGTCTCTCTTCAAGGCGTCCCCGCCTTGGGGAATTCCTCGTCAGTCCGCCAAGCACTTTTTCGATCCCTTTAATCTGACTGCACAGACCAAAGGTTGCAAACGCTACGAGAGCGGGCTGGAAGCCGGGGTCGTGGCTGAAGGCTTCCCACGGTAGGCACCGGCCTTTCTGTTGATTGAACCGCGACACGAAAATGTTATTTTCGCGGAAGTCGCCAAACGCGGCCGGCTCAACATGGTCAAGCTGGTATTCGCTGCCATCCACCAGCGCGCTTGGCTGGATATCGCTCCCGTCGTAGTCCCGCCAGCCTTGACGGACCGCGGCTTTCCAGCAGTCTACCAAGCGGTCAAGCGTAGGACCGGCCGGCATCTTTTCACCGAGAACCTTCTCGATCCCAGCTTTAATGTCCTTGCGCAACTTCTCGCGGGCACGGTTCGTCTTATTATAGTCCGCAGCTTGCGCCTCTGAGAAGGTTGAGCGGGCCATCTCGATAGCGCACCGCGTCGGCAGAATACCGCCCATCATCTCGATAATGGCGTTCACCACGGCCCGCAGTCGGTTCATAACCACATGCACATCAGGGTTGGCCGCCCGCCCATACTGCTGTTCCTCTGCCACCGTTCGCTCCTCGGGCGCGAACCCCGTCGCCGGGACAATCTCGTCCGGCATGACTTGGCCGTAATAGGGAAGCCGCTCATAGATCTCGAGTACTGGTTTCCGCGCTCCCCGTTCCCGGAGTTTGCGGAGATGTTCATCGTGGTCCAGCCCTTGCGCGTAGCAGTCGCCGAGCAGACGGGCAGCTTTGACAGATATTGATGAAAACCTGTCTTCAAGTTTCTTTGCGACCTTTGCCCGGTCCACCTTTTCCAGCGCGTCGGGGCCGAACTCTGCCGCGGCCTTGCGCTCCAGGGCTTCGGTGTCGGACTTTTTCCAGGGCGGCAACTTCCCGTCGCTGGCCGAAGGCCAGTGTCGGCGCAGGAACCGCATTGTCCAGTCATCGCGTTGCTCAATGGGCAGACTGCTCCACGCCTCTCCCAAGGCTCCACCAAGCGCGGCATCGGTTTTGGCTCCTACCAGTCGCCGCGTCCCAGAGCGGTCGCCCCGGTCGAGTTTCAATTCAATCTCAAGCTCCCTGGAAAGTTCGTTGAGGCTGACCGCCTCACTTGCCGAGAGAATATCGATCACCCTGTTGAATCTCGCCCTATCAAGGGGCTTTCCACCCTGGTCGCGCAGGGTGTCCGCCTGCTCCAGGCTGCGGAACCACTGGAAGCTCGGCAGGGCGGCAACACAACGGTACTCGTGGGGGAAATAGCGGCATCGGCCCGGCGTTTTGGTCTGGAGCGGTCGCCTGAACTCCGCGGCCTCTTCAATACGCGCCCAGGCATCGTCATCAATCTCGATTCCCGATGCCTTCCTCAGCATCTCGCACTCCTCATGGATCAGGGAGAAGGTCGGGGTCAGGAACTTGAACGCTTCATAGCTCGGCGCGTTGCCGCCGTCCTTCGGCTTCTTCTTCCTGTTCTCCTTCTGCCACGCGAGAGAGCAGTGACGCTTGCGAAACGGAACCTTGTCCCGTCTGGCATCGCTAGCGCAACGCTCCAGAAACTCGCCGATTGTTCGACAGTCATACTGCTTGATCGCTTGGCAGTAGTCGTCCTCGGTCCGCGTAGCGAAGCCTGATCCTTCGTCCGGTCCGGCGCGGCCAATGGGTTTCAAGTAGCCGCGACGTTTCAAGGTATTGTATAAAGCCCGCCCTAGGTCGTGGGGATGGACGGAGAACGAGGGGTCAAGCAGCTTGGCCCGAAGCACGTCCGCCTTGATATTGACTTGTCCCTTGGGATATTCGCCCTCTTTGGGCAGCAGCCCGGCATTTTGCAGGGCCTTCTTGACGTACAGGCGTCGCCGTTGACGGGCGTCTAACGTGCGGCGCGCTGCCCTGGCCTCCGCGCGAATTTTCGAGAGCGACTTGTCCGCCTTCTCATGTCGTTCTCGGGCGTCGAACTTGTGCGTACCCAGCGGCACAAAGCCGGGGAGGTCGGGAAGCTGTGTGCGGGTGGCCGACTTCGGCAACGTGCGGTTATGGTCGGCAATATCCTCCGCGGTCAGAAAATGCAGGCGCTTGCCATCCTCGAAAAGGATGCACCAGCCGATATTGCCGTTGCCGATGTCAAAGCCAATGCGGTAGCCGGTAAACGTTCCGAGATTGGCTTTTCTCGTTGAACGCCGCCGCGGACCGGCCGCGGTGTCTACTTCCTCTTGAAACGCCGCGTCCTCATAATCTTCGGACCGACGATCTATGCGGGCAAATGGCTTCATATCCTCCATATCCTGTTCTCCATATCCTGCGAGCGGGTCTACTATAGCGACTGAGCCCCAGCCCTGGAAGCAGCCTGTTGACATTGCCCCGGTATTCCTGTTAAGTGGTCAAGACGACTTGGAAACGGCGGAGAGTCAACCCGATAAGGGTTCTCCCGAGAGATGATCGGTCCAGCGCCGCGGCAACGGACCATCCCCGGCATACCCGGGCGAAGGCCGACCTGATTCGGGTCGGTTTTTTGTTGTGCGTGTAGTCTGAGCCCTGCCGCATGGCGGGAGCATTAGACGGAATCAAAATCCTGGAACTGACCCGGGTGGGGCCGGGGGCATTCTGCACCATGATGCTGTCCGACATGGACGCCGGGATTGCCGCCCTCGAACGACGACGGGACAAGACCCGCTGCGTCAAGCAGGGCATGATGCCGCAGCTCCCGACCGGGCGGGTGCGGCTGGGCGAGCCGGTGGAGAAGGTGCAGAACTGACGCGCTACAGAGGCACTGATGCTTGAGCGGCGTTTCAAGAAGCTCTGGGAGCAGTTGCAGGGCAAAAAACTGCATATGCCGCACTTTCTGGCGGAAATCTCCCTCAAAGGCATTCGCGGCATTGACGACCTGCGGGTGCTGTTTGATTACCCGGTCAGCGTCATCGCCGGCGGCAATGCCAGCGGCAAGTCCACCGTGCTGTTCGCCGCGGCCTGCGCTTACAAGGTTCCGGGAGCCGGCGTCAAAGACTTTGTGCCGTCCACCCTGTTTCCCGACTATCGCCCCAGAGCGGGGCAACGCCAAGACCACACAGGCGAGATTGTCATTGCGTTTGGCTATGACACGCCCGAGGGCCGCCAGGCCATGCGCTGGCGGCGGTCCAAAGGCTGGAATCGCAGCTTTCTGGGCCGCAAGAACGCCAGCCAGCCGGAGCGGCCGCTCTATCTCAGGACGCTCAGCAATCTCAGCAACCCGTCCGAGGTGCGCGGCGTGCTCAGCATGTCGCGCCTGACTGCACTGCCGCAAGAGGCTCCCCTGACGGCCTCACAAATTGAGTTCGCCCAGCAGATGCTGCCCTTCAGCTATGCCGAGGTCGTCAATCTGTCGAGCGGCACGAAAAACCTGCTGTTTGCCGCCCAGCAAAGCGGCGCGGCCTACTCCGAGTTGCACATGGCCTCTGGCGAGCGCACCCTCCTGCGGCTGGCACGGGAAATCGCCCAGCTCCGGGGTGCGCTGGTGCTGATTGACGAGGTGGAAGCCGGGCTGCACCCCTGGGTCCAGCAGCTCCTCATGTTGCAGTTGCAGCAGCTTGCCCTGCGGAACGACCTCCAGATCATCGTGACTTCCCACAGCCCGGTCGTGCTTGACTCGGTGCCGGCCAACGGGCGCATCTTCCTGGAGCGCGACGAGCAGGGCCGGGTAAGCGTCCGCCCGGCCTACCGCGATATTGTCCAAGATGCCCTGTACGGCCGCTCGGGCGACGCCCTCAACCTGCTCTGCGAGGACGCCGCGGCCGAAGGGCTGCTGCAAGGCGTTTTTGATGTCTTGCTCCGCCGCCAACGCATCCGGCGGGAGTCGGTCCGCATCGGGCGAGACACCGGGGCCGGCGAGTTTCCCATGCACGCCACCGCCTTCCGAAAATTCGGCCAGATCGGCAACTTCGTCTTTGTGCTTGACGGCGACAAGCGCAACAGCGACATTGCCGGCAAGATACACGCGCAAGCCAAACAGGATATCTCGATCCTCTATCTTCCCGGCTCCGACGGCCCGGAAGTCTGGGTATGGGACCGCCTGCGGCACAACCCGGCCGCAGCCGGGGAATTGCACCTCGATCCCGCCGAACTGTCCGAACGCATGACCCGGCTGGACGCCGTCTATGACACGGCTTCCGACCCGCCGGCAGCAATAGCCAAGGCCAAGCTGCGCGGTCTGGCCGAACCCCTCGGCCGGGACACACCGGACCTCTGCCGGGTCCTTGCCCGGCTGGAGGCGGACCGACAAGACAGCGACATCCAGCCCCTGGTGGAAGGGCTGGAAAACGCCCTCCTGCAATGGCGCACCGAGTAGCGCCTCGCGGTCTTTTTCCGACCGTTTTTTAGTCGTACAATTGTCGCCATAAAACCGGAGCAACGCCACATCGAGACGATGTGGCACCTGCGGAGCTCCAGATGTCGCCGGCTTGACAATGCCGGCCCTACACCGGGCGTGACAAAAACAGTCGCTACAACGGCAAGAGCCACGAGCATACCAACCATATCGAAGACGAGACATTCTATGATTTTCACATACACCTCGCAACGGAACGCTACCAACAGCGTGGAACGCGGGAGGACGCCTACGCCAAGCCAACCAACCGTTACGATGACTTTTCCAGCGCCCTTCGTTGCCTGATTGCCGACGCCAATCTTGAGGCCCCGTCCGATCCACAGGGGAACCTCTTTGAGGAGGGGTGAGCAGTGGCCCTAGAGACCATAGAGCAGGACTTTCGCCAAAAAGTTTCCGCAAAGGTAGGTCTGGTAGCCGAAGGCGTGGACCGCTTCCGCGTCTTCACCCCCTTCCTGTTCGAGGATGGCGACCACCTGTCTATCGTCCTGAAAAAGGAAGGGGCGCGGTGGGTGCTCTCCGATGAAGCGCACACATACATGCACCTCACCTACGACATTGAGGAGAAAGACCTCCACAGCGGCACACGCCAGAAGATCATCTCCAACGCGCTGTCCACATTCCGGGTCGAGGATCGGGAGGGAGAGTTGACGCTCGCCGTACCAGATGCGCGGTACGGTGACGCGCTGTACTCCTTTGTCCAAGCCCTGCTCAAAATTGCTGACGTGTCATACCTGTCGCGGGAACGGACGCGGTCCACATTCATGGAGGACTTTCGGACATTGTTGAGTGAGGCCGCCCCGGAAGAACGCCGAGACTTCGACTGGAGCGATCCTCAACATGACCCCCGGGGAAAGTACGCCGTGGACTGTCGGATCAATGGGATGCCCCGCCCGCTTTTCGTTCATGCCCTTGCCAATGACGACAGGACCCGCGATGCCACGATAGCGCTGCTCCAGTTCGAGAAATGGGAGATTCCGTTCCATTCCCTGGCTATCTTTGAGGATCAGGAGTGCATCAATAGAAAAGTGCTGGCCCGTTTCAGCGATGTTTGTGAGAAGCAGTTCTCCAGCCTCACCGCGAACCGCGAAAGGATCGCCCGCTTCCTGAGCGAGAGCATTGCGGGATGAAAGCGGTGCAAAGCAGGGGGGACACACCTGCCCTCACCCAAACCTGAGCCTGGAGGAGATGCTATGAGCGCAGTCGGCCAGCCGGAGATCCACACCCGGCGGCGCGTGATTGCGTTCTTCCAAGAGGCGCTCGGCTACGCCTATCCTGGCAACTGGCGCGACCGGCCCGACAACCGCAACATTCAGCTTGGCAACCGGCTGCCGGCGCTCCTGGCCACATGGCAACACAAGGCCGGCGTGAGCGTTCATGACATGAGGATCAAAAAGATGAAGACCCGCTGGGGCTCCTGCAACGTCACGGCTCGGCGTATCTGGCTGAACCTGGAGCTGGCAAAAAAACCGCAGGCCTGCCTGGAATACATCCTGGTGCATGAGCTTATCCACCTGCTCGAGCCCGGCCACACCGCTCGCTTTCACGACCTGATGGACAGCCTCATGCCGCACTGGCGCTCATGCCGGGACACCCTCAACCGTGCCCCGCTCGCTCACGCGGACTGGCCCTACTAGGCAGCGCAGCCTGCCCTACTAGCCCTCTTTGGCGGCCCTGCGCTATAAGGGCCCGGAATCACTGCCACAAGGAGGACCGCATGGCGGGAGCATTAGACGGAATCAAAGTCCTGGAACTGACCCGGGTGGGGCCGGGAGCATTCTGCACCATGATGCTGGCCGACATGGGCGCTCAGGTGCTCAAAGTTGAGGCCCCGCCGTCGGGCAAACTGGCCGGCTCGGGCGCTTCGCCCACGCCTGACCAGGCCAGGAAACTGGCCACCAATTTCACCAACCGGAACAAGAAGAGCGTCACCCTCAACCTGAAAGAAGCGGCGGGGCAGGCCATCCTGCACAATCTGGCCACAGACTATGACGTGCTCGTCGAGGGCTTCCGGCCGGGGGTCATGCAACGCCTGGGCGGCGATTATGCCACCCTGAGCGAACTCAACCCGCGCCTCGTGTACTGCTCGCTCAGTGGCTTTGGCCAGGACGGCCCCTATCGGGACTATCCGGCCCACGACCTGAACTATCTCGCCCTCGCCGGTGTGCTGGGCCTGATCGGTCAGCCCGAAGGACCGCCGGCCATTCCGCTCAACATCATCGCCGACTACGCCGGTGCCTCCATGCACGGCGTGACAGGCATCATGTTTGCCCTGTTTGCGCGTGAGCGGACCGGCAAGGGCCAGCTCGTTGATGTGTCCTATCTCGACACCACTATCTCCCTGCTGGCGGCCACGCCCAATGTCCGTGACTATTTTGCCGAGGGGACCCTGCCCGGCCGGGGCAAGGGCGTGTTTGGCGGCGGCTTTGCCTATTACAGTGTGTACAACACCAGGGATAACAAGCAGTTGAGCATCGGCTGTACCGAGCCGTGGCTGTGGCATAATCTGTGTGATGCGCTCGGCCGCCCGGACTGGAAAGACTGCGGCATGCAGGCCGGCGACTTCTCGCAGACCACGACCGACCGCCACCAGCAGGTGCGCCGGGAACTCCAGGCCGTGCTGATGACCAAAACCCGCGACGAGTGGTATGAACTCCTGACCAGGGCCGATGTGTGTGTCGGCAAGGTCTACGATGTGCCCGAGGTCTTTGACGACCCCCAGGTCCGCCACCGGCAGATGGCGGTCGAGCTCGACCATCCCCAGGCCGGCAAGGTCGTCCAGGCCGGGGTAGCGGTCAAACTGTCCGATACCCCGGGCGCTATCCACTCCTTTGCCCCGTCAATCGGCCAGCACACCCAAGAGGTCCTGGGCAGCCTCGGCTACAGCGCGGCTCAAATCGCCGAACTGCGCGACAAACGAGTGGTGTAAGCGGGACACAGAGGGATGCGTCTCCGCTTCGACCTTGGCACTGTCGTGGTGGACAAGCCGCCCCCGGACTTCCACGCCCCGGCCTGCTTGCGCTGGGACGGCCGGGTCGATCGCTGGCGGGCGCAGGCGCATCACTACCGCCGGTTGCTCGCCCACTTCACACAGGCCGGTCTTGCCTGTCGGGACACGGCCCCGGCCTATCCAACCCTCAAGCTGGTCAGCCGCCTTGAACACCGCCCCCACCCGTTTCAGACCGAAGCCCTGGCCGCCTGGCAGCAGGTCGGCCGGCGGGGGGTGATTGTCCTGCCGACCGGTGCCGGCAAGAGCTATGTCGGTCAGATGGCCATTGCCAGCGTGCAGCGCGGGACCCTGGTAGTTGCCCCCACGATCGACCTCATGAACCAGTGGTATGAGCTGCTGTGCGCGGCGTTTGGCGAGCCGGTCGGGATACTCGGCGGCGGCTACTACGAACTCCAGTCCCTGACCGTCACCACCTATGACAGTGCCTACAGCCATATGGACCGGCTCGGCAACCGCTGGGGGCTGGTAATTTTTGACGAATGCCACCACCTGCCGGGCGAGATGTACAGCCATGCCGCCCAGATGTGTCTGGCCCCGTATCGGCTGGGGCTGACCGCCACCCCAGAGCGGACCGACGGCCGCCACGTCCTGCTCGACGATCTCATCGGTCCCCAGGTCTACGCCAAGAGCATCACAGAGCTGTCCGGGGAGTATCTGGCCGACTATGTAACCGAGCGGGTCACGGTGCACCTCACGCCCGAAGAAGAAGCCGAGTACCGTCAGGCCAGGGGCAGGTTCTACAATTTCATTGTTGACCACGGCATTGTCCTGGACGGGCTGGCCGGCTGGCACCGGTTCATCCGCGAGAGCGCCCGCAGCCGCCAGGGCCGCCAGGCACTGCTGGCCCATCAACGCTCAAAAAAACTGGCTCTCGGCACATCGGCCAAGCTCCGCACCCTGGACTTTTTGCTCAAAAAGCACGACCAGGAACGGACGCTCATTTTCACCAGCGATAATGACACGGTGTACGCCATCTCGGCCGCGTTTCTGATTCCGGCCATTACCCACCAGACCCCGACCAAAGAACGCAAAGCCATTCTGGAGGGCTTCAACCGGGGCGAGTATCTGGCCCTGGCTACCTCAAAAGTCCTCAACGAGGGCGTGAACATCCCGGAAGCGAGTGTGGCGGTGATTCTGTCCGGGTCCGGCTCAACCCGGGAGCATGTCCAACGGCTGGGCCGGATCTTGCGCAAACGGGAGGGCAAGCAGGCGGTGCTGTACGAGGTGATTACCGCCGACACGGTCGAAGAGGGCATCAGTCGCCGCCGGCGGCAACATGCGGCCTATCAGCTTGAGGACGGCTGAACGGCTGCCGGTCGCCGATGGCAGACAGGGCTTCTCAGGAGAAGGTAATGACGCTGCGTGCCACCGTGCCCTGCTTGAGCAGATCGTAGGCGTGATTGACCTGTTCGAGCGGCAGCGTTTTGGAGACCAGCTCGTCAATTTTGAGCCGGCCGTCCATGTACATGTCGATCAGGCGGGGCATGTCAACGCGTGGTCGGGTCGAGCCATAGTACGAGCCCTGGAGTTTCTTCTCCATCATCATAAACACGTTGGGGTTCAGCGAAAGACGGGAGCCGTCTGGCGAGACGCCGACAATTGTGCAGCAGCCGCCCCGGGCGGTCATCTTGAAGGCCAGCTCAATCGTCTTGGGCGTACTGATGACCTCAAAGCCGTAATCAACCCCACGTCCCCCGGTCAGCTCCAGCACGGCCGCTAAGGCGTCGTCCTGAGACGGGTTCACGCAGTGGCTTGCGCCAAAGGTCCGGGCAAATTCGAGCTTGTTGTCAAGCAGGTCAAGCGCGATGATCTGGCGTGCCCCGGCAATGGCCGCACCCTGGATCACATTCAGGCCAACCCCGCCACAGCCAATAACGGCGACTGTGCTGCCCGGCTGCACCCCGGCGGTATTAATCGCCGCCCCGACCCCGGTCATGGTGCCGCAGCCAACAAAACAGGCCCGGTCCAGGGGCGCATCGTCGCGGATTTTAATCGCGCAACTCTCATGCACGACCGTCTCTTCGGCAAACGACGCGGTAAAGGCAAAATGATGAATAGCCGCCCCGTTTTTATGTAAGCGGGTCGTGCCGTCAAGCAGCACACCGGCGGTCGTGGGGCGAGTTTCGCACAGGTGCGGGCTGCCCTCGGTACAGTACAGGCAGGTGCCGCACACCGGGTTGAACGACAGCACCACATGGTCGCCCTCTTTGACCGATGTCACCCCGGCCCCGACTTCTTCAACCACCCCGGCCCCCTCATGGCCGAGGACCATCGGCAGGGGTTGGCGCATATCGCCAGTCATTACATGCAGGTCACTGTGGCAGGCTCCATTGGCGGCCACGCGGACCTTGACCTCTCCGGCCTGTGGCCGATCGAGCTGGACATCTTCAACAACCAGGGGCCTGCCAGGCTCGTACAAAACGGCAGCTTTCATAGTCTGTGCCCTCCTTTCGCACTCGCAATAGTACGCCAATTGAGCGGCTCCGGCCAGCCGTGGGCTTGGGTGCGGGAGTTGCCAAAGCTCTCCCCGTCAGGCAAAAAGGAGCCTATCTCGTCTGACACAAGGAGGAAGGCTATGGTCACCCTGACCGCCAAACTGAAGATCAAAGAGGGGAAAGAGGGAGAGTTTGAGGCCACGATGCGGGACAAGGTGGTTGCCGAGGTACGCAAAGAACCCGGCAACCACGCCTATACATTCTGCAAATCCAGGAAAGATCCGCGGGTCTTTCTGTTCTACGAAGAGTACACGGATGACGCCGCCTTTGAGGCCCACCGCAAACATCTGGGCGAACTGGGGGTGAATCTGGCTGCCCTGCTTGACGGCGCGCCAGAGCTGGAGTTCTACGAAAAAATCGCCGAATAGAACGGGCGGCTGGTCAAGCCACAGACGCCCCGCCGGGGCGTCTGAGCGGGTGTACGCCATGACCATGATCCAGGTCCCTGAAGACCTCATGCACAAAGAGATTACGCTCGGCACCTTTGCGGTGACGGCAGACGACATCCGGGGCTTTGCCGAGGCCGTGGACGATCTCAACCCGCTCTATCTTGACCCCCAGGCCGCCCGCCAGGCCGGCTACCCGAACGTCATCGCTCCTCCGACCTACTGTATGCATCTGCGGGCGAGCAGAATTGTCCCGGACATTCCGCTCGCCCCTGGCCTGGCCAGCCTGTACGCCGGCCAGGAGTTCGAGTTTCACGACGAAATCCATGCCGGCCGGACGTATACGCTCACGGCCCGGCTGGCCGATGTGTACGAGAAGACCGGCCGCAGCGGCCGGCTCGGCGTCATTGTCCGCGAAATGCTGGTCAAAGATGAGGCTGGCGGCACAGTGATGCTCCTGCGCGAACGCCAGATGGTCCGCTCGCCGCACAAGAAGATATGAACACCCCCCTGCCCTTTGATGCGGTTGAATTTGGCGATGAGATCGGCCCCGTCAGCTGGGTTCCGACACGCGATATTGTCCGCCGCTACGCGGCCGCGGCGGGGGTGACAGACCGGCGTTTCATTGACCCCGAACGGGCGCGCCAGGTCGGCTTTGCCAGGCCGATCGTGCCGGGTCCGCTGAGCGCCTCCTTTTTGGCCAAAGTCCTGAAAAATCATTTTGTTGGCTGGCGTCTCACCATGCTGAACACCAGCTTTCGGACGCCGGTCGCACACGGCGACCGGCTGAACTGCTGGGGCATGGTGACGGAGAAAAAACTGGAGAACGGCGTTGGCTGCGTTGACTGTGACGTGGTGATGGAAAACCAGAACGGCGACCGGGTGATCGTTGGCACGGCTGTGCTGCGCTGCCAGGTCCAGACCTAATCCTGCCCCGCCCGAGTGCGTCCGGGCGAGCGGAGAAAAAGGGATGCGTATTGCCTTAGACCCGTGGGGCAGCGATTATGCGAGCCAGGTTTCGGTTCCGCACGAGGCCGACGGGGCAGAAACCACCGTCCAGGCCCTGGAGGAGCCGGTCGAAGCCGGCCGCTGGGAAGCCCAGCGGCCCCAGCCGGCCGGCCGGCCGGCCATGACCGCGGTGGTGGACGGGGTCATGCGAACCGACGCCCGGTCTGTGGTCAGCCAGGGCGAGCGCCAGTTTCCGGGCCTGTTCTGTTCGCTGGCCGGTGGGGCGGTGGTGGTGGACCGCCATGTCACTCTTGCCGATCTGGTGGTCAAACGCCTGTTCATTACCGGCAGCGGCCAGTCCGGGCCGGACCCCTTTCCCGTCCCGGCCGGCAGCGGCCCGGCCCTCCGCTACGCCAACCTCAGCTCGCCGGCCACCGCCCCGGACAAGCTCAGCGAGGCACTGATGACCGAAATGCGCCAGACCGAATCGGCCATTGCCGAGCGGCTGTCCGGCCCGGACAGCCTGATCCTGGCCGACGGCAATCTGACCTATATCGGTGGCAGCTCATCGGTCGTCGGGGTCATCAAGACGATCCACCGCATGTATCTGTCGGGCCAGCGCCTCGGGGTCCTGGAGCGACTCCAGCCGGGCGAGCGCACGCCCCTGTTCCGCATTCAGGGCGGCGCAAGACGGGAGAGCTATGACGTGTTCTCGTGCTATCTGCGCCTGACCCGGCCGCGGCGGATTGAGCATGCCTTTGCCGGCCTCGTGCGGCTCGAAGTCAAGGCCTCGCTCGGCCCGCACAAGGCGGTCGAGTTGCTCAATCAGGCCAGCCTCACAGTCTTCAGCCTGGCTTCGCGCGCGCCCAAAGACCCCCGCGCGCCGCAAAACCTGCTGCCGGTCGGCGGCTTAGAGCGACAGTTGCGCCGCCGGCTCGGCGACCCGCAGCTCGTCCGCCGGGGGATTGAAAAAGCCCTGCTGCGCGGCCTGTAGTGGGGAAGGAGAAGACATGGGCAGGGTGATCGGGACCCAGGACGCCACCCCGCTGGAGTTCTGGGTGTTGCTCAACGAGAAGGAGGCCGTTCAGGTTGACGAGGCGGTGGTGGTCGAAACCGACTCGCCACAGGGGCCGCTCAAGCTGTTCGGCATGGTTGATATGATCCGCTCCCGGCATCAGGGCTCGACGTTTGACTCGGACGTGATTGAGGCCGAGCAGGGCCTTCCGGTCGAGCTGTCGGTTGCCGCCCATGTCAAAGTCACCCGCCTGGACCCCGAGTATTACTACCCGCCGCTGCCGGGCAATACGGTCCGGGTGGTCAGTGGCGAAGAGTACGCCAAGGCGCTGTTCATGGACAAGATGGAGCGCCGGTTTCCCATCGGGCTGTCTCTCTCCGGGCACGAGGTGGTGTACGGCAATCTGGACTTTCTGAACGGGCGCAAGGGTGCCCACATGAATATCAGCGGCGTGTCGGGCATTGCGACCAAAACAACCTATGCGACGTTTCTGCTCCACAGTTTGTTGCACTGCGGGCAGGTGAGCGACGCAGCGCTGGATCGTGCTGACGGTGGACCGGCAGGACAAGACGACGCAGCGCTCAACAACACCCACGCGATTATCTTCAACGTCAAGGGCGAGGACTTGCTCTTCCTCGATAAACCCAGCAACGCCATCGGTGTTGAAGACGAAGCCGAGTACAAGCGGATGGGCCTGCCGGCCGAGCCGTTTGATTCGGTCCAGTTCTATGTGCCGCCGACAGAGCAGGCGCGTGGCCCGATCAGGCCCCGGGTCGGCTCACGGCGGGCCGATGAGGTCACGCCCTACTTCTGGACTGTGCGCAGCTTCTGTCGTGAGCGTTTGCTGCGCTATCTGTTTACCGACAGCGGAGACGAAGCCTCGCTGCTATCCACCCTGATCTATCAGGTTGAACGCCGCCTGAGTGAGGCGGCCGAGGAAGCCGACAAGCACGCGCCGGGGTCAGGTGTTGTTCTGCCGATCAGCAAGGCCGAAAAAAAAGGCAGCCGGCAGGACGGCGAAGAAGACGCCGGAGCGGCCGCAGAGGAGCACGAGATCCGGGACTTTCCGACCCTGCTGCGCGCTATGGAAGCCATCGCCGCCACCACCACCCACTCGCAGGGCACGATCGGGGCTTTCATGCGCCGGCTGTACGGTGCCGAGGACAAGGTGGCCTGTATTATTCGTGATCCGGTTGACAGCGATCCAAACAGCCACACCATTGACTGGCGCAAGAGGCAGGTGACGGTTGTCAGCCTGACCGGGCTGTATGAAATTGGCAAGAGCTTTGTGGTCGGCTCGGTCCTGCAACAGATTCAACACGAAAAAGAAGCCACCGCCTCAGCCGAGCCGCTGTGTTTCATCGTGGTTGATGAGCTCAACCGCTATGCCCCGCGCGACGGCTGGTCGCCGATCCGCGATCGTCTGCTGGAAATTGCCGAGCGAGGCCGCTCGAGCGGCACGATCCTGATTGGCGCGCAGCAAACCGCGTCTGAGGTGGAGCGCCGGATTGTGGCCAACCCGGCCTTTCGGATTGTCGGGCGCCTGGACGCAGCCGAGGCCGAACGCGCCGAGTACGGCTTTCTGCCCCCCACGCTCCGCCAGCGGGCGGCAATTCTGACCTCAGGCCGGATGATCGTCTCGCAGCCGGATATTCCAACGCCTGTCCCGGTCCGCTTTCCCCGGCCGGCCTGGGCAACCCGCACCGAGGAACAGAAGCTGCCCAAGCCGAACCTGAAACTGGCCCGGGTCCGGGAAAGCGAGTATTGATGAGATTCCTCCATACCTCAGACTGGCATGTTGGCCGGACCATCCGTAACCGCTCCCGGATGGATGAACACCGGGCGGTGTTTGCCGAACTGCTCGATATTGCCAGGCGTGAACAGGTTGATGCCGTTCTGGTCACCGGCGACATCTTCCACGAACGGCGCCCGCCGCTGGCCGCCGAGGAACTGGTGGCCCACACCCTGGCCCAACTCGCCCGCGCCAATATCGTCTCGGTCGTCATTCCCGGCAATCACGACGATGCCGCCCGCCTGCGCACCCTGAAACCTCTGGGCGAGTTGCTCCAGGTGCATATGATGACAGACCTGAGCGAGGAGCCGTCGGCTCTCATTGTGCCCATCGCCCAGCGAACCGGCGGGGAGAAGGCGCTGGTCGGGTGTTTGCCCTACCTGCATCCACACCACGTTCTCACCAGCGCGGAAGGAACCGCCAAAAGTGAGAGCGAGCGCCTGAGCGCCTATCAGAGCAAGGTCCAGGACTATCTGCGCGCCGTGAAAGAAGAGATGCTGCGGATAGACCGCGCCGCGGTGTCTCTCGTGCTGGCCCATGCGCATATCTCAGGTGCCGAGTTTGGCGGCGGGGAATGGCGCTCGAGCGTCTTCCCCATTGATCCCGGGATTTTACCCGGCGGGGTCCATTATGTGGCCCTCGGCCACATGCACCAGCCGCAAAACGTGGCGGGGACGGCTGCGCAGACGCGCTATGCCGGCTCTGTCCTGCAAATGGACTTTGGCGAGCGCGGCCAACAAAAAAGTGTGTATCTGATTGAGGCGCATCCGGGCAAACCCGCCGAAGTCAAGCCGATTGCGCTGACACAGGGCAAGGCGCTGCTGCGCCGGACGGGAACAGCCGAAGCCATCCTGTCGCAGGCCGAAGACTTCACCAGCGCCTGGGTTGAGATCGTCCTGAAGCCGGAAGGTCAGACATCCGAGCGGATTGAACGCCTCCGGGAACTGCCCGGCGTGGTGTCGCTCCGGTTTGAAGACACGTCATCAAAAGACACCGGCAGCGAAGCGCTCCGCAGCCAGCGACCGCCGGCAGAACTGTTCACCGACTATTACCAAGCCAGACGCAAGGCCGCCCCCGAGCCGCAGCTCGTAGCCCTGTTTGAACGCCTGTATCGGGAGGCCAGCACCGCCAGCGACGAGCCGTAATCCATGCGCCCCCAAAAACTCAGCCTCAAAAATTTCATGCCCTTTCGGGCGACGGGCGGTCAGGCCCACGAGGTGGACTTTTCGCCGCTCGAGCTGTTCGCCATTACCGGCCCGATGGCCAGCGGCAAGTCGGCGCTGATCGACGCCATTGTGTGGTGTCTGTACGGTCGGACGGCCCGCTACGGCGTGGATTCAAAAGGCGTCATTGCCGCGGGGGAGCAGACCTGTGAGGTCGCCCTTGATTTCACTGTTGGCGAGCGGTGGTTTCGAGCCGTGCGCCGCACCGGCAGAGTGACAGACTCCGGCTTAAGCGAACGTGAGGGAGACGAGTGGATACAGGACCGCTCCGGCTCTGCCCTCCTCACCAAACGCATTGAAGACCTGTTGGGCCTTGACTTTGACAGCTTCACCAAAACGGTCATTCTGCCCCAGGGACGCTACGGCGAGTTTCTGACCAGCGAGCCGAAAAAGCGGCGCGAGTTGCTGGAAAAAATACTTGAACTCGGCGTGTACACGCGTGTGCGCACCCAGGCCAGAGACGTTGCAAAACAGGCCGAAACCCGGGCCGACACGCTGCGGGAAACCCTGGCCCAATACGCCGACTTGAGCCCGGAGCGCCTGACCCGCCAGCAGGAAGAACTGGCCGAACTCGAACACCGCATTGAGCACCTCGCTCAGCAAGAGCAGGTCTTGCACAGTCTGGCTCAACAGGTCGATCGGGTCGCCGGGCTACGCAGTCGGCTTGCTGAGCTTCAGGCAGACCTGCAGGTCCGCGCTCAAGAGAAAGAGGAGGCGAAAAAAAAGGCCGATGCGATCACAGTCGAGCTTGCTGAGTTGACCCATGCCCTAGCCCGGTTCGGTCAAGAACGGGAAGCGCTGGGCTATGATGCGGCGCGGCACACGGTCGTCAAACAGGCCGTTGCCCATCTCGGTGAATGGGCGGCCGCTGACAGGGAAGCCGGGCAGAAAAGCGCCGAGCATAGCCGCGTCCAGGAAGAAGTTGAGGCGCTGGCGCAGCAGCGCGCAGTCCACGTCCGGCAGCTTGAACAGGCGCGGTCTCAGCATCAGACCCACACCGCCACATTTGAGCGGCACATCGCCGAAGCCGGCGATGTGGCCACACTCACAGAAAAGCTGAGCGCGGCAAAACGCTGGAAAGAGTTGTGCCAGCAGCAGCAGGAACTCGTCGCCCAGCTCGCCTCGCTGCGTCACACACACGCGGCAAGCCGCCACACCCTGGAGCGCGTGAAGCGGCAAGAAACTCTCCATGAACAGACGGTCCGGGAGTTGCAGGCAACACTCGAACGGGCCAAAGAAGACGAGCGGCAGAAGCGGCAGCTGATAGCCGAAGCGGAATCCCTGGACCGGGAACTGCACGAGGCGGCTGAGGCGGAAAAGCGCGTCCAAGCCGAGGCTGAGGCTGCCCGCGCCGCGCTGGCCAAAGCCGAGCACACCGCCCAGCACATCCGGCGCGATCTCGCCCAAGCCCAGGGGCAGGAGCAGGCCGCCCGCGCCGCCCTTGAAGACACCCAACGCCAGCACGAAGCCGCCCATCTGCGGGAGACGCTGCACATCGGCGACGCCTGTCCGGTGTGTCGGACAATTGTCAGCGACATTCCCGCCGCTCAAGACGCTGAGAGCAGCCTCAAGGAACTTCAGGAACACCTGGCAGGAGCCCAACAGACCACCGAGCAGAAACGGACACGAGCGCAAGAAGCCAGTGCTGCTGTTGCTGCCCAACAGGCGAGGCGTGAGGCCGCCGGGCAGGAGGTGAAAGAACGCGGCCGCGTCCACCAACAGGTCCAGGACCGCTTTGTGTCCCGTTTCCCCGCCTGTGCGTCCCCGGCTGAAGCCCTGAAGGCATTGCAGACCCAACACAAAGAGCTGAACGCAACGCTCAAAGACCTTGAGGCCCAGACGGCATCTGCCGAGCAGGAAACAAGGCAGCGGTCACACCAACGTGAAACCGCCCAACAAGAAGAGGCGAGGCTGGGCGAAGCGCTGCGCGGGGCAACCGACAGGCTGGACACCGGGAAACCTCAGTTGGCAGCGCTCAGGGTTGAGATTGCCGCGTTTCTCGCGCCAAACGAAGACCCTGAACACCAGGTTGCCCACCGCCGGACCAGGGTGATGCAGGCTGAGCAACACATGAAGGCCGCAGAGGAAGCCCGGCGTCAGGCCGAAACAGCCCTGGGCCGGCTCACCACCGCGCACATCCAAAAAGAGGGGGAGGCCACCCTGCTCGCCTCCGAACACCAGGCAGCCTTGCAAGGAGCCGAGCGCGAAGCCCGAGCGGTCCGGGAATGTCTTGGTCTGGCCCACGACGCGGTGTTGCCACCGGCTGAAGACCTGGCAGGTGAACTCACCGGGCTGTCACACAAGCAGGCCCGGCACGTCGATCTGTCGCAACGCGAAGACGAGGCGCGGGCCAGTCACGGGCAGGCCGAACGTCAGGCCGCGGCCTTGCAGGCCGACCAGCGAGCCCGAACGCGCATGTTGGAGGAAGCCCGGCACAAGCGGCAACAGGCGCAAAACCAACTCGACAGAGAACGGGATACGCTGCGGACGGCGATTGCCCGCGAGGCCGGGGCGCGTCACCTGCCGGACGCCGGCGAGGACGGTGCCAATATCAAGCCCCAACTTGAAACGCTGCGCGGGCACAGGATATCGCTTCAGGAACACCGCGGGCGCCTGGAGGCCGAACAGGCTGAGGCCCAACGCCGCTGGAGGGAGAAAGAACAGGAAGAAGAAAAACTGCGCACCGCCCAAACCGAGCAGCGTCTGGCCTCGGACCTGCACGGGCTGCTCGGCTCGGCCTTCAGCAACTTTCTTTCACGCGGGGCCATAGAGGCGCTCATGCGCGATGCCTCTGTCCACCTGCAAGGGCTGACCCACGGGCGCTACACCTTTGACATTGCTTATCGAAATCAAGCGATTCATCTCCAGATTATTGACCACGAAAATCAGCGCCGCGCCCGGCCGGCCCATTCCCTGTCAGGCGGAGAAACCTTCCTGGCTTCGCTCGCCATTGCGCTCGCTCTCTCGCAGGGTTTTCGGACCGTTGCGACTGGGCGCGCCGCAACAACCTCAACCGAATGCCTGATCCTGGATGAGGGGTTTGGCACGCTGGACCGAGAGGGCGTGCAGATGGTGACGGAAACCCTGCAAGAGCTGCGCGGCGAAGAAGGCCGGATGGTCGGCATCATTACGCATGTCGAAGAAGTCGCCGCGGCCATGCCGGCGCAGCTTGAGATTCACAAAGGCAGCCGCTCAAGTCTCATTGCGGTCGCCTCCTGAGCCAAAGGAGTGAACATGTCCTCAGATCGACGTGACGGCGACACACTCGAAGCCCTGCTCGAACAGCATGGGGAGCTCATGGCCGATCAGATGCCCAAGGCTGCGGCCTGGGCCGGCTCTGAGGAGGACGTGCGTCATGCCTGCAACAAGCTGATTGACGAGTTCATCCGCAAAGCCGACCTCAACGTCAGAGGCCGGCACGAATACAGCTTGGCCGGCGGGCGGATTGACTCGAAATATGGCGGCGTGGTCATCGAATACAAGGCCGCGGGTACAATCACCGGGCACGGCGCGGGCCTCAAGGCTGTCATCAGGCAACTCAAGGGGCGGTTTCAGGACTTTGCAGCCACAGAACACGTTGGCCGGGAGCGTATTCTCGGCGTGGGCTGCGATGGCAACACGCTCGTGTTCGTGCGGATGCGCGGGGGCCGGCTTGACGCCGAAGACCCGACGCCGGTCACGCCGCATAGCGTCAGGCGGCTGCTGCGGGCCGTTGTTTCGCTCGGCGCGCGCGGGCTGTCGTTCACACCTGAGAATCTGACCGCCAACTTCGGCTCAGGGGCCGAGAGCGCACAACAGGGCATCCGGCTCATTCATAGCCTGATTCGCACGACCGACAGCCCCAAGGCCCAGACCTTCTTCCGCCAGTGGCAGATTCTCTTCGGCGAGGTATGCGGCTATGACATTCACGCACGAAACGCCAAGGTCGAGATGCTGGCCGTCCATTATCAGGTCCCCGACCCGCACCCGGCAGAACTCCTGTTCGCCGTTCACACCTGGTACGCCCTCTTCATGAAAATGCTGGCCGCGGAGATCGTCGCCTCTTTCTCGCCGCTGGGAACCTCACCCCTGAAAAAGCTCGTGATCGCGCCAACCGCGGCTGGACTCCGGGAGGAGTTGCGCCGTCTCGAAAAGGGCGGCATCTGGTCACAGCTCGGCATCCGCAACTTTCTCGAAGGCGATCTCTTCTCCTGGTATCTCGACGCCTGGAATGAGGACTGCGCCGCCGCTGTCCGTGCCATGACCGCGGCCTTTGACCAGTTTGACCCGACCACCCTGAGCGTTGACCCCGCGGAATCCCGCGACCTGCTCAAGCAGCTCTATCAGCATCTGTTCCCCAAGTCGGTCCGCCACGACCTCGGCGAATACTACACGCCTGACTGGCTGGCCGAACTCGTACTTGACGAACTCGGCTACGACGGCAACCCGGACAAGCGTCTGCTTGACCCGGCCTGTGGCTCGGGCACCTTCCTGGTCATGGCGCTCAACCGGGTCAAAGCCTGGTACGACGAACACCGCCACGAATGCGGCTTTGGCGAAGACGAGAACTCCTGCGCAACATCCTGCGCAACATCATCGGCTTTGACCTGAACCCGCTGGCCGTTATGGCCGCCCGGACCAACTACCTGCTGGCCGTCCGCGAACTGCTGCGCCACGCCGACACCATCGAACTGCCGGTCTACCTGTGCGACTCCGTCATGACGCCCTCGGAGTACGGCGAGTTGTTCGCCACCGGCAGCTTGGGCAAGGTGCGGCAACTCAAGACCAGCGCCGGTGATTTCAACATCCCCACCGAAGTCACCGACAACCGTGAACACATCGGCCGCTACGCCGATACCCTGGAGTTCTGCATCACAAACGACTATTCGCCCGAAGAGTTCATCAAACGGTGTGAGTTCAAAGCCATCCCCGCCACACAGATCACACTTCACAAGGACCTCTACCGCCATCTCCAGCAGCTCAACGCCGACAACAAAAACGGCGTGTGGGCGCGCATCATCAAGAACGCCTTTGCGCCGCTCTTCATCGGCAGCGTGGATTACATCGCCGGCAACCCGCCGTGGGTGAATTGGGAGCATCTGCCCGAAGGCTACCGCGACGACATGAAACCCCTGTGGGCAGCATACAACTTGTTCACCCTGTCGGGTTCCGAAGCTCGCTTGGGCGGCGGCAAAAAGGACCTCTCCATGCTGTTCACCTATGCCTCGGTGGACAACTACCTGAAAGAAGGCGGGCGGCTTGGTTTCGTCATTACCCAGAGTGTCTTCAAGACTCAGGGGGCCGGCGACGGTTTCAGGCAACTCTGCTACACACGAGCCGATACCGAATGGCACATCAAGCCCTTGATGGTCCACGACCTGAGCGCCATGCAGGTTTTTGAGGGCGCAACCAACCGCACCGCGGTCTTTGTGTGCAACAAAACGCGCCAGCCCTTTCACTACCCGGTGCAATACACCATCTGGACCGGAGCGTCGCGCATTGCCCAAGACGCGGCTCTTCCAGATATCCTCACTGTGACACGCCAGAAGAAAATCAAGGCCATGCCGGTTGTCGCCTCCAAAGACTCATCCCCGTGGCTCACCGCTCCACAGCGGGCGCTCTCCGGCATTCAGAAAGTGCTCGGGCCGAGCGCCTACCGGGCCTATGCCGGCTGCTGCGGGTGGCTGAACGGCGTGTACTGGATTCGGGTGCTGGACAAGCGACCCAATGGCGAGTTGCTGATCGAGAACCTGCACGATGTCGGCAAACTCAAGGTCAGGCATGTCCAGGCCGTCATTGAGCCGGCCTTGGTCTACCCCCTGCTGCGTGGGAGAGATGTTCGCCGCTGGCAGGCCGAACCCTCAGCCCACACTATTCTGGCTCAGGACCCGGAAACCCGCAAAGGCATCCCGGAGTCCGACATGAAACGCCGCCAGCCCAAAACCTATGCCTACCTCAAGCAGTTTGAGGGCGAGCCTGAAAAACCGAAGCCTGGAACACTGCGCGGACGCTCCGGCTACCGGCGGTATTTCAAGCCCTCCGATCCCTTCTATTCCATGACCAATGTCGGGCCGTACACAATGGCGGAGTGGAAAGTTGTGTGGAGAGAACAGAGTTCCATATTCCAAGCGGCCTTGGCTGGGTTGAGCGCGCAACGAGTCATGCTGCCCGACCATAAGCTGATGATGGTTGCCTGTAAAAGCCGGCATGAAGCGGATTTTCTTCTTGGAATGCTCAACTCTAGCCCGAGCCTCTTGGCAATTCACGCCTATGTCGTTTCAACCTCGACCTCAACGCATGTCCTCAGCAATGTGGCCGTCCCGCAGTTCAAAGACACCGACAGCGCTCACACCCGGCTGGCCGAACTCTCGGCGCGCTGTCACACCGCGGCCCAACGTGAGGCCGAACAGGAATTGACAGAACTGGAGGCGGAGATTGACCAAGGAGCAGCCAACATCTGGGGCATCACCGACGCCGAACTGCAAGCGATTCAGGAGGCCCTGACCGAGCGCTGAGGCCGGCACAGAACACCTGCACTAAGCGCCACCGTGAGGACGGCTTCGGCTTGACAGACCCCGGCAGTTCTCATATACCGCGGCACGCACCGGGAGGAGCGCAATATGGGAGAGGCACAACAGGAACAAGAGACGCTCAATGACCTAGAAGCAGTTCTCACTTCTCAGGATATCCCGCAGCTGTATGTAAACGGGTTTACGACCGTGATCAGCAATACCGATATCTGTACGGTGCTGGAACGGAATGGCTCTCCGGTTGCCGTGCTGAATATCTCCTACACAACGGCAAAATCCCTGGCTCAGAAACTCTCCCAGCTCATCGCCGACTTTGAGACCGTTGCGCAGCACCCTCTGATGACGATAGAGGATGTGAACAGCACCCTGGCACAGCTCAAGAAAGGGAAGCCATGAAGTATAGAGAAGCCATGAAGTATGTGGAGGGACATTCTCAACCCTTCTCCTCTGTGTCTTATCCGTCCACTGACCGACTGCTGGCAAAGCTCCAGGAGTTAGCCGACCTGCCGGACGGATGGCGATTTGGGGAAGGGATTCCACCCCGGCCACAAGCGATTGACAAGGCCCGTGCCATCTATCGTCGGCTTGCTCTCCTGTGGCTCAAGGCTGACGTATTCCCAAGCGCAGACGGATCGGTGTGCCTGGTTTTTTATGCCGGCGAGCGGTGTGTTGAGATACAGGTGTCTCAGACCGGAACACTTGATGTCTGTGTTGAACAAGGGAAGGGGGCTGACTTCCAGGAAATCAAGGACATCCCGGACGCCTCAATGGCCGAGGCGGTAGAAGAAGTGATGCAGCTTGCGCAGAGATTGGGCATATGGCACTTATCCGACTCCTTCATCCGAGAGAATACGACAAAACTTTTCAACGTTTCCGCAGTTCATGCTTCAGGAATTCGAGCAACGGGACAGGTATATCGCTCGTTGATGTGGAATGCGTTGAAGAACACTCCAGGCCCATCTGTGGGCACCTCGAACACTATTACCACCCCGTCATAGGCCAGCCTGTCACCTATTGGCAGCTTCCAGCCGATGTACCGCCTGGCACGCAGATCGCAGCAACTGCAAGCAGTACCGGCGACCCCTGTCATCGCCAACTCTCCGGCCTGTCCAACAATCAGAGTGCCAGGTTCTTTAAGCGTTCGTGCCGCCCCAAGGACATACGGGTCTGTCAAGACGGCATCCCTGTTCCCTGTAGTCAAGCATTCCTGGAAGCGGTCTTTTCGGGGTAAATCACAAGACGCGCCGACCGCTCCGCACGAGGCAGTAGCCAACATCTGGGGCATCAGGTAGTACGAGGGCTTGGCGACTGGCCCCGGGCCGGGTATATTCCGGGGAGGGAGGAAACGCGCATGGCAAAACTTGAGATGTACCACAACCCCGGCTGAGGCCAGTCCCGTAAAGCGCTCGAAATTTTGCAGCAGCGCGGCGTCGAGGTCGACGTTACCGAATATCTGAAAAATCCTTTGAGTCAGGCCGATTTTGAGCGGTTTCTGAGGCTCCTGCCCAACCCGGCCGCGGATCTGGTGCGCAAGGACAAACGCTTTAAGGAACTGGGGCTCAACGAGGCCGACTACACGACCCCCGAGGCGGTCGTCACGGTCTTGCTTGCACACCCGGAACTGATGCAATGTCCGATCATCATTCGCGGCAGGCGGGCGGTCCTGGCGCGGCCCGGGGAGATGGTTACAGCATCCTTCCCCCTGTGGGACACCCCCCTACCCGACCGCGTACTCCGTATGCGGTCGGACATGGGCGGGATGAAAGCCTAAAACGATATGGTCTTTGGGCACACCAGCCTGAACCAGATCTTTCGCAATCCCGTGCTCCGTTCCATCTCGCTGAATCCACAGCTTGCCGTCAATAATATCGATGTGGACCAGACCGCCATGCACCCGTCGCCCATTATCCCAGCCAACATTCACGAGCAAATAACGGTCATGGCCCCGGTCAAACACCGCCTCCGTCCGAATGTCCTCATACGCATACGGCAGGCGCGCATACTCGGTGAAGATCGTCTCAACGATCTGACGATATTCGTCTAAGGAAGCCATTGCGTAATTACCTCCTGCTGTGGATCAAAACCGATCACCCTGGTGAGCTGATTCTGGAGCAAGAGATGTCCGAGCGGCTCCTCGAAAATATCCCGGAGTGCGTGCTGAGGCACGGCAAGATAGAGGATACGCTCAGGGTCTCTCTCGGCCAGGACGGTCCGGTAGAGTATGTATTGTCCCAGAGCCTTTTCAAGATCATCAATCTCTGAATCTCCGACAAAACTCTTGACTTCCACAGCTATACGCTGCCCCGCTTTTTCTGCTGCAAGCAATCGCTCAGCACCCAGGTCAACATACAAATCTTTTTTACCCCATGAGAGGCGAAGCGGGTCATGGGTAATTCTCCAGCCGTCTTTTATGAGGGCGTTTCTGACCCCGTTGTGATACAGGTCCTTGGCCGGCACGGTACAGAATTGTACACGGATTCCGCCACAAAGACCACCGGTCCAGCCGTACTTGGCGACTGGCCCCGGGCCGGGTATATTCCGGGGAGGGAGGAAACGCGCATGGCAAAACTTGAGATGTACCACAACCCCGGCTGAGGCCAGTCCCGTAAAGCGCTCGAAATTTTGCAGCAGCGCGGCGTCGAGGTCGACGTTACCGAATATCTGAAAAATCCTTTGAGTCAGGCCGATTTTGAGCGGTTTCTGAGGCTCCTGCCCAACCCGGCCGCGGATCTGGTGCGCAAGGACAAACGCTTTAAGGAACTGGGGCTCAACGAGGCCGACTACACGACCCCCGAGGCGGTCGTCACGGTCTTGCTTGCACACCCGGAGTTGATGCAACGTCCGATCATCATTCGCGGCAGGCGGGCGGTCCTGGCGCGGCCCGGGGAGATGGTCAGGGAACTCCTGGACTGAGAAGGCGCTATCCTGGTCAATTTTCGCATTTCTCCCCCGCCAGGGTGTGGGCGGTGGCTGAGGCGACTGTGATCCGCACGAGTTCGCCCGGCTGGGCACCGTTGGCCGGAAAGACCACGGTTTTGAACTGCGGGTTCTTGCCGGCCAGCCAGCCAGCCTGGCGTTTGGCCGGCCCTTCAACCAGGACCTCGACCGTCCGGCCAAGCTGACGCTGGTTCAGTCCGGCAGCAATCCGCTCCTGGAGGCCGATGACGGTTTGCAGCCGCCGGCCTTTTTCTGCTTCTGACAAGGTTTCGCCCCACTTCCAGGCTTTGGTCCCCTCGCGGGCCGAGTACTTGAACAGAAAGGCCGCGTCGTACTTGACGGACTCCATAAACGCGCAAGTGGCCCGGAAGTCGTTCTCGTCTTCGCCCGGAAAGCCGACAATGATGTCGGTTGACAGGGCCAGGTCAGGGATGGCCGCCCGCAAACGCTCAACCAGGGCGGTATAGACTTCAATGGTATAGCCGCGCTCCATCCGGGCCAGCACCCGATTGGAGGCCGATTGGAGCGGCAGGTGCAGGTAGGGGGCGACTTTGGGGCAGTCGGCCAGAGCCTCAATGGTCGCATCGTCCATGTCCGAGGGATGGGGCGAGGTAAAACGAATCCGCTCAATGCCGTCAATGTCGGCGGTCCGGCGCAGCAGGCTTCCAAAGTCACACCCGTCGTGGCGATAGGCGTTGACCGTCTGGCCGAGGTACACCACTTCCCTATAGCCCTGCCCGGCCAACTCCCGGACCTGGCTGAGCAGGGCCTTGGCCGGCACGCTGCGCTCCCGGCCCCTGACGTAGGGCACTATGCAGAAGGTGCAGAACTTGTCACAGCCGCGCATGACCGTCACCCAGGCCCGGACGCCCTCAGCCCGGACCGGAGTTACATCGGCATAGGTCTCATCCCGGTCGAGCCGCACTGCAAGCAGGGGATCGTCGGGGTCGTCCTGGCTCAACAGGCTGGGCAGCTTCCGATACGCATCGGGGCCGAGCACGAGGTCAAGAAAGGGTGCTTTGTCCAGCAGACCTTGGCGGCGGTGCTGGGCCATGCAGCCGGTCAGGCCCAGGCGGACGCCAGGGCGGCGGGTTTTGTGACGCGCCAGGTCGGCCAGGCGTCCGAGCACACGTTCCTCGGCGTGTTCCCGAATCGCGCAGGTGTTGAGCAGAATCACATCGGCCTGCTCGGCCTGTCGGGTCGGCTCATAGCCGTGGGGTTTCAGCAGCCCGACGAGCAGTTCACTATCGGCGATATTCATCTGGCAGCCATAGGTTTCAATATAGACCTTGCGTGTGTGCATCAGGATTTTTGTAGCGAGTCTGCACGGCCAGGGCAAGGACTGTCTTGCTCCCCGGCGGGCGGAATGCTAGCCTGCGGCTGACCCGGAGGAGAGGGGCCGTGTCTGAGCCACAACGGATTGTTTCCCTGCTGCCCAGCAGTACCGAGATGGTGTGCGCCCTCGGGCTGGGTGAGCGTTTGGTCGGGGTGTCGCACGAGTGCGATTACCCGGCCGAGGTGGCCGGTCTGCCGGTGCTGACCGAGCCGAAACTTGACCCGAGCGGGACAAGCGCCGCTATTGACGCCCGGGTGCGGGAACTCGTCCGGGACGGTCTGAGCGTCTATCGCCTGAAAACCGAACTCCTGCATGAACTCAAACCCGAGCTGATCGTCACCCAAGACCAGTGTGCGGTGTGCGCCGTGTCGGTGGCCGAGGTGGAGCGGGCGGTCCAGGCTTTTCCCGGCCCGGCTGTCAGGGTGGTGTCGCTCAGCCCGCAACGCCTGGGCGATATCTGGCATGATATGCAGCGTTTGGGGCAGGCGACCGGTCAGGACGACCGGGCCGCGGAGCTGTGCCGCACCCTCAAGAAGCGGGTCTGGAAAGTTGAGCAGCAGACCCGGCATCTCGAACGCCCACGGGTGGCCTGCCTGGAATGGCTTGAGCCGCTGATGGCCGCCGGCAACTGGCTGCCTGAGTTGATTGAGGTTGCCGGCGGGACATACCGCTTGGCCGCGGCCGGGGCTCACAGCCCGACGCTGAGCTGGGACAGCCTGCTTGCGTGGCAGCCGGAGGTGATCGTCATCATGCCGTGCGGCTTTCCCATTGCCCAGTCGCAGGCCGGGCTGCCAGGGCTGATCTCCCATCCCGGCTGGCAGCGACTACCGGCGGTGCAGGCCGGGCGGGTGTATATTGCCGACGGCAGCGCCTATTTCAACCGGCCCGGCCCGCGCATTGTCGAAAGCGTTGAGTTGCTGGCCGAGCTGCTGCATCCCCAGGAATGCGCCGGCCTGGCCCCCGAGGGATCGTATATCCCGGCGCTGCAGGGGCATTAGTCCTCCTCGTCTTCAGCCGGATTAATCAGTCGCACCGTTCCGTCCCGGAACTCCTGGCCACGCTCTTTTACCAGGTCGGGATAGGCATGGTAGAACTGCCCGCCAAGCCGCAGGAAAGACTCGACTTCGGTGTCTTCCAACTCCAGGGCTTGAATGGCTTGGGCGGCTTCGTCCTGGGTCGTGCTGCTCACAAGGGCGTCGTAGAGTTGCCGACAATCGGCAATCTGAAAATCGTCCCGCCTGGGCAGCGCCTCGCGATCCTGGAGGCTGTGGGGATGGTATTCCAGCAAATAGCGCAGGGCTTTGAGTTCATGCCGCTGCTGGTCGAGTTTTTTAATCATATGCGCCACCGGTCTTCCTCCACAGGGTTGCGAGCGTGTTGGCTGAGGCTGTAGGATGGGAGCATTGTTCACCAACAGGATACTGCTATGGCGGTTCACGAGCATAAAAACAAGGCCCACCGCACAGCCCGCTGCGCGATTATCACCCTCAGCGATACCCGCAACGAAACCACCGACACCAGCGGTCAGCGCATCAAAGCCCTGCTGGCCGAGCGAGAGCAGCCGGTGGTCTCCTACCAGATTCTGAAAGATGAGCCGGCCCAGCTCACGGCCGCGGTCGGGGCGCTGCTGGCCCGGCCCGACATAGACCTCATTCTGACCAACGGCGGGACCGGTATTGCGCCACGCGATACCACCTTTGAGGCGATTCAGGAACTGCTGGAAAAGGAAATCCCCGGGTTTGGCGAACTGTTTCGGATGCTGAGCTATGAGGACATTGGCTCAGCCGCCATGCTGACCCGGGCCACTGCTGGCGTTGCCCGGGGAAAAGTCATTATTTCGCTGCCCGGCTCGACCGGCGCGGTGGAGTTGGCGATGACCAGGCTGGTCTTGCCCGAGCTGGGGCATATGCTGTTTGTCCTGCGGGGAGAGTAGCCATGCGCATCAGACTGCGCTATTTTGCCTCGCTGCGTGAGCGGCTGGGCAAAACCGAAGAAACCCGTGAGATGCCTGACGGCGCAAGCGTGGGGCAAGTGTGGGAGCGGCTGAGCGACGAGCACCCCGAGTTGGCTGACTTGGCGCATTCGGTCGCCTTTGCCGTGGCCCAGGAATACGTTGACAAGGATCACCGCCTTCAAGATGATGACGAGATCGCCTGTATTCCGCCGGTGAGTGGAGGCGTCGTGCCGCAAGACCACACCCGCATCCTGGCCAGGATCACCCAAGACCCCATTGACATGCAGGAGTTGAGCGACTTTGTGGCCGACCCGGGTGCCGGCGCGCTGGCCAGCTTTGTAGGCACAACCCGCAAGACCAACGAGGGCCGCCAGGTCATCCGCCTGGAGTACGAGTGCTATCCGGGCATGGCTGAAAAAGAAATGGCCAAAATCGGCCGCCAGGTCCTGGCCGGCTGGCCGGTTCTCAAAATTGCCCTGATTCACCGCCTCGGCAGGGTCGATATCGGCCAGGCCAGCGTGGCGATTGCGGTGTCCTCACCCCACCGCCAGGCAGCGTTTGAGGCCTGCCAGCACGCCATCAACACCCTCAAAGAGACCGTCCCGATCTGGAAAAAAGAATGCTACGAGGGGGGACAGGTCTGGATCGGCTCCCAGACCGGAAGCCACGGCAGGCTGCATAAGGAGTGAATGTGTCGCCTTCTGGTCGATCTGACGACACGTTCATTCCTCCGGGTTGAGCAGCAGGACGGCGACTGACCCCTGCAACAGAAGGGAGGAGCGTATGAGCGCAGAGAACGAAAAGAAGGCGACCGATTTCTGCCTGTCTTTGGAGGACGGGGAGTTGGCCAAGAGCGTGCAATATCTGTCCGAGGATGTGGACTATCATAATCTACCCTGGGAGCCGGTGCGCGGCCACGCCGGGGTGCGCAAGGTGTTGGACAGCTTTGTCGAGGGCGACAACAACATTTTGCAGAAGATGGACATCAAGCGCACCGCCTCGTCGGGCAACACGGTGATGAACGAACGGCTCGAAACCTGGGCGATCGGCACTGTCACCGTCAAGCTGCCGGTGGTCGGCCTGTTTGAGTTCAACAGCGAGGGCAAAATCTGCCGCTGGCACGACTATTTTGACGCCAAGACCATCGCCCCGCTGACCGACGAGATGAAACGAGTCCGGGGCTGAGGCTTGGGGCCCCGGCGGCAAGCCGCCGGGGCCCCCGCCTGCTCAATACACATCAGGGCAGCAGGTTCTTCGCATGAGCGTTTGCACCCATCATCTTTGAGAATGACAGACTTGACGATCCTACAGTTTGCCCCGGCTGGCAAAGCGGGCAAACTCCCCCTGGTTGAAGATGTGCTTCAGGCGGTTCGTGCCGGCCTGCTTGAGCAGCCATTGCCGCGCCCCGGGGGCATACCCGCCGCCGTCGAGCAGGATGATTGTATCATATTCGTCTTGCTGGATACTCAACACCTCAAACGGGAACTTCTGATCCACACTCCCCGGTGACGCCTGCCACTTGCATTGGATCACGAGGCAGTGGGGCCAGCGCCGGGGGTGGTAGAGGATCAGATCAACAAGGCGGCGTTTGCCGTAAATATCCGTGCCGGTTTCGACCTGGCGGGCATAGATGGGCTGCTCCATCTCACGCAGCGGAAAGAACAGCCGGCGTTCGACCGACTGATAACCTGAGTCGTCCAAGATATGAGCAGCAAACGTTTCGAGCTGGTTGCCGGCGGCGTTGGCCCGCGCCCCTCCTGACTGTGGCATCTCATGCCCCGCAGATCAGCAGTTCCACAACCTTCTCTCTCTTCCCCCCCCCGACAGTTGATCCTGCGCGGGGCCTCAATGGGGACAATCCGAAACCCCTGATACAGCTTGCGGATCAGGTCAGTATCGCTGTTCGAGAGAAGGATATGCGCCCCGGCGTCCTGCCAGCGTTGGCAGGCATCGCGCAGCGCCCTCTGGTCGCTCTCGGTAAACCCTTGGCCGGTATAGCCGCTGAAGGTGGCGTCATAGGGCGGATCGCAATACACGAGGTCGTTGATCGTGGGCTGAATCTGCTCAAACGATTGCACCCGAAGCCGGGCCTTTTTCAGCACCTCAGCGACGGCCAGGAGGTTGTCCGCATCGCAGATGGTTGGGTTCGTATAGCGCCCGATCGGTACGTTAAAACGGTCCTGGCTGTTCACCCGATAGAGGCCGTTGTAGCAGGTCCTGTTGAGGTAGATGAACCGGGCGGCAATGCGTACCGGGTCCTGATAGGCATGGCCCTCTTCCCGGATTTTCAGATAATAGGCCCGCGCGTGGTGCTGGGCATGCCGCTCCAACTCCGCAATCACAGCCCCCGTATCTTTCTGGAGCATCCTATAGGTCAGCATCAGCTCGGGATTGCTGTCCGACAGATGGGCCGCCTGTATCCGGCTATCCAGGGCGAAGAAGACGGCCCCGCCCCCGCAGAACGGCTCGTAGTAGTCTCTAAACTCAGTGGGGAGATGCCTGACAATCTCCGGGACAATCGCCCGTTTGCCCCCGGCCCACTTGAGGAAGGGCTGGGCTCGGGGGAGGTCAAGGGAGGGGAAGGACGGCTGTTCGGACATCATCTCATGCAGAAGCTGAAAAATGAGTTGTCAAGTTTTTTACTCAAGGCAGGTTCGATAGACAACTGTAGGGATGCGGTGTGGACCATACTCCCCCCTCCTTTGCCGCCGGCGCAGTCTGGCACTCTTGTTGTCCGGCTGTCAAGATTGTGTCAGGCTATGTTCCCGATATCCACAAGGAGGGCAGCTATGGCACGCCGCAGACTCTCAGACGCCGAGATTCAGACCGCCCTGACAAACCGCCCCGGCTGGGCGGTGGTTGAGGGCAAGCTCCACCGTGAGTACAGGTTTCAGGACTTTGTTCAGGCCTTCGGTTTTATGGCCAGCGCGGCCCTGGTGGCCGAGGCCATGAACCATCATCCCGAGTGGTTCAACGTCTACAGCACGGTCAGGGTTGAGCTCAACACCCACGACGTGGGCGGCATCAGCCAGCTCGACTTTGACCTGGCCGAAAAAATGGACGCCCTGGCCGGCCGCCATTGATGAACGGGCCGGCGCAGAACTGCGGGGTGGGCTATTACTGCTCGCTCCAGTCAGGACATTCGGCCAAACGTTATGGCAAGACACACAGAGAAAGCGTTCAGAGACTACCACGAAGAGGGGCATCTCTGGATAACCTTGTCTACAGGGGAGTACTACCCTGACATCCTGACTCTGGCCTGCGAGTTATACAAGCCGGTGCTCATAGCATTTGGACAGATGTTGCAGTCTGCCCATTCCTCGACGGACTTGTTTATGGCCATTGGACAAACACAACCGCAGTGGATGCGAATACAGCTATGCAGAGTGTTTCGGAAATACGTCAGTCCCGAAACTCCTGTCGAAATGCTCAAAAAGAAAAGCGCTGCGAAGACCATCTGTAAGCGTTTCGGCAAGGGCTTCCGAAGAATTACCGAAGTACAAGAGCTGTTTCAATCGCGCCCCATGCCCGACGAGGCACTGTGCGCGGTCCTGTGGGAATACAGGGAGAGAGGCCGGAAGGGCTACGATTTGACCGAACGGTTATTCACAATCATTCGAGAGCGTTTTCCTTCACTTGCAATCACTGGACCGGAGCGTGCGGGGAGGGATGTGCTACTGGGCGAATTGTTCGGCAATTACCCGAAGCCGGACAGACCTGTGGACTTCGTGCTATCCCACAGAGGTAAGCCGGTGGCAATCGGTCTTGCGAGATACGATTCTGACAGAGGCGGGGCACAGGAGGATGACAGAACTGGTCAGTACCGAGACTGTGCCGCGGAGATTCTTGACTACGCAAATCAACACACGCTTCCGCTCAAGGTCATCTTCCTGAACGATGGGCCGGGTCTCCTGCTTGGCTCCATGTGGCGGGACTACGCCTCTCTTGAGGAGTCTCGCCCGGGGTTGATAAAAGTTGTGACGCTCAGAATGATCCCTGAGCGTATAACGTTGAAATGGCTTCTTTCTCAATAGGTTTCTTGCATGGCTACAGGAATTCCAACGAAGACCAGGGCTGGAGAAAGTCATACCCTTGAGTTGTCCTATCCGGGTAAAAAGAGCGTGTCCACCATACTACGCGCTCGGCCCACGGCCTGTTTTGATGTGGCGCGAGAAGGTTCTTCTTTGAATCGTCTGTACTGCGGTGACAATCTCACTGGCCTGTACCATCTGATGGAAGAATCTTCCGTTCGGGAAAAAGTTACTTTGGTGTATATTGACCCCCCTTTCGCTACGAGAGGGACGTTCCTCTCACGCGATCAACACAAAGCGTATGAGGATGATGTTTGTGGTGACGAATATGTAGAGGCCCTGAGGGAACGGCTTGTACTTCTGAGGAAACTCTTGTCTCCTGAAGGTTCCATCTATCTTCATCTTGATGAGAAGATGCTATTTCACATGAGGCTCATTATGGACGAAATTTTCGGCACCGCCAATTATAGAAATCTCATTGTCCGAAAGAAATGCAATCCAAAAAACTACACAAGAAAAGCCTACGGAAACATAGCTGACTTCATCCTGTTCTATACCAAGAGTGAAGAATATGTATGGAACCGCCCTGTGGAGCCTCTTTCAGAGCAGAGTTCCAAAGAATATCAATATGTCGAGCCGGATACCGGACGGCGGTTTATGAAAGTACCCATCCATGCGCCCGGAAAACGCAATGGCGCTACCGGGAGACCGTGGCGCGGAAAACTGCCACCACCGGGAAAGCATTGGCAATACCTCCCAGACACTCTTGATGAAATGGACGCCAAGGGTGAAATTTCCTGGTCTGGCAATGGCAATCCCCGACGGAAGGTATATCTCGATCAGCATCGCGGTGTTGGTATCCAAGATATTTGGCTGGACTTCAAAGATGCGCACAACCAGAACGTTAAAATCACAGGCTACCCCACGGAAAAGCCTCCCGATTTGCTGCGCCGGATCATTGAGGCATCTTCTAATCCGGGGGACATAATTCTGGATTGCTACGCCGGTTCAGGAACAACGCTGGACGTTGCAAACGAGTTGCGGCGCTACTGGATCGGGATGGACTGGAGCCCCAAGGCGGTCGCTACTACGCTTGATCGATTCAAACATGGCCTGTCGCGTATGGGAGATTACGTCGAAAAACGGAACGCACCAAGACAAGTTTCGCTATTTGATTCGTTAGAGAAAGGAAAGCACACGCATGAGGATGGCCGCCAGCGAGACCGTTTCTCAAGCTCGGATTTTTCATTATTGATACAACGAGACAGGAGGGACGATTTTCTCCCAATCGTCGAAAGCATAGACAGCCTCTGAAAGACTATCATACGGTCATCTGTCGGACGAGCCAATAAGAACTGTTCTAGCTCTCCGTGCTGTGGCTCTCGGTCAGACGCCCGGCAAACGCCCGATGTGGGGCTGTTCCCATGCCCTTTTGGAGTTGGGCCAGGACCCGCGCCATATCGCCCCGGGGCAGGGCCGGCACGGCCAGGTGCAGGCCGGGGAAAATACGGCTGGGATCACGCCGGAGGAATCCGGCGGCAGTGCGCGGTAGCCGTCTGCGGTCCAGTGGAACCGGTCAATCCGCCGGTCGTAGACCTGCCGACCAGGTATTCCCGCACGCCGTTGCGGCGGTGGATGTGCAGGTCACAGGCGGCGCGGCTGGCGGCAATTTCACCAATGAGTTCGGGCGCGCCTTCAATGTAATCAAATGGAATCATCGGCAATGATTGAGGACCGTCCGCCCTGATGTCTTGAACTATATCCATAGCGTCAATTGTCACTACAAATTCAATGAGTTGCCTCTCGCATGGTTAGGGCTGCCCACCGCCGCTGAGTTCGGGGTTTAGCCGTTGCTCAGCGGTCGGGACACAGCACCTGGCCCTCGGGGCGGCCCAGGCCCGACTCGGCAGGGATGCGGTGTGGACCATACTCCCCCCTCCTTTGCCGCCGGCGCAGTCTGGCACTCTTGTTGTCCGGCTGTCAAGATTGTGTCAGGCTATGTTCCCGATATCCACAAGGAGGGCAGCTATGGCACGCCGCAGACTCTCAGACGCCGAGATTCAGACCGCCCTGACAAACCGCCCCGGCTGGGCGGTGGTTGAGGGCAAGCTCCACCGTGAGTACAGGTTTCAGGACTTTGTTCAGGCCTTCGGTTTTATGGCCAGCGCGGCCCTGGTGGCCGAGGCCATGAACCATCATCCCGAGTGGTTCAACGTCTACAGCACGGTCAGGGTTGAGCTCAACACCCACGACGTGGGCGGCATCAGCCAGCTCGACTTTGACCTGGCCGAAAAAATGGACGCCCTGGCCGGCCAGCAAGCCCAGGAGGCGGGAGGGAAGATATGACCCTGGAAAAAAGCCTGCGGGTCCTGGTGGAAAAGCTCCGCGAGCGCATTGACAATCACGGCAATGCGCTTCGCCAGAGTGAGGCACTGACCCGCTATGCGCTGATTGATCCCCTGCTGCGGGAGCTGGATTGGGACACCGCAGATCCCGACTTGGTGATACCTGAGTACAAAACGGATGACGGGTCGGCAGATTACGCCCTGCTCAGGAATGACGAACCTCTTATGATAGTAGAGGCGAAGAAACTGGGCACATCTCTGCGAGACAGGGTTCTCACTCAAGGGCTTACTTACTGCCAAATGCAGGGGACTCGCTACTGCTCTGTCACTGATGGCAGGCGCTGGGAAATCTATGACACCCACAACACCGGTCCCAAAGACGAGAAGCGGATAGTTGAGTTCGATCTGAAGAGCGGGTCTGCTGCCGAGGTGAGCCTGAAGGCGCAGGCGTTGTGGAGGAGGAAGATAGAGGCAGGCCACGTTGGCCCTGACAAGCCCGGTTTGTTGAACCGGCTCCGCCGGAAAGTCTTGATTCCACAAACTCCGCCGCAGCCTGCCGGTGATGAACATGAATGGCAGCTACTATCGGAGTTGAAAGAAGGCGGTCCTTGCCCGGTAGAAATCTCTTTCCCCGACGCCTCGGTCGTCCAAGTTACAAAATGGACATCGCTACTGGTCGAAGTCGCGCGTTGGCTCATAAGCAACAATCACCTCACACCAAGCCAGTGTCCTGTTCAACGGACGCCAGGAGGCGAACGATACATCGTCCATACCGAACCTGTTCATGGGACCGGAAAACGGTTTCGTAGCCCCAGCAAAGTGGGGTCATTATATGTTGATCGGTTGAGTGGAGCCAGGAGCGGCCCCGCCTCCCTATCCATCATCAAACATGTCGGCCAGGACCCGGCACGATTCAAGGTCCGGTTTTCCTGACAGAAACGCGCGAGGGTGTGTTATCTCTCCGTGCTGTGGCTCTCGGTCAGACGCCCGGCAAACGCCCGATGTGGGGCTGTTCCCATGCCCTTTTGGAGTTGGGCCAGGACCCGCGCCATATCGCCCCGGAGCAGGGCCGGCACGGCCAGGTGCAGGCCGGGGAAAATACGGCTGGGATCACGCCGGAGGAATCCGGTGGCAGTGCGCGGTAGCCGTCTGCGGTCCAGTGGAACCGGTCAATCCGCCGGTCGTAGACCTGCCGACCAAGTATTCCTGTACGCCGTTGCGGCGGTGGATGTGCAGGTCACAGGCGGCGCGGCTGGCGGCAATTTCACCAATGAGTTCGGGCGCGCCTTCAATGTAATCAAATGGAATCATCGGCAGTGATTGAGGACCGCCCTTGTCCGGTTCCAGGCGGAGCAGGGCGTCCGGCCGCGGTTCGTTGTCCAGGTCAAGGCGCACGGTGGCGTTGTCGGCCAGATGCACACGGGCGTTACGGCGCTGTACACGCCGAGCCAAGTCATGAGGTGGACGTGGGGTTCGCCATGACCCCTGGCCCGGACCGGCAAGCTCACATACGCCACCCCCTCTATCAACCCGGCCTTCTTGACATCTGGCCGACGCTCGTAGCGCCGTTCAAACGCGTACCGTGAGAGCCGGTCGCCATGCTCCAGAGGAACGGGCGGCATGCTCAGATCACCCCCTCTGCCTCCAGCGCCTTGAGCGCCTCGGCACTCAGGCCGAGCAACTCGTGATACACCTCGGCGTTATGCTGGCCGAGGAGCGGGGCGGGTCTGAGTTCGAGCGGGGAGTCGTCCATCTGCACGGCACAGGTCGGCATGGTGAGTTCGCCCCGCGTCGGGTGCCTGAGTGTTGCCACCATGCCGCGTTCGCGCAGGTGGGGGTCGCTGAGGATGTCCTGGGAATCAAACACCGCGCCGCACGGAATACCGGCCTCGCCCATTTGGCGCATGACGGTGAACTTGTCGCGCTGCGTGGTCCAGGCGCTGATATACTCGTACACTTCGTCAAAGCGTGCGTTGCGCTCGGAGCGCTTGGTGTAGCGCGGGTCATCAATCAGGTCATCCCGCTCAATGACCCGCAGCAGGGCCTCCCACATGGCCGAGCTGGTGGCCATCAGGTAGACATAATCGTTGGGGCCACGGGGATGGCAGGGATAGGTGTCGGTCGGCGCGGCGTGGCTGAGCCGGTTGCCGCTGCGCGGCACTACCGCGCCGGTCTGGAGATGGTGGCGCATGGGAACCCGCCCATAGTTCACCATCGCGTCCTGCATGGCCACTTCAACGTGCTGGCCGCGGCCGGTTTTGCCGCGCTGGAGCAGGGCTGACAAGATGCCGACCGCACAGTGCAGGCCGGTTCCGGTGTCGGCAATCGTCGGCCCCGGCTTGATCGGCGGGCCGTCCGGCAGGCCGGTGATGCTGATCGCCCCGCCGGTTGCCAGGGCGGCCGAGTTAAAGCTCTTATAGCCGCTCCACGGCCCATAGGTCCCATAGCCCTTGATCGTGGCGTAGATGAGGCGGGGGTTGATCGTGCGCAGGGTCTGGTAGCCAAGCCCCAAGGCTTCCATTGTGCCCAGCGAAAAATTTTCGATCACAATATCGACCTGCTGGGCGAGGGAGCGGAACAGGTCTGCGCCCCGCTCGGATTTGAGATCGAGGGTGACGCTGCGTTTGTTGGCGTTCAGCAACACAAACAGATACGAGTCCACATCCGGCTTGTCACGCACAAAACTGCGGCCCGGCTCCCCCGTGCCCGGCGGCTCAAGTTTGATGACATCGGCCCCTAAAAAGGCCAGCAACTCGGTGCAGGCCGGCCCAGCTTCGTAGTGGGTCAAATCGAGAATGCGAATATGGTTGAGTGCCGACATGGGGCGTCCTCCTGCCGCGGGTGCTTCGGGCCAGTCTAGCACCGGGCTGCCACACTTGCAAAAGAACGCGCTCAGGGAAATAATCAGCGTCAGACAGGCTCAGCGAAGGAGGCACCCCGTGGCCCAGCCCAAATACAACCGCAAGACGCAAGACATTGGCAATATCCTCGGCCTGGAGCATGTCAATGTGACGGTTCCTGACCAGGAGTTGGCGCTGCGCTTCTACGTCTCAGGACTCGGCCTGACCCGCGATCCGTATATGATGGTCGGGCCTGAAAACATGTGGGTCAATGTTGGCGGTCAACAGTTTCATCTGCCCACCCGCGACCCACAGGTGTTGACCGGCTGCATCGGTCTGGTGGTTGCTGACCGTGACGCGCTGCAACGGCGGCTCAGCCGGCTTGAAGACAAACTGGCCGGAACGGCCTTTGGCTGGACGGCCAAAAAAGATCACATTGCCGTGACCTGTCCGTGGGGAAATCAGCTCCGCTGTCACGCTCCCGGTCCGCAGTTTGGCGGGATGAGCCTGGGCATGCCCTATGTGGAGGTGTTGGTCAAACCCAGAACCGCCCGAGGCATTGCCGACTTCTACCGCACGGTCATGCACGCCCCGGCGACGGTGGTCAAAGACGGACAGAGCACGCTGGCCGAGGTCGGCCTCGGCTGCTCCCAGGTCCTGCGTTTCCGGGAAACCGACCGGCCCTTGCCCGATTATGACGGGCATCATATCGCCATCTATGTGGCCGACTTTTCCGGCCCCCACGCCTTCCTGAAGCGTCAGAAGCTGATCACCGAGGAATCCAGCGACTATCAGTACCGATTTCAGGCTATTGTGAATCCCAGAACGGGCAAACTCTTGTGCGAACTTGAGCACGAGGTCCGCAGCCTGTATCACCCGATGTACGGCCGTGAGCTGGTCAACCGGAACTCGGCCCAGAATATCTTTGCCTACGCGCGTGGACGGGACGCTTTTGTGCAGTAAGGGCCCATCGGGCCAGGGTGGCCGGGGGAACACTAATAGCCGCCGTGTTTATCAACCACATTGTCAAGCGCCTCGCCCCGCAAAAACCTGGCCAGATTGGGTTTGAAGACCGCGGTTGCGTGCTTCCAGTACTCAGAGCGCAGACCCGAAGTATGCGGGGTCAGGATCACATTCGGCAGCCGAAACAGCTCGCTGTCCGGCTGGGGCGGCTCGGGGTCGGTCACATCAAGGCCGGCACCGGCAATCCAGCCCTCTTTCAAGGCTTGAATCAGCGCCGGCTCCTGGATAATCGGACCCCGCCCGACGTTAATGATGTGAGCGGTCGGCTTCATCAGTCGCAACTCGTGCTCGCCAATCAGGCCGGTTGTCTGGGGCGTGAGTGGGGCGGCGATAATCACACAGTCAGCCTCCTGCAAAAGGCGCGCCAAGCCGTCGGTGCCCGACACCTCATCCACACAGGACGGCACGGCCTTGACCCTGCGCCTGGTGGCGATCACCCGCATGCCCAGGGCTTTGGCCCGCTCGGCAAGCGCCAGGCCAATACCCCCCAGCCCGATAATCCCGGCCGTGCGGCCGTGCAGTTCGGAAAAGCTGGGATAGAGCGCAAACATCTTGCGCCGCGGCCACTGGCCTTCGAGTTGATAGCGGTAGGCCACATGGAGCTGGCGGGCCAGCATAATCATCACGCCCAGGATGTGTTCGGCAATCGGGATGCCGTGCAAACCCCGTGAGTTGGTGATAATCACGTCGCTGTCGATCATCTCTGGAAACAGGACATGGGTCGCTCCGGCCGAGGCGAGGTGGAGCCACTTGAGTTGCCGGGCGATCTGGAGGTCCTGCGGACTGAAGCGGACGGCAAACAGCGCGTCAGTGTCGGCCAGTTCGGCTGGGCGGCGGCCCGGGTCCTGGATGAGGGTGATGCGGGCGGCGGGAAACTCACGCTGGAGCTGCGCGGCCAGTTCCGGCGAATAGGCCGGGAAGCCCCCCAGCCCGGACGATCCGGCAAACGAGATGCACACTTTGGGTTTCATGCCTGTGCCTTTCTCCGGTCTGTATCGCCGCCATAGGCGGAGGGCATGAGCGGGCGGCCACAGGCCAGCCAGCCGAGCGGGCGAGCCTCAGGTGAAGCGGGCCGCCCGGTATGTTACCGTCCCGGCTGACGGTCCAGGGCCGCCAAGCCCTCTAAGGCCAGACCATAGCCCAGCCCATCTCGAATTCCCCGCTTGAGTTCCTGGGTCAGGGCCACCCGCGCATAACGCAGGGTCAGGGGCGGTTGCTCGGCCAACTGCTCGGCCAGCTCCCAGGCCCGGGCCAGGAGGGCGTCTCGGGGCAGGACTTCGCTGACCACGCCGAGACTCAGGGCGTCCTGGGCCGACAGCTTCTGGCCCGTCAGCAGGAAATACCGCCCCCGGTTTGCCCCGAGTAACAACGGCCAGACCAGATGCACCCCGTCGCCCGGTACAACGCCATTGGGAAAATGAGGGGCATCCTGGAAGGCGGCCGTGTCCGAGGCCAGGACAATATCGCACAACACGGCAATTTCGGCGTGGATCAGGGCTGGCCCGTTGACCGCGGCAATCATCGGCACCTCAATATCCAGCAGGTTGAGCAGCAGGCGCTTGCCCTCCCAATAGATTTTGTCCCAGCCGCGCGGCGTGCCCAGACCGTCGCCGAAGCTGGCGAAATCAATCTCGGCACAGAAGGCATCGCCGGTCCCGGTCAGAATGACCACCCTGTTTTCGGGGTCGGCACCAATGTCGGCGCAGGCAGAGGCGAATTCTCGATGGATGCTCTCGTTCCACACCATCGGGCCGCCGTTGTTATGGAGGGTCATCTCCAGGATGCCGTTGCGGCGTTGCATACGAATATCCTGGTACTTGTTGGCATAGTCTTCGTTCGGCATAGTCATCCTCCTTATGCCGTGCGCTCGAACGGGAGTCGGGCCAGGTGCGCAGAGTTTGAACGCCTGAGCCGGTGCCGCTCCTCTCGGCTCCCCTAGCTGAAGATGAGACGCAGGGCGATACCAGTGGTCATCACCATCAGGTAAGCGACCTGCCACTGTAACACCGACAGCGTGCGCTCGACATTCGCAAAGCGGTTTTCATACCCTGCCAGTTCCTCGGCGGCTTCGCGGGCAGTGTCCTCCGGGGCACCGGCCTGCTTCAGCGCCTCATAGGTTTTCATCAAGGCTGAGGCCATAGTGTCCTTTCTTCGCCCCTGTTGTCCGCCTGGGCAGCAAGCGAACGCATGGCAGAGGGATGAGATGGGGGGCGTCCGAGCAGGACGGGGGGTTTCATTGCGCCCAGGCCGCCTGGTGCAAGGCCGGCAGCACCGCCCGGTTGAACAGCTGGTCGTGCAGCGTCAGATGAAAACACTCGACACCCAGGTCGTGAAACTCGTGCATCCGCCGGAGGATGGTGTCCGGGTTGCCGATCAGACGGCTGGCCAGGCCCTCGTTACTGTCCAGGTGGGTCAGCGGGTCGTCGCTCGGCTGCCACATGCCCCGCGCACCGCTGACCTTTTGCCGGCGGCGGGCCAGCATGGCCGTGTCCTGGCCGTCGAGCATGGCCTGAACAGCCGCCTCGGCCTCGCCATCGGTCTCACGGCACAGGGGAATGGCGTACAGGGCAAACCGGACTCGGCGGCCTGTCTCAGCCGTCCGTTTGCGGACCGTCTCGATAATGCGCCCGATTTTGTCGGGCCGGCCGCCGTTCAGAAACATCCAGTCCGAGTGCTGGGCGGCCAGGGTCATCGCTGCCGCGGACTGTCCGCCCTGGAAGACCTCCAGGTGGGTTGAGATCGGGCGCGGCTCCAGGCGCAGGCCGTAAACCTGGTAAAAACGCCCGACATAGTCAAACGCCTCGTGCGCCCACGCGCCGCGCAAAATCTCGACAAACTCGCTCGTCCGGGCATAGCGCTCGTCGTGTTCAAGCAGCGCTGCCCCGTACATGCCAAACTCGGCCTCATGCCAGCCGGAGGTGAGGTTGATTGACCACCGGCCACCCGTCAGCCGATCGAGCGTGGCCCCCCATTTGGCAATTGGCGCGGGCAGGAAAAAACCGGGATGGATGGCCGTAATAAGACGCAGACGCTGGGTTTGAGCGGCGTAAAAAGCGGTCATGGCCAGACAGTCATAGCTCGCCCCCTCGATTTCCTGCCCGCTCCCCCACCAGCGTTGGGCCACCAGGAGATAATCAATGCCGAGCGCTTCCACGGCCTGGACGGGACCGAGCAGACGCTCGGTCAGCGCCAGCCCGTGGAGTTCGGCCAAGCCCAGACTGGAGGTCCGGTTGTTGCTGAGTTGGGGGAGAGCCAGGGCGGTGGGTGCCCAGGTACAGGTCAGAATGCGTGCCATGACACCTCCATATCCCAAGTGAACCGGCGGACATTTTTGGGTGGACAGGAGAGTGGGGACGGAATCGCCCGCCAAGCGGAGCCGGACGGGCGGTGGGGAACGAACTCAGCCCATGCAGATGGCGTTCAGTTTATTGCCGTCCAGGTCGCGGAAATAGCCGATGTAGGGGCCCTTATCTCCGCCACGCCGACCGGGTGCCCCTTCGTCGGTACCGCCCAATTCCAGCGCTTTTTTGTGGATGGCGTCCACTTTTGCGGAACTGTTCGCGGCCAGGGCAACCATGACCCCGTTGCCGACACTGGCGGCCTTGCCGTCAAACGGGCTGGAGACGGCCAGGTTGGGTGCGCCGGGCTTGCCCCAGAGTTTGATGCGACCGGCATCCATGATCACCTTGATAGCGGGGTCGAGTTCGGCCAGCAGAGCGTTATAGAAACTGGTCGCCCGTTCCATATCGTTTGTGCCCAGGGTGACATATGCAATCATCACTGCTCTCCTTTCATCAGTCAGACTTGGCCGAAATGTGGCATAGTCTGGCGGCCTTGGGAAGTCCCCCGATCCGGAGTCCGGGGTGTCGGGCGTACAGGGGCGTTGTTCAGGAGGCCGCCTCGCTCGCCTTCCACACCTCTGCCTCATCCCCGGACAACTGGGCCAGGCGTGCGTCGAGCTCGGGCAGCACATGCTCAAAGGTGAACCGGTACAGATGGACGCCGATGAACAGGGTGTGGAGTGAGTTGGGGACTTGGTCGGGCCGTTTTTTCAGCAGTGCCCAGATGAACCTCAGGCTCTCCCGTTTATATTCCGCGGGCAGCTGTCGAAAAGCGTTCTGGAGCACCCGCACACGGGACAGCAGGCTGTCGGCCTGGTGTGAGGTGCTGGCCGTTGAGCGGACGATCGTACTGCCGAGGATGCGCCACATATGCCGCAGACCGCCTTGCACACGGGCGAGCGACGAGCTTGGGCCGGGTTGGCGGCACAGGGCGTCGAGCAGCCGGCCAAAGAACTCGCTCGGGGTGTAGATCGTCTGGAGAATCTTGCGGTAGCCTTCAAGCAGGGCTCGGCGCGGCAGAACCGGGACAATGTTGGTGAAACCGCCGTGGGTCGTAAACCGGTCGGAATCCGCGTCGAGCAGCCGGCCGGCCTGTTCCAGACGGGTGTACAGGGGCGTACTGGGCAGGGCGACCAGCAGCCCGACCATAGCGTTGGGGACGGCAATCTGTCGGATGAAGTCGATCTGTCGATCGAAGATGTCTTCGTTATCGTTGTCAAACCCCAGAATAAAGCCACCGGTGACCATCAGGCCGGCGTGCTGAATGACTTTGACCGAATCGACCAGCGAGCGCTTGATATTCTGATATTTCCTGGTTTCTTTGAGACTGGCGATCGACGGGGTCTCAAGGCCGAGAAAGACCGTCTTGAAATTCGAGGCCACCATCTGGGCTATCAACTCGTCGTCGTTGGCCAGATCGACGGTGGCTTCGGTGATGTAGACAAAGGGCGAATCGTGCGCCTCGTTCCAGACCGTCAGCTCGGGCAGCAGCTTTTTGACCTCCCGCTTATTGCCGATAAAATTGTCGTCCACAATAAAGACGCTGCCCCGGTAGCCGGTCTGGTACAGGGCATCGAGCTCGGCCAGCATCTGGGCCGGCGTTTTTGTCCGGGGCCGACGGCCAAACATCACGATGATGTCGCAGAACTCGCACTGGAACGGACAGCCGCGCGAGAACTGAATCGGCAGCGAGCCGTACTGACTGATATCGAGCAGATCGAAGCGGGGTACCGGGCTCTGGGTGACATCGGGCTTTTCGGGGCTGGTGTAGACCGCCTGGCGGGTCCCGGCCTCCAGGTCGGCCAGAAAAGCCGGCCAGGTGACCTCGCCCTCGTTCAGCACCAGCACATCGGCGTAGGGCTGACACTCCTCGGGGCAGGCGGTCGGATACGGGCCGCCAAAGACCACCAGCTTGCCGGCCGCCTTGCAGCGCTCGGCAACCGCAAACAGCGAGGTCTTTTGTGAAATCATGGCCGACAGACACACCAGGTCAGCCCACTCCAGGTCATCATCGGTCAACGACCCGCAGTTGAGATCGACCAGCCGGAAGTCATAGTCGTCCGGCGTCAGGGCGGCGATGGTAATCAGGCCCAGCGGCGGCATAAAGGACTTCTTGTTGAAGATGGGCAGGACGTACTGCATCCCCCAGTAGGTCAGGGGAAACTCAGGATAGACGAGCAGGATATGACGATAGCTGTGCTTCATAGTGACCCTCTCTCCCCTGTTGTATAGCGAACCGTGACGGCTTTTGACAGGGGGAGTGTACAGGGGATAGACACGCCGCGCTACACAACGCTGGTTTGGGCGGGATGTATCCTGCCGCGGGCAGCAATTTTTGTTCTTTTGAACGCGCCCATACCGCCAGACAGAAAGGCTCCCCCATGACCCGGCCAGTCCCTGCACCAAAGATGGTGACCTTGGCCTCATGCGCGTCAACAACCCCAAGGTGTACAAACGGGTGTGTGAGCTGGCCGAACACGACCCGGCTCCGTGGCAGCCGGCCCCGCTGCTCAAGCGGCTGGCCGAAGCCGGCCGGACTTTCAATCAGGGCTGGGGACCTCCGCCCCTAATTGCCTTGTATCAGAAAAAAGTGATAACAGGTGTGTGGGAGTTCCGGGAATATCAGAGCAGCAAGGGGAAGCGTCCGGTGTCGGAGTGGTACGAAGCGTTGTCACAGAAAAACCGGGCGAGCGCCGACAGGTTCCTGGGTATCGTCCAGAAGCTGGAGCAGCTCAAACCACCGCGCTTCAAGAAATTTCGGGAGTTGCTGGAAGCGCGCTGGTTCGGGCAAAACAGGGTCCCGCATCGGATATTCTGTGACAAGCCATCTGACAGGCAAGTGACATTTCTGTGTGACTGTACCCACAAAGACAGGCGATATACCCCGACAAACGCCTGCAATACGGCTCTCAGACGCCGTGACGAAATACAGAACGGGGAGGCTGGCACGCATGAGTTCAATTTCTAAGCTGTGGCGGAAATTGGAGACAAAGGAGTACCGGGACGGCTACACGCAAGCGCAGCTCTCCATTGAGGTCCCTTTCCAGATTCGTGCGCTCCGCAAAGCACGCGGCTGGACCCAAGCCCAATTAGCTGAACGGTGCGGCATTCCGCAGGCCCGGATATCCCACATTGAACAGCCCGGGCGGGACCCGCTGTCGTTACGCACACTGTACCGGCTGTCGGCGGCCTTTGATGTCGGGCTGCTCGTCGAGTTTGTGCCCTTCAGTGAGCTGATCCGCCGTGAAGCGGCGTTTGACCCCAAGACCTTCAGCGTCCCCAGCTTCAAGGACGACCGGATGCAGACAGTTTTCTCTATCGCGTCTACATCAGCGAAGTTGTCATCTTTCAGAAGCGCGTCCACGCCTGGACGGATACAGCATCAGCGGCAAGTGGCGGAGAGATGGATCCAAGCGTGGCGGCCTCGCACGGATCGCACGGTATGGATACAGCATCAGCCACAAGCACAGGATGAGGCCCGTCCCATGTCGCTCAAGACGGATCAACTCCCAGGGAAAGCGCCGCTATGGCCACCTTCCCTGCCGGTCAATCCAATCTCCTCCATTCCAGGAGATTACCGATATTACAGCGGGAGGATGTCCCATGCCTACGAAACGCAGGTCACAGGATAAGCCTGTCAACATCAATGAATTGCCGCAGCGGCAGGCGGCGGCATATGTTTCGACATACTCGAATAATGTTGAAGCAGGGACCACGCCTTGGGACTTCCGGTTTCTGTTCTTCGAGATTACCGAAGATGAAAGCGGGGAGCTTATACGCGAGAAGAAGGCTCGCGTGGTCATGTCCCCTCAGCACGCTATCGCCTTTTCTCAGTTATTGAACAATACTGTTGCCAAGTGGATGAAAGACCACGCCTCCGATGAGAATGCTGACACAGAGCGTGAGGACACCTGACTTCATGGCATGAAGGACCGTTGTGGATAATCGCTTCTTTGCCCAGCCGGTCCTGAACTCTCCCTACGCCTATCCGACGCACCACTGGGAGTTGGACGAGCAGGGCCAGCCCACACAACGGATCAGCGAAGGCCGCCGCCGTGTGGCCTTCATCACCCCGGTTCCCACGCCCAGGAAGCGCAAACAACTCGAACTGGCCCTTGGCCCCGGCCAGGGACTTTCAAGCCCAGAGCAACAGTACGACCCGACCTCAATTATCAACGCCCTGCGCCGTCAGGTAGACCAGTGGCGCAGCCGGCCAGACCCGGCCGACTGGCGGGTCACGCCACAGACCGCCCGGCTGCTCCAGCACTGGCGACACCACCAATTTCACACCATCCGCCCGTTCTTCTGTCAACTTGAAGCGCTTGAAACCGTGATCTGGCTGACTGAGGTCGCGCCAGGGGCCGGCAAGACCGGCAGGGACTTTCTCAGCTACCTGAGCAACGCCAACCCCGGTCTGGCCCGGCTGGCCCTCAAGCTGGCCACTGGTGCCGGCAAGACCACCGTCATGGCGATGCTGATCGCCTGGCAGACCATCAACGCGGTCCGCCACCCCGCCAGCCGGAGGTTTACCCGCGGCTTCCTCGTCGTCACCCCGGGCATCACCGTCAAAGACCGGCTGCGCGTCCTGTACCCGAACGACCCGGACAGCTATTACGCCAGCCGGGAACTGGTTCCCAGGGATATGCTCCTTGACCTGGAACGGGCCAAGATCGTGATTACCAACTACCACGCCTTCAAGCGGCGCGAGCGCCTGGAGTTGTCAAAAGGCGGCCGCGCCCTGCTCCAGGGTCGGGGCGCGGCGCTGAGCACCCTGGAGAGCGAGGGCCAGATGCTTCAGCGGGTCATGCCCGAGCTGCTGGGCATGAAGCACATCCTGGCGTTGAACGACGAGGCCCACCACTGTTATCGGGAGAAGCTGGGAGCAGACGCCGAGGCCGGCTCAGGAAGGGACGGAACGTGCCGTCAGGGCGAGAGGAAGGCGACCCGTTCCATCCTCGGCCAGGACAGGGCAGAGGCCGACAAAAACAACGCCGCGGCCCGGCTGTGGATCTCCGGTCTGGAGGCGGTGGGCCACAAGCTGGGCCTCAGCCGGGTGATTGACCTGTCGGCAACGCCGTTTTTCCTGCGCGGCTCAGGCTATGCCGAGGGCACCCTCTTTCCCTGGACGGTGAGCGACTTCTCGCTGATGGACGCGATTGAGTGCGGGATTGTCAAGCTGCCGCGCGTCCCGGTGGCCGACAATATCCCCGGCGAGGGGATGCCCAGGTTCCGCAACCTGTGGGATCATATTGGCCGGCAGATGCCCAGAAAAGGCCGGGGCAAGACCCGCGGTCTCGATCCGCTCAGCCTGCCAGTCGAGCTGCAAACCGCGCTGGATGCCCTGTACGGACACTACGAAAAGACCTATGCGCGGTGGATGGAGCGCGGTGTTGCGGCCCCCCCGTGCTTTATTGTGGTGTGCAATACCACCGCGACCTCCAAGCTGGTGTACGACTACATTGCCGGCTTTGAGCGCCACAACCCGGACGGATCAACGACGCTGGAGAATGGCCGTCTGGCGCTCTTTCAGAACTTTGACCAGGGCGGGAGCCCCCTGGCCCGTCCCCGCACCCTGCTTATTGACAGCGAACAGCTCGAATCCGGCGCTGCCCTTGACCCGAACTTTCGGGCTATGGCGGCTGACGAGATTGCACGCTTCCGCCGTGAGATTGTCGAGAGGGGCGACCGTCGGCAGGCCGAACACCTTTCTGACCAGGACCTGCTCAGGGAGGTGATGAACACGGTCGGCAAGCCGGGCCGGCTCGGCGAGTCGATCCGCTGCGTGGTGTCGGTGGCCATGCTGACCGAAGGCTGGGACGCCAACACCGTCACCCATGTGCTGGGCGTCCGCGCCTTTGGGACCCAACTCTTGTGCGAGCAAGTCATTGGCCGGGCTTTGCGCCGGCAGTCCTATGAGCTCGACGACGACGGGCTGTTGCCTGTTGAGTACGCCGATGTGCTGGGGATTCCGTTCGACTTTACCGCCAAGCCGGTCGTTGCTCCGCCCCAGCCACCGCGTGAGACCGTCCGGGTCAAGGCCGTGCAGCCCGAGCGCGACCGGCTCGCCATCCGGTTTCCGCGTGTTGAAGGCTATCGGGTTGAACTGCCCGAGGAACGGCTCAGCGCCGCGTTCACCAAGGATTCTGTGCTGGAACTGACGCCGGACCTCGTCGGCCCGCCCATCACCCGCAACGCCGGCATTATTGGCGAAGATGTCAACCTCAGCCTCGAACACCGGCAAGACCTGCGTCGCTCAAGCCTGCTGTACCAGCTTGCCAAGCGGCTGCTGTACACCCACTGGCGCGACCCCGGCCAGCAGCCCAAGCTCCACCTCTTCGGCCAGCTCAAGCGCATCACCAGGCAGTGGTTTGACAGCTGCCTGCGCTGTACCGGCGGCACCTATCCGGCTCAACTCATGTACCAGGAGCTGGCCGATATGGCCTGCGAGCGCATTACTGCCGGCATTACCCGCTCCCTGGTGGGCCAACGGCCGGTCAAGGCCATGCTTGACCCCTACAACCCCACCGGCTCCACCAGCCAGGTGAACTTCAGCAGCTCCAGTCGCAACCGCTGGCAGGCGGACGCCCGCAAGTGTCACCTCAACTGGCTGATGCTGGACAGCGACTGGGAGGCCGAGTTCTGCCGTGTGGCCGAGGCCCACCCCCGGGTCCGGGCCTATGTCAAGAACCACAATCTCGGCCTGGAAGTCCCCTACCGCTACGGCTCGGCCCCGCGTCGCTATATCCCCGACTTCATCGTCCTGCTTGACGACGGCCGGCCCGACCCCGTGCAGTTCATCGTCGAGATCAAAGGCTATCGGGGCGAAGACGCCAAGGAAAAAAGGGCGGCGATGGAGACCTGCTGGCTGCCTGGGGTCAACCGGCTCGGCGAGTACGGACGCTGGGCCTTTGCCGAGTTCACCGCCGTCTATGAGATTGACCGGCAGTTCGGGGAGCTGGTTGCGGCCCAGGTGGGCCGGGGCTGACCCGGGCCGGGGGCCGGACGCTTGCCTTTGTGGCCAAAAACCCTGTAGAAAGAGCCTGTGCCCAAATACCTGCTCATTCTTGAAGACCCGTCCGCGCTGGACAAAGACAAGCTGACCGCCCGCTACAAGGTGGTCTACAGCATCAACCCGCATACCTGGGCGATCCACACCAGCGACTCTACGCGCCAAATAAGCGAAGCCTTATTCTCCCCCCCGTCTGAAACCTACCTGCCGCCGTCCCATTCGGTGTACCGGATAGACGCCTGGTGGGGATACGAGACCCGCACGCTGTGGGAATGGATGGACCGCAAGGAGGCCTGGCTTCGTGATTGACGATGCCCCTGACCGCGCTGCGCCGCAAAGCTCCAGGCTGCCGGAGAATCTGCCGGAGGGGCAGCCTCACCATCCTGCGGAGCAGGACCCGTCTGCGCTGCAAGGAACGGCTGATCTGCGCGAACGCTTTGGGCGCATTGAGGAGAGAACCGAGCACCTGCAAGGGGATATTGCCCAGCTGCGTGGCGAGATAGGCGAACTGCGTGGAGAAGTGGGCGAGCTGCGCAAGGAGATGGGCGACATCCGCAGCACAATGGCCACCCGGAAGGAGATGGACGACATCCGCAGCACAATGGCCACCCGGGCGGATATTGCCCAACTCCGTGACGAAATCGGCGGGCTGCGCACTGCTACCAGCACCGATATTGCCCAACTCCGCAGCGAAATGCAGGGGATGGTCGGTCAGACCGCGTTCTGGTCCGGCATCGCCATTGTTGTCGCGGTTCTGCTTGGGTTCGGGACGCTGGTCTATAACAAAATCCCTGACCAGTTCCCCCCACCACCAGCCCAGCCAAGCCTTGAGTCCGGGCACACGCCGGCGCACCCCCCCCCGCCGCCTGAGCGTCCGCCCGTTCGCCTCAAACTCTTGCCTTGCCATACTGTATCGTGTGGATCATGGGACACATACATTTGACACATGGCAATGCTTAGCCTACTCTCTGGGTGATCCGCCCCTTGGCAGTACGCTGTGTTCCTTGCGATCCCTGAACGCAGCCAGCCCCTTGGGGCTGTTTTTTTGTGAGAAGCGTTTGATGACCAAAGTCGCAATCCTCATTGACGGCGGATATTTCCTCAAACGTCTTCCGACAATCTGTCCGCAAATTGATTCCTCATTGACGGGCTGACCAGCGGATTTCCCCGGCCGACTCCCAACGCAAGCCGAGAAAAAGGAACAGCGTGAAGAAGGCGAAGAGACAGGCCAAAAAGCAGGTCAGGACGCTGACCCACCCCGAGGCCAAGCGGCCCAATATCCCCACCGCGGAGCTTCAGGCGGTCATGGTCCAGGAGGAGCAGACCCCCGTCCGGGTGGCCTGTGAACGCCGCAATCGGGACCTGGACCCGCAGCTGGTGTGGCGTGGCAAGGACGAGCAGGACTGGTCGGAGCTGGTGGTCCACGCCCCGCCGCTCTATATTCAGGAGAAGGTCCACCCCAAGGCCCTGATTGATGACTTGGCGGCCAGCGGGCAGAAACGCGCCGCTGAAAGGACGCCGCAGCCTGACCTGTTCGCCGACTTCAACGGCCTGCCCGACGAGGCCGCGGCCGCAGCGTTCTACCAGCACGAGGCCAGCTGGACCAACCGCATGATCCTGGGCGACAGCCTGCATGTGATGGCCTCACTGGCCGAGCGCGAAGGGCTGCGCGGCAAGGTGCAGTGCATCTATCTTGACCCGCCCTATGGCATCAAGTTCAACTCCAACTTTCAGTGGTCCACCACCAGCCGCGACGTGAAGGACGGCAGGGCCGACCACATCACCCGCGAGCCCGAGCAGGTCAAAGCCTTCCGCGACACCTGGCGGGACGGCATTCACTCCTACCTGAGCTACCTGCGCGACCGCCTCACCGTGGCCCGCGACCTGCTGACCGAAAGCGGCTCCATCTTCGTCCAGATTGGGGACGAGAATGTGCATCGCGTCCGCGCCCTCATGGATGAGGTGTTTGGGGAGAGCAATTTCATTAACTTAATTTCATTTACAAAACGGAGTCCACAGCCGGATGACTTCCTATCGTCAGTAACTGATTACTTGGTTTGGTTTGGAAAGAATCGCCAGCAATCAAAATTCAGAGCCCCGTTTTTCCCGAAGAACGAATACTCCTCCGAATTCGTCACAAATGACCTTACATCATCACACTTCTATGACTCACCTGATTTCCAGTTTGAGGGAAAGATATTTAAGCCAAGCCAAAGATATTGGTCTACAAGCATTCAAGGAATGAATAGGCTGTCTTTTGCCGGCAGGCTAATCGCCACAAAGAACTCCATCAGATTTAAGAGATACCATGACGACTTTCCGGTCATGTATGTCGGCAATACTTGGCCCGATGTTGCCTTGTCTCATTTTGGCGATGAGAAGTGGTATGTGGTTCAAACCGCCTCCAAGGTCATCCAACGCTGCATCCTGATGACGACCGACCCGGGCGACCTGGTGCTTGACCCGACCTGCGGTTCGGGCACGACCGCGTATGTGGCTGAGCAGTGGGGGCGGCGATGGATTACGATTGACACATCCCGCGTTGCGCTGGCCCTGGCTCGCGCCCGACTGATGGGCGGGCGTTATCCGTATTACCTGCTGGCCGACAGCCCCGAAGGTCACGCGAAGAAAGCCGAACTCGCCGGCAAGGCTCCGTCTGAAACGCCCAGCTCTGGCAACATCCGCCAGGGCTTTGTCTATGAGCGGGTGCCGCACATCACGCTGAAATCCATCGCCAATAACGTCGAGATTGACATGATCTGGGAGGAGTACCAGGCCACGCTTGAACCGCTGCGGGAGGCGCTCAATGCCGCCCTGAACGAGCAGTGGCGGGAGTGGGAGATACCACGCGAGGCCGGCGAGCACTGGCCGGCGGAGGCCAGGCGGCTGCACGCCGAGTGGTGGGAGGCACGCATCGCCCGCCAGCGGGCCGTTGACGCTTCTATTGCCGCCAAAGCCGACCATGAATATCTGTACGATAAACCCCACGAGGACAAATCCAAGGTCCGGGTGGCCGGGCCGTTCACGGTCGAGAGCCTGTTGCCGCACCGGGTGCTGGCCGTTGATGAGGATGACGAGTTGATCGGCCTGGAAGCGGACCGGAACAGCGAGCGGCCTCAGGGCGAGACCGACTTTGCCGGCGTCATCCTGGAGCACTTGCGGATCGCGGGGGTGCAGCAGGCCCACAGGGAAGACACCATCCGGTTCCAATCTGTCACCGGCTGGCCGGGCCGGCTGGTGTGTGCCGAAGGCCGCTATGTCGAAGGCGAGGAAGAAAGCGGAGCGGAACACCGCGCCGGCATCTTTATCGGCCCGGAGTTTGGCACGGTGTCGAGGGCCGACCTGGTGGCCGCGGCACGGGAGGCCGGCGAGGCCGGTTTCAGCAGCCTGATCACCTGCGCCTTCAATTATGACGCCCATTCCGCGGAGTTTGACCGGCTGGGCCGCCTCCCGGTGCTCAAAGCCCGCATGAACGCCGACCTGCACATGGCCGATGCCCTGAAAAACACCGGCGGCGGCAACCTGTTTGTGATCTTCGGCGAGCCGGATATTGAACTGCTGGAGGCCGAGGACGGCACGATGCGGGTCAAGATCAAAGGCGTCGATGTCTTCCACCCCAACACCGGCGAGGTCCGCAGCGACGGGCCGGAGGGCATCGCCTGCTGGTTCATTGACACCGACTACAACGAAGAGAGCTTCTTTGTCCGCCACGCCTATTTCCTGGGCGCAAACGACCCCTACAAGGCCCTCAAGACCACCCTCAGGGCCGAGATTGACCCGGACGCCTGGGCGGCACTCCACAGCGACACCTCACGCCCCTTTGCCAAGCCGGCGTCTGGCCGCCTCGCCGTCAAGGTGATCAACCACCTGGGCGACGAGGTGATGAAGGTGTTCCGGGTGTGAATTGCCCACATAGGACGGAAATGGCCCCCCGGCGTAAAAAAAGCGCGCTCCCAGAACTCAATTCAACCACAAAGGTAGCGGTTGAGACCCTCCGGTTTGACCGATGTAACCCGCGGCTGATTGGACAGGATACTGAGGCTTCGGATGAGTCCATCATCGCGCAACTCTACCGCTCTGCTGAACTTGACGAGTTGTTGCAGTCCGTTTCGACGAACGGCTATCTCGACATTGAACCGCTGATCGTCATGGCCGCCTCAAACGGCACCGGCGGTGTGATCGTGCTTGAAGGCAACCGAAGACTTGCTACCCTCCGACTGCTACGCGAAGAGGGCTTGGCCGGTCAAATCAGAGCGTCGGAAAAACTGCCTATTGCGGTCCCGCAGGTCAATGATGCTCTGAGGGCATCCTTTGACGAAGTTTCTGTGTATCGCGTGGAAACCCGCGAAGCGGCGCGTTCGTTCATCGGCTTCAAGCATATCAACGGCGCGGCGAAATGGGATTCGTATGCCAAGGCAAGGTTTGCCGCTGACTGGTACAGGAACGCCAATATCTCTCTAGGAGAAATCGCAAAAGCGATTGGCGACCGGCACGACACCATAAAACGCATGGTATCGGCGATCTATGTTCTCGAACAAGCCAAAGACAAGGATCAGTTTGATCTCGAAGACCGGAGTACAAAAAAACTCAACTTCTCCCATCTCTATACCGCCCTTTCCCGCTCGCAGTACATGGAGTACCTGGGCATTGACACAGCCTGGGCGCGTTACGATCCAAAACCTGCCCCGGTGCCGCAGGAACGGCTTGGGCACCTGAGAAAGGTGCTCGTGTGGATGTATGGCTCCAAGGAGGAAAGCGCAAAACCGGTCGTGCGAGCGCAAAACCCCGACATCAAGCATCTTGGCGAAGTCATCGTTCATGCGGAAGCGCTTCATGTCCTCGAAACGACAGGCGATCTTGCTCGGGCCCATGAAAGTACGGAGCCCGTCGACCGGCGCTTCAGCGCGTCATTGATCCGGGCGCGGGATGAAATCCGGGCTGCTTCCGCTTCCTTGAGGGCCTATGACGGTCGTGACAAGTCGCTGCTCGATATCGCAGAAGACATCAAGGAGACCACGGAAACTGTTCATTCGAGAATGGCCAAAAAATTCCGTGAAGCCGCTGCCGAAGAATGACCCTTGCCCTCTATCTTCCTCCCGACTCGGTAACAGGCTCTCCGCCTGACTTCAATCTGGCGGCCGATTTCCTGGAATTGTCAGCGTTCTTTGCAGAAACAAGCTCTGCTCCGGTATTGGAAATCAAGAACACAATCGACATTGGCGCGCCAGAAGAGCCCGTTGATGTCGATGACGAAATGCGCGCAGGTAGCGAGGAAGCCGTATCAGGAACAGTCAATCTGATTGAGACACGCGGGAGTGCGCTGGGACCTGCCTATCCTTACAAGCTGGACTCTTCCGGCGATATGCTGGAGTGTATGTGGCAGGGAGATTCGTTAGGGCAAGCAGCATATGTCCTGTGTCTCATATTATCGAATCTCCGCTCAATATCCCCGCTCCTGGGCAGCTCTCCTGTCCATCCAGACGATACGGACATCCGCAAATTACGAGAGTATTTTCAGGCCTTCGCAACCGCGGCTCTGGCGGCTGAAATAGGGGGAAGTTCCTGGTCTTTCGGATTTCCGAGACCGGATCACTCATCTTTTCTTGTCAAGCTGAAAGAAATCTGGCGGGTAATTCGAGATGGGCAGGTCGAGGCACAGATCGGTGCGCCAACCCAGCCGAAGGACGACCAAGTTGATGTGTTTGCCGCTCGCCCTCACCCTGATCAACTGCCAGGTTTCCTGTTGGCCGCCGCGCAGGTTGCAACGGGACAAAATTGGAAGGCGAAGTCTCTGCGAGGCCACCTCAGCGCGTTCAAAAGTCGCTGGTTCAGCCAGCAACCGGTGACGGACTTCATCCCATATATGATTATTCCGTTCGCCCAAGGGGATGAAGAATTCCTTGACGATGTGCGGACGATGGGAAATGTGCTGCACAGGCTGCGTGTTCCCCGCAGGGTGGAGGAAACCAGACATCCCTCGATGGCAGGTACCACAATTGAATCCTATGAGCGCCTGAAGGGGGCCGTGCGGTGGGTGACGGCCTATAGAAGTCGCGTGGGAGCAGCGACATGAGACCTCGATTTCATGCTGTCCCGCCCGTAGCCATGCCAGCGGCCGGTGTGCTACATGGACTGCCATACCAGGGAGGGACTTCGCTATGACACAACCGTTGCACACCGTTCGGCAACTGGCCTATGTGGTGACAGACATGGACGCGGCGCTCAAGTATTGGGTAGATGTGCTGAAGGTCGGGCCGTTTTTTGTGTATGAGCACTGCCCGCTGGAGAATCAGCGCTATCTGGGGCAGCCGTCCAATGTGGACGTGACCCTGGCCCTTGGCAACAGCGGGGATGTGCAGATTGAGCTGATTGTTCAACACGACCAGACCCCCTCGGTGTATACAGAGTTTCTGGATGCCGGACGGGTTGGGGTGCATCACTTCGGTCTGATGCCCGAAGACTACCGGGCGGCCTGTGAGCAGTACCGGGCGCGGGGCCATGAGGCGGCGTTTGAGTGTACGGTCAGCGGGGCTGAGCTGGTGTATTTTGATACGGTCAAAACCATCGGGCACTACACCGAACTGTGGGACAACAGCGAGGTGTTCAAGAAACTCTTTCTGATCGTCGAGCATGCGGCCAAAGGCTGGGACGGCACCAGGCCGGTTCGGCCCGGCCCCCTGTAAAAAGCCGGCCGCAGCAGAGATACCCACCGGAACACCCCGGCACAGGAGGGAGAGGGCTATGAAGTGGAAGATCGGTGATGTCACCATCACCAAAGTCACCGAGATCGAGTACCCGGAGTTTTCAGACGTGATTCCGGCCGCAACCCCGCAGGTGGTCAAGACCGTCCCCTGGCTGTTCCCCCATTTTGTGACGCCGGAAGGGATGCTGAGCCTGAGCATTCATTCCTTGATTGTGGAGACGCCTGGGGCCAGGCTGGTGGTTGATACCTGTATCGGCAACGACCGCAACCGCGCCCCTCTGGACGTGATGAGCAACCTGAATACCGCGTATCTGGAAGACATGACGGCCGCCGGCTATCCGCCGGAGAGCATTGATTATGTCTTGTGTACCCACCTTCACCTCGATCATGTGGGCTGGAACACCCGGCTGGCCAACGGCAAATGGGTGCCGACCTTTCCCAAGGCGTCCTATCTGATGGACAAGAAAGAACTCGATCTGTTCGGCACGATCGACGAGAGGGCCGAGGATGACTTCCTGCAGGTCCAACGCCGGGTGTGGGCCGACTCGGTGCAGCCGGTCATGGACGCCGGTCTGGTCAAAGCGGTGGAGGGACCAAGCCCGGTGTGCGAGGGCGTGCGGCTGATCGCCACGCCCGGCCATACCCCCGGTCATTGTTCGGCGATTGTTGAGTCCAAGGGGGAGTCGGCCATGATTACCGGTGACTTTATTCACCATCCGATTCAGTTCCACGACCCGGGCCTGGTCAGCCCCTTTGACGTGGACAACGACGCCGCGGTGGCCACCCGCCGGCGGGTGTTCGCCGAGTACGCCGGGACGCCGACCCTGGTCATCGGCACCCATTTTGCCGGTCCGACCGCGGGTAAGCTGGTGCGGGATGGGGACGGCTATCGCCTGGATGTGTAAACGGAGAAACGCCTAGTCAAAAGATGCGGCGCACTGGGCGATGACCCGAGCGTCTGTGGCGAGCTGGTCGGCCCACTCGCGGGTCTCGAACCAGTACCGGCGACGCTCGTCAAGCCAGCCGTTCGCCTGGTGAACCGCAATCCAGCTATTGAAAAAATTCAAACCGTCCATGTCACCTTTGCGCAGGGCAATTGCTTCCGGTCTGCGGTAAAACACCTGCTCAAACGGGCGGTGCAGGACAGTTGGATATTCCTCAAGCCACCGGGTCGGGGTCGGCGCGTAGACCGCGGCGATGTGCGCATCGCCGCTGAGTGTCGCCCGCAATATGGCGTCTTCGGCATCAAAGAGCAGCAGCTTGGCGCGGGGAAACCTGTTCTCGACAAAAGTCCGGGCCGCTGAGCCCCCACGAACCGCAACGCTGACGCTCGGGGTGTTCACGTCTTCCAGCCTGCTCAGGCCTTGGGTCTTTGACCTGTTGGCTACAATCCACAGGCCAGACTCCGCGGTCGGTGCGGTGAAATTGACCCGCAGGGTGCGTGTGGCCGTGATCGTCATGCCGCTGATGATGACATCGAACTCCTCGTCAATCAGGTCGGGGATAATACGCGGCCAGCAGGTCGGCACAAGCTCAAGCTTGACCTCCATATCCCTGGCGATTTTTTCGGCGACTTCGACCTCAAAGCCGATCAGGTCCCCGGCGGTGTTACACATCACCCACGGCTCGAACAGGCCAATGCCGACTTGCATGCTCCCACGGGCCTGGATATCTTCAATGATGTTCCCGAACCAGAAGGCAGACCCTGCCCCCGCACTCCCGCTGCCCGCGCCAATCAGGGCAAGGACGATAAGACCGACCAGCACGTTTTTCTGCTTCATGGGTACCCGTCCGCTCATCCACACGAGGTGGCGACCTGGTCAACCCACTCGCTGGTCCTGAACCAGTAGTCGGAGCGTTGCTGAAGCCAGCCGTTGGCCTTGTTGACCGCAATCCAGCTATTGAAGAAGTTGAGCGCATCCAGGTCGCCTTTGCGCACGGCAAACCCGCCCGGTATCGTGTGATACTGCCGGTCAAGGCCGGGCAGGCGTTGCAGGACATCTGGATGTTCTTCGATCCAGAGCGTCGGAGTTGGCTCGTACAGACCAGCCACATGCGCCGTGCCGCCCAGCAGGGCCGGGAGGATATCGGCCTCTGAGGCGAGGAGCAGTGGAGTGGCCTCAGGCAGGTCTGTGTTGAGAAAATCCTCGCCGGTTGTTCCTGCAACAACGGCGAAGGTGACGCTCGCCCTGTTCAGATCTTCCAGCCTGGTCACGCCTTGGGTCTTTGCCGTATTGGCCACAAGTACCAGCCCGAAGGTGTCGGCGGGGGAGGTGAAATTGACCCGCAGACTGCGCTGGGTCGTGATGCCCAGACTGCTGATGATGACATCGAATTCCTCGTCAATCAGGGCCGGGATCAGGTCTTTGAACCCGGTCATACTGAACTCAAGCTCAACCCCCATTTCCTCGGCGATTTTTGTGGCAATATCGATGTCAAAGCCGATCAGCCCGCCGTCAGTGCCGCACATCACCGAACCCCCGAAGGGCGTGACACCGACTTTCATGGTCTCACGGAGTTGAATCTTTTCAATGACGCTATCGAACCAGACAAACTGCGCCCTCGCCCCCCCGCTGATGCTGCCAATGAGGGCTGCCGCGGCCAGACCGGCCAGGAGATGTTTCAGCTTCATGGCGACAATCCTCTCCACTACGGTTTTCAGGTGCTATACCCATTATCCGGGAGGGAAGGCAAGCCCAAGTCCATGCCCCGCCCTGTGCCGCTCGTGGCCACAGTCCTCTCGGAGTCTGCCCCACGACTTCTCCGCCACAACAGCCCCCGGTCTTGCAAAATTGCGCAGAATCAGGAAATAGTGGGAACCCGTGAAACACAGGACATCCATACGGAAGCCGATTCGCTCCAGAGTGCTTGCTATTGGCCGCCCCCTGCGTGTTGAGCTCCAGCTCGACGGCGAGTGGCGCGAGCGGCTCCGCAAGCTGCTTCAGGACATGGGCGAAGGAGACGCGACCTATCCGCTCCATCGCTATCTCGAAGAACTGCTTGAGGCCGATATCGTTCACAGGGAAAACCGTGGCCGCGGCAAGGCCCGATATGTGGAACGCGAGACGGTGATGCGCTGGTTTGAGCAGGGGCGGAAAGCCGAGAGCGCGGCCCAGACGGCCGCCGCAAAGCGCTAGCCAGCCGCTCCAGCCCCAGGCGGGAGAGAGGCCCGCCTGTGCCACCCGTTCTGATTTTCCCCTGCCCGCTCGCATGGGACCTCGCCTATGAACCTGGCCAAGCTGTGCATCATCCTCGTTCGTCCGAAGTATTCGGGCAATATCGGTGCGGTGGCCCGCGCCATGGACAACTTTGGGGTTCAGGATTTACGTCTGGTTGGGCCGGTCACATTTTGCCGGCAGGAGGCAGACATCATGGCGGTCCACGCCCGGGGGGTGCTGGACCGGCTGCGTAGCTATCCGTCCCTGCGCGAAGCCAGCGCCGATTGTCAGCGGGTTATCGGCACGACCTGCCGCTCGGGCCTGTACCGTGAGGGGAGCCGCTCGCCACGCAGTTTGGCGGCCGAGCTTGCGACCACGCTGGACCTGAACCGCAGCGCTCTGGTATTTGGCCCTGAAGATACGGGTCTGACCAACACCGACCTCCGCTCCTGTCACGGCCTGGTGAGCATCCCGACCGCGGCCCACTTTCGCTCACTCAATGTCGCCCAGGCCGTACTCGTCTGTTGCTATGAACTCTTTCTGGCCGGGCAGGACAGCGCAGCGGACACCGCAGCAGGGCGTGAGCTTGCGCTTGCAGAACGCCAGGAGTTCATGTACGACAAGTTGCAGCAGGCGCTCCTCACGGTGGGGTTTCTGCACCATGATAACCCAGACCACATCATGCTGGCGCTTCGACGCATTCTCGGCCGGGCGGGTCTGGAAGACCGCGATGTCCGCATTTTCCTGGGTCTGGCGCACCAGATCAACTGGTATGCCACACGGAGGCCACCGCCCTCGCAGCTGACACAACACGACGAGCAGTCGGAGCACCAAGACCAGGGGGACCGCCGACGGTCAGCCCGTACACAGGACAAGGCAGCATGGCGGAAATCATCTCTATAGGCAGCCTTCGCCAAGCCCGGCACCGACACCAGGAACAGGCGGTGCTCAGCAGTTGTCTCGCACTTATTGAACAGAGTTTGCACAATCAACTTGACGAATTTGCGTCCGCCCCTGAAGAGGAATGGCCAGTGCGGGCGAGTAAAATTCGGAAGTTGGGGGAATTGTTGGAATACACGACCGGCCTGCTCTAGGCGGCGAGTTGATGGGCCCCGGCCATGCAGACGGTCCGTTACCCTGAAGCGTCTCTCCCAGGCGTTTCAGGCCGAGAAAGGAGTGTCATGGCAAAAGCTGCCGATTCGACACCACAGCGTGGAAAATCCACGAGCAAAACCACGACCAGCTCGACAGAAACAGTGGCCGCCACAAAGCCGCGCAGTCGGACGACAAAACGGTCTTCCGACATGAAGCCAAGCCCAGCGGTGGCGCTTGCTCTCGAACAGCCGCTCGCTCAACTCATGAGCCGGGTAGACGCGCTTGAAGAAAAAATCGCCGCCAGTGTGTCCGCCCTCAACACCCAACTGCAAACGATGCAGGCCGAATGGCAGTCAATGAAGGACCTGCTGGAGGCCAGGCAGCACACCCAGCCCGAAGCTCAAGAGCGCCAAGCCAATCAGACGGCCCACAACGGCAGCAGCCCCGAGGCACCGCCAGAAACCTTCCTGCCGGTTGTCGCTGATCTCATTCAACGCAACCTGACAGAACACCTGTCGCCGATGACCACCACCCTGCGCCGCCTTGAGGAGCGGATCGGTTTTGTCAGTAATCGCCTCAACCCCGCCCCTGGCGGGCAAGACCGGCAAAAACAGCGGAGACGGGATCAGCGCGACCACTTCCGCTCCCGCGGGCAGGGCGCGGCTCGTCAGGGACAGGGGGGCCAAGCCTGGACTCCCCCCTCTGCGGCGTCTGTCCAGGGACATTTTGCCCCACGCCGTTATTCCAGCGACCTCAAGATAGGGGATGAAGAGGAATAAAGGACACGCGCAGGCGGCTCCCCTGTATTCGGCGGAGCAGGGTCCGCACGGCTAATCAAGGGCGTGGGGGTCGGCTCGCAGCGCAATATCACGCAGCGCAGCGCCAATCCGGCTCTTGTCCCGTTCCAAGGACCGAAAGACTTGGGCTGCATCGGGGACCTCAGGGTCCCAGTAGGCCAGTTGCTCGCCATAGCGTTTCATAAGCGCCTGATTATCGGCAAGATCGTGGACAACCCGAGCCCAGTGGTTCTGGCCGCCTTTGGCCGGCTGTGGTTCTGCGGTGGCCGCCCCACCCCGGGCACGCAGGGCATCCCGGAGGAGTTGAACGACCCGGTCCTGTTGTTCGGCAACCGCTCGGAGTTGTTCGGCTCCGGCATGGTGGGGGGCCTGCTCGGCATGATCGCGCAACTGCTGGGCGAGTCCCTGCTCTTCGGTACATCTGAGCGCCAACTCCGACACAAGCTCCTGCGTGTCGTTGCTCGACACCGGGTCTGATCCGATCAGACGTTCCCAAAAACCCATGACTTGCTCCAGATTTTCCGAGTTCGGTGTGGGGCTTCTTCTGGGGACCGAAGTAACGTGTCGTTGGCGGCTTGTCAAGGTCGGCCCGGGGGGCGCTTCGGTCCCGGACGGGCGACAGCGGTTTCCTTCCCAGCCTCTTTTCGCTATGTATACAATACCTGTCCGCCAAGTGAGGAGGAGAGTCATGGCCCGGATCACCGTTGAAGACTGCCTGTACAAGATCCCCAACCGTTTTGAATTGGTCGTCGTCGCCGCACAACGGGCCAAAGAACTCCTCAAGGGGACGCCTCCCCTGGCTGAGTCCGACGACAACAAAGAGGTCGTTACTGCGCTGCGCGAGATTGCGGCCGGACATGTCCGGAAAAAAACATCCCACGAACCCGAATAGTCCTTCCCCCCAACAGGCCGGAACAGGCTGGAGAGCCATGCCCCACGAGCTTGAAAATACCGCGGCTGAAGTTGACCCGGTTGTCCCTTCAGAGTCCAGAGACCAGGCGCTGTTCGGTGCCCCCCAGGGCTCCGAGACCACGCTTCTGGACCCCCCGGCCTCGCTCAAGGTCGAGACGCCGGGCGAGCCGGATGCTGATACAGCGCTGGTCCCAACCGATTCGCTGAGCCGCTATATGCTGGAGATCCGGCGCTATCCGCTGCTCAGTCAGCAAGAAGAACACGCGCTCGCCGTCCGCTACAAGGAGTACGGCGATGTCCAGGCGGCCTACCGACTCGTCACCGCCAACCTGCGGCTCGTCGTGATGATCGCCCGCACCTATCAGCGGGCATTTCGCAACCTGCTCGACTTGATCCAGGAGGGCAATGTCGGCCTGATGGAGGCGGTGCGCAATTTTGATCCCTACCGTGGCGTGCGCTTCCCCTCCTATGCCGTGTGGTGGATCCGGGCGTATATCATCCGCTATGTCATGAACAACTGGCGGATGGTCAAACTCGGCACTACCCAAGCCCAACGCAAACTCTTCTTCAACCTCGAACGGGAAAGAAAGCGGCTTGAGGCCGAGGGCTTCTCGCCCGGCCCCAAACTGCTGGCCCGGAACCTCGGTGTCAAGGAAGAAGAAGTAGTGGAGATGCAGCAACGGCTGTCTTCCCGGGACCTGTCTGTCGATACCCCGCTTGATACCCGGGACGAGTCTTTGACCATGCTCGACTTTCTGGCCGACCCCCACGCCACCGTAGAGGAAGAGGTCTCGGCCATTGAGTACCGGGCCCTGATGAGAGAGAAAATGGACACCTTCGCCCAGACGCTCGAAGGTAAGGACGCCGTGATCTTTCACCGGCGCTTATTGGCCGAGGAGCCTCTCACCCTGCAAGAAATCGGCGACCAATACGGCATCAGCCGAGAACGCGTCCGACAGCTGGAGAGCCGTCTGAAAAAAAAGCTCAGAGCCTATCTCATCCGGGAGTTCACAGACCTGAAAGAGCTGGATGTCGCCTTTGGCGATCACCGCTGAGCCTGAGCCGGTCTCTTGACAAGCCCGCCCCGTGCGTCTGGCTCAACCTTGCCCTCGGCCCTGAAATAAGGCTATAGTGCCCGTGTGCAGGAAACGCGGCAAGAACTCACTGCGGGCATTGTCATCATCGGCAATGAGATTTTGTCCGGCAAGACGACCGATTCCAACTCAACCTTTCTGGCACAGGAGTTGCGCAAAATTGGTGTGAACCTGCGTCAAGTGACTGTCATTCCGGATGAATTAGACCTGATTGCCGCCACCGTGCGTCACTTCCACCGACAGTTTGACCTCGTCTTTACCTCGGGCGGGATCGGCCCAACCCACGATGACATCACGATGGAGGGGATTGCCGTCGGCTTAGGCCGGCGGATCATCCGCCACCCGGTCCTGGAGAGCAAGCTGCTCGAACACGCGGTCAAGCGCACGCCCAACCCCGCCTATATGCGTATGGCCGATGTCCCGGAAGGCGCAGAACTGCGATCAGAGGACAGCCTCCGTTTTCCAACCGTCAAGGTCGAAAACGTGTATATCCTGCCCGGCATCCCGGAAATTTTGCAGCAGAAATTCCTGGCCCTCAAAGACCGCTTTACAACAAACCCGTATTATCTGAAAATCATCTACACCAACGCCTATGAGAGCAATATCGCGGCGTCCCTCAACGATACCCTTGCGCACTATCCTGAGCTGCTCCTGGGCTCCTATCCAAAAATCAACAATCCAGACTATCGGGTCAAACTGACGCTTGAGTCAAAAGACCAGACCTATGTTGAGCACGCCTTTGCCCACTTGATGAATGTCTTACCTCCGGGTTGTGTGGTGAGGACAGAAGGATGAGAGGAGGAACCCATGAGAAACACGCTACAGCGCTGCGTTTGCAGCGGAATCGTTGCGGGGCTGTTGGCCTGGCCGAATCCGGCGAGCGCCCAGTACTTTGAAGAGACGGACCTGGGAACGGTGCCAGCCGGCGCAGACCAGAATCAGTACCTCGAAGATGCCGGTATCGGAACGGCAACCGTCGCCGCCAATGTGGTGTATATCCCGGCGAAACTGGGGTATGCCCTGCTCGGCGGGCTGACCGGAGGCGTGGCCTACGCCTTGACCGGGGGGAATAAGGAAGTGGCGGAGCAGGTCTGGAATCCGTCAATGGGCGGCAACTACATTCTTAACGCAGACCACCTGCGCGGTACCGAGCCGATCTATTTCAGCGCCCCGACCCAGCCCCCGGACGGGAGACAGCGCAGGCGGTGAAAACCGGGCGGTGGGCGGTTCTTGCCCTGTGTGTCATCGGCGGCGGCTTTGTCAGCGTCCGCTTTTACCAGCTCAGGACCGCGGCTACCGTGTGGGACGTACCAGCCGCCGAGATTCTCAGCGAGACGCTTGACAAACAGGACGATACCCTGCGGGTTGAGTTCACCTCTCGACTCGACGCCCCGGTGGCGCGGGTCATGCGAGCGCTGACTGAGCCTGAACGCAGCCGGGAGTTCGACGACGCGGTGTCCCGCTCTGAGCTTGTCCACCACCACGGCAACCGCAAGGTGGTCGCGTTTGAAATACGGGTCTTGGGACGCCCCCAGGAGAGTGTGCTGGCCTTTACTTTTCTGCTCCGCGAGAATCGGGTGCTGATCGAAACGGTTGAAAATCAGTTGACCGAACTGCACGGGGAGTACGTTTTAGTGCCGTCCCCGGACGGCACTAAAACCCTGCTGACCTACCGGGCCTCAGCCACCGATAAGACCCATATGCCGATTCCCGTGGGCATGCAAAAAAGTGCCATGCGTGAAGCCTTTGTCCTGACCCTGCGGGGCCTCAAAAAAGGGCTGGGCGAGCAGCAGGCTCACACCCAGTCCTGAGCGGTCCCACACCCCTGGCTAAGCCAGCCGCAATCAGCCCAGAGCCGTTCAGCTTGCGCCACCGGGCCACTTGGGCTACACACACCGGCATGGGAAGGGAGCGAGATGAAAGCCCTTGTGTTCTCTGCTGAGCGGCAGCGCAAAGCGGCTCCCGCCTATCTGCCCGGTCTGGCCAATCTGAGCCTGAAAGAGGTCCCAAGCCCGGCCCTGCCCGACGACAACTGGGTCGTGGTCAAGAGCAAAATCGCCGGCATCTGCGGCAGTGATCTCGGCTTCCTCCAGTGGAAGTCCATGCCGGCGGCCGAACCCTATTTTCAACTGCCCATCATCCCCGGCCATGAGTTGTTCGGCGAGGTTGAAGCCGTTGGCCGGCGGGTAGCCGGGCTCCGTCCCGGCCAGCGCGTGTCCATTGACCCCAGTCTGGGCTGCCGGGAGCGGGGCTTCCGCAAGCAGTGCCGGCAGTGCAGAGCCGGCAACCCCGGCATCTGCGAGCATCTGGCCGAGGGCTGCCTCAAACCCGGCATCCTCATCGGCACCTGCCCGGACACCGGCGGTGGCTGGGGCGAGTATTTTGCAGCCCACAGCCGGCGTCTCTTTCCGCTGCCGGACACCATTGGCGATGACGAAGCCTCCCTGCTTGAGCCGTTCTCGGTCTGCCTGCGGGCCGTGTTGAACAACCCGCCCCACAAGAGAGAGCCGGCTGTGGTCATTGGGGCCGGGACGATCGGCCTGATGACCATCGCCGCGCTCAGGGCGGTTGAACCGGGCTGTCGGATTGCATGCGTGGCCAAATATCCCTTCCAGGCCGAGCTGGCCGGCGCTCTGGGGGCGGACGATATCATTGATGCGCAGCGCGAGGATGTGATGGAACAGGTCGGTGCCCTGGCCGGCACCAGGGTCTACAGGCTGGCCGGCGGCGGAGCACTCCTGGCCGGCGGCGTGCGCCTGGTCTACGATACCGTCACCAGTTCCCTCACCCTGAACCAGGCCCTGCGGATGGTGCAGGGCAAAGGCAGCCTGATCGTTCTCGGCCTGGCGGCTCTGCCCGAGGGTGTGGACTGGACGCCGGTGTGGATGAAAGAAGTGTCTATTGTCGGCAGCCTGACCTATGGAACCGAGGTCTTTCAGGGCAAGCGCGCCAACACCTTTGCCCGGGCGATTGAGTTTGTCGCCAGCCGCCGGGCCGATCTCCGCCCTCTTCAACCCCGCAAATACCCACTCAATCAGTACCGGCGGGCGCTAGGCCAAGCGGCCAGAAAAAAAAGCTCAGGGGCAGTCAAGGTCTCGTTTGTGCCCTAGGACAGACCAGAGAGTCACATGAGCACAAGGACGCCGGCCGTTGCCGTCATCATCCCGGCCTGGAATGAAGCCTCCACCATCGCCAAGGTCGTGACGGACTTCCGGGAGGCGCTGCCGGGGGCGCGGCTCTCTGTCTATGACAATAACTCCAGCGACCCTACCGCCCGGGCCGCCCGGGCCGCTGGCGCAGAAGTCCGCCCGGAGCCGCGGCAGGGCAAAGGCCATGTGGTGCGCCGCGCTTTGGCCGACATTGAGGCCGATGTGTATGTGCTGGTCGATGGCGACGCAACCTATGACGCGCCGAGCGCGCCCGGGATGGTCGAGTTGCTGCTCGCTCAGCAGCTCGACATGGTCGTGGCTCGCCGCCGCTTGACCGGCAAGGGAGCCTACCGCCCCGGGCACCAGTTCGGCAACTGGCTCCTGACAGCGACCGTCCGGCGAATCTTCGGCTCTGGCCTGAACGACCTGTTGTCCGGCTATCGGGTTTTCTCCCGGCGGTTCGTGAAGTCATTCCCCACCCCGAGCACCGGATTTGAAATCGAGACCGAGCTGTCAATCCACGCCCTGGCCTTACAGCTTCCCGTTGCGGAAATCGACACCCCCTATTTTGCGCGCCCCGAGGGCAGCCACAGCAAGCTCGGCACATGGCGCGATGGGGTGAGCATTCTGGGAACCATCTTGCGGCTGTTTGTCTTCGAGTGCCCGTTGCGCTTCTTCTCGCTGCTGGCCCTGGCACTCGTGGTGGCGGCCACTGTCCTGTTCGCGCCAGTACTCGTTGAATACCTCCAGACCGGGCTGGTGCCCCGCCTCCCCACCATGCTCGCCGCCGCCAGCGTCTACACATCCGCCTTCCTCAGCATCGTCGTCGGTGCCGTCCTGCATACGACCGCGCTCGGTCGGCTTGAGGCCAAACGCCTGGCCTATCTGGCGGTCAGCCCTGCCGGATACGACTCAGCGGCCGTGGGCGACTTCGAGGCACAAAGCCCGGCTCTCAACAGAGACGTGATACAAGTGTGACGAACCATGCGAGACAAAGACCTCCAGGCCCTTGAGTTTCCCGCGGTGTTACGGCTGCTGGCCGACTGCGCGGTGTCCGCGGCCGGCCGGGAGGCGTGCGCGGCGATTCGCCCGGCCACCGACCCGGACCAGATTGAGCGGAACAGTGAGCAGACCTGGCAGTTCTTCCGCCTGCTGGAAGAGCAGCTCAAGCTGCCCCTGCGCGAGTTTCCAGACCTCAGACCGGCCCTGCAAGCGGCCAGCCACGCCGGGGCGGTCCTGGAGGGGCCACGGCTGCGCGACATCCAGACTACGCTTGGGGTGTCACGCCAACTCGCACAGTTCTTTCGGCGTCATGCCCGGCACGCGCCGCTGCTGGCCGACTTCCCGGCCAGCCTGCCGGCCCTGCCGGACTTGGAAGACGCATTGACGCGCTGCCTGGACGACAGCGGCACACTGAAAGATGAGGCCAGCCCGGCCCTGCGCACCCTGCGCCGCAAGGCGCGAACCCTGCGGGAAGAGATTGAGCAGCGCCTGTCCGCCCAGCTGCGGTCGTCGCAGCTCAAGGATGTGGTTGCCGACCGCTATATTACGCTTCGCAACAACCGCTTTGTCATTCCGGTCCGGGCCAATTTTCATTCCCGGCTACAGGGGATTGTCCAGGATCGTTCCGGGTCGGGCGAGACCGTCTTTATCGAGCCGCTGTTCGCCGTTGCACTCAATAACCGGCTGACCCTGGCCAGCAAAGAGGTTGAGGCCGAAGAGCGCCGCCTGCTGGCCTGGCTGACCGGGCTGGTCAGCCGGGAGCTCACCCAGCTCGAGCGCCTCTTCAGCGCCCTGACCGAGCTTGATGTACTGCACGCCAAGGTTGTACTGGCGCGTCAGCAGGGCGGGACGAAACCGGGCTTTGGCGGTACAGCCTTTCGGCTGAACAAGGCCCGCCACCCGCTGCTGCTGGCCTCTGGCCGGCCGGTCGTGCCGATTGATCTGTCCATCCCCCAGGGCAAACTCGGCCTGATTATCACCGGTCCCAACACCGGCGGAAAGACCGCCGCCCTCAAAACCCTCGGCCTGCTGTGTCTCATGGCCCACAGCGGTCTGCTCATCCCCGCAGAAGAGGACAGCCGGCTGCCCTTCTTGCGCGGGGTGTTCAGCGATATCGGTGACGAACAGTCGCTGGAGCACAACCTGTCTACGTTTTCCGCCCATATCACCAATGTGTCCGCCATCTTACGCACCGTCAGCCCGCCGGCCCTCATCGTGTGTGACGAGCCCGGCGGCGGGACCGACCCGATTGAGGGCGGGGCGCTGGCCTGTGGTCTGCTCGGCCACCTGAAAGAACAGGGCATCTTTGTTGCCGCTTCAACCCACCTGACACCGCTCAAACTGTTTGCTCTGGCCGATGGCGACTACCAGGTCGCAGCCGTCAGGTTTGACCTGGAAACACTCAGCCCGCACTACGCCCTGGACTACGGCACGGTCGGCCAGAGTCTCGGCCTGCCAATGGCCCGACGGCTGGGTCTGGCGGAGGAGGTGTGTCGCGCCGCGGAGGCATCCTTCTCCCTCGAAGCACGCCAACTGGCCGAGGCCATGAGCAGGCTGGAAACCGCCCAGGCCGCGCTGGACACAGAGCGCGGCCTGGTGGCCGAGGAGTGGAAACAAGCCGCGGCCCTGCGCAAAAAACGCCACACCCTGCTGACCGAGGCCGAAGAGAACACACGCCGCCTCTGGCACGACGAGCTGGCCGAGGCCAAGGCCCTGGTGCGCAACCTGCGTGAACAAGGGCGCGCCCTGGTTGCCAACCTGGGCCGCCGGGTGGCCGGCCCACAGGCCGAGCGGCACAACGCCCAGCGCGGCTTACACCACTTCTTACACGAGCAGGGGCGCGCCATTGCCAGCAAAGAACACGCCCTCCGACCGGCCGCCAACAACAGCCTGACACCGCCCCAGGTCGGCGATCAGGTTGAAGCCCGGAACGGTAAAATCCGGGGCGAACTCGTCGCCCTGAGCGGACAGCGGGCGCGCGTTCGGAGCGGCGGGCTGACCTTTGACATCGCACTTGGTAAGCTGCACAGGGCTGACAAGGTCAAACGCCAACGGGCGATCCATGTCACTGTCCACCGGACAGACACCGTTCAGCCGGAAGTCAACCTGCTGGGTTTGCGCGTGCAGGAAGCCCTGCCCCGCTTGGCCGAGTTCCTGGACCACGCCATGTTGAGCCGTCGCTCATCGGTCCGCGTCGTCCACGGCTCTGGCAGCGGAGCCTTGCGCCGAGCGGTCCAGGATTTCCTGTCCCAGTCTCCCTACTGCGCCTCGTATACCGAAGCCCCGCAGAACGAGGGGGGCGGCGGGGCAACGATTGTCAATCTGACCGGCTGAGGGCTATGCCGCTTCCCCTGGCCACTCGGAATCTGCTGGCCGAACTGATCCTCGATGCCCTGGACAGCCCAACCGCCGCCACCGCGGTCCGCTGTCTGGCCGCCTACGCCCGGACCATAGGGCGGACACCGACGGTGATAAGCTCCGGCCAGCTCCTCCTTCCCGCTCCCACGGCCGAGCGAGAGCAGGTTCGGTACTACCTGCAAGGCCACGCCCTGTTGAGCTGGCGTCAACGCGGCCCGGTCTGGCAGACAGGGCTCGCCGCGGCCCTCAGACCGGACTGTGGCCAGGTCGCGGCCAGGCTGCGGCAGTACGGACAAGCCCTGGAAGACTGGCAGCCCCGACCGGAGGTCTCCGGGCTCGAGCTGGCCGTCCGCAAGGGGGCAATGCTGTTTAACCATCGGCTCTTTTTTGAGGTCCACGAGGTGTTGGAAGCCCAGTGGATACACGAGGTCGATCCTGAGCGGCGCTTCCTGCAAGGGCTGATTCAGATTGCGGTGGCATTCTATCACCTCGGCAACCGCAATCTGCGCGGAGCGGTATCGCTCCTGGGTGACGGCCTGGACAAGATCAGGCCGCATGCCCCGGCCTGTCTGGGGCTGGAGTTGTCCGATTTTATTGCTGGGCTGGAGCGGTGCGGCGAGGAGATTCGGCGGCTCGGTACGCAGGAGCCGGGGCAGTTTCAAGACGACCACATCCCCAGGCTGCGGCAAAGTGCATCCTGATGACCAGTTCATCAGGAAGAAATCACACGCGCCGGCTGACTCAGCCGTCTTTCACATACTCCTGCAACCAGCCTGCCTCTCTCCCGCGTCTGACAAACTCGGCGACCGAGCGCCCCGCAATCTGGGAGAAGGCAATCACGTCGCAGGTCTCGAGGTTATACATGCACGCCCGGTCCTGATTCTCCATAAATCCCAGACGGCTGAGCAATTGCTGAATTGAGGGCATCCGCAGCATTTCGGCCTCGGTCAGGATGCCGGCGCGTTTTTTGTCCGGGGTCTGTGCCTCATCCTCACGGTCGGGTTTGCGAATGACAGCCACTTTGCATAAGTCCTCAACCTCATACCAGCCCCGCAGCCGGGCCTTGTCCCAGGCCACGCAGACCAGGTCCATGCCCAGCGAGATTTCCACAATCCTGCCGCTATCAGGACCTGTAACGCGATACGCGCCGCCCAGCGTGACCCGTTGCCGCTCGGGCAAAAACACCTCATCGCCAAGGTCGGGGAGCAGGTTCGGCATGGCAGGCTCTCCTTCCATCATGTCTCACAATCGCTCCTGGGTACACAGGATCCCGGGGCGTCCTTCGGATCATGCCCATCCCTCCTGATGACCGATCAGCTTCGATTGGCGACGCTGATAATTGACGTTTTCCAGACCTCGACCGCCGGCTGGCCGTGCAGATAATACGCCTGATAAAATGTCACCCACTCGTCCTCGCCCCGTTTCCACTTTTCAGCAGGCGTGCAGCGTAACTCGACCGCATCGTCAACCCGAATCAACTGCCGGGTCAGCATCGTGCTGCCGGTATGAATCCAGAACGGCATGACAAACTGATGCTGGACCGCCATACTGCCCTGGACCATCAGCAGGCCCGGGTGGAGCGGCGGGGTGTCTCCCTCTACATACAGCGGCAGCACATCGTGGGTCAACGCGCAGTAGGTCTGCTGCTGAGCCGCGGTCAACCTGAAACGAAACGGGCGGAACGGCCTGTTCAGCGTCATGCGCTGCCAGGTTCCGAGCTGCCGCTCGCCCTGCCAGTCCGACGCCTCAAGGTCGGCCAGGGGGTCTGGCCCGGGCAGTGTCGCGGGGATATGGGTCTGCATCTCGATCAGTTCCCGGCCGTCTGCGTTGGTGGCCCGAAGCTGAAAAGCCGGCCTGTCTGCGGTCTGGGTGATGTGGGAGGTGACGTAATCGTCGTCATAGGCCGGGGCTTTAAAGCGCAGGCTGAACCAGTGGCGGCTCAACCAGCGCTCTCCATAGCGCTCAATGAGGGGCCGGACCATCTGGCCATAGACAATCGCCCCGCCAACGATGGAGCCCTTGAAGCCCATCGCCTGAGCGCTCTCACGGCTATGGGCCTTGTTCTCGCCCTCTCGGGTGTTGCGGGTCTGAAAAACGTAGGGGGCAAAGGTGTCGTGTACGCTCATGGGGCTTCCTCGTGTGATCGAATACCATCAGGAAAAGAAGAGCTTGAGAATCCCCACAGCCAGACCTGCCACAACCGCCATTCCGCCAAGCACTCCTCCCAGGCACCAGACCTTGACTTTCTCAACGTCTTCTCTGGTAGCGAGGTACCGGAGGGTCCCTTTTACGCTCTGGAGATCCTCTCTGGCAGCGGGATACTGGACATGCGTCCCAGGCTCGCCAGACGGGCTTCAATGCTGCTCCCACCATTGCCCCCGCTTGAACGGGCCGGGACAGCCGGCTCTGCCTGACTCCCGTCTCCTACCCGCAGGGATGATTCGCTCATTCTCTTTCCTCTGCCTGTCCGAGCCAGTCCCAAAGAGAGCGGACGCTGTAGCCCCGGCATAAGCCATGTTCAGCCTGAAAACAACACCACGAGCAGTCTCGATGCGGTCATCGCCCTTCAGCCCGACGGAGACCGCAATGGTTTCTGCAAGAGCGTCACCCTGCACCAGAAAGAATGTATCGTTCAGCCGATATCAGACCTGACCCGATTTCTGTCACAGAAACACAGCAGGTGCAACCGCGGGGACTGCACGACCGCCTCAGGACAGTATGCGGATGGGGCGGGGCGGCCATCACGCCAGTGATCTTTACAGCTCGGCCAGGAGCCCCTTGACGTTGGTCACGGCGACGACGCGCCAGACACCCTGGTCAGACTTCTGCATCCGTATCTCGATCTGCTCCCCGTTTTGCAGGCGGATGGGGAAGCGACGGATGCCGTCCCGGGTCTCGCCGGCAAAGAGTGCGCCAAGAATCGCCACCGTCGGAATAGCCGGCAGTTGGCGGCTCTGGTCACGCACGGCCTGTTCAACGACAAACCCGGCACCGTCCGAGACGAGGCCGCGCAACTCAGCCCCGAGGCTCTGGAGGCCCTGCCGCAACAGGTCGGCCAGCGAGCCTCCACCGCCGTCCCTGTCGGGTGGGGAACTGAGGCCGAGTTCGTCAAGCGCGTGGCCGACGACGCTGTCCACATCAACATAGCGGGCAAAGCGCTCATAGTCATGGGTCTCCAGAGCGCGCCGGATGTGGTAGACTGCATAGGAGGGGGTGAAGGTCCAGGCCAGCCCCGCGGCCAGCGCCAGTGCCAGACAGCCGCCAAGGACGACAACGCCCCGCTGTGATCGCTGGTGCAGATGTTCCATGACTGCTCGTCATATACGAGGAAGGCCCCTGCCGTCCAGCCATGCCGCCCGGCAAACCTCTTGACACAATTCCGACAGGAGGTGACAATGACGAACAGGTTCACTATTGCAACGCTTCGGTCAACCACCACAAAGGAACACCCCCATGCAGACATTACCCGCCCACGCTCATGAAGTGCCGGCCAACAGTCCTGCCGTTGTCACCCAGTTTCTTGACGTTGAAACGCCAGAAATGCGCAGCCTGTATGAGAAGGCCAAGCGCGATCAGTGGAACGCCTCAACCGATATTGATTGGGACAGCGGGCTGGCCCCGGATTGCGCTATTCTGCCCGACGGTCTGATTGACATCTATGGTACGCCGTACTGGGACCGGATGAGCGCCTCTGAGCGGCTGGAACTCAACCGCCATTTCTCGGCCTGGCGGATCAGCCAACTCATGTACGGCGAACAGTTCGCCCTGATGGTCTGCGGACAGATCGCTAACGCCGTGCCGGGCATTGACGCCAAGTTCTTCATGGCCACCCAGGTGATGGACGAGGCCCGTCATTCGGAGGTGCTGGCCCGCTATCTGTACCAGAAAGTCGGCATCACCTACCCCCTCGCCTCAAGCCTGAGCGATATGTTTGACCGGGTGCTGGAAAGCCCCCTGTGGTATCTCAAAACGGTCGGCACCCAACTCGTCGCCGAAACCCTGGCCGTCTCCCTGTTCCGTATGCTGGCCGACCACAGCCCGGACCCGCTGATCAGCCGGATATGCCGTCGCATTCTGTCTGACGAATCGCGGCATATGGGCTTCGGCATGTTGAGCCTGCCCGGGCAGGTCGGGGAGTTGCCGGCCCACGAGCGTGAAGAAGCCGAAGACTTCGCCTGTGTGGCGACCGCCGGTCTGCTCCAGGGCCAGTTCCCGCAGGAAGCCTATGCCGCGGTCGGTTTCGGCAGGGCTGAGATTGCCGACATCAAACAGATGCGCCGTCAGGCCGCGGAGAAGAACGAATATGCCGCTTTCCGCCAGTATTTCAAGAAAGACTTTCACGCCGCCCTGTGGAGCAATATGAGCAAGGTCGGCCTGCTGAGTCAGCGGGCGATTGACAAGCTGGGCAGGATGGGTATTTGCGCCCCCGAGCACCAGGCCGCGGCCTAGTCTGGCTCGGGAGAGAGCGGAGCGACCGTTCCGGACCTGGCCGGCCGCGGCCCGGTGTGGGGCAGGGCAAAAATATCGATCCGCCGCCAGTTGCCCTGTCGAAAGCGCCACCAGAAGCCCAGCCCCAGGACAATCACATTGACCGTTCCGGCCAGCCACGGGCCGAGCGATTCCAGCCCGGTATAGGCGACACAGCCCAGGCTGAGAGGCGCAAACACACAGACCAGGGCGACAACCGTAAAGCCGGCCGGCCAGTGGGTGTCGCCCGCGCCTCGCAGCGCACCGAAAAAGGTCATGCCCAAGCCGTCAAACAGTTGGAAGGCGACCGCGCACAACAGCATGTTCGCCCCCAGGTGAATGACCAGCGGCTCGGAGCTGAAGACGGCAATCAGGGAAAAGCGCCAGAAGAAAAAGAAGACGCTGACCAGGCCGACGTACAGCAGGCACACGCCCAGCGTCTCATACACCCGCCGCACTGCGGTCTCCAGGTTGCCCTCCCCGATGTAGCGCCCGACCAGGGCCGACAAGGCCTGCGACAGGCCCATCGCCGGCATGAACGAGATCATCATGTACTGAATAGCGATATTGCTGGCCGCCAGATGCTCTTTGCCAAAACGGCCCACCAGCATGATGATCAGCAGCCCCCAGCCCAGCATGTCAAGCACGCCCTGCATTCCGGCCGGCCAGCCGATGTGGAGCAGTTGGCGCGTCTGTATCCAGTCGGGCCGCCAGTTCAGGCGGGTGGAGAACTCAGTCTGGCAGGACGGCGACAGAAAAACGCCGAGCAGTACCCCGAGCTGGGCCACAAAGCTCAGGACCATCGCCAGGGCTGCCCCGGTCAGGCCGAGCCGGGGGGCACCCCAATTGCCAAAAATGAAGATGTAGTTCAGGACGATATTGGTGAGGTTGGCGATCAGTACGCCGACCAGGGCAACCGTGGGGCGATGAATGCCGTAGAAGAAGCCGCTCAAGGCCCCAATCATCACCGCCAGGCCGATACCCCACACCCGCACCCGAAAATAGGCGACTTCAAGAACCAGCACCTCGGGTTCATGGCCGAACAGGGCAAAAAAGCCCGGTGCGACCGGCCATAACAGGCCACAGGCGACGCCTACACCAGCGCCAAAATACAGCCCCTGCCAGGCATAGCCGGCCCCGGCCCGGGGATCATCCCGGCCAACTGCCTGGGCGGCAAAGATACTCACGCAGCGCGTAATGCCCAGCGGCAGGGCGGTAATGGTAAAGGCAATGACTCCGCCCGGCATGACCGCGGCGACCTCTGCGGTGCCGACCAGGGCCACCATCCAGGTATCGACAAAGCCCATGACGGTGAACGAGGCCATTGAGGCAATAATGGGCAGGGCCAGGCCGAGGATTTCGCGCAGGCCGGTCCGGGTGGGAAACATCATGGAATGTCCGTCAGAAAGTGGCCGCGGAAGAGTATTCCTGAGCTGTTCTTTTTATAGTAGACTACGCAGCAGCCTGAGACAAAGGACCGGACTGGTGTGGGCGTTGACAATCACACCCCGGGCAGGGGCCTGGTAAGGAATGCGAGCGGTATGGCAGACGATATCAGCGTTGCAGAAGACCGGCAATTGAGCCGCTGCCCCACGAGCGGTGTCCCATGCCGGAAGCCTTCCGGGCCGTGCTTGCGGCCGCGGTCAGGCCGCTGCTGTGTGGGGACCATGATTTCATCTATCACGACTCTCTGACCCTGCTAATCGAGCTGCAGGCCAAGTGCGGGTGCTCCACTTGTCAGGGGAGCAGCAGGGGAGCAAAGTTTGACAGACATCATTTCCATAATCCCGGCGCGTGGAGGTTCCAAGGGGCTTGCCGGCAAAAACATCCGCCCAATGATGGGAGAGCCGCTGATTGCCCACACCATACGGCATTCTCTGAATTCGAGGCGGGTGGGCCGGACCTTTGTGTCAACTGACAGCGAAGAGATAGGACAGGTGGCCGTGCAGTATGGCGCGGAAGTCATACGCCGGCCCGCGGCCATCAGCGGAGACCGGGCAAGCTCCGAAGAGGCGCTCCATCACGCGCTCCACAAGCTGAAGCAGGGGGAAGCGTATGTGCCCGATGTCGTCGTCTTCCTTCAATGTACGTCACCCATACGCGCCGATCACGATATTGATGCCGCTATCGAACTGCTGCTCACTTCCAACTCTGACTCGCTGCTGTCTGTTTGCAAATTTCACCGATTCATCTGGAGGCTCAACAGGAATCAGCCCGTTTCCTTCAATTATGATTACCGGAGTCGTGAATTGAGACAGGCGCGTTCCCTCGAATTCCTGGAGGTCGGCTCCATTTATATCTTCAAACCCTGGGTCCTTGAGCAATACAACAACAGGCTTGGCGGCCGGATACAGCTCTACGAGCTGGACTGTTTCAGTGCATTGGAAATAGACAGCCTGGAAGATTTTCTGCTGTGTGAGGGTATTATGAAACACCTGCGTGGCGGAAGTCCACAACGGGTTCAGGAGGAGAGGGATGTCTGAATCCATACTGATTGGCAATCGTCCGGTGGGTCACGCGCACCCCTGTTTTATCGTCGGAGAAATCGGGACAAACCACAATGGGAATCTGGATATTGCGAAGAGACTGATTGACGTTGCCAGGGACGCGGGCTGTGACGCCGTCAAGTTCCAGAAGCGCACCCCGGAGATTTGTTCCCCTCGGGATCAATGGGACACGCTTCGTGAAACTCCGTGGGGAACGATGCGGTACATAGACTACCGCGCCCGTGTTGAGTTGTGTCAGGATGCCTTTTCAGAGATAGACGCGTACTGCCGGGCGAAGGATGTCATGTGGTTTGCTTCCCCCTGGGATATCCCATCTGTTGACTTTCTCTCCCGCTTCTCTCCCCCGTGCTATAAGATAGCTTCCGCCTGCCTGACTGACGATGCGCTGTTGCGGAAAATCCGGGAGACGGACAGGCCCGTCCTGCTCTCGACCGGCATGAGCACCCTGGAACAAATCCACCACGCCGTCACACTGCTGGGGACCGGCAAGCTCGTGCTCCTGCACTGCACAAGTGCCTATCCAGCGCAGAACCGGGAGCTGAATCTGAGGATGATCAGCACCTTGGAGTTGGAGTTCGGCGTTCCCGTCGGGTATTCCGGCCATGAGGGAGGGCTGCAGACAAGCCTGGCAGCCGCCACTCTCGGTGCCTGCGTCATAGAGCGGCACATTACCTTGGATCGCTCCATGTGGGGAGGCGACCAGGCAGCGTCCGTGGAGCCGCAGGGACTGACCCGGCTCGTGCGTGATATCAGGATCATCGAATCGGCTCTCGGTGACGGGATAAAGAGGGTCTATGACTCCGAGATGTCCGCAATGGAAAGGTTGCGCCGTGTCTAGCTGGACAGCGCTTCTTATCTCCGGTGAAAACAGGTTCCTGGGAGGCTCGGCAGAGTGAGGGAAAAAACGCTGTACTGGACTGGTACCCCACGCCACTTCCTCATGTCGGCGGGAATGGCATTGGCAGACCCTCGCCCCTCTGACTCCGACCTGCTTCTGACCTCAAAATACCACTACGTCAAGGAAATACAGAAGGTTCTCGACGAATGGGTACAGTCTCCATTCTCGTTTGTGAAAATTGTCCAGGAGACCATCAGGACGAATGCTGTGTCACGTCTCTTCCAAATCATCAGGAGCAACGCGTCCTACCGGAAATTTGCGCATGGGCACAGGTTCAGGGAGATTCGATCGTTCCAGGTCCATACCCACACGGCCCGAGCATTCCTGTATGACCTCAAACGGCACTCTCCTGAAACCAGACGTGTCATGATTGAGGATGGGGGCCTCTTCTACAACACCCAGCCTCTTTATGGCGACATTGCCGAAGAAACGTATAGTAGATTGAAGCTGCTGGCAGCCAGGGTACTCTATGGACGAGCCTGGGGGGCCATCAAGGCAAACGGCTTACGCGAAGTTATTGACGAGATACACTTGATCGCCCCCGAGCTGGTGCGGGGAGAGTGGGTTTCACACAAACTCGTCAAACTTTCACCCGATCCTGTACGCCGACTTGCAGACACAGACCTGCCAGGCATCTACCTCAGAACGGCTGGCTCCAGCGTAGAGAAGCTGGCGGATATTGAGTTCCTGATCATCCTCTCAAAGTCGGATGGTGTCGAGAATGATTTAGGAGGGTATGTTGGCAGGGTGAATGAGTTATTGCGTACTGCAAGGAAGCGCGGACTCAGGATTGCGGTAAAATATCATCCAAAGGAAGAAGAGTCCGACTATATGGCGCTGGCGGAGAAGTCGTGGGCCACTGAAATACCCAGGCAACTCCCCATCGAATTGCTGTTTATCATCAATACCAGGAACCTGAAATTCGTTCTGGGAGACGCATCAACGGGGATTCTGAGCGCGTCGTGGCTCCTTCCGAAGTGCAAATCCATCTCCTTTGCAGACATGGTGAGCAAACGCCCTGAGTTGATGTACCCGGATTACAGCGGTTTTGGCATTGACCTGATTCGGAGTGCCCATGATCTCGAAGAGATGCTCCTCAATGCCTGAGAGCCGCTTTTCTCATGGCACGTTCGTCCAGGACCGAAGAGAAAGGGGCTTCACTCTTCATTATGAATACCCCCGTCCTGCAAAAAGCTGGCTGCGCTGCCTTTCTCCGCGGTCTGTCAATACGCCTGGGGATCTCTGCTTCAGACCGGCACGTTGCGCGGCATGCTCTTTGGACGGGTGCCATAATGGCGGTACAGATCCTGGGCGGACTGGTGCAAGTGTCCCTCTCGGCCAGAACTCTCGGGCCGGAAGGTTTTGGCATCCTGGCCGTCATCATTGCCGTGACCTCTCTCATCCACGGAGTGCTATCCGCACCGGGAGGCAACGCTGTCACAGCCTTTGTCACGCGAGAGGTGACTAAGGGACGGCCCGATAAGGCGTCCCGCATCCTGCGTTTTACGCTCGCAGTCTCCTTCGGGCTGTCGCTCATTGCCTACGCCGTCATCGCCGCCCTCGCTCTCACTGCCAGCGGCCTGCTGGGGATTGACAAAAGCTATGTCGGCGCAACGCTCCTGTACGGTGTTGTGGGCATCCTCATGGCTACACACACGGAGACCCTGGCGATGCTGCGGCTGGCCGACCGGGTGTCCCTGGGTCTGGGCGTTACCGCGGCAAGCACAGTGGCCCGGGTCACCCTGATTACGACAGCATGGTTGACAGACGGCGGTCTGCGGGACATAATCCTGGCACACATTGCCGCCGCGGCGGTGGATGGAGTCGGTCTGTTCATTGCCGCGGCGGCAACCACGCGACAGCTAGGCATGACAGACTTCATGCGCTCATTATCGATCAAAGTCCCGCCGGATGTGATAAGATTCCAGACTGGAATATTGGGGAGGATGACTACCAGAGCTCTGGTCAATAATATGGACTCCCTGATAGTGGCACAATTGGCTGGCGCATCTGATGTCGGGCTGTACCGTGCTGCAGGGCGTCTTGCAGACACTGCAAGACGCCCGTTCCAACTGCTGATAGCGGGGATACATCCTGAGTACAGCAGACAATGGTATTCGCGCGAGAGGTCGGCATTGCGTCGCATGTCGTTGCGATTCTCTTTTTTGTCACTCACATTTGCCACCGCCGAATTCGGTCTGCTTGCTATCTTTTGCGAACCTGTAATCCTCCTCCTTTTCGGAGACGAATTCCCGGGTGCTGTCCGACCCTTGTTGATTATGCTTCCAGGCGTATTCGCTGTTGCCAGCATTTCAGTGCTCGCCACGCTCCCTGCGGCGATGGGTCATATCCGGCCGTCGCTGATAGCGGGAATGACAGGATGCCTAGCCTTCCTCGTTGCTATACTCTGGCTGGTGCCGATGTATGGTGTAGAAGGAGCAGCTTGGGCAAAAACAATACACAACCTGGTCGTCGTCGTGGTTTTAATTGCGTTCCTGATACCAATTCTGCGACAGAGTTTCCGGATATGACGAATGCAGGCACAACAGATCTTCACCAACCTGCGGATGGAGCGGTCGACATCTGCATTTTCTTCGACACGGTCAATCTACCCGGGGGCGGAGGAAACCAGTTTCTAAGGAGTCTCGCGTCCGAGTTTACTTGCTTGGGTCATAGAGTCACAAACCGGCCTGCGCCGGAAACCCAGGTGATTTTGGTCAATGGCTTCAACTATGGCATAAACAGGCATTTGCGCCCCGGCCAAGTCGCCCAAATGAGGCAGACGGGAAAAATGACACCGCTGGGAAGAGTGCTCCCTTCATGGCTGTACAGGCCGCGCAAGCGAAAGGGGCCTGTCCTGATTCACCGGGTTGACGGAGTGCCTGAACTGGTGCGTGGACACAGGAGCAGGGCGGACCGGGTCCAGCCGGCGGTGAATCGCTTGACCGACTGCACGATTTTCCAGACCGGGTATTGCGTGACGAGTTTTGCCGAGCACGCTGCGGTCGCCCCCTCAAAGTGGTGTATCATCAAGAACGGTGTTGACCCGAGGGTGTTTTACCCGGACCCGAATAACACATGGAGCGCAGGCCGGCTTCGTCTTGTAGCGGTCTCCTGGTCATCAAATTCCCGCAAGGGCTTCGCTACCCTGGCCGATGTATCACGTCTGCCGGGTGTGGAGTTGAGGTTCGTGGGCAACTGGTGTCCTGACATTCCCCATGCGAATGTGAAGCTAGCCGGTACGCTACGGTCTCAAGACCTTGCTGAGGTCCTGCGTTCTTCCCATGCTATGATCCACGCCGCATGGAACGAACCCTGTTCCAACGCCATCGTGGAGGCAATGGCGTGCGGTCTTCCTGTCATTTACCGCGATTCCGGGGGCAACCGGGAACTGGCGGGTGAGTATGGGACACCGATAACCGAAAACCTGCCAAGTGTGCTGGACAATCTGAGGAACCGCTACATTGGCTTACGCTCCAAAGTGTTGCAAGATAGAGATGCCTTCCTCATTACCCGAGCCGCGAAAGAATATGTGGGGGTGTTCCAGCACGCAATATGCCACAGGAGACAATTCAAATGATAACACGGCTTACCGATCTGGTGATACGAAAACTGCTCGAGGCGAAGCGAGGACTGCGGTTCCTGATCTATAAGACATCCGAAGCCGATGTTATGAAAAGGTTTCATATGACGTACTATCACCAGGGGAGAGAACGCGGTCTTACTTGGAAAAAAACCTGCTGGCTGGGTACACAGGTCCTGAAGTGTCCCTTTGATCTCTGGATATATCAAGAGATTATTCATAGAATCAAACCCGACCTTATCATCGAGACCGGCACCTTCAAAGGAGGCTCGGCCTTGTTTATGGCTTCTATCTGTGATATCTGCGGTACAGGGCAGATAGTATCAATTGACATAAAGCCCGCTTATGAAAGACCCAATCACGAACGGATAACATACCTAACAGGCTCCTCAACTTCTGAGTCCATCGTCACTACTGTGAAGGAGTTGGCACGAGATGCAAAAACCGTTATGGTTCTGTTGGACTCTGCCCACGAAAAGAACCATGTACTCAACGAGCTTCAGGTCTACGCTCCACTGGTAACATTGAACAGTTATCTTATAGTTGAGGATACCCATTTAAACGGCAATCCAATCCGCTCGGATTTCGGCGACGGTCCAATGGAAGCGGTTACAGAGTTTCTCCAAACCAATTCGTCTTTCAGAAAGGATCCCATTGACCGAAAATTCCTCCTGACCTTCCATCCAGGTGGATATCTGGTTCGTGTGAAAGGATAGATATGCTCCGTTTTCTGAACCGGATTCTGTCGAAAAAACCAGAGGAGGCCCGAGTCGAGATACCAGTACAAATAGCCGTCATCGGCTTAGGTGCCATGGGACAACGGAATTTGAGACATATCAAGAAGTCTCACAATTTCCGTTTAGTCGGTGTTCAGGACCTGAGAAGAGAGGTTGCGGAAACAATCGCACGAAGCTCCAGAGTCAAAGCCTATGATGATATTGACTCCTGTTTAGACGACTCAGAGAGTGAAGCGATATTCGTATGTACCCCACATCACCTTTTGGCTGACATGGGGCTGAAAGTTTTAGAATCTGGTAAGCATTTGCTTATAGAAAAACCAATGGCCATGAATACACGATCAGCGGATACATTGATTGAATCAAGCAGGGAACGGGATCTCTTGATATCGGTAAATTACTCGAGGGTCTTTACCGATGCCCTTCGTTCAGCCAGGCATTTAATCGAGTCAGGGGCTGTGGGGAATTTGATAGGTGTGGAAACGAGGTGGAATGGGTATAAATCCATCGGTTATTACTATGGATCACGCAGCCCGGTGCCTGACGACTGGCGTCTCAATAAAAGCAAATCAGGTGGAGGTATGCTGATGATGACCACTTGCCACGCCTTACACTATGTACCACATATTACTGGTGCCAGAGCTGAAACAGCATCTGCTCTGATTCCCTCCTATTCTCCGTTCCTGACGGACATCGAGGATACAGTACAGGGGATACTGAAGTTCGAAGATGGTGCGGTCTGGACAATTTTGACTTCAAGCAGTCAGAGAGGAACACAGATAAATGACACCACGATTTGGGGGGGCAACGGAACAATCGTAGTGAATAATGATCGAGTTCGATATTATTCAACGCGAATTATAAATGGTAAAAGGCCAGGTATCTGGCATGTCAACAAGACCCCTGATTCTGAGATTTATTTTGACCGTTGGTTGGACAACACCGCGCTTGCCATCAGACAAGGCAGACCTTTGGAAATAAGTCCAGAAAGCGCTCGAGAGACTCTGGCTGTCATTGAAGCACTCTATCGTAGTGCTGGATCGAGGTCTCTGGTCACGGTTGGCAGAACGAGTACAGACATATGAAGGAACATAATTCCTTAGTCGAATCAATTAATTTGAGTGGAATCTCATCTTCTTTCAGCAAAGAAATTATTCGGATATCGTTGTGGAATAACGGATTCTCCGGTGAGTTTTTTGTGAACTTTGATTGTGGAGAGAGCGAATTGTCCAGGATACAGCCTCCTCCAGGCTATGAGAGTACACTGTGGGGGGTCTACTTGATTGCAATGCATTTGGCTGACCAGGCTCAACTGAATCTGGGCTACTCTGTTGCGGTCGAGGGATCCCATCTGATCGATGATGCGATCAGGACTCTCTTGAGTTGTCAAAAGAGTATCAGGATAGTGTCTTCAGGAAGAGAAAACGGACTATCTGTAGATACATTTATTGGGTGTTCGCTCCCTGCTTTGGCGAGGGTACTACCGACAATGTCCAGGTATGGAATGATATTCTTACCATGCAGTAATTTTTCTGACGCTCAAAATCTCAATATCTATTCTACCATTCATCGAAATGGCCTTAGAGTATACGCCGCGAAGCTTGGATATAACATGATACACCAGCTCCCCAAATTGAATCAAAGACTCCAGAGACTGATGACGAGATGTGGGCATCTGTCTATCGTATTTCAGAAACAGAGATCAAACCCTGAAACGAGGTGGCATCTTGAGTAGCGAAAAGATCGAAATCAACCTCATTTTGGGAAACCATATTACCAACATCGGTAATGCCTTTCTTGATATGGGCTCAGAGATGTCACTATCTCTAGCATATCCGAATGCAGCAATTCGTAAGTCCTCTTCTTTTCCTGTATGGTTTGGAGATCAACGCAAAAACAGAAGGTACCTCAAACACGATCTCTTTACTCTTGCAGATAAAATACCATGCAGCTTTGCAGTCTTTTCTGGAATGGTAGTAACAGAGAGATTTATCAGGCGTTATGGTACCCTGATACGGTTGCTGAGAAAACGCGGGGCAAGAATCATACTAAACGGAGCGGGTCCAGTATTTTATTCCAGCGGTGAGGCAGCGGAAGTAATTGCTTTTTGGCGCAGATACGGTCTCTATGGTCTCGTATCCAGGGACAGATATACATTCGAAACGTACAAGAACATGGCTGAACATGCCTACGATGGTATTGATTGCGGATTTTTCTTGAGTGACGCTTTTATTCCGGTAGTTTTGGATGTAGAATCATTCAATATATTAACTTTTGACAGCATGCGTGAACCAGATGCTCTTGGGTCGCGGATGGCCGTGCGTCCTCATCATAAACTGTACCCTCCTCCTGATAAGAGGACCCTTCGGAGTATGAACAAGAAAAATTGGCTCTTCTCCGAGCAGGTATCAGATATTCTCAACGTGTACGCTAACGCCAAGGAAGTCTACTCAGACCGAGTCCATGCATGTGTAGCCGCTGCTTCATTCGGTAAGCCCTTCCAACTTTATTCGGATTCGAAAAGGGCACTTCTTTTTGAGAGACTCGGCGTTTCCCTGAAAGAATTGCGCCACCATTTGGTAAAAGTAGATGAGGAGAGACTTCAAAAAGAAAAAGATGATCAGGTAGGATACCTTAAAAGCATACTGATTACACAATGATATCTCGAATGAGGTGAGTGATGCGATTTGAACAATTTCTCAAAGTGCTGGGACGCCAGTTCCCTGAGCGGTATCATGCCAACCTGCGAAGAACATATGAAATACAGAGAGAAGTCATACAATCACTGATGATTCACCGTATGCCACGCATGGGGTGCCGGGTAGTTTTTAGAGATTATGAAATAGCGGACCTGGAAAGATATCTTTGTCGAGGTCCGGGCCCTGATGAGATCATGGTCAAGGTCCTCTTCTCAGCTATAAGCGTAGGGACCGAAAGAGCCGTTCTCCTCGGTTTACCTAATGCTACTCGAGCAATGCCTTTCTATCCTGGCTATTCGGGATGCGGAATAGTGATTGCAACAGGGAAAAAGGTACATGAAATTCAACCAGGAGATTTGATTGCCGGACGGCTGAGCCACAACTCATATACTGTGGTGAGTCCTTCTCAACTCGTCTCCTTCAAAGGCGACCAGTTCTCTCCTGCAATGTCCCTCATTGAACTGGGATGCATTGTGCAACAGGCAATGCGCAAATCACAGACTCAGTTGGGCGAACATGTGGCAATTGTGGGCACTGGCTTACTGGGGCAGATGGCTGCGATTTATGCCCATCATCTGGGAGCCGGTCGCATAACCTTGATAGGCAGAAGTGAGCGTAGGAGAACCAGAACAGACGATCTGCCAGTGGAACATGATTATGTCACAGCAGCTGACGTTGATGCCACCGACGAGATTAAGAAATTAGGAGCGGACGTTGTGATTGAGGCTGCCGGAACTGCCCCTGCGTTGATTGTCGCCATTGAGGCTGCTGGACGGGAGGGCAGAATCGTAAATCTTGGGAGCACCAGGGATTATATCAATGCTGCTGACTTTGTAAGTCACCTGACTCGGAAGAGTGCATTCCTGATCGGAGCACACATTTCGACAATCGACAATATGAAAAGCTCACCTGATGCATGGACACACGGAAAAGAGCGTGAACTGTTTCGTCGTCTGGTTACGGAGGGGAAATTTGAAGGTCTCCCACACGACACCATGCAGGTAGAAAGACGGGAAAATATCAATATCCTGTATGAGGATATTATCCGAAGACAGAGAAAATCCGGGGTCATGCTTCTTGCCTGGAAATGATATGACAGACTCTTCCAATCCCAGAATACTCTTCCTTTCCAGCAGCTTCCTGCCGACAATCGGGGGACTTCAGTACGAGTTGAAATGGTTTCTTGATAACCTGGACAGGCGTTTGAGTGAACGCGGTGACATGCAGGTTCATTTTGCCTATCCGAACGAAGACTCCGAGCCCTACACGCATTTCAACCACATCTCGACACACGACTTGCAGCTGAGCGACCTGCGCAAGCCCACAGTGGCGTGGATGCTCAGCAGGTTGGGAAGACTCCTGAGAAGGATCAGACCCGACATAGTTCACTGTCATGGAATACTGCCCGACGGTCTGTGGGTTCTTCTGGCAAGCCGGCTGTTTCAAGTCCGAACGAAAATCGTAGTGAGCTCTCACGGACAGGATATCGTATGGCTGCCCCAATGGCACTATGGCTTGCGGCAATCCATACGGGCGAGGTTTCTCGCCAGACAGGTAGCCAGGCGGATATCCGCCCATGTGCTGCCCAGCCGCGCTCTCCTTGGCTTTGCCCTTGAGGCCGGTACCCCGAAGAAGAACATCACCATCATCCCCAATGGTATTCCCGTTGGTCCGGACTACGACTTTGAGCAGGATTCTCCAGGGTATCCATTCAAGCCCGAGTGTGATACCGCTGACCTGCGTCAGGGCGACGGCCTCAACATTCTCTCCCTCTCCAGTGCGCGGGAGATCAAGAATCTCGACGCCTTGATTGAGGCATTCGCCCTGGTCAAGCCCAAACTTGGCAGTTCAAAATTACTGCTGGCATGTGATAATCCAGCGGCTCAGCGAATTGTCCGGCTGGTCAAAGACAGAGGGCTGAGCCAACAAGTCGTGTTCATCGGAACGGTTACAGGGCCAAGCAAGCATTCCTGCATTCGCGCCAGTGATATCTACTGTCTGCCATCGTATTTTGAGAATTGTCCTCTTTCTCTACTTGAAGCCATGAAGTTTGAGACCGCTGTTCTGGCCACCAGGGCCGGTGGTATCCCGGAGTTCGTTGAAGACGGAAAAAACGGCCTGCTGGTATTCCCCACAGATAGAGAGGGAATGGCGGCAGCCCTGGTAAGACTGCACAGAGATGCCGGCCTGCGAAGGCGGCTCATAAGAAATGGCTTACAGACCGTCAAGCGCTATTCAATTTCTCGCACAATCGAAGCACATCTCGCGCTCTATCTGCGTCTCTGTCATTCCGAAGTCAGCGAGGGTTTGACAGCGTGACACTTCCAGCCGGCACGAGCGTCACGCCATTCGAGCGGAAAAGAGCCGAACTGCACACCGGCGACCTGTCCGAAGCCTGGTATCGGCACGCTGCAAAAACTCTCAGAGGCGGAGACGGCGGCGAACACGGCATCCTGCTCTACAAGCTGCTGCACCAACGCTCTGACTCCGGTCATCCCCTGGTCATTCTGGATATCGGCACAGCCAGAGGTTTCTCCGCCCTCACACTGGCCCGCGCTCTGCTTGACACAAATATCAGCGGGCATGTGTATAGCGTGGATATCATCGCCCATCACCAAGCGCGCAACTGGCACGGGGACAAACACCGGGCTGATGAACCGCTGGCCGGACTCGAAATAAGCCGCTCGGAAATCTGGAACAGGTGGTTCCCGGCTGAAGCTGCCAGGGTAACGGCTCTCACCGCTCAATCTGCGGATGTTCTGGACAAGTGGGAGCGTGGGCCTGTTGATATTGCCTTCCTGGACGGCCGTCATACCCGCGCCAATGTGAAGAAGGAGTTAGCCCTGTTGGACCCGCTGAGCCGGGAAGGGGGCATCATCGTGCTCGATGATTACCACCTTGGGGTGAGCGCCGTCCATATCCGCTCCCGACTGCTCAACCTCATCGCCCATGCCCTGGCAAAGGCGCTGCCTCCGGCTGGCAAACTCCGCCCCGGTCTTGGGAAAGACAACGAGTTTGTCGTTGTCAAGCAAAGATTTTCCGGCATCCGCCACGCGGTCAGGGAGTTTCTCGAAGAGCGACAAGGCCGGTGGGCGCTCGAGATCATACCCATGCCGACCCGCGGAGAGTATCAGGGCGACGACTATGCGCTGGCCCTCCTTACCCGGACACAGCAGACGGAAGGCCGTGCAATCCCATGAGCCTTCGAGACACAATCGCTGACAGGCAAGCCGTCGTGGCGATAGCCGGGTTGGGCTATGTCGGGCTGCCTTTGGCCGTGGCGTTTGCCGAAGCTGGCTTTGTGGTCCGTGGCATAGACACAGCGCCAGAAAAGGTGCGTCTGCTCAACGCTGGCCGCTCACCTGTCCACGATGTCCCTTCGGAGACGATTGAGAAACTCGCAGGCGGCAGGAACGCCAGGCTGGCCGTGGGAGATGATTACGACATGGTGAATCAGGCGGATGTGGCCATTGTGTGCGTGCCAACTCCGCTGAACAAAACCAGGGAGCCGGACATTTCGCATATCATTGCCACCGTGGAGGCCCTGTCGCCACGACTGCACGCAGATATGCTGGTCGTAGTGGAGAGCACCTCCTATCCCGGGTCAACCGAAGAACTCGTCCTGCCCCGCCTGCTGGCCGGCACTCCGAAGCCTCTCGATATCGGCCGGAATTTCTTTGTCGCTTTTTCACCCGAACGGCTTGACCCTGGACAGCATAGATGGAATCTTGCCAACACTCCGAAAGTGCTTGGTGGAATCACCGCAGAATGCACCCAAGTCGCAACCGTCCTGTACAGCGCTATCGTCGAGAAGGTTATTCCGGTCTCCTCTTCCAGGACGGCTGAAATGGTCAAGCTGCTGGAGAATACTTTTCGGGCTGTGAACATTGCACTGGCCAACGAAACAGCCCTCATATGCAACAGGCTGGGAATAGATGTCTGGGAAGTTATCGAATCGGCCAGCACCAAGCCCTTTGGCTATATGCCCTTCCATCCCGGCCCCGGCCTTGGCGGGCACTGCATTCCCGTTGACCCCCGGTATCTGGCCTGGAGACTGAAAAGCCTGGATTACACCGCACGATTCATCCAGTGTGCCGAAGAGGTCAACTCCTCAATGCCACGCTATGTTCTCGAACGCATAAGCGACACGCTGAACGATGAAGCCAAAGCGCTGAGAGGATCGCAGGTGTTGATCCTGGGCGTCGCCTATAAACCAGATGTCAGCGACACCCGAGAGTCTCCCGCCCTGGCCCTGATCCATCTCCTGATGCAAAAAGGAGCCGCGGTGATGTACCATGACCCCTTCGTCCCCGATCTGCGGGAAGACGGTCTCGACATGCACAGCCTGGAAACGCCGGGACAGCCTGCGTTGGATGATGCCCTGGCGGCTGCCGACTGTGTGGTGATCGTCACCAACCACAGCGCCTATGACTGGGAAAAAATTGTCCGAAACAGCCGCAGAATTGTCGATACCCGCAATGCAACCAAGGGCGTGACCTCGAATGCAGGAAAAGTGACTAAGATCTAGGCCATGCGCCTCGTGTACACTGCCCCCAGATACCACACCAACCAGCACTTCATCGCCAAAGCGCTTCTGGACGCCGGGCATAGCGTGTCATTTCTGGTACTGCGGCAAGGGCCAAGCGAGACCTATGAAGCTCTGACCCCGACCGTCCTGGGCTGCTGGCCGGCTTTTGACACAATCCGGCGTCTGGCGGCCACATGCCCCGGCGTCAGCCTCAGCGACACCGGCGGGCTGCCGTCGCCCCTCAAGTTCTGGTGCGCCATGCGAAGCCTGCGCCCCTCGGCAGTGGTCGCCCGCGACCCCTTCTCCGCCTATGGCCTGCTCTCCGTACTGGTGACAAAGCTCATCGGTGCGCGGCTGGTCCTCTCCATCCAGACGCCACAACACCGCCGACTGAGGTGGTGGAAACGCGCCCTCCTCACCCTCGTCCGGCGCATCACCGGAGCCGAATGGATGACGCCGGTACTCGGCTCGCCCGAGCAAGACAAACCGGCGCAGACCCCCTTGCACTATGTGCCCTTCGTCATGCCGCCGCAGACCGCCCCAGACGACAAGCAGTGGTTTGCCGGCGGAGTGGTGAAGGTGCTGGCAATCGGCAAATTCGAGCCACGCAAGAACCATCGCCTGTTCCTGGAAGCCATCCGCCGGCTCTCACACCGCCACGCGGTCCGGGCCACAATCATCGGCGAATGCTCCACCCAGGCGCATCAGTGTGAACTGGAGGCCGTCAAGCGGCACTGCACACGCCTGGGTCTGGACGATGTGCTTGAGTTCGCCCTGAACCTGCCGTTTTCCGAGGTCCAGCGACGCTATGCCGAGCATGACATATTCGTCCTCGCCAGCCGCGACGAGTGGGCGGCCATCTCGCCTCTTGAAGCGATGGCGCACTCCCTGCCCGTGGTGTGCAGCGACTCGAACGGCACCCAATACTGCATCCAGCCTGGGGAGAACGGTTTTGTGTTCCGCACCAACGACCTTGACGATCTGGAAGCGTGTCTGCTCAGGCTGCTCAGCGACCGCAAGAGGCTGGTGGCAATGGGACGCCGCAGCTACCAACTCGTCGTCTCTGAGCACACGCCCGGACGCTATGTGGAAACGCTCATGGCACTGGTCGGGGTGCCTCGGTGAGCAGACGGATAGCACTGTTTCTGCCGTCCCTCGAAGGCGGCGGCGCAGAGCGGGCCATGCTGGATATTGCCACAGGGCTTGCCCAGGCCGGCCAGCCGGTAGACCTGCTGCTTGTCAAGGCTCACGGCCCCTATCTCGATCTGCTCCCCGAGGGCGTGTGTCTCATAGACTTGAACGCCAGGCGCGCGCTGACAGCCCTCCTCCCGCTGCTCCGCTACCTGCGGCGCGAGCACCCCCGCGTCCTTATTGCCACCTTGCCCCACGCCAACGTCATTGCGCTTCTTGCCAAGAGGTTCTGCGCCGGACGGCTTCCAGTGATAGCCCGGCGGGCAAGTACCTTTACGCCGGAGTATACCCACGCCGGTTTCAAGGACCGGATGACGCTCAGGCTGGAGAAATATCTCCTGCCCTCCGCCAACGCAGTGGTGGCACTCTCGCACGAGATGGCTGACGACCTCAAGTGCAGCGTGCCCCGCGTTGCCCCTCTCATACAGATCATCTACAATCCTGTGGTGTGGCCTGACCATACCGACAAGGCAGGAATGCCGGTGAACCATCCCTGGTTTGGCGAAGACCTGCCGGTGATCCTGTCTGTCGGACGCCTGGCAGCGGTGAAGGGTCACGCGACATTGCTCAGGGCCTTTGCCGAGCTGCTGCAATCCCGCCCCGCCCGCCTGGTCGTACTCGGCGAAGGCCCTGAGCGGCGCAGCCTGATGGACCTCGCCCAAAACCTGGCAATCGCCCACGCCGTTGACTTCCCCGGATTCCAGCCCAACCCCTTTGCCTATATGGCTGAGGCCAGCGTGGTCGTGCTCTCTTCCAGTTATGAGGGATTCCCCAATACGCTTGTTCAAGCAATGGCCTGCGGAACGCCGGTGGTCAGCACCAACTGCCCCAGCGGTCCCGGTGAGATACTGGAAGACGGACAATGGGGACGCCTCGTGCCGGTTGACGACCCACCTGCGCTGGCAAAGGCAATGCTCGACACCCTGGACAGTCCCGTTGAACCACGCTGGCTGGTCGCCAGAGCCAGGACCTACTCCGCCCAAGCCTCAATTGACCGCTACCTGAAGCTCATCGCCACCTGCTGAAAACCGCCTTCCAGATCAATACATGTTACGTTATGTCAATAAGCCCGCCACCCTGGCAGGGTTCATCAAATATGCCGGGAGAGCATTTGCCCGCAGAGTATTCGGGCTTGATGTGCGCACTGCTGCCTCCCGCCGGTATGACCTGCACGGCTTCGAGTATCATTACAAATACCTCAGCCGGTTCATGCACTTCGAGAAATTGCTCGCCGATATCAAGCCTCTCACCGGAAGTATCGTCGAATGCGGTGTAGGTCCTGGGCGGTCTCTCTTCGATTTTGCTGTCATATCAATCCTCCACAACACACCCAGACACATTATCGGGTTCGATACCTTCTGCGGTATTCCCGACGCAACGCCACAGGATGGGAAATGGAACGCTCATATAAGAGGAACCTGGAGCTATCCCGTGGATCATGTGCGTGAAAATCTCCTGCTTGCCGGATTGGAGGAAGAGTTCATTCGGACCAACATCACGCTTATTCCGGGGGAGTTCAGCCAATCGCTGCCTGCTTACAAGATGGAAGGCGGGATCGCCTTCCTGCATATTGATGTAGACCTGTACGAATCCTACAGGACGGTCCTGGAACATCTCTATGACCATGTTGTGCCAGGTGGTATCACCGCGTTTGACGAGTATGGCTTGGCTGCCTAGCCCGGAGCAACGAGGGCGATCGATGAATTCTTTGAAGAGAGGCCAGAGAAGGTGCTCAATTCCCCGGTGACGGAGAGGTACTGGTATACACGAAAGGGCGGCGGATGATGTTTGTACGCCATGCGGCGCACCCGCATATGACAGGGGTGATATTCGCCCTGCTCGTGGCGACCATCTTCGCCCATGTCTGGTTCGGGAGCGCTCCCCTGCCGTTTGGCGGGCCGAACGTCATCCTCGCCGCCCTCGCTGTCATCCTGTCGCTGGCCCATGTCATGTCGCGCACACTCCGGCTCGACACACCCTCAGCCCTCATCCACGCCCTCATCAGGGACTTCCGCCCGGTCCTTCCGATCATGGCGGTATCGCTGCTCCTCCTCCTCTGGGCCTTGGCCGTCTATCTCTTCACCGACACACTCAGGCCAACGCGGCTCGCCACGATGGGAATGGGTATCGGCCTCCTGTTTGCCGTCTATCTGTCCGTGGACAGCGTTTACAGAGCCACACTCATGGTGCTGGCGATCAGTATGGCAACCGCTGTATCCACCCTGTTCGGTATGGCCGTCACCTTTCTGGGAGACCCCTTCCTGACTCTCTGGGTGCAGATTGCCACCGTCAATGAGCAGCGCCTGTATACCATTCTGACCGAGGGCAGAACAGCCGGACTGAGCCCGGATACGGTTGCCCTGAGCTATCAACTTGCCATCGCCCTCCCCCTGGCCTTCGCCGCTTTCCTGTCCAATCTGTTCGGGCACGGCACAGCGTCCAGAATGACCCGTCGTGTTATCAGATCGACCGGAAGGCGACACGCTGGGTCCTCGATGATCAGCCTCATGCTCTATGCCGCAGTGGCGATCATGGTCATTGGCATAACCGTGAATGCCACGCGCTCGGCGATCTGCGGCGTCCTGGTCGGCGCTGTCATCATTGTCCTGCTGTCCCCGAGAAACCCGCAGATTTGGAGACGCCTGCTGTTTCTTGTCCCCTTGATTCCACTCTGGCTGCTCGTATTTTCCGATACCGCTCTCACCACCGCCGGCCCGACCATCGCCGGCCTTGCCCGTGCCGGTCCCGCCAACGGCACCCGCCACACCTTTGCCGGCCTGACCCCAGAGGAGGTCTACACCGTCCAACTCCGCGTCCGTGACACCCAGGGCTACGGCCCGCCCAGCCCCGAACTGGCCGCTATCCCCAAACCCGACGGCAGCCTCGGCCTGACTTGGCAGGACCCCACCGAGCCCCCGACCCGCTACCAGTTCCGGCTTCGGACGGCGGACGCTTGGTGGCCCTGGCTGAGCTTCGAGCCAACCCCGAGTTCTGACGCGCCTTCCAGGCTCAACGGTCAAGGCCCGTCTGTCAATGGCCTCGCCGTTATTGGGCTCGCCGCTGCCAGCGACCACCCCCGCCAGGGCCATACCTTTGCCGGCCTGACCCCCGGCGAGGGCTATACCATCCAACTCCGCGTCCGTGACACCCAGGGCTACGGCCCGCCCAGCCCCGAACTGACCACTACCGCGGGGCGATACGGCAGCTTCGTATTCACCTGGCAGGACCCTGCCGAGCCCCCGACCGGCTATCAGTTCAGGATCCGCCGGGCGAACACCACGGCCTGGTTCCCTTGGCAGACTTTTGAACCTGACCTGAGCAGTCAAGGCCCGACCATCGCCGGTCTCGCTTCCCGCACCACCAGAGCCGACCCCAGCCACACGCTTACCAGCCTGGCTCCAGGGGAGAGGTATTTCGTCCAGCTTCGCGCCCGGAACGACACGGTCTACGGCCCGCCCAGTGCCACCCTGACCGCCATATCGGACCGTGTCGGCCACCTTAGACTCACCTGGCAGGACCCTGCCGACCTCCCGACCGGCTATCAGTTCCGGATCCGCCGGGCGAACACCACGGCCTGGTGGCCCTGGCAGACCTTCGAGACCGCCCGTCAACCCAGCAGGGACAAACTCATCGCCGAGGCGCGAGCTGCTCTTCACAATGTTGAGGGATCATCACATCTGGGGGCGAATCTCCACAGCTTTTCTCACACAGCAACACGAGCCCGCATCCCCATAACAATCATGGCATTCCGACACGCCCTGGCCTACCCACTTGGAACCGGTCATTACTGGCCAAGCCTGTCATACCTCCCCGCGGGGCTGACCGCCCCAATGGTAAACTGGATTTTCACTCGTCATAGTCCGCATAACCAGTTTCTCGTCATTCTGGTCTACTACGGGTTTCCCGGCCTGATCTTGCTGATCCTGTTCTATGCGCTTGTGTCACGCTCGCTCCTGCACTCCGGAACATTGCTCATACGTTCGCCCGATACAGCCCTCTCTTTCCTCCTCGCCGCCCTTACTGGTGCGCTGGCCGGCTACGGCATCAACAGTCTCCTGCATAATACAGGGCCGTTCGTCGGTGACTGGTATCACTTCTTCCTGATCGGGCTGGCGTTCAGCCTCGGACGCATCGCCGCCTCTCGTCAAGCGAACGATCAGGAGTGAACGTGTCATCAGATCGGAGGAAGGCGACACCTTCACTCCTCCTGTTACAGCCGTGAGCACACTCAAGCCCGTCTCACCGCCGCCTCAGGCCGAAGCGAAGCATCCGACAATGGTGCTGCTGGTCTCACCGCTTCCGCCGCCACCCGGAGGGATGGAAACCTGGACGCAGACCTTGTGCCAACGTGGCTTACCCGCTCCCTTCAATTTTGAACTTGTTGACACCAGAGCGTTCCGCGGGCCTCGAGCCGCACCGCCACAACTGAATCTGACCGAGATCAGGCGCAACCTGCGAATCCTGAGCCGCATCTATCGCGCGCTGGCTTCCGGGCGCTTTTCCCTCATGCATCTCAACTGTTTTCTGACGCTCAGCGGTGCGCCCCGCAACCTGGCCTCGGCTCTGATTGCCAGGCGGGCCGGCGTACCATACATCGTCCATCTGCACGGGACCTTCACCCTTCCTCCCGGCAGGCATCCCACCGCACGCTTCTATCGCTGGGCCTACCGCAGCATATTCGCCGGTGCAGCCCGGATTCTGGCCTTAGGCCGGCCAAGCTGCCGTGCCATCCTGGAGTTGGGCGACTTCGCCCACAAAACCTGCCCGCTCATGCCGAACTTCGTAGATTTCCGCACCATCCCCGAACGCCTCCCCAAGACCGGGCCTCAGCAGCCCGTGCGGGTCATCTTTACCGGTGCGCTGATTGAAGCCAAAGGTGTACACACGATTGTCGAAATCGCCCGCCGCCTGCCGGCCGCGCGTTTTCAACTCGTGGGCGACGCTCCAGATGAATCCCGCGCCCGCCTCCTGCGGCATATCCGCCAACACGGCCTCGAAGGCCGGGTGCAGGTCCTCGGCCCGGTGACACACCGCGAAGTCCTCGGGATGCTGGCGGCAAGCGATGTCTTCCTGTTTCCGTCCAAATATGAAGGCTTCCCGCTCAGCGTGGCCGAGGCAATGGCCGTCGGTCTGCCGGTCGTCGCCTCTTCTGTGGGTGCGCTGCCGGAGATGATTGACGTTCCCCAAGGCGGCTGGCTGGCCCCTTCCGAAGACATAGCCGATTATGCTAAGATGCTGGTCCGTTTATGCAATGAGCCGGCGTTGAGAAATCGCATGGGACGCTACAACAGACACAAAGCCGGGCAGGAATATGAGTACGATGTCGTAGTTCGGCGACTGTGCGATATGTACGCGCGCATTCCGTTGGTGCACCCCTGATTCCGCCACCCCCGTGAACATGCACAAGGTATCGGTCATCATCCCGGCAAAGAACGCCGAGGCCACCCTTCCCGCTACCCTCGCTTCGGTGTTCAGCCAGGACTACCGCGGCCCCATTGAAGTGATCGTCGCCGACGGCTCAGACACCTCGGCCACCGCGGACCTGCTCTGCCGGCGTTATCCGCAAGTGCTGAGAGTGCCGAACCCGGAACATATCACCCCGACTGGCCTCAACTCTGCGTTACAGACGGCCACAGGAAAAATTGTTGTGCGTTGCGACAGCGCCTCCGTGCTGCCGCCACACTATGTACGCCAAGCCGTCGCTACACTCGAACGAACAGGTGCCGCCAATGTCGGCGGCCAGCAGTGTCCCGTCGGGACGAGCATGTTTGAACGGGCGGTGGGGCTGGCGACCACCACATTTCTGGGGACGGGAGGGGCCCGCTACCGCCTGGGGGGCCCTGAGGGCCCAATCGATACCGTCTACCTTGGCGTCTGGTATCGAAAGACGCTCGAAAACCTGCAAGGATTTGATCCGGTGATGTTCATCAACGAGGACTATGAACTCAACTGGCGGCTGCGCCAGCAAAGAGAAACCGTGTGGTTCGACCCTATGCTGAAGGTTTCTTACCGGCCGCGCGGCACCTTGTGGGCCTTGGCGCAGCAGTACTTCACTTACGGCCGCCAGAAGTCCAGGATGTTGAGAGAGCACCCCAGCTCCCTGCGGGCCAGGCAGCTCCCCGCGCCGCTGCTGGTGCTGGGGCTGGCGGTTTGCGCGGTGCTGGCATTGGCCGGCGCTGGCTGGGCAGCCGCGGCGCTGCCCCTGGTCTACCTGTCGGTCCTCATCGGCGGGGGGCTGGCAATCGGTGTGCGTCGCCGCGACCCTGCCGCTGTCCTCGTCCCTCTGGTGCTGGCGGCGATTCATCTGAGTTGGGGAGTCGGCTTCTTTCTGGCGGCTCGCAAGAAGCCGACCCACTGATTGAAGCCGAGCGGCTTCAGTCCCTCAGGACTGCGGTTCTTCCTCTTTCCGAGGACCTGTCGTGTCATCAGATCGACCGGACGGCGACACGAGGGGTCCTTTGCTCGGGCCGCCCTCGCGGACCATATCCACTACCTCAACCTTCTGCACAATCAGCCGCCGCCGCCGCTGCTGGAACATGCCCTCTATCTGCAAGGGCGTGCCGGGCGGGGCCTGGGAGATTTTCGACAGCAAGGCGGTTGGGCCGATGATGTTATAGTCAATGATGTACCTGCCGACCTGCTGAAGGATGTGGCGGCGGCTGACGATGTGCTCAGGCAGGTTGACGGCTTCGACATCCACCACCTCAAACTGGTAGGTTTCGCTGTATTTGGCGATGCCCAGGCTGACCACTGCCAGGCTGTCCGCGGCCGGCCGGGGATTGATAACACCCTTGAAGCGGACCAGAAAAGGTGTCCGGGAGGTATCAGAGGCCGGGTTATCTCCGCCCGCCCCAAAGGGGATCAGCGGGACCGGAGCTTGGGCCACGGCCGGCGACAGGGCGCAGACACTCACCATACCGCTCACCACCATGTGTACGAGGCGCTTCATCAGGATACTCCTCAGCGTGTGAGATCGGCCGGCTTACAGCGTTTGCCGCAACTGCGTTTCCATATGCCGGCGCTGCCCCCATCCAACTGAGCCCATCGTAGCGAGAAGCCCTGCGCTTGCCAAGATGAGCCGTCGGCTCGCCCTGTGCCTCGGATTATGCTAGACAGCACACGAGGCGGACAGCCTCCAGAGGAGAGCGAAGTATGGACACACGCTACGGAGATGTTGCGGTGAGCCTCGACGGCCATGTGGCAACGGTTGAGATACAGCGACCGCCCAATAATTTTTTTGATACCGCCCTGATCCGTTCGCTGGCCGATGCGTTTGAGGCCCTGGACGCCGAGCCGGACTGCCGCGCCAGCGTGCTGGCCGCCCAGGGCAAGCACTTCTGCGCCGGCGCGAACTTTCACACCGGCCAGGCCGAGCGGGACCTCCGCAACGCCGAGAGCGGCAACCCGCTGTACGCCCAGGCAGTGCGCCTGTTTGCCTGCAAAAAACCGGTGGTGGGGGCGATTCAGGGCGCGGCGATTGGCGGCGGCTTTGGGCTGGCCCTGGTGCCGGATTTCCGCGTGGTCTGCCCGGAGAGCCGCTTTTCGGCCAATTTTACCAAACTCGGCTTTCACCCGGGCTTTGGCCTGACCTGGACGCTGCCGCGCCTGATTGGCGAGCAACGCGCCACCCTCATGTTTTACACCGGGCGGCGGATCGGCGGCGAGGAAGCCTATGCCTGGGGGATGGGCGATGTGCTGACCGGGCACAGCCGGGTGCGGACCGCGGCCCTGACGCTGGCAGGAGAAATTGCGGAGAGCGCGCCCCTGGCCGTCCAGTCGGTACGCGCAACCATGCGCGGCTCGCTCGCCGCGGCGATCAAACGGGCCACCGACCATGAGTTCAAGGAGCAACACTGGCTCCAGCACACCGAGGATCACAAAGAGGGCGTCAGAGCGGTGGCCGAGCGGCGGGCGGGGAATTTTGTGGGCCGCTGAGCGCGCGGCCGCTTACCAGGTATCTATGCACGGGCGCTTTTTGCCCGCACGCGCCGGCGGGGGCGGCACGGAGCGCAGCGCCGCCGTAATCCAGCGCCGTGACTCGGCCGGGTCAATCACATCGTCAATCTCAAAATAGGTTGCCGTACTGAGGGCTTTGCCGTTCTCGTACATTCTGGCGACCAGAGTGTCATACAACTCGGCGCGTTCACGCGGGTCGGTAAGCGCGGCCAACTCTTTGCGGAAGCCGAGCTTGACCGCCCCCTCCAGGCCCATGCCGCCAAACTCTCCGGTCGGCCATGAGACGGCGAAGAAGGGCGCTTTGAAGCTGCCGCCGGCCATGCCCTGTGCGCCCAGCCCGTAGGATTTCCGCAGCACGATGGTGAAAAAGGGCACGCTGATGCTGGCCCCGGTGACAAACATCCGGCAACAGTGCCGCACCAGGGCTTCTTTCTCGGCCTCGGGGCCGACCATGTTGCCGGGGGTATCGCACAGCATCAGGATCGGCAGCTCAAAGGCGTCGCACAGCTGCATGAAGCGCGTCGCCTTGTCCGCGGCCGGGCTGTCTATCGCCCCGCCGAGGTGTGTGGGGTTGTTGGCAATAATCCCGATGGGCCGGCCTTCAATCCGGGCCAGGGCTGTAACCATGCCGAGGCCGAAGTGGCGGCGGAGTTCCAGCACCGAGTCGGTATCGGCCAGGGTCTCGATGAGCTGGCGGATGTCGTACACCCGCAAACGGTTCTCGGGCACAATCCGGCGCAGCAGCCGTTGGTCGGCGCACTGCCAGTCGGCAACCGCGCCCTGGAAGTAGGACAGATATTTCCTGGCCACCCGGACGGCCTCGGCCTCATCCCTGACTGCGATATCGACCACTCCGTCAGCCACCTGGACATCCAGCGGCCCGACCTCTTCCGGGCGGAAGACGCCAAGGCCGCCGCCCTCAATCATGGCCGGACCGCCCATGCCGATGTTGGAGCCCTGGGTGGCAATAATCACGTCACAGCAGCCCAGAATGACCGCATTGCCGGCAAAGCAGCGGCCCGAGGTCACTCCGACCAGCGGCACCAGCCCGCTCAGTCTGCCCCACAGGTGAAAGGCCATCACGTCCAGCCCCGCGGGGCTGGACCAGTCGGTATCGCCGGGCCGTCCGCCGCCGCCCTCGGCAAAGAACACGACCGGCCGTTTCCACTTTTCGGCCAGCTCAAACATCCGGTCTTTTTTGTAGTGGTTCTTAAAGCCCTGGGTGCCGGCCAGCACGGTATAGTCATAGGCCAGCACAACGCACCGGGCGCGCTCGTCGTCAAACAGCGCGCCGTTGATGCTGCCGACGCCGGCGATCAGGCCGTCGGCCGGCGTGTTTGTGATCAGGTCGTCGAGCGAACGGCGCTGCCGCTGGGCGGCAATGACCAGCGGGCCGTACTCGACAAATGTGTCCGGGTCGCACAGGTCGGCGATATTCTCGCGGCTGGTGCGCTGGCCGGTCTTGCGCCGGCGGGCGACCGCCTGGGGACGGGCGGCGTCAAGCCCGACCGCGTGTCGTTCAACGACCTCGGCCAGGTCGGGGCGGATGTGGGCAAGATCGATCGCTGCCTGTTCCTGGACGGTGGCCGCATTGACCTCACCCTCTTCGATAAAAACCAGGGGGTGGCCCTCATAGACCGTATCGCCCTCAGCCACCGTGATACGCCGCACAATGCCGCTCAGCTCGGACTCGATGACGTGCTCCATCTTCATGGCTTCGAGGATGAGCAGTTGCCGGCCGGCGTAGACCGCCTCGCCCTCGTGGACATCGAGGCTGATGACTGTGCCCTGCATGGGTGCTGTCACCGCACCGCTGCCGGCCAGCCCGATAGTCTCAAGCGCCGGTTCCGCCACCGTTGCCGCGGCGCTCGTTGGTGGCTGTCCGGCCTGTTTGCCAAAATCCAGCACTGCCAAGGGGTCGCCGGCGTCAAGCTGTGCCCCTGCCAGTGCGGGTTCCAGGCTCTGGGGGGTCGCTCCGGGCGGCGTAAAAAACAGGTGTTGATGGGTCTGCTCAGGCGAAACAAGGTCGGCGATATGATCTTCCACAAAGCGCGTGTAGACCTGGTTGGCCACAACATCGGGGTGTTGCAGCACATTCTGTAAAAACCTCAGGTTGGTTGCCACGCCCTCAATTCTGAACTCACACAGGCCGCGGTAGGCGCGCCTCACCACGTCACCAAAGGTGCGGGACGGTGAGGAAGCGATGAGCTTGGCCAGCAGCGAGTCAAAGCGCGGATTCGTCCGATAGCCGGCATAGCCGAACGCATCGGTGCGCAGGCCAGGGCCAGAGGGCGCTTCAAATGCGCTGAGCAGCCCGCCGGCCGGTCGGGTGCTGCCGTCGGCCTGCATGGTCTCCATATTGACCCGGACCTGGAGGGCAAAGCCGCGCGGTTCGGGAATCCGGGCCTGCTGCAAGGTCAACTCGGCCAGGGACTGTCCGGTCGCAAGCTGGAGTTGGAGTTTGACCAGATCAAGGCTGGTCACTTCTTCGGTCACGGTATGTTCGACCTGGAGGCGGGCGTTGGTTTCAATGAAGGCATAGGCCGCGGTGTCTCCCGGAATGGTGGCATCAACCAGGAACTCAAACGTGCCCAGGTTGTTATAGCGAACGGTCCGGGCCAGCCTGACCGCGGCGGCGAAGAGCCGGTCACGCAGCCCGGGCGGCAGTCCCGGGCTGGGCGCAATTTCAACCAGCTTCTGATGCCGACGCTGGATGCTGCACTCCCGCTCCCAGACATGGCTCACCGCCCCGGACCCATCGCCCACGATCTGGACTTCAATATGGCGGGCGCGGGGAAGCAATTGCTCAACATAGACATCGCCATTGCCAAACGCGGCCTTGGCCTCGGACTGGCAGCGGGCATAGGCTTCCGCAAGCGCATCGGCGCGAGAGACCGCCCGCATCCCACGTCCACCGCCACCGGCCACCGCCTTGACCAGCATCGCTCCGCGGTCGCCCAGCGAGGCCAGAAACTCCCTGGCCCCCTCCAGGCTGGTCGGCCCTGCCGTGCCCGGCAGAACGGGCACTTCACACCGCTCGGCCAGGGCACGCGCCTGGGCCTTGTCGCCGAACAGTTCGAGAATGTCCGGCCGCGGGCCAACAAAGGACAGGCCAGCCTCGGCACAGCGACGGGCAAAGTCAGCGTTTTCACTCAGAAAACCGTATCCCGGATGAATGGCCTCACAGCCGGCCTGCTTCGCCACCTCCAGGACACGCTCGGCGTCAAGGTAGGCGGCCGGACCTGTTCCACCCAGCGGCCGGGCTTCGTCAGCCCGGCGGGTGTGCAGCGACCCGGCATCGTCCTCAGAAAACACAGCCACTGTCCGCATCCCCAGCTCGGCCGCGGCCCGCGCAATACGGATAGCGATCTCGCCCCTGTTGGCGATCAAAAGACTGCTCAGACTCATACCGCTCACTTTTCAGGATTCAAGTGGATACCGGCTTCCCCGTATCAGGGGTTACTCCTCCCGCCGCCTGTAGCGGCTCCCCGTCCCGAAGAGTTTGCCTTTGACCGGGTGGTGATCACTCTCCCAGTCGTAGTCATTATTTTCGAGCACTTCCTTTACCATCTTACCAATCTGTGCCCCACTCCTCTCTAGTTCTTGGTGGTACTCTTGGAAGGCCGGGTCTGTAAGGAGGATATCTCCCAGACCCTCCACAGCTGCCTTCCCCTCATCACTGTTCTCCTGCATCAGCTTGATGATGTCAGGTCGGTTCAGGAAGCGTTCCAGCTCCTGTTCAAGACTCGCGTTCATAGATGTACTCCTTCCCGCGCACTCAGCGCTCTTGCCTTTGTCTTCCCTGAAGACCAATTGCTCAGGCGGGGGCAGAAAGTCTGCCACGACCTGGATATCGCCCAGCGGTTCATCAGTGTAGGTGATTGTCTTTTTCATGGGAAGGCTGTACCGGGGTCATGCCGCGCCCTTCGGCTGTTTCAACTCAAAGACCCGCACGATGACATAGGCGATCAGCGCAAACACAAAAAAGACCATCAGCATCCAGGCCACACTCTGCATGGTCTCAATAATCGTCCGATAGACCTCAAGCACCCAGCGCTCAGCCGTCAGCGTCAGGACGCTCGGCTCAGCCTCGGGCGGCTGGAGGTGAGGGGGCTGGCCGACGTGCTCGGGCGGGGTGATGTAGCGTTCCAACTGCCAGATGCGCACCCCGCCAGAGATGCCAACAACATAGATGGCAAACTGTATGTACTTGACCCAGGCCAGATGAATCTCATCAGCAATGACCCGGGCCAGGATATTCCTGACCGGACGATCGAAAAGACGCGCCACCAGGAATGAGACCCCGAGCGCAATGCCGAAGGTGACGGCCAATAAGGACAGAAACATGCCTTTTCCCATTGACAGACAGAAAACACCCGCGGGATAATTACCCCCTCTATATCCAGGAGGGAGGAGTATGGCAAGGGCACCAATTTTCTCCGCGGACTCGCATACGATGGAGCCGGCCGATCTGTGGCTGGAGCGTATCGACCGGGCCTTTCGTGACCGCGCTCCGCGCGTGATCACAAACCATGCGGGCAGACCGGGCAGCTTTTTTGTAGCCGAGGGCCTGACCCCCTGTATCGAGCGGAACTTTGCCGATGTGTCAGAGACAGTCAGGCGCAAAATCACCTGCGAGAACATTCATCACCTGTACGCCTTCTGAACACCGGAGAGAGCGTCATGACCCCATTGAACAAAGCGTCGCTCCGCCCGTCGCTCTCGCCAGAGACGGAACACCTGCCTGAGTCAGATGGACAGCCTATGGCCGAGACCGATACGCACCGGGCGCAGATGATCGAGCTGCTGGAATGTCTGGAGGAGTATTACCGGGCTGACCCGAATGTGTATGTCACCGGCAACATCCTGCTGTACTTTCGGAATGCAGCCGGCGAGCGGCAATCCGTCAGCCCCGATGTCTGCGTTGTCCACGGCATAGAGAAGAAGAAGCGGCGCGTCTACAACCTGGAGGTGGAGAAAAAAGTGCCCGGCGTGGTCATTGAGCTGACCTCACGCCATACCAAGGTTGAGGACCTGGGCAACAAACGGGTGATCTATGCCGAGCTGGGGGTCGGCGAGTATTTTATTTTTGATCCGCTCGACGGCTCGCTCAGCCCACAACTCCGGGGCTTTCGCCTGGAGGGCGGGGAGTACATTCCACTGCTTGGCACACCGTTGCACAGCGAGGTGCTGGACCTGGACCTGGTTATTGAAGCCGAGCGCTTGCGGCTCTGTCATCCGCAGACTGGAGAGCGTCTGCGCGTTCATGCCGAGGCCGAAGCCGACCGGCGGGCAGCCGAAGCCGCCCTGCGCGCAGCCGAGCGGGACAATGCCCGGCTGCGGCACGAATTGGAACGCTTGCGCACGACCCCCTGACCCGACCCCCTGATCAACACAACACCCCTTTTTCCCGCAGCCCGGCGAGCTCGGCCTGACCGAGGCCCAGCACCTCGGTCAGCACATAGTCGTTATCCTGGCCAAAGGTCGGGGCGTGCCGCCATACCTCGCACGGCGTCTGGGACATTTTCCACGGAATCCCCAAGTGGCGGCGCACGCCAATCTCCGGGTGAGGGTGCTCAACATAGGTCCCCCGCGCTTCTACCTGGGGGTCAGCCAGCATTTCCCGACCGTTCAGGGCCGGGTAGGCGGCCACCCCGGCCGCTTGCAGCGTCACGGTCGCTTCGTGGGCGGTCCGCTCCTGCGTCCAGGCGGTCAGCATCTGTTCCAGGGCATCTTCGTTGTCCTTGCGGGCGGCCGCGGTGGCAAAGCGCGGATCGTCCGCCAGCCCGGGCTGGCCGATAGCCGTGCAGCACTGCCGCCATTCGTCTTCGGTCCCGACCACAATGCTGACCCAGGCGTCATCACCCTGACTGCGAAAGACGCCATGCGGGGCCATATACGGGTCACGGTTGCCCATGCGCGGGGGCTGGTGGCCGTTCATGGTGTAGTCCATGATGGCTTCGGGCAGCAGCATGGCGCAGGCTTCGCGCTGGGAGAGGTCAATATACTGGCCGCGGCCGGTCTTCTGCCGATAGAGCAGCGCACACATAATGGCGTAGGCACCGTGGACGCCGCCGTTTGGGTCGCCGTAGGAAAAGCCGGCCTGGCGTGGCCCGTCGCCACGATAGCCGGTCAGGGCCGACATGCCGCTCAGGGCGACCTGCGGCGGGCCGTATGACACATAGCCCTTCTCCGGGCCGGTCTGGCCATAGCCCGACAGCGAGGCCATGATGACAGCGGGCTTGATGGCCCGCAGCACCGCATAGCCCAGACCCATTTTTTCCATGACTCCGCCGGCAAAGTTCTCAATGACAATATCGCTTGTGGCGACGAGCCGCTTGGCCAGCGCTATCCCTTCGGGCTGCTTCAGATCGAGCGACAGGGAGCGTTTGCCCTGATTGTACTGATTGAAATAGCCACAGCGGTTCATGCCCGGCTCGTTGTCGGCCCAGGGGGGAATCTGGCGCGTCGGACACAACCGCGCCCGGCTCTCAATCCGAATGACTTCAGCGCCCAGATGGGCCAGTTGGAGCGCTCCGTATGGCCCGGCCCAGGCCCAGCAGAAGTCGGCAACACGAACGCCGTCCAGTGGTGGTTTCCTCATAGCGTATCTCCCATCTGTTCAGATAATTCCGGCCTGCTGAAGCCGCCCAAGCTCGTCCTCAGTCATGCCGAGTCCGGTATACACCTCGGTGTTATGCTGGCCGAGGCACGGGGCCGGGCGGCGCAGCGTCCACGGCGTTTCAGACATGGTGTGGGGGGCCGTCGGGTAGGTGTGGACACCGGCCTGGGGATGGGCAATCTCGGCAAAAAAGCCACGGACTTTCAGGTGCTCGGAGTGCAGCAGATCGCCCATCGTTGAGACCGGCGCAAACGGAATGCGCCGGGCCTGGGCCTGGTGGTACAACTCATCGACCGACTGCTCCCTGATCCACGGCTCCAGGAAGAGCTGCAGCGCGTCCCAGTTCCCGGCACGGTCCAGACGGGTCTTGAAGAGTTCTTCGTCGGCCCAGTCCGGATTACCCATCAGATCAACAAAGCGCTGCCACTGGTGTTCTTCAACGCAGGCGACATAGATCCAGCCGTCTTTACACTCCATGATGTCGAGCGGCCGGATGGCCTTGTTGCCGGTAAAGCGCACCACAATCTGGTCGGCATAGGTCGGCATGATCCCGGCAAACTCGGAGATGCCCATCAGGCACTCCTGGACCGAAAAGTCGATGTGCTGGCCGTGACCATCCTGGAAACGGGCAAACAGCGCGGCCAGCGACGCGGTGGCCGCGTGGACGCCGGCCTGAAAACCCGACTGCTGGCCAAAGACCCGCAGGGGCGGCAGGTCCTCGCTGCCGGGGCCGCCGCCGTTCAGGTAGCACAGCCCGCCGGCGTTCCAGCTCGTCAGGTCATAGGCCGCATAGTCTGCACGCGGTCCGCTCAGGCCAAAGGGCGTAATTGAGGTCATCACCAGACCGGCGTTCAGACCGGCCAGACGCGCATAGTCCAGGCCGTGGGCGGCCATGCGGGTCGGGTGGACATTATGGATCAGCAGGTCGGCCTTCCCGACCAGGCGGTGAAACACCGCCTGGCCGTGGGGGGCGGTCAGGTCCAGGGTCACGCCCCGCTTGTTGGTGTTCAGATACAGGTACAGCCCGCTCTTTTCCGGGTGGGGCGTCCCGCCCGGAAACGGCCCCCGGTGGCGAGCGGAATCGCCGCCGGGCGGTTCAATTTTGATCACCTCGGCTCCCATGTCGGCCATCAGTTTGGCCGCATAGGACGCCCCGACCATCTCTCCACACTCAAGAATCGTGAAGCCTTCCAGCGCAAGCCCCGGCATGATACCCTCCTTGTTGACACATGATAACCGCGCCAGCGGTCATGAGGAGTGAACGTGTCGCCGTCCGGTCGATCTGCCGACACGCTCACCCTCCAGTGTAGTCAGCCAGCCTCAGCCCGTCAAGATTGCTGAAGCCGAACACGGCAGTACCCGATGGACGTGACTCCAATCTACCTGCGGGTCCGGCGGACAGACATCGCCTATGTCAAATTCATCCTCGAATCGTATGAGGACCTCGCCATTGTGCGGACGCTCGATCGAAAAAAAGCCACCATTGTGGTCCTGGCCATGCCGGATTTTCTCGAGCATGTCCGGGCGGTCTTACGCGCCCTGGCCCGGGAGTTGGAGGTATACGAGATTCCCCCGCCCCCGGAGCACGAGGCAGACGGCGATTGGCTGATGGAGCAGATCAAACGCGGAGCATAGCGGCCTAGGTCGCGTCGTGGTCGTCCGGCCCGGTGGCACAGACATAGGCCACCCCGATACTCACCCCGTAGAGCAGGATCAGCGGCCCGGCGAGCAGAATCTGGGAGACGGCGTCGGGCGGGGTCAGAATGGCGGCCAGAACAAAGATGAGCAGCACGGCATAGCGGAAAGCGCCGATCAGGGTGCGATGGGTCAGCAGGCCGAGCCGCGAGAAGAAAAAGCTCAGCACCGGGAGCTGAAAGGTGATGCCAAAGGCCAGCAGGCTCCGCGAGGTGAAGCTCAGGTATTCGCTGATGCGCAGCGTGGCCTCAACAGCAATGAGCTCAAACTGCCCGATAAAGAAGGCGTAGGCAATGGGCAGGACAACCGCATAGCAAAACCCGCCGCCCAGGACGAAAAAGAAGGAACAGAAGCCGACAAACGGCCACACATAGCGCTTTTCGTGGGCGTACAGGCCCGGTGCCACAAACCGCCACAGCTGGTAGAACACCCCGGGGCTGGCCAGGAACAGGGCGGCAATAAAAGCGACCTTGATCTTGGTAAAAAAGGCTTCGGTCGGGCCGGTTCCGATCAGCGTACAATCGGGACAGGCCCGGAGCAGCGGTTCTCGCAGCACGGTGAACAGCCGGTCGGCAAACACATAGCTCGGGACAAACCCCACCGCGATGGCCAGCAGGGCCTTGACGAGGCGTGAGCGGAGTTCTTCCAGATGACCGATGAGCGACATCGTGGTGTCGTCAGGGGTCATTGAGGCGTCTTCTCCCGGGGCGGGGGGTCGGGTTGAGGCTGAGCGTCGCCGGACTGGACGGGGAGGCGCAGTTCGTCATCGGGGCCGCTATCGGGCTCACTGGGCCGCGTGCTGTGTTCGGCCTGGCGCACTTCTTCTTCGAGCATGATGCGGGCGTGATCAAGCTCTTCTCTCACGCCACTGGTGGCGCGTCGAAACTCCCCCAGGGTCCTGCCCAGCCCTCTGGCCAACTCGGGCAGCCGTTTCGGGCCGAGCACGACAAGAGCAATCACGAGGATCACAAGCAACTCAGGCACACCAATACCAAACATCGCCCACCCTTCGCTTTGTCAGGCCACGCTAGTATAATCGGACAAGTGACGCAAGCGAAAGGGGACGGAGCCATGCTGCGCACGGGGCTTGTTATTGACACCCGCTACCAGGACCACCAACCCGGCCAGCAGCATCCAGAACGACCGGCCCGGATTGGCCAGCTGCTGCGCGCGCTCGAGTCGTATCGGCGGCCCGGACTGAGGCCGCTGGCCCCGCGGCTGGCAACCGCAGCCGAAATCGGCCTGATCCACGATACGGCCCACATCGGCCGGGTTGCCGCAACCGCCGGCCGGCCCCGCTTTGCCTTTGACGCCGATACCCAGGGGTCAGCCCTCTCCTACGACACCGCCCGCCTGGCCACCGGCGGCCTGCTGAGCATCCTGGACGCGATCATGGACGGCGAGGTGGATAACGGCTTTGGCCTCGTCCGCCCGCCGGGGCATCATGCCGAGCGCAACCGGGCGATGGGCTTTTGTCTGTTTAACAGCGCGGCCATTGGCGCGCAGTATCTCAGAGACAGGCACGGCCTCAGCCGCGTGCTGCTGATGGACTGGGACCTGCACCACGGCAACGGCAGCCAGCACAGCTTTTATGACGACCCCGGCGTCCTGTACGCCTCGAGCCACCAATACCCCTGTTACCCGGGCAGCGGAGCGGCCGAAGAGGTCGGCCAGGGAGCTGGCGCGGGCTATACGGTCAACCTGCCCATTGCGGCCGGCTGGGGAGACGCCGAATACCACCACCTGTTTGCAACGATTATTGACCCGATCTGCCGCCAGTTTGACCCGCAGTTTGTCCTGATCTCGGCCGGCTTTGACGCCCATGCCCGCGACCCTTTGGGCGGCTTGCAGATGACCGAAGCGGGATTTGCCAGCCTGGCCCGGGTGCTGTTGCGCATCGCCCGTGACCACGCCCGGGGACGGTGCGCCGCCCTCCTGGAAGGCGGCTATGATCTCAGGGGACTCGAGAAATCCACCCTGCGGGTCCTGGACGAAATGGGCGGCGAGCATCTGGACACACCCCTGCCCGAGGTGGACAGCCGCCCGCTGTTGCCCCAGGTGGTGACGATTCAGCGCAAGTACTGGGAGCTGCCAGACCGCGCGTGACAGAGTGCGGTGGGGCAGCCCCGGGACCTATTTCCCCATCCGCAGGAGTTCCATCAGCTCGTAGCGGCGCGGCGAATCCGGCCCGTTGAGCCGGGGCGCACCCGCCGTAAACACCGCGGCATCGTCGCGCTGCACATTGACCCAGCTCATGCCCAGCGGGACCAGCGTGCGAACCCCTTGCGCGCCGGGCACATAGTCCGGGTGGCCATGCACATTGAGGGTCAGGCGGGCAAACTGCCCCTGGGCGTCATAGCTGAGCACGGCCAGCAGGGCATAGGTTTGCGCGTCCAGATAAAAGACCCGTTCGCCATACGGGTGGCCCCCCTTTGGCCTTGACGCAACCGTGATGACCCGGCGGAGCTCCCACGGAGCCTCGGGGTACCAGTTGTTTTTGCCGCCAAAGCTCACCGCGTCAGCCTGGAGAAAGCCGGGCACGAGCAGCACCTGTTCGGCAAGCCAGGTCCACTCGTACTCGTGCAGATAGCCCATGAAGTAGAGGGGCGGTTGCTCTTCCATCAGGATGTCATAGCGGCCGCCGCCCATGCGGGCCAACAGGTTGGAGTGACTTTTCCGGATACGCCGGTTCTGGGGATTATAGCTGAGAATTTCCTGCGGCTGGCTGTCATCATCAAAGACGGTCACGATCCGCATCATCCCCTCTTGGTCGGCCGGCGCGACGAGCCGGAAACTGGCCTTCATGTAGACGCCTTTTTTCTGCCACTGGGGATCGTTGTGTTCGTCCCCGACCCGGTGCGTGCCAAAGCGCATCCGCATCCGGCCGACATTCGACCGGTCGACCGTTCCGGCACTGTTGATCCCGCGCACATGGGCCCGGAGGTCGAGCGTCTGGGGCTGGTCTCGATACCGGAAATTCCACAGCGCCTTGAGGCCGGCCCGCGGATCGGCCGCATCCAGCACGGGGAACGGCCGGCCGGCCTGGTAGTGTTCCACTTGACCGGTCCCGGTCAGCTTCACCTGCCGGGCGTGGGTGAGGCTGGCCTCGAGGTAGGGCGTCCGAACGGGCAGATCGGTCGTCGCCTGTATCTGGATACGGAAATCACCGGCCTGGACGAGGGACAGGATATCGGGCGGCAGCACCGGCTCGGCAGCCTGCCAGTTGTCGCGGTCAATCGTCATGCCCGGCGCAATGCCCGGGTGTTGAGGCAACCCGCCCTGGTACGGGAAAAAGACGGCGCGGACTGACTCGGGGGGTGCAGCCGGGACGGCAAAAGCCGGGACAAGCGTACTGATAGTCAGGGCAAGCAGGACTCCGAGGGCGTGGTATCTGCGCATGTCTCTCCTCTCGCTGTCTCCCGACATCAGTGCAGCGAAGCATAGGTCGCCTTGATGATCCGTGCCGAGCGTTGATCACCAAGCGTACTCTCGCCCATGCGGTTCATCACATAGGCTATCGAGGTACGCGTATCGGGATCAACCACCGCAATGGACCCGCCCCAGCCGCCCCAGTAGAAGGCACCGGGACTTGGCGTGAACGGCATCCGCGGGTTCATCAGGCCGAATCCCAGTCCGAAAAGCATCCACACGCCGAGCACCAGATCCTTGCCGTTGGTCTGCTGCTGTCGCGCCAGGGCCACCGTTTCGGGTGCCATCAGCCGGACGCCGTCAAGCGCGCCTCCCGCGGCCAGGGCCCCATGCACACGGGCGACGGCCCGCGCGTTGCCGATTCCTCCGGCAGCCGGAATTTCCGCCGCGCGCCACGCCCGCGTCTGCGGCTCCCGGCCTGTCAACGCGGCAGACCGGAAGGTCCGGGTGGCAATCGAATCCGGATCGCCGGGAATCTGATCCATCGTCGTCGCGGGAGGGACCATCTCGCCGACGCGATCGTCGTGCCGGGCATCCAGCCCGATATGAAAATCGACCGTGAGCGGGGCCGCGACCTCCTCACGAAAGAAGCTGCCAAGGCTGCGGCCATCGACCCGGCGCAGGATTTCTCCCTGCAAGTAGCCCTGCGTCAGGGCGTGGTATCCCGAGGCGGTCCCGGGCTCCCACCACGGGGCCTGACCGGCCAGCCTGGCGCAGATGGCATCCCAGTTGTAGAGGTCCTCAACCGTGACGCGTGAGTCAAAACCAGCCACGCCCGCCGAGTGGCTCATCACATGGCGAACGAGGACACCCTCCTTGCCGTTCTGAGCAAACTCGGGCCAGTAGCGGGCAACCGGAGCGTCGAACTCAACCAGCCCCCGGTCCGCGAGCAGCAACATGCAGACCGCGGCCATGGTTTTGGTGGTGGAGTACACGTTGACGATGGTGTTCTTCTGCCAGGGCGCGCCACCCGGCACTGCGGCACCGCCCCACAGATCAACAACCACTTCTCCGTCATGGACGACACACGCACTGGCCCCAAGCTCCTCGCCGGTCGCAAAGTTCTCCTGAAACGCCCCGCGAACGGCCGCGAAGTCGTCCGCGCAGTAGCCCTGAGGTTCCATTCTGGTTTTCCTTCCCTGATACCCCCGTCGGTGAGGGCGGTGTCCCGGACAGATGGGCGCTATTTGACAATCAGACCGGCAAAATCCCCCTGTTCACGCCAGCGGGCGAGCATGTCATAAAAGGCCAGCGCGCCCGTGGGGTAGACGGACTGGAGGAAGCCCTGGCCCTCGTTCGTTCCCTCACCGTTGTAGTAGCCCGGCGTACAGACGTTCTGGTACTTGGTCATCATGTTCGGTCCGGTCACCAGCTGCACCCACTCGGCCTCGGCTTCGGGGGTCGGCTCGATGGATTGGGCGTTGCGACGATTGACCAGGGTGATGAGCTGGGCAACGTGCTGGGCCTGATTATCGAGCATATAGGTGAAGTTGGCCGTGAGGCCGGTCTGCGTCAGCCCCATGTGGAAACAGTTCGGAAACCCGCAGCTCAGGAAACCGTGGAAGGTGCGCATCCCGTCTGTCCAGGCGTCGGAGAGCGACACGCCGCCGCGTCCGTACATCCCGAACCCGGCCCGCCGCGTGTAGGCGGTTCCGACCTCAAACCCGGTGGCGAAGATCAGGCAGTCCACCGCGTACTCAACCCCGTCCATCACGACTCCGCGTCCGGTGACGCGATCAACGCCTTTGCCGTGGGTGTCCACCAGGGTCACGTTGGGCCGGTTGAAGGTCGGCAGGTAGTCGTCGTTGAAGGTCGGCCGTTTGCACCACTGGCCGTACCACGGCTTGAGCGCCTCCGCGGTCGCCGGGTCGTTCACGGTTGTGGACACCCGGTCGCGGATCTCATTCATCTTCTGGAAGTCGGCGATCTCCGCCAGGAGCGCTTTTTCCCGGCCGGAGAGAGCGGAGTCATTCTGGCTGGCCAGCAGATCGCTGAGCTTCTTGAGCGGGCTGGTCCACTTGTCACGCACCTGGTCGTCCTCAAGCTGGACCCCGTCCAGGAGGGCGGTGAAGTTGCGGTTCCGATAGGCCTGCCAGCCGGGCTTGAGCGTCTTGGCCCATTCGGGGTTGGTGGGTGTGTTGTTGCGTTCGTCCACAGAGGACGGCGTGCGCTGGAACACATACAGCCGCCGCGCGTGCTCGCCCAGATGGGGGATGCACTGGATCGCGGTTGCCCCAGTGCCAATAATCCCAACCCGCTTGTCGTGGAGTTTGTGCAAGCCCCCGGTGGTGTCGCCGCCGGTGTAGTCGTAGTCCCAGCGGCTGGTATGGAAGGTATGCCCGGTGAAGTGCTCAATGCCCGGGATTCCGGGCAACTTGGGCTTGTTCAGCGGCCCGCTCGACATGATCACAAAGCGCGTCCTGAACACATCGTCGCGATCGGTGGTGACGGTCCAGCGCCCGGCCTCCTCATCCCAGCGCGCCTCTTTGACCCTGGTCTGGAAGCAGGCTTTCTCGTAGAGCTTGAAGTGCCGGCCGATCCGCTGGGCATGGCTGAAAATTTCCGGCGCAAAGGAGTAGCGCTCCCTGGGGATGTAGCCGGTCTCTTCCAGCAGCGGCAGGTAGAGGTAGCCTTCGATGTCGCACTGTGCGCCGGGATAGCGGTTCCAGTACCAGGTGCCACCAAAATCCCCGGCTTTCTCGACAAGGCGAAAGGAGGTGATGCCCATCTCTTGCAGCCGCACGGCCGCCAACTGGCCGCCAAAACCGCCGCCAATAATCAGCGCATCAAGCGCTTCGTGCAGCGCCGGGCGGGTAAAGCCCGGTTCGACATAGGGGTCACTGTCATAGCGCGCGAACTGGCCGCTGATTTCCTGGTATTGAGTGTTGGCGTCTGCCCGGAGACGTTTTCCGCGCTCGGCAGCATACTTCTCGCGCAGGGCCCCAGGGTCAAAGCCCAACTCGTCGGCAGTCGGGATACGGCTCGATCCGGTCTGGCTCATCGGGTCAGTCCTCCTTAGACTTCAGTTCTTCGTCCACACACACGGCTCGCCGGCTTCTCCCCAGCGGTCACACGCCGGGCTTCCTGGCCGCGCTGTCCCTTGGGCGGGGTGTGAGGTTCCGGTTGAATGCGCCGGCCAGCATACCCGACTCGGAGGCGTCGGTCCAGTCATCACGCCCTATTCCTGCTCAAAGCCCTGGCTGGTGAACCTGAGCGTCCGGCTGTTCTCGGTCACTGTACGCACCACCTGCTCTGGAGCGCCGTCAGGAATATCGGCTTCGACCTCCAGGGTCACCCTGACCCGCGCACCAACCAGGCTGGTAAGATGGGCAATCACCTCCTCTGCAATCTGGCCGGCGTCGCGCCCAACCCGCTCGACATCAAGCGCGACCGTACCGTAGAAGCGCTTTGGCTGGGGGGGAGCCGGTTCCTGACTGCTGGTCTTCCGGGGACTGCGGCCCTCCGGGCCGTAAGGGGCCGCTTCTTCACCGGCAGCAGCGGGTCCTTGACTGCCCGCTCTTGTCGTGTGTGGCGCGTCATCCTCCGCCGTCGCCCGTTCAGCGCTTTCGGCCTCAAGCTGCCTGCTGGCTGGCTCGGGCTTGACCAGCACGAGGGGCGCGTCGGCCCGAGGTGACACGGTCTGTCCGTGGGGCAGCATTTGCCCGGCGCGGAGGCCGCGATAGCGCCGGTTCTGCTCATCATAGCTCTCGGCAACAGCGAACCCATCCTGTCGCCAGTTCAGGAGGCCAAGGCCGTCTCTGATCGCGGCGAGCATCACCTCCGGCTCTTTGAGACGCGGCAGATAGGGATAGCGGGCAAAGTCCTCAACGAGCTGTTTGACCGACACATGGTCGCCGCGCCACAGCGGAACCCTGTCGAGTTCCATCCGCAGGCGCGCCGCACCCAGAGCCGTGATCAGCCTCTCATCGTTCTTGAGCCTTTTACTCGCCCGGACCGCCAAGGCGTCCTGCCCGGACAGTCTCACCGTCCACCACTCCAGAGCGGCCTGAGGCGTCTCTTGGGTCGGGGCCAGCACCCACTGGAAGGTTTCCGGCAACCGGGCGTGTACCGCGTCGGACGCCGCGTTGTGCTGGACCTCGGCCTGCTTGCGCTGCTGCGGAGACAGATTGAGCTCTTCACTCTCGTCACAGATCGACTGCCATGCCAGGCAGGACAGGATCGCCGCGTCAAGGTCTTGCAGTCGCGTCCTGTCAGCGGCCAGGAACACGAGGGTATTGCGGTACAGCCTGGGCGCGTTCCCGCGTGAAGCAAGTATGGCTTCCGCCGCACCCCGGGCCGGACTCTCCGCCTCCCGGCTGTGTGGCTGCCGGCGGCCAAGTACGACGAGGCGCGCCTCAAGGTCGTCCGGGACATCCTGGCCGGACTGCGGCAGGACATGGACGCCCCTGAAGTCGCCGGCCTGGCGCAGCGCAGCCCGGAGGCGCGCGTCCAACTCCCGCTCGAGCTTGTCCGGTTCACGGCGCAACTGCTCGGCGCGGTCCTCGGCCAGTTTCATGACAGTCGGCTGGGTGGAGTACCAGTAACGCGAGCCGTCCTGGTAGCCGTCCTGGTACAGGTAGGTTGCCGCGCCGGCCAGCCGCCTGAGCGCGTCCCCGAACACGGCCGGCGACTCACCCGGCAGCACACAGCCGAGCTTGATGTGACGATCGTCAAGGCCACGCGCCGCGGCGTCCGCGGTCGGTGCCGAGCCGAGATAGACGGTCCGGGCGACGCGGCGCACGGCCGCCAGCTTGCCCAGGTTTGACGCCTGGCTCTCAATCTGCAACGGCAAGGAGTTCGGGCCGTCAACATCCTTCTCAATGATCGGTACCCAGTTGTCGGGCAGGTAGCGGGTCAGCTCGGACCGCACCCGCGGGTCGTCTATGGAGACAGTGGCCGGAAGAATGATCGGATTTCTGTCGCCCTTTTCCCACAGGCTGTGAATGACCGACGCCATGAGGCGCAGCACCCCGCGGGTGCGTTGAAACTTCACCAGCGTAGACCAGTCCTCATACAGCCGGTCGAAAATTTCCGGATGAATCGGGTAGGCCGCGTGAATGCGCTTCTTGTAGTCCAGGTCACGGCACTCGGGCGGAAACTCCTGATGCTGGTTGCGGTACAGCTCGGCAAAGGCTCGCACCACCACATCCCGGTCGGTGCAGCGGGCCGGGTCGGTCAGCGGCTCAAACAGCCGCCGCCGTACAATTTCAAAACCCTCCTCGGCGTTGGCCGGCTGCCACGCCGCTCCAAGGCGATCGATAACGTTCCCCAGCCGGTCCAGGGCCTCGCGCCCACGCTGGCCACCGACCTCAACATCGTCCACAAGGGCATGGGGTGAGCCGCCCCCATCCGAGGCTGGCAGGCTGAGCACCAGCAGACAGTTCCTGGCCGCCCTGGCCGCTTCGGTCAGGGTCTGAGCAAAGGTGAACTGCGTCGCAAAACTCCCGGCCGGCAGGTCGCTCTGGTCATGCAACTGGCGCGCATACGCCACCCACTCATCAATCAGGATGAGGCAGGGGCCGTAGGTGTTGAACAGTTCGCGCAGGATATCGCCGGGGTTGGTCGCCTTCTCGTCGTCGGCCTGGATATGGGCAAACGCGGCCCGACCGCCGAGCTGCCAGGCCAGCTCACCCCACAGGGTGCGGACCGTCGTGCCGTCGGACTTGGTGGCCGGGTTGCCGGGCGATATTTTGTTGCCGACCAGCACCACCCGCTTGACGGTCGGCAGCCGGTCCAGACCAGCACCCTGCATGACGCCCTCAATGTCCACCAACTCGCCCGGCGCAATTCCCGAAAAGAGATGGTACAGGGCCAGCATGGAGTGCGTCTTGCCGCCGCCAAAGTTCGTCTGGAGGGCCACTACCGGATCGCCCTTCCCTCCGCTCAGGTGCCGGACTGCGCCGGCCAACAGATGTTTCAGGGTGTCGGTCAGATAGGTCCGGCGGAAGAACTCGACCGGGTTTTTGTACTCAGCGCTTCCCTCACCAAGGTGGACCTGCCACAGGTCAGCGGCAAACTCGGCCTGCTGGTAGTGCCCGCTGGCCACATCGGGGTGCGGCGTGACCACCTCACGCCAGGGTTTCAGGTGGGCCGCGGCCGCGCTCTCAATGCTGGCGGCGTGTTTACGGCGCTCCCCCCGGGCCCATTCGTCAACGCGGATCCGCAACAACTCCATTTTGAGCTTGTCGCACTCCTCCGCCTGTGGTGCCGATACCGCGGCCAGCAAGCGGCTGGCCGAATCCAGCACGCGGTAGGCGTCGTCACTGGAAAAGCTCTCCTGATGCGCCCACCTGTTGCGATGACCGCGCATCTCGCCGACAAAACCGCGTTCGGCCGGGCCGAGGATCTCTCGAAAGACCGCATTCCAGTTTTCCCACATGAGTTTGAGCAGCCCGGCGGCATCCCACTCAGAGACGGGCCGTGCTCTCAGCGGGTCCTCGGCCAACCGGCTCAGGCTCTGGGCATCCATGCGCCGCGCTTCAAGGGCACCCTTGAGCTCGCGCTCAACAAAAGGACCCAGCCCCGCCCGCAGGAACTCCAGGGCCTTGCCGACCCGGTCGTAGTTGCTAGTGGCCATTTCAGCGATCCTCCATGAGCTCGGGGCACAGGAATTCAACGCGAACTCCGCAGCGCTCCAGGGAAAGGCGGTCATCCCACCAGTCCCTATCAGAAGCGTTAAGAATCGGCGGTCCCTCTTTGCTGGCGACGGCAACGGCCACAAACTTCCGGTCATTGCGGTCGAAATTGCTCAACGCATCGCTCTCGGGAAATTCCTCAAACACACGCGCCGGGTCAGGTGTAATACGCACGAACTGACACACCTCAGGATTTCCCCGGTTGTTACAAAGCCATTTGAAGAACACATCACCCGGCCCCGGCTGGCCGGAAGGATGCAGATAGCCACGGTATTCATCGAGAATGCACCCCGTCTCATCCAACAGGAGCCTTTCCGCGTCTTGAATTTTTCTCAGCCGTTTGAGACACGTCAGGACGCAATCCGGGCTTGCCTGATCCGCTTTCCCGTTAGCCACTATGGCCACATTCGTATCCATCACCACCGCGGGTTTCACCCTGCTTCCTCCTTGCGTCGTTTCTGGGCCGCTTGTGTCATGGCTGCGATTTCCCCGAACTCATCGCCGAAAAAATCCTTCGGCCAGTTGGTAATGTTGCCGAACATATCAAGCTCAAGCTTGGTGATGCTGGAACCACCCGCGTCTGCGCTGCAAAAAAAGAGCCCGACATCATCCTTGCTCACGGTCTCGTCAGCAATACGCAGTTGCAGCCGGCGGAGAAGATGCTCGCTGTGGCTCTCGAGTACAATCTGAACCTTGCGGTTCTTCCAGGCATCAATGAGGACATCGGCAAGCCCCGATTGCACGGCCGGGTGCAGGTGAATCTCCGGTTGTTCAAGGAGTATTGTGGAACCTTCCGGCACATAGAAGCAGAGGACCAGCACCGGGAGAATCTGCGATACACCAAAGCCGACATCGGTGATAAGGACCTCTTCGGAGCGCCGCGTCTTGCGAACCTTGACTTGGAATATCTGACTGCTTTCACCGATTTGCTCAACCCGGAACTCATGAACGAGACCGAGCTGCTTGAGCCACCGTGCGACATAGGCTTCGAGGGTCAGCCGCTTGCGCTTAGGGCCCGGGGATATTGTCCGACCCCGTTCCCGTGAGGCCAGTATCGCGTCAACCACAGCCTCGCCGGCCTGTCCCATATCGCCCGGCTGCGCACCCGTCCAGATATACTGACGCTTGGGATACGCGCGCAGCGGCCCGAGATACAAGACACGCTCAAGGCATTCCTCAAGCGCGAGCTCCAGATCGGCGAGAAATCCCGCGTTCTGGTAACAGGCGCGAACCTGATCGGGGAAGCCATAGCTCTTGACCGGTGCCGGCAGCGGCCATGCCCGACCCACGCTGCGAATGAATTGCAATGCGGTGTCGGCGCTGTAGAGCTCGTATTCCGCTTTCCCTTTTTTTTCTTTCCGTTGCATCCCGAATCTGGCTTCACCCACCCGATAGCACATCACATCCACCACCAGGCGTGGAATTTTTCCCCCGCCGGGCCGACCGGTGAGCACCGAAAAGCCGAGTTTCCGGTCCGACAGCACCTCCTTGTCAGCACTCTTGATATCGACCACCTTGAAGGGCTTGCCAATCTCCCAATCAAGAGCAAACTCCATCTTTGCCCCGGTGTCGTGACCGTGTACCACGCTCTGAAAGTTCCCCAGGTCAACCGGCGTCATAAGGTCGCCGAAATGAAACACCAAGCCGCGATCGGACAACTCTGAGGTTTGTTTCAGCAACAACAGGGCTTGCAACAGGCTCGTCTTGCCGGAGCTATTTGCGCCAAACAACCCGGTGATCGGGCGCAAGGTAAGGTCTCCGGTATCGGGCCACGATTTGAAGTTGCGTAACTTCAGGCGGGTCAGCATCAGAACAACTCCTCAGTTGTCGCCATGAATTGCCTCCGTCTCTCATGTTCCGGTCTGCATAGACGCCCACACCCTTTCGACCCCCTCAACGAAGACCTGAAAGCTGTGTGAAGGGTTCTCCCGCGACAAGAGATCAGCGATGCGCTTCGCGCCCGATCGTTTCTGATACTCGGGGATCAGCTTGCCAATGACATCGGCAGGCCGAACGACAGCGTCGGGGTTTCGGTATCGGCTCCTGCTCCTGCTCAATTTGCGTAGGGTACCTGGTCGAGTTTCGGGAAACGCTTGCCTAAGTGCTTCCGGCTCGCCGATATACCACGCTTCCAGTTCCCGGCAAACGACCCGGACGAGCACATCAACATCAGGTCGCCCGGCCTGCTGGCAGAGTCGGACGAGGGCGGCCTTCACCTGGCGACAATCCGCGCTGTCCTGATCCCGCACCACGACGAAACGCACGCCCGGCTCCCGCCAAGCCTTCAACTTGCGCGGGATACTCTTCTCCAAATCCTGCTTTCCCTCGTGAGGCACACACAGGAATGACAGTTCGGGAAACAGCCTCGGCAGCAAGCCTTCCAGCAGGTCACTCATGGAGCCCTCTTCAAGCAGGAACACAATACGACTCATCGTGGCTCGGCTCCCTCGAAAAGCCCCTGCTTCCAGAGGGCACCCGGCAAGTCCCCCTCTGCGACAAGGTTTTTCAGCAGCTCACTATCGGACGCCCGATGTGCGGTTGTGAAGCCCTCTTTCTTGACCAGCCAGAAAATTTCATCCAGCTTCAACCCGTTCAGGAAGTCGGGAGAATGGGTTGAAACGAAGACTTGGCCGCCACGTCGCGCATAGTCCCGAAACTCCTCAGCCAGCTCTGCGAGCAATGCGGGATAGAGCTGGTTTTCTGGTTCTTCGACCGCCAGCAGCGGATGGGGCTTCGGGTCATGCAGCAACACGAGATAGGCGAACATCTTGATTGTGCCGTCAGAGACATAGCGGGCAATAAAGGGGTCCTTGAAGCTGCCATCCCGAAAACGCAGCACGAGACGCCCGTCCTCTGTTGTTCTGGCCTCAACCCTTTCCACGCCGGGAACGCGCTGCCTCATGGCATCCAGGACGCGCTTGAAACGGTCGGGGTGATTATCATGGAGATACTGGGCGACCTGGGCGACATTATCGCCGCGCTCCGACAGATGCTCGGCATAGCCGGCCTCGGTGCTCGGTCGGGCGTCGGCAATGTGGAAGTCCGAGACGTGCCAATTCTCAATCATCCCGCGGAATTCCGAGACAACCTGAAACTCACGAAACTGGCCCAGCCCTTTGATGGCGAGGATGCTGGGGTCATCGAGTTTGTATGTCGCTCTTTTCGCTTCAGCCCCTTCTTTGCCGTAAACGGATTCGTTTGTGACCGCAGTTCCCGTCCCGCCTGAGAAATCAACGAAGTGCCAGGGGCGTCCATACTGCCCTCTGCGGTAACCAAGCACCTCACGTTCCACAACGACCTGGCTCCCCTTCGCTGCTATTTCAATGGCATAGGTCGCCAGCCGCCCTCCGCTCTCGCGGAACTTGACTGTGATCCCGACCGGCCCGCACTCGCCCCGGCTGATCAACTCGCGGAAGCCACCACGTCGTGCCACCGCCGCGGCCGCGTTCTGGGAGAGGGCATCCTTGAGAAAGGTGAACACGTCGAACAGCGTTGATTTGCCCGTCCCGTTTGCGCCCACGACGACGACCATCGAGGGAAGATTCTTAAACACGATATGACGAAAGGAACGGTAGTTCTTGATCTCAATCTGCTCAATCCGCATCCGTGTCTTCCTAGCGTTGTCGGACATCATTCCCACACCGTTCTCACTCCTCCTCAAACAACCCGTCCTGCGCCGCCCGGGGCCGGCTGGCCGCTTGGGCCAAGCGGCTGATCTCCGGCCAACTCTGCACCAGGCCGTTGTACGACAAGGCTTCGCCAGCCCACTGCTTGCGCTCGCACAGGTTGTACAGCCGATAGCACAACTCCCGCGCCGTCCCGGCCCGCGCACCCCCCAGCTTGGCCACCAACTCGGCCGCGGCCTCCTCGCCCCGTTCCAGCATCCGAATGAGGTGATGCACCATCTCCCAGGCCACCAGCCGCCCGTCCTGCGTCGGGTCCCAAGTCGTCGGCAAATCGGCCGGCCTCAGCAGCCGCACCGTCCCGGCCTCGGCTTTCACAATGCCGGCCTCAACCAGCCCGCCCACGCTGGTATTCTTGGCTTTGGACAGGGTTTCGGCCACGCCGTACTCGCCCGCAGCAAAGCCGTGTTGCTCAAAGAAAGCCAAGGCCCAGCGGCTATCGGCGTCAAAGTCGCCCTCCTGCTCGGCCAGCGTCTCATCCAGGGTGTGGTTGATGAGCGCCAACGCCTCCCGCACCGACACCGGCTTGCCGGCCGCGTCCAGCACCCGGGCGTAGCGGGTATACACCGCCATGCCCGGGCCAATGGCCGCCTGAGCGAGCAGGACGATGGAGGAGGCCAGGGCGTTGGAGCCCATGCCGATCATGCGGCTGCTGTTCTCCGTGCGTACTGGCCAAGTGCCGGTAACAGCAAAGCCCTGACGGATCACCGCGTCTAGGAAAGTCTCCCAGCCGGTGCTAGCGGTTCCGGTCTCGCCTTTCTTCTCCGACTGCTTGAAGGCGTAGCAAATCGTGACCGGAAAGGCAGGGTGGGTCTGCTCGGCAAGGCAGCGCATGGCTTTCTTCATCCCGTCAAGAAAGAAGGCTTCCGCCCTATCTTTGCTTCCGTGCCGGTAGGGCGTGGCAACCAGTTCTTCGGCTTTCGGCGTGGACAGCGTGGCAAACAGAGCGGGGTAGATTGGCCTGAGCGAGCGGCGGAGCCAGACATAGAAGAATTCGGACAGGTCGGCGTAGCCAATGTTGTCGTAGTAGGGCGGATCGGTGAAAATCAGCTTGTTACAAGAGATATTCTGTACTCTCGCATCCGCTTGCTGCGAGCGCCCTGACGCATTCGTATGAACAGACTCAAAGGTTTTGGAGAACGCCTTGGTGATGCCAGCGACAAACACAGCCCACGAACCTGAACTGTCACCCAATGGATTGCCCTCAGCATAATCCCAGATCATGGGAATCGCTTGGCGGCCGAAGAGGTGTCTCGGACACTGGGCAACAGGCTCCCAACCGCACAAGCTATTACCAAGGTCAGCCAATTTGCTCAGCGCGAAGGCCAAATACACCCCCACCGCCTCGGCATACGCCGTCACCCCGGTTCCCCCTCCCCGCAAAGACCGCCCGTCATCGGGCAAATCGGCGAGAGCGGCATCCTGCTTGATACGCGCCATTGCCTCCCCCACCAAGTCGGAGAAGGTGGCCAGGGCGACGAGTTGGCGGGGAGTGAAGAGGTCGCCGAAGGTCGAGAGGCCGTAAAGGGGCGTGTTGAAGTTGCGCGGGTTTTCAGGTAACGGCCTGTCCGGCTTCCATTCCGGCTTTGCCTGTTTGGCGATTGTTTCATGTTCCTCCAGCGGCGACAGATACACCCGCCCCCGGTCTCCCTCGGCGACAATTGCCATCAACCGCGCCCCCATGCGGCCGGCCTTCCCTTCGGCCCGGATGTGTTCATACGTCATAGCCACGCCGGACATCAGACACCGGAAGGCGTTGCGCTTGCCCGCTGTCGTACCGGCCTTCACCGCGTCCCGGTCGGGCGGCACACCTACCTTGACCGTGAACCGATAACCGCCCTCCTCAATCACCGGCTCAACATAGGCTTCCTTGCCCTTTTTGGTGGACAGCATGAAGGTGGAAGCCAGCGGTACGGCCACATCACGAAACGCCGGGTTGGAGCTCGTGACCGTCCGCGCCCACAACCACGCGATGACGGTCAGCTTGCGGCCCTGGTACGGCTTCAGGTCGGGCCGCTCTTGGGTCATCTGCTGCGTAACCTCAATCTGCGGATACAGATGCCCGATACGCTTCGCCGCCTCCTCCCGCATCCAGCGGCCGTAGTAGCGCACATCCTCGGCCAGCCCCCGCGCCCCGGCCCAGCCCGTCATGGTCTGCTGCTCCGTGCTTGTCGCCTGCCAGTCGGGGTTCACCGGCGGGCGGCCGGCAAACCTGGGCGGTATCTCAATCATCGCCTTGTTGATCAGCACCGCCACCGGGTTGAGGTCGCTGGCGTGGGCCTCCAAGCCCAGCCGCCCGGCTTCCAGCGGTAACGCCCCGCCGCCGGCAAACGGGTCGTGGAAAGCCGGCAGCCGTGACGGGTCAAACAACTCGGCTGCGCGTGGATGGTCGGCGTGCTCGGCGCAGGTCCGCGCCCAACTCTCCCGGATGGCCTTACGCGCCCTCTGCAAGACTTTCTCGTTGGTGGTGTTCTCCCACTTCACCAACTCCTCAATGATGCCAAACAGCCGCCCCCGCTCTTCCTCTTGCGCCTCGGCGGTAGGGAACAGCTCGGGCCAACTGCCGGGGTCGTCTACCATCTGGGCGAACAGCACCGCCCGGGCCGCGGCCAGCGGACGGCGTGCCCACCACAGGTGCAGGGTGCTGGGGTGGCCGTGGCGGATGGACTTCTCGCGTGCCGCCGCGGTGTTTATGGCGGCCAGCGGCAGGGCGACTTCGATCAGCTTCTTGCGGGGTGGGGGCATGGGAGTGTGCAGGGTCAGGTAAGGACGCTTGCCAGCGATTTTCCCGAACGACAGAGTTCAATCTCGTGTTTCCCGGCCTGACACTTCTCAGGCACTTTCTCTCGTATCTCCTCCAAAAAATTGCTCACCGCCCGCGTTCCTCCTCAATCCGATTCCCGATATGCGCCCAGTCATTATAGAGATGTTCGGCAATCTCGCTGTAATCCGAACCCAGACCGCCCGTGTCAGGGTCAATGCTCAGTTCTTCAACGACGGACCCCTTGGGGCGCTGTTTCGGCTTAAACAGCCACGCCCCAAATTGTTCCGGCCGAAGCGCTTCATCCGCTCCGGGAAGCCCCTTTCTCTTCGCTTCGGGAAGTTCAGAGAGCCGTACCAGGTTGGCGAACTGGTCGAGCAACCATTCGCTGTGAGTCGTGACAACAACCCGGATGCCGGAGCGAACCAGGCGGGCCAGATCGCGCGCAAAGGCGGCCTGCATGGCCGGGTGCAGGTGGGCTTCCGGCTCTTCGATAATGAGCATATCGCCGGGTTCCACGAGATGGCGTAGAAACAACACGACCGGCGCGAGTTCGGACACCATAGAAGACGCTCGCATCAGCGGCAGGTCGTCCTTCCAGCCGCTCGGGCGATACGCAAAAACAGGGTAGCCGGTCTCAGTGCGGTCCAAGCGAACCGTGCCATTGAGTAGGCCGCGTTCCAGGGGTGTTTCAACTCCGTTTCGATGTGGGGGCCGCCCTCTGCTTATGTTGATCAGGTGGCTCAGAAAATCGGCCAACACACCGGACAGCATCGGAACGTCATGGGAAGGACGGAGGCCGGCCGTTGTGGCGTTTTGGACCAGCGTACTCACCACCACTTGGTGACTGTGCATGACGCCGGTACGGTCGGCCGGCAGGTAATAGGCGTTTTTCCCGAGCGGTTGAACCAAGGAAGCGAATAGCGACCGCGCGAATCGTATGAATAGATAATCTGGCTCGTCGTCGTCTTCCCCGGTGCCAGTGTCAAGGAGCCGGTCTCGCGCTTCTGTGGGGGAAATGCGCGGTGGCGACATTATTTCGGGAAGTTGCCCGGACAGGCGAGTGCTGTTCTGACCGAATTCAAGCTGGTAGCGAACTTCCTGCGCATCGGCGGCCTGGGGAATGCGCAGGTCAACCCTCGTGTCGGCGTGGGGGCTTGATCGTCGAATCAGGTCGGCAGGACTCTCAGCCCCGAAGCAACGACATATTTCTTGCTCCAGGAGGCGATCAAGGCCCTTCGCTTGTTCCAGCCTGGAGCGGAGGTGCGCGGCCACATCCGTTGGCAGTGCCGGGAGCGATCCCCCCTGCACCGCCACCTTCGAGAGCCAGCCCTTCAGACTTTTCCGAATTGAAGCTTTGGGCCGCATAGCTTCTCTGAACTGAAACGTGCGCCACCCCATGAGACGCGGGAATCCGTCGAAACACCGATGTAAAGCATACATCAAAATCGCCAGATAGGACTTGCCGGTGTTACTCGGACCGATGAACACCGTCAGCGGGCGCACATCCACACTCGCCTCGGCGATAGGCCCGAAGTCCTTTACAGCGATATGGTACTTCCCCCCCACCTGCCGTTCAGCCTGCGGTGTCGTCATGCTTCGCCTCCAGATGGTATCTCTATTTTAATTTTACGCCGGCTCCCCGGCCCGGGCTAGTAGCTCGGCAAAGTTGTAGTTTACGCTGGTCACGCCGAAATCCGGCTCCCGCTGGAAAGGCCGGCGCAGGTAATGAACGCGGTGTAGGCCGCCCTCAAGAAACTCCACAATGGCCAGAATGAAGTCCTCGGGCTTGTTCAGGGAGTACAGAATTTCGTTCCGCGTGGCCGTGATCGTGGCCGCCCCGCTGACGCGGCCCTTGACCTCGATAAACCGCAGCTTGCCGGTGGCGGGGACGCGGCTCTCGATATCATAGCCCAGCTTCTCGAACTCGCGATCCGTCGGCTCAAAGCCGAGACCGCGCTCCACCTCTACGACAATGGCGCGGGCCCGGGCGGCCACGGCCCCGGTGTCTGCCGCCGCTCCTGAGACAGGCGTTTGCCGGCCGCTCATCGCCTCGAGCAGTCCCTTGGGGACCAGCACCAAGCCGCCCAGCATCACCGGCGGCAGGGGCGAGAGCTGGGCTTCGAGCCTGAGTTCCTCCAGCCGCTTCTGAAGCCGGGCCTGCAAGCCGTCCGCCCGTTTGCGCGCTTCGTCTGAATTGAGCCGCGCGCCGGTCTTGCCGGCCCGTTCCTGGAGCTTGAGCTGTTCGGCGCGGCGATCCCAATAGGTGATTTCCTTGCCCAGCCGCTCCCTGACCGCCGCCTCGGTCCTGGTAATCAGGCCCAGCCTGGCACCGCGGACCTCTTCCAGATGTTCGGGGACAAAGCTGGCGACAGCATAGGTGTGGGCCTGACGCTCCAACTTGGGGCTGATCCAACTGCACTCCGGGCGGGCCAGAATCGCCGCAGGGTCCGGCTCGCCGGCGGCGAGCGGCCGGTAGTCAAGATAGGGCGCATAGCGGACATGGCGGGTCACGCCCTCGGCGTCAAGTTCCACATACAGCACCCGCTTGGAAACGATACGGCGGTCGCCGCGGGGTGTCTGGCTCGCATCCTGAATCGCGTGTTCCAGAGAAAACAGCACCCGCGGCCTGAGGCCCGCATCGCGCTCGTCAACCAGGACTGTTCCGCGCGTGAGCAGGTCGCGGTGGCGTTTCAGGGTCAGGTCAATCACCGCCTCAAGCAGCGGGTGGCCCGGACAGATGAACGCCGCCAGGGGCCGGCCCGGCTGCGCGACCAGAGACTTGTCAAAGGCGATACGTTCATAGCGGGACAGCACGGGCTCGCCGCTGCCGACCGGGCGATGGCGGACCGCCTCCGGCACATGGCTGATCTCGTATCGCCGCGTCTCGCGCTGCCTGACCGTTCCGCCCAACTGCCGGAACGCCTCGTGGAAAAACGACGCGATGTAGTGGGGTTGCAGGCGGCGGGCTTCGGCCCGTTCCATGTCAGCGCGGATGCCGTGGACGCGGCTGGCGTCCATGACATCCTGGGCCAGCGCTCTGTCTTCGAGCAGATTGCGCAGCGTGCTCCGGTCCAGGGCGTGCTCAACGGCCGTGGTCAGCCGTGCCCGGACTTCCGCCCGCTCACCATAGCGGATGGCTTCGAGCAGCAGGTCTCGCAAGGGCCGGTCCTCGAACAGTTTGCCCAGCACGTCAAAGACCTGGCCGCCCAGGGCCCGGCGTGCCCGCTCCAGCTTGTCCAGCAGGGTGCGATAGACATCGCCCTCGCGGGTCTCGTCCGCCACCAGGTTCCACAGGTGGCACACCTCGGTCTGGCCGATGCGGTGAATACGCCCGAATCGCTGCTCCAGACGGTTTGGATTCCACGGCAGGTCATAGTTGACCATCAGGTGGGCGCGTTGCAGGTTGATGCCTTCGGCTGCCGCATCCGTTGCCAGCAGCACCTGGACCTCGGGGTCGTACCGGAACACTTCCTGCACCCTGAGCCGTTCCCCGCGGCCCAGGCCGCCGTGAATCACCACCACCGCCCCCTGACGGCCCAGCAGGGTGGTGACGCGGTCCTGCAAGTAGCGCAGGGTATCCCGGTGCTCGGTGAATATGACCAGCTTCTGCCGCGGGGACGGCGTGGGTTGCGGGATTTCGCCCGCGCCATACGGAACGGTCTGCTCGGCAACCTGACCGCCGGGGGTGAAAATCTCGCTCAGCAGGCTGGCGAGCTGTCGCCACTTCGTATCCCGGCCGCGGCGACGCACGCCCAGGGCGAGCGCTTCCAAGCCTCTGAGCGTTTCGATTTCGGCCTCCAGCTCGATACGGGAGCGGGCCGCCGTGGCCTGGTCAACAATCTCCTCTTCCGCGTCAACGACCTCCTGCTCGAGCGCGTCCTCCAGGTCCTCAAGGTCTTCCGCACTGAAGTCCGGACCGCCAGGAAGGCCGCCAGCCTGTCCGCCGTGCTGAAGCACCTGGAGTTCACGCAAGCGGCTCTCCAGGCGCTTGCGCCGGCGGCCCAGAGTCTGGGAGATCGCTTCGGGTGAAGACGCCAGCCGGCGCTGAACAATAGTCAGGGCAAAGCCAACCGTCCCGGCTCGTTTGCCATCCTTGAGCGCATCGGCGCGGTTGAACTCCTCGCGCACATAATCGGTCACCTGCCTGTAGAGACGCGCCTCGTCGTCGGACAGCTTATAGGGCACGGTGGAGGCGACGCGCTCGGGGAAGAGCGGGGTCGCGTCAAACGTGAGCAGACGCTCTTTCACCATGCGGCGCATCAGGTCGGACACATCGGTTGTATGCGCACCGTCACGAAAACGGCCCTCGAACCGGTCGCCGTCAAGGAGCGCCATGAAGAGCTGGAAGTCTTCCTCTCTGCCGTTATGCGGCGTGGCCGTCATCAGCAGGAAGTGACGGGTCAGGCCGGACAGGAGTTGACCCAGGCGGTACCGCCTGGTGTAGCGGACCTGACCGCCGAAGAACCTCGCCGCCATCTTGTGCGCCTCATCGCACACGACAAGGTCCCAGCGACAGTCCGGTGCCGTGAGCTTGTGCTGTACGTCTTCGTCGCGCGCCAGCTTGTCCAGGCGAGCGATAACAAAATTGGTCTCCAGAAACCAGTTGCCAGTCCGCGCGGCTGCGAGCGCATCGTTGGTGAGGATATCAAAAGGGAGCTGAAAGCGGCGGTAGAGCTCATCCTGCCATTGCTCGGCCAAGCTGCCGGGACACACGACCAGGCAGCGTTGGATGTCGCCTCGGGCGATCAGCTCCTTGATAAGCAGCCCGGCCATAATGGTCTTGCCGGCACCCGGGTCATCGGCCAGCAGAAAGCGCAGCGGCTGGCGGGGCAGCATGGCTTCGTAGACCGCGGTGATCTGATGCGGCAAGGGCTCGACAACCGAGGTATGGACCGCCAGCAGGGGATCGAACAGATGCGCGAGGCGGATGCGCTGCGCCTCAGACACCAGGCGGAACAGGGCCCCGTCTCCGTCAAAGCTCCACGGACGCCCGCGTTCAACGATCTCAAGCCGCGCCTCGTCATGACGGTACAGCAAGGCATTGGCCACCTTGCCGCTCGGCGTCTTATAGAACAACTCAAGAGCATCTGACCCGTACCACTGCACGCCGACCACAGTCACCACCGCGTCAGGCAGGATGCCGCCCAGGGCGGCCTGCGGGCGAATATCTTCCAGTTTCACAGGCGGTGTCCAAGCTGAGCTGGCACTGCACCGCAGCCGGACGATTCAGAGCGGGACACGCGCACGCGACTCGAGATGCCTGGCAGTGCCCGTTGCGTGCTAGACCTTTTTCTCCACCAGCACGCCAGCCTCCCGGAGTTGGCGCACCTCGTCCGGTGTCCGGCCCAGACAGGTCGTCAGTATCTCTTCGTTATGCTGGCCGAGCGTCGGGGCCACCAGCGGCAGCGGCTCGGGAAAGGCCGAGAACTTGAGCGGCATACCCGGTATCTCAAGGTCGCCGTGCAGCGGATCGCTGACCGTCCGCACCGTGCCTCTGGCCCGGTGGTGGGGGTGATGCACGGTGTCGGCCACCGACAGCACCGGGGCAACCGGAACCCGGTGCTGCTCCAGATACTTGACGGCGCTCGGCACATCGGGGAAGGTCTGGAGCCAGTCCTCAAGCATGGTGACAATCTCGTCGCGCCGTTCCAGCCGCTTCATGTCGGTCGCATAGTCCGGGTGGCTGGCCAGTTCATCCCGGCCCAGCGCCTTGCACAAGTCCTTCCAGTGGTGCAGCAGGGCCATGATGACCAGATAACCGCCCGTGCCCCGAAACACCCCGCACGGGCAGGCATAGGTCATGTAGCGGCCGCTGCGGGTCGGTTTGATTGTCCCGCCGCTGCCGCTGTAGGTTTCGACATTGGCCTCGTGGTAGTGGTAGTAGACATCGAGCAGGGCGACATCCAGATGCTGGCCAAGGCCGCTGCGGTCGCGGTAGCGCAGGGCCGACACAATCGCCAGCGCGGCGTGAACGCCGGTGCTGACATCGCCCAGCCCGACCAGCGGGATATAGGGCGCGTCGTCCGGCTCGCCAATCATGGACGTGACGCCCGAGTAGGCCTGGGCAATGTAATCGTAGCCGGGCGTAGCCGCCAGCGGGCCGCTCTGGCCCAGGGCCGAGATGGAGCACAGGATGATGTCGGACTTGAGGGCTTTGAGCCGGTCATAGCCCAGGCCCATAGTGGCAATCACCCCGGGCTTGAAATTCTCGACCACCACATCAACCCGCGGCACGAGTTCGGCAAGCAGGGCCAAGCCCCGGGGGTCGCGCAGATTGACGCACAGGCTCTTCTTGCCCCGGTTCTGCTGGACATAGTACAGGCTGCGGTCGTTGCGGAAAACCGAGATACTGCGGACCATATCCCCGCCCGGGGCGGGTTCAACCTTGATGACCTCGGCCCCCATTTCCACCAGCATGCGGGTACAGCTCGGGCCGGCCAGGGCGCGGGTCAGATCGAGAACACGCAAATCAGACAGCAGGTGATCCATTCCGTGGGGCATGGGTGTTCCTCCGGCTTGTCAGTCCCACATCAGTCCGCCGTCAACGTTGAAGGACTGACCGGTAATGTTCCGGGCCTCGTCCGAGGCCAGGAAGGCGGCCATGTTGGCGATGTCGTCCGGGGTGTTGGAACGCTTGAGCGGGATGGAGGCGTCCATGCGGGCCATTGCCTCAGCCTCGCTGATGCCCTCGCGCTCGGTGCGTTGCTGGAGCACCCGGTCGTACAGGCTGGTGCGGGTCGCGCCGGGACAGATGGCGTTGACGTTGATGTTGTGCCGGGCCAGTTGCGAAGCGCCGATGCGGGTCATGGCAATCACCGCGCCCTTGGAGCCGGCATAGGCGATATTCGACGTGCCGCGAAAGCCTTTGCCGGCGATGGAGGCGATGTTGACAATCCGGCCCTCGTTGCGTTTGGCCATCTCACGGGCCACCTCCTGCATACAGAAAAAGACGCCTTTGGCATTGACCGCATGAATCCAGTCCCAGTCTGCCTCGCTCACATCAAAAAAGCCCAGGCTGCGGGTCACTCCGGCATTGTTGACCAGAATGTCGATCCGCCCGAAGGTCTCCACCGCCCTGGCGACCATAGCCCTGATATCGGCCAGCTTGCCCATATCGGTCTTGACATACAGGCCGCGGCGGTCATGGGCGCTGATCCCGGCCGCGGTCTGTTGCCCGCTGGCCTCGTCAATCTCGGCCCCGACCACATGGGCCCCTTCCCTGGCGTAGCGCAGCGCGATCGCCTTGCCCATGCCGGTCCCGATCCCGGTGACAACCGCGATTTTGTCCTGCAACAGCATCGTCCTGCCTCCTTTCATTTGTCCGGCGTGAACTCCGGCATGACTTCCCTGGCAAACAGTTCCAGCCCGGCCCTGGCGCGACCGATATCCCGCCCGCCGGCGTGAAAATAAAACGCGACCTGATCCAGCCCGAACTCGTCGTTCAACTCGGCCAGACGCCGCCGGCACTCGGCCGGGGTGCCGACCACGGCCCGCTCTTCGATCTGCTCGGGCATGGCCCGGACAAACTCCAGAAAGGCCCTGAACGGGTCGCCGGCCTGCATCCGGCTCAGCAGCCCGGGCGGGACGAACGAGGTGAACAGACTGGTATAGGCGCGGGTTGCCTCACGGCCCTCGCGGACCGCCCGGTTATGGTCGGGGTCAACAAACAGCCAGAAGATGAAGGTCATCCGTTTCTGCTCATGGCCATGTTCGGTGAGCCGGCGACGGTAATCCTCAACCCGCTTTCTGACCTTGGGGTGGGGGGCGGTCAGCCACGGCACGACAAAGGCGTTGTCGCCGGCAAGGGCGGCACGCTCATACGATTCCGGGCTGATTGTGCCCCGATAGATCGGCGGGTGGGGTTTCTGGACGGGTTTGGGGCCGACCGACACGGGCGGAACCTGCCAGAACGCGCCCTGATACTCCACCTGGTCCCGGGTCCAGGCCCGCCGGATGATCTCCAAAGACTCCTCATAGCGCGCCCGGCTCTCCTGCGGGTTGACGCCAAAGCCCTCAAAGTGCTTCTGAATAATGCCCCGTCCGACCCCGAAATTCAGCCGCCCGTCGCTCAGGATATCAAGCATGGCAAAGTCTTCGGCCTTGCGCAGCGGGTTGTCAAACGGCAGCAGGCTGATGGATGTGCCCAGACGAATCCGGGATGTTTCCCGCGCCAGGGCGGTCAGAAAGATCTGGGGGCTGGGACAGATCCCGAAGGCATAGAAGTGCTCCTCGCCAAACCACACCGAGTCAAAGCCGAGCCGCTCGGCGGCAACCGCGAGGGCGAGCGTATCGCGGTAGTACTGGGCCTCATTCTGGCGGTCGGGGAAAAAGTCAAACAGCGAGAACAGACCAAACTCCACGCTCTCCTCCTGTGTGCAGCTCCGTCCTATCACCCCGGTTTGTGGTATCGCAAGCAGTCCGCCCTTGACTTGGCGCGTGCAGTGCGGGATAGTTCCGGGGCCACTGCTCCTGTTATTCTCTTTGGTGAAGGAGGACATATGAAGCTCTACAGCACACCGCTCAGCAATTTTGCCTCAAAGTGCCGCGTCGCCGCCTATGAAAAGGGTCTGGATATCGAACTGGTCGAGCCGCCGGGCGGGATGGGGTCCGACGAGTACAAGCAGATCAACCCCCTGGGCAAAGTCCCGGCCCTGGATACCGGCAGCCGGATCATCGCCGAATCCGAACTCATCAACGAGTATTTTGAGGACAGGTTCCCGGACAAGCCGCTGTTGCCCAGGGACCCGGAGGGGCGGGCCAGGGTGCGGAGCTTCACCCGGCTGCATGACCTGTATCTCGAGCCACCGCTACGCGCCTGCTTTCCAAAACTGCTCGGCCAGGAGCTTGAGCAGAGTTTCATTGACGAGAAGATGGCCGAGATTCAGGGCTGTCTCAACCACCTTGAATCACAACTCTCGGATGAGGGCTGGGCGGCCGGGGCTGACTTCAGCCTGGCCGACGCCGCCCTGACGCCGACCATTTTCTTCATGAACAACTTTCTGCCGGCCTTTGGTCAGAAGCCGGCAACTGAGGGACGCCCGAAACTGGCCGCCTGGTGGGCGAACATTCAAGAGCGGGCTTCTACCAGGCGGGTGCTGGCCGAGCAGGGAGCCGCCTTGGAGGCGCTGCAAAAACAGCAGCAGGGCGGCTGATTGTGTTGGGGCGGCCCACCCCTCTGGTGGGGAGGTGAGGCCGCACTGTGGCCGAACCGGCGGTTCTGCAATGACGCTGATGACCACCCCGGCGATTATTGGCACTTGGGGTCACACGCCGCCATTGTATTGGCCGCGTCCCGCTCGCACGACTCGCTGGTCTCATAGGTATTGTTCTTTTCCAGGCAGTCGAGAATGTCATTGACCGGGACGGTGAGACAGTTGCGGTAGCAGACCGGCGAGGCGTTGCCGCCGGCGGCTTCGAGTTTGTCATTCATCCAGGTGGTAATCGCCCCGAAGCGGGCCAACACATTGGTCCCGCCCTCAGCCGCCGGCTCTGACGGACTATAGCCCTCGGGATAGTCCTGCTGAGCGCCGGCCCGGCCCGGGGCGACGAGACACACGGCCAGAACTGTTCCCAGGATGATTGCCTGCGCCAAGCTGCGGATTGGTTGCTGACCCATACCTTCTCCTCCTCTTTCAGAATCGTCTTGTCTTCCATGCAACGCTACTGTGCGCGATCCGGTTCAAGGTGTCAACGATTCTCAGGCGCTTTGTCGGGACAGCCTGCCCACCGGGGGCATAGCCTGGTCGGTCGTGGTGGTCAAGGGACGGACGGACGAGGCTATGCCGTTTTCTCTACACCCGTAGTCGCCCGGCTGGGCGGTAAATAACAGAAAGGAAAAACTATGATCCGCTTTTTGTTCTTGCTCCTGATCAGTGCAGGCTTGCCCTTCCCAGCCCTTACAAGCGCGGGACACCGTGAAGAACCAGTCCACACCGCGGCGGTTCTTGAAACCCCGATGGGTGGAACCTATCAATCGGGGATCGGAGTTGTTAGAGGCTGGGCATGTGGCGCGTGGTATGCTAATAACCTCCCAAACATTGAGATCGTGCTTAGGCGTTATGATCCTAACGTTGCGGTATCCGAACAGCAACATCTCAGCACTATCCGCGCTCAATATGGCACCCCACGGGCGGACACGCAGCGGTTTTGCAGTCGGGAAGAAACAGGAAGATCAGGGACGGATAGCGGCTTTGTGGCCCTCGTGAACTGGAACCAAGTTGTTGCGGGCCTGCCGTCCTCTGATGACGGGACATATCTTATTGATGCCGAGCTCAGGATCAATGGCCATCCTTTGCTTGGGAATATCTTTACCGTCGTAACCCTGGGGCAAGAGTTTGTGAGGGGGGTAGAGCGGGATGTTACAGTTGATAACTTCCCATTTGAAGGCGAATCTGTAACCCTGATCTGGGACCAGAGCCGCCAGAACTTTTCTATCAAGGCATGGGATTGATGCCCTCCCCTTGGCTTAGTAAAGCAGAAGTGTCATTGCATCTCCCGGGTCAGAATTTGGCGTACCGTAGGCAACTGACACCAAGCTCCCCCGCTCTTGCATCCTGATGTCCAAAGTCACTTTGAAGCCCTCGATTCTGAACAAGGTAATGTTACCTAGCATGTAGGCATTGCTGCCATCTGCCTGTATCTGGCTCAACTCGATTCCTCTGCCGGGTAGAACCTTCGTCTGAAGCCACCTAAGCAAGCCCTCAGCATCAATCCAGAGGGTTAGCGTCGTGGTGGTGGGCCAGGCTTCCCGGCGGGAAGGGGGGCTTGACGTTGCTAGAGGCGTTGTAGTGGTGGGCGGTGTTAGCCCCGTAGCATGCCATTCCCCGTTTGCGTCAACTTGGCTCGCCCGGGGGACGAACGTGGACAGGGTGATTGCCTGCGAGAAGCCGGTTGAGGGGGCGTTGACTAATCCGGGAGGGCAAGCAAGCGGCAGCTGACTGCCTTGACAGGGTTTCGGGCCTGGGCTACGGGTGGCCGCTGGAACGATGACAAAGTTCTGCACGGGCTGTTGCCAGCGAAGCGTTACAGTTTCACCAGGACCAGGGAAGTCCTCAACCGTCACATCCTTCTCTACATCCCTCACAAACTCTTCCCCCAGCGTGGTCACGGTGAACGAATGACGCCTGAGCGTCTGCCCATCTACGACAAGGGCGGCGGTGTGGGTCCCTTCCCCCATGAGATTCCAGTTCCAGATAGTCAGGAAGCCGTTGTTCTGATCTCCGCAAGCCGCTTCCGTATCACCACGGGCCAAGCCGCGGGCGGTCACAGGCAAGCGTTGATCGCCGTTCAGGACAACCTCCACTACCTCCCCGGCGCATACCCAGCCGGAAATGAAGCCTATGCCGCTCTGAAATGAGCCGTTACCAGGGACTTCAAGGTTGCCGACTGGTACATCCTGGGCAAGCGCCGGCGCGAGAAGCGCGAGGCTGACGGTCAGGGCCATTGCAAGATTGAATTTTTTCATACAGGCTGGAATATCCGGGGAGTTGGCCCGGTCAAGGCAGGGCGGAAGGACGGCCCGGTTCATGACAACTCGGCCAAGAGCGCCCGGGCCTGCCCCACATCGACACTCTCTCCGGCTTCATCACGGCTCAGGCTCTCTTCCAACAGTTCACGCGCCTCGGTCCATCGCCCCTGGGCCTGCCACATCCGGCTCAGGCCCAAGACCGCCCGCAGTTCCTACAGCTTGGCATACTGTGGCCCTCTCATATCGTCCCCGCCCGGCTTGTGCTCAGAATGCTCTCGGCCGGAATGTCTTCAACCGACTCCATCAGATGCGCCAAGTACTCCCGATCTGTTGGACGGCAGGGGGCGAAAGTCACCCCGCAGTTGCCCATCACGACCGAGGTCACACCGTTCCAGCACGACGACAAGGCGACCGGGTCCCAGCTGATCTGGGCATCCAGGTGGGTATGAATATCAATAAAGCCCGGCGTCACCAAATGCCCGTCGGCATCAATCGTCCGTTTTGCCGGGCCGCTGACTGCGGTGATCCGGCCGCCCTGTCCGGCCACATCGGCCCGGGACGACGGACGGCGCGTGCCGTCCACAACGGTTCCGGTCTGAATCACAGCATCGCAGGCCATCGTTCCTCCTCTAGGCTGCGTCCTGATCGAGCGCCGCTCTGGCTTTGCGTTTCACTTCGGGGTCGCTATCGCTGAGCAGGTGGCGAAGAATACGCCTGCCGCCCTCGGCCCCGAACTGCACGGCCCTGATAACCAGGTCTTTTCTGACTTCGGAGGCCGAGTCCAGGACCAGAGCGCTCAGAATTCTCTCTCCCTCTTCCCCTCTCAGTTGGGTTGCGTACAGCGCCAGCGCTTTTCGCACCTCCGGGTCCGGGTCCAACAGCAGGACGCTTACTATGTTGTGGCGTTTGGTGTTGCAGGCCAGGTCACGCGGGCTGAAGGCCAGCGCTTTTCGCACCTCCGGGTCTGGATCCCGGGCCAGCCTGAGAAATGCGCTGTTCTTCGTCAGTTCTCCTAACTGGCAGACATGCAGGACAACCTCCACCCGGACTTCAGGGTCCGGGTCGGTCATCAGCGTGTTGACAAGGGCTTCGCCGGCCGCGCCTCCCAACTGGCAGGCGCGCAGCACCACCACTTTCCTCACCTCCGGGTCTTCGTCACCCACCAGCCGGGACAGGACCCGCACCTCCGGCTCGCCCCCCAGTTGATGGGCCCCGGAAGCGGCCATGAACTTCACCGAGCGCTCTTCGTCTGGACTGGCCAGGGTCAGAAGCAGCTCGGTCGCCGCTTCTTCGCCCAAGAGGTGGGCATTGAGAGCGACATCGATGCGAACCTGGGTTTCCCGGTCCTGAAGGAGCAGGTCAAGAATTCGTCTGCCCCTTTCGTTTCCGAGTTTGCCGGCGTGTCGGGCGACCAATCGTCTCACAGCCAGGTCTTTGTCCTGAGACAGAAGAGCGAAAACCGCTTCACCCTCCCGGCCTCCCAGTTCAGCCGCTCTGACAGCCACTTCTTTTCTCACCTCAAGGCTCGGATCATTGGCCAGGCTGGTCAGAAACTGCTCCCCGACTTCGCCTCCCAGGAGACTGGCATACTGCGCCACCGTCTTTTTCACGGCAGGGACGGGATCATTGACCAGCAGGCTGAAAATCTCTCTCGCCGTCTCCTCTCCGGCTTGATAGGCGCTGAGAACGCTTCCCTCTCTGACTTCACTGGAAGTATGCCTGGCCAGGTCTTCCAGCTGCTTGAGGCGATTCCGCTCCACCAGGGGGACCTGTTGGGCAGGGAGTTGCGGAGAAGGAAGGGAAAAGAAAAAAACTGTGACAACGAGGCAGGAGAAACGCTTTGTCATTATACCCTCATCCATTGCAGCGCTACTGTGTACGATCCGGTTCAAGGTGTCAACGATTCTCAGGCGCTTGGCGGGGCGGAAGGACGGCCCGGTTCATGACAGCTCGGCCAAGAGCGCCCGGGCCTGCCCCATATCGACACTCTCTCCGGCTTCATCACGGCTCAGGCTCTCTTCCAACAGTTCACGCGCCTCGGTCCATCGCCCCTGGGCCTGCCACATCCGGCTCAGGCCCAAGACCGCCCGCAGTTCCCACAGCTTGGCCTGCTGCCGGCGGGCAAGAGCAATCGCCCGGCGAAAATACTCCTCAACCTGGGAGTGGGTCAGAACGTGTTGCCCTGTACCCTGTGGCCTGTGACTGTCCTGGGCCAGCAGAATCCCGGCTCTAATCCGGTACAGTTCTGCCTCACAAAACCGCTCGTGCGTCGTCCCGACCAACTCCACGGCCGCATCAACGGTCTGCAAGCCCTCCGCAAGCCGACCCGTTGTGGCATACGCCTCGGCCAGGACCGCCAGATAGTAGGGCCGCATGACTGCCGCCCCGGTGGCCTCCCAATCGTCCAGACCCCGGCGGATCTGCTCAATCCTGCCCGCCGCCTGGGGCTGGCTGTCCGCCACCAGGATCGTCCCCATAGCCAGCCAATAGGCGAAGCCGTGTTCCTGCGACACCGCGAGCGTCTCCTCGGCAAACGCCCGGGTATCGCGCTCATCCCGGCACATATGGGACACAATGGCCGCACAGCCCAGGGCATAGGCCAGGCTGTGGGGGTGGGCGAGTCGGCGGGCCAGGGACACGGCCTGCCGCACGCTGCTGCGGGCCTGGCGTGAGAACCCGAGCACACACAGCGAAAAGGCGGTATAGGAGCGGCACACCACGCCCGGGTCCTGGACAAACCCGTCGGCCCAACGCTTATGGGGGTCGTCCAGTGCCAGCCCTTTCTCAAGGTGGGCGCGTGCCCGGCTGAATTCGCCCCTGTGAAAGTGGGCAATCCCCAGGGCGTTGTGGGCCGAAAGCAGCAGGGTCGGCTCGTTCTGGCGCTCGGCCAGGGCCAGGAACTGTTCTCCCAACTGGAGGGCGGTGTAGAGTTCAGCCCGAATCAGGGCCGCCGCGCCCAGCCCGCGCAGAGCCAGAAAGAGCTGGCGGGTCTCGCCAGTCGCTTCACACAGGCTGCGCGCCCGGCTGTAGACTTCCTCCACTTCCGGAGCGGCGTAGCCTTTGGTCATCGCCAGCGGAACACTGAGGCTCAGCAACAGGACGATTTCCTGTTGCCGGCGGTCCTGACGGTCCGGGGGCGCGTCCGGGGTGTGTTGCCTGTCCAGCAGGGACAGCCCGCGCAACAGATGGGTGATAGCCTCCTGGTAGGCGCGCCGGTGCAGGGCGTTGTGGGCCGCCTGCTGCCGATACGGAACGGCGCGCTCAAAGACCCGGGCCTGCTCAAAGTGCATGGCCAGTTCAGCGGCAATCTCTCCGGCCCGGCCGCCATACGCCTGCTCCTCCCGTTCGCCAATGGCGCGGTGGAGTTGGAGGCGTCGGCCCGCCGGAATACGTCCATACAAAACGTTCTGGTAGAGCGAGTGGATAAACCGGTAGCGGCCAGCCACTGTTCCGTCCGGCCATTCGGTCCAGCCGTCGGCGTATAAAAACTTTCCCCCGCGGGCCAGGGTCTGGCAGTGCGCTTCGGCCTGAACGGCCGTCCCGTTGCTGCCACCCAGGGCCGCGGCTGAAAACTCGACTCCGGCCACACTGGCCGTCTCAAGCAACTGCTGGTGGTGCGGATTCAGGCAGTCAATCTGTTTTTCGATCATCTGGCGCAAACTGTCGGGCACCCATTCCCGACCGTCGTCCATACCCGCCAGGTCAAACAGCCGCGCCTCAACCTCCCAGCGACCGCCCGGCACAGTGGACGATGAGTCCTCCGCCTTTTCGGCCAGGTAGCCGCGGGCCACCAGATAGTCCAGCAGATTCACCAGAAAGAGCGGATTGCCGTCCGTCTGCCGGTGCAGCAGTCCGGTCAGCCGGGCGTGGTCCGGGGCAGTCAGCGGGAAGCGACCGGCCAGATATTCCCCGACCGCCGAGGCCGGCAGAAAAGCCAGCGGCAGGTCTCTACAGTGGCGGCGTATGCGCAACTCCTGGCCGAGGGCGGCGAGTGGATGGTCAGCGTTCGAGATATCGGCCGGTCGGTAGGTCGCCACGACCAACAGGCGGGCCGCCTCTTGCCGCTGGGCCAGGACTGACAGCAGGGCCAGGGTGGAATGATCGCTCCATTGCAGATCCTCGAGGACCAGCACAAGGCTGACCTGGCCGGTCAGGGCTTCCAGGGCTTTGACCATCTCGCGCAGCATCCGCTCGCGGGTGACGCCCTGAATTCTGCGCTGGAGCGCTTCGAGTTCCCCCGGCTCAAGCAGAGACGGGAGCTGGGCCAACCAGCTTGGGGCGTGGTGGGCCAGGACGGCCGGCAGGCGTTTCCCGTCGGCCCGCCGACACAGCCGCTCCAGGGCTTCCAGGACCGGCATATACGCCTCGCCCGCCCCGTGCTGCTCAATACACTGGCCGCGGCCGACCCACACCGCGGCGTGGTGCCCGACCTGGCGCAAAAAAGCCTCAACCAGCGTTGTTTTGCCGATGCCGGCTTCGCCGGTCACAAAGACAAGCTGACGGGTCCCGGCCTGGGCGCGACCAAACCAGCCGTGGAGCAGAGCGAGTTCCTGCTCACGACCGACGAGGGTCGGCATGGAAGAGTGGGGATGGGGGGGTGGGGACTCGCCGGCGGCAGACAGCGGGGCAACAAACCGATAGCCGCGGCGATGGACGGTCTCAATGAACCGGGGCCGTTTTGCCGTGTCACCCAGGGCACGCCGAATACGTCGGATACAGACCTTGAGCACCCCTTCGCTGACCGTTGTCCCCGACCACACGGTGTCGAGCAGTTCCTGTTTGGTGACCAGCTGACCGGGCTGGTCCACCAGGCACTGCAATACGGCAAAGTCCTTGGGCTTGAGGGCAATGGACCGGGTTCCGCGCCAGAGACATTCATTCCCCGGGTCAAAGCGAAAGGGGGAAAAGCTGATCTGTGCTCCAGATTTCATATCTTCCTCATATCATCCCCAGGCGTGGCCACAAGATCACGACAATATCACCGGAATATCACTTTTGTATCATGACTCCCCGAGCCCGGTCAGGTTAGGTTTTTCACAGTATGGGACACAGCCCGTACAAGGAAGGAGAGGAAGGGATGCAGGATACAACATATGTGATTACCGAGATTGTTGGCGTCTCGGACAATTCAATCTCTCAGGCGGTGTCCAACGCGATTGATCGCGCCAATCAGACCCTCACAGCTCTGGACTGGTTTGAGGTCAAAGAAGTCCGCGGAACGGTTGTTGACGGCAAGGTGGGGCAGTATCAGGCCACGCTTGATGTGGGATTCCGTTACCTCAGTGATGAAGAGATGCGCAGCTGGGCCACCGGCTAGGTGTGGCACCATCCACACCCACCGACACCCGGAAAGGAGCACCCATGCAGGAAAAAACGTATAAACTGATCGAACTCGTCGGTGTCTCAGAGACATCTCTTGAAGACGGGATCCAGAACGCCATCAGCCGCGCCAGCCAGACGCTGAACAACCTGGACTGGTTCGAGGTCGTCGAAAGCCGCGGCCTGATTCAGGAAGGCCGGGTCAAGCAGTTTCAGGTCAAAATCAAAGTCGGCTTCCGTTTGAATATGTAGTCTCCTTGTTCCGGTCCCCCGGGCTGGAGGAGTCACCTGCTCCAGCCGCTCTGCTCCAAGCCGCTGGAAAGGAGAAACCTATGCAATTTACCCTGCACCTGGACCCAAAAGACCTGCACCTGGACCGCGCCACGGTCCAGCACATCCACGACAAAGCCGCCAGACTGGCCGCCCTCTATCCCCGCATCCTGAAGTGTCGGGTTGTGCTGGAAGGGCCGGTTCACCACCACCGCAAAGGCGGTCCGTACACAGCCCGGATTGATCTGACCGTTCCCGGAGCGGAACTGGTGGTCAACCATCACGAAACGACCGACCTGCGGCGGGCGGTTCGTGAGGCGTTTGAGGCCGCCCGCCGACGCCTGGAAGAGTATGCTCAGCACCGACGCGGGGAGGTCAAGAAACACCCCGCCCACCGCTCCGAGGAAACGGTCTCCTCCGGGCTCTAGGAGACGCTCCGCCCAGCCGTCAGCCGGGCGGCTTCCCGATTCAGGGATCGTCCGTGCTCAGGCGGACGATCCGTTTGCGGACTTCGGCGGCGAAGGGCGCAGCCGGGTCCAGAATGACCGCCTGTTTATAGGCCTCGAGCGCTTCGTTGTTTTGCTCAATCTGTTCAAGGGCTTCGCCGAGATTGGCATACGCGTAGGCATAGTCCGGCTGGAGCTCGGTCGTCTGTCGCCACTCTCTGGCTGCGCCCTGCCAGTCGCCCGTTGAGGCGAGCAGATGACCGAGCCGATTATGGACATGGGCCGAAGTCGGCACCAGCTTGCGGGCCTTGTTGTACGCATCCAGAGCCCCTTTGCGATCACCTTTGGACTCCAGGGCCTGGGCCAGATGCACATAGGCGGTGGCGTTCCCGGGGTCGAGACCTACCGAGGTCTGGAGGGTGCTGATCGCTTCCCCGGTCTTGCCCTGGTCCTGGAGGGCAAGGCCGAGCAGGTGGTGCGCCTTGGCATTATTCGGCGCGAGACGGGCTGTCTCGCGCCATTCAACAACCGCTTCATCGACTTTTCCCTGATCGTACAGAATCTGTCCTTTTCCCAGATGACGCCGGGCCGAACTGGACAGGCTGGACCCGGACGGCGCTTTTCTGGCCGGCTGGCTCAGCGCATCGTTCGGAGAGAGGGCGGCAAGTTGCCGGGACGGGGCGGGTGCGCCGGGGGGTTGAGACGGGGAGCGGCCTGGCGCAGGGGCGACGGACGGCTGACGACTGGCCGCCGCGCTGCCGGATGGGACGGTCACGGGGTTCAGCAGGGAGTATGCCTGCCGCGGTGCCTGAGGGGCGGGAGACGGACGCAGGAGTGAAGCCCCGGGGACAAGGCGGGGAACCGGCGCGTCCCCAGCGGACCGGGACGCCCTGACCTGTACAGGCTGCCGCGCTTCGGGCAGGACCAAACGGGGGGCCGGGGCGGGCGGAGGCGGCTCGGGCGTCTGCGCGTCTGTGTCCGAAGACCCAGCGTTGATCTTGGCTGCGATGGTGGCCGGGGCGGGCGGAGGCGGCTCGGGTGTCTGCGCGGCCTGAACGGCCGGCGGAGGGGTGGGCGGAGCGGCCGGCGGCCCGGTCTGGCTCAGCCCGGTGCCGGCCGGCGTTTTGCGCGTCGTGCCGCGGCGGGCAAAGAGAACCTGTGCCGGGGCGGCGGTCGCCTCTTGGCCCGGGACCTGGAGGCTGGCGATCACCCGCTCCTGTGTCTGTTCAACAGAAAAGGGGGGAATGAAGCTCTTCCTGAGGTCAAGCACGAAGCGGATGTATTCCTGATGAAAACCCACCCGCACGCGCTGAATAAGGCTGTCCCGGGCGGCATACCTGGCCGACGCCACGGGCCGGATCGGACCCTGGACATCAATCACGACCCGAGGCGGGGAGCCAAGGGCGAAAGCCTTGAGTGCGGCCGGAGGCTGGGAGAACTGCAAGGAGACGAGTTTGCGGTGGCCGGTATCAGACAACTCGACCTGCTCCAGGCGGAGCGACCCGGCCTGAGAAAAAACGGGACCCGGCCAACTGCCGATCCACGCCACAAGCAGGACGACCCAGCGGTGCGGCCGTCGCCTGTGCGAATGTCGTCCTCTTCGTTTTTGCGTCATCCCTGTTCCTGCCCGGCGAGCAGAAGCCCGGCCTCCCGCTTCTTCCCTACCTGTCTACCCCTGGAGGGAATGCCAGGTCAAGCCACGCCCGCCGGACATCTGGACTCCCGGCTGCGGACGATGCATGATAGCGGGATGGTGAAGGCGGTGTTGATATGTCAATCCGGTCTGCTGCGCCGTCCCGGGGGCGGGCTGATCTGGAGGCTGCTGCTTGTTGCCCTCATCATGGGGAAGACAGGGGGAGCACAGGCGGCTGAACAGCGGGCCGGCCCGCCCGAGTGGGCCGGAGACCTGAGACCAATCACCGCGGCAGACTGGAGCCACGACCGGGCGGCCCACCTGCTGGAGCGGGCCGGCTTTGGCGGAACGCCCCGGGAGATTGACCGCCTGGCCGCACTGACCCCCATCGACGCAGTCGAATGGCTGGTCAACTACCAGGCCGTTGCCAACGATCACCTGCCGCCCTTTGACGAATCCAACATCTTTGACCCTCCAGTTGAGCCGTTTCCCAAGAGCCGGATTGACGCTGTGCGGATGGCCCGGGCCAGGGGCGAGGCCATGGGCGTCACCATCAAGCCGGGCGGCGACCGGCCCCTCCAGCCGGTGGTCAACCGGTTTTTTTACTGGCTGCGGGCCGACTACCTGGAAGTCCGCCGGGCGGCCCAGTGGTGGGCCAACCGGATGCTGACCACCAGGCGGCCGCTGGAGGAAAAGCTGGCCCTGTTCTGGCACGGGCACTTTGCCACCTCCGACGCCAAGCTGCGCGACTACCGCAAATCGCTCAAACAACTCGCCCTGTTCCACGAACACGGCAACGGCAACTTCCGGGATCTGCTCATCGGCGTGGCCCGGGACCCGGCCATGCTGGTCTATCTGGACGCCGGCGAAAATATCAAGGGCAGCCCCAACGAAAACTTTGGCCGTGAAATTCTGGAGCTCTTCACCCTGGGCGTCGGGAATTATACCGAAACCGATATCCGGGAGGCGGCCCGTGCCTTTACCGGCTGGACAAATGACGGCCTGCGCTTTGTGGTCAAGCCCGAGCTGCACGACGACGGCCCCAAGACCTTTCTGGGCCGCCGCGGCAATTTTGACGGGCTGGGGATTATCGACATTATTCTGGAGCAGGATGCCGCGGCCCGCTTCATCGCCGCCAAGCTGTACCGCTCTTTTGTCCACACCGACCCCCCGGCCGGGTTGATCGCCGAACTCGGCCGGCGCTTCAAGGCCGACGGCTACCACATTGGCCGGCTGCTGCGGACCATCTTTGTGTCGCGCGACTTCTACAGCCCGCCGGCCTACGCCACCCAGATCAAAAGCCCGGTCCATCTGGTGGTCTCGAGCTGTCGCAAGCTGGGGCTGAGCGAAATTCCCGGCATCCCTGATTTCAACACGACCACCCGCACCCTGGGCCAGGAACTCTTCCACCCGCCCAATGTCGCCGGCTGGGAAGGCGGACGGAGTTGGGTCACGCCGGCCCTGCTGCTGGAGCGGGGCAACTTTGCCCGACAGGTGCTCTTTCCGGATATTGCCAATTTTCAGCCGCCCGACCAGCGTATGCCAGAGTTGAACCGCAGGGTCGCGGTCAAGATCGCCCAGGGCCATGAGATCACCGAGGCAACCAGAGAGCGCGGCGCGGGGATGGGGTCAATGGACGCCGGGATGGGCGGCATGTCCGACACCGCGCCGGCGGTCTCCATGTTCAACCGGATGGCCGGGGCGGACGAGGATTTCAATACGCGCTACGGCAGCACCCACGGCTGGATGGAAGCCTTCCGACGGGTCAAGCCCATTCCCCGCCGGGCGGCGCAACTCAGCCTGACAGACATGGTGACTGAGGCCGGCTTGCAGACCAGCGCCGAAGTGGTGGATTATTTTGCCGCTCGCCTGCTGAGGCTGCCGCTCGACGCGGATGAGCGGCAGGCTTTGATCGACTTTCTGAGCCGGGAGTTGGGCACGGACGACATCGCACCGGCCCTGAGCTATCTGGAAGAGCCGGTCCGGCTGGTGGTGCATCTGATTATGAGCACGCCGGCCTATCAACTCGGATAGGGAGAACCCCCCATGTCTGCCGCGTTCCATCGTGTCTGTACCCGTCGTGAGGCGCTGCGGGCCGGCGTGTACGGTCTGGGCCTTGGTCTGGGAGCACTTGGCCGCCCACTGACGGCCCGGGCCGATTCCTTCCGCCGGCCACACCCCGAGCGCATTGTGGTCGTGGTTGAACTGTCGGGCGGCAATGACGGCTTGAATACCGTTGTCCCGTATGCGGACGACAGATATTACCAACTCCGCCCCACGCTCGGCATTCCGGCCAGGAGCCTGCGCAAAATTGACGATCATTTCGGTTTTCATCCTGCCCTGTCCGGCTTTGAGCGACTCTACGGCGACGGCAAGCTCGCCATTGTCCACGGCTGCGGCTATGACAGGCCAATCCTGTCCCACTTCTCGTCCATGAGCTTCTGGCACACCGGCATTCCCCATGCGGGCGAAAAACTCGGCTGGCTCGGCCGTTTGGCCGACGCCCGAGACCCGCAGGGCAGGCGCAACTACCTGGTCAATATCGCCACCACCCAATCGCCAGCAGTGCGCAGCCGGCATCACTCGCCGCTGGTCTTTTCCGACCCGGAGCACTTTTCGCGCAACGGTCTGTATCAACAGCAGGCCGTCTTTCAGCGTTTGAGCCAGAGCCGGCCGACCCCCAACGCCTCGCTCGCCTTTCTGCACGGCCTGCTTGAAAACGCCACCCACAGCGCCGCCTTTGTCCGTCGGGCCTGGGCCGACTACCACACCCCGGTCGATTATGGTGCACGCTCGGCCGGCCTGGGACTGGACCTGCGCAAAGTCGCCGCTCTGATCAGCGCCGACATGCCGGCCCGCCTGTACTATGTCAGCTATGCCGGCAATGTGTTTGACACCCATGTCCACCAGCTCGACCTGCACGCCCGGATTCTGACCTATGCCTCGGACGCGCTGCGGGCCTTTATTGAAGACCTCGGCCGGCTTGGCCGGGGCCGGGATGTCGCCGTCATGGTCTTCACCGAGTTTGGCCGCCGCGTACCGGAGAACGCCAGCAAAGGCACCGACCACGGCACGGCTACCCCGGTCTTTGTGCTGGGCGACCGGGTCAAAGGCGGCCTGTACGGCCGCCCGCCGAGCCTGACCGGGCTCGACGACGGCAACCTGCGCTACACCACCGACTTCCGGCGGGTGTACGCCAGCCTGATCGCCGGCTGGCTGGGCTATCCCGACCCGGCCCTGCTGCTGCGGGGCGAGTTTGAGCCCTTTGACATGTTTGATGGGGTCAATCTGGCAAAAAACGCTACATCTTCCAAGTAAGGGGGCTGGAAGGCGATATCTCGTCCTGGCCTATACCCCAGGACCCTAGCCCATCGTTTCTTACCCGGCTTAGGGATAGGTCTAGGGCAAACAAGCAAGGAGGCTCACATGCCTATCAAGAAAAAGAAGACCCTCAACTTTGACGTGTCGGCCGACATAATCAACACCATCAAGCACATGGCAGTAGACCGGGAAACCAACACCGCAACGTTGTATCGGCAAGCATTGCAAGCTTATCAACCGTAAACTGGCCGGGTGGCCGAAGAATGTTCAGCTCGGGGTGTGGGTGTGAGACGCGCCTTGTTCGTCACTATCCCGGTTGAGGGCAATGAGATTGTCGGTCAGGAGTTTGTTGAGCGCATCAATGCGGCTGCTGAGCTGCCACCACATCATGCCCAAGGCAACCAAGACCACAACGAAGGGAGCAAGTTCTGTCCAGTCCATGTTTCTGCCATAGCAGGTTCCTGCCTGGTATGCCACATCGTCAGCATAGTACGTCCCGCCAGGGTGGACAGGAGTAGCCCCATTCAGTACCCGCCTTTCTTAGCGCACTTCATCAATAACGAAGTTCTGTGAACTTTCCTCCCAGCGGATAGAGGTTTCTCGGCCAACCCGGGGGAAGTCCGGCAACGTATAGGAACCTTGGAGGCCACGGACAAACTCCCCAAGCCCAAGCGTAGATACCGTAAACCGTGAAGACCTGGTGAGGACCCCGTCTACATATAAGCGGATGGTATGCCCACCGGTCCCAAACAGGTTCCAGTTGATGAGCAGTCCAAAGCCGTTGTTTGTATCTCCACACACCGCCCGGGTATCACCCCGAGGCGTTCCATACGCCATCCGCATCCTTGGATGACTATCGACTTGCACTTCTACCGTCCTGGCAGAACAGACCCAGCCTGAGATGACCCCTATCCCGCTCTTGAAGGCGTTGGCCTGGGGGTTTTCCAAAGCCGCCCGAGGAGCAGGAGGAGTCGGAGGAGTCTGCTCAACCCCGTAGATAGCCAGAATCCCGGCAATGTCATCAGGCTGGAGGGTGTAGGTATCGCTATCAGTGCTATGCATAATCGTGGGCCAGCCCTGGTAAGCGGGATATTCATCGGGATGGGCCAGCCCCAGGACATGGCCGAGTTCATGGAGCAGGACACGCCTGAAGTCCATAACCCCGGATCGGAGAGGGCCGTCATACGCGCCCCAATCAAAGTCACTATTGAAGATGATATCCGCCTCTATCAATTGGCCTGTAGACAGTCTCGACCAGGAAACCGTAGTAGCAAGCACTCGCGGCGGCCACGGGTCGCAGCCTCTCCTGCTGGAGAACCATATCCCGTTGGTTCGGTCTGCCGTACATGGCCTGGGACCGCTGCTGCCTAACCTTGTGGTAAAGGAGAACCGCGACCCGGCCCTGTTCCAGGCATTGGCTGCATTTTGGACATCGGCAAACCAATGTCGTCCATTTCCCACCTCGAAAAACAGAGTCACTGTTTTCGGGTTCCAATACAGCGGCTGTCCAAAATCGTTCCTCAAGCGTACAAACGCCGCACTGACCCCGACCGTTGCAATCAGGATGAGCCCGCCTACTGCCATCGGGAGGCACCTAGTCATGGGCCGCCTCCTGTTCAACGGCTGCCGCAAAGTCGTCCAAGGTCATGGGTGATGCGGCCGCTTGGCGCAATGCCTGAACCGACGAGCCGTCGTGCAGGAGCTCGCCCTCACTGCCGGGCAGGCTGGTCAGGGGCTGCATGTCGTGCGTGTACACGGTCTCCGTGCCACTGGCCGGGTCCGGGACAACCCGGAACACGCCCTGCCACAGACCCACGAAGGGAATGGCATAGTGGTGGTTGCCAGTAACAAACAGGATCGACCGCTCGCCGAGGGAAAAGGCGGGGACCCCGGCTATCTGGAGTGAGGTTCCGTCCGGTGCTGGGCCGCCCAACAAGCGGATGGTCAGGGTGGGGTGGCTGTGGCTTCCTTTGAGCACGTCCAGGTCCGTGAAGGTCACCAGGGTATACGGGGTTTCTGTGGCCTCGTTCCACGCCGCTTCAATAGCCTGCGCCGTGCCCACGACTACCAGGGCGGCCTCGTGGACCAGGGCGGGAAATGCGGTCGACAACACCGTCGTTGCGTGAGCACTTGTGGCGAATGGGGAAAGCAGGGCCCATGCTCCTATGCAGATTCTCAGCAGTTTCATCCCGTCACGCCTTCCTCTCCTGAGACAGTGCCGGTGTTCTCCGGTACCGGGAAATCCGGAATCTCCCCTGTCATGGCGTACTGCTCCATTCCCAGCCGCGCGGTAACGCGGGGGTCCAATCAGGATTGAATCTACACCAGAGAGCGTGTGTGGTGAATACCACACAATGGACAGGCCAGGGAAAGTCACCCTTGAACAAGAGCGGCCAGCCTCACCGCTCAGGGACCTGCGACGCTTGGCAGACGGGGCCGGGTCTGCTAGTGTCCGGGCCGGAAGGGAGAGCCACGATGGCAGAAGCGTCCGATATGTCCAGGTCGGCTGAGGCACAAGATCGTATCATCATGGCCCTTGATGTAGCCACACGGGAGAAAGCGCTTGACCTTGTTGACGAATTGGAGGGGCAGGTGTCCTTCTTCAAGGTGGGCTATCAGCTCTTTGTGGCTGAGGGCATGGCTGTTGTGCGCGAGCTCCAGGAGAGGGGCAAGAAGGTCTTGCTTGACCTCAAGATGGACGATGTAGGCGCAACCATTGCCCTGGCGGTGAAGGAAATCGCCAGGCATCAGGTCTCGCTGTTGACGCTGCATGGGAACGCGGCAACCGTCCGCGCTGCGCTCCAGGGCCGTGGCCCTTCTCCCTGGCCGAAGATTCTGTCGCTGACCCTGCTGACCAGTCTCGACACAACAGATGTACAAGACCTGGGGCTGCTTGGAGCACACGCCAAATGCAAAACGCTGGGGGAGTATGTTGACTGGCGGGCCGCGCAGGCCGTTACTGCGGGGTGTGACGGGCTTATTGCGGCGGGGGAGAATGTTGCCCGCCTGAGGTCGCAACACCCGGATACCCTCATCGTTACCCCGGGAGTCCGGCTGCAAGGAAGCGCTGTTGATGATCACAAGCGGTCAACAACGCCCTGCCAGGCCATTGTTGCCGGGTCAGACTACCTCGTCGTGGGCCGCCCCATCCGTGACGCTGAGAAAGGGCAACGGGCACCCATGGCCCAGCGCATCGCCGAAGAAATCCAGCGGGGTCTTGAGGACAGAAGGAGGCAGCCTGCCACAGGGTAGCCGCTGCCTGTTCCTCTGAAGCGCCTTGCCCCTTCAGTCGGCGACGAGCGGTTCCTTGTCCACCGCGGTCGGCGCGAGCGGCAGCACAGTCAGGATATAACAGGCGAGCGTCACCAGCAGGCCGAACAGGCCGCCGCTGTAGAACACACCGCTCAGGCTGTAGAAATCAACGACCAGGCCGAACAGCATCGGCCCGACCGTCATCCCAAAGCTGTGGACCGTCAGCAGCAGGCTCATCACCGTCCCCATGCCAAAGCCCTTGGCGTTCTCCATCGCTATCGCCATGTGGGCCGGATAGGCCAGACCAAACGCGGCCCCAACGAGCAGGTTGAGCACGACCAGATGCCAATAGCTGGCGGCAAAGGGAAACAGAGCCAGCGATACCGCACTGACCAGCCCACCGATCACAATCAGCGTCAGCTTGTTCCTGACCCGGTCGGCCAGCCGGCCGCACGGGGCCTGAAGGACGGTGCTGACCAGCACATTGAGCGAGATCAGCAGACCGATCTGAGAGGTGCTGAGCGCCAGCAACCCGGCGGCCAACAGGGGCACAAAGACCCAGATGACCGCGTTGGCCGCGGCATAGCTGAGCCGAAAGACCGCCATGCCGACCAGCGGAGCGCGTGAAAAAATCTCCCGCAGGGGAAGAGGGGCGGTGGCCCGGGCCTTTTTCCCACGGTGAACCTCGGGCAGAAACAGCCACACCAGGAGCAGAGACAGCAGGCTCAGCAGCCCCAGCAGCATGAAGCTGGCCTGCATAGTGTACAGATCTCTGACCACCCCACCCAGCACCGGCCCGCCGGCCACCCCACCCAGAAACGCGGTATTGATATAGCCGCTGTAGGTGCCCTCTTTGCCCGTGGGGGTCAGGTCGCCGACATAGGCCATGGCGATGGGCTGGACCATTGCCGTGGCTGCTCCCTGGAGGGCCATGACCAGGGTCAGGACAAACAGGCTGTTGGCCAGCACAAAGGCGACCGAGGCCGCGGCATAACAGGCCAGGCCCCACAGCAGAAACGCTTTCCGGCCGCGGCGGTCGGAGGCCCGGCCAATACACGGCAGCAAAAAGGTACGCGAGGCCGAGTGCGAGCCAAACAGCAGCCCGATGGTAAAGCCCTCGGCTCCAAACTGCTGGGAGTACAGCGGGATAAACGGCATGACCACGCCGTTACCCAGCATGGTCGCAAAAATGGCCGCGGACACAACGAACAGGCCGCGCGTCATGCGTGCCGCCGCCAACGAACAGGGCAGGCCCCTCGGGTGTTGCCGCACGGCCCCGGATACGGCACTAATACAACACTTTCTCGTCTTGCAGCCGGGCGACCTCTTCCGGCGACAGCCCCAGCAACTCGCAACACACCGACGCGGTATCCTGGCCCAGACACGGTGCCGGGCCATACCGGGGTGCAAAGCCGCTGTATATGCCGGGGATGCCCGAAACCGGATGGCCGCCGGTCTCAGGATGGGGCGGCGAGACCAGAAAGTCGCGGGTTTGAAACTGGGGATCGTTGAGCAGACCCTCGGTATCAAAGACCGGGGTGGCCGCTACCCCGACCTTCTGGAGCTGGTGCATGATGTCGGTATTGGTGCGATCCCGGGTCCAGGCCGTCAGGAGAGCGTCAAGCGCACCTTCGTTGGCTTTGCGGCTTGTTTGATCCCTGAACCGCTCGTCCTGGGTCCACTCAGGATGGCCCACCGCTTCACACAGGCTGCGCCACTCGTGTTCGGTCTCAACCACAATCGTGACCCAGGCGTCGTCGCCTTTGGCCCGATAGACATTGTGCGGGGCCATGAGCGGGTCGCGGTTGCCGGTCCGGCCCTGGTCGCGGCGGTTCATGGTGTAGTCCATGACCGCTTCGGGCAGCATTGAGGTCACGACTTCGGCCATAGCCAGATCAATATACTGTCCTTTGCCGGTCCGTTGGCGGTAGAACAGCGCCGCCTGGACGGCGTAGGACATGGCCACCCCGACCATGTAGTCGGGCCAGGTCCCGCCCAGACTGCTCGGCGGCCCGTCCTCATAGCCGGTCAGGTGACAGATGCCGGCCGAGGCTTGGGTAATCGGCCCCCAGCCCACACAGTGGCTGTCCGGCCCGTCCTGGCCGACCGGCGTTCCCGAAACCATGATAATGTCAGGCTTGAGCCGGCACAGCGCGTCATAGTCCAGGCCCCAGCGTTTCATCACCCCGCCGGTAAAGTTTTCAACAACGATATCGCTGTGTGTGATCAGTGCCTTGGCCAGGTCAATGCCGCGCGGATGACGCAGATTGAGGGTGATGCTTTTTTTGCTGTAGTTGAGGCCGTTGAACAGCGGTGAGCCGTTGGGTGTCATCCCTTTGCGGGGGTCCTGACCCAGAAAGCGGATCACGTCCGGGCGCTGGCTGGACTCAATCCGAATGACCTCAGCGCCCATCGCGCCCAGCCAGGCAGTACACTGTGGGGCGGCCAGAATCCAGCCAAAATCGGCAACGCGAATCCCTTCGAGCGGTAGTGCCATGCGCTTCCCTCCTTACTGGCGATGTGTGAACGCTTCCCCGGCCTGGTTCAGATCACCCCGTCCCGGTGGAGCTGCTCCAGCCGTTGCGCACTCAAGCCCAGCCCTTGGCCGTACACCTGGCTGTTGTGCTGGCCGAGTTGGGGCGCGGGGGAGCGGACCTGCCACGGACTGGCCGAAAATTTGAACGGGGCACCGGGACAGGTCAGCGGCCCGGTTGCCGGGTGGTCAATCTCAACAAAAAACTCACGTTCCCGGAACTGGCTGGACTCAACCACCTCTCGCATGTTGCGCACCGGAAAAACCGGAATGTGCAGGGCCTGGCCTGCCCGGGCCAACTCATCCCGTTTCTGCCCGGCAATCCAGGCGGCGACCGAAACCTCCAGGGCGTCAAGATGCTGAAAGCGGCTCATCAGGGTCGCAAACAACTCGCTGTCGGCCCACTCGGGCCGGCCCATCAGCTCCTTGAGGCTCTCCCAGTGCTGGTCGGTCAGGGCCAACAGCGCAATATGGCCGTCCTGGCACGGAAAGACATAGGACAGGCCCCACTTGGTCCGCCGCAGAAACCGACTGCGGTTGGGACCGTCGGGCGGCTCGTGGGTATACAGGGCGGTATTGGGGCGAATCATGTGGGCAACCGCCTCAACCTCAGCGATATCAATGTGCTGCCCGTGGCCGGTCCGCTCGCGGAGAAACACCGCGCTCATGGTGGCCGAGGCCGCGGTCCAGCCGCTCAGCAGGTCGGCCTGTTGACCGCCGGCTTTGAGCGGCGGTTCGTTTTCGGGATCGGTCACATAGTTGAAAGGCGTCTCATAGCCGACCACGCCGGCGTGAAAGGTGTTGAGATTATGCGCTTTATACTGCCGGTAGGGGCCGGTTTGTCCAAACGGGGAGATTGAGGTCATAACCAGCTGGGGCGCAAGCTGGTGGAGGCTCGCATAGCCCAGCCCCAGGCTGTCCAGAAAACCGGGGGTCCGGGTTTCGACCAGGATGTCGGCGTCTTTGACCAGGTCCCGAAACAGGGCTGTTCCCTGCGGCTGGGTGATGTCCAGCGTCACCCCGGTTTTATTGGTGTTCAGGTACAGAAACAGGGCGCTGCGGTCGGGGTGCGGCTCGTCACCGGGAAACGGGCCACGCGTGCGGGTGACATCGCCGCTGCCCGGCTTTTCAATTTTGATCACCTCCGCCCCGAGGTCGGCCATGACTTTTGTACAGAACGGTCCTGTCACCCGTTCGCTCAATTCAACGATCTTCAGACCAGCCAGGGCACCATCAGGCATAGTGTTCCTCCCACATGAAAACGGCCGATACGGGGGCCAGCCTACCGCAAGCCGAGGGGAAAAGAAAGGCGTGGAGCAGCACGCGCATGCCTGGCCTCCTCTGGGGTAGGGTCTTTTGTCCCTTGCAGCTCAGCCGGGTCCGGGAGCCGGAGGAAAGACCCGCCGACAATCGTACACCCGCTCATCAAATACCATGTCCCTGGCTGTCACCGGACGGCTGAAGACCAGCCCCTCCAGAGATGTGCACCGGCTGAGCGCGACATAGGTCTGACCGTGGGCAAACGCCCCCCGGCCCAGATCAATCAGGACCTTGTCAAAGGTCTGGCCCTGGCTTTTGTGGATGGTGATCGCCCAGGCCAGGCGGAGCGGATACTGGGTGAAGCTGCCGATTTCCTCTTCTTCAATCCGGTTGGTCTCCTGATTGTAGCGGTATCGAATGTTCTGCCAGGTCTCGGGTTCCACCTCGTACTCCGTCCCCCCAATCTCAACCCGGACCGTTGTGTCGCTCAGGCGACTGACCCGTCCGATCGTGCCGTTGACCCAGCGTCTGTAAGGATCATTCCTGATCAGCATGACCTGGGCCCCGGGTTTGAGCTCCAGCAGCGCTTCGGTCGGAAAGATGGCGTCCTCAAACTGACCGCTGCATTCTGCCGGATAGGTATACGATCGCTCGGCGAGACGCTCCAGACAGGCCTGGTTCTTCCGAAACGCGGCCTGGTTGGTGGCAGTCAGGGTAATACACGACGAGTCCCGGGGCGGCCCGCCGCCCCGCTGCACCCTGGCGTTCAACATGGCTAGCAGTTCGGCGTCCACGTCGTTCTCGCGGATTTTATTCAACGCAGAGATGAAAGCCGCGTCGTGTTGGCGGTAGATCGTGGTCAGTTCGACCGAGGAGGGCTGGAGGTCGGCAAAAACCTTGGCGCGAAAGAAGTACGGACCGCCGTACTGCTGGTCAAAAAAGGTCTGCATGTCCCGCTCTCTGACAATCGGCGGAAGCTGGAACAGGTCGCCGCACAAAATGACCTGGACCCCGCCAAACGGGGTGTGCGGGGCATCCCGGTGGAGACGCAGGGCCGTATCAATCCCGTCCATCACATCGGCCCGAACCATGGACACCTCGTCGATAATCAGGGTTTCCAGTTTCCTGAACAGTTTTGCGCCCCGGCGTTTCCGAAGACTGCCCGGATCGATCAGCGTGGGCGGAAACCGGAAAAAGGAATGGATCGTCTGACCCCCGACATTGAGGGCGGCCACGCCGGTCGGAGCCAGGACCGCGGTGGCCCTGGTGCTTGTCTCGCGCACATAGTGTAACAGGGTCGATTTTCCTGTGCCGGCCTTGCCGGTCAGAAACAGACACGGACAGTCCCGCTCGATCAGCGCAAGGGCGTGTTGAAACTCGGCGTTGATCTCAATCTGCTCCAGGTCCCGGCTCCGCTCCCCGATCGTGCGGAAGGCCGACGGGGCGGGGAGTGAAGGTGTCGCCTTCCGGTCGATCTGATGACTCGTTCGCTCCTTGCTGTGCTGCTGCGTCACGGTGGCAAGCACTCCCTTCTGTGTTCCGCCCAGCCTACACCAAAGTGCAGCATCTCTCCAGGAAGCGCCCGGCATTCCCTTTGCGTGGACAGCGCAAGGCCCCCAGCTCTTGCAGGAATGCCCCAAAGCCGCATACTTCTGGCTGCATGGAAGCCAAGCTGTCCCAGACCTTTGATGTGCTGGTCATCGGCGGTGGTAATGCGGGGCTGTGCGCGGCCATGACGGCCGCCCGGAGCGGGGCCACGGTGCTGCTGCTCGAAAGCGCGCCCGAGGCGTTTCGGGGTGGTGACAGTCGCCATACGCGCAACCTGCGCTATGCGCACAAGCGGGCCAACGCCTTCCTGACCGGGCCGTATGACGAGGAGGAGTTCTGGGATGATCTGGTGCGGGTCACTGCCGGCAAGACCAACGAGGGCCTTGCCCGTCTGACCCTGCGTGAGTCGATCGATATCGGCGGCTGGATGGAAGCCCACGGCTGTCGCTTTCAGGCCCCCCTGCGCGGCACGCTCCATCTGTCAAGAACAAACGCCTTTTTCCTGGGCGGGGGCAAGACGCTGCTGAACGCCTATTATCACACTGCCCAACAGCGCGGGGTACGGATCGCCTACCAGACCGAAGTGACCGATCTATGCATGCGGGACGGCCGTTTCTGCTCGGCGCGCATCGGCTCGGGTGCCACCGCACAACAGGTCCATGCCCGGGCGGTCGTTATCGCCGCCGGCGGATTCCAGGCCAACATCGCCTGGCTCAAAGCGTATTGGGGACCGGCGGCCGACAACTTCATTATCCGCGGCACCCCCTATAACACCGGCACAATGCTGAGGGTCCTGCTTGACAACGGGACGCAGCCGGTGGGCGACCCGCGCCAGTGTCATGCGGTGGCGATTGACGCCCGAGCACCCAGGTTTGACGGCGGCATTGTCACCCGTCTGGACTGCGTGCCATTCGGCATTGTGGTCAACAGCCGGGCCGAACGCTTCTCCGACGAGGGCGAGGATTTCTGGCCCAGGCGCTACGCCGTGTGGGGCAGAATCGTTGCCCGGCAGCCAGACCAGATCGCCTATGCGATCATTGACGCCAAGGCGCTGGGACACTTCATGCCGTCCGTTTTCCCGCCCATCGAAGCCGCCTCAATCCGCGGGCTGGCCGGGAAACTCAGCCTGGACCCGGCTACCCTGGAGCAGACGCTCGCCGCGTTCAATGCCGCGGTCCAGCCCGGCCGGTTTGATCCGTTGGAACTGGACGCATGCTCGACACGCGGCCTCAGCCCGCCCAAAAGCCACTGGGCGGTGGCGATCGACACCCCGCCGTTCTTCGCCTACCCGCTCCGCCCGGGCATTACCTTTACCTACCTGGGGGTGGGCGTGAACGAGCGCGCCCAGATCGTCATGCAGGACGGAAAACCGGCCGCAAACATGTACGCGGCCGGTGAAGTCATGGCCGGCAATATCCTCGGCCAGGGCTATCTGGCCGGTTTTGGCATGACCATCGGTACAGTCTTTGGCCGGATTGCCGGCCGGGAGGCGGCCCGCCATGCCCTCGCCTGAACTCCTGAGCGAAGCCCGGCGGCTGATGACGATCTGCAATGCGTGTCGCTATTGCGAAGGGTTTTGCGCGGTCTTTCCGGCTATGGAGTTGCGCCGGACCTTCGCTTCCCAAGACCTGATCTATCTGGCCAACCTGTGCCACAACTGCCGGGGCTGTTACTACGCCTGCCAGTACGCGCCGCCGCACGAGTTCGGGGTCAATGTGCCCCGGACCTTCTCGGCCTTGCGGCTGGAGAGCTACCGGGACTTTGCCTGGCCGGCCGGCTTGGCCGGCCTGTTCCGGCGGAACGGCCTGGCCCTCAGCCTCATCACCCTGACCGGCGTCCTCCTCGTCGGCCTGCTGGTCCTGGTCTGGCAGGACCCCTCGGTCGTCTTCTCTCCCCACACCGGCCCCGGCGCTTTTTATGAGGTCATTCCCTACCGGCTGATGGTGGCCCCGGCCCTGGTCCTGAGCGGCTGCATCCTGCTGGCCTTCTGTATCGGCCTGGGCCGCTTCTGGCGCGCTATTGGCGGCGGCCGGGCCGACCTGCCAGCCCTGGCCCGGGGCGGCCGGGACGCCCTGCGGCTGACCTATCTGGGTGGCGGCGGCCACGGCTGCACCTACCCGGACGCGGCTTTCTCGCAGCGCAGAAAATGGTTGCACCACCTCACCTTCTACGGCTTTCTGCTCGACCTGGCCGCCACCAGCCTGGCCGCCGCCTACCACCACCTGTTGCACTGGCCGGCCCCCTACCCCTATCTGAGCCTGCCGGTTGTCCTGGGCACGCTTGGCGGGCTGGGTCTGCTGGTCGGACCCGCCGGCCTGCTGTGGCTCAAGTGGCGCAGCGACCCACGGCCCGCGGCTGAGAGCGTGTCCGGCATGGATGTCAGCTTCCTGGTCCTGCTGTTTCTGACCAGCCTGAGCGGCCTGGCGCTGCTTGCCCTGCGCGAGACCGCGGCAATGGGCAGCCTGCTGGCGGTCCATCTGGGGATTGTGGCCGGCCTGTTCCTCACCTTTCCGTATGGCAAGTTTGTCCATGCTTTCTATCGCTATGCGGCCCTGGTGCGCTACGCTCAGGAGCAGGCCGGCACGCCGGCTGACTGACAGCCGGCTCGACACACCATGCTGATTTCTATACCATCCCCGGCAGAAGAGACCCCCCGTGCCAGAAATCGAAGCCAAGTTCCTTGTTCAAGACCCCCACCAGACCGGCCGCCTGCTGAGCGTTCTGCAAGAACTGGGCTACAGCGTTGAACTGCACGGGAACGCGACCATTGTCGATCGGTATTTTGACACCCCTGACTGGTCGATATTTCGGGCCGGCTGGGGCTGTCGCCTGCGCGACAGCAACGGCGAGCAGACCCTGACGCTGAAAGGGCTGGGCTTGCGTGAGGGGGCCATTCAGGTCCGCGAAGAAATTGAACAACGGCTGCTCGTCTCCCATACCTTGAGGCATGAACGTGTCATCCGCTCGACCGGCCGGCGACCCGTTTACGCCTTGTCACAGGCGATCCCCTCCGGCCCGGTCCGCGACCGTCTCGCCGGCCTGGTCGGCAACCAGCAGACCCGGGAGTTGTTCATCGTCCGCAATCAGCGCAGCCTGTACCGGCTGACCAGCCCGGCCAAAGGGAATCGTGATACCACAGGAGATCGCCAGGAACTCACGCTTCCCCTTGCTGACCAGCCCGCCGGGGAGAACCCGGCGTCCACATTGATCGAACTCGCCCTTGACCAAGTCCATATCACCGGAGAAAAATACGCCAGGCTGGCCCCCGGCGCGTTGAGCTTCAGCGAGGTCGAGCTTGAGCTCAAGCACGGCCCCCAGGAACCGCTGCTGCAACTGGCCGAGCTGCTGCCCAGAAAAACCGCGCTCCTGCCGGCCCGGCTGAACAAGTTTCAGCGTGGCTTGCAAACCACCGGCCTGTCCATCCCGACCGGGCCGGCCCCAGCCCCACGGCAAGGCGTGAACGGGTCGCCTTCCTCTCGATCGGATGACACATTCACGCCTCTCAGCCCAACAGCCCCCTGGACCCGCCTGGCCTATGCCCATCTGGCCCGCCAGGCCCGGATTCTCACACTCCAGCAACCGCGCGCCTGGGAGGGTCTGGAGCCCGAGGGCGTCCACCAGATGCGGGTCGCCCTGCGCCATATCCGGGCCGCCCTGCGGGTCTTTCGGGCGGTATTGCCGCAGCGCGCGATCGCCCGCCTGAACGCCGAGTTTCGCTGGGCGGCGCGGGTGCTGGGCGAGGTCCGCGACCTTGACGTGTACCGCGAAAACCTCAAGCGCTATATGGCAGCCATTCCGGCCAACGACGCCGCCCACCTGGCCGAGTACGAACGCCACCTGGCCGAGGAGTGGAAGCGCAGCCGACGGCGGCTGATCGCCACCTTTCAGAGCCGCCGCTATACCCGGCTGATGGACCGCTTTGAAAAGTTTGTCCAGCGCGGCCCCTCGGCCGCGGCCCTGCGTCCGTCTGCCGTCGTGCGTATCTGCGACGCCGCGGCCCCGGCCGTAGACCGCAACCTCAAACGGCTGCTCAGAGGCGGCCGGGCCGTTGAAGCCCACTCGCCGGCCGAACTGCTGCACGCCTTGCGCATCCGGGGCAAACGCCTGCGCTATCTGCTGGAGTTTCTGCGCGATGTGTATAAACCGTTCGGCGATCCGCTGAAGAGACCCATTGAGGCGACCAGGCAGCTCCAGGACGTGCTCGGCGAGCATCAGGACGCCTGCGTTGCCTCGGCCCGCCTGCGCAGCTATGCCCAGACCGTGCCCAAGCGCAAAACCGAACGCCACCTGCTGCTGGCTCTCGGCCAGCTCATCTACAGCCAGGATCAACACGCCGCGGCCCAGCACCAGCAGTTTGACAAGGTGTGGCGACGCTTCGAGAAAGCGGTCTCGCGCAAGCGGCTGGCAGCCCTCCTGCGGGCCGCCTGAAGCGGAGTGGTCTGCCCGGTGATTTACGGGATTGAGGGGCCGCCTGGATGTTTCCAAGGCGTGAAGGTGTCATCAGAGCGAGAGGAAGGCGGCACGTTCACGCCTCAACGCACTCCAGCAACTGCCGGCGCATGTCCTTCCCGTCAACGCTGCGCTCTACCAGGCTGAACAGCCCCCGGCCCGCGCTTGCGCGCTGCCACAGCTCGCCCACAGTCCGCTTCTCCGCGGTATCCGCCCCGTCGGCAAGATGCGCGCCCTTGTATTCGACAACCAGCAGCCTGCCGTCGTCCAGCCGGGCCACAAAGTCGGGGTAGAACCTGCCGGTCGCCGTTGGCAGCCAGAATGAAGCCGGGTGGCCGGCCACATTGCGAAGCCAGAACTGCACCCCCGGCAGGTGGTCAAGGACCTCGGCGCAGCGACGCTCCTCACCGTCGTCCGCGCCGTCAAAGGCCGGGACGTGGGCCGGGCCGAGAAAGTGCCGGGCCGGCTTCCAGGGTCCCCGGTAGCACCGCCGGTCCTGATACATGCCGGCCCGGAATGCAAAGGTGTTGGCAAAGGACACTTCGGGCCTGGCCCCGGGCGACAGGAGATAGCGCTGATAGGCGCGTTCGCGTTCCTGACGGCGAATGGCGTTGAGCTTGTCACGGATCTTTCGCATCAGGATGAACTTGCAGCGCATGAGGGCGGCCACCGGGATGCCCCGCCCGACCGTCAGGTGATGGACGAGATCGGACAGCCACCTGAGCAATTCGCCCTGCCCGATATCGGGCCCGCGCACCTGCCGGTCGAGCCACAGGACCAGCTTTTCCGGGGTCCAGCCGGCCACGGCAACATTCAGCCCGAGCTGCTCCTGCTCGCCGGCGAACTGATAGGTGACACGCTGGCCGTCAAGGTCAATCTCAAAGCTGCGGACCGTCTCCCGGACCGAAAATTCCGCCTCGCTCAGCCGTGGCGAATGCGCCAGCAGCGACCAGTCGTGGAACTCCATGAACACGTCGCTGTCGGCACCCTCAAACCCGCCCTGCATATCGACCATGAGCCGCGGCACCTCAAACGGCTCGCCCCGCTCCGCGGGCGACAGCCGGTCGTTCATCTGCTGGCGATGCCACGCAAAGGAGTCGGCAAGCTGCCGGCCCTCGGCCTCCGGCAGGGCCGCGCACACGGCCCGCTCCAGGCCGGCGTCTACCGGGCCGACAATCTCCAGCGCAAGCCGGCCGCCGCCGAGCTTGCGCACGGTCAGCGCGTGCTCCGCCTGCTCCGCCTGCGCCAGGGCGGCCACCAGCGCGGGCGTGGCCGGCAGCGTCTGCCGGAAGGTCGGCCCGGGGTTCTCGTGCCGGCTGAACAGCACGCCCGGTTCTTCCTGCAGCGGCTCAATGCTGTCGTGCGCCTCGTCCTCCTCAAAACCCATCGCCACCAGCCTGTCGGCCAGCGCCCGGGCCGCCTCGCCGGCGGACGGCTCGGACAGACAGGCGTAGGCCCGGTTCAGCTCGGCGACAGGCCGGCGGCTGGCAAACGGCATCCGCAGCACCCGGCCCAGCAACTGTTCAACATCGGTGGCGCTGTGAATGCGCGAGACCGAGCAGAACACATAGGCAAAGGAACAGTCCCAGCCCTCTTTGAGCGCCTCGACGGTGATGATGTACTCAATCGGACAGCGCCGATCAAACAGGTCAAGGCCGTCGAGTTCGCGCTGTTCGCCGGTCGCCACCGCAATCGCGCTGGCCGGGATATGCTCAACCCCGGTCAGATGCGCCTTCAACACCCGGGCCGTGACTTCCCCGCTCTTCTTCTGGGCCTGAAACAGAACGATGGGCCGGACGTAGTCGGCGTCACGGCCGGCCGCCTCGGCCAGCGCGGCCCGCCTGGCAATCGCCGCGTTGACCGCGTTCTGCCAGTTGTCATGCTCGGACAGCATGATCGGCAGCGTGATCATGTCCGCAGCCTTCAACTCCTGGGCGGTGACGCTGTACAGAATGTTTGACTTGGGCCGGGGCGTTGCCGTGAACTCAATAATGGCGCTCGGATTGACCCGGGCCTGCATATCGCGGGTCAGTCCTGTCACCGCGTTGTGCGCCTCGTCCACGATCATCAGCGGGCGGTGGAGGTACAGCAGGTTGGCAAACGAAAACCTGAGCCGGCCGCTGTCCAGCCGCTCCAGGCCCGGCAGGTCGTCGGGCAGCGTTGAGAAGTGCGGCTCCAGGTGCTCATTGTGGGCGTAGACCTTGCGCCCCTCGGTACTCTTGACCCGCAGCGTCTGGATCGTGCCGACCACCAGGCAGCAGTGGTCGCGCAGCTCGGGCGGGCGAATCTGGGCAAAGTCGGCAATATCGAACACCCGCACCCGGCCGCCAAAGGCCGCGTCCAGGGCTTGGCGGCAGGGGTGACGGGGGTTCCTGAGGGCTTCGACGGTCTGCGAGCGGATGGTGTTGGACGGGACCAGCCACAGGACGGCCGGATGGTCTTTTTCAATCCAGGCGTCACGCGCTACCGCAACCGCGTGGGCGGCCAGGAGGGTCTTGCCCCCGCCGGTCGGCAGCCGCAGGCAGACAGAGGGCACCTCCGGCAGCCCGTCCAGCGGCGCATACGCCCCGGCGTAGCGGCCCAGCCGCCCGGCCAGCTCGGGTTCGCGGGTCAGGGTCGCATAGGCGGTCTGCGGCCCGGCGATGCGCGCCGTCTCAAAGAAGCGGCGCAGCGTAGACAGGGTATCGGTCTGATAGGGCTTGAGTTGCATGGGAGTCGTTCGGATGACGTGTGTCGTGCTGCTCGTGGGAGGGCTGTCAGCCCTCCCCCTGGCGCGGCGCGGTGCGTTCAATCAAGGTCCGCAGGGCTTCCCCCTGCTGGTGGAGGGCTTCCCCCTGCTGGTGGAGGGCTTCCCCCTGCTGGCGGAGAGTTTCCCCTTGCTGGCGCAGGGCTTCCCCCTGCTGGCGGAAAGCTTCCCCTTGCTGGCGCAGGGCTTCCTCCTGCTGGCTCAGGGCTCCGCTCTGCTGGCGCAGGACTTCCATTGTCTCGGCGTGCTGTTGCCGCGCTTCGGCATGACGCTCGGCGTGTTCGGTCGCGCGCCGGCGGCTCTCGTTGCGTATGAGCAGCAAGCCGCCTCCCAGCACAAGGATCTGCCCCAGCCCCACAAGGCCCGCAACCACCACTCCAGCAGCTTCCCAATTCATACGCCTGTCCTTCAGAGGGGCAGGTCAGCTTAGCAGGATGTCGATTACGCTCCGCTCATCCGACCTGCTCATCCGACCTGCGATTCATCCCCGCGCCCGCACATCATACGGCAACTGTTTGAACACCACCTGCTCCCGCGCCAGCGTGGCCGCGGCCAGGCGCGACTGCTCGCCGTAGACCGTCAGCGGACAGGCGGGATGCGCCGGCGCAAAGCCCGGATGGGCCGCGGCGAGCTGCTCACGAATCAGCCCCAGCGTGGCCCGCGTCAGCACATTGCCGCCGGCCGGCCGCCGGTCGCCCAGAATGCCGTTGTACAGCAGGGCGTAGGCGTGGCCGTCGTGCAGGCCGAGAAGAGGCGGGTGCGCATTCCCCGGCCAGGGCCGCTCAGTCTCGCTGAACCACACATGGGCGGCCAGGGTCGAAAACCCTATCTCCGCGTTGATACGCCCCGCAGCGTCAAACACCGCCGGCCCCAGCCGGAAGCAGCGGAAGCCGCCCCCGCCCTCCCAGCCGACCGCCTTGGAGATGCCGCCCTGCTCGCCGGCCATGACCTTGCCGAGCCGGGGCACGCAGTGCGTCACCGCGTGCTCGCCCATCTCAATGCCGATCCAGCGTCTGCCCATCTTGTGGGCCACCGCCGCGGTCGTGCCCGAGCCGAGAAACGAGTCAAGCACCAGCTCGCCGGGCCTGGTGGCAATGTGCAGCACCCGGTGAATGAGGCGTTCGGGCTTCGGCGTCTCGAACACTGCCGACTTCCCGAATAAGTCAATGATTTCCCGTTTCGCCTCTTGCGTATTACCAGTCTCTTCATTTGACCACCACGTCCAGGATTGCCTCCCCTTGGCCTCCGAGAGGTAATTCTTCCTGCGTGGTACGCCTTTTCCGTCCTTACCGAACCAGAATCGCCCTTCCTCAACCTGCTTCAAAAAAACACTTTCCACATTCTTCCAGCACGATCCTTCCGGCGGATAGTATGCGACACCCCCCGGAGTGACGATTTTGTACATTTGATTCGGCCTGTACCCCTGTGCGCTGAAGTCCCGCGAAACCCACGCACCACGGGGATCATGATCCGGGTTTTTGTATTCCTCCCTCTGGCGTTGGCTCAGCGGAAGCAGATTGGCGTTTTCACGGAATGCTTCTGCGTTTCTGGAATAGACAAGCACAGCGTCGTGTCCATCGCCAAGAGCCACGCGAAAATCGGGGGAAGTTCTCTTCTGCCAGACGACATTTGCAATAAAGTTCTTGCGCCCGAACACCTCATCCATGATGACCTTGAGATAATGCCCCTCGTTGTCGTCAATGGAGACCCAGATGGACCCGTCTTCGGTCAGCAGTTCGCGCAGGAGTTCGAGCCGCGGCCACATCATCGCCAGCCATTGGGTATGTTCGAGATTGTCGTCATAGTGTACAAAGGCCGAGCGGGTGTTGTACGGCGGGTCAATGCAGATACACTTCACCCGCCCGGCGTAGAACGGCAGCAGGGCCTTGAGCGCGTCCAGATTATCGCCCTGAATCAGCAGGTTGCCGGCCTCCGGGTCGCCGGCCGACAGCGCCGGCACTTCCTCCAGCAGCCGATACGGCACACGGCCGGCGGCGCGCACATCTTCGTCCCGGGTCAGCCAGTGCAGGGTCGGCATGTCAGAGCAGCTTGACCAGGGCCACAGTCAGACCGACAATCGCCGCCGCCTGCGCCCACAGCACCCGATACATCTCGGCCCGCAGGTCCGCGATGGCGGCCTTCGTCGAGTTTTGCGACTCCACCATCTGCGCTTTCAGGTCCGCAAGCTCCGCTGTCGTCGTCTCGCGCAACTCCCCGATCCCGGCCCGCAACGCCGCAATGTCGGCCTTCGTCGTCTCGCGCAACTCCCCGATCCCGGCCCGCAACGCCGCAATGTCGGCCTTCGTCATGTCGCGCAACTCCGCAAGCTCGGCCTTCAACTCGGCCCGCAACGCCGCAATGTCGGCCTTCGTCGTCTCGCGCAACTCCCCGATCCCGGTCTTCAACTCGGCCCGCAACGCCGCAATGTCGGCCTTCGTCGTCTCGCGCAACTCCCCGATCCCGGTCTTCAACTCGGCCCGCAACGCCGCAATGTCGACCTTTGTCGTGTCGCGCAACTCCCCGATGTCCGCTTTCGTCGTAGCCTGCGACTCCACGATGTCCGTCTTGGTCGCTACACCTTCGGTGACGGCACTACGCAGCACGCCAACGACCGCCGCGGCCTGGGTTTCATCCATCCCCGCCTCGGTCAGTTGGCGGGCAGCGATCAGGGTATCGAAGAGCATGGTCGTCTCCCCTCATGGTGTCTGGTGAGCCAGATTATAGGCTATTGAGTCCGGCGGGGCGACTCAGGGCAGCCGCAGGTATCAATCGGCCTCCGCCTTCGGGACCTCCGACATGGCTTGCTTGTATTCAGCGATCCATTGTTCAGCCTCTTCCGCGGTGTAGGCTCCGGTCTCGGCTCCGGCTGGTGGTTCGTGACTTGGCGGCTTGCCAAGGTGTGGCGTCAATGGCTCTCGCAACTCCTGTGCTCGTTTACCGGACAAGCCTTTGACAAGGGAGTCAATGTCTTCTTGACTCAGCCCGCCCGCAAAAGTTACCCTCGAGAGGTCGCTTTCTTTACCAATCCAGTTTCTTATTCTTTCTTCAAAGGGTTTCCCAGACAGATATTCGCTCGTAGCCCCTTGCAACCGTGCGTCCCTAAGAACAACTCCTTGTAACTGCGCGTCCAAAAGATTAGCCCCTTGTAACCGCGCGCCCAAAAGATTAGCCCCTTGTAACTGCGCGCCCCAAAGATCAGCCCCTTGCAACTGCGCGCCCAAAAGATCAGCCCCTTGCAACTGCGCGTCCAAAAGATTAGCCCCTTGTAACCGCGCGCCCCAAAGATTAGCCCCTTGTAACTGCGCACCCCTAAGATCAGCCCCTTGCAACTGCGCACCCCTAAGATCAGCCCCTTGCAACTGCGCGCCCCAAAGAACAGCCCTTTGTAACTGCGCGCCTAAAAGAACAGCCCTTTGTAACCGCGCGCCCCAAAGATTAGCCCCTTGCAACTGCGCGCCCCTAAGAACAGCCCCTTGCAGTCGTGCCCGGCTTAAGTCGGCCCTTGCTAAACGCGCTAGAGTGAGAGAAGCCCCATTCAGCCAACTTCCTTGCAGATTGGTATGGCAATTTTTGAAAACCTCGTGCTCCTGCACAAACAGCAAAGTCAGCATACTTTGGACTTCTTCCGAAGGTTCCACCTCGTGCTTTTTTCTGTATTCGTCCCCGCCCGTCGTCTGCCGGATGTGGGCACAGAGAATTTCAAGCACGGTCTGACATAGCTCCGGGGTGTCTTGCGCCAGATGGAAAAGCTCATAGGCCCCGCCCAGACGCACAGAGTCCTTTTCGTTTCCCAGATGCTCAATGGCGTTTTTCAGGCGCTCTTGTCGCTGGCCCTGCTCGGTGTTCAACACGGCGTCTTCCATCGCCTTGGCCCGCCGGTAGGACATCAGGGCTTGCAGGGCAACCAGCACCCCGCCCATGCCAAAGCCGAGAAACCTCAGGGCCTGATACTTCCTTGATGGACCGCCTTCCGCTTCCCTTATTCCCAAAAGGCTGAAAATCGACTCTGAGCACACATCAAACGCAACAGCCACGAAAAGGCCGGCCAACACCAGACCAACACAGAAAAGCAGACCGACAAGAAGACTCTGAAAAGGCTGAGCCTTGATTTTTTTCCAGAGGTTTTGGCACACGGTTGCAAACTTAGTCATAGCGGCATCCTTTCTGCCCCAGCACTCCGACCTTACGCACCGCGGCGTAACAACTCCTCCAAGGCGCGCCCGTGGCGGTCGAGGGTCTGGCTCTGCCGCTCCAGTATCTGGCTCTGCCGCTCCAATATCTGGCCCAGGGTCTGGCCCTGTCGCTCCAGCATCTGGCCCAACACCACCCCCTGCCGCTCAAACGCCTCGCCCTGCTGCTTGACAGACTGGCTCATCATGTCAATTTCCCGGTCCCGCCGCCGCCCGGCTTTCTGCATCTGGAACAAACCCCAAAAAATGCCACTCAGGCCCACCGTGTTGATGCCGATTTGTACCCAGGTGGCGATGATCTGCTGTTCCATGCCGTCCACCTTACCCTGCTCACCCGCTCAGGACGGATGTAGCGCATTCTCGCCCGGCGCGCAAAAACGCACCGACACGCCATGACAAAACCGCGGAAAGCAGCCACAATAGCCCCATGCACAACGTTCACCTCAGTCGCCTGCGGATCATCGGACTGGCCGAAGGCAGCTCATTTGTGGCCCTGCTCGGCATCGCCATGCCGCTCAAATACCTTGGCGATATGCCGCTGGCGGTGACGCTCGTCGGCTGGGTGCATGGCCTGCTGTTCATGGCCCTGTGCGTCGCGGCCCTGCGGGTCAAGCGCGCGCTGGGCTGGGACAGCAGAGCCGCCGGCCTCGTGGTGCTGGCCGGGCTGCTGCCCTTCGGCCCATTTGTGATTGACGGCTGGTTACGCAAAGAGGATGGGACACGCCCATGACCGGTCGCCGTCGTGTCCCGTCCTCACAGGAGGGAAGAGCATGACCCCATATCAGAAAGTGGCACTGGTGACGGGAGCCGGCACAGGCATCGGTAAACACCTGACGCTGGCCCTGTTGAGAGAAGGCTATGCGGTCGCACTGGCCGGCCGGCGGGCCGAGCTGTTGGAGCAAACGGTCAGCGAAGCCGGAGTGTCGGACGAACGGACCCTGATCGCGCCAACCGACGTGGGCGACCCGGCCGCGGTGCGCGCCCTGTTTGGCAAGCTGCGCGAAAAATTCGGACGGCTCGACCTGCTGTTCAACAACGCCGGCAGCGGTGCGCCGGCGATTCCCCTCGAAGACCTGTCCTATGAGCAGTGGCAGAGCGTGGTCAACGTGAATCTGACCGGTACCTTTCTGTGTACCCAAGAGGCGTTCAGGATCATGAAGAACCAGGACCCGCGAGGCGGACGGATCATCAATAACGGATCGATCTCGGCCCATGTCCCGCGGCCCAACTCGGCCCCCTACACCGCCACCAAGCACGCCATGACCGGGCTGACCAAATCGACCGCTCTGGACGGCCGCGCATACGACATTGCCTGCGGCCAGATTGACATCGGCAACGCCGAGACGGCGCTGACGGCCCGCATGAAGCAGGGCGTGCCGCAGGCCAACGGGACGGTGGCGGCAGAGCCGACAATGGATGTGGAGAACGTCTCGCGGGCGGTCGTGTATATGGCCAGCCTGCCCCTGGACGCCAACGTGCAGTTCATGACGGTCCTGGCAACCAGGATGCCGTATGTGGGCCGGGGCTAGCCCACCACGGGGAAGCGCGTATGTCTCGCCACGAACTGTGTTTTCTGCCCGCCACCGAACTGGCCGACCGTCTCCGTCGCCGGGAGGTGTCCTGCCGGGAAGTCCTCGAAGCCCATCTGGCGCAGATCGAGCGGATCAACCCGCAGGTGAACGCGATTGTCACCCTGGTGGCCGATCGGGCCCTTGACCAGGCGCGGCGGGCTGACGCAACCGCGCCCGACGCCCGCGGGCCTTTGCACGGCCTGCCTGTCGCCCATAAGGACCTCGTGCTGACCAAAGGCATACGGACGACCCTCGGCTCGCCCATTTTTGCCGACTTTGTGCCCGAGCAGGATGAAATCATCGTGGAGCGCATGAGACAGGCCGGGGCCATTACCCTTGGCAAGACCAACACGCCCGAGTTCGGGGCCGGCTCGCAGACCTGTAACCCGGTGTTCGGGGCCACCCGCAACCCGTATGACCTGAGTAAAACCTGTGGCGGCAGCAGCGGCGGGGCCGCGGTTGGCCTGGCCTGCGGCATGGTGTCGCTGGCCGACGGCAGCGACCTCGGCGGCTCGCTGCGCAATCCGGCCAGTTTCTGCAATGTGGTCGGCCTGCGTCCCTCACCCGGGCGGGTCCCGGTCTGGCCGCACCGGGTGGCCTGGTTTCCGCTGGCGGTTGAGGGACCGATGGCGCGCACGGTGCAGGATGTAGCCCTGTTGCTGAGCGTCCTGGCCGGCCCCGACCCCCGGGCACCGCAGGCGCTCAACGAACCGGGCAGCCTTTTCAGGCAGGACCTGGAGCGGTCTTTTGGGGGCGTGCGTATCGCCTGGAGCCAGACCCTGGGCGGTCTGCCGTTTGATCCGCGGGTAAGCGCGGCCCTGGAGTCCCAGCGGGCGGTCTTTGAGGGGCTGGGCTGTATTGTCGAGGAGGCCACGCCGGATTTCCGTCATGCCGACGAGATCTTCCGGGTCTGGCGGGCGTGGTATTTTGAGCTGGCCTTGGGCGAACTGCTGGCCGGGCATCGCGCCCGGATGAAAGACGCGGTGGCCTGGAATATTGAACAGGGCCAGCAGCTGAGCGGTCCCCAGCTTGGCCAGGCCGAACGCCGGCGGACCGAGCTGTATCATCACATGCGGGGGTTCATGGACCGCTACGCCTTCCTGATCGCTCCGGTGTCTCAGGTCCCGCCGTTTGCGGTGGACCGGGAGTATGTGACCGAGATCAACGGCACCGCGCTCGACACCTACCTCGACTGGATGAAGTCGTGCTACTACATCAGCGTCACCGGCCTGCCGGCCATCTCGGTGCCGGCCGGATTTACGCCCGAGGGGCTGCCGGTCGGCGTGCAGATCGTCGGCCGCTATCAGGACGAGCTGGGCCTGTTGCAGTTGGCCCACGCCTTTGAGCAGGCGACCGGGGCATGGAAGCGAAGGCCGGCGATCGTCGCCTGAGCCGCGCCGGCCGGGACGGAACACATGGCCCATGCCTACGATCCGTACTACCGGGATTTTCCGTCAAACCTCCTGCCGGCCCACACGCCGTTCACCCGCGCCGGCCAGGGCGACGCCGGCCATGTCTTCATCTACATGACGCGCAGATGGAGGCGAGGGGTGAACCTGTCATCAGAAGGCGACACATTCACCCCTTGCTGGAGTCTGGTCCTGGACAGAAGCCGCCTGGAGCTGATTCACGATGAGGCCCGGCAGTGTATTCCGCCCGGCTTCTCCCAGCTCTGGCTGCTGGAAAAGCGCTACAGCACGGCCCGACCGGGCGGCCGGGCACGGCCTTTGCCCACACACCCTCTGTTTGACCGCCGTGGGCCTCCGCCCAAGACCATTCTTGAAGAAAAGCTGCTGGTCGTCCTGCGCGAGCCGCCCCAACGGCCCGACGGCAAGGGGGATGTGCTGTCCTACCACCTGCGTGAGGCCGAAGCGCTGCGGGCGGCCGAGGCATATACGCGGAGGTCCCGGCACCGGGCGGTCGTCGCCGGGCTGCTCTGGGATGAGTTGTGGTTTTAGCCGGAAGAGGGATCAGTTTCCCCAAGGGGTGAATGTGTCGCCTTCCTCTCGATCGGATGACAGGTTCACCCCTCGGAGCCGGGCCAGGTTGCGGCGGACTTCAGGACAAAAAATTGTCGCCTGCTCCTTTCTCCCCATCTTCTCCAGGACCTCGGCAAAGCGGCTGCACATTGACAGGGCGCGCTCATAGGCGCTCAGGGCCTCGTCTTTTTTGTTGAGGCGCTCAAACGCATCGCCCAAATGGACATAGGCATAGGCATAGTCGGGGGCCAGGTGTACCGTCTGTTGCCACGCCTGGGCCGCTCCCGACCAGTCGCCTTTGGCGGCCAGCAGGTGGCCTAAGCGGTTATGCACATAGGGGGCGGACGGCACGAGCTGGAGCGCTGCGCGATAGGCTGCGAGGGCACCGGGCGCGTCTCCGGTCGCCTCGAGCACCCTGGCAAGCTGCACCTGGGCCGTCGCATTATCCGGCTCCAGCCGCAGCGCTTCCCGGAAGGCCGCAATCGCTTTGGTCTGCTCGCCACGGTCTCGCCACGCCACGCCGATCAGGTGGTGGGCTTTGGCCGCGGTGGGCGCGACACGAATCGTCTTTTGCCACTCGACAATCGCTTCATTCAGCTGGCCTTGGTCGTAGAAGCGTTGTCCGCGTTCGATATGCGCCTCGGCCTCCGGGGGTAAAGAGGGCGGCGGCGAAGGAGCAGCGGTGCGCGCCTCGGGTGACAGCGAGGGGTGAACGTGTCGCCTTCCTCCCGAGCCGATGACCTGTTCACCCCTCGAAAAGAGCACCCGGGCCTGCTCCCCAGCCACGTCCTCACCCGGCTCTCGCCCCACTTCGCCGAGCGCGGCCGTGACCAGACCCTCCTGTTGTTTGACCACAAAAGGCGGCATGTCTGTTCCGGTCAAATCGAGGACAAAGCGGGTGTAGCCCGGGTGGGAGCCAACCCGGACCTGCCGCACCAGCCTGTCCTCTACGCCATAGGTGGCCGCTCGACGCGACTTGACCGCTCCCCTGACATCAACCACCAGCCGCAGCGGTGACGACAGGGCAAAAGGTTTCACGGCATCGGGCGGATGAGAGAACCGCAGGGCAAGGATGCGCTGTCCGCCCTGCACCGAGAAGCGCATGGTGTGCAGCCTCAGTTCGCTGTGGGACCGCGCGGCGTGCGCCCCGCCTGTCCAGACACTCACGAGCAGGATGCAGAGCCAGGCTTTGCCCATAGCAGCTCGGGGCCAGCATAGGCCGCGGCCGGCCACCTACCAGCGAAGGATTGAAGTCCCCCAGGTCAGCCCCCCGCCGCAGCCGCACAGGGCAAGAATATCGTTGGGCCGCACCCGGCCGGCCCGGACGGCCTCATCAAGCGCAATCGGGATAGAGGCGGCGGAGGTATTGCCGTAGTTCTGGATGTTGCAGTACACCCGGTCCATCGCAATCTGAAGACGGTCGGCCACCGCCCGGATGATGCGCAGGTTGGCCTGATGGGGAATCATCAGGCTCACGTCAGCGGGCGACAGGCCGGCCTTGTCCAGGGCTTTGCGGGTGACCTCGGACAGGGCCCGGACGGCGACCTTGAACAACTCAGGCCCCTTCATCTGAATACCCCACTCTTTGGGGCGCGAGCCTGCTTGATCGACCGTCTGTCTATGGTCGGCGCGCACATGCAGCAGCTTCCACAGCGTCCCGCTCGATTCCACTACGGTGCTGAGCAGACCGCGTTTGTCGGACCGGGCATTCTGGGTATCCAGGACAACCGCCCCGGCCCCGTCGCCAAACAGGACACAGGTCGAGCGGTCTTCCCAGTTGACCATCGTGCTGAGGGTATCAGCCCCGACCAGCAGCAGACGGTCGTAGTCACCGCTCTTGATATAGCTGTGGGCGACAGACATGCCGTACACAAAGCCGGCGCACGCCGCGTTCACGTCAAAGGCCGGGATATTGTCGAGCCCGAGGCGGGCCTGGAGCAGGCAGGCGGTGGAGGGGAAGGCGTAGTTGCCGGAGACGGTGGCCACCACAATCGCCTGGAGCCGCTCGGCCGCCACACCCGAGGCGTCCAGGGCCTGGCAACTGGCCTGGTACATCAGGTCGAGGACATCCTCGCCCTCGGTCATCACATACCGCTGGTGGATGCCGGTCCGGCTGACAATCCAGTCATGGCTGGTGTCAACACGTTTTTCCAGGTCGGCATTGCTCAGACAGGTCCTGGGGACGGAGGAGCCGGTACCGATGATGCGAGCGCCCATGCGCAATCCCTTTCTCTCTGAGGCGTGAACATGTCGCCGTCCTCTCGATCTGATGAAACGTTCATTCCTTTCTGCCCCCCGTCTTACTCCGTCCATTTGCGAAACGCGATGGTCGCATTGGTGCCGCCAAAGCCAAATGAGTTTGACAGCACCGCCCGAACCGGCGCTTTTCTCGGCGTGTTGGGGACGTAATCGAGGTCGCAGTCTGGATCAGGTTCTTCATAGTTGATGGTCGGCGGCAGGGTGTCACGGTCAAGGATCAGAGCGGCGTAGACCGCTTCGACCCCGCCGGCGGCACCGAGCAGATGACCGGTCATGGATTTGGTTGAACTGATCGCCAGCCGTCCGGCATATTCGCCAAACACCCGTTTGATGGCCTGGGTCTCGGTGGCGTCGTTGTAGGGGGTCGAGGTGCCGTGGGCGTTGATGTAGTCAATCTCGGTCGGATGGATATTCCCGCTGCGCAGGGCCTGCTGCATACAACGGACCGCGCCTTCTCCCTCGGGCGAGGGGGCGGTCATGTGGTGGGCGTCACAGTTCGCGCCATAGCCGACCACCTCGGCGTAGATTTTCGCCCCGCGGCGATGCGCCGATTCCAGCTCTTCCATCACCACCATGCCGGCACCTTCGGCCATGACAAAACCGTCCCGACGCCTGTCAAACGGGCGGCTGGCTCTGTGGGGCTCGTCGTTGTGGGTTGAGACCGCCTTCATGGCGATAAAGCCGCCTAGTCCCAGGGGGGTGAGGGCGGCTTCTGCACCGCCGGCGATGACCGCCTGTTGTTCACCGAGGCGAATCAGTCGAAACGCCTCGCCAATGGCGTGCGACCCGGAGGAGCAGGCGCTTGTCGGGGTGTAGTTGACGCCCTTGGCACCATAGTGAATGGCAATCTGACCGGGGGCCAGGTTGGCGATCAGCTTGGGAATAAAAAACGGTGAGACCTTTTTGAGGCCGGTGTCGAGGAAAACTTTATGGTAGGTTTCAATGCTGGTCAGGCCGCCAATGCCGACACCAACGATCACCCCCACCCGGTCTTCATTGTCCGGTGTGATCGGCAGGCCGGCCTCGTCCATTGCCATTTGGGCCGAGGCGTAGGCGTACTGGATGAAGGGGTCCATCTTTTTGATTTCGCGTTTCTCGATAAACTCCTCAGGCACAAAATCCGTGACCTCGCCACCAATCCGGGTCGGAAAGTCCGATACGTCGAAGCGGGTGATCGGGCCGATACCAGAGCGGCCTTCGAGCAGCCCGGTCCAGTTTTTCTCAACCCCCGTACCGAGCGGCGTGACCAGACCCAACCCAGTAATTACGACGCGACGGCGTTCGTCTTTCATACACACCTCTGCCTTGAGGCGTGGACGTGTCATCAGAGCGAGAGGAAGGCGGCACGTTCACGCCTTTGTCACACACAAGGAATCCGGGCATCTTAGAGGCTCTGTTTCTGGCCTGTCAACTCCGCTGCCCCCAGACCCGGCCCGGTCGCTTACAGCAGGTGAAATTCACGCAGCACGCCAGCCACTTCCGGGTCCCGCCGCCCTAAGGCCCGCAAGGCGGCCAGCAGGGCATCGAGCCGGCCCCGGTTGCCGCCGATCGCTGCCTGCAGGCTCTGGACCGTCTGCTCAAACGGGCGCAGCATCGTCCGCCGGTCCCACAGCGCAAAGCCGATAATCGCCGCCACCAGCGCCGCAAAGGCCCCCAGCAACGCCAGGGTCAGCTGGAATTGGCGGGCAAACTGCGCGGCCAAGTCCTCACGCAACTGGCCCAGGTCCTCACGCAAGTGCTGCACCGCATCCCGCAACCCCTCCTGCCCGGCTTCGAGCCGCGTCAGCCGCTCTACGATCTCCCGGTCGGTCAGGGCCGGGGCGGCCTCCACCGCCCACAGCGGAGCAGGCATAAGGAGGAGTGCCACGATGGACCAGAGCAGGGACCGGCGCATGGGGGCATTCAAAGCCCGCCCGCCCGCAATGTCAAGCCACAGCCCGCCCCCCGCAGGCAGGACCACGCGCCGGACGACCGCCGCTTACAGCAGGTGAAATTCACGCAGCACGCCAGCCACTTCCGGGTCCCGCCACCCTAAGGCCCGCAAGGCGGCCAGCAGGGCATCGAGCCGGCCCCGGTTGCCGCCGATCGCTGCCTGCAGGCTCTGGACCGTCTGCTCAAACGGACGCAGCATCGTCCGCCGGTCCCACAGCGCAAAGCCGATAATCGCCGCCACCAGCGCCGCAAAGGCCCCCAGCAGTGCCAGGGTCAACTGGAATTGGCGGGCGAACTGCGCGGCCATGTCCACCCGCAACTGGCTCATCTCCACCCGCAACTGGCTCATCTCCACCCGCAGTTGGCCCAGGTCCTCACGCAAGTGCTGCACCGCGTCCCGCAACCCCTCCTGCCCGGCTTCAAGCCGCGTCAGCCGCTCTACGATCTCCCGGTCGGTCAGGGCCGGGGCGGCCTCCACCGCCCACAGCGGAGCAGGCACAAGGAGGAATGCCACAATGGACCAGAGCAGGGACCGGCGCATGAGGGCATTCAAAGCCCAACCGCCCGCAATGTCAAGCCACAGCCCGCCCCCCGCAGGCAGGACCACGCGCCGGACGACCGCCGCTTACAGCAGGTGAAATTCACGCAGCACGCCAGCCACTTCCGGGTCCCGCCACCCTAAGGCCCGCAAGGCGGCCAGCAGGGCAGCGAGCCGGCCCCGGTTGCCGCCGATCGCTGCCTGCAGGCTCTGGACCGTCTGCTCAAACGGACGCAGCATCGTCCGCCGGTCCCACAGCGCAAAGCCGATAATCGCCGCCACCAGCGCCGCAAAGGCCCCCAGCAGTGCCAGGGTCAACTGGAATTGGCGGGCGAACTGCGCGGCCATGTCCACCCGCAACTGGCTCATCTCCACCCGCAACTGGCTCATCTCCACCCGCAGTTGGCCCAGGTCCTCACGCAAGTGCTGCACCGCGTCCCGCAACCCCTCCTGCCCGGCTTCAAGCCGCGTCAGCCGCTCTACGATCTCCCGGTCGGTCAGGGCCGGGGCGGCCTCCACCGCCCACAGCGGAGCAGGCACAAGGAGGAATGCCACAATGGACCAGAGCAGGGACCGGCGCATGAGGGCATTCAAAGCCCAACCGCCCGCAATGTCAAGCCACAGCCCGCCCCCCGCAGGCAGGACCACGCGCCGGACGACCGCCGCTTACAGCAGGTGAAATTCACGCAGCACGCCAGCCACTTCCGGGTCCCGCCGCCCCAAGGCCCGCAAGGCGGCCAGCAGGGCAGCGAGCCGGCCCCGGTTGCCGCCGATCTCTGCTTGCAGGCTCTGGACCGTCTGCTCAAACGGGCGCAGCATCGTCCGCCGGTCCCACAGCGCAAAGCCGATAATCGCCGCCACCAGCGCCGCAAAGGCCCCCAGCAACGCCAGGGTCAACTGGAATTGGCGGGCAAACTGCGCGGTCAGGTCCTCACGCAACTGCCGGGTTTGGGCGGTCAGGTCCGCCCGCAACTGGCTCATCTCCGCCCGCAGTTGGCCCAGGTCCGCCCGCAACTGGCTCAGGTCCTCACGCAAGTGCTGCACCGCGTCCCGCAACCCCTCCTGCCCGGCTTCGAGCCGCGTCAGCCGCTCTACGATCTCCCGGTCGGTCAGGGCCGGGGCGGCCTCCACCGCCCACAGCGGAGCAGGCACAAGAAGGAGGAGTGCCACAGTGGACCAGAGGAGGGACCGGCGCATGGGGGCATTCAAAGCCCGACCGCCCGCAATGTCAAGCTGTAAGCGCGTCAGCCACTTTTGCCGGAGGGGGTGGTTTCTGCTAAGAGAGAGCAGGACGACGCAAAGGGAGGCAAAGACCATGTTTACCCATCCCGTGATTTCTGCCGACGGTCACATTGATCTGCCGTGCTTGCCGGCCGGCCTGTTTACCGACAACGCTCCGGCCAGCCTGAGAGACAAAATGCCCAAGGTCGCAGACCGACCCGAGGGCAAAACCTGGGTGTCCCACCAGGGAACAACTCTGGGACTGGTCGGCGGTATGGGCTCGGCCGGACGCCAGTACATTCCGGGCCAAATCTACCGGGCCGACCGCATGGCCGAGACCGGGCTGTACGAAGATCAGAGCCGGGGCGTCATGCGGCCCGCCATTCCTGAGTTGCGGCTCAAAGACCAGGAGCGCGACGGCGTGGTCGGCGAGGTCCTGTATGGGGTGCTGGGCGCGGCCAGCCGCATCAACGACCCCGAGGTCAGCGATGTGGTGGTGACGATCTACAACGATTTTGCGGCGGATTTCAGCAAGGCCAGCCCCAGCCGGTTTGCGTGTGTGGCGAGCCTGCCCACCTCGACCGAGGACCGCACGGCCGACGAGATCCGGCGCTGCGCCAAACTGGGCCTCAAGGGCGCGGAGCTGGCGGCCCAGCACAATATGAAGCCGCTGTGGCATCTGGACTGGGAGCCGGTGTGGCAGGCGGCCCACGAAACCGGCCTGCCGATCCACCTGCATACCATCGGTCCCAAAGTCGATATGAAATGGCTGCAAGACCACCGCTCGCGGCGGATGTGGCTGGCCACGATTCTGACCGAGTTTCAGATCTCGATGGCCGGCTGTATGGGCGCGATCATTTACGGCGGTGCCCTGGAACGCTATCCGAATCTGAGGATCGTGATTGGCGAGGCCGGCATTGGCTGGATTCCCTATGTGCTTGAACGCATGGATTACGAGTGGGAAGACCAGTTCAGAGACCTGGAACTGAAAATGAAACCCAGCGAGTACTGGTACCGCCAGATGTACGCCACCTTCCAGCAGGACCAGACCGGCATTGACCAGATTGAGAAGGTCGGCGTCAACAACGTCATGTGGGGCTCGGACTTTCCCCACCCGGACGGCGTGTGGCCGGACTCACAGGACTTCTTGCACAAGCAGCTCGGCCACCTGCCGGAAGACCTCCGCCGCAAACTGGTCTACGAGAATGTCGGCACGCTGTACGGGTTTCCGCTCGGCCACTAGGGCGCACCCCATGCGACAGATGCTGTTTTGATTCGACCAGGAGGGCAACGCAGATGACCGATATCGGTACCCTTGGCGCGCGGTTGGCAACGATACGCGAGACCATGCGCGTCCACTACGCGAAACAGCATGCCGACCCGTGGATTGTGGCCTATTCGGGGGGCAAAGATTCGACCCTGCTGTTGCATCTGAGCTGGGAAGTGCTGACCTCGTTCCCGCCTGCCGCGCGGCGACGGACGATTCATGTGGTGTCCAACGACACCCTGGTGGAATCGCCCCTGGTCATCGATCATCTGAAAAAAAGCCTCGCGGTCATACGCTCGGCGGCACAGTGTGCCACTCTTCCGATCACCGTCACCATCACGGAGCCCTGTATTGACCAGACCTTCTGGGTGAACGTGATCGGGCGGGGCTATATTCCCCCCACCCGCAACTTCCGGTGGTGTACCGACCGGATGAAAATCCACCCTACGAACGCCTTTCTGGAAAAGCTCATCCGTTCACACACACGCGCAGTCTTGCTGATCGGGACGCGCAGAAGCGAATCACAGAACCGGCGGCGCACGATGAGAAAACATGGGGTGAAAGCGGACGCGATGAATCCCCATCAGACGATCACGGGGTGTCGTATCTTTGCCCCGCTGGCGGATTTGGACGACAATGATGTCTGGACGATCTTGCTGCAACGCCAGCCCCCGTGGGGCGGTTCGCACCGCGACCTGATTGGCCTGTACCGGAATGCCGGGGGCGGTGAGTGCCCCTTAGTCCTGACCAAAGCGGATGCGCCGTCCTGCGGGACAACATCGCCCCGCTTCGGCTGCTGGACCTGTACGGTCGTACCCAAGGACAAAAGTCTCCGCGGCGTGATCGCCGCTGGCCATGAAGAGGAAGACAAGTTGGAAGCCCTCGCCGACTTCCGTGACTGGCTGATCGCCCTCCGCGAAAATACCCGCAACCGCCTGCCGGTCCGCCGGGATGGAAGCACCAAGCTGCGCGAAGACGGCAGCCGGGTCTTCGGGCCGTTCAGGCTGGATATCCGGGAAAAGATTTTGGACCGCCTGCACGGCCTCGAACGGCACTGTCAGGAATCCCTTATCTCGCCAGCAGAACTCGAAGTCATCGAGGACATCTGGCGACATGATCGCATTCGAGAACAAGGACGCCTCGCACTCTCACCACAGGCAGAGGAGGGGATAGGGGAGTGACGACGACAGCCCATACTCAGCCGGTTATCTGCTCTCAATCTCGTATCTTTTCTGAGTTGTTTCACACAGGGACGTTTGCCGTCCCGTGGCATCAGCGCCGCTATGATTGGACAAAAGAGCATGTTTCTGAACTGCTCCGGGATATTGACGAAGCCGTAACCGAGGAGCGGCAATGTTATTTCCTGGGTGCAATCATGCTTGTCGAAAAGGGGCCAGACACATGGGAAATTAACGATGGACAACAACGCATGGTCACATATTCCCTTCTTTGTGCCTGCTTCTGTCGTTCGTTCAGAGAAGCGAATGATTCGCACCGTGAGCACCACGCTCTTCGCGTCCTCTTCAACATAGGCGTAAACAGCACCGCGACATTAAACGAGGCCGATAAGCTAAGTCCCCGCCTTACGCCTCCGCGTGATGACAAAACCCGCTACAACCTGATGATTCGGGGGCATAGCATCGGAACCAACGGAAAACTTACCTCTGCATGGAGAGAAATTGAAAACTTCATTTCGGGTATGAGGCAAGAAAAACGGGTCAGTTTTTTTGACTTTCTCCTCCAGAGGATAGAAGTAGCCTGTCTTTACATCCCTCCCGACATTGACCCAAATTCGGTTTACGAAACGATAAACTCCCGCGGCAAACAGCTGGACGATCTGGACCTTATCCGAAACTATCTGTATTCGTACTTCAATGCTGAAAGGGAAAAACCCAGGCGTGACACCATGCACGATAATCTTGAAAGCGTGCGTAGCCAACTGAGAGAAGATATGAAGTTCAGCGATTACGCGCGGTGCTACTTTCAATGCCGGTATGGCTTTTTACCGAAAAATCGTTTTTACAGAGAAAGCCGGGATAAAATTCGTTCCACCACTGAACGCGGTCCAACCGTGAAAAGGCCGGCAGACTATATTTATGATCTCGTCTCCGACTTTTCGCGCAAGGAACAGGTAGAACTGTTTCGAGTCGTAGCAACGCCCAGCCGTGGCGAGTCTTTCATCGGGAGATTCCTAAAGGATTCTGGAAAGGGAAATTCACGTCGGAATCTATCTCTCTTTCTAAGAGAACTGGCGACCTATAAAGTTACACAGCCAGTAGTATTTGCGCTGCTGTGGCAGTACGAGAAGGAATCAGATGGCAGGAAAAAGAAAAGGCTGGCGAATTTTGTCCACGGAAAGCTGAAGGATTTTACTTCCTTCGTAATGCGGACCGCTTTTGTGGCACCCAAATTTGAGCCATCTCACTTCGAGAGAGAATTTTCAGACTTCGCCGAAAAAGTCGTGTCCTCAACGTCAGTATACGATATTCGCTTTGACGAATTTCTGAGAGATTGCGATGCTGCCTACACCATTTTGGACGACACAAAATTTACTGAAAGGATGAAGAAACAGGAAATGCGCGACACAAAAAAAATCAAACGGTTCTTGCTCGGCCTCAACCATGTTCTCCAATCCGACAGCGATGTTATCAACGAGTACCACTGTACCGTTGAACATATCCTCCCAAAATCTGAGCGGCACTGGCAAGAATGGGATAACTTTGAGGGAACAAACCCGGGGGACTGGATTCACCGTATCGGCAATCTGACCTTGCTCGGACGATCTGACAACAAACCCGGTGATGCTGAAAATCGGAATTTTTCCCGAAAAAGACAGGGTTACAAACGGAGTGCAATTCTGCTTACTCAAGAAATTGGCAAACGTGACCAGTGGTCCCCGAACGAAATTGACAAGAGGCAAGAAGAACTGATCACTCGTGCTACTCATGTCTGGTCTTTCTCCGGTCAGCAACATGAAAAGACAAGACAAGAAAATTAAGTGGACACACACCAACATTAGTGAAATACCGAGATCAATATCTGGGGTTTACGCTTTTTGGTGTCGAGAGAACGAGAAATGTATCTACGTTGGCAAGGCTGCTGAGCAACCAATAAGAAAGCGGCTGCTCCAGCACTGGCGTGGATCACACAACAGAACGCTGAATCTATGGATTCAGGCTTTTGGTGAACATTTGGACGTTTGCTACATGTCTGTCACACCGAGCAAAATTGACCGCTTCGAGCAGAGGTTAATCAGGCTCTGGAGACCAGAAGCAAACGTGCAACACAATCCATGAGGAGGAGCAAATGCCTACAACTGTTCCGGCAATGAAATCGCAATTGGGCGACACCGAATATTTCATCTTGTCGATGAAAGCTCAAAAATTGGTGGAAATGGTCAAAATTCCCAAGGAGCTAGAGGAATGGAAAGATATGTCTGTTGAAGAGCGATATCAACGAGACATCAATTACACCCGGGTTAAAAAACAAATTGCGCCATATTTGGCCAATGATGAATCGCGGTTCTTCGGCGCGATTATCGTTGCAGCGATGAACTTCGGCGATGACGTGACATTCGAACCATTGGCCGAAATTGCCACGAAAGGCTTGCCTGGCTTGTATCGCAAGGCGGCAACCAACATGGGGTTTTTGACCTTTGGAGATGGGGAACTTCTCGTGCCGCTGGACGGCCAACATCGCCTGAAGGCGATAGAGTTTGCCATAACTGGCCGCGACGAAAAGCTGAAAGACATTCCCAATGTCATGCCCTGTACTCAACTCGCACAGGAAGATGTCACCGTTATTTTGGTCCCATACGTCGTGGCGAAAGCGCGCAAAATTTTTACGCGGGTCAACCGCTACGCCAGACCAACCACCACCGGACAAAACTTCGTCACCGACGATGATGATATCATCGCCGTGTTGGCCCGCGAAATCGTGAACGACCTCATCGGCGGGCGTCTTGCCAAATACACCAGCAACACCTTGACCCCGAAAGACCCGGAGTTCACCACCCTCTCCATTGTCTACAACTGTAACAAGGAGATTCTCACCAAGGCGTTTCCAACCGGAGAACCGGATACAATCCAATTGCCCGACACCGCCAAAAGACAACTGTACCGTGACAAGGTACGCGAAGTGTGGGAGCTCTTGCTGCAAGAAATTGAGGTCTTCGCGGACGCACTCAGCGATAAAGAAGAGACGGGCGATGAAAAACGCCGTGAAATACGCAAAACCAATGTGCTGGGCAAGCCGGTGGGCCAGGAGTGCCTGGTGCGGGCGTTCCTTCGTCTGACAGGTTCACCCAGCAACATGGGAGACGAGAAAGCGTGCGAACGGCTGAATGCTCTGCCTTGGGCCATTACCGAGGAAAACCTGAACGTGTGGCAAAATGTCCTTTGGACAGGCGGGGTAGACGGCAAGATCATTACCAAAAAGCGCCCCTTGGCGACGAAACTGATTGCCTGCATGGCTGGCGAGAAAATCACCGCCGAGAAAAAAGCCGGGTTGCTGACAGAATATCGTGAGCTGTTCCCCGAAGCCGAACGCGGGAGTAAACAGTTACCTGAGTTGCCCTGATTCGGAGCCTGAGTTGACAAGCCGACCGATTCGCACGAACGACCTGGTTCGAGAGGGGGACTGACCCCTATGGACTTCCGCGCTCACCTGCTACGCGCCGTTCAGCCGCAAGGGGCGGCCCTGTTGGATGTGTTCTGGGACATGGGCCTGAACGGGTCAGACTGGCCGGTCCAGGGCGGGCGGCCCTGACAGGCGTCCGCGGTTTCGGTCTGCACCACCACCCGCGGCCGTTGGGGCCGCAATCCTTGGAGGCACAGCATGGATGACACGTCTCTTCACGAGCGTTTCCGGCGCGTTGCGCCACCGGCCGATTTCTGCTCCCTGCGCCTGGTTGAGGAGCGTTCGCAACATATCGCTGTCCGCCAGGATATCGTCCAGCCCGTGACCAGCGCGGAAGACCGCGGGGCCATGATAACGGTCATTGACCGCGGCGGACTCGGCTATGCCGCGACCGGCGACCTCAGCCAGGCCGGGCTGCGTCGGGCGGCAGAGCAGGCCCGGGCCTGGGCCTGGCGCAGCGCCGACCACAGCGTACTTGATTTTTCCCGGCTCCGGTTGGCCAGTCCGGGCGGCAGCTATGCGACACCGGTTGCGCGGCCCTGGGACTCGGTGCCGCTGGGCGAGAAAATTGACCTCGTGCGGCGCGTCTGCGAGCAACTCAAAACCGATGCGCGCATTGTCGATTGGGAGGCCAGCCTGTTCTACGCAGAGCACCAGACGCTCTATCTGGCCGAAGGCGGACAGACCCGACAGTGCCTGCGCTCTGTCGTTCCGATGCTGAGCGCCACCGCCAATGCCGGCTCAGACACCCAGATTCGGACCTTTGGCGGCCACGGCTTCTGCCGCCAGGGCGGCCTCGAAGTCCTGGACCAGACCGGATTCCAGGCTGCCGCCCCCCGGATTGCCGACGAGGCCCTGCAACTGCTGGCCGCCCCCAACTGTCCACAGGACAGGATGGATGTCCTGCTCGCCCCCGATCAGATGATGCTCCAGATCCACGAATCCATCGGCCATCCCCTGGAATTGGACCGCATTCTGGGCGACGAACGCAACTATGCCGGGACCAGCTTTGTCACCCCGGACATGTTCGGCAGCTACCGCTACGGCTCGGACCTGCTCACAGTCACCTTTGACCCCACCCGGCCCGAAGAGTTTGCCAGCTACGGCTTTGACGATGACGGCCAGCCGGCCCGGCGTGCCTGCCTGATTCGGCACGGCATTCTGCAACGCGGCCTTGGCGGGCTGAGCTCGCAGGCGCGCAGCGGCCTGCCCGGCGTGGCCACCTCCCGCGCCCAGAGCTGGAACCGGCCCCCCATAGACCGCATGGCCAACCTGAACCTTGAGCCGGGCGAGTCCAGCTTTGCCGAGATGGTCGCCGCGGTCGAACGCGGCATCTACATGCAGACCAACACCTCGTGGTCCATAGACGACTCGCGCAACAAGTTTCAGTTTGGCTGCGAGTGGGGCCGGCTGATTGAAAACGGGCGGCTGACCAGCGTGGTCAAAAACCCGAACTACCGGGGGGTGTCGGCAACCTTCTGGCGCAACCTCACCATGGTCGGCGACCAGCTCCAGGTCCTGGGTACGCCGTACTGCGGCAAGGGCGAGCCAAACCAGACCATCCGTGTCGGCCACGCCACACCGCCGTGTCTGTTCGGCGATGTCGAAGTCTTTGGGGGTGTGGCCGGCTGATTGCCGATGTGGTGACGGGCCAGTGCGAGGTGCGGGGGGCGGTGACGGGATTGCCTGAGGGAGCGGAAGCGTTTGACGAAATCGTTTCGCCAAGGTAACGCCAGAAAGACCCAAGCGAGCGAAGGGCGACTATGGGGCTGAAAAGAATAGAACTGGAACATTTTACCGCGTTCTCACGCCTGGAATTGGACCTTTCGCCCGGCGTCAATGTGCTGGTGGGCGCAAACGGCACGGGCAAAACCCACCTCATGAAGGTGTGCTACGCCGCGTGCGACAGTACCAGAACAGGCCAATCGTTTGCTGAGAAGCTGGTTAGGGTATTCCTTCCATCAGGGCGCGCCATAGGACGCTTGGTCAAACGGCAAAAGGTCAGCAACAAAGGAACCATACAGGTCTATCGCAGCGAACTGAGCATGAAGGGCGCACTGCGCCTGAAGGCTGCGTTCTCGAACCACACAAAAACGCCAGAGCGGGCAACCATCACGAGCGGGCCGTGGGCAGCAGCTCCGCCAATAGAATGCGCCTATATCCCGGTGAAAGAGATGCTTGCCCATGGACCCGGGTTCTTGTCGCTGTATGCGGAGCGCGCAATCCACTTTGAAGAGGTCTACGCAGATATTCTGCACCGGGCCTATCGTCCGCCGCCGCGCGGTCCTGCGGGCACGCTGCGGAAGCGTTTGCTCGCCAAACTGGAAAAGGCTCTTGAGGGCAAGGTCACACACAGGAATGAGGAATTTTTCCTGCGCAACAAACGGGGCAATTTTGAGTTCACCCTGCTCGCCGAGGGAATGCGTAAGCTCGGGCTGTTGTGGCTGTTGATACAGAACGGCACCTTGCCGAAGGGCTCCGTTCTGTTCTGGGATGAGCCGGAGACCAACCTGAATCCAAAGCTGATTGGACCTGTGATAGATGTTGTACTGGAGTTGCAACGTGCCGGGGTGCAGATATTTCTGGCGACTCACGATTACGTCGTCCTTGAGGAGCTTGACCTCCAAAAAAAGGACAGCGCCAAGGTGGCTTTTCATGCGCTCTACCGGGAAGAAACGGGCGACATAGCCTGCAACACAACGGACAGCTATCTTGACATCCACCCGAACACGATTGCAGAAGCGTTCACCGACCTGTACGACCGGGAAATTGAGCGCAGCCTGAAAGGTGCCACAGGATGACGGTTCTCACGGAAGGGAAGCTGCAACTTACCATCAGCAACGCAGTTGCCGCGCGAAAGTTTGACGATGCCAGCCATAAGCTGAGCCACTGCATGAAGGCCGTGGACTTCGTGGTTGAGCTTTCCGACCGCTATCTGTTTATCTTACTGTTTTTGATGCCGCTGAATGCGCCGAGGAGGTTGGCATGCCGTATACGGACGCGATTGATAAAAGCGCAAATGACTATGGCGTGTTCGTCCGTCTCAGACGCTAGCCCCGTCCAATCGTGAGATTGAGTGTATTGGCAGAAACCCGTAACCCCGTAAGAGAAAGTGCGGACCTGAACCCCAAAGCGGAGAAGGTCGCCCTGTTTGATATCGTCAAGCTATATGAGGACTGCGGGCTTCCCAATGTATACACTCTCGATCGTATGGATAGCAGGGTGAAGAAGCTGTTTGAGGTGTTCGGTTTGCGCACGAAGCTGTGGGGGGATCGGGTATGAAGAGGGATATGGAACTCGTCAGGAAGATTCTGCTGAACCTGGAGGATCATGGCACGGCTTACGGATTTGAGGGCCCTCATCCTACGGATGAGGAGGTCGATTACCATCTGTGCCTCATGGAGGAGGGAGGGATCGTTCATTGTAATTACCGTGCGATGGGTGGATCGTCCTTTCGTCTTACATGGGAAGGCCACGAATTCCTGGATGCGGCGAGAGACGAATCGAGATGGACCGAGGCGAAGAGAAAGGTGGGGCAGCGGCTCGAACTAATTCCCTTTGATATCCTCAAAAGCCTCTTGCTCGATCTGATCAAGAGATCAATTGGCTAGCTCGCAGGGAAAAGGAAAAGAAGCCCCGCCCCGTCTTTTGATGGAGTGGGACTTTTCTTGTTAAAGCGGAAAAGCAATCGCAAGATTGACCGTATATGGTGAAAAATTAGCGTGAAAATGGTCGGCGACCAGCTCCAGGTCCCGGGTACGCCGTACTGCGGCAAGGGCGAGCCAAACCAGATCATCCGCGTTGGCCACGCCACACCGCCGTGCCTGTTCGTCGATGTCGAAGTCTGTGGGGGTGCTTCGTGATGCAGGAGTATTTTGCCGAAATCGCCGACACTCTCGGCTCGCTGCTCAGCGGGACCGAAATTTACACCTGTAGCTTCGCGGCTGAGGACTCGGACTTTGTCCGCCTCAACCATAACGCCATCCGCCAAGCCGGCAGCGTGAGCCAGCGCACGCTGGCGTGCGAACTGATCGAGGGCCGGCGTCATGCCTCGGGCGAGCTCACGCTGTCCGGCGACCTGGCCCGTGACCGCCCCCGGCTGGCCAGTTGTATTGCACACCTGCGCGAGCAGTTGCCCTATCTGCCCGAAGACCCGCATCTCCTGTACGCCACCGAGGTGCAGTCCAGTGAACGCCTGGGCGAGAACCACCTGCCCGAAGACAGCGGGGCGATTGTCTCCGCGGTCATCGAGGCCGGCCGCGGGCACGACCTGGTCGGCCTGTATGCCGCCGGCGGCATCTACCGCGGGTTTGCCAACTCGCTTGGGCAGCGCAACTGGTTTTCAACCTATCCCTGTAACCTGGACTGGAGCCTGTATGTTGAGGCCGACAAAGCGGTCAAGAGCCGCTACGCCGGTTGTGTGTGGGACCAGACCGGGTTCAGCCACAAGATGGCCGCGGCCAAGGCGCAGCTGGCCGGCCTGTCCAGGCCGGCGCGGACAATTGAGCCGGGCGAGTACCGGGTCTATCTGGCTCCGACTGCCCTGGCTGAGATTATCGCCCTGCTGTCGTGGTCTGGTTTTGGCCTCAAAGACCACCGCACCAAGCACACCAGCCTGCTCAAAATGGCTGAGGAGGGCTTGAGGCTCAGCCCCCAGGTTACGCTCCGGGAAAACACCGCCGCGGGGGTAGCGGCCAATTTTCAGGCCGCCGGCTTTCTCAAACCCGATCAAGTGACGCTGATCCGGGCCGGTGCCCTTGGCGAGTGCCTGGTCTCGCCCCGTTCGGCCCAAGAGTACGGCGTGCCAGGCAACGGGGCCTCGGACTGGGAAATGCCGGCGTCCCTGGACCTGGCCGCCGGCACCCTCCCGGAACGTGAGGTCCTGCGGAGGCTGGATACCGGCGTGTACATCACCAACCTGTGGTATCTCAACTACTCAGACCGCAGCGCGTGTCGCATGACCGGCATGACCCGCTTTGCCACCTTGTGGGTCGAACACGGCGAGATACAGGCCCCGCTCAATGTCATGCGCTTTGACGACAGCCTGTACCGGCTGTTGGGCGACAATCTGCTCGGGCTCACCGCGGAGCGCGATGTTCTGCTTGATCCCAGCACCTATCACGCCCGCTCAACCGACAGCTTCCGGGGGCCAGGCGCACTCATCGAAGGGTTCCGCTTCACCCTGTGACAGGTGGACGGATGAATACAGTATGTCCCTCGGAGGCTCTCAGCAGTGATGCTCCTTCCCGTGAGATTTCGCGGAGACGGGAGACAGGATTTCGGTAGGAGAAACGCATGGCCAGTATCAAGCTCCTCAATCAAACCTAACGGTACTTGAGGCACTGGATAACATTGAGACATTCGTTGACCTGCGCCTCACGCGGCTTGTGCCCGAGCCCATTGCTCACCCGACCGCCTTTATCATGGCAGAATTCCACGGATTTATTCACATAGGCTGCTCCTTGCAAATCCTCCTGGAAGAAGCAAGCATGCCTGCATTATGAAATGGGAAGAATTCTCTCGGTGGTTTAATCGAGATTTTTGGAGAGCCTTCAAAAATAGTACTATCCCGATCAAAATTCCTCAAAAGCATGAGGACAAAGAGGCTAAAGTACGAGAGGTTTTCGAATCCGTACAGTCTTCCCGTTATGCCGTATCCATCCCTGAAACCGAGATTGTGGATGACAAAGGGTATGGTGTCGCCCGCACTATTCCCGTTTTCTGCATCGAAGATTACATCGTTTATTACTTTTGTATAAAAGAACTCGAGGACATCATTTCGGGGAACCATGCCGAGAACACCTTTGGGGGTTGGACACTTGGGGGAAAACTTCGGAGACAAGAAAATTGGGAGATTGAGAGCGATATGGGCTTCTCAGGCGCTCGCTATTCGTTCAATCCACGGGCTTGGACGGTGGCCTTCGGTGAATTCAATTCGCTCCTCTTCTCGCAACTTGAAACGGGCGCTTACACTCACGTTTTACAGTTTGATCTCTCAAACTTTTATGACTGTATACGCCTCGACATTCTGGAACGGTTGATCCGAGAAGACAGCCAACCCGATAAAGGATGGATAATCGCGCTCTTGTTCTACTTCCTCAATCAGTAGAACCGTCGAAACACGGGTCTTCACCCCCAAGGCGTCGGCATCCCCCAAGACGCTTTGGCCGATTGCTCACGTCTGCTGGCAAATTACTATCTCCAGAGATACGACAAGTTCGCCAATCGTATTTGCTCGGAAGTAGGCGCGAATTACTTTCGCTATGCTGACGATCAAATGCTCCTCCTCAACGACACAAAGCGCATTGAAGAATTGATGCTGCTACTCACTCGTAAGCTAGACCAGTACGGTTTGAGAGTGAACCAGAAGAAAGTTATTCTGTGGAAGGTTGAGGACCTCAAACGGAACCGTTGCCAGGATATCCAATCGATTTTCGCAAAGCCGGGCGACAAAAAAGACCCAAAGCTCGTGCGTAGATTCGTTGAGGCCTATCTGAAGCTGTCCGACAAACAACTCGCGGATACCTGGAATGCAGGTTTGCCGCTCCTGAATCGCCTTCTCTGGGCAAAACTCGAATCATTGCCCCCAAGGCCGTTCAATAGAATCCTCGCCCGCTACACTAAAGAACGCTATCTCCTCCAGGCGGATCAGAGCAAACTTGTCCGGGTACACGAATTGAACCAGAGACGGAAGAGACCGCCCGATCTCGAACGGCGTCTCACCGATCTCGGCAGAGTGAAGGTCCATAACAGCTTTCACTATGAATGTCTGGGGTTCGCGCGCGCGACCAAAAACCGATCGCTGGAAAAGATTTTCTACAATCGCCTCAAAGAGATAAAAAAGTTGATGGAATCAAAACGCCTTTCGTCTTAGCTTTCCTGCCTCGCGTCAGGTCTGCCATTTGGATTTGATTATAGCAGGAGTATGCCCTTGAGCGTTTTTCGCTTGATGATATCCTCTCACGCAGGGCCTACACCTGAGCAGGGAAGACATGGAGCAGCCTATCTAAAGTTAAACTGCAAGCGCTGACACACGAAGCCTATGTGCCGCATGGCACGCTGCTCGCTATGAGCAAACGCGACGGCAGGCTGAGTGAACTGGAGCGGTGATGACAGCGGCCCGGCTCAGGCGGTGAAGAAGGCCAGGACGGTCCAGCAGACCGCGGCCAGACCGGCGGCTACCGAAGCCTGCGGAATCTGGGTTTTGACGTGATCCATCAGGTCGCAGCCGGTACACATGGCGCTCAGCACCGTCGTGTCTGATATGGGCGAGCACTGGTCGCCGTATACGCTGCCATCCATCACCGCGGCAAAACACAGGGTCAGAAACAGCTCGGGGTGGGCCAGCTCATGCGCCCCGGCAATTGACCAGGCGAGCGGCATGGCCAGCGGAAAGGCGACCGCGTAGGTGCCCCAGCTTGTGCCGGTGGAAAAGGCGATAATCATGGTCAGGAGCTGGAGCAGGACCGGCAGCAGGAAATAGGGGATGCTCTGGCCGAGCAGCTCAACCAGAAAGACCGCGCCGCCGGTCTGGGTGTTGACCCCGCCGATGGTGATGGCCAGCAGCAGGATGACCGAGCCGAGCACCACGCCCCTGATGCCGTCGTGAAAGCCGGCCATGAGTTCCTTGAGCGCCATGCCCTTGGCCAGGGCCATGCCCGTCGCCAGGAGCAGGGCCGCGCCAAAGGCCCAATGCACATTGGGCGCGCCGGTGACGGCAAAGGTGCCAACGGCGATGCCGATCAGCGCGCCGAGGGGCAGGAAGAACTCCAGGACGTGCGGCGTGTAGCCGGCCGGCACATGGCTGGTCTGCAATTCCTTGGCGCTCAGCGGCTCGGCCCGGTCAGCGTCGAGCTGGCCGGTGGTCCGGGCACGTTGCATGGCCGCGGCCAGGCCCGTGCCGAGGAACAGGGGCTTTTCGATGCTGAGCAGAAAGGTGCTGAGGACGGCGAAAATGGCGTAGAAACAGAAGGGGACGCTCTGGAAGAAGAAGCTGATGCGGTCCGCCTCGGTCGCCAGAAAGCTGACCCCGGAGACAAAGATGAAGGCCTGCACATAGCCCGGCCAGGCGTTGAAGGCGAGCTGCGAGGCGATGGGTGAGGCGGTCGAATCGACGATGTAGGCCAGTTCTTCGTGGCTGACCTTTTCTGTGTCGGCAATCGGCTTGACGGTGGTACCGACCAGGACGGTGCTCATTGTGCCGCCCTGAAAGAAGATCACCCCCAGCATCCAGGCCACCAGCTTGGCGGTCTTGGGACCGCGCACAAAGCGCCTGGTCATATACTCGGCAAACGCCTGGGCTGCGCCGGTGCGCGACCAGATGCCCATCAGCCCGCCGAGCAGCCACAGGTAGAGCAGCAGGATGCCGGCTACATTGGTCGTGGCCAGGGCAGGAATCAGGACTTGGCCGGTCAGGTCGTACTGGCCCAGAATCAGCGCCCCGGAGATGATCCCGCCCAGCAGCGCGGTCACGGGTTCTCTGGTGAGCCAGCACAGGAGGACGGCAACCACCGCCGGCAGCAGGGACCAGGAGCCCCAATGATACTGGGCGGTCAACTGGGAATAGACCGTGGCCTGGCCATCGCGCCTCACCGACACAAACTCCTGCGTGACCGCCGGCGCGACGCGCGCGCCCTCCAGCCGGGCCGGGTTAAGCTGCGCCTGGTCAAGAGGCGTGGCCTCAAAATAGACCGGCTCGCCCCGGGCGATGTAATACAGATGTCCGTCGCTGTCGGTGTGGACATCCAACACGGTCTCGGTCACGCTCCAGGTCGGCGGCACGGTCAGCCCCACGATCCAGGACACCAGCAGGGCGACGGAAAAAAGCGTGAAGTTGAGCATAGGTGACTCGATCCCTGGCCTGAAAGACCATCTCCAACTGGGTGATCAGATTGTCGCGGTCGCGCAGAAAGCCGATGCCGTTGAACTGCCCGTTGATGGAGTTGTACTGGAGGGCCAGCCGAAAGGGGTCGCGGGTCAGGATGACCCCCGGCTGTACCAGCCACGCGCCCTGCCAGTCGTAGAAGAACTACGCCTCCACCATCGGCACATCGTCAACCACAAACGTGACACAACCGGACAGGTCGAGAAAGCGCTGTTCGTCAGGTCGGATGACTTCCAGATAGCGAGGCTCGGTAAAGGCGGCCTGCATCTGCTCAACACTCTCGAACCACAGTTCGGCAATTCCGTCGTAGGGTGGAGTGGTCTGGGGCGGGAATAATGCGGCCAAATCCTGCACGGTATGGAACTGGACATAGCGGCGCAGATGGCGGCTGAACCCGGTCACGCTTTTGACCAGGGGGCCGTGGGTGTCTTTCCAGTAGCGATGAAAGGCTTCCTCCGACATGCCGGGCTTGCGGCGTAAACAGGCCATGAGTTTCACCATCTTCATATCTCCTTCTGATCTGAGTTCCGGCCCGTCGGCACAATCCCGGACGCGCCACACCCCCGGCTCAATCCGGAACGTCGCCCCGGAACGTCGCCCACCTCTTCAGGTTTGAGGTTTTTTCGCAGAGGGGGGCAGCTCCCCGCACAGGCTGGAATGTGTCATCAGGAGTGTGTATTGTCAACGCGCGTCTCTGCGGGGCGGGCGGCAGCCTCGGATGCGCTTGCTGGGGGCTGGGGACCAAGGCTGCCTTTCAACACCCACAGACGGCACGCGGGACATCTCCCACGGCCAGTATATGCTGACCTATGCTCACCCGGCGGAAGAATGGCGCGTCATCAGCAGGCACTTTGCGCCCCTGCCCGGCCTGCAATAGCGTCCCGGTGGGGGGGTGTTCATGGCAAGTCTGTCCTATCTGTCTCCCAAGACTGCGGTCCGGGACAGCCCCATTCACGGCCGGGGGCTGTTTGCCGCCGAGCCGATCAGGAAAGGCGAAATTGTGGCCGTCAAGGGCGGCTCCATCTTTCGCCGGCAAACCCGCGACGCGCTGGAAAAAACCATAGGGGCGGCTGAGATTCCGATTGCTGAGGATATGTATATCGGCCCGCTGTCGGCAGAAGAGCGCGAAGGCAGCATGATTTTCAGCAATCATTCATGTGAGCCGAACATTGGCGTCCAGGGCCAGATTATCTTTGTTGCCATGCGCGATGTTGCCGCGGGTGAGGAGCTGACCCACGACTGGGCTATGACCGACGACGAACCGGACACGCTGGAGTGCTGCTGTGGGGCGGCCAGCTGTCGCAGAATTGTCACCGGTCGGGACTGGCGGCGCAAAGACCTGCAAGACAAATACGCGGGCTATATGTCGTGGTATCTGCTTGAAAAGATCAAACGCCAGGCCCGGAATGATGCAAGCCCTAAACCAAACGAAAGGAGAACGACAAATGAAGAAAGCAGGTGAAATGAAAGAGTATAGAAGGGGTGAACTTATCCCAAAGGACAGTTTTGGGAAAGAAAGTGATTTATTGGAGGACCTCCGCGCTGCTTTTGGCGAGGATTATGTTCTTTCAGTCAGTGCAAAGAGAGATGTGGGGGTGTTTGACACCTTTATCATTACAGAAGGAGGACTTGTTCCAGTTGAATTAAAATTGGAGCACGAGGCCCTTACTCGGTTTTGCCTTCAAGACAATCAACGTCGTTTTGCTTGGCTTTGTCAAGAAAAAGGTGTTCCATACTTGGTGTTGAAGGGTAAGGCCAAAACACAAGAATGGATAATGTTCAACGTGGACCGACGCCGTTGGGGTGAGGATGTCAAATTGGAAGAAGGCAAAACAAGAAAGAAGCTTCGTGAACGCCTGCATGACCTGTACACCATTGCCTATGAAGGAGTATGGCAACGGAAGAAGGAAGAGTGGCAAGAAGAAATGAGGAAGACAAACGGACAATAAAACTGAACAACCGACGAGGGAGGCAGGACTGCCCAAGATGGGAAAGGGTTAGGAGTATGAAGGGTTCAGCACAATCCTTCACCCTGGCGTTGCTGATACTTGGCATTTAGAGGGGCATAGCGGATTGATGTTTGACATATTTTCGCTATCATGTGGTGTAATAGTCCTGTAAGGTCTTCATACACAACACTGATGAACGCGCCATGCCGGTCAAGCAGAAGATGGAAGCCTACCCGGGAAACCCTCCCCCAATACTTGGCATTGCTGTTTGGCATTCACCCCATCTATGGCCTGGGGGGGTAAGGCTTGGGGACCCCCGCTAGACCGTGGACATGCTTAGGGCGGAAGCCGACCGGCTCCGGGCCAAACTCCGGGATTTTGCCGACGAGCTCATCAGCAAGGCCCACGCCCTGAAAGAGAGCCTGGAAGATGCAGCAACGGAAGAGTAAGCGGCTCAACGCGGCTCTCCGGCTTATCGTCCTGGCGCTGATGTTGCCGGGGGGTGTCTCGGTTCGGCAAAGCCGTATCGAGCCGGGTATGAAAAAGGCGGTCCTGACTGCCGAGCTTGGCCCGACTTTGTCAGAGGTGCAAAACCCGGATAGAACGACGACAGCAACCTTTGGCTTTCCCCGGACAGCCCAAACAGTCAAGGTCATCTTTGACGCAAACGGGAATGTCCTATCGTTTCCCCTCACCCCTAGCCCCTAACCCCGGCTCCGGCTGGATTCAAGACAAGAGAGGAAAATCTATGACTTGGCTAATGCTGGCTTTGATGCTGGCTTTGAGTAGTCCGTCCGCCTTTGGGCAGCTTCCGACGGGCTATTATTCTTCCTTCTATGCCACAAGCAGCCCGTCACAACGCGTTAGGGAATATCTAGCTAGCGGAACGACTACCCCTTTCTCTGTCATTCACTACCGGCGCGGACCTGGAGACCTGGAAATCTTACGGCAAGACGTGCTGGAAGAACCGTTCTACGGCACAACTGAATATATGGAGTACATCAACAGCTTTGCCCCCTGCTCACGAACTTCTTGCCCAGACCCCCGCCCAGAAACCCATTGCCCTATTATGCGAGGAGGCGACCCGACAAACCCCTTCATGCCCTCCGGTGTGTATTATTGGGGCGGGCCAAAATGCACAGAACGCCTTGACCCTGACGGGCGAAACTTGACGTTCATTGTATGTTCAGAGTTTCCAGAGCACGCCGGCATTCACCTGCATTGCAAAAAAGACATGAACCTGCCCATACAATGCAGCAAGCCATTCGATCGGTTGTGTGATCCATACCCGGAGCCCGAGCCGGTTATTCCGCCCGCCTTTGGGCGGCTTCCGACGGGCTATCATGCTTCCTTCTATGCTACCAGCAGCCCATTCAAGTCTGTTCGGGATTACCTGAGCGGAGTAACATCAACTAAGCCGTCTTCCCGCACAATTGAAGCCGAGGCTAATGAACTCATTTACAGCCTTCACCCGGTTAGTCAGCACTATTCCGGCTGTGGCTACAAAGTAGTAGGAAAGCGACAAACCTTTCCTCATGGGGTGTATTATCTTTCTTGCCTTGGCGGATACATTGCCGGGATTTATTGCAGTGAATGGCCGGAGCACCAAGGCATTCACCTGCATTGCACTAACGATTTACACCTTACCCCGCGGCGCATTATCCCGGAATGCTCGGCTCGAACCTGCCCACCATGCGCGACAAGCAGATGCCCACCTGCCCAACCCTGCCCCGACACAAACCCAAACCGATACACGGCTGAACCCGTGGGCAACCTGGAGGTCCCTAGCGACGGCTCATTCCAGAGCGGGATAGGCTATGTGTCGGGATGGGTATGTGAAGGCCGTTCTGTCTCAATCGTTATTGACGGCGGTCTGCACCTTCCGCCGGTAGCCCGGAATATCGCCCGCGGTGATACCGAAGCCGTATGCGGAGACCAAGACAACGGGTTCATCTTGCAATGGAACTATAACTTGATGGGGGATGGAACCTATACGGCCGCCCTTGTCGTAGACGGACAGACCCTTCAAGAAAACCGCTTCACCGTTACCACGCTCGGCGAGGAGTTCATTAGAGGGCTAGAGCGGGATGTTGATGTAACGGATTTTCCAGCCCCCGGAGAGATTACCCGGTTCAGGTGGCAGGAAGCCGTGCAAGGTCTTGTCTTGGTTCCAGGCTCGACGGACTAAGCCCAGCAACGGACAGCCCCGGCTCTGCCCAGCACGGCCGGGTTCAGCAAGGAAGGAATGGGAATGAGGCAGATTTTTATCTTGATGGTGGTGTTGGCCTTGGCTAGTCCGGTCTTCGGACAGATGGCCAACACACCCCCGCCCTATGACATAACCACGGCCGCGGCGGCAACGGGGCGGCCAGTATTGATATCACCTTCGGAGACTGCCCCAAGTGTGGGGAAACCCTACCGACAGAACCAGACTACATGGCGACGAGCTTGGCAGGGCATACCCCCGCCCTATGACATAACCGCGGCCGCGGGCTATCGGGAATGGGCTATCCGTTCGACAGTGGCTTTATGCAAAGACCCCTCGGCACCCAGTGGCCTAATTAGTCCCCCCTGGCTCTCTCCAGTAGATGACCTGTCCGACGCAAGGTTTATTTGGGAATTTGTCCACCAAAACGCAGGCTATACCTTGCTGACTAGTTGCGGCGGCACCCTCTTTGTATGCAACACACAGCCCCCATACGGGGATGTCGCGGCGCTGGCGACTGCAATCGAAAGGCCGGGCTTTTCATGCGCTGACTATGGCTTGCCACCTACCGGCGCGACGGTGAACCGCGCGGCCCTCCCCGCTGGCTATAACCAGTATGGCGAGCCGGGGGCAGAGCCTGAACCCGAAACCCCACAAGAACCCGTGGGCAATCTCGAGGTGCCTGCTAACGGCTCATTCCAGAGCGGCATAGGGTATATCTCCGGCTGGGTATGCAACGGGCGTGTGGAAATAGTCCTGAGCGACTATTCCTATAACGATGTTCAACGCCTTAATTCGGTGCCCCGTTGGGTGTACCGCGGCGATACCGAAGCCGCATGCGGCGATATCGACAACGGGTTCATTACGCAATGGAACTGGAACCTGCTTGGGGAAGGGCAACACACCGCGCGGCTTGTCGTAGACGGACAGACCATTCAGAGCAACACGTTCACCGTTACCACGCTCGGCGAGGAGTTTGTCCGCGGTGTTGAGCGGGATGTAGTGGTGAATGATTTTCCTAGCCCCGGAGAGACTACCCGGCTCCGGTGGCAAGAACCCGTGCAAGGCTTTGTCTTGGTTCCAGGCTCGACGGACTAACGGATAGCCCAGCAAAAGCCGCCCACGTTGCCCTAGGACGGGCGAAAAGCCTTCACCCCTAGCCTTACCCCTACCCTATTGTTTCTTACCCGGGGTAGGGCTAGGGCAAACAAGCAAGGAGGCTCGCATGCCTATCAAGAAAAAGAAGACCCTCAACTTTGACGTGTCGGCCGACATAATCAACACCATCAAGCACATGGCAGTTGACCGGGAAACCAACGCCGCAACGTTGTATCGGCAGGCATTGCAAGAGTTCATAGAACGGCATAACCCCGGCGCTTTGAGCAAGCCACGGGGAAAGAAGGCGGCCGAAAGGGCGGCCGAGTAGGCAGGAACTCGCCCGGCCGTAAGGAAGACTGATGAAGAAGGCCCTGATACTAGCCCTCGTCGGCTTAGCGACCAGATGCTCGGTTCAGAAGCCCCCGCTCACATATGAGAGCGTAACCCGCCCAGAGCTCGCGGAGCTTCGGAATCAGTCTCACGCGCCCTTATCCCCGGAATACACCAAGGCGGCCCGTGCCTATGAGCGAGAGCGGAGGGACGGGGAAGAAGCAGAACGGGCGGCAGGTTGGCCAAGGCTTACCCATGAAACGCTTGAACAAGCCTTCCAGGATGCAGAACAGAAGGCACAAGCACAGAAGCCTGAAATGGAACGGCAGAAGAAATGCGCGGATGCTTGGCAACGGGCTTACAGCCCTAACGCCCTAAGAATGCACACCGAAGCCGCTATGCGAAGCCGCATTCACTCCGGGCGATATTGGGTTCAGCATTGTCTCGACTAACCCCACTACCCCGGCTCCGGTCTGAGCCGGGTTCAGCAAGAGGAAACGGAATGCACAAAACCATCTACCCCTTAGCCGCGGCCGTAGCGTTCAGCTTGGCAGGATGCGCTACCATCTTCACAGGAACGACAGAGACGATATCAATCAACACGGAACCGCCTGGGGCAAAGGTTGAGTTTTCGCATGGTGGAACCTGTATCACCCCATGCAACGAATCAGTCAAGAAGAAGGGCGACATTCAACTGACTATCAGAAAGGAAGGATGCCGCACTCATACAACGACGATGATTTCAACGCTTGGTACTATGGGCGGTGTTTCCCCGATGCTTACCCTTACGGGCGGGCTGATTGATTACAGCACGGGCGCTGTTTACGAGCACAAGCCTAACCCGCTCTTTGTTCACCTTGACTGCGAGCCGCCCGCGGCTTCGGCTTCCGGCTCGGAGGAGTAAAGAATGGCCCGGTTCTTTTCACTGGCTATCACCCTTTTTCTTTTCACCACCGCAACGGCCCAGGAATATGACCCATCAACACCGGAAGGCTACCGCGAGCATATACGCCGTGCCTTTGCTCATTTTTGCACCGCCGGATGGGACTTTTTCGACGGCACGGAGATCCCTCTCTCTCCCATTCTTACCGTGTTTGAACCGGAATACAAATGGGAACTTGTATGGGAAAGCACCCCAAGTCAGGGCTTGGTGTTGGTGTCTGACTGTTTCAGGTCCTCCGATATCTGTTTTTCAGAGGAGGAAGCCTTTGGTTTTGGTGGTGGTAATCCGGGTAATACAGGAACGGCGAGAGACACGCACACCTGCCGCGAGCTCGACCTTCCGCCCCAAAGCGCAAACCTTACTCCCCCCGCTGGTTATAGCTACTGGGGGGAACTGCCGGGAACTTTCACCACCCCAGAACCAACCGGAAACCTTGAAGTGCCTGGCAATGGTTCCTTCCAGAGCGGGATAGGCTTCATGTCCGGCTGGGTATGCGACGGGCGGAATGTGGAAATAGTCCTGAATGGCGGTGCTCAACGCCTTTCGGTATCCCGTGGGGTGAACCGAGGTGATACCGCGGCCGCATGCGGCGATACCGACAACGGCTTTATCACCCTCTGGAACTGGAACTTGCTTGGGGAAGGGCAACACACCGCGGCGCTTGTGGTAGACGGACAAACCATTCAGAGCAACACCTTCACCATTACCACCTTGGGCGAGGAGTTCATCAGAGGGCTAGAGCGGGATGTTGTGGTGAATGACTTTCCAGCCCCCGGAGAGACTACCCGGTTCAGGTGGCAGGAATCCGTGCAGGGGCTTGTCCTGGTTCCAGACTAAAATAGCGGCCTTCTTGCCCTACTGGCGTAAGCCGCCATCAGCCGGGCTTGGGCTGATGGCGTGGCCAAGGCGGGCTTAGGCAGTGAAAAATGACGCATAAAGCCAATCTTTGCGCCGAAAGGGGTGTCTACGGCGTAAACGCTTCCCTTCTCCTCTTGCTGATCCAGCTCTAACGCTAGGGCGGGGCTAGGGGTTAGTCCTCACCGCGCCTGCTTCATCTTCATCATAAATGCCGAAGTCAGACTCAAACTGCGCCATGATGTTGTCTGCCTCTGCATGATTGCCATTGTACATGGCTTCGTCATAGCTGGAATTGGCACTCTGCGCACGCTCATAGCTTCTACACAAAGAGCAGGACTCACTTGTCAGCCCGCATTCTCTGTAGTAGTGCTCGGCCAAAAACATGATATTATTCATGGCAGAACCTTTCTCCCTTTCAGGGATTTGAGGGTTAATGAAAAACTAACCTATTGTTCATTGGGACGTATCCCCCATATCACAGGCGACTAGGCTTGTCAAGAATGCACAAAACATTTAACCCCTTGGCCGCGGCCATAGCGTTCAGCTTGGCAGGATGCGCTACCATCTCCTAACCCCTAGCCCATAAAAAAATCCGCCCAGAATGCCCTAGAACGGGCGAAAACGCTTCACCCTTAAACCCCCATACCCTGCTTGACACGCTCCGGGGTAGTGGGGTAGAGCACCCGTGTAAGGATGTTCTTTCCTTGTGATGTTTTTTCATTTTGGCCGGCACTTACGCACGGCAACCTGTAGAGCATCCGTGTAAGGACATTCTTTCATTGTGATAGCCTCGGCCTTCCCGGCCGGGGCTATTTTTATGGCGAAAATCCTGCTAGTTGGCCGGGTTAGACGCCGAGGAGGGCAAAAAAAGCCGCCGGGGAATCCATGCTAGGAAAACCCGGCGGCCTAACCCCTACTCTTACCCTAACCAAGAAAGGGTTTGTTCAAAAGGAACGAACAATGAGTAGGATATCCCACTCTCAGACCGCTGTCAACACCGAAGCCCAGAGAGGGCATAAAAAAAGCCGCCGGGCTGAACTTGTCAGAAAGCCCGACGGCCTAACCCCTACTCTTACCCTAACCAAGAAAGGGTTTGCGTTGTATGAGCAGGATATCCCACTCTCAGACCGCTGTCAACACCGAAGCCCGGAGAGGGCATAAAAAAAGCCGCCGGGAAACCCTGCGAGGAACCCGACGGCTTAGAACCCTTACCCGTACCAAAGGAGAAAGGGTTTGTTCGAAAGGAACGAACAATGAGCCTCATAACCAACTCTGCCCACACTGTCAATACCGACGCCCAACCCTTCCAGCCCGACGAGTACATCCCCGGCTATGCCAGTAACCTATTACGCCGGTCAGAGTATTTCTTTGCTCTCGGGGTGCTGACAACGGGTTCAGCCTCGTTCTTTCCTGGCCGGGCCAAGCTGGCCAAGGGCTTGGGGTGTTGTGAGCGGACAGTCAGCCGCGACGTGACACGCCTGGAAGCCCTCGGCTACTACCGACGAGGGGGGCAAGACTGCCCCCGGTTTGGAGAGTTTGGCGGGATGCTCATTCTACCCGGGCCGAAAATGTGGGGGCTGATACGGGATACGGTGGCGGCGCTCATAGACCGGGGAGGCTTCCGAAAAAGCCCGAAAAATAGCGGCTCCGGCCGAGGGACACGCAAAGCCCACTATCCCCATCTTTATACAAAGATGGTTAGGAAGATATAGATGGTGTCTGCCTCCACGAACGCGGGCGTTGCCAGCGTTGCCACGAACCCCATTGTTGCCAGAGCTTTCTTCATGTCGTTCCCTTTCTTGAAGGAAATATCGCTGTCTTCATAGCCAGGAAACCGCTATCCTGAATAGGGCTCGCCGAGAACCTCTGAGACGGTGAATTTCTCGTAGTGGTTTTCGAGCTTCACCCGCACTGTGCGACTGCGGTATGAGGACCGGATTTTGAGTCGCCCAATACAATCCTCAAGCTCCTCTGTCAATTCAACCTTGTAGCGGTCTGCAAAGCGGGCCGTAACCCGGAATATCCCCCCGAACAGCCAGATGTCTTCCTCATGGTAGAACCGCATGAGCGAGAAAATACAGGGGCGATTGAATTGATCCCGTTCGGGTCGGGATTCTTGCCATTTGATCCATTTCGCCCGGTCCTCTACCCAATCGTCCAGCGGCTCTACCTTACGACCGCGAGGATTGCGGCGCGCGAAGTGGACCTTGTAATTCTCCGGGTTGTGACAAGGCCAGATTTCCTTGAGAAGATTCGCCATAGCTTCACCTTTGAGGGCCGGAAATCTGCGCTGGCTAGGGCCGGACCTCATAGTAGGCGTTGATGGGGTTGTTGAAGTCGTGCCGCTTGAAGCGGCTGAAACCTGCCTCAGCAACCATCCTGCGGGCCACCGGCTCGGTAAAGCCGAGCGTGCCAAGCCCCTCGCCGTCCGGCTCGGACATGGCCGAGGACATGCAGCACAACACCGAAAAGCCGTAGAACATGGACGCCAGGGGGTTGTGCTCCAGGTTGTCTTCAAAGGTGGGCAGGCTGTGGATGTCGGCGATCAGCCAAGTGCCGTCCGGCTTGATGGCCTCGGAGATCGCGTGCATGACCGAGGTCGGGTTGGCCATGTCGTGCAGGCAGTCAAAGGTCGAGATCAAGTCAAAGCTGTGGTCGGCCGGCAGGGCATCGCCGTTGGCGTCGTGAAAGCTGACGTTGGCCAGACCTGCCTCGGCCTTTTTTTCTTCTGCCCGGGCCAGAGCGTAGTGTGAGATATCATAGCCGTGAAACTCGGAGGTGGGGTAGGCTGTGGCCATCTCAATCAGGGCGACGCCCGAGCCGCAGCCCACATCAGCCGCTTTTGCGCCGGCTTCAAGCTTGGCTACAACGCCCTCCAACTGGGGCAGGGCACGCGGCACCAGATGGGCCCGGAACCACGGCGCAATCAGCCGCTCCACCCCACGCGCGCCCTCCGGTCCAAAGGCGTCATACGGCAGGCCGAGGCCGGTCTTGAACGATTGGGGGAGTTTTTCCAACACCGCCATTTGCTGCGGCAGGGCGCAGAAACCGCCAGCGGCAAAGGCCGGGCTGTTCTCGTTGGCGAGCACCAGGGCGGCTTCGGGCGACAGTTCAAAGCGCCCCTCGCCCCGGTATTCGAGCAGCTTGGCGGTGGCCTGTCCCTGGACCCACTCCCGAATCCAGCGCTCGTGCAGCCCCGTCTTATCGGCCAACTCCCGGCTGGTCATCGGTCCGGCGTCTTCGAGCGCCCGATACAGCCCCAAGCGGTCGCCCAGATAGACCATGCCGGATATCACCGCTCCGCCGAGCAGGCCAAAAACATGCTCGGCGATCGCCTGCACCTTTTCGCGGTCAATCTCTTTGTCGTATGCGGCCATGTCCTGCCTCCGTCAGGTATTCTTTCCCGGCGTGTCCGCCCGTGGTCTCCTCTATCTGGCCTGCCGGCCCCTCCCTGTCAACGCAGTGGCGGCTTTCTTCCGGGGGCTCCTGACCGTCCCCCGATGGTCGCGATCGACGGTTATGACTGGAATAAGACCAGGCCCAGCAAGGCCACCGCGAAATAGCTGGCAATAACCACCGCGCCGGCATAATCCTGGGCCATGCGCTGGCCAAAGAAGAGACCCAGCAGGGCCACGGTGGCAACACTCACCCCCCAGATCGCCAGCTCGCCGCCGAGGCCAAACAGGACTTGCACAGCCCCAATAGCGCACAGGACCCCGGCCGCAGACTCAATGACCGTAATCGCCCAGAACATCGGCGTCACCGTTCCGGCCAAGGGACTCTTGGAAAAATGGCCGGTCAGAAACTCGAGGTTGCCTGTGCTGTCCATCCACTTATCGGCCGCGGATTGCAGGAAAGCGACGGCAAAAAACGCGGTCACGGCAAACTGTCCAAACCACACAGGATCCATGCTGTCCTCCTTATCAGAACCGGCTCAGCCTTGTCAGTACCTCGGACAGAAAAGCCTCGTACATGTGAGCTTCAGGGTATCCCGGAGTCTGGGCGAGGCCCTGCTCTTGCTTTGCGCACTCAAAATTGAACACCCGCAGCAGCCACAGCACCTCATACAACGCAAAGCTCAAAGACTCAACGATGTCCCGCCCCGCGGGGCCGTAGCCGTCGAGAAACGCGGCGAATAAATCCGGCTGTGGTGTGAACTGACCCTGCCTGTCCCTGGCCGTCCAGTACTTCATCTTCACACAATCGAGGGCCGGCGCGTCAACGACAGCGTTGTCCCAGTCAATAACAGCGGCCAGACGGCCGTCCGCAACCAGGATATTGCCTGGTGAAAAATCGTTGTGAATCAGACACGCCGACACATTGAGGGTGTCGGGCAGACGCAGCCTGGTCGCCGCCGCGGCCAGGGCCGGGGGCAACCGCCGACGGGCGGCACCAAGCTCTCTGCTGAGGGCGCTGGGGAAGCGTTCGGACCAGCCCAGCGGCGCTTTTCCAACCGACGGGAAATCGGCGTACCAGGCTTCAAAGCGGACGCTGTGAATCTGGGCCAGGGCCCGACCCGCGGCGCGGTAGACATCTGCGCCAGACATATCCCAGAGTGGTACGCCGTCTACCCATTCATACACACAGTAGGGATGGGCCAGGACCTGACGGGTCCAGTCGTAGTAGTGCATGCGCGGCAAGACGCTGTGTGTGCTGTCAAGTCTGCCGTGCCGGGCGCTCAGCAGGGTGTCAAACACCCGGGCAAGAGCGGTATCGGTGGACGGCCGGGCGTGGGGTTTGAGCAGGGCGCTGACAAAGGCTTCTTTGACCAGGTCTGGCTCATAGCGGTACACCTGCTCCCGGGTCCGCACCCGCAGCGCGTACGGCCGCCCGCCATACTCGACTTTGACAATCGTGTTGATATTACCGGACAGTACATCACGGATGTGCAGAGGCTGACGCCCGGACAGCCGGGCAAAGACGCGCTCGAGCTGCCGGGTGGAAAAGGGCAGGCTGTGCGGCTCTGACATGCTGCCGGCTTGTCCCCTCACTCCCCCGGCCGGCTGGCGATTGACGAAGACAGCAGCCCGCCGTCAACGAGCAGGGTTTGTCCCCGAATAAAATCGGCGTCCTCGGAGCACAGAAAGGCCGCCGCGGCGGCGATATCGTCGGGTCGCCCAACCCGGCCGGCCGGGGTAGCGGGAATCACGTCCCGCTCGTACTGGGCGTAGGCATCCTCACCGCCGGCGTACAGCTTTGACGAGTCGGTTCTAATCAGGCCGGGGCTGATGCCGTTGACCGCTATCCCGTGGGGACCGAGTTCGTGGGCCAGGTACATGGTCATGTTTTCCAGGGCAGCTTTGGCCGCTCCCAACAGGCCGTGTCGGGACAGCACACGCAGCGAGTCAATGCCCGAGATGGTCACAATTTTGGCCCGGCGGCCGCGCATCAGCGGCACGGCCTCCTGCACGGCCAGCAGCGAGCCGGTGATGGTGAGATCAAATGTCCGTCTCACATTATGCTCTTTCTGCTGCAACAGCGGCCGAAACGCCGTTGCCGCCGCGTTCACGACCAGGATGTCAAGCCGTCCATAGTGCTGTCCGACCTGCCGGAACATGGCGCGCACCGCGTCGCTGTCGCTCATATCGGCCTGGACCGCGACCGCCGGCAAGCCGCACCGCTCGACCTCGGCGACAACCGCCCGGGCCTGTTCGGCGTTGCGGCGATAATTGATCACAATCCGCGCACCTTCCGAGGCCAGACGCAGGGCAATCGCCCGGCCAATGCCGCGCGAAGAGCCGCTAATCAGGGCCACCTTGTCTGTAAATCGCACGCCCGCGGTCCTCAGCCGGCCATAGTCAGGCCGCCACTCACCGACAGGACCTGGCCGGTTACAAAATCCGCATCTGGCGAGGCAAAAAACGCCACCGCATTGGCGATCTCTTCGGGCTGACCCAGCCGGCGGAACGGTACCGCCCGGGTCATGGCCTCAATCACCCGCGCGCCGCGTTCCCCCGAGGTGACTTGCTGGAGCAGCGCCGTATCGGTTGGACCGGGACAGACGACATTGACGGTGACCTGTGAGCGAGCCAATTCGCGGGCCAGGGTTTTGGAAAACCCGATGATGCCGGCCTTACACGCCGAGTAGACGGCCTCGCCGGTTGAGCCGACCCGGCCGGCGTCCGAACTGATCGAAATGATCTTGCCCTGCTTGCGCTCTATCATCTGCGGGGCGATCGCGTGGCAGAAATTGATCGGGCCCCTCAGGTTAATCGCAATGACCTTGTCCCAGGTCTCGGGCGCGCTCTCAACAAATGGCTCAATTTTGTCCCAGCCGGCGTTATTGACCAGAATGTCGATCGGCCCCCAGGTGTCGGCCACACGCCGCACACAGGCCCGAACCTGGCTGAGCTGGGTCACATCGGTGGGAGTGGCCAGCGCCTGGCCTCCCGTGGCAGTGAGTTCATTAGCGGTCTGCCGGGCTTCGGGTTCCAGAATATCGGCAATCGCAACCCTGGCACCTTCTTCGGCCAGCCGCCGGCTGATCGCCCGGCCAATGCCCCGGCTGCCGCCCGTCACCAGCGCGACTTTGTCTGTGATACGCATCCCTCTTCCTCCATAGCTGAGCCAACAAGACGGGAGCACAGGTAACATGCTGGTCCAGAAGGTTCAATCGCAAACAGGAACAAGGCAGGGAAACCGGCTCCCCCTCCCCTTGGCCGCGGTGGTCGAAGAGCTATAATGAGGGCCGTTCAGGAGGCTGCATGTTGCCCGACAGCTACAATCGTCCGCTCAAAGACCTGCGTATCTCGGTGACAGACCGGTGTAATTTTCGCTGCACCTACTGCATGCCGCTCGACGAGTACGAGTGGCTGGAGAAGAGCGAAGTCCTGTCCTTTGAAGAAATTACCCGGGTGGTAGGCCTGTTTGTGCAGGTGGGCGTGGAAAAAGTCCGCCTGACCGGTGGCGAACCCCTGGCACGACGGGATGTGGAGAAACTGATCGGTCAACTCTCGGCCCTCGAAAATGCTCCTGAACTGTGCCTGACGACGAACGGCTCGCTGCTGGCCGATAAAGCCGCCGGCCTCAAAGCGGCCGGCCTGCACCGTATCAACGTCAGCCTCGACTCGCTCAAGCCCGGCCGCTTTCGTCGGATGACCAGACGGGGCGACCTCAACAGGGTCCTGGACGGCCTGTTTGCCGCCAAACGGGCCGGTCTGTCTCCGATTAAAATCAATGCGGTTGTTGAACGCGGGGTCAATGACGACGAGATACTCGACTTGGTCGCCTTCGCGCGGGAGCACGGCTTTGCCCTGCGTTTTATTGAATTCATGGATGTCGGCAATGCCAACCGTTGGCAGTCTGACAAAATCGTCACCAAACAAGACATTCTCCAGACGATTCATCGCCGGTTTCCGCTGCGTGAGATTGGCCGGGACAAGGGCAGCGCGCCGTCGGTCGATTATACGTTTGTGGATGGGGACGGTGATATCGGTGTGATTGCTTCGGTCAGTGAGCCGTTTTGTTCCAGCTGTACGCGGGCACGCCTGACCGCCGACGGCAAGTTCGTCACCTGCCTGTTTTCCAACACCGGCTATAATCTGAAAGCCCTGCTGCGGGGCGGCGCGGCTGAGGACGAGCTGCTGGCCGTCCTCAGCCACCTCTGGGGGAAGCGCCGGGACCGCTATTCAGAAGAGCGGCTGGCGGCGCTGCGGTCTGCGGCCGGCTACGACCCCAGAGAGCGCAAAAAAATCGAAATGATCAGTTTGGGCGGCTGACCTGTAACCCGGTCGTCAACTCCGGCAGGGCGGCCAGGGTCTTGAGATCATACACGCTGACAGCCCCACCCCCGCGATTGTCTTCGAGTTGCAACACCCCAACTGTTCCGGGCTGCGCCGCATAATTGTGTGGGAATGTCGGGCTGCCGGGATTAATAACGAGCACCTCGCCGTGACGCTTCACGCCCTCGACGTGGGTATGGCCACACACAATCAGGTCGGTGCGCCCGTCAAAGTAGAACTCCATAGTGCGCTCAATGGGCCACCGGGGAAATTCATCGGGGTCCAGCACATCGTGTACCAGCCCAATCCGATAGCCAGCCGCGCAGGTGACCGCGGCATCACGCAGGCGCGGATCTTCGGGCACCAGCGGGCGGCCGCCCGAGCCGTCGTCACCGTTGCCCCGACAGGCGAGCACCGGGGCAATTTCTTCCAGCCAATCGAGGACCTCAAGACAGTGCAGGTCCCCGGCGTGGAGGATCAGATCCGCTCCGGCAAAAATGGTGCGAACCTGGCTCGGCAGTTCGGGCATCGCTTCAGGAATATGGGTGTCGGCAATCAGGCCAATTTTCATCCGCCGCCTCGCTTTCTCCGGGCAACTCTATCGGCTGGACAGGAGTTTGGCAATGTGAGATGCAGGGAGGAAAGCTTCACGCAAGAAGGGAGTCGGAGTATGTCCAGCACAGATACGAGTCTCGCACTCACGACGCTGAGCGAAGAAGAGGGGCTGTTTCAGTCTATGGTCCGGGAGTTTGCCGAGGAGAGGGTCAAACCTCAGGTCATGGACATGGACCGGGCGGCAAAGCTCCCACGCGAACTGATTGACCAGTTGTTTGGCCTGGGGGTGATGGGCATTGAAATTCCGCTGGTGTACGGCGGGGCGGGGTCAAGTTTTTTCATGGCGATTCTGGCCATTGAAGCAATGGCCCAGACCGATCCCGCGGTGTCGGTGTGTGTCGATGTCCAAAACACCCTGGTCGTCAACGCCTTTCTGCACTGGCTCACGCCGGACCAGCAGGCCAGGTTCCTCCCCAGGCTGGCCAAAGACACGGTCGGAAGCTATTCGCTGTCGGAGTCCGGCTCGGGCAGCGATGCGTTTGCCCTGAAAACCCAGGCACGCCCGGACGGCGACACCTATGTGCTGAACGGTCGCAAGATGTGGGTCACAAATGGAGATGACGCGGGGCTGTATATGCTGTTCGCCAACGCCGACCCCGACAAGGGCTATAAGGGGATCACCGGCTTTGTCATTGACCGTGAGATGCCCGGTTTCAGCGTCGGCAAGAAAGAGGACAAACTCGGCATCCGGGCCAGCTCGACCTGTGAGTTGCTTCTGGAAGATGTGCGGGTACCGCGCGAAAACGTCATCGGCCAGGTCGGCCAGGGCTACAAGGTCGCCATTGAGGCACTCAACGAGGGACGGATCGGTATTGCAGCCCAAATGATCGGCCTCGCCCAAGGCGCGTTTGGGGCGGCCAAAGATTATGCCCTTGAGCGCCGGCAGTTCGGGCAGGCAATTGCGCAGTTCCAGGCTGTGCAGTTTCAGTTGGCCGAGATGGCGACCGAAATCGAAGCCGGCCGTTTGATGGTCTATAATGCGGCACGGCTGAAAGACTGCGGACAGCCGTTCCGGCAGCAGGCGGCGATGGCCAAGTATTATTGCTCGCAGATTGCCGAGCGGGTGGCCTCGCAGTCGCTCGAAATTTTTGGCGGCAACGGTTTCATCAAAGACTTTCCGGCCGAGAAGTTCTACCGCGACGCCAAAATCGGTAAAATCTACGAGGGCACGACCAACATCCAGCTCCAGACGATCGCCAGGAACATGTTGGGGAGATAAACACATGGCACGACCGACCCGTATTGTCACCGACACCATGGCTGGGCTGAACCTGCCCGATTTCGATATCTGGAGTGGCTGGGTCTCGACCGTGCTCGGCCAGAATCCCGGCCCATTCACCGGTCCCGGCACCAACACCTACCTGGTCGGCACAGGCAAGAGACCGATTCTGCTCGATACCGGAATCGGTCGTGAGGTGTATGACCCCCTGCTCAAGCAGGGCTTGGCCGAGACCAAGAACGGCGCGACCGAGTTGCAAGAAATCGTCATTACCCATGTCCACCAGGACCATATCGGCGGCACGCTCCACGTTCAGGCCCAGTTTGGCGACTTACGGGTGTCCAAAAAAGCCTGGCCGGGGAAAGACGAGGTTTACGACTTTCCGCTGACCTATATCGAAGACGGGGCCAGGATTGAGACCGACGGGGCCACGCTGCGGGCGATTCATACCCCGGGTCACGCCAAGGATCATCTGTGCTACTACCTGGAAGAAGAAAAAGCCTTGTTCACCGCGACCTGGTCCTTGGAGCCGGCACGACCGTGATTCCGGAAGAGGGTGGCGGCCTGATCGAATATCTGCCCTCGCTGCGGAAACTCCTCGCCCTTGACCTGTCGGTCATTTATCCGGCCCACGGCCCAGCCATCCGCGAGCCGTACAGGAAACTGAACGAGTATATTGCCCACCGGGAACTCCGCGAGCAGCAAGTGCTTGACGCCCTGCGGGCCGGGCTGAGTGAGATTCCGGTCATGGTCAGGCGCATCTATGTTGATGTGCCCGAGTTTCTGCACCAGGCCGCGGCCGGCTCAGTCCGCTCCCACCTCATCAAGCTGGAAAAAGAGGGGGCGGTGAAACACGATGGAGAAGAGTGGACGCTGAGCTAGCCTTGTATCCTGCGGAGGAGGCTCCTAATCGGCATCTTCGTCCGATGGAAGTTCCAGCAATTTAACCGTTGGAACGGTGTCTCCGGCTATCCCTTTTATGGAGTTGTACATATAGCTTGTATTTCGTAGAATCGCTTCTATTTGTTTCTCTCTCCTTTTCCATAGCCCCTCAATGGATTGTTTTTCCTGGGCTAAGTCCCGTTGCATGTTGGTAAAGCCTGTCACAATGGCTTCAACCTGCATGCGAAACTCGTTGCTCGTGACAAAATCGTAGACCATATTCTTTTTATCCCCTCTCTGTTCTTGTGACCCCTTCGCATCACTAAGTTTGATGATGGAATCACGAAGAACAGTGCATAGGCCCTTAAATTCGTCAAACGAACAGACCCAAACGCCTCCCATCAAATCAAGACGATCCTTGCCCTTTGGCATAGACTCTGTGACAAGCACCCCGATGTCTGCGTTCTTTTCCCGGATATCAGCCTGAAATTTCTCAATCCATTTCGGCTGAAATGACTTTGTGCGTTCGCTTTCATAATATATCAAGCCGACATTCCGGCGGGTGGGAGTATTCACTCTCTGCAAGCAATCCGCTCCTTTCCGCCCCGGTTTTATTTCCTCAATAGTATCCAGAGGAAACTGCTCCTTCAGCCATGTTTCTATGGCCGACTGTTGCACGGCTCCCTGCAACTGTTGAGAGCCTTGTTCCGCTTTGCGTTGGGCTTCTTGAATTTGCTCTTGTAGTTGTTTGATTATTTTTTCTTTTTCGGAGAGTCGGAACTCAACCTTAGACTGTTCCGATGCACGAATCTGCTGTGTCTGTTCTCTCAGTTGTTCGGTGAGTTTCCTTTCCGTTTCCAACTGAATTTCTTCCCTGAGTTCTTCCTTTTCCCGCTTGAGTCTTTCAACATTGGCTTTCGCTTTGTTGAGATCTTGAACTTGGCGAGATTTTTCGTTGAGCTCATCCTGTAAAGATTTGATTTGATCGGCTTGATCTTCCTCAATCTTTTTCTTCAGACTTTTTTCGATCTCAGATCTTTCTTCTTGGCGTACTTTGACGAGCCTGTCATCATATTCCTTTCTCAGTTCTTCAAGCTCAGATCTTTCTTCTTGGCGTACTTTGACGAGCCTGTCATCATATTCCTTTCTCAGTTCTTCTTCCAATTGGTGAGAAAGGACTTCGCCAATGTTTTCTGATATTTCTTTCCCACAATGCGGACAGTGGATTTGTTTTGAGTCCATCACTTTTCTCCCCTTTCGTTGTTTTTTACTCCGCCAGCACGAAAGCGCCGAGGCTGTCAATGTGGATGAGCGCCACTAGCAGCCCCAATTGAGGCGGACGCTACCGAAACAACACCTTGGCCAGCTCGGACCGGAAATGCTCGGCCAGTTCGCTGCGCGGCCCAATCACGTCAAACACCTCCAGCATCGCTTTGCGCGCCCCGTCGTCCCGAAACGCGCGGTCTTTCTTCACCACTTCCAGGTACTCGGTCAGCGCCTCTCTGTATTGGCCCGAGGCGGCCAAGGCCTGGGCGAGCTCAAACCGGGCCTCCAGGTCGTCGGGACTGGCTGCCAGCTTATCCCGATACTCTTGTGCATTGCCCACACCCTCCCCGCCCTGTTTGAGGTGAATCTGGGACATCAACTGCTGGGCGGCGTCCGATTCGGGAGCGTTGAGCGGGACCTTGCCCAATAGTGCCAGGGCATCGGTCTCCTCTCCACGCTCAATCAGCAGACGGCTCAGCCCAAGCAGGGCCAGGGGCTGGTTTTCTTCCCTGGAGAGGGCCGCCCGGTACAGGCTCTCGGCACCTTGCGCCTTGCCCTCTTCAGCCAGCCGCACACCCTCACGCGCCAAACTTTCGGCCTCGGACGGCAGCAGATCTGCCACAAACTGGCGAATGGCCGGCTCCGGCTGCGCCCCCAGAAACTCCCCGGCAACGGCTCCGTTGCGGATCGCTTTGACGGCCGGGATGCTCTGGATCGCAAACTCCCGGGCCAACATCGGGCTGTCGTCAACGTTGATCTTGGCCAGCACGAACTTGCCCTCCTGCTCTTCGGCCAGCTGTTCGAGCAGCGGCCCAATCGCCCGGCACGGTCCACACCACGGTGCCCAGAAATCCACCACCACCGGCACGGTGCGCGAGCGTTCCACGACCTGCTGCTCAAAATCCTGATCCGTGACCTCAATCGTCCACTGATTCATCGGCCTTCTCCTTTGTCGGGCCGTCAGCCTAGCACAGCTTGCAACGCGCTTCCATCTGCTTCCATTTTGCCGCCCGATAGGATATCTGCGGGAGGGAAGACGCGCGAGCGCGGGAGTCAAAGGAGTAACAAATGGCTGCCAGGACCATGTTTGAAAAAATCTGGGACGCGCACCTGGTGCGGACCGAGCCGGACGGGACGGCGTTGCTCTACATCGACCGTCATCTGGTCCATGAAGTGACCTCACCCCAGGCCTTTGAGGGTCTGCACCTGGCCGGACGGTGCCTGCGACGGCCCAAAGCCGCCCTGGCCGTGCCCGACCACAATGTACCGACGACGGACCGCGACACACCGATCGCAGACCGGGTCAGCGCCAAGCAGGTTGAGACCCTGGAAGAGAACTGCCAGGCCACCGATATGCCGCTGTTCTCCATGAACGACATCCGCCAGGGTATTGTCCATGTCATCGGCCCCGAGCAGGGCTTTACCCTGCCGGGTACCACCATTGTCTGCGGCGACTCGCATACGGCCACCCACGGAGCGTTTGGCGCACTGGCGTTTGGCATTGGAACCAGTGAGGTTGAGCATGTCCTGGCCACCCAGTGTTTGGTCCAAAAACAGGCCAGGACTATGGCCGTCCAGGTTGAGGGGACGCTGTCCGAGGGCTGTACGGCCAAAGACATTATCCTGGCCATCATCGGCAAAATTGGGACGGCTGGCGGTACTGGTCATGTGATTGAATATCGTGGCTCAGCCATCGAATCGCTGTCAATGGAAGGCCGCATGACGCTGTGCAATATGTCAATTGAGGCCGGTGCCCGGGCCGGCATGGTTGCGCCCGACCACAAGACCTATGACTATCTGCGTGGTCGGCCGCTGGCACCCCGGGGCGACCTGTTTGACCAGGCGGTTGCGGCCTGGAAACAGCTGCCGTCCGATCCGGGGGCGCGCTTCGATAGCAGCGTGGAGTTGCGGGCCGAAGACATTCTGCCCCAGGTCACCTGGGGGACGAACCCCGGTATGGTGACGGATATCACCGGCGCAGTCCCAAACCCCAAGGACATGCCGACGCCGGAACTGCAAGAAGCCACCCAACGCGCTCTGGCCTATATGGACCTCAAGGCCGGTACGCCGATCACCGACATCACGCTTGATACGGTGTTTATCGGCTCATGCACCAACTCACGCATCGAAGACCTGCGCGCCGCCGCCGCGTGTATCAAGGGCAAACAGGTTGCTTCAAGTGTTCACGCTCTGGTGGTGCCGGGCTCGGGGCTGGTCAAGCAGCAGGCCGAAGAGGAAGGGCTGGATCAGGTCTTCAAACAGGCCGGTTTTGAGTGGCGCGAGGCCGGCTGCTCCATGTGTCTGGCCATGAACGCCGATGTGCTCCATCCCGGCGAACGCTGCGCCTCGACCAGCAACCGGAATTTTGAGGGCCGTCAGGGCAAAGGCGGTCGCACCCACCTGGTCTCGCCGACAATGGCCGCCGCGGCTGCGGTGGCCGGGCATTTTGTGGATATTCGGACCTGGAGTTAAGCGTGCCTGCGGCGACCGGACCGGCCGCGGAGAGGAAAACGTCATGGATACATTCACCCTTGTCAAAGGGCTGGCCGCCCCGCTGGATCGGGTCAATGTCGATACCGACCAGATCATCCCCAAGCAGTATCTCAAGACCATCAAGCGCACCGGGTTGCGCGAAGGACTGTTTTCAGACTGGCGCTATACGAGCAGCGGCGAAACCGACCCCAGCTTTTTTATGAACCAGCCGCGCTACCAGAATGCCGTCATCCTGGTCGCCGGCGACAATTTTGGCTGCGGCTCGTCGCGGGAGCACGCGCCGTGGGCCTTGCTTGACTATGGGCTCCGGTGTGTGATTGCGCCCAGTTTTGCCGACATCTTTTTTAATAACTGCTTCAAGAACGGTATGCTGCCGGTTGTGCTCACAGCCGCCGAGGTCGCCCAACTCATCAAAGAGATTGAGGCCAGCCCGGGCTATGAGCTGAGCGTTGATCTGGCCGTCCAGACAGTGACAACCCCGTCCGGAACGACCTTCCGGTTTGCGGTTGATCCGTTTCGCAAGGAGTGTCTGCTGAACGGGCTCGATGAGATTGGCCTCACCCTCCGGAACGAGGCCGATATCACGGCTTACGAGCAGCAACGCCGGCAGGCAGCACCGTGGTTGTTTTTGGAGGATATGGAATGAAAGTTGGTGTGGTTATCCGCAATATGGGCCCCCAGGCGACCAAACAGATCATTGGCGACTGCGCCAAGGCGGCCGAGCAGGCGGGCTTTGATGCGGCCTTTGTGGTCGATCATCTCGCCATTCCGCCCGATCAGACCGAGGGTTCGGGCGGGCGCTATTTTGATCCCCTCATGACACTCGGCTATCTGGCCGGGATTACCGAGCGGATCAGGATCGGGATTTCGGTGCTGGTCATGCCCTATCGCCCCGCGGTGCTGACCGCCAAACAGTTGGCAACCCTCCAGGAACTGTCCGATAACCGGGTTATTCTGGGGGCCGGGGTCGGCTGGCTGAGGCAGGAGTTTGAAGCCCTCGGTGTTGATCCGCGCAAACGGGGCGCGCTGACCAACGAAACCCTTGAGGTCATTCATAAACTGTTTGCTAACGACATCAGTTCGTATGCCGGCCAGCACGTCAAATTCCCCGAGTTTGTGTTTGCTCCCCGTCCGGCCCGGCCACCGATTTGGGTTGGCGGGGCTGGACCAAAGGCACTGGAGCGGACCCTCCGGTTTGGAGACGGGTATTATCCGATCGGTCTCAAACCGCCCGAACTCACCGAGGTCAGAACCTGTCTGGCCGAAGAGGCGGAAAAACGCGGGCGGGCCACACCGGAGCTCATCACCGGCGGCATGATCCGGGACGATCCGGTGGCCATGCTCGACCGCATCAACATGGTCAAGGAAGCCGGGGCCGACTATTATGTGCTGGGTCTCGGGCGTTATGAGAACGCCGACGCCTATACGCGCAGCATTGACAGGTTTGCGGCTGAGGTCATGCCCAAGCTGTGAGGCGGGGGGGGGGCACCGCCTACCCGGTCCGCGCTCCCTGCCTATGATCGAGCTCCAGCCTTTCAGTTCTCCTATGAACCGAATGGAAGAACTCGCGGCGAACGAGATTGGGAGAGAGTCAGACCATATCTTTACTGACATAATTGTCGTCAATATCCCGCTTTGGAGGGGAAGAAGGTGGGAGATCTTCTATCTCACCTGGAACTTCATATGCACCGATGTTGTAGCTTTGGTGGCTCAGCCCATATGCCACGGCGAGCCGGTGGTGAAAGTTGTCATCAATCTCTGCCGCAAGAGACTTTGGCTTCGGTAAATTGATCCGTCTTACTCCAGTCGGAGAACGACGGAACCAGTGTACCAGCCCAACCAGCCATTTCTCGATGTCAGACACGACTTCCTTATATATTGTCATTTCTTTAGCACCTCCACACAAAAATATGGGAAAATCTTCTGACCAACGGCGGGAGTCGGGATCTCTCCGCTTCTTCAGAGCCTCGAAAGTCTTTTTGAGAAGTTCCACACATTTACCGACGAATTCTTTCTCGGCGATAGCAAGCTGTTCAGTAAGAGCATCGGGGGGAGGTATGTATGATTTTACATCATCCTCAATCACATATAATGGATCGGTCGGGTCGGACAGACTTTTTGCGTGATCTTCTATCGCTCTCTTCAACCCTTCGACCCGCTTGCCGTGCAGATGCTTTGCACCCAGCAATTTGACATCGGCAGTAAGTATGGAGTAATGGTCCTCGCCCCCCTCATCAGCTAGTCTGAACGAGCATACATCCAATGTACTTGCTCCAATATCCACCAGGAGATGGAGACCTTCATCTCGGAGCGGGGATCGGGCATAGCCGACTACCTCAGCGATAACTTCCGGGATTAGATTGAAATTGAAATCGCATTCATCTTCCTTCTCATTTTTGATGTCTTTGACAGCCTCTTCAGCACTGGCAAGCGTGGCTGATTGTCGTTGAGAGGCGAGCCAAGCAGCTTTGCCAACCAAAGCGAAAATTTCCCCAAGTCTGGGGTCGTTCTTGATTGCAGCGGGCAGCCCCAAGTTGAAAGATCAGTCAAGCCGTAAATCTACAAAGGCTTTTCTCTGAGTTTGCAAGAACCAGCGGCGGACGTAGCGTAACACCAACGCCAGATAAGCCGTTGCGACTGTAGCCGCTGACGCATCGCAAGGTGGACCGGAGACGGGGGCAATAATCTTATCCGGCTCTCCCATCAAACCGATCTTAATATCGGTCAAAAGCGAAGCATCTGGAGCAGATTCTAGTGAACAGCAGCCATTCCGTTTCACAAACAGCTTTGTCGGCAGCAGGTATTTTGAATTCTCGTGAGCGAAGTTGCCAAACGGAACCGCAAACGCAGGCTCTCCAGGAAAATTGAAAACATGTACGACAGCCTTTGTTGATGATGTTCCAAAATCGAGCCCTAGAACAATTTCGATTTTCCCAGAGCCGTCCGTCCCGTCAAACTGTAAAGCGTCCTCTGGAGTACCATCAGTTTCGTTTTCCATAAGCTCCTCTATTTATTCGATCAACACCAGCGCAACGAAAATGGCTTCACACCGATGTTTTACTTTCCGATGCTTATTGATTTCCGATTTCTGGAGTTCATACCTCTCTTCGAGTGCTCGCAAGCGTCCTTCGTTTGCGGGTATCAGTTGCGTTCGTCCGGTCTCTCGTAGTCTGTTTATCGTCCGCTGGATAACCCCACGTTGTTTTGAGACATGTCTATCAAGATTTCTTTCTTGAATATCTGCCCGATCCGCGTTTTGGGCCTCCTCCTCTTTGACAAACCTCTCGAAACGTTTATCAAGTTCGCCGAGGGTATCGTTGGCAATATCGTGGGCACGGTTCAAATCGCATTGGGATCTCGCCTCCAGCCATCGATTTCCTTTGAAGGCGCAAAGACTGGCCATACGTTCCGCCTGGAGTTCTCCGAGGAGTTTATCGGGCCGCTCCAAATGAACAGCCTCATAGACAAGCTTCTCAATATCACGAAGACCTTGAACAGACCAGAGAGAAGCCACTAGTACATAAATACCAGTCTCAAAGTCTCCCGCCGCCATCCTCACAGCTACCGCCGGTCGTGTCTGCTCAGCAGTTTCGGAGATCTTCTCGCTGATGAAGCGAACCAAGGGGTGGAATTGAGAGATGATTTCTTTCCTTGTACGAGTTTCGGGACGTACGAGATTTTCAAATCGGCATACCACAGGGCTGGAGGTGCTTTGCGTTAGCCGTGTTTGACCTGTTAGATGTTTTTGTCTCGCAAATTCTGACAAATCGTGCTTGGCCTGGGTGGTCAGCGAAAGTTGATATTCGTGGTTCTCATTTTCCCCGTCCGTTTTCAACAAACGGCAGCCAGGATAGTGAATGTTCAGAAAGTCAGTAACATAGGAGAACAGATCATCTCCGTCGATCCAACGATTTGTCTCCTTCGCAGCCTGAACCTGCCGAAGAATATAGTCTCCGTATGCCACCAGATGGGCAGCTTCCGATTCGAGGCGCTCCTCTTCCTGTTTTTTTGTCTCTAGCGCCAGAGCCGTTTGGGCGATTCGGTCTTCCTGTTGAGCAGGCGTTAGATGGTCAGTGAAGAGATCGTGGACAAGTCTTTTTACTTCCTTGCCAAGAATTTCCTCAAAATCTCCCAGCGCGCTACGGCACAAATCCAACTTGTCGTATAGACACTCATATATTCTGGCGTCCACGGTTTCAGCATAAAAGAGGTTCCAGATCAGAACCTTGTCCGCTTTCTGGCCGATACGATCTATGCGTCCTATTCGTTGTTCGACTTGCATCGGATTCCACGGGAGATCGTAGTTAATCACGACCCGGGAGAACTGGAGATCAACGCCTTCGCTACCCACCTCGGATGACAAAAGTACAGGAGGACCGTTAGACGATCTGAACTCCCGAATAATGTCATCCTTCGTTCTGTTCCCTCCACCCTGAAGGATGATGCTCTGAATCCCGTCCTCGCTAAGCCGCTCCTGAAGATGGGCAAGGGTTGCTCGAAACGTGGAGAAGACAATAATCTTGTCCTTTGGATGAGCAGTGAAAAATTCTTGTAGGACCTCGTGCAGCCGCTTATATTTACTGTCATTCTCGACAAGCGCATCAAAGCCGGCAATATCATCTGAATGAGCCACATGAGCCACCAGTTTCTCCGTCAATGGGCCGAGTTGCTGGCGGTGCTTATCCTCATCCGTCGATGAAAACTCATCTTGGCTGATTTCTACTCGCCGTTTCTCCCATGTCTTCAGAGCGGCCGGCATACAGCTCGCCATCTGGCGCTGAGGTGTTACGAGAAGGAATGCTTCGTTGACACCACGTTCCAGACAGTAGTCGATCACGATGTCCGTTACGGCCTTGTAGAATTTCCGTTCCACCTCCGTCATGAAGATGAATTCGGGTTTCGGGTCACGAACGATCCGCCATTCCTGAACATCCCGCTTCCGGGTGCGGGTTACAGCATGTCCCAGGAGATTAATGGTCTCAAGACGATAGGCGATCTGGCTCCGCTCCGAGAGGGAGTCCAGTTTCCTGTCATCAATTCCCTCCAACAGAGTTTCGAGTTGTCGATTGCCCTCCAAGATACGGTTGCGCTTGGCCTCCCGGAGAAGGGATATTAACTCTTGTGGCCCAGCTTCTCCTCCGAGCACTAAGTCTCGCGCGCGCACTAATGGCTCGTTGGCTTTCAGAATCTCAACAAAGTCCTCCTGTCGTTCAAATGTGTCGGGGTCGAGGAGCTGGAGTAGAGAAAAGATGTCACGGCTATGGTTGTGAATTGGTGTAGCTGTCAGCAGGACGAGGTATTCGGAAACGTTGCGCATCAATTGCCCAAGGCGGTTGGTTTGGGTTTCTGGGTTGCGCATATGATGGGCTTCGTCAATCACAAGCAGGTCCACTAGCCGTTCCTCGTTTTCCATAGACCTGAGAAACCGGGCCAATTCAGCGGTGTTCGATTTTGTTTCATTGGGGTCGTCCTGGTGTCGAGGCGGACGCAACCCCTGTGTGCTTGCGATGATCGTAAATCCCCTGGTTTGATCCTCGCTGCTCCTGAGCGTTCTCAGAGTTTCCTCTGGATCGCAAATGATTGGAGAAAGACCCATTTTGCCGGAGAGTTCGTCCCGCCACTTCTCTCGCAACGCAGCCGGACACAGCACGACAAGCCTGTTCAAATCAAAGCGACTTTTTAACTCGGTCCATATCAAGCCGGCCTCAATAGTCTTGCCAAGCCCGACTTCGTCCGCTATCAGAAGGCCGTTGGTCGGAGTCTGAAGGAGCTTCAGAACAGGCTTAAACTGATAGGCGTAGAAATCGGTGTTTGTCGCTTCCATGCTGTATATGATGTCCGCCAATCGCCCCGTAAGCCGGACATGGGTCAAGGTTCTCCGCAGGTTATCAGGCGTCCCCAACTTCCCCTTCTCAAGCAAATCAAGCGGGTCCATCTGCTCTTCAGGTTGGAGTTCGAGTTGGTCTTCATAGACTAGCGCAGTTTTGTCGGGAAAGCGGACCTGGAACAGACGCCGGCCCTTTCTCATTTTGGGTTTCGCGTTCGTCAGCACACCGGTCCGCAACGGATCGTTGACTAGCCGAACCCGCGTTCCAGGCCGCAAATTTTCCTCAGTCGGTCGCATGAATATCTCTCAATTTAGGTGATCGTCTATTAGGATTTATCGGGGCTTCGCACTGTCATGGACACTTCCCCCTCTCATCTTGCCCTGGCCGCCTCAAGCAGCCGGCCCGGAAAGTCGGACATGAGCCCGTCTACGCCGAGTTCCAACAAGCGTTCCATATCGGCTCGGTCATTGATCGTCCACACATGGACTTCCGCCCCAAGCTCGTGGATAGCCGCCACCGTCTGGGGCGTGACCAGGGCGACGCCCCCGTATTCGGGCGGGATTTGAAACGCCCGGGCGGGCGGGCGGTAGTCGCCGAGCTGCCGGCGCAAGACCCGCTGCATGAACGCGACCACCTCTCCGGACGAGCAGTTGGTGGCGATATCCGGGGCCAGGCTTCTGACCCGGGTCACAACCGCGTCATGCTCTGAGGCCAGAATAAGCGCGTCGGCCATGTTGCATTCCCGCACCACGGCAATCACCTGCTCTTCTATTGGCGGCTCTGTCTGTTTGATTTCAACCGTGAACCGGACCTGCGGGAAGCGGCGCAGCACATCGGCGAGGAGAGAGATGATCACGCCTTGGCCCCGAAACGGAAACGTGTTGCCGGCGTCGGGGGTAAAGTGATAGCCGGCGTCAAGCCTTTGCAGCTCGGCCAGGCCGTGTTCCCTGACCAGCCCGTGGCCGTTGGTCGTGCGCTCCAGGGTCTCGTCGTGGATGACCACCACATGGCCGTCCTGGCTCAGATGCACATCCAACTCCATGTAGACAGCCCCCAGAGCCGCGGCCCGCTCGAACGCCGGCAGGGTATTTTCCGGGGCCTCGCCACTCGCCCCCCGGTGGGCGAACAGCCGGGGGACAGGGCCGGTGAAAAAATCGCTCATCCAGCGCGCTCCTCAACTCGATACCGTCAGGCCCTCGAGCAGTACCGCGGGGATGAACAGCCGGCTCAGGTTGGGCTGATAGACATTGCCGCGCACACGGATGGCTTTGAGCGCGTCGAAAAAATTGCCGGCAATCGTAACGCTGTCAACAGCCTGTTTACGCTGGCCGTTTTCGACCCAGAAGCCCTGGACGCCAATGGAAATATCGCCGCTCAGCGGGTTACAGCCGGCCGCGCCTTCAAGCTCAGTCACCAGCAGGCATTGTTCTGGCAGGCCGACGAGGGCGTCCAGGCTGTGCGAGCCGGTCGGCATGACGATATTATGCCCTGATGTCACAATACCGCTGCTGTAGCTCCGCCCGGCGTGGCCGTTGGACTCGCGTCCGTCCCGACGCGCCGACTCAGTATGATACATGAACTCAGCAAACCGCCCTTGGGCAATCAGCGCAACGGGGCGGGTGGGGGTGCCTTCGGCGTCCATATAGCGCGAGCTGCCGGCCCCGACCCGGTGGGGCTCGGCGGTCAGACTGAGTAACTCGTCGGCGATCATCTCGCCCAGCCGGCCCTGGAGGCGGGACTGCCCCTTTTGGGCCGCCTCGGCCGAGAAGCAGCCCAGGTAGAGGCCGAGCAGTTGTGGAGCGCAGTACTCGTCAAGCACGACCGGCACCTGTCCGCCGGGCACAGAGCCAGCCGTCAGCAGGTCGGCGGCTTTGCGGACCGCGGTGTTGCCAATGATCGCGCTCTGGCCCGGGTCCCACCCCCGTTCGGCCCACATATGCCCGCCGCTCTTGCGGCGCTCGCCGTCTTCAAGCAGAGCCTGGCAATAGGCCCCAACGCTGTTCTGGCGCTGCTGGTAATCAACCCCGTGGGTTGACACAATGCGGTACTCAGAGCTGGACCGCGACACACCCAGGTAGGGAATTGCGGTCACCCGGGCGTCAGCCTGACGGGCGGTCGCCTCAATGTCCAGACCAAAAGCGCCCAACTCGTCTACCGTCAGTCGCTCAATGGCAGGATTCAACAGCCCGAGTTGCCGGGGGTCGGGAAGGCTGGCGGCGGCTTGGGGCAGCATCACTTCGGTCGGATCGTTGAGCAGGGCGTTTTCCCTGGCCGATCGGAAGGTTTTTTCCAGGACCGCGGGTTCCAGACGCTCGGTTGAGGCGAGGCCGGTCCGGCCCTGATGGACCACCCGGATGCCGAGGCCCAGCGCGGTCGCCTGGTCAACCTTCTCAACCTGGCCGTTCAGCACACGCAGCGACAACTGCTCGCTCCGCTCGATAATCAGGTCAACATCAGGCTCGCCGTTGTCGCGGGCCAGGGACAGCACATAGTCCACCGCGGCCTGCTGCTCCATCAGCGGCCTCCGACCAGGATGGCGTCGACTTTCAGCGTCGGCTGGCCAACCGTGGTCGGCACCCAGCCGCTTGACGCGCCACACATGCCGGCGGCAAACTCCAGGTCGTTGCCGACCATTGAGATGCGCGGCAGGATTTCGTAGCCCTTGCCGATCAGGGTGGCCCCCCGCACCGGCTCGGCAATTATGCCGTTCCGGACGATGTAGCCCTCCTGCACAGCAAAGTTGAACTCGCCGGTCGAAGGGTCAACCGAGCCGCCGCCCATCTTTTTGGCGTACAGCCCAGAGTCAACCGAGGCGATCATCTCTTCGGGCGTATGCGGCCCGTTGTCAATATAGGTGTTACGCATCCGCGACACCGGCGCGAACTTGTACGACTCACGGCGGCCCGAGCCGGTCTGGGGTACGCCGACTTGGCGGGCACCGATACGGTCGGCCAGATAGGCTTTGAGCACACCGTTTTCAATCAACACCGTCCGTTTGGCCGGCGTGCCCTCATCATCAACGTTCAAAGACCCCCAGTGATGGCGAAGCGTACCATCGTCAATTGCCGTCAGCACGGATTGGGCGACGGTCTGGCCGACCTTGCCGACAAACGGAGAGGCGTTCTTGCGGATGGCTTCGGTCTCCAGCGGATGGCCGCAGGCTTCGTGGAAGATCACCCCGCCAAAGCCGTTGCCAATAATCACTGGCATCATACCGCCCTCAATATAGCCGGCCTTGGCCATACGGATGGCCCGCTGTCCGGCATCGTGGGCCAGGGCGGCTAAATCAAGGTCCTGAAAAAACTCGTAGCCGCCCAACACTCCGGGGCTTTCCATCGCCGTCTGCGGGCCGTCGCCATCCTCGGCAATCGCGCTGAGCCGCAGCCGGGAGTAGTGCGAGGAATCCTCAACCCACAGACCCTCACTATTGGCAATCAGGACCGAGCGTTGTTTCTCGGCCACCGAGGCCCCGACCTGACGAATGGCCGAGCCGGCCTGGCGGGTCAGGTCGTCGAGTTGACGCAGCAACTCAACCCGCTCGTGTTTGGACACGCTGGCTGGATCGATCATCACCGGATGTCGGTCGGCTACCTGTTCCTTGTGAAAGGCGGCCGGCAACCCGCCCGCCTTGGCCTCACGCACCAGATTCGAGGTCAGCCGCAGCAGCACATCTTCTGACACGTCACTGCTGTAGCCATAGGCAGACTCATCGCCGAACAACAGACGAATGCCGACGCCAAAGGCGTTGCCGGAGTTAATCCGGTCGAGCTGCTGTTCCAGAAAGCCAATGGACGAGGTTTGGGATTCTTCGACAAAGACCTCGACAAAATCCGCGCCGCGGCTCAGGCCAAGGTCCAGAATCTTTCGGACGGTTGTTTCAGCCAGCATAGCGATTCCTCCTGAAAGATGCCTCGTCTTGTCTTCCTCTCGAGTCGGTTAAGACGACGCCTCTTTGGGTACGACCCTATGCTTTAGCATAGCGGGCCGGGGAGGCGAAAGGCCGGGCCGATGGACAGTCAAACACTCCGCGCCTGCTTGATAGTCTCGTAGGCGAGTGAAAACTCCTTACATCGCTCTTCGGCAAAACGCTTCATCTCCTCTGGCAGACCCTTTGATTCCAGCTTATCCGGGTGGAAGTCCTTCATCCGGCTGCGGTACGCCTTCTGTATTTCGGCCTCAGAGGCATCTCGCCTGACACCGAGCACTTCATAGGCCTCTTCAAGACTCGCATCGCCTGTGTCTTCGTGGCTCTCGGCACGAATCTCTGCTTCGAGCTTGTCAATTTGCGATTGGTCAAGTCCGATTCTGGACGCAATGTCGCCTAAGACGCTCCGTTCTCCAGTATCCATCAGATCATCGGCATACGCGACGCGCAGCAGTATCCAGAGAAAAAGGTTCAGCATGTCAGGGTCGTCGCTGCATTCACGGCGAAACTGCTGTAGAACATCGTCAAGCGGGAACCTGGGTGCCTTTCCCTCTCGGAAGAGATTTTTCGCAAACTCGCGTTCCTCCGAATTGAGTCCAAGTTCGCCCATCAGGGACGTTACAAAACGGATTTCTTCTTCAGAAATACGCCCATCCGCCTTGGCGACATAGCCCATTGTTGCGAATACGGTGCTGAAAAACACCGTTTGGATGCGTTCTTGTCCGTTTTCAGACTCAGCGTCGTCTTCAGACCGACCAAGCCCATAGCCGACTGCTGCCCCGACAATTCCCCCTATCGGACCGCCGATCGCCATGCCCAGGCCGGCACCCGTCAGTGTGCTGAACCATCCCATCTCCTGCTCTCCTCGGTGTACAGTCGCTAGGCTGAACTTTTGACAAACCTGATCGGCAATTTCAACGGCAACGTGACCGAAAACTTGATCCGGGGCCGCGCCAGTGCTAGGCTCGCCTCGCTTTTCCTGGGGGTACACGACTATGAACGGTCCACACGATATGGGCGGCATGACGTGTTACGGCCCGGTCGAACGAGAGGACAACGAGCCGTTCTTCCACGCCGACTGGGAGCGGCGGGTGTTTGCCCTGACCATGCTGTCGCTCGGAGGCGTGGCCAATCTTGACGAGTTTCGGCACGCCATTGAGCGCATGGACCCGGTTCACTATCTGGCGTCGAGCTACTACGAGCACTGGCTGGCCGCCCTGGAAACGCTGGCTGTGGAAAAAGGGGTGCTCGCTCCGCAAGAGCTGGCATCAGGAAGGCTCCAGGGCCGAGCGGCTGAGACGCCCGGGCCGCTGCCGGCCGGGGTCGTGGCCGAAGTCGTCCGTCGGGGGGTCTCAGCCGGACGCGACAGTGGCCGCCTCACCCCACGCTTTGCCCCTGGCGACCGGGTGGTGGCCCGCAATATCAACCCCAGTGGTCATACCCGGCTGCCGCGCTATGCGCGTGGCAAGCCGGGCCGTATCGAGCGCGCCCACGGCACGTTTGTGTACCCGGACAGCAACGCCCACGGCAGCGGCGAACAGGCCCAGCCCTTGTATTCGGTCTGTTTCGAGGCCCAGACCCTGTGGGGTCCTGACACGCCGAGCCGCGACAGGGTGTACATTGACTTATGGGAAGATCATTTGGAATCCGCATGAGGACAAGCCTATGAGCAACGATCGCCATCAGGCTCCCCCCGACCCCAGGCTCGAAAAGCGCCACACGCCCGAGCAAACCCAGGCCCTGGAAGAACGGGTCAAGGCGCTCGAGTCGATGTTGACCCAAAAGGGTCTGGTCGCTACCGACTCGCTCGACAAGATCGTCGAGCTGTACGAAAACGACCTCGGGCCGCTCAAGGGGGCCAAGGTTGTTGCCCGAGCCTGGGTTGACCCGGCCTATAAACGGCGCTTGCTGAGCAAGGCCACTGCGGCCATTGAAGAGTTGGGCTTGGGGGGGTTGCAGGGCGAACATATGGTTGTGGCCGAGAACACGCCAACGACCCATAATGTTGTCGTGTGTACGCTGTGCTCGTGTTACCCCTGGCCGGTCCTGGGCCTTCCGCCGACCTGGTTCAAGAGCGCCCCGTACCGCTCGCGGGTGGTCATTGACCCGCGTAGTGTGCTCCGCGAATTCGGCCTGGATCTGGACGAATCGGTCGCCGTCCGGGTGTGGGACAGCAGCGCCGAGATTCGGTATATGGTGCTGCCCGAACGGCCGAGCGGGACAGAAAACCTGACCGAGGAAGAGTTGGCCCAGCTTGTTGACCGGGACTCCATGATTGGCGTGACCAAGGTCGGCTTTGAGCCCATCCACGAAGGTGAACGATGATGACCGATGGATATGAGAAGAACTCATCATTCACCTTTGCACGCATGACAAGAACCGCTCAGCCGGCAATTGCCGAAATGCCCGGCCAGGCTTCGCTGCCCCGTCGCAGCGGCGAGCTGGTATTCCACGAGCAGTGGGAACGCCGGGTGTTTGCCCTGGCCGTGTCGCTGTGTGAGCGGGGCTATTACTCGTGGAACGAGTTTCGTCAGCATTTGATCGCCGAGATCGCCGCCGCCGCCGACCAAGCCGCACCCTCTCAGCCGACAGGCCGGCCGCGGCCCTACTACGAAAGCTGGCTGCTCGCGTTGGAAAAACTCCTGGAGGAGAAAAACCTCTCCGGGCTGCCCGAACGCAATCAAGAATAATGAGGAGCGCGCCATGCAGAAAGAAGCCTTTACGATTGATGCGTCGCAAGATGTCCTGACCGACCTGCACCAGCGGCTCGACAAAGCCCGGCTGGCCCGGGACTTTGCCAATACCGGCTGGGAGTACGGGACCAACGGGGCCTACCTGCAAGAACTCGTCGCCTACTGGCGGGATGAGTACGACTGGCGCAAACACGAGCGGGAGATGAACGCCTTTGCCAACTACAAGACACGAATTGACGGCATTCCGATTCATTTCATTCATGAGCCTGGCAAAGGCCCTGACCCGACCCCGCTGATTTTGAGCCACGGCTGGCCGTGGACCTTCTGGGATTTTCATAAGGTCATTCGGCCGCTCAGCGACCCGGCCGCGTTTGGCGGAGACCCCGCGGATGCCTTTGATGTGGTCGTGCCGTCGCTGCCCGGCTATGGTTTTTCCACGCCGCTGACCACCCCCGGTATCAACTTCTGGCGCACCGCCGACCTGTGGGTCAGCCTCATGCAGGATGTGCTGGGCTACGACAAGTTTGCCGCCCAGGGCGGCGACTGGGGGGCGATTATTACCGCCCAACTCGGCCACAAACACGCCGACAAGCTGATCGGCACGCACGTCAACCTCATGGTCCCGCTGTCCGTTTTTATTGATGGCCTGCCCGACGAATCGCAGTACGGACCGGGCGAAGAAGGCTGGTACGAAAAAAACGCCCATTTTTTCACCGCGGAGAGCGGCTATTCGGCCTTGCAGACGACCAAACCCCAGACCCTGGCCTTTGCCCTGAACGATTCTCCGGTCGGGCTGTGCTCCTGGATTCTGGAAAAACGTCGGGCCTGGAGCGACTGCAACGGCGAGGTGGAAACACGTTTCAGCAAAGATGAGCTGCTGACCACCATCATGATCTACTGGATCACCCAGAGTTTCGGCACCTCGGCCCGCTACTACTACGAGGCAACCCATAACCCCTGGCAGCCCTCCCACAACCGCCGGCCGGTGGTTGAAAGCCCGATGGGCGTAGCCGTATTCCAGAAAGAAGTCATTCTCATGCCGCGCAAGTGGGCTGAAAAGTATTACAACCTCAAACGCTGGACGCTCATGCCCTCGGGCGGCCACTTTGCCGCAATGGAAGAGCCACAACTGTTCGTTGATGACGTGCGCACGTTTTTCCGCTCCCGGCGCTAGCCGGCAGGAGCAGCCATGTCTACAGAAGCCCCTCGGGCCCTCCGCCGGCTGGGTGCCATATTCGCCCTCCTTGCCTTTCCCCTTCCCTGCTGGGCCCAAGCCTCCCTGGAAAATCCTCAGCCCGGTTCTTTTCAGAGTGGCATCGGGCTGATTTCCGGCTGGGTGTGTAAGGCCGGTTCCATTGAGATCATCTTTGATGATGATTGGTCCAATCCGTTGCTGGCCGCCTATGGGACTCCCCGGGGCGATACCAGAGACGTATGTCAGAATGACGGCACCAACGGCTTTGGGCTGTTGATGAATTGGAATCTGTTGGGCAACGGCGAGCATAGCGTACAAGCCCTGGCTGACGGGGTGGAGTTCGCCGATGTGTCGATCACCGTGACTACCTTGGGGGGCGAGTTCTTACGCGACGCCAGCGGAGAGTTTGTCCTGGAGGATTTCCCCGAACTGGGGACGGATGTTGTGCTGCGATGGCAGGAGGCGCAGCAGAATTTTGTCATCAGCCAAGTCATTGACCTTGCCGCCCCGGTCACCGGCCCGACCACTCCAGCCGGGCAGACTGCCCGGGTCAGCGAGGTCCTTGACGGGGATACGGTCCGCCTCAGCACTGGGCAGACCGTGCGCTATTTTGGGCTGAATACCCCGGAAGACGGTCAGCCATTCGCCGAGCAGGCAAAACGCTACAACGAACAGCTGGTACTCGGCAAACAGGTCCGGGTGGTGGCCGCCAGACCCGAGCCCGACGGCTATCAACGCCGACTGGCCTATGTGTATGTCGGCGACAGTCTGGTTAACACCCGCCTCATCCGTGCCGGCTGGGCGCATGTCTTTATTCTTGACCCGCTTGACCAGGCCGAAGACTGGCTGCGCTTGCAGCGTGACGCCCAGGCCGCCGGCCGGGGCATATGGCAGGCCGTGGAGGGACCGCTGAAAATCACCCTGGTGCGCGCCGACGCCCCGGGCGACGACCGTGTCAACCCAAACGGCGAGTATGTCCGCATCTGCAATGTCAGCCCCCAGCCGGTTGAGTTGACCGGCTTTGCCGTACAGGATGACCAGAATCATCGCTATGTGTTTCCCAGCGGCCGCCTGCGGCCCGGGTATACCGCCCTGCTGTCCAGCGGCCCCGGTCGGAACAGCGTCCAAGACGGCCTGCATCGCTTTCACTGGGGCAGAGGGCCGGTGTGGAATAACTCCGGGGATACCGCCTTTCTGTTTGACCCGCGCGGCAGGCTGATCGACTCCTGGACCATCCGGCCACGCGCTTGACGCCCCCGCGCCAAGCGCGATAGTTTCCCTCCCGCAAAGGAGCGTGGGTTCCATGAAGACCATTGTCTTGATTAAACAGGTTCCTGTGGTTTCGGAAATGAAACTTGACCCCGAGACCAAGACGCTGCAACGCGAAGGCCTTCGTTCCGAAGTCAGCGCATTTGATATTCGCGCCCTGCTCAAGGCCACCGAACTGCGCGAGGCCAACGGCGGAGAGGTCGTAGCCATGACCCTCGGCCCCCCCCAGGCGAGCGACGCCCTCCGCCACTGCCTGGCGCTCGGCGCAGACCGTGGGGTGCATATCACCGACCGCGCCTTTGCCGGTTCGGATACACTGGCCACGGCCCGCGCCCTGGCCCTGGCCCTCAAACGCGCGGGCTATGACCTCATCCTGTGCGGGCGTCACAGCACCGACGCCGAGACCGGCCAGGTTGGCCCCGAGGTCGCAGAGTTGCTTGATATTCCGCAGATCACCGCCGCTCGTAGCCTCAGCATCAACGGACGCACGCTCAGCGCAGAACGCGAGACCGATAGCGGCTTTGAGACGCTTGAGTGTTCCTTGCCGGCGCTGGTATCGGCCACCGAAGACCTGGCACCCGAACGCTTCCCCAAAAGGGCCGAGCGGGAGGCGGCCAAGGCAAAGCCGATTCAAGACATCAGCGCCGCCGAACTGTCCTCAGACCTGTCTCTCTTTGGCACCTCGGGCTCACCGACCTGGGTTGAGTCGGTCGAAACGGTTGAAGATATCCGCGACAAGAGGGTGCTGGAGGGCGAGCTGTCGGACCAGGTCAACACGCTCGTCGAATTTTTGCTGGAACGTGGCCTGTTTGGCACATGGGCGGATGACGCCGAGGCGGAGAACAGCGGGCCGCGAGAACGCCGGCCAGGCGGCGGCAAAGCTGTCTGGGTTGTTGCCGAAACCTTTGGCGATGTGCTGCGTCCGGTGACGCTTGAACTGCTGGGCAAGGCGAACGCACTGGCCGAACACTACAGCGGTGAGGTCGGCGTCCTGCTGGCCGGCAGCGGGGTGGCTCAACACACCGCCACCCTGGCCGTTCATGGAGCGGACGTGGTGTATGTGGCCGACCACAAACGCCTGGCTGCGTACACAACCGACGAGTACAGCGCCCTGCTAAGCGCTGCCATTCAGGCCCACACACCCGGCGTTGTGCTGCTCGGCTCAACCGCCATTGGCCGTGACCTTGCCCCACGGGTGGCCGCCCGCCTGGGGCTCGGCCTGACCGGCGACTGCGTTGACCTGAACGTCAACGACCGCGGCCAGCTGCTCCAGTACAAGCCGGCCTTTGGCGGGAACATTGTCGCCCCGATTCTGTCCAAAACCACTCCCGAGATGGCGACCGTCCGGCCCGGCATGTTGAAACAGGCCAGGGCCAACCCCGCCCGTCGGGCCCGCATCGAACTGCTCCAACCGGGCGAAGCAATCCCCGACCGAGTGCGACTGGTGTCACAGACGGGCAGAGAAGCGGGCAAGGCCGCGGCTCTGGATTCGGCCGAGATCGCAATCGGCATTGGCAAAGGCATCCAAGGGCCGGAAAACCTGCCGGTGATTGAAGAGCTGGCCGCAGCCCTCGGTGGGGTGCCGCTGGCCGCAACCCGCGACATTGCCGATATGGGCTGGCTGCCCAGGCAACACCAGGTCGGCCTGACCGGACGGGCGATTTCTCCCAAGCTGTACTTCGCGATCGGCATCCGCGGTGCCTTTGAACATACGGTGGGCATTCGCCGAGCCGGCACGGTGGTCGCCATTAACAAGAATCAGAAGGCACCACTGTTTCAGAACGCCGATATCGGGATTGTCGGGGATTATGCCGAGGTCGTGCCGCTGCTGACCAACGCGCTCAAAGAAGCCAGGGCGGAGCAAGGCTGAGCGTATCGAAAACCGGAAAACAAGCTTTCTGTTCACATGCAGAGGAGCACCGCTCAGCCCAACCTGTTCAGCCTCCCCGCCGGGGGCGCAAAGGCTCTTTTCAGCGATCCGGCCTTTGCCGGCAACAAACGCCTGCCGGTTCATCGCTGGATACCCTGGATAGCCGGCTTCTCCCGGGAGTTTGTCCAGGACGCGATTGATCGCCATCTCGATACACAAGGCACGGTTCTTGACCCCTTCGCCGGTGTGGGAACGACCCTGGTTGAAGCCCTGTTAGCGGGACACAATGCCGTCGGCTTTGAGATCAATCCCTACGCCGCGCTTGCCTGCCGCACCAAGCTGAGCGCCTGCGAGCTGAAAGACCGGGTAGTGCAAAGAGGGATTCACGCCTTTGAGGAGTTTTCCACGCAAACCCTCCGGAATGGCTATACGCCACAGTCCAGTCCGCCGGCCGGCTTCAAGACCCGGACGGATTTTTACAGCCCCAAAGTGCTGTCCAAGGTCCTGGCCGTTCAGGATTTCATCTCCAGCCGGGCGCACAGCCCTTTATACGAGCTCTACCGGCTCGCTTTTGCCTCAACAATGGTTGCCTACTCGAACTATTCCTATGAGCCGAGCCTAGGCCGGCGGGCGGCTGCCGGCAGAGAAGAGATTGAGGATTTTCCGGTGGCCGAGACGATCCTCAGCAAACTTCGAGAAATGGCCGATGATATTGCGTGGATGAGGAGCCGGCTGAGCGGGAGCCGGCCGAGCGGCCGAGTGCTGAACGAGTCTTTTTTCAGCGGTGCAGAAAAACTCTCGGCCGGCTCAATTGATGTCCTCATTACCTCGCCGCCCTACCTCAACAACTACCACTATAACCGCAATACCCGGCCACATCTGTACTGGCTAGGCTTTGCTCAGGCCCCCTCCGACCTCAAGCGACTCGAGGAGGAAAACTACGGCAAGTTCTGGCAGACCGTGCGCGAGTTGGACCGTATAGACCTCGATTTTCCCTGTGAGGACAGGGCACTCACAGACTCCCTCCGCTTGCTGCGGGCACAAACCCCCGAGAAGGGGATATACGGGGGCAAGGGCTGGGCGAATTATGCGGCGTCGTATTTCAACGACTGCTATCGCTTTGCCAGGGCGGCCAGATATGTCTTGCGCCAACGGGGGACCGCCCTGATTGTCATCGGCAACAGCATCTTGCAGGGGGTGATGATTCCGACCGACAGGTTTCTGGCCAGTATTGCAGAATCGGTGGGTCTGGAGCTGGTCAACATCCACCTGCCGCGCTCAACACGGGTCGGCAACAGCATCATACAGTCAGGCGTCCGCGTTGCTAAAGCCAGGAAATCCGACAGACTCTACGAAGCCGTCGTGGAGCTACGCAAGCGCTGACTTATGGCGCGCTATTTTCTCGACGATACTCTGAAGCCCTGGAGGTGGACCCGTGAGCCGATCTGCCCACTCACGACCGGGATGGAGGACATCCCACTCTGAGCGCGCTTGGTTATAGCGTCCCTTGCCAGGGTCATGGTTGCCAAATCCATCAACAAATGAGTTCCAAATAGGAACAGATTGCCGGTCGGGCACGAATGGAACAGGTTGGCCGTCTCTCCCTCAGCGCAAGCGGTCCGAGAAGCTGTTTTGCCAGTGAGCGAACTTCCCATCTCCTGTATTGCGCCCCTGGCTTTTGTGTGTGGCGCGTGCGTTGGCAGCTTTCTGAATGTGTGCATCTACCGCGTTCCGCTTGGGCGGTCGGTGGTTGCCCCCCGGTCACAGTGTTTGCACTGCTCAGGCCAACTGGCCTGGTACGACACTCTTCCGCTCGTGAGCTATATGGTACTGGGGGGGCGGTGTCGGTCGTGTGGGGCGCGGTTTCCCTTCCGCTACGTCTTTGTGGAGGCCCTGACCGGGCTGTTGAGCGCCCTGATTGTGTATCGCTTTGGGCTGAGCCTGACCGGCCTGGGCTTTTTTGTGTTGAGCGCAGCTCTCGTGGTCGTCAGCTTCATTGACCTGGACCATCAGATCATTCCAGACGCGATCAGCCTGCCCGGCGTGCCGCTGGGCGTCATCTTTGCTGGAGTCAACCCCGCTGTCGGCTGGCAAAGCGCGCTGATTGGAGCGGCCCTCGGCGGCAGTATTTTATTCGCCGTCGCCCTCGGCTATCAGACCTTGACCGGCAGACAGGGCATGGGCGGCGGCGATGTGAAGCTGTTGGCCATGATCGGTGCCTTCCTGGGCTGGCGAGCGGTTCCGTTTACCCTGCTGCTGGCGTCATGCCTCGGTTCGGTGGTCGGGCTTGGCATGATGATTCGTCAGCGCAGCGACACCAGGCTGACGCTGCCCTTTGGGCCGTTCCTGGCTTGTGGCGCGCTCAGTTATGTCTTTTTTGGAGAGGCGCTCGTTGCGTGGTATTTTGAGGTCCTGGGTTAGACGGCCGGGCGGCATTCAGCTGTCATTCAATCTGTTCGCTGAGAGCTGGTCTTGAAAAACACTCCCTTCCCGCCCGCTTCTGCTCAGGTCCACACCGAGTATACCCGCCGCCGCCGCGCCCGGCAGACAGTCGTCAAACGTTTGACCATGTATGACCGGCGGACGGGTACGGCGCGGCTTGGGGTGTTTGTTGCGGGTGCTGGCATGGCGTGGTTCGTGTGTCACCCGGGCCTGCTGGCGTGGTGGTGGCTGATTGGGCCGGCCCTGCTGTTTGTCGGGCTGGTCGTGGTGCATGAACAGATGAGACGCCGTCTGCGTTTGGCCGAGCGGAGCGTCGCCTTCTATGACAGGGGCCTGGCCCGCCTGGAGGACCGCTGGGCGGGCAGCGGGGAAGCCGGTCTGGATTTTCTTGAGGAGGGCCATCCGTATGCGACAGACCTTGACCTGTTTGGAGCCGGGTCGGTGTTTGAGTTGTTGTGTACCGCCCGGACACGCGGCGGGGAGCGCACGCTGGCGGCCTGGTTGCAGACACCGGCAGAACCACAGGAAGTTCAGGCCCGTCAAGCCACGGTTGAGGAACTCCGGCCTCAACTCGATTTACGCGAAGAGCTGGTCCTGCACGGGGCAGAGGTGCGGGCCGGCATTGACCCGGATGTGTTGGTCAACATTGCCGGGCAGAGGGGCATTCGCCTGGCCTGCCTGTTTCAGGCGCGTGTGCTGGCCGCAACGCTGGCGGCCAGCTCAGTCGTGTGTCTGCTGGGCTGGCAGTTAGCGTATTGGGGCGGCCTGCCCTTTCTCATTGCGGCCAGCCTGGCTGGGGTATATGCGCTTGGCCTTCGGCCTCAGATCAAGCGGGCCACGGCCGGCATTGAACGTTTGCTCCACGACCTGTCGGTGCTGTCCGATATTCTCGTCTGTCTTGAAAACCAGCAATTCAGCAGCCCACGCCTGAGAACACTGCAAAACCGGCTGGCGAGCAGCACGCGTCCCCCATCCCGCCAGATTCTTCAGCTTCGCCGGCGTGTTGCTCTCCTCGAATCGCGCAAAAATCAGTTTTTTGTCCCGCTCGCGGCACTCTTGCTGTGGACCACCCAGGTGGGGCTGGCGATTGAAGCCTGGCGCAGAACTTCCGGCCAGACTATTGCGGCATGGCTGAGGGTAGTTGGCGAGTTTGAGGCCCTGTCTGCCCTGGCCAGCTATGCCTACGAGCACCCCGCCGACCCGTTTCCAGAGATTGTTCCAACAGGGCCGTATTTTGAAGGTTTGCGGCTGGGGCATCCGCTCCTGCCCGAGACGAGCTGTGTCAGGAACGATGTACGGCTGGGCGATCCGCTCCGGGTCCTGGTCGTGAGCGGATCGAACATGTCGGGCAAGAGCACCCTGCTCAGAACGGTCGGGACCAATACCGTGTTAGCACTGGCCGGTGCGCCTGTCCGCGCCCAGTCGCTGCGGCTGTCGCCGCTGATGCCAGGCGCAAGCCTGCGCATTCAGGACTCATTACAGGCCGGCAGCTCGCGTTTCTATGCCGAAATCACGCGGCTGAGTCAGATCATGGCTCTCACCCGGGCCGACGTTCCGGTCCTGTTTCTGCTGGACGAGCTGTTACACGGCACCAACTCCCACGACCGCCGCCGCGGGGCCGAAGCCCTGGTCCGCGGCCTGCTCGAACGCAACGCGGTCGGCCTGGTGACCACCCACGATCTGGCCCTGACCAATGTAGCCACAGCCCTGGCTCCCCGGGCCGCCACAGTCTGTTTTGAAGATTTTTTTGAGGATGGCCGGCTGCATTTTGACTATCGGATGCGCCCGGGTGTTGTTGCTAAGAGCAACGCGCTGGCGCTGATGCGTTCGGTCGGTCTGGAGGTCTGAGCGCCGCTGGCGAGCAGGTCCGATTTTCGCTATGCTCCACCATGCGGATACGCAGTGAGGAGGGCGATGGCTGGATTTTTTCTCACCTTTGAGGGCGGTGAGGGCGGTGGCAAGACAACCCAGGCCTCTCTCTTGGCCGAGGCGCTGCGGGAGCGGGGCCACACGGTCCTTGTCACCCATGAGCCCGGTGGCTCTGCGGTCGGAAAAGTCCTGCGCCGGCTGGTATTAGAACCCGACGGGCTGCGGCTGGCCGCGGAGGCGGAAGTGCTGCTGCTGCTGGCCGATCGGGCACAGCACATCCATGAAGTCATCCTGCCCGGACTGTGTACCAACACGGTCGTCATCTCCGATCGGTTTGTGGATTCCACCCTCGCCTACCAGGGTTATGGACGAGGCATTCCGCTCGATTTGCTGAGCCGCTTGAACAGCTTTGTGTGTCGCGCCTGTATGCCGGCCCTGACTTTTCTTCTCGATGTATCGGTGACAGTCGGTCTTCAGCGGGCAAGCCAATACCGGGAAACGGCCCAGGCAGACATCTTTGAAGCCCAGACGCCAGATTTCCACCACCGTGTCCGGGCCGGCTTTCTGGCCGTGGCCCGGGAACATCCCCAGCGGGTGTGTGTGATCGACGCCGACCGGTCGGTGGACTGTATTCATCACCAGATTGTGCCGATTGTGCTGGAGCGGATGGGGCAAGCGGCACACATCACCCGGCAGACTTGACAGCCGGAGATTCCCCTTTACGTTTGACCTTGCAGTCCTTACCCTGCCTGCATGTCCTTTGCCGCGATTCAAGGCCAGTCCGCCGCGTTGAGCACGCTCCGCAACGCCCTGGCCACCGACCGCCTGGCCCATGCCTATCTCTTTGTGGGGCCGTCCGGGGTGGGCAAAAAGCGGACGGCCCTGGCGCTGGCCCAGAGCCTGCTGTGTACCGAGCAGGCCGGGGCTGGCTGTGAACGCTGCGCGGCGTGCAGGACGGTCGCCAAGGGCGCTCATCCCGACCTCAGCCTGGTCAGGCCACAGGCCGGCAAAACAACGCTGGTCATCGATCAGGTCCGCGACCTCCAGCGCTTTCTGGGGTTTCAGTCAGCGCGTGGCAATCGCAAAATCGGGCTAGTCGAAGAGGCCCAGGCACTGACGCCCCAGGCTCAGAGCGGCCTGCTCAAAATCGTCGAAGAACCGCCCGGCAACGCGCTGCTGATCCTGCTGTCGGTCGGTGCCGCCAGCCTGTCACGACCGCTGCTGTCCCGCTGCCAGCAGGTGCGGTTTGCCGCCCTGCCGCTCACCACGGTCGAGGCAATCCTGGTCCAGGAGCACGACACACCGCCGGCCGAAGCGCGTGCGATGGCCCTCTACAGTCGGGGCAGTATCGGCCGGGCCGTATCGCTCAACGCCAAGGTCTTCACCGAAGAGCGTCAATACCTGATTGAAGAGTTGACCCGGCTCGAGCGCGCCCCGTTTGGCCAAGTGTCGGCCCTGGCCGAATGGCTGGTGGCCAATCGCAGCAAGAAATCCCGGACCAAGACAGACCGGGCGGATCGGGAGGCCGGTGGGGATCGTCTGGAGTTAGCCCTGAGTTGGTACGAAGAACTCCTGCGCTATGTGTTGCTGGGTCAAGACGGGGTGGTACGCTATGCAGACTGTCTGCCCACACTCACCCAAACGGCTCAAGGCTTGAGCGTGGAAGAGGCCCTGCGACAACTCAGCCTGGTCTATGATACGATAGGAGCACTGGACCGCAACGCCAACGCACGGCTTGCGGTTGAAGACATGCTGCTCCAGCTTGCCGCCCGGGAGAATGGCCAAGGCTGATGCCCAAGCGAATACGAAGAGATCACCACTCGCCTGTGAGGAGAAAGACATGAGCCAGTCGCGGAACATCCTCGTTGGCGTTGCCTGGCCGTATGCCAACGGCGAGCAACACATCGGTCATATTGCCGGCGCGTATCTGCCGCCGGATATCTTTTCGCGCTACCAGCGCATGATCGGCAATGCGGTCTTGATGGTGAGTGGTTCAGATACGCACGGAACGCCGGTCAGCGTGCGGGCCGAGGCGGAGGGCAACAGCCCGGCCACGGTGGTTGAGCGCTTTCATGCCGGTTTTGTAGAGAGCTATCAGAAGCTGGGGCTGACCTTTGATCTGTTTACCCATACCGACACCCAGAACCACTGGGATGTGACGCAGCAGATGTTTCGCCAGCACCGGGACAAGCACTATATCTACACCGATACCCAGCAGCAGTTGTACGACCCCGAGGCCAGGCGTTTTTTACCCGACCGGTATGTTGAGGGCCGGTGTCCGTTTTGCGACAGCTCTGAGGCTCGGGGGGACCAGTGCGACGCCTGTGGCCGGACCTACGAGGCCGTTGAGCTGAAACAGCCGCGCTCGCGGCTCACCGGCAATACCCGTCTTGAGGTTCGCCAGACCGAACACTTTTTCCTGGACCTTGGCAAGCTCCAGCCCGCGCTCCGCAACTGGTTGCAGCAGGGCAAAGAGCACTGGCGGCCAAACGTCATCCGGTTTTCCCGCACCCAGGTTGAACAAGAGGTGTTGCGCGGCCGTCCCATCACGCGTGATCTGGAGTGGGGGATTACGATTCCGCTCAAGGGCTATGGGGATAAGCGCATCTATGTCTGGTATGACGCGGTGATTGGCTATTTCAGCGCCGCTATTGAGTGGGCCACGCTGAATCACACCCCCGACAAATGGCGCGAGTGGTGGGACCCGACGGTGAACACCGACGCCCGGGCTTACTATTTTATCGGCAAAGACAATATTCCCTTCCACGCCATGATGTGGCCGGCGATGCTTATTGGCTACGGCGGGCTGCACCTGCCCTACGATGTGCCGGCCAACGAATACCTCAACATGTACGGCCGCAAGTTCAGCAAGAGCCGCGGCCATGTCATCAGCATCCACCGCGCCCTGGAACGCTACCAGGCCGATGCCTGGCGCTACGCTTTGACCGCCATAGCACCGGAGGGCAGCGACGTTGACTTTACCTGGGATGACTTTGTGGAACGGGTCAACAATGAGCTGGTCGCCAACTGGGGCAATCTGGTCAACCGGGTGCTGGGCTTTGCCCACTCGCGCTTCCAGGGGCTTGTGCCTGAGCCTGGCCGGCTGGACGACGCCGACCGGGCCATTCTGGCTGAAATCACGGCCGGGTTTCAGAGCGTTGGCGATTTGTACGCGGCGGTCAAGCTCAAAATGGCGCTGGGCGAAGTACGCCGGCTCAGCCAGCAGGCCAACCTGTATTTTCACGACAAAGCCCCGTGGAAAACCATCAAGACCGACCCCCGGCGAACGGCCACAACGGTCTATGTGGCCCTCCAGCTCATTGACTGCTTGAAGCTGCTGTGGGCACCTATTCTCCCCCATACCAGTCAACAGCTCCATGCCCTGCTCGGCTATGAAGGGCAGTTGTTTGGCCGCCAGTATACCGAAACGGTCAAGGACGGGCGGGGCTCGCACCTGGTCCTGCGCTACGACCACCGCGGCGCGACCGGCGTGTGGCAGCCGACGACCCTGCCGCCGCAGCAAGCCCTGCGGAAACCCTCCCCGCTGTTCATCAAGCTTGACGAGGATGTGCCGGAGAAGGAACTCCAGGGCCAGGCCGAGTGACCGCTATGCTGATCGACTCGCACTGCCATCTGACCGACGAACAGTTCGATCCCGACCGGCCGGCGCTGCTTGACCGGGCCCGGGCGGCCGGGGTGTCGGGTTTTGTTGTGATCGGCGCAAGCAGGGCCTTTGTGCATAACGAAAAAGCCCTGGCTCTGGCCCGGCAACAGGTCGATGTCTTTGCCGTGCTCGGCGTCCATCCCCACGAGGCCACCACCATCACCCCAGAGACCTATCGCCGTTTGCGCACCCTGGCCCGGCAGCCGGAAGTCGTTGGGCTGGGCGAGACCGGGCTGGATTTTTACTACCAGCACTCCCCCCGCGCGGACCAGCGCCGGCACTTTCGGGCGTTTATCCGTTTAGCCCAGGAGCTTGACCTGCCCCTGTCCATGCACATCCGTGACGCCTACGACGAAGCCGCCCGGCTGCTGCGGGAAGAGGGCGACGGGCGGCTGCGCGGGGTGATGCACTGCTTTACCGGCACTGCCCAAGAAGCCCGCAGCCTGCTTGAGCTGGGGCTGTATCTTTCGTTCAGCGGTATTGTCACGTTTAAGAGCGCCGGGGCGCTGCGCGAGGTTGTCCGCCAAGTGCCGCTCAATCGAATGCTGGTGGAAACAGACTGCCCGTTTTTAGCTCCCGTTCCGTTCCGTGGCAAACGGAATGAGCCGGCCCGTGTCGTCCGGGTGGCGCAAACGCTGGCCCGGGTGAAAGACAGGCCACTCAACGCGATCGCCGAGGCAACGGCCAGGAATACCCGGAGCCTGTTCCGGCTCCCGGTCTAGGCCGGCAGGTGGCGCTCCCGCGTGGTCTGGCGGCCTTCACGACACTCCTGACAGATGCCGTAGATCTCCATCTTGTGGCTGGTGGCCACAAAACCGAAGCGATGCGCCATCTGCTCCTGGAGGGCCTCAATGTCCGGGTCCATGAACTCAATAATACGACCGCAGCGCTCGCAGATCAGATGATCGTGGTGGCGCTCTGCCTCAACTTTCTCGAAGCGCGCCTGCCCGTCGGCAAAATGACGCTCCGCGGCAAGGCCACACTCCTTGAGCAGTTTAAGGGTCCGGTAGACGGTGGCGTAGCCCACCCGGGGGTTGATATGGCGGACTTCGTTACACAACTCTTCCACGCTGATATGGCGGTTGGACTCAAAGAAGACCTGGGCAATATCGTCGCGCTGGGCGGTCGTCTTCAGGCCCTGCTCCTTGATCCACAGGTGAAAGGTTTCAAGTCGATCGCTCACAGCCCGACTCCTCCGGGAAGGATGCGGCGCAGGAGCGGGGAGAGGCTGTCGGTTTTGATGCCCCGCCCGCACAGTTCATCAAGCAGCAACTCAAGCCTCTCGGCCGGCGGCATATTTCTGTCGAGGAACACCGTATCTTTCCCGTACACCCGACAGCCGCCACTTCGCACTCGATAGCCGGCCCCACAGAGCAGCTTTTCCTCGCGGACCCGAATCCCCTGCTGTTCGGCCAGCGTCTTGAGTTCTTGCAGCAGGACGGCAGCCTGTGCCCGTTTGCGCACCATGCCGCCATTGTGACCAAGCTATCCGGTCTTGTAAAGCGTGGCCCATAGGCTGGAGGCCGCTTCTCTTGCCAGATTGGGCCAGCGCCGATAGTATGGGCCGATATTATGATCGGGGGAGGAGAGGATGCGGCTTCCACTGCACATCGCCACAGACATGATCAAATGGCAGTTCAAAAACAAGCTGCGGGGCAGACAGCGCTACCCGGTCGTCCTGATGCTGGAACCACTCTACGCCTGCAACCTGGCCTGCGTCGGCTGTAGCCCGGAACGCCACCTGGGTGATCTGAAAGATCGGCTGAGCCTGGAACAGAGTCTGCAAGCGGTTGACGAGGCCGGCGCTCCGGTCATCTCGATCTGTGGTGGCGAGCCGACCATCTATCCTGAGTTGCCGGAACTGGTGACCGGCAGTATCAGACGCAAACGGCACGTCTACCTGTGTACCAACGGCCTGTTGCTGGACCGCTTCTACGCCAAGAGCGTCCCCCACAAACGGCTGACCATCAATGTCCACCTTGACGGACTGCGCGAAACGCACGACTCCGTGTGCGCCCGGCAGGGCGTTTTTGACCAGGCCATCGCCATGATCAAGCGCGGCAAGCAACTCGGCTACTCGGTGTATACCAACACAACCATCTTCCGCAAAACCAGCATGGACGAGATTGAGCAGATGTGCGAGCTAGTGACCGGGCTGGGCGTTGACGGCCTGATGATCTCGCCCGGCTACCACTATGAGAAGGTCGCCCAAGACTATTTTCTGTACCGCGATGATATCCACCGCAAATTCGAGACTGTCCTGGAGTTGTCCAAACGCTATCCCATTTCCCTCACCCCGCTGTTCCTGGAGTTTGCGGCCGGCAAACGTGACTATCCGTGTACGCCGTGGGGCAACGTCACCCGCACGCCGTTTGGCTGGAAAGACCCGTGTTATCTGATTGGCAAACGCTACTTCCAGACCTGGGACGAGTTCTGGAACGGGGTGGACTGGGACTATTGGGAGAAGCGCGAGGACGCCCTGTGCCAGAACTGCTTTATGCACTCCGGCTTTGAAGCCTCGGTGGTCCGCAAGCTGCCCGAAAGCCCCAGAGATATGCTGACTATTGCCAAGTGGATGGTGTCGGCATGAAAGTCGCCCGACTGTATACGTCGTCTGATATCCGCTTTGAGGAGGAGCCTGTCCCCAGCCTTGGGCCGGGCCAGGCCCTGGTCAAAACCCGGGCCTGCGGCATCTGCTCGGGCGACGTGATGGCGTGGTATATTGAAAAAAAAGCCCCGGTGGTGTTTGGCCACGAGCCAGCCGGAGAAATTGTCGAGGTCGGGCCGGATGTGTCAGATTTTCAGCCCGGCGACCGGGTCTTTATTCATCACCACGCCCCCTGCTTTGGCTGTCGGGCCTGCCGGCGGGGCGACTTTGTGCAGTGCCCGACCTGGCGCGCCTCGCGTATTATTCCCGGCGGTATGGCCGAGTATTTCCTGGTTCCCAGAGAGAACCTGTCGGGTGACTGCCTGCGCCTTCCTGCCGACATGTCGTTTGCCGACGGCTCCCTGATTGAACCGACGGCGTGTGCGGTAAAAGCCCTGCGTCGCGCCCGGCTCCAGGCCGGAGACCGTGTGTGTGTGATCGGCCTTGGCATCATGGGTCAACTCAATGTCGCCCTGGCCCGGCACGCGGGCGCGGGCGCGATCATGGGCACCGACTTTGTTGCCTACCGTCGGCACAAAGCCCTTGAACTTGGGGCGGACGCGGCGTTTGACCCTGCCGACGGCCCGGTCGAAGAGGCGATTCGAGACCATACCAAAGGCGGGATGGCTGAACTCGTCATCGTTGGACCAGGGACAATCGAGGCCATGCAGCTCGGTATCCGCTGCGCGGCCAGGGGTGGGACCGTACTGCTCTTCACCACCAGCCGTCCCGATGCCAGGCTACCGATTGCGCCGCACGAGTTGTATTTCAACGAAATCAGTCTCATCCCCAGCTATTCGTGTGGACCGAACGATACCCGCCAAGCCTTGGAGCATGTCCGCACCGGCGTTATTCCGTCTGATCGCCTCATCACCCACCGATTCCCCTTTGCCGCGATCCATAACGCCTATCACAACGCGGCCGCGGCCCGGGATTCGCTGAAAACGATTATCGAGTTCCCACCTGGCTGAAAAGAGTGGGGGAGGCATGGAAAATCCACTGCTGAAGGTCCATCAACTCGGCCAGAGCATTTGGTACGACAATATCCGGCGCGGCCTGATTACCTCGGGCGAACTGCGCGCCCTCGTCAAACGCGACGGCGTGTGCGGAATCACCTCCAACCCGGCGATCTTCGAGAAGGCCCTGTCCAACACCGCGGATTACGACCAAGCCATGCGGGCTCTGGTTGAGCAGGGGGTTGGAACGAACAAAGACATATATGAACGGCTGGCCATCCAGGATATTCAGATGGCCGCCGACCTCTTAGCCCCAATCTACCACGACACGAACCGGCGGGACGGCTATGTGAGCTTTGAGGTCTCGCCCCATCTGGCCCATGATACGCGCGGGACAGTCAAAGAGGCGCGGCGGCTGCGGTCGGCGGTTGACCGTGAAAATGTCATGATCAAAGTCCCGGCCACCCAGGCCGGTATCCCGGCCATCACCCAACTTGTCAGCGAAGGCACAAACATCAACGTTACCCTGCTGTTCGCAGTAGATGTCTATGAGGCTGCCGCCACCGCCTATATGGCCGGTTTGGAACGGCTGTGCGCCAGCGGTGGGGAGTTGGCCAAGGTCAGCAGTGTGGCCAGCTTTTTTGTCAGTCGGCTCGACTCCCTGATTGACGAGCGGCTGAACACGGCCCTTGACGTGGCTGACCCGGCCCAGCGGGACCACATCAGGGGGCTGCTCGGCACCGCGGCCATTGCCAACGCAAAGGCCGCGTATGCCGCCTACCAGAACATTATCGCCAGCCAGCGCTGGCAAAGCCTGGCCGCCCGTGGAGCCAAGCCCCAACGCCTGCTGTGGGCCAGCACGAGCACCAAGAATCCGGCCTATCCGAAGACCAGGTATATTGATGCGCTGATCGGGCCGGATACGGTCAGCACCCTGCCGGATGAGACGCTGCGCGCGTTTCGCCAGCTCGGTCGGCCTCAGCAGCCCCGTCTGACCGAAAACTGGCCTGAAGGGCTTGAGCAAGCCCAGGCCAGGCTTCGCAGCCTGGGTCAGCTTGGCATTTCTCTGCGAGAGGCGACCGATCATCTGCTGACCGACGGGGTCAAAAAGTTTGGCGATTCGTTCGACGCCCTGCTGAGCGCCATAGAACACAAACGCCAAGCCCTGCTCGGACCGGACTTGGCCCGGCAAGACTCCAATCTCGGAGAAGCCAGCCCCGCGGTTGAGGCGGCGCTCAAAGAGTGGCGCGCCTCGGGCAAAGTCCGCCGTCTGTGGCAGGGCGATACCTCCCTGTGGTCGCGGACAGACGAGGACAGGTGGCTCGGCTGGTTGTCGGTCGTTGAGCGGCAGCGGGAACACCTTGCCGAGCTGCGCCAGATTGCCGACGAGCTCCGCGCCAGTGGCATCCGCCACCTTGTGCTGCTGGGGATGGGTGGCTCAAGTCTGTGCCCCGATGTCCTCCGGGCCAGCTTTGGCAAGAAAGCGAACGATAAGAGCCACTATTCAGGAAGAGGGCAGCGTTCGCTCTCTCAGGGCGGCTTTCCTGAACTGCATGTGCTTGACTCGACCGTCCCCGCCCAAGTTCAGGCCACGGTCAAACGCATAGACCCGGCCCGGACCGTGTGCATTGTCTCCTCAAAATCGGGCGAGACGATTGAACCGCAGGTCCTCAAGGACTACTTCGCGGACGCGATACAAAGCGCCATCGGTCCAGAACCAGTCGGGAGCCGTTTCATTGCCATTACCGACCCTGAGACCGCCCTCCACCGGCTGGCCCGGGCAGAGGGTTTTCGCCACATTGTCCACGGCAGCCCCGACATAGGCGGGCGGTTTTCCGCCCTGTCGCCGTTTGGTCTGCTGCCAGCCGCCCTGATGGGAGTCGATGTCGAGCGTTTTCTTGACAGCGCAATGCGGATGGTCCAATCCTGCGCCGCCAGTGTTCCGCCCGATGCCAACCCCGGCGTCAGCCTGGGGATCATCCTGGCCACGTTCGGCCAGCAGGGGCGGGACAAGCTCACGTTCATCACCTCACCGCCAATCGGGAGCCTGGAGACCTGGCTCGAACAACTCATTGCCGAGTCAACCGGCAAAAACGGGCGGGGCCTGATTCCGGTTGCTGGCGAACCGCTCGGACCGCCCGAGGTGTACGGCCACGACCGGCTGTTTGTCTACATCCGCCTCAACACAGCGCCCTCAACCGAACAGGACGCCGCGGTCGCTGCCCTGGAACGCGCCGGCCAGCCGTCGGTCCGGATTACGCTTGAGCAGACAATTGATCTGGGCCAGGAGTTCTTCCGCTGGGAAATCGCCACCGCGGTGGCCGGTTCGCTCTTGGGCGTCAATCCCTTCAACCAACCCGATGTCGAAGCCAGCAAGCGGGCAACGCGGACCTTGATGGATCGCTACCAGCAAGAAGGTGGCACTCGGCCAGGCGCGTCTGCCATGCTGGAGGAGGCCGGGCTTCGGCTGTGTACCGACGCGCGAAACGCCGACTCCCTGCTGTCCGCGGCTCCGGCCTGGACCCTGGAAGCAGCCCTGGCCGCCCATCTCAGCCAACTGCGGGCCGGCGACTATCTGGCCATCAACGCCTATCTCGACATGAGCCCGGCCAACGGCCGGATACTGCAACAGCTCCGCCAGGCCATTCGTGACAAAAAACGGGTTGCCACTACCCTCGGCTATGGACCGCGCTTCTTACACTCAACAGGTCAGTCGCACAAAGGCGGGCCTGACACCGGGGTCTTTCTCCAGCTCACGGCCGACGACAGCCCGGATATCGCCATCCCCGGCCGACCCTACAGTTTTGGCGTCCTGAAAAATGCCCAGGCCCAGGGTGACGCCGAGGTCCTGGCCGAACGCGGCAGACGGTGTGTCCGCATCCATCTTGGTGCAGATATCCACGCCGGCCTGGCCCATCTCCACACCGTGGTCCAGCGTGCTCTGGGGGAAAAGTGAACAATGCCCTCTCCCTGACCGAGCTGGGTATCAGCGTTCATTTTGAGACAGGTATGGCCCAAGACATTACCGAACACGCGCTCAGCCTTATTGACAACGGCACCATCGTCGGGCTGGGCTCGGGGCGGGCGGCGCGGGATTTTGTGCGTGCCCTAGGCACCCGCGTCCAGGCCGGCCTCCAGGTCCAAGGCGTGCCAACCTCCCGAACAACCGCCGGCCTGGCCCGGAGCCAGGGGATTCCTCTCTTTGGACCGGACGAGGTTGACCGGATTGATATTGCGGTTGACGGCGCAGACGAGGTCGATCCATCGCTCCAGCTGATCAAGGGCTATGGCGGGGCGCTGGTCCGGGAAAAAATTGTGGCCGCCTCGGCCAAACGCTTTGTCGTTCTTGTCGGCCAAGAGAAACTCGTACCGGTCCTTGGCTCGCGCGGCAAACTCCCCCTCGAAGTCCTCCCCTTTGGTGCCGCCCTGTGTTTGCGGCTGCTGGATGAACTCGGCTGGCAGCCACTGCTGCGCCAGGAAACCGGCACGCCATGTACCACCGACAACGGCAACTATCTGGTGGACTGCCACATCCCCCTCCTGCCTTCTCCCGCGGTCTGGGAGCGACGCTTGTCAGCCATGCCCGGCATCGTGGGCACCGGCCTCTTCATTGACATGGCCCACACGGTCCTGATCCAGACTGGCGACACCGTACAGGTCCGCCAGCGAACCCCCACCATACTGCCCCCATGAAAGACGCCACGCCCAGGTGCTTCTTTACTCCCCCGCCTGGACAAGCGCGCAAGGATGAACAATGCCCAACATACACCCCTCCACTATGGCTCCCCTGACGACCTGGGCGCGCCTCTTATGGGAAAACCGCGGTGTGGCCCCGCCCTACTGGGGAAAACTGGCCGGCATTCTGCTGCTCAGCAGCCTGGCCAGCCCCCTGCGTCTCGCCGAGCGGCTCCGCTACGGTCGGCACGTCACCCACACGCCAATCGCCCCCCAGCCGCTCTTCATCCTGGGATTTGCCCGCAGCGGCACGACGCATTTGCACAACCTGTTGCAGCATGATCCCCAGTACGGCACGGTCTCAACCTTTCAGGCAGCCGTGCCGACCTTCTTCCTGATCGGACGCGGCTGGCTCAAACGCCAGATGGCAAAATCCCTCCCAGCCACCAGACCCGGGGACAATGTGCGTGTGTCCCTTGACGCGCCACTCGAAGAAGAAGTCGCACTCAGCAATACCTGTGCGCTCTCCCCTGTCCATCACCTGTCGTTTCCCCAGCAGACCCGCGCCTATCTGGACAAATATCTCACCATGCAGGGATGCACGAACAAAGAGCTGGCCCGCTGGGAGCAGGTCTATCTGGATATCCTGCGCAAGGCGACCCTTGCCCACAACGGACGCCCCCTCGTCCTGAAGAGCCCGAACAACACCAGCCGGATTCCCCATCTCCTGCGCCTCTTCCCCGAGGCAAAATTCATCCACATCGTCCGCAACCCCTACCGCGTGTATGGCTCAATGCTGCACCTGTATCAGACCATCCTGCCTCTCTTTCAACTCCAGGACATCGCCGGCGACGACATAGTTGACTACGTCCTGCACGGATACACGCTCACTATGCGGGCCTATCTGCACGACCGGGCCTTGATTCCCAAGAGGAATCTCGCCGAAGTCCGTTTTGAAGACCTCGAACGGCAGCCACTCGCCGAACTCGAACGCCTCTACACCGAGTTGGCCCTGCCGGGCTGGCAGCAGGCCCAAGGCCCGATACGCGAGTATCTCCACACCCTGTCCGGCTATCAGAAAAACCGCCTCTCGCTGGACCATTCCGCCATCAAGCGCATCGAGCAGGAGTGGCAATTCGTTTTGGATGTCTGGCCCTACCCACTCCCCAACTAATCATTCAGCCGAGGAGTCGAGCCCATGCTACGCTTTGCCGAAGAGATTCTTCTTCTGTTGTTCAACGAAGGATCCGGGGCAATCCACCCCTCCTTTCCCCCGCGCTCATTAGATATCGTTCTCGCCGGTGCCGTGCTGATGGACCTGGCTCTGGAAGGCCGCATTGATACCGATCTCGAACACCTGACCGTGCTTGATGCAAGGCCACTCGCAGACGATATCCTCGATCCCACCCTGGCCGATATCGTCAGCGATCAGCCCCACGCGCGCGACATCGGTTTCTGGCTCACCCGGACAGCCAAACGCGGCGGCGAAATCCGTGACCACGGCGTGGCACGCTTGATCGCACACGGCATTCTCGAAGGCGAGGACGACAGCCCGCTCTCCCTGTCGTCCGTGGTGGTCCGCTCCCGACGCTATCCGCTCAGCGACGGAGAAAGAGTCGAGGAAGTGCGGCTGCGGCTCATGCGCGTGCTGTTCACCGAAGAGATTCCCGACCAGCGCGATATCGTGCTCATCTGCCTAGCGGATGCCTGCGGCATTTTCGAGGCCATCCTGTCCAAGTCGGAACGGGCCGAGGTGCAGGAGCGCATCGAGATAGTGCGGAAACTGGACCTGATCGGGCAGGCACTGACGCAGGCGGTGCAGCACCTCGAGTCGGCCCCCCGCCCAGCCCCACACCGGCGCAAGGACATACCGCAGGCCCCCGGGCTGCCGCTCATCGGCAATGCCTTCAGCCTGCGATACAACCTCCCCAGCTTTCTCGCACAGCAGTACCACGCCCTAGGGCCGGTTTTCCGCACCCGCGCCTTCAACTATCGCTTCATCGCCCTCGTCGGCCCGGAGGCCAATCGTTTCCTGGCACGGGACACGCGCCATTTTCGGAGTTATGAAACATGGGTTCCTTTCGTCGCCAGTGTGGGGGGGGCCTCACAGGTGATGGCTGGGATGGACGGTCCCGAACACATCCGTATGCGCCGGGCACATGCGGATCACTATTCGCGCAAGCTGCTGGAAAACCGCATGAACAAGGCGGTCGGCATCATGCAAGATCAGATTGCGGAATGGCCGCTGGACACCCCGGTTCCCGTTCAATACGCTTTCCAGCGTATCGTCACCACGCAATTGTGCCGCTTGATCATGAACACGGATCCGAGGGAATACCTGGACGATTTCATGTACCTCTTCCGGACGCTCCTTATGGTACACTTGACTCAGCAACTGCCCCGGGGGGTGATGTTCCTGCCTCGTTTTCGGCGGGCCTCCAGGCGGATGGAGGAGTTGGCCCGGAACATTCTGGCCGATCACGCACCGGAGCATCGCCATACCCGCCCCCCTGATTTCATTGACGACATCCTCGAACTCAATCGGACCGACCCCCATTTCATGCCCGAGACCAATCTGCTGCTGACCATCTTGGAATCGTTCATGGTCGGGCTCGACACCGTGTCAACGATCTGCTCCTTCATGACCTACCAGTTATTGAAGCACCCGGAGCTGCTCGCGCGCGTGACCGCGGAAGCAGACGCCCTGTTTGAGCAGGGGATCACCGCCCCGAACGATGTACGTCACCTGGATGTCCTCCACCGCGTAGCGATGGAGACGCTGCGCCTGTATCCCCTCGCACCGGCGTTGCAGCGGATCGTCGCCAACTCGTTCGAGTTTGAGGACTACCACATTGCTGCCGGCGAGCGCGTCCTGATCGGATTTACAGTGCCCCACCTGATGGCGAAATACTTTCCCGACCCGCATCGCTTCGATATTGACCGCTACACCCCAGAGCGGGCGGAGCACAAACAAGTCGGGGCCTATGCGCCCTTCGGTGCCGGGACGCATCGGTGTCTGGGCAATAGTCTGGCCGAGGTGTTGATCGCGCTCAATATCGCCACCCTCGTCCATACCACCGAACTCACCCTGGCCCCCCCCGATTACACCTTGAAGATCAAACAGATGCCCACCCCCCGCCCCACCTCCTCATTCAAGGTCCGACGGGCACCCCGCAGGTAGCGTCCAGGGCGATGCTCTGCAGCTCCAAGGATTCGCGATGATTTTTCGTCAAGCAGCCTTCCTCCACAGCATATGGGCAATACTGGCCCTCATCGCTCTTTTCCCGCTCCCCCTCCAGGCAAGTGCTGCTGCCGGAAATTGTCGCGGCCCTCGCAAGTCTGAACCGCATTTCGGGAACAGCCGGGATTCGTTCTGATCTGATGCGTTTGCCCGCGTGTCTGTTCCCGACGATAGCCGGTGTCGGGCTGCAACGGGTCCTGGAGCAGGTCGAGGTTGAGATAGACAACAGTGACATCCAAGCGCTGATCGCGTCTTTGCAGATCGTCCAGGCGGCGTTTGAGTTCGCCCCGGCCTATGATCTCGATGCCGATCTACGGCTGGTGACGACGCAAACATCGCAAGCCATTCTGGATGCTGAGCCCAGGCTGCTGCGTCTTCGCTCCCGCGCCCCGCTCACGACCGCCCGGAACTTGCTTGATCACGCGCTGCAAAACGCCGGCACGGCCCTTGATTCTCTTTTGACCGAGACAGACGACCAGTCTGATGATCTCGTCGTGATTCTTCCTCAGGGCGTCTCGGATACGCGCTTAATACGGGATACCGTGAAATCAGTCCGCCAGTCTTTGACGAGGAGCGTCAGCCTGCCAACCGAACTCCTGGCCGAGCCAGAACGGCTCAATCTCAGCTTGCTGTTCTCCGGGAGGTTCGGAACACTGCGGCCGTTTGTTCCGGTTTTCGATAGCCATGGATGCAGGACACTGAGCAGCCCGGCAACATTAGCTGGCACCCTCACACACAGACCACACTTCCCTTTTCCGTGGCGGCAAGACTCTTGGAGCGTTCCTTCCTTTGGGCCGCTTTCCTGATCCAACCTTCGGCGGGACAATTCCAGACCTGACCCAGCCAGATATCACCAATCAGTTTCTCAAATGGGAAACCTGCTATGCGGACTGTTATGCCTTCGCTGGCACGGCCGGACAGACCCTCTTTCTCCGAGTCCAAAGTGCAACGTTCGATACGGTCCTGACCCTGAGTGGACCTGATGGCCGTGTTGTGGAGGACAACGACGACTGTTTGAGCGATTCTCCCAATTCTTGTCTCCCTGACGATACCCCAGGGGGAGGCAGGCTTATTCTCCCCAACTCAGGCTCCTACACGGTTGAAGTCAGCTCCTGCTATGCAGAAAAAGGTGGTGACTACACACTGACCATTGGCAGGTGATAAAGCCGATTTGGGACAAGTGCAGTGTGGTGGCGTCTTTCCGTGAAGACAAGCGGGCGTGGACTTGCCTTGATCGGCATGGTCGGGGGATGCGTTGGCTTGATAGCAGCCCTTCGCACCAACAGACCAGAAGAAGTTTCTCTTCCGCTCAACTCCGGGATGGGTCTCCAAGGCTTTCACACTGCTGTGTACGATGGGGGTCGCTTGCAAATGCGGGTTTCTGCCGACTCGCTGACCCTCTCCAAAGCACGGCTATGGGGACCCTTTCGTTCAGGTTTTGCTCATGCCTTGGTTGTTCGTAATTTTACAGTAGAGATTTTTCCCGACTCTGCTGCCGCTCGCTCCGCCCGCTCACAACCGCTCGCCCTCAAGCAAATCTGGACATCGCTCACACCCTCTGTCACTCAGCTATTGCAACCATTCTCGCTTCAAAGCGGTGGTGGCGTCATTGTGTCAGCGCGGCTGAGTCCTCTTCAGGTTATTGAGCAGAGACCGAACCGGACAACGGTGCTGCTCAAATCCGCTTCGTGCAGGACGACGCGAGGCTTGACGGGTCTGGTCTGTACAGATGGCTTCGTTCGGGTGGGCGGGCAGGAGAGGCCGTTCCAGGAATGGCGGTCGGGATCAGAGACAGGCAGAGAAGGGACATAAGGGCAGCGCGGGGCTGCCCTGGGGTTGGCTGTTTACTTGCGCATCATCCGGTCAAACATCGCTTCCACGCGGGTGGCGGCATCTTCGGCCCGCTGCGCGGCCTCTTCTGCGCGTGAAGCCGCGGCTTCGCTGCGGCCGGCCGCGGTCTCGCTACGACCGGCCGCGGCGTCGGCTTGACCGGCGGCGGTTTCCGCTCTCCCGGCGGCAGTTCCGGCCCGGCTGGCCGCTTGACTAGCGCTGTTGGCCGCTGATGTCCAGGTATCCTCCGGCTGGAGCGCTGAGCATCCGAGATTGATCGTGGTGAGCAGGGCAAAAACAGAAAGCCCAGGCAGAAGCCGTCCAAGTGATTGCATGATTCCCCCTTCCTCTTCCAACGGCAGATGCTGCATTATGCCATGCCATCGTTGTGAGATCAATAATCGTCGTCAAGGTCGCCGTAGTCGTCGTGCTCGTGCCCCTCGTCCGGCGTCGGTTTTTCGGGCAAATCGGCAATTGAGGCCTCGGTGGTAATCATCAGGCCGGCTACGCTTGCGGCGTTCTGTAGGGCGACCCGAACGACCTTGGTCGAATCAACCACACCCGCTTTGAACAGATTCTCGTATTGTTCGTTGGCGGCGTTAAAGCCCCTGTCACCCCTGCTGTCCCGGACTTTGTTGACCACAATCGCAGCCTCCATCCCGGCATTGGCCGCAATCTGGCGCAGCGGTTCTTCCACCGCCCGACGGATAATGTTGACGCCCTGAGCTTGGTCGTCGTCGAAGTTCAGCTCGGCCAATTTCTCCTGGGCGCGCAGCAGGGCGACACCACCGCCGGCGACAATGCCTTCTTCGGAGGCCGCCCGGGTGGCGTGCAGGGCGTCGTCCACCCGCGCTTTGCGCTCTTTCATTTCGACCTCGGTAGCCGCGCCGACCTTGATGACGGCAACCCCGCCGGACAGTTTTGCCAGGCGCTCTTGGAGTTTTTCCCGATCGTAGTCGGAAGTGGTGTCGTCAATCTGGGAGCGGATCTGGTCCATGCGGGCGTTGATGGCGGCTTTTTTCCCCGCACCGTCGACGATCGTTGAGTTCTCTTTGTCCATGAGAAACCGTTGACAACGCCCCAAATCCAACAGATCAACCGTCTCGAGGTTCATACCGAGTTCTTCGGAAATCACCCGCCCGCCCGTCAGAGTGGCCATGTCCTCGAGCATAGCTTTGCGCCGGTCGCCAAAGCCCGGCGCTTTGACCGCGGCACAGTTGAGCGTCCCGCGCAAACGGTTGACCACCAGGGTACTCAGCGCTTCGCCGTCAACGTCCTCGGCCACAATCACGAGCGGGTGGCCGCTCTGGGCGCTCTTTTCGAGCAGGGGCAGCAGCTCACGCATGTTGGACACTTTCTTTTCGTGGAAGAGAATATACGGGTCCTCAAGCTCGACCGTCATCCGTTCGGTGTTGGTCACAAAATAGGGTGACAGAAAGCCCCGATCAAACTGCATGCCCTCGACAACATCCAGGACCGTCTCCAGGCCCTTGCCCTCTTCAATGGTGATGACTCCTTCCTGGCCGACCCGTTCCATGGCTTCGGCCAGGATGCGGCCCACCTCGGCCTCGCCATTGGCAGCAATCATCCCGACTTGGGCGACCTGGTCGTGGCCTCTGACCGAGCGGCTCTGCTGTGTGACGCCTTCGACGACTTTTTCCACAGCGGCATCAATCCCGCGTTTCAGCCCCATTGGATCAAATCCTGCCGCTTGGAGGCGCAGGCCCTCGAGCAAGATGGCGCGGGATAAGACTGTGGCGGTGGTGGTGCCGTCGCCGGCCAAGTCTGAGGTTTTCTGGGCCACTTCGCGCAACATTCTGGCACCCATATTCTCGAACTTGTCGTCAAGCTCGATCTCTCTCACCACCGTCACCCCGTCTTTGGTGACAACCGGAGCGCCAAAACTTTTCTCGAGCAGCACGTTGCGCCCTTTTGGGCCAAGGGTGACCTGAGCCGTATCGGCGATCAAATTGACGCCTGCCAAGATCCCGGTCCGGGCTTGTTCGTGCAAGTTCACCTGTTTTTTCGCCATTGCTTCTTCTCTCCTTCCAGATCTCCCATGTGTAGAATCCAGTAAGATAAACACTCTTTGCCGGATTGCAAGAGCCGGCCCTGACGAGGAGGCCGCACCTGAGCCGCGCTCAGCGCCCGCCTCGCCTCCAGCGCGCCTCGGGGATGTGGCTCGGACTGAGAGCGGGAATCACGGCAAGCACCCGTTGGGGATTCCGAACAATGACGCGGCCCAGGACTTGACGGTCAGCGACCGGCGCTGTCACGACCGGCGGCAACTCAAGCGCAATCTGGAGATCGTTGATATCCCTCTTGCGGACAAAGAACGCCGAGTCTGCGCCGGCAATCGGCTGGAAGCTGGAAATGCTGCCGTCTTCAACCTGCACCTCGGTCCACAGGGGCTGGCCGGCGCGGATCAAACGCAGCCGGGTAAACTGGGCAAAGCCCCATTCCAGAAGGCTGGTCGCGGTCCGAAATCGAATCTGACTGCTGCGGCCGCCCAGGACCACGGCGATGAGCCGCAAACCGTCGCGCTTGGCGGTGGTGGCCAGGTTAAAGCGCGCCTTTGCGGTGTAGCCGGTTTTGAGGCCGTCTACACCGGCGAGGCGACCGACTAAAAAATTGGTGTTCTTGAAGCGTTGTCTGCCGGCACGGAAAGAAATCCGTCGGCGGGAGGTCCAGTCCAGGAGCTGCGGATAGGCCAGCAAGGCCCGCGCCAGGATCGCCATGTCCGAGGCTGAGGCCCGGTCGGGGGTAGTACGTCCGGGCGGCGGGAGACCGTTTACTGTCCGAAAGCGGGTCTGGCCCATGCCCAAGGCCGCGGCCTGCGTATTCATCGCCCGGATGTGCGCCTTGACCGAGCCGCTCAGGTGTTCCGCCACGGCGATGGCCGCCCCGTTGGCCGAGGTCACCATCATGGCTTGCAGCAGTTCACCGAAGGGCAGGACCTCTCCTGTTCGAAGGTTCACGCTGCGCCCCCCGGGCCGGCTGGCCTGGCGACTGATGGTGACGGGTGTGTGGAGGGACACTTGGCCGTCCCGGAGGGCTTCAAGGGCGAGCAGACCGACCATCATTTTGGTCAGGGAGGCGAGCGGCCAGACCCGTTTCTCATGCCGGGCGAACAGCACTTGGCCGCTGTCTGCCTCCTGGAGTAAGACGGCCACAACATCGCGCGGCGGCGGCAGGGACGGTGTGGCAACCGATCGCAGCGAAACAGGCAGAAGATCGGCCAGGACGGGGGAAGGGCCGAGGCTGGGCTGGAAACCTCCCAGACACAAGCCACCGCTCAGAGCCCATATGAGAGTCCTGGATACACATGTCGTCCACATCCACACCATCCCCTCCGCAGCTTTTTTCAGCGATCCACCACCCAGGACGGATGCATGTTCCATCCAGAAGGGAGGATGCTAGCACACACGGGAAAGAGGGGTCAAGACGGAAGCGCTGCAAGCACGCCGACCCCACACGCTTCAGCCGGGCTTGCGTTCAAGCGTGGTGTACAGGGCCCGAAGTTCCTGACGGATGGCGCGTAAGAGTCGGCGCTGTTCAGACGAAGGTACACTGGGCGGTTCCTGGGCCGCGTGTTCAGCGGGCTGTGAGGGGGTGGCATCAGCATGAGGGGCGGGATTTTCAAGGTCTTTGAGTTGTTTTCTGGCTCCGGCAATCGTAAACCGTTCTTCGTACAGGAGGTGCTTGATTGCGAGCAGCAGCTCAACATCACGGCGGCGGTACAGACGGTGATGGGATGGGGTTTTGCCGGGTTTGATACTTGGAAACTCGGTCTCCCAGTAACGGAGGACATACGGCTTGACACCAACAATTTTCGCTACTTCCCCAATCCGGAAATAGAGCTTGTTGTATAACTGTTGTTCCACAACACATTCAGGAAGGGTTGAGCGCCTTTTTCAGCACCGGGCTCGCCTTGAATGAGAGGACCCGACGACCGGGGATCATAATCGTTTCTTCGGGCTTCTTCCCGGGAATGCGCCCTTTGCGGGGCCGTTTCTCATTGGTAGCAAAATTCCCAAAGCCCGAAATTTTGACTTTCTCACCCGCTTCAAGACGGGTCTTCATAATCTCGAAAATCGACTCAACGACCTCGGCCGCCTCTTTTTTTGAAAAGCCCACTTTTTCGTATGTCTGTTCAACAATATCTGCTTTTGTCATGCCAACCTCCCGCTCAGGCTCAGCAATGCCGCCGGGGTAGCGGAATACATCCTAGGCGGCCAAACGCTCTTTGGCGACCTTGACAACCGCGGCAAAGGCATCCGGGTCATGGACAGCGAGCGCGGCCAGAATTTTTCTGTCAATGGCGACCTCAGCCTGGGTCAAGCCGTGGATCAAGCGGCTGTATGACAAGCCGTTCAGACGGGCGGCGGCATTAATGCGGATATTCCATAAACGCCGAAAGGTCCGCTTTTTTGTCCGGCGATCACGGTAGGCGTAGACGAGGCCGCGTTCAACTGTTTCCCGTGCCTGACGGTATAAACGGCGGCGGCCCCCCACGAAGCCTTTGGCAAGTTTGAGAATCTTTTTTCGACGGCGGCGAGCCTTGAAGCCGCGTTTTACTCGGGGCATGTGTTCTCCTTTACAGAAACGGAATCAGGTATCGAACCGCGCGTTCATCGGCCGTTGAGACGAGACCCGACTGCCTCAGGTGCCGTTTCTGTTTTGTTGTCTTGCCAGACAGAATATGACGCCGGTAGGCGCGGGAGCGTCGCACCTTTCCAGACCCCGTGACCTTGAAACGTTTGGCCGCCCCACGACACGTTTTCAGCTTTGGCATGGCTTACCTCGGAACAACGAGCATAGACATGTTACGGCCCTCTAAACGGGCCTGGTTTTCTATGGTCCCGATATCCTCAATTTTTTGAAACACCTCATCCAGCAGATCTTTACCAATCTCGGGATGGGTAATCTCCCGGCCACGGAAGAAGATCGACACCTTGACCCGCTGCTTCTTCTCCAGGAAACGACGGATATTATTGACCTTGAAATCAATATCGTGGTCGTTTGTTCGGGAGCCGAGTTTGACCTCTTTTACCAACACCTGGGTTTGATTTTTCCGCGACTCCTGCGCTTTCTTCTTCTGCAGGTAGCGGTACTTGCCGTAGTCCATGATCCGGCAGACCGGGGGCGAAGCGGTCGGTGATATTTCGACCAGATCGAGTTCTCGATCCTCGGTCAGACGTAGGGCCTCGGCTAAGTGCATGATGCCGACCTGGGTTCCGCCTTCATCAACGACACGGACTTCGCGTGCGCGGATCTGTTGATTGATCCGAACCCCTGCTTCTCGAGCTATGGCACACCTCCCGGCACATGGGCAGCGGCCAAGCGGTCGAGGCCGGCGGCGGGCGGTCCGACGGGGAGACCTTCTCCTGTGTGGCGTCCGGGAACTGCTGTCACACTGCTCATGCGTGTATCACCATAGGCGCGGGCGGTATCGAACCGCCGACCTCTTCCGCGTCAAGGAAGCGCTCTCCCACTGAGCTACGCGCCTGTGAAATCGTCTCTTCTGCTTTCCTGAGGGTGCGCTATCCGGCGAGGAGAGGAACTGGGATCAGGACTCAGCAGTGACCTCAACCTTGATATTTGCCCGCATTGCTCCGCCTAGATTGACCGGCACATCATACGATCCCACCTGCTTGATCGGCTCGTCAAGGAGAATTTTTCGTCGGTCAAGGCTGATCCCTTTCTCTTTGAGAGCCGCCTCAAGGTCAATATTCGTGACCGACCCGAACAACCTTCCTTCTTCTCCGGCCTTGGCCGGGATGCTGAGACTCAAGGCGGACAGGTGTTCAAGCAGCGCCTGGGCTTGGCGCTCGGCTCGTTCTTTTTTGCCTGCCACCAAGCGCTTGTGATGCTCAAGGACGCGGACATTGCGCCGATTTGCTTCAACCGCCAGCCCTCGAGGCAGCAAATAGTTCCGCGCGTAGCCGTCTCGGACCTTGACAATATCGCCGATCTGCCCCAGATCGGCGACATCTTCCTGTAGAATAATCTCCATAGCCATTCCTGTTTACGGCAGTGTGCGCCAAAACACAAGGCGCGGCACCACCTGACGCTTACACCTGGGTTCTCACATACGGCAGCAGAGCAATCGCCCGCGCCCGCTTGACGGCAGTTGTGAGCTTCCGCTGACACCAGGCACACGTTCCGGTAATGCGGCGGGGGATAATTTTGCCTCGCTCGGTGATGAGGTCCGCGAGGATATGGGTTTCCTTATAGTCAATCGGGAGGCTTTTGTCGGCACAGAACCGACACACTTTTCGTCGCAAGCGATGGCGGGCCGGGAACTTATCGTCCCCGCGCTGGGCGCGGCGGAAACGCCCTCCGCCTCCTCTTGCTGGTGATCTTGCCATGCGCTGTTCTCCTCAGTGTCTTTTCAGTTTGTGGTCGGCGAGGGTGGCCCATCGCGCTGAGCCTGCTCATTCTGCCCAGTATCGGCCGGTGTGACCGCAGGCTCCTGGGCCGTCTGTTGGAGGACTGACCGGCCTGGCTCAGCGGCAGACTCAACACGAACTTCGGGCGGTGTCTCGGAGCGAGGCTGCGCGCTCGGTCGTCTGTCTGAAGCGGCTTTGCGCACGATGGACAGAAACCGTATCACATCTTCGCTCAGCCGAAAGTTGCGTTCCAACTCGTGGAGCGCTACAGGTGTGGCCTCATATTCGAGGCGTACATAATAGCCCCTGCGTTGTTTCTGGATACGATAGGCCAGATCCCGCATGCCCCACTCTTCAACCTGGAACACCCTTCCCTGGCCATTCTCAACGAGCTGCTCCATCCAGGTCAGGACTTCCTTCACCCGAGCTTCAGCCAAGTCGGGATGCAGGATAGTGAGTGTTTCATAAATCGGCATGCATTCCTCCGCTCCGTGCAGGGTGTATTTTTGCATAGCATAGGGCAACAGGGGCAACAAGAGAGCAGGTTGAGGCCCAAGTCGGTCGGACTTAGTCCCCAGAGCCGGCCCGATTAAACCCACTCATTGCCCGCTCCAGCCCTTGTGCGACGATCGCCTCAACCGCATCCGCGGCATGCTGCGCCACACAGAGCATAAACGCCCTCTCTTGCGCAGTAAAGCGACGCAAAATAAAATCTGTGACGGGTGCGGCGTCCTGAGCTCGTCCAATACCGATCTTCACCCGGGGAAAATCCTTACTGCCAAGTCCGTCAATGATCGAAGCCACCCCCCGGTTACCGCCAGCACCGCCCCCACCCCGCTTGATGCGAATCCGGCCCAGGGGCAGGTCAAGGTCATCGTGTACGACCAGGAAATCGGGGGCAGACAAACGATAACACTCCCGAATCCGGCGCGTGGCTTGCCCACTGTTGTTCATATAGGTCTGGGGCTGGGCTAGCAGGACGGTCTGCTTATTGCGGCATCCCCGGCCGATCCGGGCCAGCAGCGGGCTGCCGACAAGCGGAATATGCCACCGTTCGGCCAGGATGTCGATAACCCAGAAGCCCAGATTGTGGCGGGTGTTGTGGTAGATCGGGCCTGGATTGCCCAAACCGATCAGCACGCGCACGATGTTCCTCTGGGCCGCTATTCGCTCACTCCAGCCGGCACATCGTCGGCTGGTGCCTCTTCGGTCGTTTCTTCTGCTGTCACCTGTGGCTGGCGGCGTATTTGGACAGCGACCACGGCGGTATGCGGATCGGTGAGGACCGTGACCTGCTCGGGCAGAGCCAAGTCTCCAACCCGAATCACATCGTTGACATCAAGTTCGGTCACATCAATCTCAACCGGGGAAGGGAGGTCACGCGGCAGACACTCAATGGCAATATCACGGACCATGGCCTGGAGCGTCCCACCAGTCGTGACGCCTTTAGCCCTGCCAGAGATATGGACAGGGATGGCGGTCTGGAGCGGCTTGCTCTCATCTACTTCAAAGAAGTCGGCGTGTAAGAACGCGCTGGTCACCGGATGGCGTTGAACTTCTTTGATCAAAACGAGCTTATCGTTCAATTCAGGGGCCGGGGACGCCAGTTTCAGCAGAGGCGCGCCCTGGATTTTCGACAGTTGGAGGCGAAACTCCTTGGCATCAACGCTGAGCGAGGTCGCCGCTCTGCCGGTGCCATAAAAGACGCCCGGCACTTTTCCCGCCCGCCGCATCTGAGCAGCGTGCTCTTTTCCTCTTGTTTGGCGCGTGTCAACCCTCAGTTGTACATTTTCCATCATGTCCTCGTTTTCTTGGTCTGTCGCATAGTACCCGCTTAAAACAGCGAGCTAATTGACTCCTCATTGTGGATGCGTCGAATGGCCTCTCCCATCAGCGGAGCGATTGACAGGACGCGAAGTTTGTCCAGATCGTGGGCCTCGAGCCGGAGCGGAATTGAGTTGGTGACCACGAGTTCCTCCAGGCTGGACTCCTCTATCCGTCTAATCGCCGGACCAGACAACACAGCGTGCGTACAACAGGCAAAGACCGTCTCGGCTCCGGCCTCGTGCAGCGCAGAAGACGCAGCGGTCAGCGTCCCGGCGGTGTCCACCATGTCATCGACAAGGACGGCAACCCGGCTGCTCACATCGCCGATGATGTGCATCTCGGCAACGTCACGGTTGGCGTTGGCCGACGGGCTCTCTTCACCCTCCTGACCGCGCCGCTTGTCTATAATCGCCAAAGAGGCTCCGAGGCGCTTAGCAAACGCCCGAGCCCGTTCCACTCCACCGGCGTCTGGAGACACCACACAGATCTTCTCACGCCCGACCCGAGAACTCAGATATGGCACGAGCACGGGGGCCGAAAACAGGTTGTCAACCGGGATATTAAAGAAGCCCTGAATCTGCCCTGCGTGCAATTCTGCCGTCAGCACCCGCGAGGCCCCGGCGGTGGTGAGCAGGTCGGCCACCAATTTTGCGCTAATCGGCACGCGGGGGGCAACCTTTCGATCTTGACGGGCGTAGCCGTAGTAGGGAATCACGGCGGTGATCCGGTTTGCCGAGGCGCGCTTGAACGCGTCAAGCATCAGCAGCAACTCCATGAGATGATCGTTGACGGGAGTACACAAAGACTGCACCACAAAGACGTCGCCTCCCCGGACATTCTCGGTAATTTCAACCGAACTTTCACCATCGCTGAAGGTCCGAATATCAGCCGCCCCCAGACGCTCCGGCAGGCTGGCGCAGATTTCCTCAGCCAACGGCCGATTCGATCTCCCGGCGAAGATCTTGAGTACATCCCGCATCGGATACCCCCTGTGAGAAAAGCCGTGCCGAAAAAGGTGAACGATTCTGAATCTCTTGTGTTATCGCAATTGCCTGTGGGGCCACCGCCTCAGGAAGATCTCATCGTTCGCCTGCACTGGGGAGGCAGGACTCGAACCTGCGAATACCGGGGCCAAAACCCGGTGCCTTACCTGGCTTGGCTACTCCCCACCAGTAATGATCTTCCACTCTCATTCTGAGCCGTTCAGCTAAAGGCCAGACACGGAAAAAGTCAAGGGGGAAGACCGTCCTGACAAGCTCAAACCGAGCGACCATCCTGTGGGTCACTGCGCGGCTCCTCAGCCAGGCATTCAACCACGAACACCTGGCCCTGGTGAGCCACGGTTCTGGCAAGGCTGTCCGCCGCGCGGTGGGCGGCCGCCCGGTGGCCGAACAGCCCGAAGACGGTCGACCCACTCCCGGACATCAGCGCCACCTCGGCCCGGGCAGCCAGGAGCCTGTTTTTGAGGTCTTGAAGGAGGGGATGGGCTGGAAGGACGGCCCGCTCAAGATCGTTGACACAAGCGGCCGGCGACGGCCAGCCATCTGCCAAGACAGCGATCGTTGGAGACGGGCCGTCAGCGGTCGCCCCGAGCATCTGGTCAAAACGCCGATAGGCCCACGCTGTGGAGACGCCAAAAGCCGGAACGATCAGGACCAGCCAGCGCTTCCCGGCCAACCTGACCGGCCTCAACTCCTCGCCGATCCCCGTCACCCGGGCCGGCCGACACGGAATGAAAAACGGCACATCCGCACCCAAACGCAGCCCCAGTTCGCACAGTCGCTGCTCGGTCCAGCCAAGCCGCAGCAGGATGTTGAGCCCTTTCAGGACCGCCGCGGCATCGCTGCTTCCACCGCCCAAGCCAGCCCCGACCGGAATGCGTTTTCTCAGACGGAGCGAGAGACGGGCGGCGAGCCCGGCTTCCTGACACAGCAGCAAGGCGGCGCGATAGGCCAGATTGGTCTCGTCGCTCGGAAGACATGGAGTATCGCAACTCAGGCGAATCTGTGCCGGGCGGGCGGCTGAGACCATAAAAGGTGTATCGTCTTGCCTTCCTCTCGACCGGATAAGACGCTTCACCTTATCGTCCAGCCGTATCCGAATCTCGTCGCACAGGCTGACCGGCAGCATGAGAGAATTGAGCCGGTGATACCCGTCTTCCCGCCGGCCCACAATATGCAAAAACAGGTTGACTTTGGCTGGAGCAAGAACCCGCATAGGCCCTGTTGTTGCAGGCTCCGGCCACCTATGCAACAAGGTGACAGTATGCACACCAACTCCTGGCACAACGATCTCGACCACTACCTCGGCATTGCTCAAGAAGTCGCACGGCAGGCGGGATCCCTGCTCAAAGACAACTGGCTTAGGACCAAAACGGTTGAAATCAAAACGGATATAGTTGACTTGGTCACCAATGTTGACAGAGCAGCCGATGCGCTGATTACCGAAGCGCTCCACACCCGTCTTCCAGACCATCAAGTCTTGGCCGAAGAATCAGCCCTGTCAGGACCCGCCAGCCCGTATCGGTGGTATATTGACCCGCTGGACGGCACCACAAACTTTGCCCACACTTTTCCGCATTTTGCCGTTTCCCTCGGACTGACCTACGAGTCACACCCGATCGTCGGGGTGGTCTATGACCCGCTTCGGGACGAACTCTTCTGCGCCCGCCGGGGCACAGGGGCAAGCCTCAACGGCCGCCCCATACAGGTCTCTTCCATTCCATCCCTTGACCGCAGCATGCTGCTGACCGGCTTCCCGTATGATCGACGTCAGCGCAGCCAATTCTATCTCAGCTTCTACCAGGCCTTTATGCTGCACACCCAAGGCATACGACGCAGCGGCTCGGCCGCTCTTGATCTGTGTTATACGGCCTGTGGTCGCGCCGACGGCTTTTGGGAGTGGCGTTTATACCCCTGGGATAGTGCAGCCGGTGCCCTGATTGTTGAAGAAGCCGGTGGGCGGATGAGCGACTTCGGGGGGGAGACCTTCGAGCTAGCCGGGGAGCAACTCCTGGCGTCCAACGGAAAAATTCATCGGGCGCTCATTGAGGTCCTCCAGCATGTCCTGTCCACCTCATATGAGCGACCCGAGGCGGCGGGGCAGGACGGCTGAGGCTCCCCGCTTCTACAGGCCGAAAAACTGCTGAGCGTTCTGGCCAAGAATCTTACCCACCGTCAATGCAGGCAGGCCCGAGAGGAGCTCACGGGCCTTGCGGATTGGCCGGGTGAACCCCTCCGCGTGGGGATAGTCCGAGCCGACAAAGAAGCGGCTATCGCCGGCGAAGCGGACCATCAGCGGAAACATCTTTTCTTCCGGGTCGCCATTGACCCGGATATTCCGTGCAAAATACCCGTTGGCCGAACGCTTCATCTGCGAGGTGTGGCCGGTATCATAGACCATCGTCGTCAGCGCCATACGCGGGTCCTGGATAACATTCATGGTGACAAACATGAAGCCGGGGTCTTGGCCTCGATACCACTCGCTGCCGGTATAGTGCGGATGCCCGACCAGATGAATGCCGACACTCAGGTCAAGGTCCTGTACAGCCGCCCAGATGGGGTCAAAGTCTGGATGGCCAAAGCTGCGCCCGCCTGCCGGTGCGGCCGCCGCAAAGATCGTTCGCCACCCGAGCTTGGCCGCCCGTTCCAGCTCAGCAACGGCCAGCCCGGGGTCTCGCAAAGAGATATGGGCGGCCGGAAAGAGGCGGTCTTTGTGCGCGGCGCATAGCTCGAACGCCCAGGTATTGCAGGCCCGACACAGGGCGTCGGCCAAAGGCGGGTCCTCAACCCCGCCTTCCCACAACAGGCCGAGGGTGGGATACACGACCTGGCAGTCAATACCCTCGCTATACAGAAACCGGACTCGGGCGTCCATATCCTGCCATTGACTGTTGCTTACCAAATACCGGCCAAGGTACTGAGGTCCCGGCCGGCTTCCTGTTGTCCATAGCCGACAACCGCGGCCAGCAGGGTATTCACATCAACGAGTTGCAGGGGCCGACCATCGGTCAGCAGCCGCGGCCGACCCCCGGCGTCTTTCTCGACCCGCGTCTCGTGGCCGCGGAAGGCCGGGTCAATATACTCTTCAAACAGATTCAGTGGTTCAACGAAATGACTGTCACCATCAATGACCGGCCTACCTCGCCTCCTCGTTTGCTAACTGGTCTGGAGAGCCAACCGGGGAGCCGCAGCTGGCGCTTCGCGTTTGGGCGACGGCAGGGTAAGGGCCAAAATCGCAGCAATCATGCCGGTTATCGTACTGGTCAGGAACGGAGCCGCATAACTGCCAAACGAGGTGTGCATCATCCCACCCATGAGCCCCCCGGAGCCCATACCAACCGAGGCCACCATGAAAAAGACACCCAAAATTGTGCCGATTGAGCGGATGCCAAAATACTCGCGAAACAACATCGCATAGACCGGCATCGGTCCGCCATAGCCCAGGCCGAACAGCACCGCCCAGGTATAAAACGTCGGGGCGGTCCGGGCTTCAATAAACAGCGGAATCATGATCGCCTGGAGCCCTAAAAATCCGGCCATCGCCCACTTGGCCCCAATCCGGTCGGCCAGCAAACCATTAGCAATCTTCCCAGCCATGCCAAAGATGGCCATGATCGCAACCACCCGGGCGGCGGCCGAGGCGGCCAGTCCGGTATCGGTCATGTGGCTCACGCCGTGCAGCAGAATGCACGAGTGACACACGCAGCAGCCGAGGACCATGAAATTCAGCGTCCAAAAGGCGCGCGTCCGCCTCGCCTCGCCGAGGCTCAGGCCCGGCAGCCGGGTCGGGGTCGACGACGCCTGCTGACCTGCTCCAGGCTCTTGACCGGCCCGATAATCCCGCATGAGCAGGGCCAGCGGAATGATGAGCAGGGCGATCAGGCCCATCCCGACATAGGCCCCCCGCCAGCCATAGGCGGTCAACAGGACAACCGACAGCGGGGCAAAGACCGCCGAGCCTACATTCTGAGACTGGGCAATCGCCAAGGCCAAACCCTGATTGCGCACAAACCACTTTGTAACCAGGGCGGTGAGCGGAACGCCGGCGGCCGAGCGACCGGCCGCGATGAGCACGCCAAAAAAGAAATATAGCTGCCACAAGGCTTCGATCTGACTCATCAGAAAGGTGCCGACAATAAAAACAATCCCACCGCCAATCATCACCCAGCGTGAGCCAAAGCGGTCGCTGAGCACGCCACACAGCAGACCGGCCAAGCCAAAACTCAGCCAGTTGATCATTGAGGCGATCGAGACCGTCCCCCGGTCCCACTGAAACTCGGCCACAATCGGCTTAAACATCACGCCGAAGGCTTCAATCACTCCGTACATAATCAGGCTCAACACCAAGCCGGCAAAAACAATCACCCAGCCGTAGAAAAATCCTCCCGCCCGGTCTTGGTCCGTTTGCTGCCTGGCTGCGATCTTCTCCATTAGCCCTCCCTGTGGTCCGGCAACGCCGGTATGCTCCCGTCTCGCTCGCCCTCCCGCATAGCAGTCGGTCCTGCGAAAAGGCCGTGCCCTTCATCCATTCCAGAACCGCCTCCTGCCCGTCCAGCAGATGGGGATAAATCGTCTCCCACACCTCACCCGGAATCATTGCTCCAATCGCCGGGCGATGCAATGCTCCGTCTTTTCTTGTCTTTTTGTGGCGCGGCTGAGCACTGAGAGCCGTGTGAGGAAGCAAACATGGGCCGCGATCTGGATGATATCCGTATTCTCGACCTGACACACTTCCATAACGGTCCCTACTCAACCCTGGTTCTGAGCTTCCTGGACGCAGAAGTGATCAAACTCGAACCGCCGGGCAAAGGCGAGCGGGCGCGGATGATCTTTCCTATACGGGGCGGTCAAAGAGGTGGAGGAGTTTCTGACCGATCCGCATATCCGTGAGCGTGGCCTGTTGCAAGACCTTCAGCATCCACAGGCCGGCCGGATGGCTGTTCTCGGCTCTCCCTGGCGGCTGAACAATGAGCACCCGTCGCTTGATTCCCCGAGTCCGGGTCCCTGCCAGCGCAATGCGCTGATCTACGGCCGGCTGCCGGGTCTGGCCGAAGACGAGATGCAGACCCTTCGGGAGCAGGGCGTGAGCTGAGCAGCTTGCCTCGCCCGGCCCGGTTTCCTGTCCTGAACCCATGACAGCCACGAACGCACTTCCCGTCGGCCCTCAGTCGCCCGCAGCGGTTCAACTCCTGCGCCGGGTCTTTCGTCCGATTCCGTTCCTGCACGACTGTGCCCGGTGTTACGGCACCTGTTTTACGATGCGTTTAACTCCAGAATCCGCCGTTTGTGCTGTTCAGCGCGCCCGAGGCGGTTAAGGAGATATTCACCGGCGACCCCGAACAACTCCCGGCCGGCAAAACGCGTGAGATCATGCGGCCCCTGGTCGGTCAGCATTCCCTGTATCCCTCAGCTTGACTATCTGGACGCCACGATCAGAGAAACCCAGCGCCTCCGCCCCATTGTGCCCCTCGTTGGACGGGTGTTGCCCGAACCGCTCCGCCTCGGCGGCCAGAACCGGCCGGCCGGCGTGGTGGTCGCCCCGTGCATCTATCTCACCCACCATCACCCGGATATCTGGCCCGAACCACACACCTTTGACCCGGACCGCTTCCTGGCCAAGCGGGTCAGTCCCTACGAATTCTTCCCGTTCGGCGGCGGGATTCGTCGCTGCATTGGTGCCGCCTTTGCGCTGTACGAGATGAAAATTGTCCTAGCTCAGGTGCTGACCGGGGGCGGGCCAGCGTGTGCGTCTGCGCCGACGCGGGATTACCTTTGCGCCGTTTCAGGGGAGGCCGGTCATTTGTGACGCGCTGGCGGCCTAAGCCTTTTCGGCGCGGCTGAAGGCCAGGGCCGCATAGCAGTAGGCCAGAGCCAGGCCGCGGTAGGGTCGCCAGCGTTCGGCAAAGGTCCGCATCTCGGCCTCTGTTGCTTTCTGCGTTTTGCCCAGCAGGCCCTGAGCCACATATTTGACCACACCCAGGTCCCCGCCGGGAAATGCGTCCGGTCGGGCCAAGCCGCGCATCAGGGCGGTCTCCGCGGACCAGCGGCCAATGCCTTTGATGGCGGTCAGCCGCCCTATGACCTCTTCATCGGCCAGCCCGGCCCAGTCTGCCGGTCCGGCCGGCAAGGGCGCTTGGGCGGTAAAGGCTTGGCCGAGGCGGACCAGGGTGGCGGCCTTGGCCGCGCTCAGCCGGAAGCGACGCAGACTGTCCACACTCTGGCTGGCAAACCGGCGCGGCTCGGGAAAGGCGTAGGAGGTATGCCTCCCACGCCGCCACTTGCGGCCGAAGGTTTTGACCAGATCTTTTTTGATGGAGCAGGCAAAGCTGAGGTTCACCTGCTGGGAGAGCACCGCCATGATCAAGGCTTCAAACAGGCTGGGACTAGAGGGGATGCGCAACCCTCGGAAGCGGCGGACCAGCGGGGCCAGCAGTTCGTCCTGGCGTGCCAGGCGGTAGAACGGTCTGAGGTCCAGGTCGGTAGACAGCATATGGCGGAGTTGGGCCATAAACTCGGCCACCTTGAGCGGGGCCGTGGACGGGCTGCGCAGTTCCACGCTAAGCCGCGGCCTAGCCACCGTGCCGATATCCGTCGCGGTGGCCAGGGCGAGTTGGCGGCCGGCGGCCAGCAAGCGTTGGTATTGGTGGCCTTCGACGAGATCAACATTCTCGCTGGCAAAACGCATGAAGCGAGCGACGGTCAGGGTAAACGAATAGGGGGCTTGGGGGATCAGCTCGAGCGTGGCTTCAGTCATGGTCGGCCGAGTTCTTCTTGAACGAGCGACGGGCGCTTTGCCAGCAGGGCAAGCAGCACACGCGCCGGCCCTGCTCAGATGCTAGATGACTTCGCCATCGCGCAGCTTGGCGACTTCTTCCCACGAGTAGTCCAGCAGTTCGGTCAGAATCGTCTCGGTGTGCTGGCCGAACTCGGGTGCCGGCGCTTTGGGGTTGCCGGGCGTCTTGCTGAGCCGAAACGGCACGCCGACAATTGTGGTCTGGCCCCAAGTCGGATGCTCGTAGTCAAGCACATAATCGTTGGCGAGCATCTGCGGGTCGCTCGGCAGGTCAGCAATGCTGTTGATGACAGTGTAGATGAAGTCCCCGCCCTCCTTGAGGACTTTCATCCAGTGGTCGCGCGGTTTGGAGGCAAACACCTTGTCGATAATCGGGACGAGCTCGGCGGCGTTCTCGGCCCGCCGAGCCATTGTGTCGAAGCGCGGGTCGGTGGCGATCCCGGAGATGCCCAAGGCGGCGCAGAAGTCCGTCCAGTAGCGGTCTTGCTGGGCCATGGCCAGGCAGAGCCACTTGCCGTCTGCACATCGGTAGTGATTCCACAGAGCGCTGGGGGCGGCCGCCCGGGGCATGCGTTTGAACTCCGCGTTCAAAATCGTCTGGCAGGCGACGTTCAGACCCTGGAGGGCCGTCATGCTGCCCAGGTGGGAGGTATCGACCTCTTGGCCGATGCCGTATCTGTCCCGCGCCATCAGGGCGGCCAGCACCGCGTAGGCAAGCATGATCGCCCCCATCTGGTCTGCAATCCCGCCGGTGATGTTGAGCGGCGGCATATCGGGCTCGCCGGCCGCATTCATAATCCCCGAGCGGGCCAGGCCCATGTAGTCAAACGACGGCTCGGCAGAGTCCGGCCCGAACGGCCCATAGCCAGTGGCGCTGGCATAGATGAGCTTGGGGTTGTACTCGGACAGGGTTGCGTAATCCAGGCCCAGCCGGGCGGCCACGCCCTGACGGAAGTTCTGGACAAAGACATCGGACTTCGCGACCAGTTTGTAGACAATTTCTCTGGCCTCGGGTTTTTTGAGATCGAGTGTGAGGCTCTGCTTGTGGCGGTTGTTGGCCTCAAAATAGAAGTTGTGGCCCTCGCTCGTGCCGATCATGGCCCCGGCGATACTCATCACCCCCCGGCCCGGGTCGCCGCCGACTCGCTCTTCAATCTTAATGACCTCCGCCCCGAGGTCGCCGAGCATCATCGTCGCTACCGGCCCCTGCTGGAAAATCGTCCAGTCGATAATGCGAACACCGTCTAATGGCATAGCCATGTCTGTCCTCCTTTGGAAACCAGGCCGGTCGGCCGACCGCCTGCTCTGTTGTCCTCCTGTCCTGTGGGCGGACTCTAGCACAGGCTGACCCCAGAGCAAAGCAAAAAAGCTGCCCTGCCCCTGAACACCTTGCTCCTCCGGCGTGAAGCCGTTATACAGGGGCGGGCATCAACAAGGAGGCGGGATGCGCATTGATTTCCATACCCATACGACCCGGGGCAGTGCCGATAGCAATCTGGACCCCTTCGCCATGATCGACCAGGCCCAGACCATCGGGCTTGAAGGCATCTGCATTACCGAGCACGACAACGCCTGGAGCGACCCGGAAATCCGCGAGTACGCCGAGGAGCGGGGCGTGACGCTGTTTGTGGGCATTGAGGTCTCAACCGAGTGGGGCCATGTCGGGGCCTTTGGTCTCGACCGCTATGTCAGTGGCATCTATAAGGTCAAAGAACTGCGCCGGGTGATTGACGATGTGGACGGGTTTCTGATTGCCAACCATCCGTTTCGGTACAAGCTTGACCCCCGTTTTCAGTTCATTCATAAAACCCCGGCGATTGATGTTGATGATCCTGTGTCGGGCGTCGAGGCGCTGGAAGTCTTGCACTATGTGGACGCGATTGAGGTCGTCAACGGCGCGTGTTCGGAGCAGGAGAATCTCTACGCTCACACCGTTGCCGAGCACCTGGGCATGAAAGGGGTGGGGGGCAGTGACAGCCATTCCCGCTCGTCGCTCGGCTGTGCCGTGACGGTCCTGGAAAAGCCGGTCGCCACCACGCGTGGGCTGATCGCCGAACTCAAGGCCGGTCGTTTCTCGGCCGGCCAGGGGCTTAATATCGGCCAGTTCGGGGCCTTTCCTGCATAAACCATGGCGGTTGCCAAAGCGCTGACCATCGCCGGCTCTGACAGCGGCGGTGGGGCCGGTATCCAGGCCGATCTCAAGACCTTTTTTGCCCTCGGCGTCTACGCGACGAACATTGTGACGGCCGTCACCGCCCAGAACACTCGGGGCGTACAGGCGGTGCGTGAACTGCCGGCCGACTTTGTGGCCCAACAGTTCGATAGTGTCCTGTCCGATATTGGTACCCGGGCGGCCAAGACGGGCATGTTGTCGTCCATTGCCCTGGTCACGACCGTCAGCAAAAAAATTGCCGAGTATCGGCTCCGCCAGCTCGTGGTCGATCCTGTCATGGTTGCCAAAGGCGGCCATCCGCTGTTGCGAGCAGAGGCCAGGCAGGCGCTCGTTGACCACCTCCTGCCCCTGGCCCTGATCGTGACCCCCAATCTACACGAAGCCGGACTGCTGGCCGGTCTTGAGGTTGCCGACCGCGCCGGTATGGAAGAAGCCGCCCGCCGCATCAAGGCGTTCGGCCCGGCCTATGTCGTTGTCAAAGGCGGGCATATGGAGGGCGAGGCGTGCGATGTGCTGTTCGACGGCCGCAGCTTTCGTGCTTATACCTCACCCAAGCTGGATACGGTCTGCACCCACGGGGCCGGGTGTACCTTCTCTGCCGCCATCACCGCCGGCTTAGCCAAAGGCCGGTCGGTTCCAGATGCGGTCGCCGCGGCCAAAACCTTTGTCATCCAATCCATGACCGCCGGGTTCCGCATTGGCCGTGGCCATGCTCCCCTGAATCACCGGGCCGGCTGGGTCAAAGATGACCCGTCATAGCCGGCCGCGGCCTCTCCGCCTCCGCTTCCTGTGTCCCAGCTTCCCTTGTCGCTCGGTCTGGTCTGGGCTATGATGCTTGGCTGATAGCGACTTCTCATGGCTGGAACTTCCGAAAAGACGGCCCCCAAGCCCCCAAGCTCAAAGACTCAGACTCGCGCGCGTTCTGCCGCCCAGCCGAGCCACGGGCGCGACCTCCGCTTGATTGAGGATATTGGGGCCCTGAGCACCCGCTCGCGCGACCTCAAGCAAACGCTCGAAGAGGTGACCCGGACCATCGCCCGGCGCATGGCGACCGATGTGTGCTCGCTCTACCTGCTGGGTACAAGAAACCGCTGGTTGACCCTGTGGGCGACGACCGGTCTTGACCGGAGCGCGGTCGGTAAGATCCGTATGCGCAAAACCGAGGGACTGGCCGGACTGGTGATCGAAACGCTGGAGCCGGTCATAGCCCCCGATGCCATGACCCATCCGCGCAATAAGTACTTTCCCGAGACCGGCGAAGAGCGCTTTCACTCGTTTCTCGGTCTACCGTTGCTTGAGCACGACAAGCCGATCGGGGTCCTGGTTGTACAGAGCCGCAGCCGGCGGCGCTTTGCGCGGGGCGAAATCCGCCTGCTCAAGACCATCTCGTCGCATGTCAGCGCGATTATTATCCAGGCCCGGCTGTTAGAGACGCTGGAGACAAAAGAGCGCGAATATCGGGCCTATCGGACGCAGATGCGTAAGGCCATGCAACGCCTGAGCGCTCCCCGGCCAACGAGCGAAAAAGCGGCCGGGGCCGAGGGACAGACCCGCCGGCGGCACCTGACCGGGGTCGGCGCGTCGCCCGGCTTTGGCGTCGGTCAAGCCTACCTGGTCCATCCCGCAATCCATTTTGACGCCCTGACCGAGCGCCGGACCGACGATTCGGAAGCCGAGTTGCAGCTGCTTCACCACGCGCTGCAGCGTTCGATTGAAGAGATTGAGGTGCTCAAAGAACAGGTGCGCGAACGCCTGCCGGAGATCGACCAGGCGATCTTTGACGCCCACCGCCTGATGTTGGAGGACCCGGGCCTGATCGATAAGGTCGAGGCTCTGATCCGGCAGGGCACAACCGCGGAAACCGCGCTCAAAAAAGTTATCGAAGAGTATATCGAGACGCTCAGCCGTGTTGGTGACGCCCATCTCCAGGATCGGACGACCGATTTGCGCGACATTGGCCAGCGCGTGTTGCGCCACCTGCTGGGTCTGGAAGAGCGCGCGGGGCCACACGGTGAGCGCTGTATCCTGGTGGCCGATGAGGTGACGCTCTCGGACCTGTGCCGAGTTGACCACACGCGGCTCAAAGGCGTTGTGCTGGCCAGCGGGGGCGCTACCTCGCACGCGGCCATCCTGGCCAAGTCGTTCGATATTCCAACCGTTGTCGGCGTGTCTCACACCGAGTTGATCGAGCCGGCCGACACGCTGATCGTCGATGGCAACTCCGGGGTGGTCTATCTCAACCCCAGTGCCGAAGTCACGCGTGAATACGGCCGGCTCGACCGGGAGTACCGGGCGTTTACGCGTGACCTGGAAGACCTGCACGACTTGGCGGCCGAAACGCGGGACGGGGTGCAACTCAGCCTGGCTGCGAACATCGGGCTGCTGAGCGATACCGTGTTTGCCAAACGCCACGGTGCCGAGGGGGTCGGCCTGTACCGGACCGAGGTCCCGTTTCTGACCTATCACCATTTTCCGAGCGAAGAGGAACAGTTTTCCCTCTACTGTCGCGTACTCAAGGGCGTAGACGGCTGGCCGGTGACCATTCGGACGCTTGACTTGGGGCCCGACAAATACCCCGCGTATCTGCACCTGCCGCACGAGGATAATCCGTTTTTGGGCTGGCGTTCAATCCGCATCTCGCTCGAGATACACGAGCTGTTCAAGGTCCAACTCCGGGCCATTCTGCGGGCCGGGGCGCACGGTCCGGTGCGGGTCTTGTTTCCCATGATCTCCAGCCTCGAAGAGTTGCACCAAGTCAAAGAACTCTTCGCCCAGGCCAAAGCGGAGTTGCACAAAGAAGGTCAGGCGTTTGACGCCAGGATGCCGATTGGCATGATGGTTGAGGTTCCATCGGCAGTGTTGATGGCGGAACAACTGGCCCGGGCCGTTGACTTTTTCAGTATCGGGACAAACGACCTGATCCAGTATGTGTTAGCCGTTGATCGCAACAACCCCAAAGTTGCCCCGCTCTACGAACCGCTGCACCCGGCCGTGCTCAGAGCCGTGTCTACCACCGTCGAGGCAGCCAAGCAGGCCGGCAAGCGGGTCAGCTTGTGTGGCGAGATGGCGGCCGACCCGCTGTGTACGCTGCTGCTGCTCGGCATGGGACTCGACGAACTCAGCATGAAGCCGTTTTTTGTGCCGGTCATCAAACGGGTGCTGCGTTCCCTGTCAGCCAAGTCGGCGCGGCGTTTGACCCACGAGGCGGTCCGCATGGAAACGGTCCAGCAGGTCAAAGGCCGGTTGTTCAAGGAACTCAAACAGCGCGGCCTGATTGACCTCGTTGAGATGTACCATTAGCCGGGTCGGTCTGTCCGGTATTTTCTTCTGAATTTTTTCTTGTTTCCCCCGTATTTTCTTGACTTTTTTGGACACGCTGGCTAAAAAGCAGCGTATCCATGGGGGCCGGCCACCCGGGCGCACTATCCTGGGCGCGACTGCCGTCACCGCAAGAGCCTGCCTTGCCGCAGGAGAAGAGAGGAGTGTTATGGCAGAGTCAAAGCCGCAGCCGAAGTCTATGACAAAGACAGAGATGGTCAAGAAGCTGGCCGATAATTGGGGCGGGATATCCAACCGCCAGGCAGATGACAACCTGACGGCGCTCGTGACCTTTATCACCAAAACCGTCAAAAAAGAGAAAGTGCTCAAGATTCCCAACCTCGGAGTCTTCCGTATCAAGGACCTGAAAGCACGCACCGGCATCAACCCCAAGACCAAAGAGCGCATCCGCATCAGAGCGCGGAAAAAAGTGGCCTTTACTCCCTCCAAGGCGTTCAAAGAGGGCATTCTGAGTGCGCCCAGATCGGCCGCCAAAAAAGCGACCACCACCAGAGCAACGGCCAGACGATCGGCCGCCAAAGCCTAGCTTCGCCTTGGTGCGGTCCACCAAGTGAAGTGGAGACCGGGCATGGCTTCGCCGCTGGCGTGTTTCTGTTCACAGTTCAAGCGGCCCGCTTCATACGCAGGTTTACTGGCAGCAGCCCTGTTGCTCATGCCCGCCGGCCTCCCCCTCACGCCAGACTTCCGCCGTGTCGGAACCGCGGCGGCCCAGACCGCTGTCCCGGGCCGGTTTTCTGAGACCTATGGCGACTGGATAGCGCACTGCGCACTCCGCGATACCGAGGACGGCCAACAACTCCGGCAGTGTGCTATGGAGCAGCGTCTCAGTTGGCACGACGAGAACTCGGGACAGACCCGACAGCTTCTGACCGTGGCCCTGACCCCGCGGCAGGCGAGCGGGGCCGAGCTCACCATTCTGACCCCGTTCGGTCTCCTGCTCGACAGAGGCATTGTGCTTCAGGTTGATGAAGGGAAGAGTTACAGCCTGCCGTTTCAGACCTGTCTCCCGGCCGGCTGCCTAGCCCGGGGACTGCTTGACGAGGCGATCCTGGGACAACTCAGAACAGGTCAGGTCCTTGCCACCAGGATGGTCCAATCCGGCGGAGAACAGGTCGTTCGGGTGGAGGTTTCGCTCAAGGGATTTACGGACAGCTATGCGCGCTTACAGCAGGCAGTCTCCCAATAGACCTGTGGCTGCCGGGCCGCCTCATCCAGCCTGCATCAGCAGTTGCCTGGCCCGGCTGAACAACGTTGAGACCGAGGGAGCAATCAGCTCCCATTCCGGGTCGTGGCGTTTGCCGCGGCGGTGGAGCATGACGTTAAAGCCGCTGATCACGCCAAAGCGATAGCCGGCCAGCGCTTGATACCAGTCACTATCCGGTACCGTGCAGCGCATCCCGTCTTCGTAGCGGGCAATCAGTTCGTGGCCGGCCGGCGCGGCCTCAATCGGTTGATGGCTGGCCTCCCAGCTATCAGGATCGGTAAACACCAGCAGCCAGCCGAGGTCGAGCAAATGGCCGCTGACGCCCGAGATTTCCCAGTCCAGCAGGGCCACCAGCCGGTCTCCGTCAAACAGAAAATTCGTCGCCTGAAAGTCCCCGTGAAACAGACCGATGGGGGGCGCAGGGGGCTGACTGAGCAGCAGCAGATCCCGGACTTCCTGGCCCTGGCTGACCCACTGCGGCTCCGCGGCCTTGGCCAGGATCGTGTCCCAAAAGCGGATTTCGGTCTCCAAGGAGCGCGGCTGCTCCCAACCCGCCAAGTCGCTTTGCCAGTCCAGGCTATGGACCTGAACGAGGGCATCGACCGCCTGATAATACAATTCGGCTACTGCTGACGGGCTGGTGTCAAATGAGCCGTCCGGCTCCCAGACATTAAAGGTCCGGCCCGGCAGCCGTTCAAGCATGATGTACGGCACTTCAAACCAGCGCAGGTCATCCCCCGCCCAACGGACCGTTGGCACAGGTACGCCCCGATGCTTGAGCGCACGCAGCAGCGGGACTTGACGCAGCACATCCGTGTTGCCGCTCTGCCGCACGCCTTTGGGTGGCAGGCGCATGACCAGCGATTCGGCACCGGACCGGCCGTCTTGATTGAAATCAACCCGAAAACCAAAGCTGAGGCCGGCGTGACCGGGCATGACCTCTACCTGACTGACCTGGGCATCCTTGCCGTAGTGCGCTCCGGCGAAATTGCGGAGCTGATGGGTGAGGACCGCTGGATCGACTGCCATTGCTGCCTCAGAAGGTGCATCATCTTATCCGGTTGAGAGGAAGGCAAGACGATTCGCCTTGGTGAAACGTGTGTATGCCCACACCCTAGCCAGGCAGGTTGAGATGGTCAAGGGAATATGTTCAGCGAGCCGGTCTTTTTCCCGGTTGGTCCTGCGAGACGAGGACATATTCGGCCAGAGCCGGGAGAGCGGGGTGTCAGGCGGCTAGAACCGATAAGTATAACGGACCTTGATCCGCCCCTCCCGCGAGGTCGGGGAGATAGCGCCGTCACGAACCAGCCACTTGTGGTGATAGACCACAAACAGCTCGTTGCCCGGCTCAATAATCCAGCGCAGCCGGGTGTGCAGCCCCAGGCTGTCCGATACGGTGTCGTACTGGCCAAAGGCGAACCAGGAGAGATCGGGGTTGAGGGCCAGGTTAAGCCGGGCGCGGACGAGGCGCACCGCAAAGTTGCCCCACGGCAGGCGGACATCGTTGTGTTGATACTCGCCGCTGAAAAAGACAGCCGGCCCAGGCCGGAAGGTCAGCCGCCCGATCCAGTCATCCCGCCGGCCGCTGAAAAAATGTCCCCATTCGTAACGCGCCAGGATTCCCAGCTTGCGTTTGTCGGCGCTCTCAAACTCAATCCGCTGGCGTCGGAAGACATACGCCCCGGGCGGGATCGTCACCCCGTCGCTGATGGCAAATGCGCTGCGCAGGCGCTCAAAGGTCTGGATGGTGCGAAAGCGCAGCACATCCCCGCTCTCGAACCGCCAGGCACACGGCATGTTAACATTCCGGGTCAGCAGCTGCCGGGTAGCCGGGTCGGCAAAATAATTGCCGTCAAAGGCACAGCTCACCTGGCGGGTCTGCCACAGCTCGGGACGCGGGGCGTACTGGAGAAACCAGCCAAAGCGACGGATGCCGTTACGCGGCACAAAGCCCATCGTAGCCTCAAAATCGTCCTGGACCTCACGGTAGGTGCCAAAGATGCGCCAAGTATCGTTGGGCAGGCTGATCTGACTGCCCCAGGCCAGATTCCTGGCCGTCCCAGGCACAAAACTTCTCAGTACAAAGGACGAGAACTCCAGGTTCTTATTGCCGGCCAACTCCGAGGTGCTGTAACGAAAGTCTCCGCCGGCCAACCCGGTCGCCGGCCCCCGTTCGGGCGTACGGCGGGTGGCAATAAACCCGACCGAAGATTTGGTCAGGATGTTGCGTTTGACCCGGACGATGCTGAAGTTCTCGCCCGGCAGGTGGCCGCGGTTCTGGGTCTGGACGCTCATCAGGCCGATCCGATACGGTCCGGTCCGGCCGCTGAGCTTGCCGCCGCCGACCACATCAACCGTTTTCCCGTCGTCGGACAGACCGATGCGCCGGCTGAAAAACGGAATAATGACCAGCGGGCCGGAGGTCGGGGTCAGCCCATCGACCGCAAAATTGCCGGCGTCTTCCAGGAAGAACTGGCGTTTTTCGGGGAAAAAGAGCGAAAAACGGGTCAGATTGACCTGGGCGTTGTCCACCTCGGTTTCGCCGAAGTCGGTATTCAGGCTCAGGCTGAGGGTCAGGCTTGGTGTGAGCTTGTAGAAGATGTCCACCGCCGGCTGAACGTTGGTGGCCTTGCGTCTGGGGATCAGCGACCAGGACGGCACGATGTCAACCCCCAGCCCTTGCGACAGGCCGCTGAGGCCGGTCAGACTGCCGGCTTCCGACACCCGGAAAAAGTCGAGGTTCTGCCGATAGCCGGCCCACACGGCCTCCTCGTTGCGCCGCTTGATGATCCGCTGGACGTTGAAACCCCAGGTTGACTGGGCGGGGTTGAAGCTCAGGGTGTGGAACGGAATTGACACTTCAGCGGTCCAGCCGTGCGCGGTGATGCGGGTCCGGGCCTGCCAGATGCCGTTCCAGTCCGGGTTGCGGTCCTGGCCCTCGTCCGAGATGATCTGGTCAAAACGCGCCCCGGCCGCGTTGACCTGAAAGACAAAGGCACCCCGCCGGTCGTGAAAGGTATCGAGCAGCAGGCTCACCCGGTCATCAGCGCCGAGCTCGGCGTCCCGGTCAAACCGGGTGGCGACAATGGCCTGCGGCTCAGCGTCCGTGCAGTTCACACCGATGTACAGATGGGTCGGAGAATACACGACCCGCACCTCGGTCGGCTCGGACGCCGGCCGGCCTTCGTCCGGTTCGCGCTGGCGCAGCGTGTCTATGGCCGGGGCGTGCTGCCAGACCGCTTCGTCAAGGATGCCGTCAACCCGTATCGGCTCGGTCGTGGGCAGTGCGGCCAGGGAGGGGCGGGCCGCGGCCGCCGGCGCGGCACACAGGCCGCTCAGCGCCAGCCAGCAGCCCAGCAGCCTAAAAGCGACAGGTATAGCGGACCTTGATCCGGCCCTCGCGCTGGGCGGCCCGGAATCTGCCGGGCGGGGTGTGCCAGTGGTGATTGTAGACGATGAAGAAGTCATTGCCAGGCTCGATGATCCAGCGCAGTTGGCTGTTGAGGTTGAGCATATCTGAGACGGTGTCGTACTGCACCAGGCCGAACCACGACAGCTCAGGGCCGGCCGCCAGGCTGAGCCGGCCGCGGACCAGCCGGACGACAAAGTTCCCCTCGGCCAGGCGGACATCATTTTGCTGGTACTCGGCGCTGAAGAAGACAGCCGGGCCGGGCCGCAGCTCCAGCCGTCCGGTCCAGTCGTCCCGTTTGCCACTGTAGAACTTGCCCCATTCATAGCGCAGGTACAGTCCTACCGGACGCTTATCGGCGCTCTGCAACTCGGTCCGATAGCGGCGGTAGCGGTAGCTGCCGGGCGCGATCGTCACCCCGTCGCTGATCTCGAAACCTTCGGTCAGGCGTTGAAACGCCTCAAAGGTGAAGGCCCTGAGCTCGTCTCCGCTGTTGAAGCGCCACCAGCAGGGGAAGCCGATAAAGCGGGTCAGCAGGCGGTTGGTCGGCGGGTCGGCGTAATAGCTGCCGCCCGAGGCGCATGAGACCTGGCGGGTGGCCCAGCGGCCCGGGCGCGGTGCGCCGCGCACAAACCAACGAAAACGGCGGATGCCGTTGCGCGGCACAAAGCCCAGCGTGGCGTCAAAATCTTCCTGCACCTCGTGGTATGAGGTTGCGACCTCCCAGGTGTCGTTGGGCATGTTGAGGGCCGTGCCCCAGGCCATATCCCTGGTCGCTCCAGGAATAAAACTCTTCAGAAAAAACGCCGACCACGACAGGTTCTTCTTCCCCCTCAACTCAGATGTACTATACCGGAAGTTGCCCCCGGCCAAGCCGCTGGCCGGCCCGCGTTCGGGCGTGCGGCGGGTGGCGATGAAGCCGACTGAGGACTTGGTGAACAGGTCGCGTTTGACGCGGATGACGCTGAAATTCTCGCCCGGCACAGGCTCTCGCTGTTGGGCTTGCACGCTCATGAGGCCCAGCCGATAGGGGCCGGTCCGACCGCTCAGCTTGACGCCGCCGAGCAGGTCTACCGGCTTGTCGTCGGCGTCAAGGCCGATCCGCCGGCTGAAAAAGGGGACGAGGGCCAGGGGCCGGGACGTGCCGGTCAGGTCGTCCACCGCAAAATTGCCGGCGTCCTCCAGGAAGAACTGGCGCTTCTCGGGAAAAAACAGCGAGAAGCGGGTCAGATTGATCTGCGAGTCGTCAACCACGGTTTCGCCAAAGTCGGTGTTCAGGGTGACGCTCAGGGTCAGCCCTGGGGTGAGTTTGTAGAAGGCGTTCAGCCCCGGCTGGAAGTTGGTCGCCCGGCGTCTGGGAACGGCCGACACAAACGTCGACACGTCCAGACCCAGCCCTTGGTTGATGCCGATCAGGCCGGTCAACAGGCCGGCCTCCGACACCCGGAAGAAGGTGAGGTTCTGCCGATAGCCGGCCCACACCGCTTCTTCGTTATTGCGCTTGATCACCCGCTGGACGTTAAACCCCCAGACGCTCTGCCCGGAGGCAAAGCTGAGTGTCTGAAAGGGAATCAACACCTCCGCATTCCAGCCCTGGGCGGTCAACCGGGTCCTGGCATACCAGATGCCATTCCAGTCCGGGTTCAGGTCCTGGCCTTCATCAGAGATAATCTGGTCAAAGCGGGCACCGACCGCGTTGACCTGAAAGACAAAGGCGTTGCGCCGGTCGTGAAAGGTATCGAGCAACAGGCTCACCCGGTCGTCAGCGTCGAGCTTGGCGTCACGGTCAAAGCGCGAGGCCACAATCGCCTCCGGGTTTGTGTCAAAGCAGGTAATGCCGATGTACAGCCGACGGGGCGAGTACAGGACGCGCACCTCGGTCCGCTCAGACGCCGGCGCACCCTCGTCCGGCTCGCGCTGGCGCAGCGTGTCTACGGTCTGGGCCGACTGCCAGGCCGCCTCGCTCAAGACGCCGTCAACCGTGATGATCGCGGTTGTTGGAACCGCGGCCAGCTCGGGCGTCCCTGCCTGCACCGGAGAGCCGCACAGGCACGCCATCAACACCAGACTGAGGAAAAAATGGGATGTGACGGCACACTGCATGAGGAAAGTATCGCGCCCCACTTTTGCGGACCGGGGTTCGTTCCTCACTCAGCCCGCCGGCCGGATGCTGCAAGCGAGCGAAGGGGAAGACTAGTCGTCTTTGAACCGCGCGTCCCGCCAGTCAAGCGCGGCTCGCAGGCCCTTGTCCTTGCGGATCTGATTGAACGTCTCTTGCTCTTCGGTCCGGGTGGTATCGAACAGAGTCACGAGGTCAAGATTTTGCTCAATGCTGTTCAGGAAGCCCATGTTTTCAAAGGCGCGGTTGATCGCAATTTTATTGTACTTGACCCCGACCTGGGCAATGTTGATCAGGGTGCGGGCCATCTTCTCGCATTCGGGGATGAGTTGCTCGTGGGCGACGACCTTGTTAATCATACCCAGCCGCTCGGCCTCCTGGGCGGACAGGGTCTCCCCTGTCAGCAGCAACTCCTTGGCCTTGGCCAGACCAACGCTGAAGGGCGTGATCAGGACCGGCGGGCCGGTGCCAAAGCGAATCTCCGGCTCGCCCAGCGTGGCCTGTTCCGAGGCGATTTTGATATCGCACAACTGGGCCAGCTCACACGCCCCGGCCAGCGCATAGCCGTTGATAGCGGCGATATACGCCTTGGCCGAGTGCCAGATTTTCAGAAAGATGGTGATGTTCTTCTTGAGGGACGAGCGCCAGGCATCGGCCGCCTGGTCGTACAACTCCGGTGCCCCCTCCGGCGCGCCAATGTCAAAGCCGGCAGAGAAGGCGCGGCCGGCCCCGGTCAGAATCACGACCTTGACCTCGGGGTCGTCCTCAATCGCGTCCAGCACCTGGCCCAACTCGGCCATCAACTCTGGGCTGAGCGCGTTCAGTTTGGTGGGGCGGTTCAGGGTCAGATAGCCGATGCCGTTACGCTTCTCAAACACCAGGCTGCGATAGTCTGCCATGCGGTGGCTCCTTGTGCTCTCGCGCCCGATGTCTAGCCCAAAGGGGGGCAGAGATCAAGCCGCACCTCGCGGTCTTGCCCTGGTCTGAAAAAAATCGCAGACTCTGAGGTGCAACACGATGCTGACCTCCGACCTGCTCCAAACGCGCAAGCACGGGCCCTACATTTATCCGCGCTATATGAAGACCGAGGCACCACGCTTTCGCGCCCTGGCCGAGCAGCTCATCGCCATTTTCCACGACCATCAGGGCAAAACCCGGCGCGAGCTGACCGACGCCCTGAGCCAGTACGCTCAGGACAGTACCAACTATCGGATTCAGCGGGGGCTGGCCAAGCTGCTGCGGGACGACCGCTGCGAGTTCAGCGAGCGCAGCATAGCCCCCCCGGCCGAGGTCCGGGCCCGGGTATTCGGCTTGGCGCGGGAGAACCATCCGGTCGCGCTGCGACCCGATATGATCCACCCCGTGGCCAGGGATGACATTCTGGTTGAGGTTGCCGGCGAATACAAAACCGACGCCGATCAGCTGGCCTGGGCACTCTACGCCGACCTGCCCGACAACCACATCCTGACCCGGTTTGATCCGCCCGAGCCCGAGTGGCTGCTCCAGCGTTACAATGTCGCCCTGGCCCAAGCCCTGCTGTACCGCTGCATTCGGATGAAGCTGTCAGTCTTTCGCAACATTCCCAGCCGCTACAAGCAACTCTTCAAGTTTGTGAAGTTCTACCAACTCATGCACGCCATTCAGGGCGACCTGGACAGCGGCTATGAGATTGTGCTTGACGGCCCGGTCAGTCTCTTCCGCCTGTCTCAGAAATACGGCCTCAAGCTGGCGGTGTTCCTGCCGGCCCTGTTGCTGTGTACACGCTGGAAGATGGAGGCCGAGATCGTCTCGACGGACGGCGAGCGGCGCTTTTTTCCGCTTGACGAAAGCGTTGGTCTGCGCTCCCACTACCGCGACAGCACGGTGTATGACTCGCTGCTGGAGCGGACCTTTGCCGAGCGGTTTGGGGAGTGTGCGAGCGGCTGGGAAATTGAGCGCGAGGTGGCCATCATCAACCTCAAAGACACCGTGTTCATCCCCGACTTTGCCTTTCGCCACGCCGACGGGCGCAGCGCCCTGCTGGAGATTGTCGGCTTTTGGCGTCCCGACTACCTGGAACGCAAGCTGATGAAGCTCAAACGCTCTGGCCGGACCGATATGGTCGTGGCGGTCTCGGCCGACCTGAATGTCGGGGAGGACGATTTTAAAGACGTGCCAGGCAGTGTGTTTTTCTTCAAAAAGCGGATCAATCCCAAGGATGTGCTCGCCCGCCTGGAGCAGGTCGGACAGGACCCTCGGCTCGAATCGTGAGGCCGTCCGCTTGACTGAACGCTTTTCAGAAGCGGACCGCGGCTTCAATGCCCCATATCGGTGGCTCGTTGACCATGCTGGTCAGGTTGTTGAAGTCAATGCCGCTGGTGTGCGACAGGTCGTCCAGGATGTTGCGGCCAAAGGCGGCGACTTCCAGCCGGCCGCCGGCCGACCGCCAAGTCAGGCGGGCTCCGCCCTCAAGCAGGTATTTGTCGCTGAACTCCTGTGATTCGTATAAAAAGAAGTACACCCGGCTGCGGTAGGCCCAGTCGGTGGACAGGACGAGTTCGGAGCCACTGGCCAGCGGCCACGCATAGCTCAGGCCGAGGTTGGCGATCCAGCGTGGCGCGTCGGGCAGGTCGTTGCCGTTGATCGACACTGTGCCGGGCACAGGGCCGGGCGGGTCAAGCACGGTACAGCCCGCCCCGCAGGGCTGGACAAACAGGTCCGGGTCGTCAATGTTGGTGTAATTATAGCTCGCCCCGCCGGCGAGGCGCAGGCCGCGACTCAGCAGCAGTTGCAGTTCTACCTCAAGACCCCGACCGATGGTGCGGTCGGCGTTTACCAGGCGGTTGATGTTGCTCGTGCCGCTGCCGGCCGTCAACTGCTGGTCTCGCAGCCAGTAGTGATAGGCGGCCAAGTTGAGGTGCAGGCGGCGCTGCCAGCCACGCAGCTTCACCCCGGCCTCAACCGAGATGATCCGCTCGGTATCGGCGACGGTGACTTCGTCGCCAAACAGCAGCCGCCCCTGGATGCTGGGGGCGCGGAAGCTGCTGGCCACCCGCACATAGGGCTGAACCCCGGGCACCGCCTGGTAGCGCAGGCTGGCGTCCCAGCTCGGCACCAGGTCGCGCGGGCTGCGACGGACCGGGGCCAGCGGACCGCGGCCGATGGGCGACTGCAAGCGCTCGCCTGTATATTCCTTGTCGTCCTCAGAGACGCGCACGCCGCCGCCGACCTCCAGCGCCTCGGTCAGCATGAAGGTCGCCGCGGCAAACACCGCCCAGGCTTCGGTGCGCTGCTGTTGGCGTGCATAGCCGTTGCGCACGCGGCCGTTCGGTGTGTCGAAGTTGAAGGTGTCAATTGTGAGCGACTCGCGGAAATAGAAGAAGCCCAGCCGCCAGTCCAGCCGCCCGGCGTCCACGGCTTCGAGGCGGAGTTCCTGGCTGAACTGATATAGTGACGGGTGGCCGTCCGCGGTTTCGGACGGAAAGGGAACCGGGTTATCGGGGCTGCCGCCGTCCACATCGCCGCGTGACAGGCTGTCCAGCCACTCCGCCCCGGTCAGCGAGACCAGCCTGAACCGGCCCAGGCGGTAGCGCAGTTCGGTAGAAAAGCCCCGGCCGCTGATCTCCTGCGAATTGTCGGCGTCCAGAGAAATTTTGTCGCGGCGGAAGCCGTGACGCAGCCGGCTCGCGCCCGGCTTGATGGTGTTGGCCCGGAAGAGCCGGGCCGTGCCGTCAACGTCGCGCACCTGGACTTTGAACCGCCCGGAGAAGTCTTCCCACGGCGTCCACAGGAGTTGGAAGCGGCCGGCGATGTCGCGGTAGCCGCCCAGGGCCTTGTCTTGGCCGGTATAGGTATTGTCCACCCAGTCGGCCCGCCGCTGGACGAGCAGCGAGGCGCGGGCGGCCAGCACCGACGAGATCAGCGGGCCGGACACCGCCCCCTCAAAGTTCACCCCGTCAAACCGCCCGTAGGACAGCCGGCCGTAGCCCTCCGGCGTCCAGGTCGGCCGGGCCGATTCGACCTTGATCAGCCCGGCCGGGGTGTTGCGTCCGAAGAGCGTGCCCTGTGGGCCGCGCAAGACCTCAATGCGGTCCAGGTCAAAAACCGGTGCGCCCTTGAGCAGCGGGTTTTCCAGCACCACACCGTCGTGAATGATCGACACCGGCTGGGAGGCGTTCAGGTCAAAGTCGGTGTTGCCCAGGCCACGGATGTAGAAGCGGGGAAAGACCCGCCCAAAGGACGACTTGACTTGCAGGCTCGGCGTGCGGCTGGTTAGAAAGCGGATGTCGTGGCCCGAGGCCCGAAACCAGTCGAGTTCTTCGCCCTGCAACACCGACAGGGCCATTGGCACATCAAAAGACCGCTGTTCCTGCTTGCGGGCGGTGACGACGATCTCGCTCAACTCGTGGCCGGCCCGTGCCCGTTGGGCCGCTGCCGGCGTGGCGATGCCCAGGAGCAGCGTGCCGATGAACACGATGGATCGCATGGAAGCGACCACCCTGTTTTCACATGTGATGCCTTTACTGCTGGCCATCTGCCGAGCATAGCGTCTGATGGATGTCCAGACAAGCGCGTTCAGTCGTTGACGCCGACCGGGCGGCTTTATAGGCTGGGCGGGTGGCATCTCGGCGACCCCCTTCAGCGTCTCCCGGACGTGAGACAAACAAAAGGAAATCGCGCCCAAAGGGTTCTTCTTCCCACACCCCCCGGACAAAACCGGGACCGGGCCGGCCGGTGCGCCCGGTCCGCAAGAAGTCTCCAAGCCAAGCACGAAGGACGGATCGCCCTCAGCGTTCGCCGAGAGGAAGACAGGACGATTCGTCTTTGAGGAGACACGACCGCCTGCCCGCCCCGCGCGACAAACACGACCAGACCGAGCAGACAGGGCCATCGGTCCGGCGTCCGCCCTGCCCACATTATCCGGCCTGCTCTGGCTGTCCCTTTGTCGGCGTACCGTATCAGGAGCAGCTGGACAAAAAACAGGCCCAGATCGTGGCCGCTTTTGCCGACTCTGCGTCTCTGCGGTCGCTTGATGTTCCAGTTCCCCTTGCGTCCAGGTATCGCTTTGGCTATCGCGCTCGGGTCAAACTGGCCGTGCAGGGTCTGAAGGGGAAGCTGGTCATTGGGCTGTATCGCCCGGAATCACACCGGGTCATCGACGTTTCGGCCTGCCCGGTCCACCCGCGGCCGATCAACGCCCTGGTCCGCTGTCTGAAACAGTTGATCGAAAAACTGCGGATCACGCCGTATGATGAACGGCACGATATCGGCCAACTCCGCTATCTCGACATTCGGTACAGTTTTTGGCAGCGGCGTTTGCTCCTGACCCTGGTCACTCGCCACATGGATTTTCCGCAGGTCCGTGACTTGACCCGTGAGCTTGGCCGGCACTTTCCCCAGCTGGTCGGGGTGGTGCAGAACATCAATGACACCCCTGGTATGGAAGGGAATAGCATTGGGGGCCGGCGCTTCCATCCGCTGCGCGGGCGGGACTCGCTCATTGAGCAGATCGGCCCTCTGCGGCTGCATTCCCCGGCTGATGCGTTCACCCATATCAATCCGACGGTCGCCGGCCAGCTCTATCAGACGGTCCTGGACTGGGCTGAGTTGAGCGCGGATCACATCGCCCTTGATCTGTACTGCGGGATTGGGCCAATTGCCCTGTATCTGGCCAGCCGCGCCAAACTCGTCATCGGGATTGACGACAATACCCGGGCGGTCCGGGTGGCCAAAGAAAATGCGCGCCGGAATGGCTATCACAACACGCGCTTTTTCGCTGACGAGGCGGCACGCAAACTCAGAGAGACCGCAAGTCAACTGGCTCGGATCGACTGCATCGTTGTCAACCCTCCCCGCCGGGGTCTGAGTCCCCAGGTGTGTGCCGCGCTTGGGGCGGTGGCTGCGCCGCGGCTGGCCTATGTCTCGGGCGACCCGCCGAGCCTGGCGCACGACCTTGATGAACTCAGGCAGGCCGGCTATCGGCCGGTCAGGCTCCAGCCGTTTGATATGTTTCCCCAGACGGACAAGGTTGAAACGCTGGTCCTCCTGGTCAGGATGGGTCAGGAGCATGGCTGCTGAAATCCTGAAATCCGGGACATGGTATACCGCCCCCGGCTGGGAGCGGATTCCCGGTCTCCTGCACGGCTTTTCCTGTCAAATAGACGACCTGCCGGCCGCTCTGTCGGCTCTGTCGGCTGCCGCTCTGAGCCTGCACACGCTCAAACAGGCACACGGCAACGCAATCCGGGTTGTCAGCCACAAGACGCAAAAGACGGCTCGTCCTGTCTTCCTCTCGAAAAGTAAAGACGATTCATCTTTCTGGACAGAGCGCCCCGAGGCGGATGGGATGCTGAGCGCCGAAGTCGGCCAACTGCTGGGCATTACCACCGCGGACTGCGTGCCTGTCCTGATGGTTGCCCCACGACACCGCATGGTTGCCGCCCTGCACGCCGGCTGGCGGGGCACGGCCAAAGATATCTGTGGCCGAGCTATCCGGTCCCTGCAAACGGACTGGGGCGTCCCTCCCGCCAACCTGATGGTCGCCTTGGGTCCGTCCATTGACGGCTGCTGTTACGAAGTTGGCCGCGATATCGGCGAAAACCTGCTTCAAGAGTGGGGAACACAAGGGCGGCTTGCCTGGCGGCCGAACGGTGACACCGGCTTCCTGGATTTACGCTTGGTCAACCGCCTGCGGTGTGAACAGCTTGGCGTTGTCCCCCAGCGGATACAACACGTTGGGCCGTGTACGTTTTGTTCAGGAGTGCCGCTGGCCTCATATCGCAGGGAAGGGGCGCACGCTGGCCGGCAACTGAGCGTCATTGGCTGGCGCGTACAAACCTGAGAGCCTGTCATGCGGATTGGTGTCATTGGTGCAGGCGGATGGGGAACGGCGCTGGCAGCCTTGCTGACCAAGGCCGGCCACGCGGTATGCCTGTGGGCGCGCAAGCCTGAGCTGTGCGCCGAACTGCAGAAGACCGGCGAAAACACTCGCTATTTGCCCGGAATTCGGCTTCCCGCAGGCTTGACCGCTAGCGCTTCTCTGGCTGAGGCGGCTGCGGAAAAAGAACTGCTGGTGCTCGCCGTTCCTTCTCAGGCCCTGCGCGGGGTGGTGTCTGAGTTGGTCCCGTTCGCTTTTCCCTCCTCGGCCGCTCCAGTCCTGGTCAGTACCAGTAAAGGTGTTGAAGAAGAGACCTTACTGACAATGAGCGGAGTGCTCACAGAGGTGTTGGGACCCGAGGTGCGTACACGTCTGGCCGTCCTCTCCGGTCCCAGCTTTGCGGCTGATGTGGTGCGGGGCTTGCCAACCGCGGTCACCGTCGCCGCCGCGGCCCAGGCCCTGGCCCAAGCAGTCCAGCAGGTCTTTGCAACAAAGACGAGGCGTCCTCATTATTCGCAGAGAGGAAGAGAGGACAAGGCGTCTTTGGCTCACTTCCGGGTCTACACCACGACCGATGTGATTGGGGTAGAGATTGGCGGGGCGGCCAAGAATGTCATTGCCCTGGCGGCCGGGGTCAGCGACGGCCTGGGCTATGGTCAGAGCGCCCGCGCGGCACTGATTACCCGAGGACTGGTTGAGATCACGCGCTTGGCCGAATGGATGGGTGGGCTGCCCCAGACCTTGGCCGGCTTGTCCGGCCTGGGAGATTTAGTCCTCACCTGTACCAGCACGCTGAGTCGAAATTACCGGGTTGGTGTCCGTCTTGGCAAAGGCGAACCGCTCAGGAATATTCTGAACAACATGACAACGGTGGCCGAAGGAGTGCGGACGAGTCGCTCCATCTTTGCCTTAGCCCAACGCTACGGCGTTGAAATGCCGATTGTTGAACAGGTCCACGCCTTGCTGTATCGCCACACATCCGCCCGCGAAGTGGTTGCCGCCCTGCTCGGGCGCGAGATGAAACCCGAAAATTGACAACCTTGACCCGGTATGGTGAGATAGTGGCCGGCCCGACTGAATCCTCCATGTACGGACACAGGGAATCGTGATAGCAAAAGGGCTGAAAAGGAGATCACGCTTCCCTGTGATGAAGGTCAATGAAAAGAACGTACCAACCAAGCAATGTTCGCCGCAAGCGCACCCACGGCTTTCTGAGCCGGATGAGCACCCCGGCCGGTCGCGCCGTCATACGAAGACGCCGCAGCAGGGGGCGCAAACGTCTGAGTGTCCAGATACCTCCCAAACAGGCTCGGCTCTAGGCACGCGGTCTGCTCCGTCCACATTCCCAAAAGCGGCGCGTATCCTGGCCCGCCGTGAGTTTGTGGTTCTCCAGCGCAAGGGCAGGCGTCGGCATACTCTGCACTTCGTGGTCATGACAAGACCAAGACAGACCGGCTGCTCCCGCCTTGGGATTACAGCCAGCCGCCGTTTTGGCAATGCGGTGATGCGAAACCGGATGAAGAGATATGTGCGGGAATTTTTTCGCCGCTACCAAGCCGCCCTCGTCCCCAGCCAGGATATCCTGATCATTCCTCAGCGCGGTGCCGGACGGCTGTCCTTCCACCAGATCAACCGCGAGTTGGGCCGGGCACTCAAGCTAAGCGATGATGACCACCTCATCAGGAACGCATCGTTGTTGACCACAGATTCACAACACTCCTGAAACGCTGAAGTCCACTATGGATAAAAGGAGCTTGCTCGCAATCGTCCTCTCTCTGGTCATTCTGATTGGCTATCAGGAGTTGATCAGCTATCTGTATCCGCCCCCACCGCCCCAAGAACCACCTGTTCCGTCCGCCCCGTCCTCGGTCACGCCTTCCAACACTCCTGAAACCCTGAGTTCGCAAAGCCCCGGCGGCCCGCCTGCCGTCCTCTCTACCCGGCCTGCTGCCCAGCCTGAAGAACAGGAGATCACGGTTGAAAATGCCGTGTATCGCGCCGTGTTGAGTTCGCGTGGGGCTCGGCTGAAGAGCCTGATCCTCAAAGACTATCCCGGAGACGCGGGTGAACACAGCCCACCCCGGGAAATGATCCGCCAAGGCCTTGGGAATACCGCTCCGCTTGAGGTTCGGCTTGAGGGGGACGGGAGGAGCCTGGATGATACGGGTATTATCTATGCGCTTGAGGACGCACCTGGTCAGGGACCTATCGTCCTCACCGTTGGGAAAGAAAAGAGGACGATAGGTTTTTACGGCAGCCTGGCCGACGGCACGCCGATTGCAAAGGTGTTCGCCTTCGCGGCAGACAGCTACGGCATACAGCTTGATGTTCAGGTCGGGCAAGCTCCGCCGGACATCTCCGCCCTCTCCCTGGTGTGGACTGAGAACCTGAACCCAAGCCAGACCGATGATTTCTACACGACCTATGGTCCGGTAGCGCTGGTAGGCCGGAAATTCGTCTATAAAGGCGCGTCCGGATTAGACGAGCCGGAAAGCCTTGGACCGGGCCAAGTCCGCTGGGCCGGCTTCTCCGATTCCTATTTTCTGGCCGCCATGATGCCCCCGGACGGGGAGGGTTACCGCTGTGTTTTCAGGAGGGTCAATAATACGGCCCAGACCATCCTGATCCTGCCCTGGGCCGGAAAGATGAGAAGAGAGGACGAGGCGTCTTCAGCGAGCGTCTCCTACACCCTGTATATCGGTCCAAAAGAAACCCAAGCGCTCAACGCCGTTGATCCGGCCTTTGACCGTGCGATTGATTTTGGCTGGTTCCATTTTATCGCCCGCCCGCTCATCTCTCTGTTGCGCCTGTCGCACAGCCTGACCGGCAATTATGGACTTGATATCATTCTGTTGACCGTCCTGGTGAAACTCGTCTTTTTTCCCCTGAGCAATAAGAGTTTTCAGTCCATGGCGGCCATGAAAAAGCTGCAACCCCAAATGGAACGGCTCAGAGAGCGCTACAAGGACGACCGACAGAAGCTCAACCAGGAGACGATGGAACTCTACAAACGCAACAAGGTCAATCCCCTAGGCGGCTGTCTGCCGATGGTAGTCCAATTTCCGGTCTTCATCGGCCTGTATCAGGGCTTGATGTACGCCATTGAGTTGCGCCAGGCCCCGTTTTTTGGCTGGATTACCGACCTGTCCAGCCCCGACCGCCTGGGCAGCCTGGCGATTCCGTTTGTCGATCCCCCCGGGCTGCCCATTCTGACCTTGTTTATGGGCGGCTCCATGTTGCTCCAACAATGGATGACACCCATGACGACCGGAGATCCGCTCCAACAGAAAATGATGATGTTGATGCCGGTAATCTTCACCGTGATGTTTGTGAATTTTCCGTCTGGACTGGTGCTGTACTGGCTGGTGAATAATGTGCTGAGTGTCGCCCAGCAGTATTGGTATAATGCTCAGCACGGGTCGGGATGAGAGGATGGGATTCACCGGATGGGACAGGTGGCCGCAATCCTGCCTGAAAATACTGAAGACCAGAGGGCGAGGTCAAACATGAGAAAGAATCAACCGCAGATGAATCAGAGCTCAGAATCAAGAAAATCAGAACTCGCTGAAGGACGGACGGTTGAGGAAGCTGCTGCTGCTGCCCTCAGGCAACTCGGTGTGGAGCGGGAGCAGGCCGAGATTGAGATTCTGTCACAGCCGACCAAAGGCTTTCTCGGCATTGGCGGCAAAAGAGCCCGGGTGCGGGCCAGCCTGCGTGCCCCGTCTTCGCCCCCGAGTACGGCGGGGGAGAGGAGGGGGAAGTCAGCGCCGGCCCAAAAAGGCCCAAGAAAACCAAAAGACGGCCCGGCGCGGCGGGAGACCAGGCAAAAGAGCCCCCAGATTCAGCCCGCAGATTCCCCTGATTGGCAGGAAGACACTGAACAGAAGTCATCTGTCAGATCAGAAAAATCAGGCGAATCAGCAGGTGATCCCTATGTTCTGTCAGGCCGGGCGGTGACGGCATACAGCCCTGAACCTGTCCGAGAATCAGACCGGGACGCTGCTCCGTCACCCGAGTTCATCGAGCAAGCCTGCCAGCTGCTCCAAGAAATCCTGGCCCATATGGACATGGAGGCGGATGTATCGTCTTCCGTCCACAACAACGAGGTGGTGCTCAATTTCGAGGATGTCAGCGACGGGCTGCTCATCGGACGTAAGGGCCAGACCCTCGACGCCCTGGAGTATGTGCTGAATCGTATCCTCACCAGACATGACACCACCGAAAAGACGCGAGGAAGAGAGGACGAGATGTCTTTCGCCCATGTGCTGCTTGACGCAGCCGGCTACCGGGAACGGCGACGCCAGAACTTGGAGAGTTTGGCCATGCGCCTCGGCGAGCGGGCCAAGCGGCGGCGGCGGACGGTGACCCTGAGTCCGCTCAATCCGCGCGACCGCCGGGTTATCCATCTGGCCCTGGAAGGCGACCCGCTGGTGACAACACAAAGTCTGGACCGAGGCTATCTGCGGCGGCTCAGCATTGTTCCCGAAGCAAGGCCGCGTCGCGCATCAGTTGGGTAAGGTGCGTGTATGAGCATGACACGATAGCGGCGATTGCCACCCCGGCCGGTTCTGGCGGGGTGGCGATTGTCCGTATCAGCGGGGATCGGGCTGAAGCCCTCGCCCGGGCGGTTTTCCAGCCCGCTCATCACCGGGAACACCTCAAAGATGAAGCGTCCCAAGCCTTGAGAAGGAGGAAGAGGGGGCAATTCATCTTTCACTCCCACCACCTCTATCTGGGGCGGGTGACTGATCCGCTGACGGGTCAGCCCCTTGACCAAGCGCTCTTGGCGCTGATGCGCGCGCCCCACAGTTATACCGGGGAAGATGTGGCAGAGATCCAGTGCCACGGCGGCAGCTTTCTTGTTCAAGGGATTTTGGAAGCCGTGCTCAAGCACGGAGCGCGGCTGGCACTGCCTGGAGAGTTCACCAAGAGGGCCTTTCTGAACGGGCGGCTCGATCTGTCCCAGGCCGAGGCAGTCCTTGACCTGATACAGGCCAAGAGCGCAGGGGGTTTGCGGCTGGCCTTGGAACAGGTGTCGGGCCGTTTATCCGGGCAGTGCGGGCAACTGCGGGAGCGGCTGCTCGGCCTGGCCGCTCACCTTGAGGCGTTTCTCGATTTTCCAGAAGAGGACATTCCGGCTCGCAGCCAGGGCGAGTTCTGCCGTGAGCTGTCCGAGCTGATTGAGGCGGTCGGCCGGCTGCACGCCAGCTTTGCCCGGGGCAAGGTCTATCGAGACGGGGTGCGGACGGTCATCGTCGGCAAGCCCAATGTCGGCAAGTCCAGTCTGTTGAATGCCCTGATCGGGACGGACCGGGCGATTGTCACCCCGGTGCCGGGTACCACGCGCGATACGCTAGAGGAAACAGTCACTATTGGTGATATTCCATTGGTGGTCTGGGATACGGCCGGCCTGCGTGCCAGCCGGGACGAGGTGGAGCGGATGGGTATCGAACGAACCCTGGCCGGGATCGCCCGGGCCGAGCTGGTGCTGGCCGTGTTTGACGCCAGCCGTCCTGTTGATGCCGAAGACAAAGCAGTTTGTGACTCTATCAGCGGCAAGCGGATCGTTCCCGTTCTCAATAAAATCGATCTGTCGATTGAGACGACCGCGGCTGAGCTCGAGACGCGGCTCAAGGCTGGACCATCGGTCGCCATTTCGGCCCGAACCGGGAGTGGCTTGGACCGCTTAGCGGAGGCAATCACGACTCTGGTTTTGGGCAATCCTCCTCCTTTCCCCCACCCGAATGCGGGGGAGAGACAAGACGGGCTGGCCGAGGCTGGACACGGCGTTATTGTCACCCGTCTCCGTCATCGAGACGCGTTGATAAAAACCGAGCAGTCTCTTACAACTGCGCTTGAGAGTCTAAGTGCCGGACTCCCACTTGACCTGGTGGCCGTGGACCTGCGGGCGGCTCTGGACCAGATTGGAGAAATCACCGGCCAAGTGAGCAGTGAGGATATTCTGGACAGCATCTTTGGCGAGTTCTGCATTGGGAAGTAAGATGGACTATGATGTAATCGTCGTTGGTGCCGGCCACGCCGGGATTGAGGCGGCGCTTGCCAGCGCCCGTTTAGGGGCAAAAACGCTGATGTTGACGCTCAATCTTGACCACATCGGACAGATGTCGTGTAATCCCGCCATCGGCGGGATCGGCAAGAGCCATCTGGTGCGGGAGATTGACGCGCTGGGCGGCGAAATGGCCAAGGCCATTGACGAGACGGGCCTGCAGTTCCGTGTGCTCAACACGCGAAAAGGGCCGGCGGTCAGAGCGACCCGGGTCCAGGCCGATAAGGCTCTCTATCGTCAACGTATGAAGCGGCAGGTGGAAAGTACCTCGTCCCTCACCCTGCGTCAGGGCAGCGCAGAGCGCCTGCTTGTCGAAGATGGACAGATGCGCTCAGGACGATTCGTCTGTGGCATAGAGACCCAGATCGGCGAGATTTTTTCGGCTCACAAGGTCATTCTGACAACCGGGACCTTTCTCAAGGGCTTAATTCATGTCGGGCTGAAGCAGTACGCTGCCGGCCGTGCGGGAGATTTCTCGGTTGAGGGGTTGAGCGGCCATCTGGCTGCACTCGGCTTTCAGCTTGGTCGCCTGAAAACCGGAACTTGTCCCCGCCTTGACAGCCGGACGATTGACTACAGCCGGCTTGAGCCCCAGTATGGCGATGAACCGCCGGTGCCGCTGTCGTTTTCGACCGGGACGATTACCCAGAGCCAACTGCCGTGCCATCTGACCTACACCAGTCAGGAGACGCATGCGGCTATTCGTGCTGGTTTAGACCGCTCACCGATGTATTCGGGCGCGATTCAGAGCCGAGGACCGCGCTACTGCCCATCTATTGAAGACAAAATTGTCCGCTTTCCAGACAAACCGCGCCATCAGATTTTTCTTGAACCTGAGGGGCGGGATACGGTTGAGGTCTACCCCAACGGACTGTCTACTAGCCTGCCGCTCGATGTGCAGATGCAAATGGTCCACTCCATACCCGGCCTGGAAGAGGCAGAAATCATGCGGCCCGGCTATGCGATTGAGTATGATTATGTCGACCCCACCCAACTTTCTCCGAGTTTAGAGACCAAACGGGTGTCCGGGTTGTATCTTGCCGGCCAGATTAACGGCACGACCGGTTACGAAGAGGCCGCGGCCCAGGGCTTAGTGGCCGGTATTAACGCCGTTCTGAGCCTGCGGGGTGAAGAGCTCATTATTTTAGGTCGGGATCAAGCCTATATCGGGGTCTTAGTAGACGACTTGGTGAACAAAGGGGTGGGCGGAGAGCCGTATCGGATGTTTACCTCGCGGGCCGAACATCGCCTGCTGCTGCGTGAGGATAATGCCGACCTCAGACTGCGGTCGTTTGGGCACCGGATTGGCCTTGTTGACGCAGCCGCGGCTCAGCGCACACAGGATAAGCAGGCCGCCATTGCCGCCGAAATCCACCGCCATGAAAAGACGATGGTCATACCAAGCGACGATCTCAACGCGAAATTAGCCGCTCTGGGAACCACCCCGATCAAAAACCCTGTGTCCTTGGCCCGATTGCTGCGCCGCCCCCAACTGTCCTACGCTGTTCTGGCCGCTCTGCTCCCGGCCCCTCGGGCGTGTACAGATGAATCGTCCCAAGCGTTGAAGAGAGGAAGATGGAACGATTCATCTTTTTCCCGTGAGGTCGGTGCTGAAGTGGAAATTGCGGTCAAGTACGCCGGCTATATCCGTCGCCAGGAGGAGGGGGTCGCCCGGTTGCGTCATCTCGAACATACCCGGATTCCAGACAACCTGAACTATGCAGGTGTGAGTGGGCTATCGGTCGAAATCCGGGAAAAGTTGAGCGCGTTGCGTCCTCGTTCGCTGGGTCAGGCGGCCCGCATCCCAGGCGTCACTCCGGCGGCCCTGTCGCTGTTGGCCATTCATCTGAAAAAGCGACCAGCGATTCATGGGATTAGGCCTGATTGACAGGAGTGAATTGAGCCAAGGGGCTGGCCGCTTGGCCGTGCCCCTGTCCCAGACGATGCTCGATCGTTTGTGTGTCTACCTCCAAGAGTTGCAACGCTGGAGTCGCATCGTTAATCTGGTATCTTCCCCCGACCCCCAGACCGTCATCCGTAAACATGTGCTGGATAGCTTAGCCCTGTCTGGTCAAATAGACCAAAAGACAAATCGTCTCGCTTTTGAGGGACGCTTGGGTGATCTTGGCAGTGGAGCCGGCTTTCCCGGCTTAGTTCTCGCTATGGCTGAGCCCAATCGGCCGATTGATCTGATTGAAGCCCGCAGGAAACGGGCCCATTTCCTCAAGGCGGTGGTCAGAAAGCTGGAGCTGAGCAATGTGACGGTGTATGAGGGCAGAGCCGAAGATTTGCTGCGGCAGGAGCAGTTTCGGGCCGCGTATCGGGCCGTAGTATCGCGGGCAACCTGGAAGCTGGAGCAGTTTTTGTCCCTGGCCGGGGATTTTATTGACCGCAACGGCTGGGTGATCGCGATGAAGGGTCCCGGTGTAGAGGGCGAGTTGCGTCATGTCCTGGCTCGGGATCACCCGTTTGCTCTTTACGCTCGCTACAACTACACCCTCCCGTTTGGAACAGAGAGCCGGACCTTGCTCATCTTTGCCAAAAAACAGGTCAAATGTTCAATGTGAAACACTGGATAGTCGAAAATGTTTCACATGAAACATTTTTCAGCCTGGACGCTGTTTTTTGTGGAGAACGTATGCTAGGACACCCGCCGTGGGAAGGGTTATCTGCATAGCCAACCGGAAAGGTGGAGTGGGGAAGACGACGACTGCGGTCAACCTTGCCGCCTGTCTCGGTGTCGTCAAAGCCTCAACCTTACTCATTGACTGCGATCCTCAGGCCAATGCCACGAGTGGTATTGGAGTACGCATTGAGCAGCAGAACGCGACCCTGTACGAGGTGCTGTCAGGTGAATGTCCGCTCCAAGACGCTATTGCCAAAACCGTCATTGAATACCTTGACGTTTTGCCGGCAACGCATGACTTGATCGGCGTAGAAGTCGAGCTGCTGAATACAGACAATCGCGAGTATGTGCTACATGGACTGCTGCGTCATCGTCTGGCTCAGTATGAGTACATCTTGCTCGACTGTCCGCCTTCCCTGGGGCTGTTGACGGTCAACGCCCTCACGGCTGCCGACAGTGTCCTCATTCCGCTTCAGTGTGAGTATTACGCGCTTGAGGGTCTGCGCTCTCTGCTGGAGACCATTGATCTCCTGCGCGCTCGCTTAAACCCCGATTTGGCGATTGAGGGGCTGTTGCTGACCATGTTTGACCAGAGAAATCGCCTGTCTCGGCAGGTTGAGGAGGAGGTACGGCAATTTTTTCCTGATCAGGTTTTTGATACCCTCATTCCTCGCAATGTCCGGCTCGGCGAGAGCCCAAGTCACGGGCTCCCCATTATCCTGTACGATCCGTCGTGCCGGGGTGCGCAAAGTTATGTGGCATTAGCTCAGGAAATCCGCACGCGGAAGCCGCCGACGGTCGTCGCCCAAAAGATGAACCATTCTGATCATTTGCAAGGAAGAAGAGAGGAGATTCATCTCTGGGGAGGAATAGATGAGTGAAGGAGCGGTCAATACTCAGACGGGCATCAAATCGACTTCAAAACGCCGTGGCCTTGGTCGCGGTCTGAGCGCGCTGATACCCGAAGGCGTGTCCCTGGCGGCACCGGCTGCCGAACGGCGTGTACCTGTGTCCGACATCCATCCCAACCCGCGCCAACCCAGACGCTATTTTGACGAACGGCGGATTGCCGAGTTGGCCGAATCAATTCGTCAGCAGGGCGTGTTACAACCGTTGGTGGTGAGGAAAGCCGACTCCGGCTACGAATTGATTGTCGGAGAGCGCCGCTTTCGCGCCGCTCAGCGGGCCGGCCTGGATCGCGTACCCGTTATTGTGAAGGAGGTGAGCGACGCCGAGAGCCTGGAAATGGCCCTGGTGGAGAACATTCAGCGCGAAGAACTCACCCCGATTGAGGAAGCGCTCGCCTACCGTCAGTTGATGGACGAGTTTCAGCTAACCCAAGAGAATGTGGCCAAACGGGTCGGAAAAAGTCGTCCGGCCATAGCCAACCTGCTGCGGGTCCTGAATTTGCCCGAGGAAATCAAAGAAGAGGTTGACCACGGCAGTCTTACGGTTGGCCATGCCCGTTCACTGCTGGCCCTGGAAACACCCCAAAAACAGATTGAGTTGGCACGTCAGGTCATCCGCCAGAATCTATCGGTGCGGGAAACCGATACGCTGGTTGCCCGCACTGTAGAGGGGACCGCGCCCGCAACAGCCCAAGATCAGTTCCCCGACCCGGAAAAACCGGTCGGCCATGTGGATATTTACTTAAAGGCAATTGAAGAAGAACTCATGCGTGAACTGGGGACCAAAGTGCGCCTGCACACCCGAAAAAAGGGCGGCAAGATTGAAATTGAGTACTACTCAAACCAGGAACTCGATGGCTTGTTAGCTCGCCTCAGAAACACAAATCAAAAACCGTTTGTCTAATGTCTCCTCAGTACGCCCTAGCCCTCATACGGAATTCCCTTTATACTCCCTGAAAGGGGAGACTCCACGCTGTGTTAGACTTTCCTCCAGATTGGACATTTTTCTGTCAGATTCTTCTTTTCCTTCTCCTGTGGGCTGTGTTGCGCCGTGTGCTGTTTGAGCCCAACCTGAGCGTGTTGGCCAACCGGGAACGGCACAGCGCCGGGGTACTCCAAGAGGCGGCTCAGATCAAGGCGGACGCCGAGGCAAAAGGCCAGGAGTATCGCAGCCAACTCGCTAAAGCGCGCTCGGGCACCATGCAGGAAGTCGAGGCTGTCTACCGTGAAGCTCAAGAGCAGTCGCAGGCGCTGATTGAGCAGGCCCGCAACGAGTCGGCCCAGACGCTTGCCCAGATGCGGCAGACCCTCGAAGCTGAGATTGCGGTGGCGCGCCAAAACCTTGAACAACGCATTCCTGACTTCTCCAATGAGATTGCTGAACGCCTCCTCGCAAGGCCCTTGACCTAGCCATGTGCAAACATTCAGACAAGATGGTCGGTCTCATTACCATCCTCTCTCCGTTTCTGCTGATGACCGCGGCTTGGGCGGCGGCCGGGGGAGGGGACGAGCACCACGCGGTAACGAGAGATCAGTTACTCGGCCTCCTGTTCTTCACCATTAACTTTGGTCTCTTTGTTCTTCTCCTGCGGAGATTTGCCCTGCCTTTTATCAGGGAAGCGCTTCACAAGCGCAAGGAGACGGTTGTCGAAGCGCTCAGCGAGGCAAAGCGGGCTCAGGCCGAGGCTGAGCAGATCCGACACGAATACGAAGAGAAACTGGCTGGCTTAGAGGCAGAACAACACACCATGCGCGCTCAGGCCCTGGAATCCGCCCAGCGGGAGAAAGCCCGTATTCTTGAAGAGGCCGGCCGCATGGCCGAACATGCCCGGCTGGAGGCGCAACAGATAGCCGAGCGAGAGATCGAACAGGCCCGGCGGACGTTGCGTGAGGAGGTGGCTGAGCAGGCGGTGACAATCGCTACCGAGTTGATCCGCGCCCAGTTGCGTCCGGCCGACCAGAGCCGGTTGGTCAATGACCTTGTTGATGAGGTACGCGATGCCAGCAGCCGCTAGACGCTACGCCAAAGCCCTGCTCAGCCTGGCCCAAGAGGCCGGACAAGAGGAGGCCATCGGGGCCGAACTCAAACACATTAGCGCTATACTGGTCGAGCCCAGCCTGGCCCAGATCATGGCGCTCCCAACCCTGTCGCCTAAAACACGGAGTGATATTGTCGAGAGCCTGATCCGCGCCGCCGCGCCACACGCGCTGGTGGCCAACTTTCTGCGCGTCCTGGCCGTCAACGATCGTCTGAATACGGTAGCCGATATTGAGAGCGGCTATCAAGTGCTGCTCGAAAAACTGCTGGGGCGGGTGAGAGTCAAGGTCAAATCGGCTTCCGAGTTGTCCAGGGACGAGATCCAAGCCATTGTTGACGCCTTCAGTCAGAAGATAGAGAAGACTGTCATCCCAATCCTCGAGATTGAGCCTGAGTTGTTGGGTGGGGTGACAGTTGAAATTGAGGGCCGGGTATACGACGCCAGCCTTAAGACCCAACTCCAACGCCTCAACCAGTCATTGGCCCAAAGACGAATCGCCTTGAGCGGTCGAGAGGAAGACAAGACGAATCGTCTTCAGCGGCTGTAGGGATTGCCTGAATGAAAGAGGAAGAAAGACGAAGGTCAAGTCCCAGGTCATTGTCTCTGACCTTCCCGAGAAAGAGGGTGTAATGGAACTGCGTGCGGCTGAGATCAGCGAAATTATCAAGCAACAGATCCAGGGCTATGACACACAGGTTGAGTTGCGCGAGACAGGGACCGTGCTATCGGCCGGCGATGGGGTCGTGCGTATTCATGGCTTGGACCAGGTTGCGTCCGGTGAATTACTCCAGTTTCCGGACGACGTGTTTGGTCTGGCCCTGAACCTTGAAGAGGACAATGTCGGGGCCGCGGTGTTTGGCGAGGTCCAAGCCATTAAAGAGGGCGATGAGGTCCGCCGCACCGGGCGTATCGCCGAGGTCCCGGTTGGCGAGGCCATGCTGGGCCGCGTGGTCAACGCTCTCGGTCAGCCCATCGACGGCAAAGGGCCGATCGAAAGCGCCGAGTTACGGCGGATTGAGGTCAAAGCCCCGGGTATTGTCTTGCGCCAGCCGGTCAAAGAGCCGGTCCAGACCGGTCTGAAAGCCATTGACTCCATGATCCCAATCGGCCGTGGGCAGCGCGAACTCATCATTGGCGACCGCCAAACCGGAAAAACCGCCATTGTTGTCGATACCATCATCAACCAGAAGGGCGGCGATATGCAGTGCATCTACATCGCCATCGGTCAGAAGCGTTCGACCGTCGCCCAGGTGGTTGAGCGTCTGACCCGCGCTGGTGCACTGGACTATACCACCGTCGTTGTCGCCAGCGCTTCGGACGCCGCCCCGTTGCAGTTTATCGCCCCCTATGCCGGGTGTGCGATTGGCGAGTACTTTCGCGATACCGGCAAGCACGCGCTCGTCATTTACGATGACTTGTCCAAGCACGCGGTGGCGTATCGACAACTGTCTCTGCTGCTGCGTCGTCCGCCGGGCCGCGAGGCGTTCCCGGGCGATGTCTTCTACCTGCACTCCCGTCTGCTCGAACGGGCCGCCAAGATGAGCGATGCCGAAGGGGGCGGGTCGCTGACCGCCCTGCCGATTATTGAAACCCAGGCCGGTGATGTATCGGCCTACATTCCGACCAATGTGATTTCGATTACCGATGGGCAGATTTTTCTTGAAACCGACCTGTTCAACTCGGGTATTCGTCCCGCGGTCAACGTTGGTATTTCGGTCTCCCGCGTCGGCGGTTCAGCCCAGATCAGAGCCATGCGTCAGGTCGCCGGTTCGCTGCGGCTCGACCTGGCCCAGTACCGGGAGATGGCCGCCTTCGCCCAGTTTGGTTCCGACCTTGATGCTGCCACCCAAAGGATGCTGGCGCGTGGCACGCGCCTCGTCGAGGTACTCAAGCAGGGACAGTACGAGCCGTTGCCGGTCGAAAACCAAGTGCTCATCATTTACGCCGGTACAAACGGCTTTCTGGACAATCTGTCAGAGTCGGTATTGAAAAAATATGAGACCGAACTGTTCCGGTTTGTGGATACCAACCACCCCGAGATCCTGGCGGAGTTGCGGACCAAGCGTGAGTTGACGGATGATATCAGGGCGCGCCTTGAAGCGGTCCTTCGAGAGTTCAACGACACGTTCACGCAATAGAAGACACCTCGTCTTTGTCACAATGGCTACCCTCAAAGCGATTCGTCGGCGGCTCTCTTCGGTCCGCAACATCCAGCAGATCACCAACGCCATGCGGATGGTCTCCGCGGCCCGGCTCCGCCGCGCTCAGGAGGCGGCCGAGTCGGCCCGGCCGTACGCGGAAAAACTGGAAGCCGTACTACACAACCTGGCCGGTCACACCCTGACCCATCCCCTCCTTACAAAACGTGAGGAGACCAGGATCGACCTGATGCTGTATACCTCCGACCGCGGCCTGTGCGGCAGTTTCAACTCGTCCTTGATCCGCAAGGCCGAGGCTTTCATCAACGCCCATCCGGCTCAGGAGGTCACCCTGTCGTGTGTGGGCCGGCGCGGCTTTGACCATTTTCGCCGCCGGCAGGCACCGATGGCCGAAGAACACATCAACCTGGGCGGCAAATACACCTCCGGCCTAGCCCACGATATCGGGCTGCGAATGACCAAGCGCTTCATCACCGGCGAGTCGGACGGCTTCTACATCCTGTACGCCCGCTTCCGGTCGGCCCTGGTCCAGATTCCGACCCTTGATCAAGTCCTGCCCATTGTTCCCAAAGAACAGGACGATGTACCGCCGCTTGACTATCTGTACGAGCCGGACGCCCAGGGGCTGCTGAGCCGCTTACTGGCCCGCTACGTCGATATGCTGCTGTACCGGGCCATGCTCGAATCGGTCGCCAGCGAACACGGGGCACGGATGACGGCGATGGAGAACGCCACCAATAACGCGGTCGAGATGATCGATACCCTGACCCTGGACATGAACCGGGCGCGTCAGGCCGGCATTACCCGGGAACTGCTCGAAATTGTGGCCACCGGCGAATCCCTGCAATGAGGGCAGGATTGACAGGACGGGGAGGGGAATCCAGAAAACCAGGAGAATCATGGCATGAACGAGGGAAGAATTACCCAGGTGATGGGCGCGGTGATAGACGTCGAGTTCGAGGACAGTGCCCTGCCGCCGATCTATAACGCGCTCCAGGTCACAAACCCAACCATCAGTGACAAGGAATGGAACCTCATCCTCGAGGTCGCCCAGCACCTCGGGGAAAACACCGTGCGCTGCGTGGCAATGGACAGCGCCGAGGGGCTGGTGCGGGGCGTTCCGGTCCGGGATAGCGGCGATGTGATCACCGTCCCGGTCGGCGAAAAAACCCTGGGGCGGATTCTGAATGTGGTTGGCGAGCCGGTTGACCAGGGCGCACCGCTCCAAGACGCGCCCCGTTCGCCCATCCATCGCCCGGCCCCGTCTTTTACCGACCAGGCGACCGAGGTGAACATCCTCGAGACCGGCATCAAGGTCGTTGACCTGCTCGCGCCCTATCCGCTCGGCGGCAAGATCGGCCTGTTCGGCGGCGCGGGGGTGGGCAAAACGGTCATTCTGATGGAGCTGATCAACAATGTCGCCAAACAGCACGGCGGCTATTCGGTCTTTGGCGGGGTTGGCGAGCGCACTCGCGAGGGCAATGACCTGTGGCTGGAAATGCAGGAGTCGGGTGTGCTCGACAAGACCAGCCTGGTCTACGGCCAGATGAACGAACCGCCTGGCGCTCGCGCCCGGGTCGGGCTGTCGGCGCTGACCATCGCCGAATATTTCCGGGACGAAGAGCGTCGTGACGTGCTGCTGTTCATCGACAACATCTTCCGCTTTGTCCAGGCCAACTCAGAAGTATCAACCCTGCTCGGCCGGATTCCGTCGGCGGTCGGCTACCAGCCCACCCTGTCAACCGATGTCGGCGACCTGCAAGAGCGCATCACCTCAACCAAGAACGGCTCAATCACCTCGGTCCAGGCCATCTATGTGCCGGCTGACGACCTGACCGACCCCGCGCCAGCCACCACCTTCTCGCATCTCGACGCCACCACCGTGCTCTCGCGCCAGATTGCCGAGCTGGGCATCTACCCCGCGGTTGACCCCCTTGACTCAACCTCACGCCTGCTTGACCCGAACCTGATCGGCCCAGAGCACTACCAGGTGGCGCGCAGCGTACAGGAGATATTGCAGCGCTACAAAGACCTGCAAGACATCATCGCCATTCTGGGCATTGACGAGCTGTCCGAAGAGGACAAAGTTGTAGTGGCTCGGGCGCGCAAAATCCAGCGTTTTCTCTCCCAGCCGTTCAGCGTGGCCGAGCAGTTCACCGGCACGCCGGGCGAATATGTCCGGGTAGCAGATACCATCCGCAGCTTCAAAGAACTGGTGGACGGCCAGCACGACGAACTGCCCGAGCAGGCGTTCTACATGGTCGGGACGATTGAGGACACCCAGAAAAAAGCCGAGACCCTGGCCGCAAACTGAACGATACAAGTGGAGTGCCCCGTATGGCAGAAACCCTCCGTCTGTTGCTTGTCACCCCCGAACGCACCCTGCTTGACGAAGCGGTTGATGAGGTCAGCGCACCGGGCACGGTCGGGGAGTTCGGCGTCCTGCCCAACCACATCACCTTTCTGTCTTCCCTCCAGGCCGGTCGCCTCGCCTATAAGCAGGGCAGTCAGTCCACACGGCTGGCGCTCAGCGGCGGTTTTGCCGAAGTCCTGAACAATGTCATGACCGTTCTGGCCGACAACGCCGAGTTTGCCGACGAGATTGACCTTGAAGCTGCCCGGACCGAGGCCGCCGAGGCCGAAGCACGGCTGAAAACGCTCAGCGAGAGCGCCCCCGACTACGCCGCAACCGCCCAGGCCCGCCAGTGGGCGCAGGCCCGGGTTGACGCCGCCGCGGAGCGCTAGGCCGCCGGTCATGGCCTTTCAAATTCTCTGAGGCAGCGCCATGAAACTCAAGCGTCTCGAACTGACAAACTTCCGTACCTTCGAGCGGGCAACGTTCAACTTCCAGCCGGGCATGAACCTGCTCGTCGGTATCAATGGCTCAGGCAAATCTTCGGTGCTGGATGCGCTGAGGAAGTTATTGTCCCAATGGCTTCCTGATTTCACTGCCTCCAAGGCTGAAGCTATTCCTTTTACCAAAGGTGACATCATGTTCGGAGGTGACAAGCTGAAGGGAGAGATTCGCCTCACGGACAACCGTTTCTATTCCATCTGTGGATGCTCCCCCAATGATTCTGGTCCTTCAGATCTTCAGACTCCCCTTTCCCTGCATACAGAAAAAGAATGGGACGGACAGCGGTCTGAACAACCGATTGTTGTCTATTTTTCTCCACATCGCTCGCTCCCGATTTATAGTGACAGACCTGGTAGACAAGTCAGTGATGGTGATCAGAAAGCAGCCGACGAAGGGGCATTGTCTCACCGGGAAATACGAGTGCGTGAATTCGCCGAGTGGATGTCTGCGCAGAGAGAGCTGCGAAAGGGTGCTGGCCCAATAGCAACACACCGTCTTGAGGTTTTGCAAGATGTCGCAGTTCGATTTCTTGAGGACTACACTAAGCTGCGATCTGTGGGCAACCCGGCACCGCCTTTTATCTTAGATAGCTCTCGCCTTGATAGCAACGCAAAGCTTGATGGCGGAAAGCCATTAGTTCTGCTCGTGGATAAAGGTGGCATGACGCTTGATGTGCAGCAGCTCTCAGAGGGCGAACGTTGCCTCTTGGCGCTGGTTTTTGATTTGGCGTACCGCCTGTCACTCGCGAATCCAAGGCTGCGCGACCCGTTAGAAGGCGGTGAAGCGATTGTCCTGATTGATGAACTTGACCTGCATCTTCACCCGCGCTGGCAGCGAACGGTAATAGAAAAACTGACGACGACCTTTCCCAACTGTCAGTTCATCGCAACAACGCACTCGCCGCAGATCCTCGGCGAGTGCGACCCTGCCGGATTGATATTGCTCACAAAAGAAAACGGGAAGGTCGTCGTCACTCAGGGACGCCAGGGGTTCGGCCTTGACTCCAGTTGGATTCTTGAGCACCTGATGGGTGCTACTCCACGAAACGTCTCTGTCCAGCAACAGATCAATCGTGTTGAAGACGCCCTTGAGAACGGAGATCTGAAGCACGCCCGGGAATATCTTGCTGAGCTACGCAAGAGGATACACGGGGAAGACAGCGAGACCGTTCGCCTTGAAGCGAGCATCAACAACCTTGAGGCATTGGCGGATGAGGTGGATTCAGAAATCTCCTGAACCCCCGGCCCTTACAGAGTGGCGCGCCCGCTATAGTGGCGATATCAATTTCGGCTACGACCTGCTCCGCAGCGCTCAGCCCACAAGCGGGCGCACATGAACAGGTCTTACTCAAGAAAATAATCTATGAGATTGCAGTGCGCACCCTCTCCCGCAGTCACGAAAGGGTGCGCCTGGCCGTCCCGCTCACGCGATCAGAACTTTTCCTTGAAGGGCCGGACTTCGAGTTCGGTGGTCCAGGCGCTGGGGTCCTGGTGGGCCAGATGCCAGTAGGTCTCGGCAATCGCCTCAGGCTTCAACATATCCTCAGCGGTAAACTGGGCGAAGCTGCGGCCGGGAATATCAATCACCCCGTCAACATTGACCCAGGCAACGTGAATCCCCTTGGGGCCAAGGTCACGCGCCATTGACTGCACCAGACCCCGCAGCGCGAACTTGGCTGGCCCAAAGGCCAGCGAACGCGCGCCGGCCTTGACGCCGGCGGTTGCGCCGGTGAACAGCATGGTCCCGCGGCCTTTGGCGATCATATCGGGAGCAACTTCCCGGGCGCTCAGAAACGCCCCATAGGCGTTCACCCGCCACGTTGTTTCGTACTGTTCGGGCGTCACCTCGGTGATTGTGCCCCACGAGCCGCTGCCGGCGTTGTAGAGCAGCACCTCGGGCCGGCCGAGCTGGTCACGGATTGTCTTGAAGGCCGCCTCAACCTGGGCTTGGTCGCCGACATCGGCCGGGACCTCAAGGACTTGGCCGCCATCGGCCCTGATGTCCGCGGCCAGCGAACTGAGATAGGCGGCCCGACGGGCGTTGATGGCAACGGCGTAGCCCTTGGCAAAGCGGCGGGCCAAGGCCGCGCCCAAGCCCGGGCCAACGCCGAGCACTGCGGCCACCGGAAGCGATTGCGCGTCTGACATAGTGGTGTCCTCCTTACTGGGTCTTCACGATTTCTCCCCTGTAGCAGAACGGAAGACGGGCCGTGTGACAAGGGGGGCGCGCCGCGCGTGGGCCGAAATGTGCGCGGCGGGCTATCTCCCAACCGCAAAGAAGGGCGTCAGCGGTTTCGCTATCTGTTTGTTTTGTCATGCTTTTTTCGGCGATGTCTTGACCAGACCTCTATACAAACGCTATAACATATATCTGTCAAACATCCAGAGCGGGGGAGGACGGTCATATGGGCCAAGTAAACTTCCGAGTGCAAGACGAGCGGCTGGCACTCATTGACCGGGCGGCAGCAATTCGAGGGGCGACACGGACCGAGTTTGTGCTCCGGGCAAGTGAAGCGGCGGCGATTGAGACCTTGAATGAGCGTCCTGTCATTCTTCTTGACGACGAGGCCTACGCCGCGTTTGTTGCTGCGCTTGATGCGCCGGTGGAACCGGACGACCGTTTGAAAAAACGGTGGGCGCGCCGACCGCTATGGGAACGATAAGCGCCCCGGAGCCGCTCAGCGAACGGCATGACATCTCGCACTTCGACTCTGGTATGGACAGCCTCAATCAAGCGCTTGACGAAGAAGCGATTTTGCGAGCGCGAACCCCTCATAGTGATCCTGCGGATTGCCGAACTGAGGGCAACACTTCAGGGCTAGGGCTGGGACGCACCGGCTAGCGTGGCCGCCAGTTCCGCGCCAACTCCTGGGCCGCGGCAATCTGCCCCGGCGTCATTCCCTTTTCCAGCCGATCAAGATTCCTGGCAGCCTTATCATTTGCCTGGGCCGCGGCAAGGCTGAGCCACATATACGCCTCAATGTAATCGCGTGGGACCCCCTGGCCCTTGCTATACATCACGCCGAGGTTGTTTTGGGCACTTGCATCGCCCTGGTCAGCGGCCCGTCGATACCAGTGGACGGCGGCCTCATAATCGCGTGGGACCCCCTGGCCCTTGCCATACATCACGCCGAGGTTGAATTGGGCACTTGCATGGCCCTGGTCAGCGGCTTGGCGATACCAGCGGACGGCGGCCTCATCATCGCGTGGGACCCCCTGGCCGTTGTCATATATCACGCCGAGGTTGAATTGGGCACCTGCATGGCCCTGCTCAGCGGCCTGGCGATACCAGCGGACGGCGGCCTCATAATCGCGTGGGACCCCCTGGCCGTTGTCATACATCACGCCGAGGTTGAATTGGGCAATTGCATCGCCCTGCTCAGCGGCCCGTCGATACCAGCGGACGGCGGCCTCATCATCGCGTGGGACCCCCTGGCCCTTCCTATACATCACGCCGAGGTTGTTTTGGGCATCTGCATCGCCCTGGTCAGCGGCTTGGCGATACCAGTGGACGGCGGCCTCATAATCGCGTGGGACCCCCTGGCCCTTGCCATACATCACGCCGAGGTTGAATTGGGCACTTGCATGGCCCTGGTCAGCGGCTTGGCGATACCAGCGGACGGCGGCCTCATCATCGCGTGGGACCCCCTGGCCGTTGTCATATATCACGCCGAGGTTGAATTGGGCACCTGCATGGCCCTGCTCAGCGGCCTGGCGATACCAGCGGACGGCGGCCTCATAATCGCGTGGGACCCCCTGGCCGTTGTCATACATCACGCCGAGGTTGAATTGGGCAATTGCATCGCCCTGCTCAGCGGCCCGTCGATACCAGCGGACGGCGGCCTCATCATCGCGTGGGACCCCCTGGCCCTTCCTATACATCACGCCGAGGTTGAATTGGGCACTTGCATCGCCCTGCTCAGCGGCTTTCAAGAACTCCTCATGCGCCAACGTGAAGTTCCCTGCATTATAGGCGGCAACGCCCTCGTCGAAGCCGGCAAACGCGAGGGGGGTGAGGCGGGAGAGGGCAAGGAGCACGGTGGCAAGGAAGAAACGGCCGCGCACTGGCGCAAGCCGCCGCGGGAGGGAAACGGCAGGGGCTTCGGTCTGCGAGGTCGTGAAGCGCTTCATTTCCCGCATCTCCTTGTCTTTGCAATCCAGGGCGTGGCTTGTTGCTGGCTTCTCGGCCGAGCGTAGCACAATCTGACGCTTCGCTCTAGGCGGCTGGGGCGAAAAGGCGTATGGTTCGTGCTGAGAAGAGGCGTGATGGCTGACGAGTTCGAGAGGGTGATTGACAACGAGGAGGCCGAAGAGCAGCGTCGAGTCAAGCTGCTGGCCGAACTCGAAGGTTTGGGGCCGTTGCACTGCGCCGGCTGCCAGCGTCGCCTATGCAGCCACGCCTATGTCATCTGTGTGGCCTCCGGCTTCAAAACCACCCCGCGGTGTGTCGGCTGCCTGGCCGATGGCTATGGCCGGCCCCGGCGCGAGTTCCTGGCTGACGCGCTTCGCTATATCCGGCGGCATCCGTGCTACTGGAGCGGCTGGCAGTGGGCCAACCGGCACGAGGGGCAGGCCGAGGGCCTGGAGCGGCCGGCCTGCATCTCGGACGACGACCAGACCGGGGCGGCAACTGTCACCGACCGCCACCAGCCGGCCCCGCCGGCCGTGGCCAAGGCTGACACGGTGTGGGACGCCGGAGACATGAGCTGTGGCGATCTGGTGCTGGAGTTGCGGCTGCGGATGAAAAAACTCCAGGCTGGTCAGCTGCTGGCCCTGACCGCCCGCGACCCCGGCGCTCCCCAGGACATCCCGGCCTGGTGTCGCCTGACCCGGCATCGCCTGGTCGCGGCCACCCATCCCCACTATTGGATAGAACGCCGGGCCGACTGAACGCGGCAGACAAGTGAACAGCGGGGCACTCCACTGAAGGGGGGACAAATCCGCGGCCCCTGTTCCTTGACTTCCCGGACAAGTTGGTGCAATGCCTTACACACATTCTGCAAAGGGGGACCGGTCTATGTTTATGAAGGACTATGGGGAGCAGACCTATGCGCTGCTGCGTATCGTTGCCGGGTTTTTGTTCTTTTTTCATGGCAGCCAAAAGCTGTTCGGCTTTCCGCCGCCGGCCTCAGAGGCACCGGCCTTCATCATCTATGTGGCCGGCGGCATTGAGCTGGTCGGCGGCATTCTGGTCATGATCGGCTTCTGCACACGCTGGGCTGCCTTTGTGTGCAGCGGCCTGATGGCGGCCGCCTACTGGATGGCGCACGGCACGCAAGCCCTGTTACCGATCGCCAATCAGGGCGAGTTGGCCGCGGTGTACTGCTTTGTGTTTTTGGCTATTTCGGCCCGGGGTGCCGGCATCTGGGCTGTGGATGCGGCGGACGCGGAGGTTGGAGATGGCGAAGCAGCCTGACGGCAGACCCTGTGTGAAGGATCGCGTGGGAGTCCAGCAACGGGTTGCTGGGAATCAACCGCCGAGCGGGCTATCCGTCCTATCCCACCTACTGGTACATTGGCCCAGCCTGAGCGATTCTTGCGGCTGAGCAGGAGACACAAGAGTTATGGCTGAGTTTGCCTTTTCCGCCTATGTCACGCTTGGCGAGAACCGCTACCGGGAACGCTATGGCCTCGATTTTGAGGACTTTGAAGCGGGTCAGGTGTTTCGGCACCGCCCGGGCATGACCATCTCCCAGCAGGACAATGTAGAGGAGACGGTTGATACGCTCAATCAGGCCATGCTGCACTTTGACGCCACCTATGCGTCCCGGACCGAGTGGCGAAAGCCGCTGGGGGTCAGCACCCTGACGCTACAACGGCTGATGGGTCTGACCTGGAAGACGTTTAATAAAAAAATGCGGCTCTGTCGCTGCTCAGCCATCACCATGACCGCTCCGGTGTTTGGCGGCGATACGCTGTACGCCGAGAGCGAGATCACAGACACAGCCGAGGCCGCAGACGAGGCGGATTGTGGGCAGTTGACCGTTGTGACGCGCGGCATCAACCAGGAGGGCACGCTCGTGTGTACGATGGAGTACGTCATGCTGGTGTATAAGCGCGGCAGTATTCCATTTGACAAGGCCGGTTACTGAACGGACAGGCATCATGCCAACGTTTTACTCGCACCGGAAAGTGGCCGATACGACTTATATTGAAGTGGCCGGGATCGAGTTTGAGGATTTTGCCGAGGGGCAGATTTTTGAGCATCGTCCGGGCCGGACCTTTACTGCCGAAGAAAGCCGGCTGCACGCGATCCGCTCGCTCGATCTGTCCATGCGCCGTGTTGATGCGGTCTATAATGCGAAGGTCTATGGCGGGCAGGAACTCATCAGCGAGTCTTTCCTGATAAGTGTCACAACAGCACTGACGACCAAGACATTTGGCAAGGTGGTGGCCAATCTGGGCTGGACCAACATACAGTTTCCGGCACCGGTTTACGCCGGGGATACGATCTATGCCGAATCCGAGGTTCTCGGTAAACGGGAATCCCGTTCCCGTGCCCAGCAGGGCCTTCTGCACATCAGAACGCGGGCCCTGAACCAAGGCGGCGAAGAAGTGTGCGCGTTTGAGCGGCGGTTTCTCCTCTACAAGCGAGGTCAGGGGCCGTATGAAGCCGCTGGCTACTGAGCCGCGGCCACGCCGTGGCTGACCGGGGTGAAACAGGTCGTATCGGGATTTCTCATTAGAGTCTGAGAGGAAATCCGTGCTGGAAAGGCAGAACCCTTGACGGCAGGATAATTTTCTGTAAAATCGTAAATGATGAAATCCAGCACAGAGAAGAAATCGGCCCGCAATCCACTGGCACTCGATCAGTCTCCCAAGTTCGGAGCGTCGGCTGGGATGAAGCGTCTTACCATTGACATTTCCGCCGAGCTTCATGCCAACGTCAAGGCCATCTGCGCGAGACGAGGAATCAAGATGTCGGATGCGATCCGGGACATTTTAGAAGAAAAATTTGGGAAAGACCAGTGACATGAACGCAAGACAAGGTGGCGACGCCGATGAGCATCGCACGCCATCAGGAAGAAAGAGCCCCAAGGGGATAGCGACATCCGCTCTGATATTTTCCGCCTATGTCGGAAACAATGCCGATATCTTTCCAAAGGTGCTGAAACTCCATGTGGAGGACGGGTCAAAGGTCGCAGACGTGACCTATGGCAAAGGGGTTTTCTGGAAAAATATCGACATAGGCAACTACCATTTTTTTCCGTCCGATATCGCAGATGGCCTGGATTGTCGAAATTTGCCTTACGAAGAGAGTTCGTTTGACGCCGTCGTCTTTGATCCACCGTATATGGAAGGATTTTACCGAAAGGGAAAGACTGTCAAGGCGGGCAATGGGACGCACAATACTTTCCGAGATCAGTACGCTAACGGTGACGAAGCACCCAAGCCTGACGGAGGGAAATGGCATGGGGCTGTTTTAGAAATGTATAATGAGGGAGGGAAGGAGGCGCACCGGATTTTAAGGGACCGGGGGGTGTGTATCGTCAAGTGTCAGGATGAGGTCAGCGCGAACAAGCAAAACCTGACGCATGTCGAGATCATAAACGCCTTCGCCGAAATCGGCTTCTTTTGTAAAGATTTGTTTATCGTTGTTCGTCCCAATAAGCCGGGAGTGAGCAGGGTCATCCATCAAATGCACGCCAGGAAGAACCATTCATATTTTCTTGTTTTTGTCAAAATCCCCCAAGGCAAGAGGGCGTCGCAGATGCGCTTCGCTAAAGCATCTGGTTCATCAATGTAAACGGTTCCTCATAGAATGGAGGCTTGGGCGGCCAATGAACTGTCACCAGAGTGGCGAGCAAATGCCTTCGCTGGTACTCCGTATAGCCCGTATATCTGGATGGGGGCAGATCGCTGTTTTTTGCAAAAACAAATCTCCACTTTTCTTCAAAGGCGAAGATATTAACGGCCAGGATGTGAAATTCATTGCGAAGCAAGCAGGTTGTATTCACTCCAGCGCCGTCAGGGAGTATGACCTTGCGCCTGTCGCTGGCGTCCACCTGGGCCCTGCCGACCCATCCCTCGGCGGTTTGCCGTATGGTATTCGTCTGAAGAGATTTTGATTCGAAGATAAATTCCTTGCCTTTGTAAATAACGACACGATCCCCTTTCTTTTTCCTGTCGTGATCGTCGTGTTTTGCTATGTGGGATATCCCCCCGTGTCCGAGCCACAGTTTTTCCAGCTTCAACTCGGCAAGGTAGCCGAGGATCATTCCCCTGAGGCTTGGATTTTGGTCAACTACTTCGGTGAGTTCTTCAACGGTGATGTCCCACCGTTCCAGGATGGAATCGGTCATGGTTCGTCCTAGCTGAAGTGAGTCAGGAGGAATTGCTCAACAAAACCGATAATGCCGTTGACGTCTGGTTCGGATATTTTTTCCCACTCCGCGTGCATCGCTGAATTCCTCACCCGGAGCATGGCGTCCAGCAATGTCTTCTGCGCTCCTGACACAAGTCTTTTCGATTTGAGGGCATTGATGACATCGGCCATTGTTCGCTTGTCAGTATTTAATCCATTGGCGTTTGCGTAGCGTTTCAGTGCGTCCTCCAGCGCCGCGGTCGCCAAAACCGCCGCCACATCTCTGTAGCCCTCGGCGAGCGCTTGCTTGGCCAAGACAACAAAATTTCCAAAGACCTCGCCGGAAATTTTCAGATCAACGTTGAACACATAGCCGCCTTCAAAGTCTTCCTTCGCACTTTTGAACATATCTTGGAGAGCCTGTACATCGCCTTGGAATCCTCTGCACCTCTTCAGGATCTCCGTGAAATTGGTGTAGTGGGGCGAGTTTTCGCCGTACACGGCTTTGAGCAGGTTTTGACAGCTCGTCGCCCAGCCTTGCCAACTTCCTTCCGGAAGAAAATAAGAACCCACTCTTTGAGAACGCATTACTTGTAGTGGAAGTGAATCTGATTTCCCTTGCAGTTCTTGGAAGCGTTTTTGAAAGGTGTCATTCAGCATGGAGTATCCTCCGAACCCGGGGGTTATTCTGCACGAACGCCCCGAAGTCGTGCAGGCTTCGGGGCGTCAGGTTGCGGGGCTAGGATTTGAACCTAGGACCTCGAGGTTATGAGCCTCGCGAGCTACCGGGCTGCTCCACCCCGCGTCAGGAAGGGAGAACGACAGGTGTCGCTCTCCGGTATATGTAACGCCTGCGCCGGGCGAAGTCAAGACCGGCCAAGGTGGACGATGATGACCGTCTGCCCCAAGGGGCCAGCGTTCACTTTGGGCCGGGGGCAAGCCCGACGGCTCGTTTGAGGGACTGGACCTCGATCGGGGCAAACGGACGATAGGCACCTGGGACGAGATCGCTGAGCACGATTGGACCAAAGCGGACCCGGATCAGCTTTTCGACCGGATAGCCGATGGCCTCACACATCTGTCGGACTTCGTGGTGGCGGCCTTGGTGTAAGGTCAACTCAATCCAGGTTTTTCGCTCGGTGCGGCGGATGGTGCGGAGTTCGACCGGTCCGCTCAGTCGCCCGTCGGCCAGCGGTACGCCGTTTTTGAGCCTGGCGAGTGCGCGTGGCAAGCACCTCCCGGTCAGCTTGACGTGGTAGGTCCGGGGAATCTGATAGCGCGGATGAAGCAGGCGGGCGGTCAGCTCGCCGTCATTGGTCAGCAGGAGCAGACCGGCCGAGTAATAATCGAGCCGACCGACCGGAAAGATGCGCTCACGGACCTCAGCGAGCAGTTCACGAACCGTTGGCCGCCCTTCCGGGTCGGCCAGCGTACTGACCACGCCGGTCGGTTTGTTGAGCAGAAAATACAGCCGGGCCGGATCGAATGACACCGGCTGGGCGTCAACAACGATGGTGTCACGTCTCGGATCCGCGCTTGTCCCCAGCCGGGTGATCGTCTGGCCGTTGACCTGGACCTTGCCGGCCTGGATCAGCGTCTCCGCTTTCCGGCGTGAACTTACCCCCGCCTGACTCAACAGCTTGTGCAGGCGCTGGGCGCGCGTAGGGAGTGCTGGCTTGGGCGGCTGGTCCGCTTGAGATCGAAGACGAATTGTGCGGTCGGTCCGGTGTGGTTTCCGGACCGTTTGCCTGGCGGCTTGGCGCGGCTTGGGCTTCGTTCTCAGGGTTCGGTATAGCTTGGGCATGTGGCTCTCCGCGGTTGGTGATACTGCTCGTGGCGTCTCTTCCCGGCGGGCTGTCGGGCGTGTCGTCAAGGGCTTGGTCGGCCAGGGGGTTGAGGCTCGGTTCGTGGATGTCGGTCGGGCAGCCGCGGTAAATCGCTCAGGTCGTTCAGACCAAAGAGTTCCAGAAACTGGGGGGTTGTGCCGTACACCCAGGGCCGCCCGGGCACATCTTTGCGGCCCATTTCACGGATCAGTTTTTTGGTCAGCAGCGAGTGCAGAACGCCGTCGACTGTCACCCCGCGAACTGCCTCAATATCCAGCTTGGTGATGGGCTGACGGTAGGCAACAATGGCCAGGGTCTCCAGGGCTGCCCGGCTGAGTCGGCCAGGTCTTTCTTGCAGCAGCACCTTGACGTACTCGGCGTTACCCGGCGCGGTGCGAAACTGGTAGCCGCCGGCGACCTCGGCAAAAATAATACCCCGGCCCGGGGCGCGATATTCCTGGCGCAAGAGCGACAGGGCCGGTTTGACTTCTGCCGGTGCCAGCCCGATGACTTCTGACAGTCGACGGAGAGAGACCGGGTTGCCAGCGGCAAAGATCAGGCTTTCGACAATGATTTTGAGGGCGGTGAGCTCCATACAGGCTTAGCGCTGCTCCAGGCTGGGCGGCAGCGGGGTGTCCGGGCTGACGGCCAGGCTCAGCAGAATGGGACCAAAAGGGACTGCTTGTTGCATATCGATCATCCGGCTCCTGACCAGTTCCAAACTGGCCAGGAAGGTGACGAGAATCTGCAATCGGGTTGTATCGGCTGAGAATAATTCGATGAAAGTGATACGGCCGCGTTCCCGCAGCAGGTCAAGGACGACACCCACGCGCTCGCGCAAAGAGACCTGCTCAAGAACAATCTCATGCACCAGCTCGGGCTCGGCCTTTTTCAGCATGTCCCGCAGGGCGTCAAGCAGGTCTCCCAGACCGACGGCGTGGATATGCTCGGGCTGGGCTGGGCTGGGCAGCGGCGGGCGGGTGAAGACATCCCGGCCCAGGAGGAGCTTGCGGTCAAGCGTTGCCGCGGCTTCCTTGAAGCGTTGATATTCGAGCAGCTGCCGGGCCAGCTCGGCCCGAGGGTCAGGGCCGCCGTCCTCCTCAACCGCCTCCTGTGTGGGCAGCAGCAGACGTGATTTGAGGTGTAACAGAGTGGCAGCCATGACCAGATATTCTCCGGCCAGACCAAGGTCAAGCTGTTGGAGCAGGTCCAGGTAGCCGAGGTATTGATCGGTGATGCTGGCGACCGGAATGTCCGAGAGCTTGAGCTCGTTCTTTTTGACCAAGTGCAGGAGGAGGTCAAGCGGCCCCTCAAAGACCTCGAGTCTGACACGGTAGGACATGTGCCGGCCTCCTACAGCAGGGCGTGGAGGATGAAGGCAATGACCGGGCGAATAATATCGCCCAGCACCCCGGTCAGCAGCAGCCCGATAATGATGAACATGCCATACGGCTCAAGCCGCGCGAGGGGCAGAGCCAAGCCGTGCGGCAGCAGGCCGACGGCCACCCGTCCGCCATCCAGGGGAGGCAGGGGGAAGAGGTTGAACACCGCCAGAGCCACATTGATGACGATGCTGGCTGTCAGCATGGCCGCCACCAGACTCGTGGTCGCCGCTTGGGTCAGTGGAAGGTCGGTCGGCAACTGACCGGTCTGGAGGGAGTGAAGAAGAAAGGCTGAAATCAAGGCTAAGCCCAGATTCATAGCCGGGCCGGCGGCCGCAACATAGACCATATCCCGGCGGGGATTGCGGAGATTGGCAAAGTTGACCGGGACGGGTTTAGCGTAGCCGAACAGCAAGGGCGAGCCTGTTACAATCAGCACCAGCGGGAGCAAGACGGTACCGAACAGATCGACATGGGCGAGCGGATTCAGCCTCAGTCGTCCGAGCCGGGCTGCGGTTGAATCACCCAGCCGGCGGGCCGTGTAGCCGTGGGCCAACTCGTGCAGGACGACTGCCACCAGGACCGGAACCGACCAGAAGGCGATTTGTATCGCAAGCTCCACGGCACACAGTGTATAGCCTCACGGCTGGAGAGACAAGAGACTAGGTGTGATATGGATCAGGGGGCCGGCTGAGTGGTGCGGGAGGGTAGCGCAACCACATCAGCCGGCCCGGGGGGTGCAGGCAGGTCCTATCCAGTCTGAGCCGTGTCACACCCGAATGACAGTCGCATGACAATTTCGTGAAAGTCGCCGTGGGCAATCGTTGCTGTCTTCCTCATCGGTTGGCAACGATATCGCTCAGGTTGGCTCGGCTGCGGTTCTGGGAGTTCAGGATATCGGGGAGCATCTCGCCGGTTCGGGTAAACTCGTACAGCCGTTCCTGGGAGCGAATGAAGGGGGCGGCCTCTCTGGGCAGGTAGCGCGAGCGGCCGTCGGCCAGGACTTCCCGGGCCTTGCGTGTGTCGGCCAACTGAATGTCCAGCATATGCCCAAGTTGGGCTTGGAGCGTGGGGTCAAGCACGGGAAAGGCAACCTCGACCCGGTAGTCGAGATTGCGCGGCATCCAGTCGGCAGAGGATAAAAAATACTCCGGCTCGTCGGCGTTCTGAAAATAGAAAATCCGGGCGTGTTCCAGAAAGCGGTCAATAATAGAAATCACGCGGATATTGTCTGACACGCCGGCGAGTCCGGGCCGGAGGCAGCAAATACCGCGGACAATCAGGTCAGTCTGCACCCCGGCCTGGCTGGCGGCGTAGAGTTCTTCGATGAGGGTTCGGTCAACCAGACTGTTGAGCTTGGCAATGAGGCGAGCCGGCCGGCCGGCCTGGGCGTGCTCAATTTCACGCCGGATGCGGGCAATCATGCTGTCTCGGAGTTGGGTCGGGGCAACCAGGAGGTGATGGAAGTGCTGGGACTCGGTATAGCCGGTCAGCATATTGAACAGCTGGGTCAGGTCTTCGCCAAACGATTCTCGACAGGTGAACAGCCCGAGGTCGCCGTAGATCGTGCTGGTTTTGACGTTGTAGTTGCCGGTCGCCAAGTGGCAGTAGCGACGAATCCCGTCCGCTTCTTGACGGACGACTAAGCAGGCTTTGCAGTGGGTCTTGTAGCCGACAAGGCCGTAGACCACATGCGCGCCGACCTCTTCCAAGGCCCGCGCCCAGGAGATATTGGCCTCTTCGTCAAAGCGGGCGCGCAGCTCGACAAGGACCGCGACTTCTTTGCCGGCTTCGGCGGCCTTGGTCAGCGCCCGCGCAATCGGCGAGCTGGGGCTTACCCGGTAGAGGGTCATCTTAATGGCCAGGACTTTGGGATCGCGGGTGGCTTCTTCAACAAAATTGGTGACCGCGTCAAAGGACTGATAGGGGTGATGGACAAGAATGTCGCTGTCGCGGATCGCCTGCCAGATGCTCGTCGTGCGTTCAAAGGCCGGTACCGGCAGCGGCGGCATGGGCCGGTCTTTGAGCTGCGGCAGGTCAACCGCGGCGTAGAGTTGGAACAGATCGGTAAAGGCGGTAAAGCCCTTGCTGGCGTACAAGTCGGGCTGTTGGAGGTCAAGCTCGTCCACCAGTAGCGACAAGATGTTGGCCGGCAGGTCGGTGTCATACTGGAGCCGCACCGCGGTACCCATGCGTCGCTCGCGCATGGCTTCCTCAATGCTGGTCAGCATATCTTCCAGGTGGTCCTCGGGCAACTCAAAGTCGGCGTCGCGGGTCACGCGCACCGCGTGACTGGAAAGAATCTCATAGCCCTGGTACAGACGGGGCAGGCAGTGCTGTAACACGTCTTCGAGCAAAATAAAGGCGTACTGACCGGACCCGGTGGGCAGAGAAATAAAACGTGGCACCACATGACCTGGAATGTGGACCATAGCCAGCGGGGTACGCGGCAGATGCGACCGGCTCAGCGGCCGCAGCCCGGCTACCAGGTACAGCGAGCGGTTGGCCAGATGCGGGAACGGGTGGCCGGGATCGATGGCCAGCGGCGTGAGGATCGGAAAGAGGGTTTTGCGAAAAAAGTCTTCAAGAAAGCGCTCCTGCTCGGCGTCTAAGGCCGACGGAGTGACAAACTGAACGCCGGCCTCGGCGAGGTGCGGGTGGATGGTGTCCAGAAAACACCGGTGTTGCTCGTCAACGAGTTCGTGAACCCGGGCCGAGATGGCCACTAGTACCTGGCTCGGCGTCAGCCCGTCCGGGCTGACCTGAAAGTTGCCCTCGCGGATCTGTCGCTTGACGCCGGCGACGCGGACCATGAAGAATTCGTCCAGATTTGAGCTGAAGATGGACAGGAACTTGATCCGTTCCAGCAGCGGTACGCTCTCGTCCTGGGCTTCTTCCAGGACCCGTTTATTGAACTCCAGCCAGGACAGTTCCCGGTTGATAAGGGGCGGCTCGGTCGGGGGGGTCAAAGGTTTCTCGCATGAGGATGCCATGTCGGACTCCTCCCTGGGGAAGAACGGTGAGGCGGTCAAGCCCGCTGCGCAGCATGACCTCCTCAACTGTCACCATACCGGCGACAATGATATCAGCCCGCTCGGCCTTGATCCCGGGGTACGCGCGTTCTTCAGCAGGAATTTCTCCCAGGCGTTCAAGGAACATGGTAATCACAGACCGCTGTAGCGGGAAAAATTTGTTTTGACAAGCTGGCCGTTTGCGGCCTTGCAAGGTAGACGATGATCGCTTCTTTGACCGGGGGCTGTCATCGGCCACCTCGTTGGCCTTCTTCATGCGCCACAGGGTGCGGACTGTGCCTCCGAGCCCGATCAATGCTTCATGCTCCTGGGCTGGGGTCAGGACATCTTCCAGTTGAGCGGTGATTTCCTGGCGCAGACTGGTGATCTCGCTCGGGCGGGGCGGGTCGTGGCGTAAGAAGCGGGCGGTTGTCCGGACCACCCCGAGTGGCAGGCTGACGGCCGACAGGATATGGCCGTTGTTGACGCGGGTGAGTTGGAGGCTGCCGCCACCCAGGTCAAGGATCAAGCCGCTCCACTCGGGCCAGCGGTGGAGTACGGTCCGGGCCCCAAGATACGCCTCTTCTTCGCCGCTCAGGATATGAACGCTGATACCAGCGTCCCGGTGCAGGGGTTCAAGCAGGCTCATCTTATTGGTCGCGTCTCGGACCGCGGCGGTGGCTACCGCAATCACGCGCGTCTCTGTATCACGGATATCGTTCAGGAAATTCCCCACCGCTCTGAGCGTCTTGCGAACGGCCGACGGCTTGAGCAGATCGGGGCTCCCGCTGCCCAAGCGGGTAGACACCCGCTGCTGAGACAAGACCTCAAAAGCGTGTCCTGGTGTGATACGGGCGGTCAGCAAACGGACGGCGTTTGATCCGAGATCAACAAGAGCAATACGTTCAGGCATGGTCGTATAAGCAGGCGATCTGCGGCTTTCTATCGCTCTCCTCAGGCAAAACAGGAACTTAGCATACGCAGCCTCTGTTACAAGGGTGTTACCCCCTGATGAAATATGGACTATTCATATTGCCTGGAAGGTCATCATCATTCACTGTCCTACCGAAAGGACGGAGCGTGTCGCCTTCCTCTCGCTCTGATGACACGCTCCGTCCTTGCATACACCATGACCTCGACTTCGGTCCCTCAAGCGAGTTCTCCTGACCGTGACGCCGCCCTCGCTGACTTGGTGATTGCGGCAGCATCAGGCCAGGATGAGCGGGTGCGGGCGGGCATTACCAGTCTGCACACAGCCGACATCGCCGAACTGCTCAACCTGCTTGAAGAAGCCGAGACCAAACAGCGGATCTTCGGTTTTCTGCCGCCTCAGTTGGCCTCTGAGGTGTTGAGCTTTGTTGCCCCGCCCACCCAGGAAATCCTGACCCGGCAGTTGTCCAACGCCGTCCTGGGTACGGTGGTTGAACACATCGAATCGGACGATGCGGTCGATCTGCTGGCAACGCTGTCTCCCCAGCGGACCAACGCTGTGCTGGAGCATGTTTCCGAAGACCTGGCCGCCGATATCAGCCAGCTGATGCGCCATCCCGATGATGTGGCCGGCGGCATTATGCAGACCGAGTACATCGCGGTCGGGGAGGGTGCCCGGGTTGAGCGGGCAATCGAAACCATCCGCAGCCATGTCAATGAGGTGAGCGATCTGCACAGCGTTTTTATTGTCAATCCGATCGGCAATCTGGTTGGCGTCCTGCCGCTCAGAAAGTTGATCCTGGCCCGTCCAACCGAGTTGGTTGAACACCTCATGGATCGTCAAGTGATTTCGGTCCGGGTCGATCTTGACCAGGAGGCCGTCGCCCAGGTGTGTCAGAAATACGATCTGGTGTCCCTGCCGGTGGTGGACGCCGAGGGCAAGTTAGTCGGGTTGATCACGGTCGATGACGTGGTTGACGTGCTGGAAGAAGAAGCCACCGAAGACATCTATAAGCTGGCCAACCTGAGTCAGGAAGAAGAGGTGTTTGAACCGCCGTGGCAGTCAATTCGGCACCGTCTGCCGTGGTTGGGGCTCAACCTAATCACCACCAGCCTGAGTGCGGCGGTCATTGCCTTTTTTGAAGACACGATTCGGGCCTTGGCCGTGGCCGCGGCGTTCATGACTATCGTCGCCGCCCAAGGCGGCAATGCCGGCATTCAGACTTTGACCCTCACGGTGCGCGGCTTGGCACTGGGCGAGGTGAGCCTGAACCACGCCAGGCGGGTGTTGTTCAAAGAGTTGAGTGTGGCGCTGGGCAACGGGCTGATCCTGGGCCTCGTGGCCGGGGCGGTGGCGTATCTGTGGGAGGGGAGTCCCCTGCTGGGCGGGGTGTTAGCCCTGGCGCTGGTCGTCAACTTGGTGGTGGCGGCTGTCGTGGGCAGTATGGTACCATTTTTGTTGGAGCGCTGTGGGGTTGATCCGGCGGTGGCGTCCAACGTCTTTGTCACCGCCTGCACCGATATTTTTGGCTTCTTTTCCTTTTTGGGAATTCTCGCCCTTTTGTGGGGCTCGGGGTGAGAAACGTGATAGCCTTTTGTATGAGGAAGACATCACGTTTCGCTTCTACGCTGTCCGGCTCCTGCCGGATGTGTCCCGTTCAGCGCATACTCCACAATGTCAAAGTTCCGTATACGCGCCCGACTCGCATAGGCATAGGCAACCGGCTCGGAGACAATAAACGGGACGTGCTGCTCGCTGAGCCCGCCGTGTGAGCGGAGGGGGACATTGCCGAGCTGGGAGAGATCGTGCTCTGCCGGGCTGGAGCCAAGAACCGTGTTGCGATCTCCGATCACCACCAGGTCGCCCTCGCGGTCGGGCGGCAGGCCAAACTGCGTACACGCCTGTTCGCGTTCATAGACCGCGGCAACACCGGTCAGGTCTTGCACGACGCTGCCGACTGTGTGAACCGCCAGAGACGGGCAGTAAACCCGGACAAATGAACCTAGGGCACCGTGATGGACGACATAGGGATCGGTGATGGGGCAGATGACACGGGCCGTGCCAGGTTCAAAATGTTTGTCCAGGGCCTCTTGCAGAAAAATCACCCGAGGCTTGAAGTTCATGCCATGATCGGCGGTCAGCGCGACCAGGGCTCCTTTTGCGGCAAACTCGCCCAGCCGGGTATCCAGGCTGCGATAAAAGGCGTCGGCCCGCGGATGACCTGGGGCGTGTTTATGCTGCACATAGTCGCTCAGGGACAGATACATGAAATCCGGCCGGTCGCGTTCGAGCAGGCGCAGGCCGGCGTCAAGGACAAACAGCGATACATCCGCCGAGTAGACCTCGGGTTGCTTTCGTCCAACCATGTCAGGGACATGGCTGATACCGTTGTCCTCCATAGTACACTTGGCCGCCCGTTCAGCAGAGAAACATACCCCGCCCCTGAGCCGGTGTCCGAGCAGCCGGCGCAGCTTGTCTTTGGCGGTGATGATCACCACCTTGCAGCCGGCGTGGGACAGGACGGCCGGCAGCGTGTCACACCGTATGTAGGCCGGGTCGTTGAGCATGACCGCCCGGTTCTTGAGGGGGTCGAAAAAATAATTGCCCGAGATCCCATGCACGGACTGAGGCGTGCCAGTGACAATCGACAGGTTGTTGGGGTTGGTAAAGGTTGGCACTACGGCTTCGGCAATGGTAGCAAAACCGGTGTCGCAGAAGCCGTGCAGGGTGGGCAGAATCCCGTCGTTCAGTCCCCGCTCAATATAGGCCGGGTCACAGCCGTCAACGCACACCACAACCACCGGCCGGCGCGGAACAGCGTAGGTCCGATCCTGCAAACGAACCGTTGGGGTTGAAGCAGTGAACGATTTGCCCGGAAGGTCATCCTCGTTCACTTTTGCGGGCATGAGCGACATATGCTCGGCGAGAAGATCTGGGAGTCTCCCGGCAGGCGACCTGGCCGCAGCACGCTGCGTTGAGCCTCAGTCTGTCCGGCGCAGGGTCAGTCGTCTGTCGGAGGTGTGTGTTCGATTTGGGTCAGGGCGTTTTGAAAAGCTTGAACCGAAACCTGATAGTCGCGCATCAGGCGACGCACATCAACAAGGTCTTCGGGGCGGGTCCGTAAGTGTTGAACGAGACGGGAAGTTGGCTCCTGTTGTCCAATATCGGAGGAGGCGGAGTTTGCATCCGAGTCCATAAATACTCCTTTCTGGCCGATGAATTTGTGTCGAGGCGTACCTTAGCAGATACGCCGCCACGCCGCAAAGAGGAGACGGTGAACCGCGGGGTATTCGGCCGATTTTGTGACGACAGACGCAGGGCGAGCACACTGCCGCAAGCACTGATATATCAGAAGCCTGGGGGGCGGATGAGCTGTTTGTTACAAACATATGACAATTCAGTGAAAACACAAGTGTGTTTGTCATCATTCCGGGTGCTGAGTCTGGCCGGGTGCAACACACATTCTGAGGAACAGCAGGCTGCGCGATCCGCGAGAAGGTGGGGGCGTCAGGTACTGCTGGCTGAGTAAGGTTCACATAATAAGAAAGACTAATGTTTTATTAAATTTTAATTCTTTTCAACTTATATTCCAATTTCTTCCGTGTCTGCTATATTCGGGAAAGTCGGTTCCCGACATGCATCGTTGAGAGCTCCCCAACTCGACGACAGCATAAGCCCGCAGGTTTCCCCTCCTTTTTCCTGCGGGCTTTTTTTGCCTGGACCGTTACTGGCATGTCAGATGGAAATTGGTGACTTCGCTGATGGAGGGAAAAGTGTATGACGCTGCCACGCCGACAGTTTTTGCGCTATCTGGGGATAGGAAGCTACGCGGCGCTGTGCCATCCGCTGCGCCTCGCCGCGGCTGCGCCAAGAACAGGCGGCTCGGTCTGGAAGCCGGATTTTTTTGATCCCATCTCTCCCAGCACTGCCGACCGGCTCAGGCTGCCGACCGGCTATCGCTCTGACCTGCTCGGCGTGTGGGGCGACAAGTTGGGCCTTCCCGACCCGGCCCACGCACTGACCTTCGGTCATAACAACGACTTTCTGGCCTATTTCCCGCTTGCCTCCCGGCAGGACGACCTCCTGGCCGAGCAGGGATTGCTGTGGGTCAACCACGAGTATCCCAACCCGCTGTTTGTCAGCGGCTACAGCCGTGCGGACGCCGAGGCCGACACGCCTAAAACCGCGGAGCAGATACAGGCCGAAAAGCGCAGTGTGGGCGGCAGCGTGCTACACCTCAGACGGCAGGCGAACGGACGCTGGAAGCGCGAGTATCATCCCCGCTTTACCCGCCGCTTCACTGCCTGCGGCCCCCGTATTGGTTTTGATGGGCCGGCAGCCGAAGCTGTCGCCAGCCTGAGTGGCAGCCAGGACTGCCCCGGTACGCTGGCCAACTGCTCGGGCGGTGTCACGCCTTGGGACAGCGTGCTGTCGTGCGAAGAAAACTACCAGTTCTACAATTCCAGATTGCGGTGGCGGGATCAGCCCGACGAAGCCATTATTGCAAAGCAGTTCGGCTGGGTGGTTGAGGTAGACCCCTTTGGCGAACTGCCGCCGGTCAAGCACACCAGCCTGGGCCGCTTCAGCCATGAGAATGTCGCCCTGCGCTGGGCCGGGCCGGCCGGCCGGTTGGTGGTCTATATGGGTGACGACCGGGCCGGTGAATTTGTGTACAAGTTTGTCAGCGCCCAGCCGTTTTCCGCCTCGGTCCCACGGCTTGAGCAGCGGGCGGCGCTGAGCCAGGGGACCTTGTACGCTGCCGACTTTCAGCGTGGCAGGTGGCTGGCGCTGGACTGGGAGAAGAACCGCGACAAGTGGCAGCAGTACAACACAGGGCGGAGAGAAAACGAACCGGCCATCACCTCGCAGGCCGATATTCTCATCCATACCCGGGTTGCGGCGCGTGTCCTGGGAGCAACGCCCCTGGACCGGCCCGAGGACTGTGAAATCCATCCGGCCGACGGTTCAGTGTATATTGCGCTGACCAATAATACCGGGCGGGGCAACTTCTACGGCCAGATTGTGCGGCTGATGGAAGACAACGATAATCCTGAGGGAGAGCGCTTTCGGTTTGAGCTGTTCCTGCTCGGCGGACGCGAGAGCGGCTTGGCCTGCCCCGATAATCTGGCCTTTGACAGGCGGGGAAACTTATGGGTGGCGTGCGATATCGGAAGCTCCCAGCTAGGGCAAGACCCGTATCAGGCGTTTGGCAACAACGGGCTGTTTGTCGTGCCCACCACCGGCCCCGGAGCCGGCCAAGCCTGGCAGTTCGCATCCGGTCCCATCGGCTGTGAACTCACCGGCCCGTGGTTCAACCCCAACGACCGGACGCTGTTCCTGTCCGTTCAGCATCCGGGAGAAAACAGCCCCAGCCTCGACCGGCTGTCGAGCCACTGGCCACACGGCGGTCAGGACCTCCCCCGCCCGGCTGTGGTGGCCATCACCGGCTTTGAGCGGTCTTGAACGGGCCGCCTTCAGGGCCGTGTGTCGGCTTTCGGTATGACCCGGGGATGCTCATACCCTTTGGGCGGTTTCCGGCAGCCCCACTGCCAGGACGGCGTATCCTGCAAGGCTCGCTCAAGCTCGTCCATGTCGTCATCCCCGAGCTGGGTGGGAAAATAGTCGGATAAAATTCGGCGTGCTCTCGACAGTTTGTGCCAGATGTTCCACTGGTCAAGAAACTCGACGGTCGTCTTGTCGCAGCCCTCTTGCCCGAGTTCTGCATAACAAGAGCCAATACGGTCCAACGACACCACGACAGTCTCCAGGGTGCTCAGCACCTCAATCAGGTCCGCCTTTTTTATGCTCAAGCGTTCTTCCGTTTGCATGTCACCCTCGTCAGTCTCTCTGCACGACCTCTGCGCGCTTTGGGTCAAGGCGAATATCACCGGATATCTTCCACTCCTTCCTCCGAGTCACCGGATTATATACCTCTTTAACCTGTGTGCCTTTTGGGGCTTCGAATACGACATAATCGCGGCCGCGGCCCGGCCTCAGACCAAGTGCATCTTCTGCGTCAGCTCGTGACAATACCCGCTCTCTCGCTGGCACAACGAAGACCGTGTTCCGTTTATCGGCCTTGATAACCCCCTCCTTTGCAATGGCATTTGACCCTTTCCTGTTCGTGTAGTGTCTGAGGGCACGGGGACCTTTGATATGTTTGCCGCCGCGCGTGACAATTTTGATCAAAGGTTTCCCGCCCGGAATTACGCTGCCAGCGAGCCCTACCAGGGCCATTGGTTTACTCACCAGTTCATCCGTTACCGGGTCCTTGCCGCTGACCAATTCGACGACAGACTTCCCAAAGCCCAACCCGGGTGTAAGGTCCGCGAGAAGACTGAATACCTGTTTCTCCAGCGGTGGAGTTGTGGACGGTGGCGGCAGTGCAGGCCGGCCCGGAGGAGGTACAACAGAGGGAGGAATTGTGGTCAAAGTATCTGTTCGCCCCCGCTTGGGCGGCAGTGCAGGCCGGCCCGGAGGAGGTACAACAGGGCTGAGATCGGCAGGAACGATTGCTGTAACGCTCCCGGTATCCAGCGGCCGGCAGCGGTCTCCTCCCAAGTCACAGCGGAGTGGAGGCAATCCGGCTGCGATTTGGCGAAGTTGACTTCTCATCTGGGCCGCCTCTTTGACATCGGCCAACGGCTCAGTGGCTTCGCGGATAACCTGCTGCATCTCAATGAGCCGGCACGTTCCGTCTTTGCAGACTTCAATGGTGCCCTGATACTGCTCCCGCATATGCCAGCCGTCTTGGGGCGGTGTGGAGTCGGTCGGGGTTTGGTTGGCAGGCGCGGTCTCGGGTGGCGTTTGGCCGGTGGCCGTGGTCTCAGGCGGTGGCGACTCAGGGACGAATTCTTGAGCCAGGGCGAGAGTCAAGGAGACAACTTGCAGGAATTTGGCCCAGGCGTGTAGCGGCTCGTCCTGTTTGGCCAAGTCAATGACGCGGGCCAATTCCTCATCGAGTTCTGCGCGTCTCTCAGCGAATTCTTTGTGTATCTCAGCGGATTCTGCATACAGTTCACGCCACCTTTGGCGGTCGGCTTCCAGGGGAGCCACCACTTCTTGCGTCTCGGCGCGGAGCTTGGCGTCTCGGAGCCTTTGCCTGGCCTCTCTGGCTTGCCCGGCTTCCCTTTCAGCCGTACCCAGCGGATCCTCGCGGTATGACGGTGGAAGATTTTCCTTGAGGGCCTTGTCGGCAGCATCGATATTTAATGTAAATCGCGGTGTGGCGACGCCGGGACTGCCAGCCAACACGATGCCGATCAGCATCACGCCGGCGATGCCACGGCAGGGCAGAGGGTGCAGGGGTGAGATGATTGAGGTCATACGTTTTCCTCTTTACTCCTGGTGAGGAGTGTCAGTAACAAGGGGGGCAGCACCAAGAATTGTACTTAGTGTGGGGGCGCAAATACGAGGGAGGCCGTTTGTAGACGTATCGCCGGATATCAGTTTCAAGATCTTTCCAGTACGGATCGAAAGGAGAGTTCCTCCCATTCATCTTTGCCATTGCTAGAAGGTCCGGGGCCGGATGCTGACCCAGCACCTTGAGGATGCCTTCAGCGATGGAGAACAAGACTATCGCGATTTCCTCCCTGTGCTCACGAACGCGGGTGTTCTTTCGAAATGAGTTCAGCAGTGTATGTAGTTCATCCTTGATATCGGACCAGACCACGCGCGTGCAAACAGTGAACCAAGTCGAGATGCCCACATGACAGTTGGAACCTTCTCTCCCGGAGTCAATGCCCTGTCCTTCTACTGCACAGGTGCTGCGGGGGGGGGGGGTATGATAGCTTAGCTGCAGATCCCGGAAACGGCGTTGCCATGAGGAGAGCTCATCTTGATCAGCATACCAGAGAGCCTTAAATTGAGAATAAATCGATCCCTGTCTTGTCTCGCTGATGGCTTGTCGGAAGTACACCTGGTATGCTTTAGTGCGCTGTTCTATCTCGATTTCTTCAGCTTCCAGGCCCTTACCCAGGCCCTTAAGAAGAGCGATCTCGTAGGCCATCCCAACCAGGATAAGGGGGGCGTTCAAATACCCACGCTTCATCAGCGTCCTGGTCTCGGTCTGCAATTCCCTGAGGCGATCTCTGGGGTCAGTAGAAAGCTCTCCGCCCTCCCGTATAACAGTAAAGTCCTCGACGATCAGGTCTACTATTCCAAGGACCCGAGCCTGCTGAAATTCGTCAAGAGCATCTCTGAGCTCCTTCCGCATAATCTCGGGCAATGCATCAAGTTTGTGCAGGGCCTCCTCCATCGCCTTGCCAAAATTATCAAACCGCTCATGCAGTTGACCGATCAATTTGTGGTTCTGCAAGATCGCTTGGTAATTCTGCTGGTTCAACTCTCGGATCTGCCTAATCCTTTCCGCGGTTGGGTCTGCGCCGGATGTGAAGAGAGACAGTACGGTACTCATAAGCGACACCCCAATCACCGCTATTGTGAGTGGCTCAGCGCCGTTCAGCCGGGGCGGGTGCAGCAATGACGTACCATAGATGAGGCAAACTGCTGCGAAAACAAGGCGATAGCGGCGTGCAACCTGTGTCATGGTTGGGAATCCTGTTCGTGGTCGGCCCATCCAAGCACAGGTCAGGCTTCCCGTCAAGTAATTTTTCTGGACGCACGGCGGAGGTCCTGGCCGTCGAATTTCGGCCCTGGATCGTGCGATGGGCATCACGCACAAATAACCGGCCTGTCATTCTCCAGTAATAGTGCGTTCTTACCCTCCTGCTGAAGTCTGACCACAGAAGAGGGAAGGAGAAGAACGGATATGGAGAGACGAGGCAGCCTGCTGGGCAGTGTTGTTGCCGGAGGACTCTTGCTGGCAAGCCCCGCTTTTGCGCAGGAGAAAAGCGTGGCGGTCGAGATTCTCGACATCCTCAAGGCCAACGGCCAGATCAGCGACGATCAGTACCGCACCCTGATGAAGAAGGCCGAGGCCGAAGGCGAAAAGGGTGAGGACGCGGTCGCCCAGAGTGCAGCACAAAAGCCCGACCCCAAGACGATGCGTGTCTACTGGTCATCCGGTCTGCGGATGAAGTCCAAGGACGGCAATTTTTCGCTCAAGGTCGGCGGCCGGATCATGAACGACTGGGCCATCTACAGCACGGACAGCGACACGCCGGACACGTTTCGGAAAATCGGCGATGGCACAGAGTTCCGCCGGGCGCGGCTGTACATGGAAGGCGAGGTGTATACAAACATCAAGTACAAAGCCCAGTACGACTTTGGCGGTCAAGACGCCGACTTCAAAGATGTGTACATTGAGTTGAAAAAAATCCCCACCCTGGGCAATCTCAGGATCGGGCATTTCAAGGAGCCGATGTCGATCGAAGAGCTGACCAGCAGCAAGTACATCACCTTTATGGAACGCTCGCTGCCCAACGTATTTGCTCAGGGTCGGAACACCGGCTTCCAGATTGCGAACAGTTTTGCCGACAAGCGGGCGACCGCAGCGGTCGGCGTGTTCCGGGATGTGGGCGACTCGGGCAATGGGTTCAGCAAGAGCTTCGACTATAATGTCACCGCCCGGATCACCGCCCTGCCGTGGTATGAGGACAAGGGCAAGCGGCTGCTGCATGTCGGCTTTGGTTACACCCACGAATTCCGCCATGATGAAGACAGCATGATCCGTTTTCGGGCGCGGCCGGAAGCCCATCTGGGGCCACGCTTTGTTGACACCAGGGCGTTCAAAGCCAAGAGCGTCAATTATTTCAACCCTGAGTTTGCCGCGGTCTACGGGCCGTTCTCGCTCCAGGGCGAATACATCTTCACCGAGGTGAACTCAAAAGAGTATGACGACCCGAGTTTTGACGGGTCCTACATCTACGGCAGTGTATTCCTGACCCCGGGCGACTATCGTCGCTACAAGACCTCCAGCGGGGCCTTTGACCGGGTCAAGCCGGCTGACGATTTGAGTTGGAGCGGCGGCGGTATCGGGGCGATTGAGGCCGCGGTCCGCTATTCCCAACTGGACCTGACTGACGGCATGATCAGGGGCGGGACGCTCAGCAACATCACCGCGGGGCTCAACTGGTACCTGAACCCGAATGTCCGCTTCATGCTGAACTACGTCTACGCCGACCAGCAGCACCCCTACGACTTTGAGGCCGACATCATCCAGATGCGCGCCCAGATTGATTTCTAAACGCCTATCGCCGGCGGCCAGGGCTGGCCGCCATAGTGCATCACCATCCCAACGGAAGGGAGTCGTTGTTATGAAAGTGAAGAAGTTTTCAGCCCATATCAGTGGACTCGCGTTGAGTCTGGCCGTCAGCAGTCCGGCTGTCGGACAGGTTGAAGTGGACCCCAATCTACCGGCCTATGAGAAGGTCAGCGGCATCTCGGGCAGCCTGAACAGTGTGGGTTCGGATACCCTCAACAACCTGATGACCCTGTGGGCCGAGGGGTTCAAAAAGGTCTATCCGAACATAAACATCCAGATTGAAGGCAAGGGGTCAAGTACCGCGCCGCCGGCCCTGATTGAGGCCACCGCCCAGCTCGGCCCGATGTCGCGGGCGATGAAGAGCAGCGAGATGGACAAGTTTGAAAAGAAGTTCGGCTATAAGGCCACCCCGCTGCGGACCTCGCTCGACTCTCTGGCTGTGTTTGTCAACAAAGACAACCCGCTGGAGGGGCTGTCGCTGGAGCAGGTTGACGCCATGTTCTCCAAGACCCTGCGCTGCGGGGCGGCCAAAGAAGTCACGATCTGGGGCGACCTCGGTCTGGGTGACGGCTGGGCCCCTGCACCGCTCAGCTTGTACGGTCGGAACTCGGCCTCCGGCACCTACGGGTTCTTCAAAAAGCAAGCCCTGTGCAAAGGCGACTACAAAGACACGGTCAAAGAACAGCCGGGTTCAGCCTCCGTAGTGCAAGGGGTGAGCGAGGACAAAAACGCCGCTGGCTACAGCGGCATCGGCTACACCACCTCTGGTGTGCGGGCCCTGCCCCTGGCCAAGACCGGCACCGACTATGTTGTCCCCAACCAGGAGAATGTAGCCTCCGGCAAGTATCCGCTGTCGCGCTTCCTGTACATCTACATCAACAAGGCCCCCGGCCAGCCGGCCGATCCGCTGGTCCGGGAATTTGCCAAATACATCTTCAGCAAAGAGGGGCAGGAAGTTGTGGTGAAGGACGGCTACTATCCTGTCTCGACCCAGATCGCCAACCAGGAGCGGGCCAAGCTCAACTAGGCAAGCGCCATCCACCTCAAGCCGCTTCTCAGGTGTCCAGGCTCGGAGCCCAGACGAGCCGGGGGGAGCCTGCCCTCCTCCCCCTTTTCTGCTCCACCACGAGGGTGGTAGCGTCAAGGACGAGAGGTGAACACCTCCGTCCTTATCCGTAAGGCCGGTGTTGGAGTCTTATGCCAGAACCACAACACGCTGCGATGCAGCCGTATTCCGACAATCGGGCCGAGGTTGACAGGGTTGATGTCCGGCTGTCGGCGACCGAAGACAAAGGCCGGCTCCGCCGCAAGAAGTTCTACGATCAGGCCGCCGGCCTGATCATTACCTTTGGCGGTGTTGCGATTATTCTGAGCATTACCGCCATCCTGTTTGTGATTGTGGCCGAGACCCTGCCCCTGTGGTCAGCACCCAAGACTGAATTCGGCGGCGTGGTCGTGCTCTCCAAGGTGCTTGAGCGGCAGGACGCTCGGCCGATCGCGTTTGGCGTTGAAGAATACCAGGAGATCGCCTATGTCGTGACCGAACGCGGCTCGCTGTACTTTGTCTCGCTCGAAGACCACACCGTCCTCCACCGCTACACAATACGCCAACTCCAGGGACAACGCCCGACCGCGGTGTATCAGAGCGGTTTTGGGCACAACTTGGCGATCGCGACGGCAAACGGAGTCGTCGTGCCGGTGTATATCAGCTTTGTGATCAGCTACGACGAGCAGAGCAGACGTATCATTACGCCTCGTGCCGGCGAGGAGGACGCGATTCGTGTCGATCCCCAGGGACGGGCTGTTCAGCAGTTGGTGTACCGGACCGGAGAAGACGACGAGGGCATACGCATTGCAGCACTGCTCGGGCCGCGCTCGCTGCTGTTCTACTCCCGGACTGAGCGGGAGTCGTTCTTCGGCCAGACCGAGACCCAGGAAAATCGGCTTGAGCTTTCCTCCGAGTTGTCAGCCGATGTCAGCGCCCTGGCTCTGGACTTCTTTCTCACCAACCTTCTGGTCAGCACCACCGACGGACAACTCTTGCACTGGCAGGTCCAGGACCCGACCGCACCCCGTTTGATCCACAGCTTTGCGGTCAGCGACATCGACGGCGTGTTCGCCACAACCCTGGGCTGGATTCTGGGCGAACGCTCGGTGGTGGTTGGCGATAGCAGTGGTGGAGTAAGCGTCTGGTTTCAGGTGCGTGACCAAGGGGCACCACGCGACAGCCCGTACCGTAAAATGCACATCCTCCAGTCCCATCCCGCGGCGCTGACAGCGGTGAAACCGTCGGCTCGCAATAAAGGCTTTCTCACCGCGGATTCCGCGGGAAACATCCTGCTCCACCACGCCACCTCACAGCAAACCCTGGTCGAACTGAACACCGACCGGGGGGCGGGGATCGAGCTGCTGTCCTTTGCGCCGCGCGCCAACGGCATCTTTGCCATTGACAGCCAGGGAAGCCTGTTTGACTGGTCGCTCGATAACCCGCACCCCGAGATCAACTTCACCACCCTGTTTGGCAAGGTGTGGTACGAGGGCTATCAAACGCCCGATTATACCTGGCAGTCAAGCAGCGGGACCGACGATTTTGAGCCCAAGTTCAGCCTCTCGCCGCTGGCCTACGGCACGCTGAAAGGGACGTTTTACGCCCTCCTGCTAGCGATTCCGCTCAGCCTGTGCGGGGCGCTGTACACCTCGCAGTTCATGCACCCCAGCCTGCGCAACCTGGTCAAGCCGTCGGTCGAGGTAATGGCCGCCCTGCCCAGCGTCGTCTTGGGCTTCTTTGCCGGGCTGTGGCTGGCCCCACTGGTTGCCGATATGGTGCCGGCCATTTTTCTGATGCTGTTTGTCCTGCCGGCCGTGACCCTGGTCGCCGCCTTTGTGTGGCGTCTGCTCCCGCTGCCGGTGCGTAACCGCCTCAAACCGGGGGTTGAACTGGCCTTTCTGGCCCCGTTGCTGTTGCTGGCGGTGTATGCTTGTGTCGCTCTCAACGATCCGATAGAGGCCACCTTCTTTGCCAGGAATTTCCCCCAGTGGCTGTACGACACCACCGGCTCACGCTACGACCCGCGCAACTCGCTGATCGTCGGTTTTGCGATGGGCTTTGCCGTGATCCCGATCATCTACACCATTTGCGAAGACGCCTTCTCCAATGTCCCGCAGCATCTGGTGTCCGGTTCGCTGGCGCTCGGGGCCAACCGCTGGCAGACCGCGGTCCGGGTTGTCCTGCCGACGGCTAGTCCAGGCGTCTTCTCAGCGGTGATGATCGGCTTTGGCCGGGCGGTCGGCGAAACCATGATTGTGCTGATGGCCACCGGCAACACGCCCGTCATGGATTTCAATCCGTTCAGCGGCTTCCGCGCTCTGTCGGCCAATATCGCGGTTGAGATTCCTGAAGCGCCCCACGGCGGCACCCTGTACCGCACCCTGTTTCTGGCCGCCCTGCTGCTGTTTATGTTGACCTTTGCGGTGAATACAGCGGCTGAACTGGTGCGCCAGAACCTGCGCGAGCGCTACAGTAAGATATGACCGCTGGTCAGACCGAGGAGGGACAGTGCAGACGCACTTCTGGAAGAGCGGTGACCCGTTTATCTGGCTGACCGGCGGAGCGCTGGGTTTCAGCCTGCTCATGATCATCGCCCTGCTCTGGATTGTGGCGGTCAACGCTCTCGGCTTCTTCTGGCCCGACCGTCTGTTGATGGCCAGCCTCAGCGACGGGACCGAACTGATGGGCCAAGTCCGCGACCGCGAACACATCCCCCAGACCGGGGATGCTCAAGATGTCAGGTATCGGACCCAGTTTCAGGTCGCCAACCGCGACCTGTACGGGGCGGATTTTCGCTGGGTGAACGACGCGCTGATCCGTGACCGCATCTATCCCGCCGAGGCGGTCTACTTTGAGCGCCTGGAGTGGGGACCGCTGTTCGGTTTTCTCCGTTCGGTCAGTCTTGACGGCCAAGTGGTGGCCGAAGGCTTCGCCCAGAGCTGGCAGACTTTTCAGGAACTCCACCCCCAGACAGAAGCCGCCCGCCACCAGATCGAGCGTATCGAACGTCAGGAAGTCGGTGATATCAACTACGAAATAGAAAAGCTGCGGCTGCGCATTCGGGGTATTCAGTTGCGCGAAGCCGACCCCCAGCGGGCGGCCCAGTTGATCCGTCCGCTCGAACACGAGATGGCCGGCTGGCAGCAACGCTACGAGGAGGTCGTCGAGCGGCTGACTGCCCTGTATCAGGAAAACGCCCGCTATGAGATCAGCGTGCAGGTCGCCGGCGGCAAACACAAAAGCATGCCGCTGGCCCAGGTCGTTCGGGCCTTTCTGCCCAACCAGATGAGTTGGGACGAGAAACTGGGGCTGTACGCGAGCAGATTCTGGGAGTTCTTCTGGGAAGACCCCCGCGAGTCCAATACCGAGGGCGGCGTCTTCCCGGCCATCTTCGGCACGGTGATGATGGTCATCATCATGAGCCTCGTCGTCGTCCCCTTCGGGGTGGTGGCGGCCCTGTACCTGGGCGAATACGCCAGACAAGGCCCGCTGGTCCGCGCCGTGCGGATTGCGGTCAATAACCTGGCCGGCGTGCCCTCCATCGTGTTCGGGGTGTTCGGCCTGGGCTTTTTCATCTATCTGCTCGGCGGGTCTATTGACGCCCTGTTCTACGAAGAAGCCCTGCCGACGCCGACCTATGGCACGGGCGGGATTCTGTGGGCCTCGCTGACCCTGGCCCTGCTGACCGTGCCGGTCGTCATCGTTGCCACCGAAGAGTCCCTCTCGGCCATCCCGCGCGAATGGCGCGAAGGCTCGCTGGCCCTGGGCGCGACCAAGTGGGAAACCCTGCGCAAGATCGTTATTCCCGGTGCCTTGCCCGGCATCCTGACCGGGGCTATCCTGGCTATGGCGCGCGGGGCCGGAGAAGTCGCCCCGCTGATGATCACCGGGGTGGTCAAGCTGGCCCCCAATCTGCCCCTTGACGGCCACTGGCCGTTTTTTCATCTGGACAGAAAGTTCATGCATCTCGGCTTTCACATCTACGATGTCGGTTTTCAGTCGCCCAACGTCGAGGCCGCCAAACCGATGGTCTTTATGACAACGCTGTTGCTGATCGGCATTGTGATTGCCCTCAATCTGGTCGCCATCATGGTCCGCAACCGGCTGCGCAGCAAGCTCCGCTTTGGCACCTTCTGAAAGAGAGGCACACGCGTATGGACAAAGACCTCCTGAGCACGACCCACGCCGTCCACCCTGTCCCGCGTCCGGCTGAGCGCGGCAACGGGAAAGCGCCGACCACGCTGACCGAAGACGCGCTCGTGGAAATCCATATCCGGGACCTCTGCCTGCACTACGGCAACAAGCCGGCCCTGTACAATATCGACATGGATATCGAACGGGAGAAAGTGACCGCCTACATCGGTCCGTCGGGGTGTGGCAAATCGACCCTGCTGCGCTGCCTCAACCGGCTGAACGACCTGGTTGATGGGGTCAGGATCAGCGGCAGCATCACGATTGGCGGAACCGAAATACTCGGCCCCGGCCTTGATGTCACCGCACTGCGCAAAAAGGTCGGCATGGTGTTTCAAAAGCCCAACCCCTTCCCCAAAACGATCTACGAAAATGTCGCCTACGGGCCGCGCATCCTGGGGATCAGACAGAAATCGCGCCTGGACGACATTGTAGAGAAAAGCCTCAAGGACGCCGCCCTGTGGGAGGAGGTCAAAGACCGCCTGTCCGACAACGCCCTCGCCCTGTCGGGCGGCCAGCACCAACGCCTGTGCATCGCCCGGACTATTGCGGTTGAGCCTGAGGTGGTACTGATGGACGAACCCTGCTCGGCCCTCGACCCGATCGCCACCACAAAAATCGAAGAACTCATCCACCAGCTCAAACAAGACTACACGATTGTCATCGTCACCCATAATATGCAGCAGGCGGCCCGCGTGTCCGACTACACCGCCTTCATGTATCTGGGCCGGCTGATTGAGTTCGGCCCGACCGATAAACTTTTCACCACCCCGGAGAAAAAAGAGACCGAGGACTATGTGACTGGCCGGTTCGGCTAGACGAAGGTGCTCACGATGTCCTCTTTGATGTGAGGTGTCTATGCCATTACACACCGACCGACAGTACGAGGAAGAGTTGCAACAGCTGCGGGCCAAGGTGTTGGAGATGGGCGGGCTGGTCGAAAAACAGATCGGTGACGCAATGATCTCACTCACCGAGCGCAATTCCGAGTTAGCCAAACAGACGATTACGCGGGACCACATGGTCAACTATCTGGACGTGACGATTGATGAGGCGTGTACCCGCCTGCTGGCACTCCATCAGCCGGCGGCGCGCGATCTGCGCTTCATCATGACCAGCATGAAAATTGCGACCGACCTGGAACGGATCGGCGATATCGCCCAAAACGTCTGCGAACGGACCCTGGAACTGAACAAAGAGCCGCCCCTGCGCCCCTATGTGGACCTGCCGCGTATGGCCGAGTGGGCGCGGTCCATGTTGCGCGACAGCCTCGACGCCTTTGTCCGCGAGGATACCGAGCTGGCCCTCGATGTGTGTCAACGCGACGATTTCATCGATCAGCAAACGGCCGAGGTATTTACCCGTCTGTTGAGCCGTATGGCGGAAGAGCCTGGAACCGTCATCCGTTCCGCCCGTATCCTGTTCCTGGCAAAGTACCTGGAACGGATCGCCGACCACGCCACCAACATCGGAGAGATGGTCGTCTACATGGCCAAGGGCAAGAATATTCGGCATATCTCGCCGGTGCCAAGCTCGGTCTCGCTGTAGTGCTCCGCCTGAGTGGGACATGTCAGACGCTCCACGCAAAATCCTGATCGTTGAAGACGAAGAAGATATCCGCAGCCTGGTCCGCTACAATCTGGAGGCCGAGGGCTTTAGAGTTGTAGACGCCAGCGATGGCGAGCACGGCCTGCGTCTAGCGGACACCGAGCGGCCGGCGCTCATCATTCTTGACCTGATGTTGCCGGGCTTATCCGGGCTGGAGGTGTGCCGTCTGCTGCGCGCCCAAGAGGACACCGCCCCGGTGCCGATCCTGATTCTGACCGCCCGCGCCGCCGAGCTTGATAGGGTCCTGGGTCTGGAGATGGGTGCCGACGACTATGTCACCAAGCCGTTCAGCCCGCGCGAGTTGGTCGCCCGGGTCAAAGCGATTATCCGCCGCTCATACGGCCAGCCGAACGAGCAGCCCCACGAATCGTATGAAAAAGGCTGGCTGCGGATCGATTTTGACACCCACGAGGTCAGCCGCGATGACGAGCCGGTGGAACTGGGCCTGCGTGAGTTTGATCTGTTGAAGTTCTTTGTGCGCAACCCGCGCCGCGTCTTTGGTCGCAGCCAGATTCTCGACCGGGTGTGGGGCCATGACGTGTATGTCGAGCCCCGCACGGTCGATGTCCACATCCGGCGGCTGCGTCAACGCATTGAACGCGATGACACCAAGCCGACCTTACTCCTGACCGTGCGCGGGGTCGGCTACAAGTTTAATCCCGATGCCCTGGAAAACGACTAAGACCGATCCGCCGATCGCGCATTTCTCCCCCAGCTTTTCCCGACTGAGTGCCGCCATTATCGCTTGGCCGATCCTCGCCTGCCTGGGTCTGCTGGGCCTGACGGGTTTCTTTGCCCTGCCCGCCCAGAGCCGCCCGGCCTGGCTGTGGTATGTTGGGCTGGGGCTGGGACTGGCCGCACCGCTGGGCGCAGTCCGCCTGAGCCGACGCCTAGCCAGACGCCTAGCCGACTTCCAGGCTCTCATTACACTCGCCCCAGAACATAGCCCGCCGCCCGCCGCCACGCAAGACGGAACATATCATCGGATCGAACGGAAGGCGACACATTCCGTCCTTGATGAACTCGGCGCGGTCGAAGACAGCCTGTGCCAGTTTCTCCACGCCCAGCACGAGCGGTTGCGATGTGTACACGATGCGCGCCACGATCTCGAAGTAGTGCTCCAGAGCATGACCGAAGGCGTCATCGTGTTGGACGCCAACAGCCGCATCCGCTTCTCCAACCGTGCCGCCCACGCTCTCTTGGGCCTGTCTGAAGAAGCCGACTTCCAGGCCAGACCCCTGTTGGAACTTTCCCGGCATCCCGTTCTCCACGACATGGCCCGGGCCGTGCTTGACAGCCCGGCCGGGGCCGAGGCCCTGACCCAGGAGATCGAGATAGAGGGAGAGCAGCCCCGCTTGCTGGCGGTCAGCACCATTCAGATGAAGGTCTCAGGTATGGCTTTGAAACCGGGGGTCATTCTGGCTCTGCACGATCTGACCGAACTCAAACAGCTCGAAGCCGTGCGGGCCGACTTTGTGGCCAATGTCTCGCACGAGCTGCGCACGCCGCTGACCGCCATCAAGGGCTATGCCGAGACCCTGCTGAACGGCGTACTCAACGACCCCCCTGTTGCAACACGCTTTCTGGCCATTATCGACCGTCACTCCGAGCGTCTCAGCCGGCTGATTGACGACCTCTTAACCCTGTCCGATCTTGAGCGGGGCAAAACCGAACTGCGCCGCGACACCATCGTGTTCAGCCACCTGCTTGACGAGGTGTTCGAGCTGGTCAAAGACAAGGCCGCCAGCGGTCAGGTGCGGCTGAACGCTGCGCTGCCGGCCTCCCTCCCCTTGCTGTGTGGCGACGCCGACCGGCTCCACCAAGTCTTGCTGAACCTAGTTGACAACGCCGTCAAATATACCCCCTCGGGCGGGCGGGTGACGGTCTCCGCGCGTGCGTCCTGTCTTCCTCCTGGCGACCGGCCCGTCCTGGCGGAAACCCCAGACCCGACCGCGGATGCTGAGCATCATCTGAATCCACAAGAACTCAGCGAGGACGGAACGTGTCGCCGTCATGTCAATCTGATGACACGTTCCGTCCTCGCCCACTTTGACAGCACGGGCTGGCTGGAGGTGGCGGTTGTCGATACCGGCTGCGGCATTCGCGCAGCCGATATTCCACGCCTCACCCAGCGCTTTTACCGGGTTGATAAGGCTCGCTCACGCGAACTGGGCGGGACCGGCCTCGGCCTGTCGATTGTCAAACATATTGTGCAGGCCCACGGCGGATTTTTTCATATCGAGAGCCAGCTCGACCAAGGAACGACGATGCGGGTCTTTTTGCCGCTCGGCAACAAACCCAACTCAGGACGCTGAGCGCTCGAGCGCTTGCAAAATTAAACCCGCCGCCCCCGATTCCCCCCACACGCTCGCATCGATCAGCAGGTGATAGCGGCTCGGGTCACGCCAGTCCCCGTGGTAGAAGGTGTGAACATAGTCGCCGCGCAGCCGGTCCATGCCGGCGATCCGTTGCGCGGCTTCGTCACCCGACAGGCTCTCAATTTCCATCACCCGCTCAATACGCGCCTGGAGCGGGGCGGTGAGAAAGATGTGCAGGGCGGCGGGCTGCCCGGCCAGCACATAATTGCCGCCCCGGCCAACAATAATCGCCTGTCCGCCCTCGGCCACCTCTTCAATCAGCGACCGGGTCATGCGGACGAGCTGAGCGTCGTTGAGCCACAGCGGCGGTGGAATGTCGTAGGCCGATTCAAAGCCACCCATGCCGAACAGCCCGACCATGCGCTCAATAAAGGAATCGACCCGTTCGTCCTTGGCGTCCACATACTCTTCCGACACCTTGTACTGGCTGGCGATTTTACGAACGATTTCTTTTTCCCACACGGTCCAGCCCAAACGCTGGCCGAGGGCACGGGCGATACGGTTCCCGCCGCTGCCGTACATATGAGAAATGGTCAGGACCGACTTAGTGCCGCAAAGACACCGAGGAGTGAACGTGTCATCAGAGCGACATGACGGCGACACGTTCACTCCTTTCGGCCTGTCTTCCTCTTGGCGAGCGGGTGGTGCGATTGGTCTTTGAGCCATAGCGGCCTCCTTCACAGCGGGGATGTTCTCAGCCAGAGAGCGGTCATCGGTCTCTTGAGACATGTCTTAGCACGACACGCCGGCAAGGCGAACGCTGCTCTCTTTCTGATCAGGGCGTCCACCTTGGGCATCAGCAGCGCAGTCCCCTTGCGATAAGATAGGTTTCTGCCGAGCTTTTGCGCGTGGCCTGGGGTTTCGTCGTCCTGACCGTGGCAAAGCGGGTACGCAGGTCTGCCAGCAAAGCCCTATGGTTGCTGTCCATAAACGCTTTGAGCAGCAGGGCACCGCCCGGTCTGAGCAGGCCGGTGGCGCAGGCGAGGGCGGCCCGGCTGAGTTCCTGGACACGCGCCTCGTCACGCTCACGGACGCCGCTCAGCTTTGGGGCCATATCAGACAGCAGCATATCGGCCGGTCGGCCAAGCAGGACGAGTAACCGGCGTTGTTGGTCCGGGTCGGTGGCGTCGCCCTGGACCACAATCACATTGTCTACTTTGAGGGGGTCAATGGGTACCAGGTCAATGCCGATGACCTTGCCCCGGGGGCCGACTCGCTCAGCCGCCACCTGGAGCCAGCCGCCGGGCCAGGCACCGAGATCAATGACCCGCTGGCCAGGCCGCAGCAGACCAAAGTCGTGGCTGAGTTCGCGCAGCTTATAGGCGGCCCGTGAGCGATAGCCGGCCTGCTTGGCCTTGTGATAGAGGGCGTCTTTGCGCTTGTACACGCGGTGCTGTTACTGTGGTGCCATCCGAATCGCGCCGTCGAGACGGATGGTCTCTCCGTTCAACATCACGTTTTCCACGATATGACAGGCCAGCGCGGCGTATTCGGCCGGCGTGCCTAGGCGCTGGGGAAACGGAATACTGGCACCGAGGGACTGGCGGGCCACTTCGGGCAAATCCATCAGCATCGGGGTTTCAAAGATCCCCGGCGCAATTGTACAGCAGCGGATGCCGTCCCGGGCCAAGTCACGGGCAATCGGCAAGGTCATGCCCACCACCCCGCCTTTTGAGGCCGAGTAGGCCGCCTGTCCGATCTGGCCGTCGAAGGCGGCAACCGAGGCGGTGTTGATGATCACGCCCCGTTCGCCGTCCGCGGTCGGCTCGTTTTTGGCCATCTGGGCGGCGGCCAGCCGGATGGTATTGAAGGTTCCGATCAGGTTGACCTCGATTGTGCGTCTGAACGGCCCGAGAGCCAGGGGCGTGCCTTGAGGACGGAACGTGTCACCTTCCGTTCGATCTGGTGACACGTTCCGTCTTTTGCCCAGGGTCCGGCCGGCGGTCGCAATACCTGCGCAGTTGATGAGCGCGTGGATGGTGCCAAAGGCGGCGACCGTCTTGTCAATGGCCGCTGCGGTCTGGTCTTCGTCGGTCACGTCGGCCTCAAGAAACCTCGCGCTCTCGCCCAACTCATGGGCGAGCTCTGCCCCGCGTGAACGGCCAAGGTCAAGGATGGCGACCTTGGACCCTCTGGCCGTCAGGGCGCGGCTCGTGCCCTCGCCGAGTCCGGAGCCGCCCCCGGTCACAACAGCAACGGTGTTCTGTATATCCATACGTCTCTCCTCTCAGTGTCCTGCGCGCTATCCAGGCTGCTTTCTCAATCCCACCCGCTGATAGACTTTGGGCAGCTCGGTCGGCAGCGAGGCCACATCGTCAAGCACCAGGTAGCGCGACGGTTCACACATTTCGCGCAGATAATCGTGGCCGGCTTTATCAACCGTCAGACAGAAGGTCAGCACGCCGGCCTTTTCGGCTTCGCGCAGGGCCACCATTGTATCCCGAATGCCATAGGTCGTAGAGCGCCGGTCCGGGCCGTAGTCCATGTCTTGGGGAAAGCCGTCGCTCAGCAGGATCAGCAGCTTGACCCGGCAGGCCATATTTTTGAGCTTTTCCAAGGCATGTCGCACCGCGGGTCCCATCCGGGTTGAGCGCTTGGGTTCGATGGCCCCGATGCGCCCTTTGACGGTCGGCGACAGGGCCTCGACAAACGACTTGACGTGGTAGAACTCGATGTTGTCCCGGCCCTGGCCTGAGAAACCATAGATGGCGTAGGAATCGCCGATCTCTTCAAGCGCCTCAGCCATCAGTACCAGGGTCTCTTTGGTGACATCAATAATGCGGCGCGGTTTGGGCTGGGCCGGGGGCGGGTCGTGCCTCGGCCAGTCATCAGCTTCTTCGTCGCTGTAGTCGCGCGCAGGCGGGACGAGCGGCTCGTCGGTTGAGGCGCTCATGTCGAGCAGAAAGAGGGCGGCCACGTCGCGTTCGGTCTGCCGGCGTTCGGTGTACAGCTTGGCCGAGGGGGGGCAGCCGGCGCGCCTGTCAACGGCCGCGGTGACTGCGGCGTTGAGGTCAAACTCGTGGCCGTCTTCAAGGCCGCGCACCAGCCGGTACTGTTCCGGTCGGATGCGTTGGAACTCGTGTTTGATGGCCGGGGTCAGGGCCGTGTAGTCGCTGAGCGTCCGAGAAAAAAACTCGCCGGCGTCGCCGGCCAGCACGATCTCTCGCAGCCGACACCAGCGGGTCCGGTAGTCGGCGATCTGATAGTCCCACTCGTCATAGTAAAAGCTCAGGTCTTCCTGGTGCCCGACGCGGCGCTGACCGCCGGCACGCGCCGCGTCATTTCCCACGGCGGTGTGCTTCATTTCGCTCTGGCCCGGCAGTTTTCCGTTCAAATCGCTGGCGTACAGCCCTTGGGGGGTGAGCCTGTCCTGTTTGCCCTGACGAATCTGGAGCTCAAGGCCGGCCTCGATCAAGGCTTTGAGTTCTTCGGCTGACAGGGGGCTGCCGCCCGTGTCCTCCTCCATTTCGTCTTCTAGCTGTAACTCGGGTATCTCGGGCGGCGCTTGGGCCGGCGGCGGACTGTCGTTATTATCCATGTCCGGGTCAATCAGAGCGTCACCGCTCAGTTTGTCAAAGACGAGGGGGCCAAAGTCCGCAGCCTCGTCCGGGTTGGGGCGGGCGGTGGCCAGTGAGGACAGAAGCCGCAGGTAGAGCGTGGCCGCGGTCAGGGCCGAGTCGTACACCGACTGCTGCAGGTCTGCCGCGGCCGGCAGATCTGACCACAACGATTTCAGGGAGACCAGGGTTTCTGGCAGCAGCGAGGGCAGAGACAAGGCGTTCAGCCACGCCACATCTGCGCTCAGACCCCGATACGCCGCGGCCAAGCGGGCTTGAATACGTTGGGTCTCGGTCAGCACAAACAGCGCTTCAACAATGTCGGGATGGACAAAGCAGCGAAAATACTCGGCCAAGCCGCCCAGAGGACGGAACGTCTCGCCTTCCGTTCGATCTGATGACACATTCCGTCCTTCCGGAGCCGCGTCGTCGCGCATGATGCGGCGGACCGCGGCCGGCAGGTCTGACCACAGCCGGCTGAGTGAGAACTGGTAGGTGCCGAACTCGCGGCGGCCGGCCTGCTGAGCGGCCAGGGCGCGAAACAGCCGAAAGTTTTCGTCCCAGGTCTCAAACATCTCAACCCGGCCCGGCAGGGTCAGCTCTTCGCTCGGGGCTTCTTCAAGCACGGGCGGGTAGGAGAAAAACTCCTGGCGTCGAATGCCGACCGGGGTGCCGGTCAGCATCTGGATGTATTTGCGCAGCAGTTCCTGGACCTCTTCAAGATCAATGCCCGCCGATGCTTGGCGCAGGACCTGAAAGCTGGTGCGTGACTCCAGGGCAAAATAGGCCACCCCGGCCTCGGGGTTGTCGGCGGCAATGCGTGCGCCTGTTGCCAGCCACTCCTGGAGACCGGCGTCACTGGTTTCTTCACAGACCCGGGGCAAGGTCCGAATCAGCCGCGGGATGGCGGCCGGAAAGGTATTGGCCAAGCCGAGCAGGCTGTGTTGCAGGGCTGGCTGCCCGGCCAAGTCAATGGTCTTGGCCACCGGTCCCAGCAGAGGCAGCAGGCCGGGGACCGTATGCGGGTCTGAACAAATCACCGGGGCCAGGGCGAACAGATAAAAAGACCGCAGGGCTGGACTGAGACTCGCCAGGGTCGGCGGCAGGCCAAAAAAAATCTCTGTCGCCGCCGGGGCAGACCGGTCGGCGGCCTGTTGGACGGAGAGCAGAAACGCCAGGCGTTGGGACTGACTCAAGGCTATGAAACCGTCGGGCAGACGGGTATAGAACATCTTTGACCCAGATTCTTGGACCAGGACGCCGAGTTTTGCCCAAGCCGCTATTTCCTCGGGACTCAGAACTGGCAGAGCGGCCGCGGCCGACGAGAAGTAGGACACGGCCAGAAACTCGCCCTTCCAGCCGTTGCAGCCCAACAACAGCCGGCCCTGCTCGGCCCAGGCGCGCAGGCGTAGCCCAAAGGGGACCGGCAGCTGGTCAAAAAGCGGGGCCGAGGCTTGAAAGAACTGCGTCCCAAGGCGACGCGAGACCCGGAGAACGTCGCGCCCAACAGCGACCCATTCTTCGGCCCGTTCGAGACCGCGCCGCCGGACCGAGTCGGGTGGAATCGCAAAATAGGCGAGCGCACCGTCGCGTGAGGCCGGCTCGTGCCCGGCCAGGTCTTCGCCAATTGCCGCCCAGCGTCCGAAGTTCTCCGCGCCAAACACCAGCCAGGCGATCGGAGCTTGCCGACAAAAGGCTTGGGCCAGGGCCAGCGACACTTCGGCCAGCCGGTCTCCGGTGCTCAGAATCGTCTCGCGCGCCTCGAACGGCAGCGCTTCGAGTTCGGCCAAGCCAGACAGATGGCGGCTATCAAACCACAGGTGACGGAGGGAAGACATCAGGGATCACACCGCAGAAGAACCCGACCCGCCTACACATGGGTCAGCCAGTGCGTATAGCTGCTGTCCGTTCCCCTGGTCAGGGCAAAGAAGCGTTGTTGGAGAAAACGGGTCACTGCTCCGGGGGTCTCGCCGCGGATGGGCCGGTCGTCGAGTTCACGGATGGGCGTCACCTCTGCGGCCGTGCCGGTGAAGAATGCTTCGTCGGCCAGATAGATAGCGTCCCGGGTCAGCGGTTCTTCGGACAGATCATAGCCGCCGTCACGCAGCAGGGTGATCACGGTATCGCGGGTAATGCCGGGCAGCAGCGAGGTCGAGAGGGGCGGGGTGCTGATTTTTCCCTTGCGCACCACAAAGATATTCTCGCCCGCCCCTTCGGCTACATGACCGTCGGTATCGAGCAGCAGGGCTTCGTCATAGCCCAAGGCCCAGACTTCCTGGCCGGCCAGGATGGCGTTCAGATAGGTCCCGACTGCTTTGGCCTTGGTCATCAGGGTATTGACGTGAAAGCGCTGAAAGGACGATGTTTTGACCCGAATCCCATTTTTCAGACCCTCTTCGCCCAGGTAGGCACCCCACGCCCAGGCGGCAATCGCCACCCGAATGGGGTTGCTTCGGGCGTGCAGCCCACGGTCGCCCTCACCGACAAACACCAGCGGTCGGATATAACACTCTTTGAGGCCATTGACCCGGACGGTTTCGACACAGGCTTGGGTGATCTGCTCAGGCGTAAACGGAATGGTGAGAGCCAGAATATGGGCTGAGTCAAAGAGTCGCTCAATATGCTCGGCAAGACGGAAGACTGCTGAACGGCCGTCCTCACCGGCGTAGCACCGGATGCCCTCAAACACGCCGACGCCGTAGTGGAGGGTATGGGTGAGCACATGCACATTGGCCTCGTGCCAGGCGACAAACTCGCCGTCCATCCAGATTTTGCCGTTTTCCACGCCGTCCTCCTTCGCCGGAAACCCCTTGCACATCAGAACACTTAGCGAAAGTCAATGGAGGAAGCGGTGTTCCTCTGGCCGGCGTCGTGCAAGACCCGCCCGGTCTTCCCGTCGTGTGCTTGGAGGTCGCGGCTGTGGGCCAGCCGGGCGAGGGGAATCCGACCGAGGAAGCAGCGCTCGACCTCGGCGAGGCGGCTGGAGAAGGCGGACTCGTCAAGCGCGAGATCACTGCCGACGATCACGACATTGCCGCCAAACACGCGAAACACGACCGTGTGCGGCCAGGCCGCAGCAAAGGTAGTTCGGGCCGCGGGATAGGCGGGGACGCCTGAGTGCAGGTTGGTGGCAAGCACGCCGCCCGGGGCGAGGCAGGTTCGGCATTCGGCGTAAAACTTCCGGGTGCTCAGGTGGGCTGGAATGCCTTGGGCACGGTAGGCGTCAAGCAGGATCAGGTCATAGGATGGCCGGCCGGCAGTCCGGCGCAGATAGTCCCAGCCGTCCTGGACGATAATCCGCTGACGGCTGTCCTGGACAAGACCAAAGAAGCGTTCGGCTATCTCAACAACCAGCGGATCAAGCTCAACGGTGTGCAGGGTCGTCCGCTCCAGGTAGTGGTGGAGCGTCATTTGCAGGCGTCCGCCGCCCAGACCGATGAGCAGAATACGCCGGGGATGGGGCTGCCAGACCAGAGCCAGGAGCATGGCCTGGGTATAGGCCGAGGGCAGGGCCAGAGGGCTAGTAGGGTCAAGCCGTGACTGGACTTCTTCGAGCCGGCTGTGTGGGTGGCGATAGCACAGCAGGAGTTGGCGGCGGGTGCGGCGGACGACGATGTGGTTGTAGGCCGAGACCTGCTCATGCACGATGCCGGGCCGCATAGTGCGGACGCCGGCCAGCCGGTGGGCGAGAACGGCCACATTGCGCTCTTGCCAAGATGATTGGGGGGCAGGATGTGGTGCGCGTCGCCGCCAGCCGGGCATTCTTCCCCATCGTTGTGGGCGTGGCGTCATTTGAGGGTGGCGATGGCCAGGCGGTGCAGACCCTCGGTCCGGGCCAGGTCCATCACGCTCACCACCCGCCCGTGCTGGACTTCCTGGTCGGCGCGGACTACCAGGGTAATCTTGCCGCCCTTTTCCCGCTCGGCCTGGAACACGTCCTGAAGCTGCTCAAGGCTGGTCTCTTGGTCGTTCAGAAACAGGCCACCACCTTTGGCCAAGCTCACGGTCAGGCGTTTCTGTTCCTGTTGAGAGGCGGCTGAGGACGCCTTGGGGAGGCTGACATCAACCCGGCCCTCTCTGCTCTGACTGAATGTGGCAAGAAAGCTGAAGGTGATGAAGAAGAAGATGAACATGTTCATGATGATGTCGGTCAGGGCTATTGAGTCGAGGCTCAGCTTGGGCGGTGCGTGCTTGCTAAACTGCATGGCTCAGCGGCTCCTGGGACCGGGTGAGGATATCGACCAGGGTCTCGGTGTACTCTTCGGTCAGCCGGGTCAGGTGTCGGACCCGGCTGGTGAGGTGATGATAGAGCAGATAGTATGGAATGGTCACACTCAGGCCGGCCGCGGTGGTGATCATGGCTTCGTAGATACCGCCGGCCAGGATGTTAATGGTAATCTGATCGCCCATGACCTCCCAACTCATAAAGGCGCGGATCAGACCGATGATTGTGCCCAGAAAGCCCAGCATCGGCGCGACCCCGACCACCGCCGCCAGGACGCTCAGATAGGACTCCAGACCGGCAACGACATCGCCACCGAGACGTTCGAGACGCCGGGTCAACTCGCCGCGGCCGTGCTCACGGTACACAATGGCGGCTTCAAACAGCCGGCTGAGCGGGCTGGTGTATTCACGACAGACGCCAAGGGCGATTGAGATATTGCCCTCGGCCAACTGGGGTTCAATACGCTGGTTGAGGGCGTTGAGGTGCTTCCGAAACCGCCACAGGGACCAGAGTTTCGCCAGCACAATGGCAAGGGCTACGACTGACAGAGCGGCGATGATGAGCAGGACCACGCCGCCTTTGGCCAGAAAAAACCAGACTCCCTGGTCTGTTGGTAAAATCGTGATGGCCTTTCGCCCTTGCTGTACAGACGCCTCGCCTGTTTTCCGCTTGGCGAGCGGTGAGGACGGCTCGTCTTTGTCAGACTTCACAATTCTTGGTGACAAAGTCCTGGATCTGTTTTTTGAGCTGCGGGTCTCCCAGCCGGTTCAGCATGGCCCGGGTGCCGCGGGCGGTACGACAGCCGGCCTGGGCGTTGCCGAGTGAGGCGTTGAGGACGGCGACTTCATACGAGCCACGAAACCAGATCGGGTCTCCGACCTGTGAATCCTGGAGCATTTCTTCCCAGTAAGCCAGCGCTTGCTGTTTGTCGTCGTTGACCTCGGCGATGTGGGCGAGGCCGGCCAGCGAGACCAACGAATAGGCCCCGTCCTGGAGTTCGGTATACAGGGCCGCGGCCCGGTCGTAGTCTTTGACGTCCAGGTAGAGTTGGGCCAGTTCGTATTTGAACTTGTCCTGGGATTCGTCGGCGGCAAAGTCCTGGCGGGCAATTTTATCGCTGTACAGGCGGACCAGGGTGCGCTTGGCGGCCTGGAGGTTTTCTCCAGGGGAATCGTCTGGTCTTCCGCTCGAAAGCTCAGGACGATTCATCTGCTTTGTCAGGGTCCGAATATCCCGGACTAAGACCTGGTCAAGGGCTTTGAGCAACTCAAGACGCTTGTCGCCGTTATAGTTGGCGAAGATGGCCTCTACGTTTTTTTCCAGTTCTTTGAACCGGCCGGCTTTCTCCAGGGTAATCAGCCGGACGCGGGCGACGGTTTCAAAGGCATCTTTGTGGACCGGATACTGCTGCTCGAAGTCGTGCAGCAGGTCGGCGATCTGGACGGCGTTGGCATCGATATCTTCGCTGAGCAGAACTGCATGCATGAACTTGACCCGGCCGCGGTAGTTCCTGAGATTTTCGCGTTTTTTGCCCTTGGGATTCTGCTGCTCAAACGCAGCGCTGCTCCGCTCAAAGGAGACGAGGGTATCGGCGATTCGCTGTTTGAGCTCGTCGAGACTGATGCCCGGGTCTTTGGCCGGTGCTTCTTGGCGCAACGCTGCATCGTCTTGTGACTGGTCAGGGCTATTCGTCTTGTGTTCGTAGATCGAAAAGTAGCTCTGGAGGGTGGCAAAATCGGCCCGGAAGCGAAATTCGATATTACCGCGCACCTGCCGATAGGCATTGACGGCTTCGAGATAGTTTTCCTGCCCGTGATGGTACTCACCGAGTCGAAAGTGTGCCTCGTGCAGAGCTTTTGAGCGGTTTTTGGTATCGCGCCTGATCAGGTCTCTGGCCGAATCCACATACAGGCGACCGTTGGCCTGATTCTGTGAGCGGGCAAACAAGGTCTCGGCGGCCTTGAAACGCAGGTAGGCAGCGTTGATCACATTTTTGGACGGCTTGCCACCCAGGTAGCTGTCGAGGGCGGTTATCGCTTGGCGCAGCCTGCCAGTCCTCACCAGGGCGTCGCCGAGATAATACTGGGCGTCCTGCTTGTAGCGCTGGGCGCGGGGGTCATCTGACTCCAGAACCGTCCGCAGCAGCGGAATGGCCTTGGCGTGCCGGCCTTGCCGAATAAAGGTCGCCGCGTTGTTCCACGGCAGGTAAGGGTTGAGGGTCAGCTTTTCGTCTTCGTTGAGTTCTTTGGCCAGCAGCGTATCGGCCCTGTTCTTCCACGAGTCGTCGGCGTCTTGGGATTCTTTGACCCCCAATACCAGGCCGATTGCCCGCTCACGCGTCTTGTTGCGCTGCTTGCCCCGTTCTTGCTGGCTGCGCTCAAACAGGCCGGTGGCTTCGGCCAACTGTTGTTCGAGCAGGTCCTCAGCCGTGGGACCTTGGCGGGGCCGGCGGCCGCTCCTGGCCAGCCGGCGGGTCTCTTTCAGCGCGTTGCGGACCTTGGTACGCATGCTGGGGCTGGTTGCCCGATCTTGCAATAGCGCCTCAAAGTCTCTGATCGCCCAGTCATACTCGCCCAGTTCCCGCTCGCTCAGGGCGCGGCCGAACAGGGTTTCGCGTTTGACGTTGGACGCCGGCCCGGAGGCAAACTCGGAGAAGCCGTTAATCGCGTCTTTGAGCATTTGGGTTTGCCGCTTGCCCTCATGCACAAAGGAGCCGATATAGTTGAGCCAGTTCAGAAAATACAACGATCGGGCAGCCACATCCTGGGCGTCTCTCCAGCGGGCCTCTTCGTACAGCGCCTCAAGGTCGTCGTCAACGGCCATGATGTCTTGCATCCAGCGCTCCATAGCGTCGGTGTTGGCCTTGTAGATGGCGTGCAGAGGCGCGTTCAGGTCGGTATAAATCTGCCGCACGGTTGAGCGCTTGGTCTTGACTGCGCTGGCCAGATCAGAGGCGGCCACAAACTCCATGACCAGCGGCCCGATGACGGCGATGGCGTCAAGCTGTCCGTCCTTGCCGGTGTTCTTCAACTCGTTGGCGCGATTTTTTGCCTGGACAGCACGCGACGACAAGTCTGAGATCGTCGCCGCACCGCTTGACCCGGGATCTGTCAGACCGGACGCCAGGGCCAAAAGACAAGTTATGACAATGATGCGTCGCACGCTCCCTCTCCTCTATGGTGTGCTTCTCCTCATCGTCCTCACATCTTGCTCAGTGAAGACAAGACGATGAGTCTTTTAGCTCAGGTCTCGCAGGAAGCGTTCCATTTCCGTTTCCCACCGAGTGCCAAAAGTCAGCACGATGATCTGCTTGGTCAGCCGTTTCTCGTCGGTCAGCGGAATGAACTCCCCTCCGCCGGCTCTGGCGATGGAGGCCATGGTGTCACGAAACTCCTGGTAGAAACCGGGCAGCGGGGACGGTTTGAAAGCGATCCGGGTCAGATGTGCGTTCTGTTTCCACAGGGCCCGCTCAAAGTCTTCGTGCATCTTTTCGGCCAAGTCTATGACGCTCACATAGCCGCCCCCGGCCCGGAAGCTCTGGGCCAAGTTCAGGATATTGCTGACCGATTCGGGGTGCGGAGAAGAGCCCGACACGATGACCACAATCCGCCGCGATTTCTTGCGCCAACTGAAATCGTGAATCGCCACATCAACACCCTCGTACACGGCCTCGGGCCAGTCGCCCCCGCCACCGGCTTCGAGGTTGGCCAGAAAGCTCTGGAGCTTCGAGGTTGAGAAGCTGAAGTCAACCCAGCGGGTGACGAACTCCTCGCCCCGGTCCCGATAGGCAACAATGCCGACCCGTGTGGTATCGACCATAGTTTGCAGGGATCCGATCATATTGCTGAGTCGCTCTCGGACCGACTCAATCACAAACTGCATGCTGTCGGTCGCGTCAACGACGAGGGCGACATCAATCCCGGTCCGACGGAGACCGCCGACGCGGTCGCCGAAGTCACCACCGAGCACACCGCTGACCGAGCCGCTCAGGTTGGTGATCTGGGTGGTCAGACCCTTGAGATCGTCAGAGGTGCGGCTCATCTGAATCGTGACCGGACTGAATGCGTTACTCACAATCGGCATGGCGGTCGGCTTGATGGCTGCGACACGGCCGGCCAGAGGCGGCGGGCCCTCGGCCCATTTCCTGACCCTTTTATGCGGCAGCATATCCATGGACAAGGCCCCGGGCAGGTCTCGCAGAGACGGCTCGCCCTCCCAGTCGTCCGGGTCCTGTTCGTCTGCCTGCGCGGCCGGGTCTTGGGACGCCGGCAGGGCGGCTACTTTGATGAGCGCCTGGTTTTTCTGCATCACGGTCACGGCGGTCGTAGCAAACACCGACAGCAGCAGCAGGTGGGCGACGGTGGAGACGGCAAACCAGCGTGCGTTGCTGCCGAACCGGCTTCTGGAAAGCCACAGGTCTTCAGGCGGTGTGTTGTTTTTTTCGATAGAAGCCATGCGATCGCTCCCTTTTCTTCTCGCTTCCCTCAGCGCGGGCGTCTCTAGCCCGCCCCCTGCTGGGCGGCGATGGCGATCTGGGTCGCACCGGCCCGCTGGGCCGCGGACAGAATTTTGACGGCTTCGCCCAGAATGACCGATTGGTCGCCCTCAAGGACGACCGGGACATCCTGCATCGCCTCGATAATGGGCCGGAGATACAGCTCCAATTCCGCCAGAGCAACCGGCTGGTTATTGACAAAAATTTCTTTCTGGGGCGTCACCGTGACGATGATCTGGCGCGGCTCGGACTCGGTTTCCTGGACCCGTGGCAGATCAATTGTGGCCCCCGACTGAACCATCGCCACACTGGTCACCATAAAGATAATCAGCAGGACGAGAAAGATATCGGTTAGCGGGGTGATGTTGATCTCGGACATAACCTCATCACGCCCGCCCCTCTTCTTTGGACCGCTCATTGCCATGCGTGTGTCTCCTTCCCCCCAGAAAGACGAATCGTCTTTAGGAGGCCTGGGGCGCTTCTTTCCTGCCGGTGCGGATCGCGTCAATGATGCGATCGGAACCAATCGTCATGGCCGTATCAATACGTTCCAGCTTGGTATTGAAGTAATTATAGAAGATAACCGCAACAATCGCGACCGCCAAGCCCAACGCTGTAGCCACCAGGGCCTCAGAAATACCGCCGGCCACAACAGTAAACCCACCGCTGCCCTCGACCGCCATATTCTGGAAGGACTTGATAATCCCAATGACCGTACCCAGCAGGCCGATAAACGGCGCGCTGACACCGGTGGTAGCGAGAATCCAGATTGCGCCCTTGAGCCCTTCGGCCTCTTCAAGACGCCGTTCTTCGGACAGGGCTGACAACTGCTCAGCAGACTCGTCCTGCTGGCGATCGATAATCTCGTGGAACACCCGCCCAGCAGGCCCTTTGTTCTGCTTCTGGCTGGTCTGTAAGGCGGCATTGAAATCACCCTGCTGCAGCGGGCTCACCAAGTCTCTGGCCAGATGCAGGGTTTTCGTCATGATCCCGCCCAGCGCCCACAGCCGTTCCAGGATGATGGTAATACATACCACCGACATGACGATCAGCGGGTAGCTGACATACCACCCCTGGTGAATCATATCCATTACGCTTAGACCTTCCATCTGCTGTCCTCCTTTTGTGTCACCGACCCAGGTCTTCCTCTTCGGCTGAGAAAGACGCATCGTCCTCCCTTCCTGGGTCAACGAAGCTGTTTTGCACGTCGATCTCGTGCAGAAATCGTTCAAGCCAGTCGATCTCGGCTTTATGGTGAACCAAGCCGTGTTCAATAATTTTGGCCTGGGTGGGGGTGACCTTCCTTTGGGTTGTCCAGTAGCTTCGCTGTTCGACAATCCAGGCCAGCCGTTTTTGGGCCCATTTGAGGTGGGTGTTCAGGGCTTCGCGCAGTTCGGTGGGCCTGATGAAATGCCCAAAGGCCAGGGCCGCGTTGAGGGGGTCAAACACCTTCTCTCGGCCCTCGGTATCAAACAGCAGGCGGCGCAACTCGGTCTGGAGATACTCGCAGCCGGCCGCTGTGATCTGGTAAATCTGCCGCGTCGGGTAACGCCCCTTCTGTTCGGCCCAGGCTTTCTCCACATATCCAGAACGTTCGAGTTGGCCGAGGTTGTAGTACAGCGACCCTCCGCTCAGGTTGATATACGTCGCGTACAGCCGCCGTTCGACCTCTTGGCGCAGTTCATAGCCGTGGTACGGTTGCTCAGACAGAAGACCAAGAACGACGAGTTGAACGCTCACAGTATACCCTTCCTGAAATAGTTTGCGTAGACTATGGGGGAAGATCAAAAAGCAATAAAATGACCCTGGTGATAACCTGTATTGGTACTGAACCGTATCCAGTGGGGGGGCTTGACAGGGCTTTGTACTGAGGTGTTACCCTCCTCGAAATAGTTTGCGCAAACCATATAGGCGAAGCTTGGGCTTTTGTCAAGAAAAATTTGAAGAAAAATACTCGGTGCTGTTTTCGTCACGGAGAATGGGGATTATGTTAAACGGTCTTTCGCAACCATCCCCCGCTCGCGCAGTAAATTGAGGATGATATCGAGGCTGTGGTCCCACAGCTTGACCTTGAGTTGGTCGTACAGGGTGAAGTTGGCCAGCCTTAACATGGGCTGCTCAGCGACAAAGTCGATGATATTGATGCAGCCAAAGTCCTGATCAATGTTGAACACCCGCCCGTCGTTGATACCCAGAGCCGAAGCCAGCAGGGCGTTATTGCTGCCGCCGTGGGCGACGACGAGCAACGTCCGCCAGTCGGCCTGGGCCAGGACTGTACGCAGAAACCGCTCCCCGCGTTCCCGGACTTGGCGGAAACTCTCGCCGCCCAGATACCGATCGTCCCAGCCGGTGGTCGGACTGGTGAAGAACCGATGCACGGACCGGAAAATATCGGTCAGGCTTTGTGCTGCGGTCAGTGCATCACTTGGCGTGATCTCTGTCAGGTCTGGATCGAGGCTGACTTCAAGGCCCGTCTCGTCGGCAATAATCTGGGCCGTTTCGTGGGCACGCGACAGCGGGCTGGAATAGATGCGATCGAGCCGGACGGCGCGAAACAGCAGGGCCGCGGTGGCGATCTGCTCCCGCCCGCGCTCGGTCAGTGCCCCGTTGCCGATCGCGCTCTCGTTGGTGGTCTGCGAAGACGCATCGTCCTGTCTTCCTCCTGGCGAACGGTGAGGACGATCCGTCTTTTGATAGAGGGTTTCCCCGTGGCGCATGAGATAGATCCGGCGGCGCGGCATGGTATTCTCCCTCAATACTGATCGTCTTGTTTTCCTGATCAAGCTGTTAAGGCAATTCATCTTTTACGCTGAAGTGCTAATACGCCTTGGCAAAAATGACCCGCCGCCGGCTCGGCTGACCGCTCAGCACGCACACGCCCTCCTCTTCCGGGGCACCCAGCGGAAGACACCGGATGGTGACGTTCAGATCGTTTTTGAGCGTCTCTTCTACCTCGGGTTGCCCGTTCCAATGGCTGAGGGCAAAGCCAGCGTGAATCTCTGGTTTGTCCCGCCGCTGCGAAGACGCATCGTCCTGTCTTCCTCCTGACGAACGGCGAGGACGATCTGTCTTTGGAGTGAAGAAGTCGTACAGGTCGACCTTGGAGTCAATGCGGTGCGTATGCTGATCCCGAAAGCTGCGGGCTCGATCGAACAGCGTGTGCTGAATGTTGTCGAGTTGGGATATCAGCGTTGCCACAAACTCGACCCGCGACTGGCTGAAGCGCTCCGACTGCGGTCGGTCGCGGCGACCGACAAAAACCGCGTCATTTTCCAGTTCACGCTGGCCGACCTCAAGGCGGATGGGCACGCCTTTTTTAATCCACGACCAGACCTTTTCTCCACCCGGGGCGTCCCGCACATCAAGTTCGACCCCGAGGGGCTGGTCATCGTAGCGCAAGGTCCGCAGTTCCCAGGCCAGACCCTCGCAGTAGGCCAGAATCTCGGCCCGATTCTCCTTGCGCAGCAGGGGCAGAATAACGACATGGCGGGGGGCCAGTCTGGGCGGCAGGACCAAGCCGTTATCGTCACTATGGGTCATGATCAAGCCACCGATGAGGCGGGTTGATACTCCCCACGAGGTGGTCCAGGCGTAGGTTTCCTGGCCGCTGGTGTCGGAGAATCGAATTTCAGACGACCGGGCGAAATTCTGGCCTAAAAAATGTGAGGTGCCGGCCTGGAGTGCCTTGCGGTCCTGCATCATGGCCTCAATAGAATAGGTGGCCACTGCGCCGGGGAAGCGCTCGCTCTGCGTCTTCTCGCCCTTGATGACCGGCATCGCCATGTACCGCTCGGCAAAATCGGCGTACACGTCAAGCATCCGGGCGGTCTCTTGTTGGGCTTCCTGCGCGGTGGCGTGGACGGTGTGGCCCTCCTGCCACAGGAATTCCGCGGTACGCAGAAAAATACGCGGCCGCATCTCCCAGCGCACAACGTTGGCCCACTGATTGATCAGCAGCGGCAGATCACGGTAGGACTGGACCCACTTGGCAAATGTCGCCCCAATAATAGTTTCAGAGGTGGGGCGGACAACCAGAGGCTCAGTCAACTCCCCTGATGGGACGAGGTGGCCGTCCGGTCCGGCCTCCAGCCGATGGTGGGTCACCACCGCGCATTCTTTGGCAAAGCCTTCGACGTGCTCGGCTTCTTTTTGCAGAAAGCTGAGCGGAATAAAGAGCGGAAAGTAGGCGTTTTGATGGCCGGTAGCCTTGAACATACCGTCTAAGACCCGCTGGATGTTCTCCCACAGGCTATAGCCCCACGGCTTAATGACCATACAGCCCCGGACCGCTGAGGTTTCGGCCAGGTCGGCAGCCCGAATGACCTGCTGATACCACTCGGTGTAGTCTTCCGCTCGGGTTGGAGAAATCGCCGTCTTCAAGGCTCGCTTCATGCCGCTCCTCCTCTCAGCAGAGGGTTATCTCAAAAGCAATGTGGCCAGGCGCAGGTCGTCTGGAGTGGTAATTTTAAAATTCCGCCGCTCTCCGGGCACAATCTGGACTGTCCCACCAGTTTTTTCAACGAGCGAGGCGTCGTCGGTGGCGTGAATCGCTTCGGCCAAGGCACATTGGTGGGCGTCTCTTATCAGTTCAACGCGAAAGGTCTGCGGGGTCTGAGCCAGCCATACGTCTTGGCGTGGCAGCGTCTCCGCCACCCTCAGGTCAGAACGATTCATCTTTTCAGCCCGTTTGAGCGTGTCGGCCACTGGCTCCGCCACCAATGCTGCCCCGACTTGGTCGGCAACCCGAATGCTGGTATGAATGACGGGCGGGCTGATAAATGGACGGGCGGCGTCGTGAATCACTACGATATCACACCCCGCATCAAGCGCGGCGAGGCCAAGACGGACCGAGTCTTGGCGTTGGGGGCCACCGTGTGCCAGGCGTATGTCACACCGAAACGGTCCGTGGACTTGGAGCAACTCACGACACAGTTGTTCGCACTCAGGTGCAATGACCACGACCAGGGTAGACAGCAGGTGGGCTTGGTCAAAGCTGCGCAGCGTATGCACCAGGAGAGGAACGCCACACACCGGCAGAAATGGCTTGGGGACGCGCGTCCCCAGGCGTTCGCCCTTCCCGGCCGCGACAATAACTGCGTTGACGTGCATCCGCCAGGACTACTGTTGAAAATGTTTCTTCCCGTATTTGGAAAAATAGTAAAGGATTGATCGTTCAGCAATATCCTTCATAATCGTAGTCATTTCGGCGACTGTCCATTGTCTCTCTCGGAAATAGAAACTTCCCCTGTTGAATTTTCCGTCCTCAAGATTGTGGAGATGTGTTTTATTCAGTTCGCCAAACATTGCCATTGTAGATACGCGATCCAAGACTGACGATCCCTCTTCAAAATCGCACCCGTAGCCAAAACAAACGAATGGGAAGATGCTCTCCCGCATGAGAGCTGTTCGCAACCCTATCAGGTTCTTGCCAAGACGCTCAATGGCGTTGCCACGCGCCTGTCTCCCTAATCCTTCCTTCGCGCGTAAATCATTCGTCCCTTGATTCTTCACTTCCGAAATCAGAATTGGGAAGACCAGATTGTCGCCCTGTTTGCCCCGGATATAGAGGAAACCGCCATCCGGGCGTATAAAGCTGGTGTCGGAGTGATGGTGGAAATTGACCCCGCCGCCACTGTGGCTATACTGAAGCTCACGAACGATGTCACGAAGATACCACGACTTATCGTGAACAAATTTGATGCTTTGGAACTTTTCATCAAGGTACTTGGCTACGTTAGAGAGCGCTACTATTAAGTCCGTTTCCTGACTCTTGGCAGTAGTATTAATTACGGTGCCAGTGCGTTGACTTCGCAATTGGGTTTTTCGTGCCATGCCCGTTGTCACCTCTTCTCGACGAGAAAGAGCTGCTCAGTCACATGTACTGACCGCTGGCGTAGATTACGGCTTCCTCGAAACGTGTTATAGGGGATTTCAAAAATTTCTACCGTGCCGATATTCTTCAGCATCGTCCGCATTTCATCGGGTTTGATGAATCCTTCGTTGTTGAAGGAGACGAGGAGAAAGCGAGTGTCAAGCGTCTCCAGAAGCTGCTTCAATAGAGGCAAGGACTTTGCGCGGACATTATACCCGGAACGCCGCCAGTCTGTCGGGATGCCAGATACATGACTCAGGTGTAACGGGCGTTGATAGCGAACCAGCAGATTGAGCATGAAATAGTTTGAGCCATACGGATGCTGATTATACGGCGGATCAATATACACCAAATCCAGCCCTGTCAGGTGCTTGGCGACCGTGTTGGCGTCGCTCCGATGAACAGCGTACTCGCACTCAAAACTGCTCAGAACGGGCATTTCAAGTTCTATCTTCCCCCTGATGCGCTTCAGCGCATCCGCTGATGTCCCTCCATATTGCCCTATACCGCTGTGGCGATTTTTGTAAAAGCCTTTGAATATACCGGCAGTATTGGCATGGACCGACGCCTTGTTCAAAAGTGAGGCTAAAAGCATATCGTGGACATCGGGCGGGGTTGCGTCAATGAGCCGCCGGTAGTTATCCAGCCGCCGCGCATTGTCAATCGTATAAAACACCCGCTCTTCCCTTGAGATGTTCGTCTCGTCGCTCGGCGCATATAACTCCTGGATAAACCCCTGGGGAAAATCCTGAGTGACTCGCGTGTTCAACTCCTCTACGAGCACGGCGAGGCGTGAAAAATTGACCGTACTCCGGTTGCGGAGATAACAGCGTCCAATGACGGCAGCATACTCTTCAAGATCGTTGCTGATGAGCAGAGACGTGTGCGCTTTCACAAAGCGGGATACTATCCCCGAGCCGCTGAAAGCGTCAAACACGCGCAGCCTGTCTTTGCCCAGCCGTTTCTTGACCCGTGTCAGTGCTCTGCCAATCTGACCAAGCAGTGCCCTCTTGTTCCCGATATAGGTGATAATCTGACGGGACAGGTAAGCAGGATTCTCTCCGATGGGGAGACCTTGCTCTACGGTTTTCAAGACCTCACAGGCATCGTCATGAGCGACCTGGGTTGCCCTTGCGCCATGTATCCCTTCGAGTTTATCCACCGGAAAATTTCTTACTATCGCAGTTTTCCTTCTCCGTTCTCTTAAATTTCAGATTCTGCGCCTCAATGGGCGAAGATGGTTCTCAGATCATCCATAATTTTCTCTTCGGTGTGGGCACTGGCTATGGACAACTCTTTGACGAGCAGGCTCTGGGCCGTGTCGAGCATTTTCCGCTCCCCAAACGACAGCTCTTTGTCGGCTTTGATCACAAACAGGTCGCGCAGCACCTTGGCAATTTCCAACACCGAGCCGGTTTTGATCATGTCGGTATACTCTCGATACCGACGGTTCCAGGTCTGTTGATCGACCGCGACTTTTTTTGTGCGCAGGATGCGATAGACTTTCCCGACCATTTCTTTGCTGATGACCGGCCGGAGTCCTGCCGCTGCAACGTTGGTGGTCGGTATCATGATAGTCATGTCAGTCTCGAGAATCCGCAACACATAGAATTTCTGCTCATGGCCAGATATGCTCTTCGCCCGCATCCCTTCAATCACCCCTACACCATGACTAGGATAGACGACCTTCTCCCCAATTTTGAACATCGGTTTCCCTCCTAGCAGCATTACAGGACCGGAGGATGGTAGCGGATTCGGCGGCCGTCGTCAAACCTGACTATCCGAAAACAGATAACTCTATTTAGAATGGCAGTTCAATTTCGACCACACGGCCGTGCCCGACTTGGGACCCCACCCAAGCAGCAAGACGTGCTCTCAGGTACTTACCACGGAACATCTCATGGATTCGTTCCGTTTCTGCTGGATCGTCTATGAATCGGGCCTTGCCAGCAAAAGCAAGGTCTCCAATCTTCAAACCTATCTGATTATTTTTCTTCAGGTTTCGATACCAGGCGGTCTTGCCGTCGTTGCCGGCCTGGATGTGAAAGCGGCCGGCCTCATAAACAAACCAGATAGGGATAGTGCGCGGCTTGCCGCTTTTTCGGCCAATCGTCGTAATTTCGACAATCGACTCTGAGGCGCGCGCCTCGAGATCTGCCCGGCTGGGGCCGGACTCTTGGACCGAACTCACAGCCCAGCCGGCCAAGCCGAGTGTGAGGCTCACACTGCAAAGCAGCAAAACGTTGCGTCGCAGGTCAAGTCGTGTCATTGCATCCTCCTGTCCTGTGCGTCTCCTCGGCCGGACTGTCACCCGACCCTTCCATATTGCCGTTCCTGTGCGCCGACACAATCCCACCAAGTCGGGACTTTGGCCAGAGCTCCTCTTTTCCAGGCAACACAGAGTGTGCTAGCCTTGGGCAACTTTATTGTTCCGAAGGAGGAGTCCGCATGGCCACGCAATTTCACTTTCGTGTCGCCAATGAGGCCATTGAGGTGCAAACCGGTGCGCACGCTTCGCCCAATATCACAATTTCCATGAAGGAGAGCGATTACCTGGATATGATAAACGGGAAATTGAACGAGCAGATGGCCTTTATGAGCGGCAAGCTCAAAATCACAGGAGATATGGGCTTGGCCATGCGGCTGCAAGGGCTGTTTACACCCCGTGGCTCGGATGATCCAGAGATTGCCTCGGTCCGGCAGGCCATTGATGGCGCGGCTGATAAGTTCAACAAGTCGGCCGCAAAAGGTCTGGACGCGGTCTTTCAGTTTGATCTGAGCAACTGACTCCGGCTTCGCGCGTCTTTCCCGAGCTTCCCCATGACGACCCACACCCTCATTGGCCTGATGTCCGGCACCTCGCACGACGGGATTGACGCCGCGCTGGTTGATATCAACTCAAAGACGAACCGTCCTGACCGTTTTCAGGTTCGTCAGCGGGCCTTTCGCGCTTTTCCGTATACGCGCCCAGTGCGTGAGCGTTTATTGCGGCTCAGTCAGGGCGCTGCGGTTCAGGCCGGTGAGGTCGCCCAGGTCAATGTGCTGCTGGGCGAACTGTTTGCCAAAGCCGCGCTCAAGCTGTGTCAGGCAGCCCATATCGCCTGCGACCGCGTGATGGCGATCGGTTCACACGGGCATACGATCTACCATCAGCCCCGTCAGCGCCCAAGCCCCGGCTCTACCCTCCAAATCGGTGAGCCGGCCGTCATTGCCGCCCGGACGGGTATCACCACGGTGGCCGATTTTCGGCCCGCCGATCTGGCAATGGGCGGAGAGGGCGCGCCCCTCGTCCCCTATGTCCACCACGCCTTGTTTCACCAGCCCCGGCGGTCGGTCGCCGTCCACAATATCGGCGGCATCGCCAACCTAACCTATTTGCCCGCCCACCACGCGCTCGACGGCGTCCTGGCCTTTGATACCGGCCCCGGCAATATGGTCATTGATGGGGTGGTTCAGGCGGTCAGCGGGGGAAAAAAGCTGTACGACAAAGGGGGGCGTATGGCTCGCCGGGGCAGGGTCCACAAGGCCCTCTTGGCCGAACTCTTGCGCCACCCATATTTTCGACGCCGGCCGCCCAAATCCACCGGCCGCGAGGAGTTTGGTGAGCCGTATATCCGACACTTCCTCAGCCGGGCTTCAGGGCTGACTGCCGAAGATCAGGTTGCGACAGCCACCGCGCTGACGGTCGAAAGCATGGCCCGCGCCTACCGCAACTTTGTGTGCCGAAAGACGACTCGTCCTGACCGTTCGCACAGAGAAAGAGCGGACGACTCGTCTTTGCCGGGCACGCTGGATGAGATTGTGCTGACCGGTGGCGGAAGCCTCAACCCGGTGCTGGGTGAGTGGCTGGCCGAGGCGCTACTGCACATCCGTGTGCGGCCCTCGGAAGAACTCGGATTTGACAGTCAGGCCCTTGAGGCGCTGGCATTCGCGGTGCTGGCGTATGCAACGCTCCACGGCATAGCGTCGAATGTGCGGGGCGCAACAGGCGCTCGGGCACCGGTCGTTCTGGGCAAAGTGGCCCCGGGGCGCAACTATCGCACCATGCGACTCATCTTGTCTTCCTGAGCAAAAGCTTGGGACGATGGGTCTCGAAGGAGGGCAATCCGATGCCGAAGCGCGTAGTCATTATTCCCGGCGATGACGCCGCCCCAGAGGCCATGGCACCAACGCTCGATATACTGAAAAGCCTGGCCCTCGATATGGAGTTCACCGAATTTCCAATCGGACAAGAAGGGGTCAGACAGTACGGTTCCCGACGAGATTTTCACCAGGCATTGTGCCGAGCGATTGATCAGTCTGACACGACCCTGTTCGGTTCGACAAACGGCACGACCGGTGGGATCAGCTATCTGCGCTGGGGCAAGCAGACCTATGCCAATGTGCGCCCAAGCCGTTGGCTGCCCGGTTTCCTCAGCCCGTTGAAACAGCCCGAGGGCATAGACTTGGTCATTGTGCGTGAAAACCTCGAAGACCTGTATATGGGGATTGAGGGCGACCTTGGCATGCTGTCAGCTCTGCCTGAGACGAGTGTGACTAGCTATTTGACAAGAAAACCCCTCGATACAACGCCCGCCGGTACATTCGCCATCAAGGTGATCACCGTCCACGCTACCCAACGGGTCGTCCACTTTGCCTGTGAGTTGGCCCGCAAGCGCAAAGCGCGTGGCGGCCGCGGCCTGGTCACCTGTACCAGCAAGTATAATATGCTGCGCACCAGCGACGGCTTGTTCCGACAGGTGGCTGAAGAAACGGCCAAAGCATATCCCGATATTGAGTATAACCAGTACCTTGTTGACGATTTTGCTCACCGTCTGGTGGCGAACCCGAGTCAATTTGACGTGGTGGTGATGCCAAATCTGTACGGTGACCTGCTCTCGGACGCGGCTGCCGGAACGATTGGCGGTCTTGGTTTAGCGCCCAGCGGCTGTTATGGACAGGACTACGCCTATTTTGAGTCCGCCCACGGAACAGCCCCGGATATTGCCGGCCGCAATGTTATTAACCCGACCGCAACCCTGCTGTCGGCCGCACTGATGCTGGAATATCTTGGCTGGCAGGATGCCGCGGCTGGTCTTGAGGCGGCTATTGCCCGTGTGTATGCCGAGGGTAAGGTCCTCACCCCCGACCAGGGTGGCTCATCCTCAACCACCGACTTCTGTCAAGCGGTCAAAGACTGTGTTCTTGACGGCTAGAGACACCGCAGCGGGGTGTCTCAGCGAAAAGGTCTCACAGGTAGTCTCCCCGTCAGGACAGTCCGGGGTGGGAAAACACGAGCATCGTCCTGCTCAGGAAGAGGAGACGAGGCGTCTTTGGCCCCGTTTGATGACAATAACGTCTTGGCCGTTGACGCGCAGGGTACGGCGGTAGGCGGGGGCTTGTGGTGACGCTTTGCGGGCACGGTCTTCACGCCATTTTTTCAGCTGCTTTTCCAGATTTTTCTGACTCACATATCCTCCTCTGAGCAGGATTGCTTGATTGCAGGATTCCCGCGCTAGCCGTTACTAAACGCTTCGATGCTTTTGGCCCGTTTCTCACTGCGTAATTTCCGCAGCGCCTTGGCCTCAATCTGACGGATGCGCTCACGGGTGACGGCAAAGCGTTGGCCGACTTCTTCGAGCGTATAATCGGTTTTTTCGTCAATGCCGAAGCGCATACGCAGAATCTGCTCTTCACGAGGGGTGAGGGTGGCGAGCACCTTGCGGGTTTGCTCTTCGAGACTCAGCGCCATTGCGGCATCGGCCGGAGACAAGGTTTGGCGATCCTCAACAAAATCGCCCAGCGAGCTCTCTTCGTCATCGCCAATCGGGGTTTCCAGGGACACCGGCTCTTTCACAATTTTGAGGACTTTACGCACCTTGTCGGCCGGGACCTCCATCTGGGCGGCGATTTCCTCAGGTGAGGGTTCGCGCCCGAGCTGTTGGACAAGATAGCGTGAGGTGCGGAGCACCTTGTTGATCGTTTCAATCATATGGACAGGAATACGGATCGTGCGGGCCTGGTCGGCAATCGCGCGACTGACCGACTGTCGAATCCACCAAGTGGCATAGGTCGAGAATTTGTAGCCGCGTTGATACTCGAATTTTTCCACCGCCCGCATCAGACCGATATTCCCCTCTTGGACGAGGTCCAGGAAGCCCAGCCCGCGGTTGACATAGCGTTTGGCAATACTGACAACCAGACGCAGGTTGGCCTCAATTAAACGCCGTTTGCCCTCTTGGGCCTGGGCTTCGCCGCGAGCGATGCTGTAGAGCGAGCTGTGCAAGTCCTCGCTGCTGATGCTCAGCTCGGCTTCGATTTTCTGGATCTTTCGGCACGCAGTGTGGATGACCTGACTGGCGTTCTGGATTTTCTGGATCTGGGTTTTGCTCAGTTCCCCGGACCGTCTGCCCACCCGCTGCACTCCGGACTTCAGACCCCGAGCCAGAGACACGATCTCGGGGGATTTGCGGTGGACAATTTCTTCTTGAAAACGGACCGCCCGCTGGGACTCTTCTATCAGTTCACCTACCTCTTTGAGCTTGGCTGCAATGACACCGATGTGGTGCCGCCCAAAGGGGATACTTTCCAGGGCGAGCTGTGTTTTTTCTCTCACCTCGCCCGCTTTTTTGATCGCCTTTTGCCGTTCTTTGGCTGGCAGCCGCCTGCGCTTGAGCGTCTCCAGCTTGTGCATCTCCCCGGCGATCCGTTTCAGCGAGGTCATTTTGCTGAGAAACAGCGCAATCCGCCGGTCTTCTTTGCCGGTCGCCTCAACCTCGTCGTCGCCAAAGATATAGCGGGGCTCGATGTCTTCTTGTCTGAGCTTTTCGCCCAGGGAGAGGACATAGCGCAGGGCCAGGGGCGATGAAAAGACTTCCTGCTTGATGCGTTTTTCGCCGGCCTCAATTTCTTTGGCAATCGCCACCTCTTCTTCACGACTCAGCAGCGGGATATTGCCCATCTCCTGGAGATACATGCGAACCGGGTCGGAGGTGTCTGCGATGTGCGGCTCTTCAACCGGAGCCGCCTCTTCCTCCCAGTCGTTCTCTTCCCGTTTGGGAATATCAATGCTGATGCTATTCTCGTCGTCAAGCACATCGGCCGCTTCAACGTCTATTTCCCCAAGAATGGACATGACGCTGTCAATGTCTTCTGCTGGTGCGGCTTTCGGAACAGAAAGATTTGCCGCGGGAGTCGGCTTTTTCCTGTCGGCTTCTTTGCGTTTGTCCATAGAATCCCTATCCCTGTGGGTGTGAGTGGGCGGCACAGTACGGATGAACGGCTCCGGTGCGAGTCCGGGCGAAGACAGGGGGCACAGAGCGTGCCCGTGGAATATTTTTGCCTGAACCGTGCAAATTTGTCAGGGAGGCTCCCCAGCCAAGCTTTACATCCTGGTCTGGGATGTAAAGTTCCCCGCATCTTAAAAATGCTTGACCGAGAAGTCAAGAGACACATCCTTCTCGATTTCTTGGTGGCGGCATGGGAGGAGCGATCGACTTATGGACGCGAAGTCATGCCCACGGTTCGGGCCGCACCAATAGCGGTGGCATACTCAGAGGAGGGATGCTGAAGTCCACCCTACGCCGGGGCGTGAGAGCCGCAAGCCGTTTTCTGAAGGCCTCCAGTCGGGTCAGTTTCCCGGTAAACACGATGTGTTTGGGCTGACGGGTCTGAGCCGCAAACATACTCAGGGTAAAGGTAATCCAGGCGACCATGTTGACGAGGCCCGGCTTTGTCGGCTTGAGAGGGGTCGGTCTGGAGTTTTCCAAAGTGGCTGGCGACCGCTTTGGCTGGGACAATGCCAACCGGGCCACCCGCAATGTCGCCGACGGTCAGATCAACCTGTGCCAAATCTCCCTGGGCGGCCAGTTGTTCAAGCGTATCCAGCTGGGTAATCCCGAGAAAATGGCGGGCGAGGCCGCGCAGTGCACCCCCGCCTATGCCGGTGCCGCCCAGGTGCAGGAGCTGCTCTTTCCGAACAGAAACCAGAGGAGTGCCAGTGCCAAGGGAAACGGACCAGAGCGTCCGATTTTCTGGCCACGTTACTCCCGCCTGCCCCAATCGCGGTGATTTCTGGAATCTTCACTATCAGCACACCAAAGATCTCGTCGGCTAACTGGTGGCTGCCCCCGCCGCTGATGGCAATCGTCTGAATATCGGCCAGTTTCCGGCCGGCGTTCTTCAGCAGTTTGCCCAAAGCCCCGGCCGCGGCTGCCAGCGGGTCGCTGGTTTCCAGAGTTTCAACCGGGATCGTTTGTTCAGAGGGCAGGCATGATGTCCTTTGGGTCTCTTGTGTGATCACGCTTGCCTTTTCCAGCAGAACGGCGTCAGTTGTTGAACCGCCAATATCAATGCCAACAATCATATGTCTATCCGGTACACACCGATGGTCTTTTTCCTGGCCGGATCGTAGTGCCGCCATTTTTCGGCCGGGACCTGTTCGGCCGTAACCCGCCGGAAGCCACTGCGTTCGAACAAACGCCGAGCCCCGGCCTGAGAGGTACAGGCAAACACATAGCCCAAACCAGCCGCCCGGGCCTGTTCCAGCATCGTCCCGACCAAACGGCCACCGATTCCCTCGCCCTGAAAACGGGTAATCGTATACAGCCCCGCGATTTCTGCAGCATTCTTCCTGGGATAGGGCAGCAGGGCACAGACCCCGGCCAACTCTCCGCCGGCCGCTCCGAGACGGGCACAGTGTCCGTGGAACAGCAATTGACTGGTCTCTGTGTGGCTGCGAGGTTTGAGGCCGCCATCGCGTTCGCCACGCCGGATCAGCCGCTCGGCTTCATAAAAGTCGTCTAATCCCAGCGGCTCTAGCCGGCAGTAATCGGTCAGGGTAAAGAGTGTCCCCTGCCCTTCATAGGTAAACAGTTCTCCCGCCACATCGGCCGGCCGACACAGCGAAACCGAGGCAACCCCACCCTCCAGGGCCGCCCGGACCGACGCCAGGACGCCCAAGTCTTTCTCTTGAACGGTGCGGACAGGCGGTGTTCCTGCCGCCCGGGATTGGTCCAGGAGTTTATTCAGCGCGGCCCCATTCATAAAAGACACGCGATTTCCTCTGATGCAGAGACCACCGTTCGGGTCAAGGATGACGAGTTTATGGACCTTGAGACGAACGGCTAAACGTTGGGCCGGGGATTGCTCACCGACGCCAGGACGCCCAAAAGATGCATCGTCCTGTCTTCCCCTGGGACGATGCGCCTTTACCGGCCCGACGGTCCGCCTCTGAGGAGCCGGCCACAGGCCGACAAAGATCGGTGTTGTTCTGAGAACTGTCCATATGTGTTCCAAGACACTGTTTTCCTCGGCCGGCAACGCGACGAACCGGGCGGCCAGAGCGATGCGCAACAGTTCCAGCCCGGGTTGGTCCGAGTCGTCCGTTTCGATCAGAACGATCAGTCGCGTTTCGTTACGCGTCAACTGCTGGCAGACCTCGGCCATCGCCTTGACCGCTGCCGTGTCTCTCAGGTCTTCGGCCCGCAGGCTGAAAAAGAGACTCTTGCCGCAAAACTCTTTAAGGTAAAAGTCTTGTTCGATAAACGAAGCGGGCGTGAAGGTCTGGCTCATATCTCAAAAGGTGAAGGAAGCTCTCTTCTCGATCAGGTGGACATTCGCCTTTGTGCAAGCAGGGCTTGGGCGTCAGCCCGGGCCCGCTCGTCCCAGGCAAAGTGTATACCTGTGGACGAACGGACAAACAGGACCGCCAAGTCCTTTACAGGATAGGCGGTCAGTTGCTCAAGGGCGAGGGCATAGGCGTATAGCCCAGAGCGGCAGCGGGCGGCCTGACTTTCAGCTTGGCCGTCCGCAACAGCATCCGTCTTCAGATCAAGAATGACCCAGGCCTTGTTTTCAACAAAAGCCAGGTCGATCACGCCGTTCAGGACTATGTCCGTGTGGGGTGGGGCTTGATAATGCAGGCTGAAGGGCAGGTCGGCAAAACAGTCCTGGGCGGCGCGGGCCCTGCTCAGGAGCGGGCCGGTCAGGACGTTGCGGACGAAGCGTTGCAGGGGGGTGCCGGCGCTGACAGCAAAGGGAAGCGTGATCTCCTGTGTGTTACCACGATTCCCCGTGCCGTCATTTGGGCGGTGGCTCGTTTTGATGCTCTGTTTCAACGCCATGCGCACGGCGCGGCCGAACTGCGGCTCTGCCCCTGGCGAGATGAATCGTCTCGTCTTCCGCTCGAAAGGTGAAGACGATTCATCTCTATCCCGAGGGTGATCAGAATCTTGGGTATGCTGGACCAGAGACTCGACGCTTAAGGTAAGCGACGATCTCTTCTCGATGAGGTGGTCTGCATTATACACGGTCTGGGGCTGTCTGCCCTGTTCTCTGATCGCCTGTTGATCGGCCTGCCAGGACTGGTAGCGCTCAAACGCGGACTGATTGGGCGGGACGGGGGGCCGCGGTCCTCCTGCGGCTGGGCGGCCGGCGGCGTGGAGAGGTGGGGGGTCTGGGGAGATGATCGGCTTGGGTTCGGCGGCATTGAAGACCTGCCACAGGCTCTGGCCGGTGGTGCTTTCCAACTCGGGCAGCAGGGGCAAAATGAGCCGGTCGCGCGCCCGTGTTGCGGCGACATACCACAGGCGTCGCTCCTCGGCCTCCTCGCGGGCTCCCTCACGCGCCTCCGCCTCCCGCCAGCCGAGCGTATGCCAGGCCAGGGTCTGCGGACCGAGCCGCAGTTCGAGGTGCCCCCGGGGCTGGACAAGTCGGTCCCCTTCCGCCTCCTGAGGCGACGGCGGTTTGTGGCTGCGTTCGATCAGACCGGTCCGGCTTGAGCGACCCGGGGCGAGGATTGCATCGGCAAGAATCACGACCGGAAACTCAAGTCCTTTGGCCTTGTGAATCGTCAGGAAGCGAACGGCCGGTCCATGCTCTTCTGCGACCGCCGCCTCGCCTTCCTCAGTCGCCCGGTGGTGATGAGCAAGAAAGCGGTTGAAGGCGCTCAGGCTGCGAACGCCCTGGTCAGCCAAGCTCTGGGCAAGCTCAATCAGTTTGATCAAGTTTGCCGTTCGCTGGCTCCCCTGGGGGCGGAGGGCAAACAGGGGCACGAGATGGGTCTGATAGATATCGTACAACACCGTTGATGGGCTGCACTGCCGGGAGCGGGCGTACAGCTCGCGCAGCAACGCAAAAGCCGCTCCAAAGCGGTCCGCGTCCGGCAGCCCGGCCGGCGGGGCGTGGGTGTAGTCAAAGACTCCCCCGGCAGCGGCGAAGTGCAAGAGCGCTTCGTCTGAAAAGCCGAACAGGCACGACCGTAAGCTCGCTACCAGGGCGTTGCTGTCAGCCGGACTGTCGATGACACGCAGCAGCACACGGAGTTCCTCAACCTCGTCCCGAGTCATATACTGACGCCCGCCGAGAATCTGATATGCGATAGCGGCACTCTGGAAGGCTTCCTCGTAGGCATCCATGGCGCGATAGGTACGGAACAGCACGGCAATGTCACCATACGCCTGGTCTCCCTGCCCGAGGCGGTGTTTGAGGAAGCCGGCCACGGTTTGGGCCTCTGCCCGGCGCAGGTCGTCACGCCCCGGCTGGGACGGCAGCAGGTCCGGGGGAACTGGAACGGAGATGACCGTCTGTCCTTGGGCGGTCTGGCCCGTGTCTGTGCTGTGTTCTTCCTGTTCTTCGTGGCGGGTTGGCAGCAGTGGACGATAGCTGGGGGCATCTTCAGCAGTGTTGGGCGCAAACACGCGAGAAAACGTTTCGTTAATCCAGCTCAGAATTGGCGCTCGGGTCCGGAAATTGCTTGACAGGCTCAGCAGCGTTCCCTGGCTTTCGATAGTGGCCCGGACGAGATGATAGACGGCGAGATCGGCACGTCGAAAACGGTAAATGGACTGGTGTGGATCGCCGACCAGAAAAAGCTTGCCGGGTTTCAGGATAACGTGGCTCCAGGCGTGAGCCCGAGGCGTGTGTTCGGCCAAAAAGAAGATAATTTCGGCCTGGAGGGGATCGGTATCCTGGAATTCATCAACCAGAAGAAAGTCGAATTTCTGCTGAAAATACCGGCGCACCTCCATATTGTTGGCCAGCAGGTCTCGGGTGTACAGCAGCAGGTCGGTAAAATCGAGAGACATCTGCTGGCGTTTTGCGTCGTCATACACTGCCAGATAGCCGCTCAGCCACCGGACAAGCGCAAGCGTGTGGTTATGCACCCAGGCCGCACGCGCCTTGCTGTGGGCGTCACGCAACTCGGCAAAACAACGCCGCACCTCATCCAGACGGAGGGTCGGCTGCCAGTGGGTTTTGTTGCCGACCCGCTCCGGCAACTCCAGCCGGCTGTACAGCAGACGCTCCCAAAGCGGGTCAGCGTCGCGGTCCGGCATTTGCCGGATGAGGTCCATCATCCGTACAAAGGCCCGGTCGCTCGGCTCTGTACACGCCGACCGGAGCTGAGACAAACGCCCGATGGACTGCCGAAAGCTATGCCGGAATTGGGCCAGGGGGGAGGCCAGCGGCTTGGGCAGGAGGGCCAAGCAGTCTCGCTGCTCAACAACAAAGTCACGCAAGGCCCGCAGATGGCTCAGGCTCAGACCGGCCCGGAGGGCTGTTTTCAGGAAAGCCGCAACGTCCTCATGTGAAGACGATGCGTATGGTCTTGCTCTTGGCGAGCGGTGAGGACGCTGCGGCTTTCTGTCCTGGCTTGACCCCATCTCTTGGGCCAGCCAGTCGCGCCAGGTTTGATCCTGGACGACCCGCCTGCCAACCCCGTCCAGGACGCTGAAATTCGGGTCGACCAACGCCTCCAGGGGCCGCTCGCGGAGTAACAGGGCGCAAAAAGCATGCACGGTCAGAATCGAGGCCCGTTCGAGTTGAAGACGCGCGGTGAGCAGATTACGCTGCTCGTCCTGGCCGAGCGGTGTGTTCAGGGCGGTGTCAATCTCGGTCCGCAACCGAATACGGAGTTCGGTCGCCGCCTTTTCGGTAAAGGTGATGGCAGCGATCCGATCCAGGCGGCTCCGACCGGTCCGAATCACCGTGAGCAGGCGTTGGAGCAGGACGCTCGTCTTGCCCGTGCCCGCCCCGGCTTCTACCAGGAAGCTGGTGTCGAGCTCACTCGCCGCCCGATCGCGCGGCTGAGCGTCACAGGCACGCGTGGTGTCCTGGTTGTCTGGGTTGCTCATCACGAGTGCCGGTGTCAGCCGATTGTGTGGAGCTGGTGCAGGACGGCCCAACGCGGGTCATGGCGTTTGTGTCGCATCCGTTTGCCGACCTGGCTGCCGCAGATCTCGGGAAAAGGGCACGGATAACAGGTGTCGGGGTGTGGAAAAAAGCAGCCGGACCGGATTCCCTCCAGCAGAGTGGTGAGGAGAGACCGCAGGACGCGGACTGACTCCGGCCAAGTTTCTTCGCTAAACATGGGGGTGACGGTATGGACACGCTGGCCGAGCCCGACATAGCTGGCCGATTCCCACGCCAAGTCAGGCCGCAGGCTGCGGGCCGCAAACAGATACAGCGGAAGTTGCAGGGCGGTCCCTGCGGCAAACAAGCGTGATGTCCTTGTGGGCCTTGTCACGATTGCCTGTGACCGACCGCGTGGCAGGTGGCCGGTTTTATAGTCAATGATCCGGGCTTTTACCTCAGTGGAAGACACATCGATCCGATCAATCCTGCCCTGCAAGCAAATAGGCTCCCCGTCTTCGAGGCTGAAGCTGACCGGTCGGTCAGGGAAAAACTGCGAGTCGCGTATTGGCGAGCGGTGAGGACGCTGCGGCTTTGCTGAACCAAAGGCGACCTCAAAAGCGTGGGGCACAAACTCTGATTCGTCCGCCGCCTCCTGATGGACCAGGCGAATCAGGCCTTCCCGCAACTGTTCCTGTTCAAGCTCCCATAGCAGAGGCAGGCCGGTGGGCTGAAGTTCGGCAAAACGGGTAAAGTGTTGGTCAGCAATGGGTATCAGCCGCCGGACCAAAAGCTGAGGGTCCTGGCCGTGCATGGGCAGTTGACCGGCCGCCTTCAACTGGGAGAAAAAGTCGTACACAATAGCGTGCAGCAGAAGGCCCCGCTGGCGAGGGCTGAGGGCCACCATCTCCTCAGCATCGTCCGTCGGAGTCAGACCCAGCACATGACTGAGGAAATAGAGAAAGGGACACCGGGCGTAGGTTTCGAGGGCACTTGGCGAGACACAAACCCCGGAGGGAAACAGATGTTGGTGCAGCCTGCGCTTGGCCTCAGGAGCTTTGAGCAGACCGTCAAAGGCGGTGAGATGTGGACTGTCCAGACGTTGGCCGATCGCCTGCTGGGCGTAGGAAAAGGCGGGTGAGGCGAGCGGGAGATAGCCCAGGACACTCACATCGCCGCTGGCCAGCGCCTGCTCAACCGTCGCCAAGTGGAATTCGAGGGCATCTTGGGCCTGCTGGACGGACCCGGCGTACACTGGTGTCAGCGGGACGCGCTGACACCAGGCTTCCAGATCGGCAAAGGTTTGCACTTGACCCCGCAGGGCCTCAAGGACGCGCAACAGATACCAGGAGGGCAGCTGGGGACGGCCGCTCGCCTGGTCGTGGCTGGGATAGCTCAGGATGAGGTGTTCAACCGCACTCTGGGTAGCCAGACAGAACAGCAGACGTTCTTCCTCGGTGTGCTGACTGCGTTGGGCAAGCTCACAGCCGAGCGTCTCGGCCAGGTGTTGGCGTTCAGCGTCGAGCAGCAGCGGGTCTTGTCGAACGCTGCGCGGGAAGCCCCCGTCAACCATGCCGGGAATGATGACGGCTCGAAAACGGACGCCCCGAGCCGCGGACAGCTCACCGATGAAAACGCCGTTGGTCTGACCGGTGGGGGAAAGACGATCCGTCTGTGTGGCAAGGGCCTGGCTGACGGCCTTCGCCCAGTCTTCAAGGCGTGGGGTGGGCGCGTCCTGTCTTGCGCTTTGCGACCGGTGAGGATGCTGCGTCTGGTCGCTCAGGTCAAGCTGGGCCAAATCCAGCAGCAGTTCTTCAATGTGGTCGGTATACACCGTCGTGCCGCTATAGGTGCGGTACAGCCGCCAGCTGTAGTCTGCCCAGGCGTGCCAACTCGGCCGGCTCGGCCGCGGCTCGGCCGCGGCGAACAGCCCACGCATAAAGGCCATGCACGCTTGCAACATGGGCAGAACGGCCGTGGCCTGGTCTGCACCTTTCTCGGCCTCGTAGGCTTTTTCAAGCTGGGCCAGACCGCGTTGCCACTCCCGGCGGCCGCTGACAATGCCTGCCTGCTGGACCAAGGCGTGCCAGCGGTCGGGCTGGGCGTGCTGAACCATAGCGTCCGGCAGCAGGCTGGCGTAGGGCGGCTGGCTGACACGCAGAAACTCAAACACCCGGTCAGGCGCGTAGTCTTCAACCAGCATACGACACAGCAGGTGCAGGGCTCGGCCGGCCGAGGTATGGAGCAGCGGCAGACCGCCGGACAGCCAGCTTGGGATGCCCAGATTCTTGAAGGTCTCGGTCAACAACGGACCGTAGCGGGCCGGGTCGCGCAGCACGATCCCAATTTCAGAAAAACGGAGCCTGTGGTCGCGGACAAGAGACAGCACCATCCGACTGATCTCACGCGCCTCGCGGCTGTAACTCGGCGCTGCCAGGCAACGAACGGGGACGGCGCTGGCCGAAGAGATATCTTCATGGGGTCGGTCATCAACCCTGTCTGGTGTGGTCTGGGGCACCTCTTCAAAAAGGGAACGGTGGAGCCGAGACAGCCCGGACTCTGCCGAGCGGGCGAGAGGGGTAGAGGTGAACCCCAAGCTCCGCAGCCAGCTCAGCGTCGGCGTCGCATGGGCATACGCGTTGCCCGCCCGCCAGGGAAAGAAAACCAAGCCGTCGCGGTCTTGCAGGGCGGCCACAATCAGACGCCGCTGGAGTGGGCTGAAGTCAGAGAACCCGTACACAAACAGAGCGCCCGAAAGACGCCTCGGCCCGTCTTCCTCTCGTCTTTGTGATGCTTCAAGCTCAAGGGCGGCCTGTTCCAGCATATCCTGATCATCGTACAGCCGCCGGTCGGTGAGAAACCGCTGGTACTGCCCGTACAGCATGGCAAGACTTTCGATCTTTTTCCGGTAGACACCGCTCAGTCCTGCCCGAGTCACAAAGGTGTGCAGGCCGTCTGCAGTGACGCCGGCGTGTTTACAATCGGCCAGGGTTTCCAACACGCTGGTGGGAAAGCTGGGCTGGTCGGCCAAGCCACCAAACAGGTGCTCAGGGCCGAGCTGGGCGAGCAGATTTTTGACGATCAACGGAGCGGCCAGACGCGGCAGGGGCCGCCAGCCCTGTCGATCCAAACGGTCTTCGGCACACGCACGGGCAAAATCAATCAGGCGAAAAAACCGCACCCCCACATGGCCACGTCCAGCCCGGGCAATGGCTTGGCGCAGGTGGTCGGCCAGGGAATCGTGCGGCACAAGGATAGTCAGGGGGATGAGGGGCTGGACCGTCTGGACAGCTTGGACTGCGGCGATACAGGCGTCTTGCAGAACGCCGAACGCATCCGTCACAAACACACGCCGTTGGGGCATGTTGTCCTGCTTACGCGGTTTGTCTTTCTTTTTCAACGATTGTGTGGCTGACAAAGGGGACGCTGCTCTCCTCGTGATCAGATTTGATCGAGCGCACACACCATCAGCAGCCCGTCTTCGCCGTCGGCGTAATACTTGTGTCGCACGCTGACCGTCTCAAAGCCGAATTTCCGATAGACCCCAATCGCCGCCCGGTTGCTGCGGCGGACCTCGAGATTGGCCCTGTGGGCTCCCGTCTGCCGGGCTTGGGCCAGGGTCTGGCCCAGCAGTGCCCGGCCGATCCCGCGGCGGCGACAGTCGGACTGGACGGCAATGTTGAGGATATGAACCTCGTCGATAATCAGCCAGCTACACACATAGCCGACAATACGGCCCTGGTGTTCAGCCACCACAAAACGCCCGTGGTGGTTGTGGAGTTCGTGGACAAAAGCGGTACGCGTCCAGGCGGTCGGATAGCTGGCACGTTCGATATTGAGGATAGCCGGCAGGTCTGCCTCAGTGCAGGGGCGGAGCGATACTGCCCCGCCCGCTTGGAGCGGAGCCGTATCCCTGACGGTCTTCACCCTGCGCTCCGCTAGCGTTGAAACAGAATCACTTCGAGGGTTTTGTCCCGATAGCGGTGTTTAAAACTTGCGATGGGACGATCAAACGCAATCCGCTTGGTAAAATCGGGCGGAAAAGCGGGTGAGACAGATGCCAATTTGCGGATATCGGGGTCGGGCATGGTGCCCTTGATCAGAAACTGATCTCCCTGTAACGACAGCTCGTACTCATAGTCGGGCATTGCATCGCCAATACCCATCTCTCGCTTGAGGGCAGAGACCGGCACACGGCGCGGAAACTCCAGGCGCAACAGGTAGGCGTTGCTCTCTTCTTCAACGCTATACGCCTCGCCATAGCGGCGTGAGCGTTCTGTCTTTTCGTCAAACTCGCTGCTGTAATAGCCCTCGACCGGAATAGCGCCCTGCTCTTGCGAATGCCTGGACCGCATCCCAAGAAACGGAGCGGCCAGGGGAGCGAGGGCCAAGCCGTACGGCGCGCCGCGGAACCTGGCCTCATCGCTTGCCACGCCTTGGAACAAAGCCTCACGCAGGCGGACTGCGGTCTCGCCCGAGGCGAGCAGCAGGCCAACAAAAATACTCGCGTTGGCCTGCTGGCTGAACAACTCGCCGCCCGTCGCGGTATAGGCGGCCAGACACAGGGCGGGATACAGAATCATGTTGAGCAGAACATTCATGCCCGTAGATGAGGCAGCGCTAAAGTAGCGCGGGTCATCGAGCGCTTCTTCCAGGGAGCTTTTGGTCGAAGCGGGCAGCGCACCGAGCAGCGGTTGCAGAAGAGCCACTGCCGAGCCGACTCCAAGAGGGGCGCGGGCCGGGGCAATACGGGACAGGGCGGCTTCGTAGCTCTCGGCCAACTCGCCGGGAAAGAGTTTTTCGCGGACCTCTTTTTTCGGGACTGAGGCTTTGGGGGCCGCCGGCTTTGAGGCGACCGCGGCTGGGGCCGCAACAGGAGCGGGAGCCGCGGTCGGTTCGGCCGCGCCGTTGATCTGTGAGGCGGGGGTTTCGGCAGGAGCCGCGGCCGACACTTCGGCTCCGCCGACCTTGAAACGGGATGGAAAATCACCCTCAAAGCTCTGGTCCGGGTGCAGATCTTTGGCACGCGCAATGAGAACATCTTCGGTCTCTGGAATGTCCGGGTCGGGGACGCAGCAATCGACCGGGCAGACGGCCGCGCAGGCTTCCTGCTCGTAAAACCCGACACATTCGGTGCATTTCTGAGGAACGATATAGAAGATATCTTCAGAGATGGCTGGTGATGTCGTGTCCCCGAGTTCCCATTCCACCCCGCCCTGGTAGATGGCGGTGTTGGGACACTCAGGCTCGCAGGCTCCGCAGTTGATGCAGTCGCTTGTGATCAGTGTCGCCATACGGTCTCCTTACTCAAGACGTGTGCCCATTTCGTATCGGTTTTGCCGGAAACGGTCAACTTTGACCAGGGGCGGAGGGAGGATCTGGGTTGACACTAAGATATACTTGACGTGGGCTGGACCGGACCACCAACACTGACAAGGAGGAAAAGCAATGACCACCAAAATGATGACCACGGCCGGGGTGCTGACCACCCTGCTGGCTCTCGGTGCCCCAACTGTGTCCGCGCAGCCGGAGCAGCAGGTGAACGTCCTGTACAATTACGATCCGTCCTGTAAAGTGGACGGCCGCTGCTTCTGCGGCACGGTGCCTATTCATATTCTTATTCGTGATCTTATTCGTGAGCCAGACCCATTGCTGCCGCTGCCTCTTCCGCGGCTGCAATGGGAACAAATGCGGCCCCATCCCAAGGCCGACTGAGCCGCCCCAGCCGAGACGATAAACATCAATACGGCCTGTGCCGAAGAACTCCAGACGCTGCCCAATATCGGCGAGAAAAAGGCCCAGGCCATCATTGACTACCGCACCGAGAACGGCGCGTTCACATCTCTTGAGGATATCAGGAATGTCCCTGGGGTCGGGGAGAAGACCTGTGAGAGATTGAAGGCCTTCCTGACGCTGTAAGAACACGGGCGGGGCCTCACCCGCCCCACCGCATGGGGCTCATGTCCCTGCATGTTTGGCATCGCACTCGGCCCGGCACTGATTTGAATACTCGTCGGCCTCGGTGCCGCACTCACTCAGCCGATCAAACGCCTCCTGGGCGCGCAGTCTGTCAATACATTCCTGGTTGAGCTTCTCCGAAGCTGACCGACACTCGCTCCGACACGCCGCCAAGGGACTCGGCGGCTTTGGCTTGGGTGGCTCTTTTTCTTCCTGACACGCCGTCAGGAACAGGAAGCCGAGGCCAAATAGAAGCCCTGCGACTGCTTTCCAGTGGTTCATGCCATGCCCTCCACCATCGCTTCCCTTGATATGCGCTCCCTGCTTTCATACCATTGATGTTGCGGCGCGAAAAGGGGAGAAGCAGGAGCCCCCAGTGCGCCGGATTGTGGATCAATTCTGACCCAACAGACAACAACACCAGGCATGGGTACCAAGGCCACACCGTCATCGTCCAACTCCCAGCCGGCGACCGACTTTGCCACCAAGCTGGCCACCCTGCCGACGCGGCCCGGGGTGTATCTGTTCAAAGACAGGCGCGGCCGGGTCATCTATGTCGGCAAAGCGAAAAGCCTGCGTGCCCGCGTCCGGCAATACGCCCGGGGGGGGGACGGGCGACCCCAGATCCGTTTCCTGCTGGCCCAGCTGGCCGATGTAGAGGTCCTGGTCACCCAGAGCGAAAAAGAAGCCCTGCTGCTTGAAGACACGCTCATCAAGCAGTATACGCCCCGCTACAATATCCAGCTCAAGAACAATACCGGCTACTGGCATGTCAAAATTACCAGCCAGGACGCCTGGCCGCGCATGCTGTTGACCCGCCAAGTGAGGAAAGACGGCAGCCGTTATCTAGGGCCTTTTCATTCCAGCCGGGCGGTGCAGGACACCCTGGAAATCATCCGCAAAGTGTTTCCCCTGCGGACTTGCTCAGACCCGGTGTTTCGCAACCGGACCCGCCCCTGCCTCGAATACCAGATCAAGCGCTGCTTAGGGCCGTGCGCGCTGCCGGTCGAGCCGGACGAATATCAGCGCCAGCTCAAGGGCGCGCTGCTGCTCCTTGAAGGCAAAAATACCCAGCTTACAGCCCAACTGACGACCCGCATGAACGAGGCGGCCGCAGACCTGCGCTACGAAGCCGCGGCCCGCCTGCGGGATCAACTCCGGGCTGTTCAGCAGACCACCGAAAAACAGCAGGTCGCCGCTCCGCTGGGCAATGACCAGGACATGTTTGGCCTGTACCGCGAGGGCGGGCTGATTGAAGGCCAAGTGCTCTTTGTGCGGGCCGGCAAGCTGGTCGGCAACCTCGGCTACAGCTTCGCCGACAACGAGTTCCCGGATGAGGAAGTCCTGTCCGAACTGCTGACCCAGTTCTATCAGGGCGGTCGGTTTGTGCCCGATGAGATTGTGTTGCCGCTCCCACTCGAAGACGCCGCCGCGCGGTCTGAACTGCTGGGCGAGCGCAAGGGAAAAAAAGTCACTTTTGTGTGTCCCCGGCGGGGCGCAAAGCTGCGCCTGGTCAGGATGGCGGTTGAGAATGCCCGCCACAGCTTTTTAGAAAAACGCCGGGGTGACGAACAGCGCGAGCGGGCGCTCGAGGGCTTGCGGGTCGGCCTGCGGCTGCGGGCCGCCCCAAAGCGCATTGAGTGCTTTGATATTTCCAATATCCAGGGCAGGCTGGCGGTTGGCTCGCTCGTCGTGTTTGACGAGGGCGAACCGGATAAAAGTCGCTACCGTCGTTTTCGGATTAAAACGGTGGATGGGGCGGATGATTTTGCCATGATGTACGAGGTCCTGACGCGCCGTTACACGCGCGCCCTGGCCGACGAGGACCTGCCCGACCTGTTGATGGTTGACGGTGGCAAAGGCCAGCTGGGGGTTGCCGTCCAGGTGTTCAAAGAGCTGGCCATCGATCAGGTTGATCTGATCGGTCTGGCCAAGATGCGGACCGAGCGCAACCCGTTTGGCGAGGAGGTGACCCGGTCTGCCGAACGGGTTTTTGTCCCGGGCCGCAAAAACCCGATTCTCCTCAAGCAGAACTCCAGCGCGCTGTTCCTCCTCCAGCGGGTGCGAGACGAGGCCCACCGCTTTGCTATCAGCTATCACCGTCAGATGCGCGCCAAAGAACGGCTGAGTTCCTCCCTCGATACCATCCCGGGGATTGGTCCCAGCCGCCGCAAGGCCCTGCTGCGGCATTTTGGCAGCGTAAAGCGGGTCCGGGCGGCCAGCCGTGAGGAACTCGCCGCGGTGCCGGGCATCACGCCGGCCCTTGCCGAAGCCATTGTGCGTCATCTGGAGACGGCGCAGGGCAGGCCGGCAGAGTGAGCTGCTGACAGCTTCGTGTCACCAGGAACGGCAAGCCCTTGCAAAGACAAGTCTTACATGACAGGATTGGGCATCTTTAACCGGGAGGCATATGTATGGACCGGCTCAAGACTATCAACACGCACGTTACGGCGACGACAGAGACAATTTCGTCGGCCTATGTGCCCCCCCTCCAACTCACACAAGGCCAGCCACCACCCATCGCTGCAAATGGAGGCTTATCCTACATGTCGTTCGATCGGGGCGGGGACGCGGGGACTGCTGCGGCAATGGAGGCGGCCCTCCGCCTGATTGCTGAGGGGGAGGGGCAGGCGATTATCGACATGCTCGACAAGGCTCCCCCCGGCCCTGTCAAGACCAAGTGGGGCGTCGGGTTTCGCAGCTACGCAGAATGCCTGGACTATATCCGGGCGAACAACATCACAGCCCCTGAAGGCGGCCTCGCGCTGCCGCTGCGCTACACCGTCTATGAGTGGCCGTCCTACTCCATCGTCCCGTCCAACGCACTCTGGCGGGACCCGAGGCGCGAGGCCCAAGCAAAAGCCTTGAGCAGGGAAGAGCAGGACATTGGGCGGCGATGCCTCTATTTTCCGCAGGTGATGCGCGACGCCCGACGAATGCAGGAGTACTACCCAGGTCTCTCGCCCAACAGCCCTGAATGCATGGATAAGCTCGGCGTTTCGCTGGCGCACTGCGAGTCCAAGTGCCAGAACTTCTACGACGCCGCGGAGGTGGAGCGCGTGTTCTACCCTGAGATGGAGAAGCTCCTCTTGGAGTTTTTCCCAGACGCGACGGACGCGCTTGTGTACAACCACGACGTGTTTGACAAAGACTACAAGGGCGATCGCACGGAGGACCAGGACAACAAGAACCCGGGTGTGAACGCCAACTACGCCAACATCGTCCACAATGACCTGAACGACAACAGCGGCCGCGTGCGCTGCCGCGAACTGCTCACACAGAACCTGCGGAACTTCGGGCGCGAACAGCACTACACCGAGGAGCAGGCCGACGCCAAGATGTCGCGGCGGTTCATGTCGATCAACCTCGCCAAGCCGATGGAGACCGTGCGCCAGAACCCCTTTGTGCTCTGCGCCTGGCCCTCTTTTGCCGACCAGCCGTACATCACCAACTACCGTGTCTACGACGACCGCGTCGGCGAGACCACCCGCTTCACCTACCGTCCCGACCACGAGTGGTACTGGTTTCCCCAGCAGAAGCCCACCGAGGTCTCAATGCTCAAGTGCTACGACTCTGTCACGGACGGCTCGGTCTCGCGCTGGTCTTTCCACACTGCCTGCATTGACCCCACCACGCCCGAGGACGCTCCCTGCCGCAAGAACGTCGTGGTCCGCTCCTTCGTCTTCTTCTGAGAACACTCGGATTCGCCGTCGGCCGGCACAGACACGGCCAGAGCGGACTGGTGACGCTCCGGCCTGTCGCGCAAGCCCTGTCCCGGCCGCTCAGTTCCTATGTGTTGATTGGCCTGAGCTTGGCCTGTCTGCTGGGTCAGGCGGCCGCCGGCTGGGGCTGGTCGGTGTGGTGGGGAAGCGGACCGGGCCTGTGCCTCATCGGCCTGGCCTGGGTCTGGGCGGGACGCCGGCTGGCCGGCCTTACCGCCTGTTTCGTCCTGGGCTTTGCCCTTGGTCATCTTTCCCTGTCGCGGGTCCTTGAACCGGCCCTGCCGCCCGAGCATGTGGGCCGGCTCAGCCTGCCGCAAAAGACTAGAATTGAAGGCTGGCTGTATCGGGAGCCGGAGCGTCTGCCCCACCGGACCCGGTTATACCTCCAAGTGACGCGACACCAAGTGACGCGACACGACGATGGCGCGGCCGGCTGGCTGCCGGCCACCGGGCAGGTGCTGATACATGTCCGCTTCGCGTCCCGCGGCTGGCAGTACGGAGATGTTGTCCGCCTGCCGGCGCGACTCCGCAGCCCGCGCAACTTCCGCGCCCCGGGCAGCTTTGACTATGCCGGTTATCTGGCACGGCGTGACATCTATACCACCGCTTTTCTCTGGAATGATGAGAAGATCGAGAAAATCGACACGCGGCCCGAAACCGTCTGCGGCTGGCTGGAGCAGGCCCGGCGGCGGATTGGGACCTTCTTCGATACACGCCTGAACAGCCACAGCGCGACAATCCTGCGAGCGCTCATCATCGGGGAGACAAGCGGCATTGACAAGGACCTCCGAAAAACCTTTGCCAGGGCCGGCGTGGCCCATGTCCTGGCGATCTCTGGACTGCACATCGGTCTTGTTGCCGGGGCCGCCTATGGCGCGTGGTGGTGGCTGCTGGGCCGCAGCCGGCGCATTCTGCTGACCTTCACCATGCCAAAGCTGGCCGCCCTGCTGAGCGTGCCGGCGGTGCTCTTGTACACCGGTCTGGCCGGTGGACGGATGACAGTCTGTCGGGCGCTTAGCATGGTCCTGGTGTATCTGGCGGCGGTGCTGCTCGGGCGTTCGCAGGAAGTCTATCGCAGTCTGGCCCTGGCCGCGCTAATCGTCTCGCTAGTCTGGCCGGGAGCTGTCTTTGAGGTGTCGTTCCAGCTGTCGTTTGTCGCCGTGCTGGCCATTCTTGTCGGTCTGGACTCCTTCCGGGCATGGTGGGAAACGTTCAGCGACCGCCGGATGTTCCAGCTGCGCCCGCAGCGGGGCCGGGTATTCCGCTGGCTGGCCGCCTGTGGGCTGGTGTCTGGCTGTGCAACTCTCGCGGTTGCCCCAATTACTGCCGTACACTTCAACACTATTGCCATTGCCGGCCTTGTGACCAATGTTGTCGTTCTCCCGTTGGTCGGTGTGACGGTGGTCTCAGGGCTGGCCGCCGCGGTCCTCGTTGTGGTGCATGAAGGGCTGGCCGGCCCGCCTGTTTTCATAGCCGGCCTTGCCGTCCAAGTCGTAAGCTGGGTCGTCCACGCGGTCGGCACTTGGCCGTGGTCAGCCTTTGCCGTTGTCACCCCGAATCTTTTGGAGCTGGTCTTAGCCTATGGGATAGTGGCCTGCCTGTTTTTCGTCTTTCAGCCACCAACGCCCATCCGTTCGGCCCTGCTCCGCTCCGTACTGCCCATTTTGTGCGTCGCGCTCCTGGCCGATTGCGCCTACTGGAGCTGGCAGCGTTTCTTTCGTCAGGACCTGCGGGTGACATTTCTTGATGTCGGGCAGGGCGATGCCGCGGTCGTTGAGTTTCCAGGCTCGCATGTCATGGTCATTGATGGCGGAGGATTTGCCAGCCCGACGTTTGACTCAGGCGAGGCGATTATCGCCCCGTTTTTATGGAGCCGCAAAATCGGGCGGGTCGATACCCTGGTGCTGAGCCACGCTCAGTTGGACCACTACGGCGGGCTGGCCTTCGTGGCCGAGCGCTTTGGGCCGCGTGAGTTCTGGTCGAGCGGACAGCCGGCCAAGAGCAAGCGGTTTGCGCGGCTGACGCGGGCGCTTGAGCAGGCTGGGATTGTCACCCGCAAAATGTGTCGAGACAGCCCGGATATGGTTATCTCTGGGGTACGGATTGCGGTGCTTCACCCGCCGTGTCAGAACACCGGCCTTAATACCAACAACGCCTCTGTGGTCCTGCGGCTCAGCCACGGAGAGGTGAACTTTCTGCTGACCGGCGATATTGAAGCCACAGGGGAGAAGGTCTTGCTTGAATCGGGCCAGACGCTCCACAGCGAGATTATCAAAGTCCCCCATCACGGCAGCCGCAGTTCGAGCAGCCCCGCCTTTGTCGCCGCCGTAGCGCCGCGGGCGGCTATCGCCTCCCTTGGCCTGCACAACCGTTTTGATTTTCCGGCCGACGAGGTCGCCCAACGCTACCACAAGCGGGGAGCGCGGCTGCTGCGGACAGACCGGGACGGGACGGTGCTTGTCATCAGCGATGGAAAGGGCTACCGGCTCGAAGCGCCGTTTTCCACACGCGACTGATCTGTGGTGGCGTCGCCCGACTCAAAAGGGAATCGTGATAGAAATTGAAGGGGCATCACGATTCCCTTGTTCCGGTGGACGCCCGGCGGCGGGTCGTGTAGATTCTGGTCTTTGACACGAAAGGCGGTGCTTATGGCTGGCAGTTCGTCTGAGACAACAGCGTTTGATCTGCGGGTCTTTTCCTATCTGCCCAACCCCCGGATCTGGAAAGCGACCATTGCCGCCCGGCTGTGCGGTGTCCGGCTCGACCTCAGAGGGGGCAAACCCCAAGAGCTATCGAACTGGCTGTGGGACTTTGACGCCCAGCCGTTGACCGATGCGGAGCGGAAGGCGTCGCCGGCGACCGAACGACAGGGGCGGACTGGCTTTTCAGGCCGCCTGCACAAGACCGGGGCATTTCTGGACGCCCATCCGTTCGGTACCGTGCCGGCCGCCTTCAGCCCGGATGGGACGGTCGGCATCTTTGAATCCAACAGCATCATGCGGGCCGTGGCCCGGCTGGGTCAGGACGCCTGTCCCCTGTACGGCACAGATGCGTATGCCGCGGCGCGTATCGACAGCTTTCTTGACGCCAGCCTGGTTTTTGCCCGGGATATGCAGCTGTATCTGCTGGCCCTTGCCGACGGCTCGCTCACGGCCGAGCTCCAGACCCGCATGAAGGACGCCTTTGGGGTCTATCTGGGCGGCATTGAGCGGGCCTTGGTGCCGAACCGGCATTTCCTGGTCGGCGATGCCATCACGCTGGCCGATATCTGTTTTGTGGCCGAACTGACGCTCTTCTCAAACGAGAAGGCACAGGCGAGCCGCCTGGCCGCACAGGGTCTGGAGTGCGTTTTTCACGACACAGTCGCGGCGCAATTTCCAAGAGCTTTTGCCCACTATGCCAAGCTGTGTCAGCATCCGGCGTTTCGGCCTGATGTGGCACCCTATGTAGAGAAGCTCGACCGCGCCATTGCCAGGGACAGACACACTGGACGCTGATAGCCTCCTGCTCAGCAGCACGTCATCGTCCACGCCCCGCATTGCTCTCACAACCCGCCATAATTGATTGCCCGGTGTCCCTCTGGCACAATGGCTTACCCGGTACGGAGGGATGACTGTCCGGTTGTTCCTCCTTTTCCGTATGGAGCGGAAGGGAGACAGGGTGGAATCGTTAGGCGACTGGCAGCGGAGTTGCGCGTGTGGAGCCCCTCGGAGCAGTCAGGTGGGGCAAGAGATGGTCCTGATGGGCTGGGTTCACTCCCAGCGTGACCACGGTGGCGTCACGTTTATTGACCTGCGTGACCGTTCGGGCTTGGTCCAGATTGTGTGCAATCCCCAGGTCAGCCCCGCGGCCCACAACCGGGCCAAAGCCCTGCGGGCCGAGTTTGTGGTGGCCGCCCGGGGCCGGCTGGAGCGGCGTTCGGCGGACACCATCAACTCCAATCTGCCGACCGGCGAGCTTGAGCTCATCGTTGATGAGCTGCGGATTCTGAACCCCTCCCGGACACCGCCCTTTCCGATTGAGGACGACACCGAGCCGACCGAAAACACCCGTCTGCGCTACCGCTATCTGGACTTGCGACGGCCCAGGATGTTTGAGAATCTGCGCCTGCGCCACCGCCTGGCCAAAATTGTCCGGGATTATCTGGACGGCGAAGGCTTCCTGGAGATCGAAACGCCGGTCCTGACCCGCAGCACGCCCGAAGGCGCACGCGACTATCTGGTGCCGAGTCGCGTCAATCCGGGGGCGTTTTTTGCCCTGCCCCAGTCTCCCCAGCTGTTCAAACAACTGTTGATGGTCAGCAGCGTGGACAAGTATTTTCAGATTGTGCGCTGCTTTCGGGATGAAGACCTGCGGGCTGACCGCCAGCCGGAGTTTACCCAGATTGATGTGGAGATGTCGTTTGTCCGGCCCGATGACATTTTTGGCCTGATCGAGGGCCTGATGGTCCGGCTGTGCCACGAAGTGAAGGGTTTTGCGCCCCCTGTCCCCTTCCCGCGCCTGCCGTATGCCGAGGCCATAGCCCGCTACGGCACCGATAAACCGGATATTCGCTTTGGTCTGGAGTTGCGGGAGCTGACCGACCTGTTCGCAGGCACCGACATCAAGGTTTTCCGCGATGTGATTGCTGGCGGCGGGGTTGTGCGTGGTCTCGTCGTGCCCAAGGCCGGTATGTCGCGCAAAGAGATTGACGACCTGACCCCGCTGGCAGTCAGTTTTGGAGCAAAGGGCCTGGCCTGGTTTCGGATGACCGCTGCCGGCTGGCAGTCTCCCCTGGCCAAGTTTGTCAGCGACCGGGACAAAGGGGCGATTGAAGCGGCCCTCGGTCTGCAAGAGGGAGACCTGGTGGTGATGGTGGCCGATACTGAGCCGGTGGCAGGCGATGTCATGTCCCGGCTGCGGTTGCATCTCGGGGCGGCCCTGGGCCTCATCCCTGAGCAGGACTTCAACTTCCTGTGGGTGACGGATTTTCCGCTGCTTGAGTATGACGCCGAGGCCGAGCGGTATACCGCCATGCACCATCCGTTCACATCTCCGCATGACGCTGACATCCCCCTGTTGGAGAGTGCGCCCGGAAAAGTCCGCGCCTTTGCCTACGACCTCGTTCTCAACGGCGTGGAGCTGGGCGGGGGCAGTATCAGAATCCACCGCCAGGACATCCAGCAGAAGGTCTTTGCCCTGCTCGGCATCAATGCAGTCGAGGCCCGGCAGAAATTCGGTTTTCTGCTGGAGGCGCTGTCATATGGTGCCCCCCCCCACGGGGGCATTGCGCTGGGCTTTGACCGCCTGGCCATGCTGTTTGCCGGGGCAGACTCGCTGCGTGAGGTGATTGCCTTCCCCAAGACCGCCAAGGCCGTGTGTCTGATGACCAACGCCCCCGGCGGAGTGGATGCCAAGCAGCTCCGCGAACTGCGCATCAAAGGAGACGGCTGACCGCGCGAACCGAGTCGGGAGCGAACCGATGGGGACGCTCACCCTGAACGATACCATCGTGCTGACTCCGCAGCCTCGTTCACTGTGCCTGTCCGTCCTGCTGTGCGTGTCCCTGACGCTCGTCTGTCCCGTGTGGGCCGAGACCGGCCCGCCAGCCCCCTGCGCTGGGCTGTCAACCGAGCGCTTTACCCTCAGACCAGACGACCCGCGCTGGCCGGCCTTTCTGGCCTGGGCCAAAGACCAGGGCCTGTTCACCTCCAGGCTGCTCGCCTGGACCGCTTCGGGCCTCAGCGTCCGCTGGGCCACGGACACCCAATGGGAAACACAGGTGACACTGCCGGTGGGCCACGCCCTGGCCCATCTGATCGCCGAACGGCGGTGGCAGGATGGGGATTTCTCAGGGTTTTTTGCCTCGCGGGGCGGCGTGTACGCGGTGAATCTGGCCGAGCGTCTGGCCCTTGAGGCTGACCCACCCGCGGCTTGGCGGGTGTTTTTCGCCACCCTGCCGGCCAACGCGCCCCTGTCCGCTCATCTGTCCGCCATTGCCCCAGACGGCCAGTCTGCCGAGGTGAGGTTTGGCTCAGACCGCGCCGCGGTGAACGACGCTGACACTCAGCAAGAGACCGCCGTTATCACCTACTCGGCCCAGCGGCTGCTGCTTGACTTGCGCAGCTTTTTGACCGACTGTCGCGTCTCGGCCTTCTTTCAAGCCGCCGACCAGAGCGCAGAGCAGGTGAGAGGCGAGCCTGGGCCGGTGCCCTCGTCGGATTCCGCCCTCCGGGCTCCAGCGTCCCAAGAGCGGGGCCGGGCGATCTACGAACAGCAGTGCGCCGGTTGTCATGGGATCGGGGGCGACGGTCAGGGGGTCTTTGCCGCCCGTCTGAGTCCCCGCCCGCGTGATTTCACCCGGGGCCTTTTTCGCTACCGTTCCACCCCGACCGGTCAACTCCCCACCGATGCAGACCTGTCCCAGTCGGTGACACACGGCTTGGCCGGCAGCGGAATGCCGGCCTTCGGGGCGTTTCTCAGCCCTGCGGACATCCGCGATGTGGTAGCCTACCTGAAGCGTTTTTCCCCCCGCTTTACGCGCGAGGCTCCCCCACAGCCCCTTCCCATCTCAGACCCGCCGGCGGTGTCTGCCGAGCGTCTGGCACGCGGAGCGCGGCTCTACCGGGACTCGGGCTGCCCAAGCTGCCACGGCCCGGGCGGACGGGGCGACGGCCGCTCTGGACACGACCTGAAAACCTCCGAAGGTGAGCCGATCGCCCCCCGGGACCTGAGGGATAAATGGCGCTTCCGCGGCGGCTTCAGCCCCCAGGCTGTCTATCTGCGTCTGGCCGCCGGCATGGATGGTTCGTCAATGGCCTCGTACAGCGACGCCCTGACCGAAGACCAGATGTGGAATCTGGCCTTGTATGTGCTGGCCCTGTCCCCCCAGGAGAGGCCGCCGGCCGCGGTTCCGACACCATAGCCCCCTTGGTCACTGCTATCCCCCTCCCCCCTTGAGGGGGAAGGTCAGGGTCGGGGGTAGCCGCCGGACCGGGGGCAGCGGCTTCAACATCGGTGCAGACACTCATGTGTTGTCGAGCTTGTTAAGGTCGGCAAGCCCACGTTTCGCCTTAGCTGCGGTGTCTTCGTCACCAGCCTCTCAGGCCAAGGCAAGCGCCTTAGCCAAAGGACATCTCCCTTTCCCACTCGATTAGGCTGATCGGTACTTCCCACCAAACTTGCCAGCTGAGCCTCTCCACAATTCGCATGTGGATGCTGCGCTGATTGATTTGGCGATAGGTGACAGCGCCCTTTGGCGAAACGGACTTCAGCCAATTTTCAGGAACGACACGGAGCATCTCGATGGGGAGGTAGCCCACTTTGTAGATGTGCCTCCTCCCCATTTCACCATCGACGCGCTGATACGCGAGCAAAATGATGTCCGCGGCGTCGGGCCTGTTCAAGTAGGCTGACATCTCATCCACATCTCCCGAAAATCGGCCCAGCCTGTGACCGGACAGGGAGATTTTGCCTCTTGGCCTCTCCCTGCCGGATTTCACCTGCAAAGGGATTACATGGCCGTTGTCGCGGATGATGATGTCAGCTTCATCGTCATGGCCTCCTTCCTGCCAATGCGCCCTGCTGGGCGCTTGTGGATCGGCGTTGATTGATCGGAATAAAAGCTCCTCGGTTTGGATGCCTTCGCATCGGCATCCGCTGAACAGTTGATGGAAATCCCCAAGGAGCTTCTCAAACTCCTGCAAAGAGCGGCGGCTCAGCTTCCACATTCCATTCCCCTCGTTTCGTCTTGCGCAGCCATGCCTGGGCGAAATCCACATAGTGGGGATTGATTTCAACCCCAACGAACGGGATGGCCATGAGCTTTGCTACCACGCATTCCGATCCAGAACCGGAGAATGGAACCAAAAGCCGCCCGCTGCTGCCGTTGATGCGGGACATCAGCAGCCTTTTGGTAAGGCGCATTGGCTTCTGGGTTGCGTGCTTCCATGTCTCGTGGTCTTGGTGCTGCCTGCTTTCCTTCGGAGGGAAGGCATCCCCGCAATCCTCGCACCAAAACCATCTCTCCTTGTTCCCCGCGCCGCCGGCCAAGGCGGGAAACTTGAGGATGTCCCTTGGCAGTGCGCCGTTCCGATGGAGCCTGTAGGTCGTCTCTTTGCCACCGCCAAAGCGGGATTTGGTGCCTGCCCGCTTCTTGCCGTCCGCCTTGAGGACTCCAGGCGTGTAGGGCTCTCTGAGTTGATCGATCTCCAAGTCCGGCTTCTTGCGCCCATTGCGCCACAGGCACAGGATCGATTCATGGCTGCGCTGCCAAAACTTGGAGGCTGCTACGGTCTTGTTCGTGTAGTGCCATGCCAGCCAGCGCTGCCGCTCCAACGGGAACCGGACGGCGATGTGGGCCAGTATCTCCGGGAAGCCGTAGACATAGGCGATGCCGTTGGGAGTTAAGAGCTCAATGGCCCTGCTCAGCCAGGTCATCGTCCACTCGACGTACTCCGACAGTGGCATGCTGTCCCTGGTCTCCCCAAAGTCCTTGCCGATGTTGTAAGGCGGATCGGCAATCACCACATCAAACGGCTGGTCAAGTGGCAAGGCGTTCAGCCAATGCACCACGTCGCCTTGCAGAATTCTCGACCCCTGACTTACCCTCATGAGGGGAGACTAACAGAGGAGGGGGCTGGGGTGCTAGGAGGACGAAGTGTGTCACCAGATCGCCAGGAAGGCGGCACGTTTCGTCCTTGGTCTTGGCCTGAACAGAACTGGCAAGAGGTCTGAACCGGGATTCATCTGATTATGAGATTCCCGTGATTACCTGCCCTGTCCCTGCTCCCCTTTTTCTTGAAGATCAGAGGTCTGTGCTGCTGCGTCACGGACGCGGATTTGGCCCGAGAGGAGCTTGGGCAGCAGGGTATCCCGGAGGGCGGCGAGGACAGCAGATTCTTGCATATTGACGACAGTCCGCCGATACAGAGGACGGACGGCGGTATCGAAAGCCAGCAGCAGGGGCCGAGGAGGAATGAGTACCGGCAGAGGACGAAAGGTCTGTTTGCTAATCTCCGCAAAGGTCGAGCCGCCCGCAATGGCCTTGATGGCCTCCAGATGTTCAGCGCACCAGTGCAGGACATACCAATGGGAAAGCCGACCGGGACAAATCAGGGCGATGAAGCCTTGGTTGATCGCTGTGGGCACTTCGGTCATCGCCAAGTAGCCAATCGGAGCCCGAGAGGACAGCAGGACGGTTCCGACAGGGAGCAGCCCCGAGCTGATTTTTTCAAGCCCGGCGTCACTGATTTTGCGGGCGGTGTTCAGCAGGACGGGTGAGGTCAGCTTGGCGAGGTCCTTGGGTGTGGCCCAGTAATGGCGGGCGTCGTGCCAATAGGCGGGTTCTTTGGTACTTGGGGTTCCTCCCCCGACCGCCTGAGTCTCTTGACCGATTGTGGACAACTCCCACCCGGCGGGAATCGGCCCCAATGCCGAGTCTACAAAGCGATCGGGGAATAAGGCCGCTAGGGCCGGCTCCAGCCGGTCCAGATAGGCCCGGGCCACCAGCCATGCACTTCCCCCTGGAGACGCGCGTTGTGTGAGAGCGGCTTTGGCACGCACGGGGTCGAAATGGACAAACCACGAGGTGAACAGGGCCCGGGCTATGTCGTCGAGGGTGGCGTTCATGCGCCGGTTCACCTCGATCTTGGCGTCAAGCGTACCGAGGATGTGGGCGATGGTGCGCTGCTCAGCCAGCGGCGGAACGCGGACCGGAAGGCTATAGAACGCTTCGCGGGTAGTCGAGGGGATCGCCGAGCCGCTGTCGAGGCCATTGATGTCATGGCTCAGCAATTCGTAGTAGGCCCAGCGAACATCAAATTGTACTCTTTGCTTCAGATAGAAAGCGGTGTCGATGACAAAGAACGGACCTGGGGTGTACTGAACGCCCAATGTCCCCTTACGTCCAACGATAACGCTGGGCCCAGCGTCCAGCATGTCAGTGTGCCACCCGATTGGGCCATTCGTCCCAAAAACTGGATACTGCCCTTCTGCTGACCGATAACCGCGGAGTGCTTTGCCGTACTCAAGCGTTGCCAACTCGCCCCAGATACAGGAATGCCACGACCGGCCCGCCGTCTGATCTGTGCCTGTCACCACACGCTGCCGCGGCTCGCTCCGCATCAGGAGTCCTGCGGGCCGTTTTCCTGGCGGGCCTCTTTGCGGGCCCGGCGACCCAGGTAGCCGCCGTGGTGGAACTTGGCGTAGTCGGCCTTGGTGAAGCCCTTGCGGTCCATCAGCACCAGGGCCAGGGCGTCGCCAAGGGCCATCATGGCCGCGGTGCTTGACGAGGGGGTGAGGCCGAGCGAGCAGGCTTCTTTGACCGCGCCGATACTCAGCACCACATCGCTCTGGCGGGCTATGGGCGAGCGCGGGTGGCCGGTGATGGCGATCAGCGGCAGACTGTTGAGCGCTTTGGCCCGGCCTAGCATCTCGATGACTTCCCGCGTTTTGCCGCTGTTGGAGAAGATGATCATCACGTCGTCGGGGCTGACGAGGCCGAGATCGCCGTGGGCGGCTTCTCCGGGGTGGAGAAAGCAGGCCGGCGTGCCGGTTGATGACAAGGTGGTGGCGGTTTTCAGGGCGATGATGCCGACCTTGCCCATGCCGGTGGTGATGACCTTGCCCTTGCAGTGCTGCAAAATCTGGACCGCACGCAGGAAATCGGCGGTGAGCGGAATGGCCCGGATGGCCTCGGCCTCGGCGGTCAGCACGGCCCGGGCCCGGACGAGTTCGGGGGGCAGGTCAAAAGCAGTGAACGTGTCATCAGATCGACCGGAAGGCGACACATTCACTCCTCGCGGCTTGTTCTTGCGGGGCGGCATGGTCAGGTGTGGGCCTGTGCCGGCCGGCCGCCTTTGGTGCGCGATTTGCCTGGCCGTCGGGCGGTCTTTTTGGCCGCCCGACGGCTGGTGGCTGGGGTCGCCTCAGCGGCTCCGGTCGGGGCCGGCAGGCCGAGGCTGTGCTGCTCCAGGGCATGCAGATGGTTGCGCAACCGGGCGGCTTCTTCAAACTCCAGGGCGGCCGCGGCGTCCTGCATGGCCTGGCGGGTCTGGTCAATCTGTGCGGCCAACTGCTGGGCATGGTCCTGGCTGTCCTCCGCCACCGCGGGAATGTCTCCATAGTCGGCCTCGTAGACCCTGACCAGGGGCGAGGCCAGCGCTTTCTGAACGCTCTGCGGGGTGATCTTGTGCCGCGTGTTGTAGGCCGACTGAATCCGCCGCCGGCGCTGGGTCTCGTCAAGCGCCCGGCGCATGGAAACGGTGATCGTATCAGCATACATCAGGACCTGGCCGTTGACGTTCCGGGCCGCCCGGCCAATGGTCTGGATCAAGGATCGCTCGGAGCGCAGATAGCCCTCTTTGTCGGCGTCAAGAATCGCCACCAGAGATACCTCGGGGATATCCAGCCCTTCGCGCAGGAGGTTAATGCCGATCAATACGTCAAAGGTGCCGCAGCGCAGGGCGCGCAGGATTTCGACCCGCTCAATGGTGTCAATATCAGAGTGCAGATAACGGACTTTGACCCCGATGTCCTGGTAATAGTCGCTCAGGTCTTCGGCCAGCCGCTTGGTCAGGGTGGTGGCCATGACCCGCTCGCCCTGGTCTACCCGCTTGCGGATTTCTTCCAGCAGGTCGTCAACCTGGTTCCTGGCCGGGCGGACAATGACTTCGGGGTCAAGCAGGCCGGTCGGGCGGATCAATTGCTCGACAATGTGCCGCCGGCTCTTGTCCAGCTCATAGTCGCCGGGCGTGGCCGAGACATAGATGGCTTGGCCGACCTTGCGCTCAAACTCCTGAAAGCTGAGCGGGCGGTTATCAATAGCCGACGGCAGCCGAAAGCCGTATTCCACCAGGGTGGTCTTACGCGAGCGGTCGCCGCGGTACATGCCGCCGATCTGCGGAATGGTGACATGGCTCTCGTCAATGAACAGCAGGTAGTCATCAGGAAAATAATCGATCAGGGTGGAGGGCGGTTCGCCCGGCTGGCGGCCGTCCAGATGCCGGGAGTAGTTCTCAATGCCGGGGCAGAAGCCCATCTCGGCCAGCAGGGCCAAGTCGTAGCGGGTGCGTTGCTCCAGGCGTTGGGCTTCCAGTAGTCTGTTGTCGGCCCGCAGTTCCTCAAGCCGCTGATCGAGTTCGGCCTGGATCGCCGCGGCCGCGGTCCGGGTCCGGCTTGCACTGGTGACATAGTGGCTGGCCGGATAGATGGTGACTTTGTCCAGCCGGCGCGTGACCTTGCCGCGCAGCGGGTCAATTTCTGCCACTGACTCAATGCTGTCGCCAAAGAACTCGATGCGGACGGCTCTGCTCTCTTCGTAGGCCGGGAAGACCTCAACCACATCGCCGCGCACCCGGAAGGTGCCGCGATGAAAGTCAAAATCGTTCCGCTGGTACTGGATATCGACCAGCTTGCGCAGTAGGGCATCACGGTCAACCTCGGTGTTTTCCTCGACAAACACGATCAGGTCAAAGTACGACTCAGGCGATCCCAGGCCATAGATGCACGACACGCTGGCGACAATGATGGTGTCGCGGCGCTCCAACAGGGCCTTGGTGGCCGAGTGGCGCATTTTGTCGATCTCTTCGTTGATGGCCGCGTCTTTCTCAATATAGGTATCGCTCTGGGGGACATACGCCTCCGGCTGGTAGTAGTCGTAGTAGCTGACAAAATAGCGCACCGCGTTGTGGGGGAAGAGTTCGGCAAACTCGCTGTACAACTGGGCCGCCAGCGTCTTGTTGGGGGCGATGATGAGGGCCGGGCGGTTTGACCGGACGATGACATGAGCCATTGAGAAGGTCTTGCCCGAGCCGGTCACGCCAAGCAGGACCTGGTGCCGGTGGGCCTGCCTGAGTCCCTCAAGCAGGGCGTCAATCGCCTGGGGCTGGTCGCCCTGGGGCTGAAAATCCGAAACGATCTGAAATACGCCGTCCTGTCGCATGGCTGCGCATCGTAGCAGGAATGCCGCAGAAAGCAGAGGGTGGCCGGCCCTTGAAGGGGGACATTGCAAAACGGGCGTGCTTATGGCTGACTACGGCAGAGAGACGTGAATGTGTCGCCTTCCGGTCGATCTGATGACACGTTCACGCCTTGACGAATCGTGCGGGAGGGAGAAGACGTGATGAAACTGATGTATGGGCGGACAGTGCGTCGCGCGTTGGGGCTCAGCCTGCTTGTGTGGACTCTTGCTCAGCCCGGCGCGGCCCAGGAAGCTGGGGCTGAGCCAAAGACATTCACGGTCGTGAATGTGCTTTTTGAAGGCTCAAAGATGTTTGTGCCTTCGGTGTTGGCCGTATCCAAGGGGGATCGGGTCTCGGTCACGGTCATCAACAATATCCCCGGCGAGCCTCCCAACCACGGGTTTGCGATTCCGGCTTTCGGGGTGGAGACGGTGGTCAACCGCGGCGAGAAAAAGACGCTTGAGTTTACCGCGGACAAGGCCGGGATTTTTGATATTCAGTGCCAGTTGCACCCGGCCCACCTGCACGGGCAGTTGATCGTAGCGGAATAGGGCCGCTTATGTCCGGCCCACTTTCTGCAACAGCGCCTCGACGAGCGCATCCGGCTGTATGCCCTCGGCTTCGGCCTGAAAGTTGAGCAGACAGCGGTGTCGCAGTGCCGGCAGGGCCACATCGGCGATGTCTTCGTAGCTGACATTCACCCGCCTATCCAACAACGCGTTGACTTTCGCCCCCAGGGTCATGGCCTGCGCACCCCGGGGGCTGGGACCAAAGCGCAGATACTGGTTGATCTCGGGCAGGGCCTCTGGATTGCCCGGGGTGGCCGAGGCAATCAGGCGGGCGATGTAGCGGTTCAGCGGCGGGGCCAGCAGGACTTCCCGGACAAGCCGCTTCAGTTCTTCCACCTTGGCCGCGGCCTGCTCTTCAGAGTTGAGCAGCGCGTGCGCCTCAGCCCGCTCGTCGGCGGTCGTCCGGTTGAGGATCTCGGTCAGTTCCTCGGTACTGGGCGGGTGAATGATGAGCTTGAACAAAAATCGGTCGAGTTGGGCTTCGGGCAGCGGATAGGTGCCCTCAATTTCAATCGGATTCTGGGTCGCCATGACAAAAAAGGGCGGGGGCAGGCGGTGGGTCTGGCCAAACACCGAGACTTGGTGTTCCTCCATCGCCTCCAGAATGGCCGACTGGGTTTTGGGCGTGGCCCGGTTGACCTCATCGGCCAGCACAATATGGGTGAAAACCGGACCTGGTTTGAACACAAGTTCGCCGCGGCTCCCGGACAAGATTTCTGTGCCCACAATATCCGACGGCATCAGGTCGGGGGTAAACTGAATCCGCTTGGCACCTAAGGTCACCGCCTGACTTAGGGATTTCATCAGCAGGGTTTTGCCCAAGCCGGGCGCACTCTCCAGCAGGACATGCCCTCCAGCAAAAAAGGCTGTCAGCACCTTGCTCACAATCTCGCGATTGCCGACAATAACGCGCCCGACCTCCTCCTCCAGCGCGCTGAAGAACTGACAAAAGCGCCCGATTCGATCTTCGTCTGCCTGGATCATTCTGTCCTGGGGTCAGCATCGTCTACCGCATTGAGAAGCGGACGGTACTCCAGGGGGATCGGCTGGCGTACCCGCGCTGGGCCGCGCTGCCGGTCCGTGAGCGGGGCGTTGCTGTACGGTGTTCTGGGCCGGGCTGGGCTGGTATTGGCCGTGCGTTGCCAGGTGTCGCTCCGGGCCACCTCTCCGACCGGTACCCGGACTTTGACAAAGCGCGCGTCTCTGGTCAGAAAACCGCCCGGTTTTTCTCCAGCCTGGACACGGGCTTTTCCTTGGCTTGGGCCTTTGCCGCCGCCCTGCCCTTTGGGGCCGGCCCGGTTGGGGTCGGACTGGGGACCGGGCGTATTTCTGTCCGGTCGGTGTCGCTCCCCGGGGATATTCGGGTCGTCTCCTTGGGCGCGCTGGGTGGGGGCGTGTCGGGGCGACACACCCCTCGCCCCGTCTGCCTGTTGCTCAGCCGGGGGTTGCTGTTGGCCGTGCCGCTCTGTCTGCTCAAATTGAATACCGCCACCCTGTTGGGACGGCTTGTGGTTCTGATCGCCCTCTGACGGCCCGGCATCCCGCGGCTGTTGGCCGGCTTGGGTCCCCTCGGCCGCGGAGGAAGGTGTGTTGAGTCCCTCGGACTGTTTGGCGAGGTCCTGTTTCTGATTGCCGCCCGCCCCGTCATTCCGGCCCTCAGCAACAAACAACTTCAGGTCAATTGGCAGCAGTTGCGGTAGCCGGATATCCAGTGTAATACGCTGCTCAGCCTCCTCAATCAGGCGTTCTTTCTGGCGGCGGCTCAGACCCGGCATCCTGAGTTGCTCAACCAGGGCGACAAGTTCGGTGCCGGCCGCTTGCTCCTGTGGCGTGTTGCCCTGAGCCGCCAGCTCACGCGTCTTTTTTTCGAGTTCGGCCAGGGACTCGGATGAGGGGTCGAGGCTGGGAGAGAGCCGTGCCGAAATGGGCTGAGGCTGAGGCCGCGGCCAGAACAGGCCCAGGGCGACGGCCACACACAGGCCGGACACCAGCAGGCCGATTGGCACACGCCTGTCCAGCTGGAAGGGTACCTCCCGTTCTGGAACAAAAAACGCCGCCCGTCTGGCCGTGTCACGCTGGAGAAAGAGCGCCATGTGGTCTGGAGGCTGAGCGAGGGTTACCAGGGTCAGAAAGCGCTCTTTGCTCAGCGTTTTTTCGTCCAGCAGCGCGGCCGCGGTCTCGTGGCTCATGTGGACGTGACGCAGGGTCTTCCAGAAGAAGAAAGCCCACCCTCCGAGGGGACCGAGCAACAGGGTGAGCGGCCAGGACAAGCTCACCAGCGTCAATGAACCGCCCAGCCCAAGTGCCAGCCCCAGGGGCAGAAAAAAGCTCAGGATGTTGAGATAGCGGTGCCGACGGAGGCGCTGAGCCGTCCTGTTGATAACGCCGGGAATCATGACCTCCTTGTGATCGCTGTTGTCACGATTCCCGGTGTGGGCCGGAGGCGGGCGGCTGGGGTCTTGCACGGATCTGTCCTAAGAGCGGCTGGGGGAGCGGTATCTTTGAAAACGCCGGACAGCCCGATTGTGCTCGGCCAGGCTGGATGAAAAATGATGGGTGCCATCGCCGCGAGCCACAAAGTACAGGTAGTCGGTGTCTGCCGGGTAGAGGGCAGCCCGCAGGGCAGCCAGGCCGGGGCTGGCGATCGGGCCGGGCGGCAGGCCCCGGATCACATAGGTGTTATACGGCGTTGGCGTGCGCAGGTGATGACGGGTGAGATTGCCGTCAAAGTTCTCGATGCCATAGATAACGGTCGGGTCGCACTGGAGCCGGATGCCCCTGCGGAGCCGATTATGAATCACCGCGGCGATCAGCGGGCGTTCGGCAGCCTGGCCGGTCTCTTTTTCAATAATTGAGGCCAGCGTCACCACCTCGTGCAGGCTCAGCCCAAGCTCGGCCGCCCGCCGAGCTTGGGCCAAGTCCCAGGCGGCATAAAAACGGGCGATCATGCGGCCCAGGATATCCCGGGCCGAGGCGTGGGCCGAGAACTGATAGGTGGCCGGGTAGAGGTAGCCTTCGAGGCTGTTGGCCGGCAGTCCCCAGTCGGCCAGAAACCCAGGGTCGGCATTCAGACACAGAAAACTCTCCACCGTCCCAAACCCCTGCCGTTCCAGCAACTGCGCGATCTGAGCCAGGTTGAATCCCTCTGGAATAGTGACGGTCCGGCGCACGAGTTGGCCCCGGTTCAGCCGGTTGAGCAGAGCCAGCGGAGACAGCGACCCGACAAAGACGTATTCGCCGTGCTTGATGTGTCTGTCCATGCCGCTCAGGCGGGCCCACAGGCGAAAGACCCAGACCTGACTGAGCAGCCCTTCGGCGTGCAGATGCCGGGCAATTGCTTTCAATGACGAGCCGCTTTGGACAAAGAAACGAACCGGCTGGTGCAGCGGTGGCTCCGGTGTGACCAAGGCACGATGGCCAAACCAGGCAACACTCCCACCGAGCAGGAGCGGCACAAGCAGGATGGCCAGAAACAGGTGGCGCTTTCCCCGCTTGCCTGTCCGCATAGCAAAAGACACTACCATTCCCCGCTCTGCAACACAATCTCGGCGGCCGCGGTCGTTCTTGACATTCCTGTCTGGGGCTGGCAAGCTTGGCTGTATTCTCCACCGGGGGGCTGAATACGAGATGGGACGGAACACGGGCGCTTTCCACACCGGGAATCGTGACAACAGCGATCACACCCAACTCAGGATTCCCTGTGTCACCCATACAGCGCAACATGGCTCCATTCAGTTCCTGATTCTGGCTCCTGTTCTGACCCTTTGCCTTTTAGGGCTTATTGTCCGCAGCGCCAGTTCGGCCGTCGATCATCGGATTGAAAAGCAAAAGATCGCCGAACAACTCAGGCAGCGTTTGAGCGAGGTCTACAGCGACCCCACTCCGCCGCGGCTGAGCCGCCCCGCTCCGGAGCCGACGGCTGAGCCGCCCGCTGTGGCTGAGCCGGCCGCTGCTCAAGTGGCAGCTGCAACTGCCGAGCAGCCATCTCAGCCCCAATCCTTCCCGCTCCAGACCACGCACACGGTGCGCAAGAAGGATACCTTTGAGACCATACTGCGAGGCCAGGGGCTTGGCCGGAGCGCCGCCAGCACCTGGATTACGGCCTGGATTACGGCCGCCGGAAAAGAGAAGCAAGTCCGCAATCTGCAAATCGATCGGCGCTTCTCTTTTGTTTTTGATGAAGGTCCCGAAGAGCCGCTTCTGACCAGTCTGAGCTATGACCTCAGCGCCCTCTCACGGCTGACTCTTGAACGAAGGCCAGACGGCAACGTTACCTCCCGCCTCGAAGCGCTGCCGACCAGCCTGGTGTGGCGGGCGGTCTCTGGCCGGATTACCAGTAGTCTGTACGAGGCGGCGGTAAACACCGCCGGGGTGCCCGACCGTATTGTTGACGAAATGATTGATCTGGGCTGGGATTTCGATTTCTCTTCCGACCTGAGGGCCGGCGACACCTTCAAGGTGATCTTTGAAGAATACCAGCGTGACGGCCAGCCGGTTCAATATGGGCGAGTCCTGGCGACTGAAATCGTCAATCAAGGCAAGTCCTCGACAGTCTTGTCACTTGACCAAACCGAGGGCTTCCTGCGCTATCCGCTGCGTTTCACCCGGATTTCGTCGGTGTTTACCAAGGCCAGGTTTCATCCTGTTCTCAAACGTCACCGGCCTCATAACGGCGTTGATTTTGCCGCCCCACGCGGTACGCCGGTACGGGCGGTGGCCAATGGGAGGGTCACCTGCGCCGGTTGGGAGGGCGGGTTTGGTCGGCTTGTCCGCATTGACCATCCTGGGGCGTACTCCACCGAGTACGCCCATCTGCATAGCATTGCCAAAGGGATCAGGGTTGGAGTGCGGGTCAAGCGTGGTCAAAAAATTGGCAGTGTAGGTTCGACCGGTTTGGCCACTGGACCGCATCTCCACTTCGGGCTGTTCAAGAATGGCAGATATGTAAATCCGTTGAGCGCAAACCTTCCCAGAGTTCCGAAAACCGATACGCGCAAACCGGACCCGGTCCGGGCCAAGCTGAAAAAAACGCTGACCGAATACCTGGCTCGGCTGGAGCCTGACCAGGCCTCAACTTTTGCCGCGGTAGAAACGACCAAGCCGCCAAGCCGGCCCCGCTCCTGAGCCCACACGGCCCGGGCTGCTATGGCCTCAGGCTGCATGGCCGGGAGTTGACGCCCTCAAGCCGCTCACATAGGGACACAGCAATGGCATACGCAGTTATTCAAACTGGCGGAAAGCAGTACCGGGTCGCGCCCGGCGAACTGCTCAGAATCGAGTCCTTGAAGGGCGAGCCCGGCAGCCAGGTGCAGTTCAGTGAGGTGCTGCTCACTTCAAGCGAGGGAACGGTTCAGGTTGGCCGGCCAACCGTCGCCGGGGCCAGCGTGACGGCCCAGATTGTCGAGCACGGCAAAGAACACAAAATCATCGTGTTCAAGAAAAAACGACGTAAAGGATACCGGCGCAAACAGGGCCACCGCCAGCCGTTTACCGCGGTGCGCATCCAGAGTATCGGTAGCTGATGACACAGGGAGCCGTGATCTCCTTGCAGTCGCTGATATTCTCACATGTTCTACACAGTCGGGAGGACGAATCATGGCGCATAAAAAAGGACAGGGATCAAGTCGAAATGGACGCGACAGCCCGGGCCAGAGGCGTGGGGTGAAACTCTTTGGCGGCCAGCGCGCCAGGGCAGGAAATATCATTATTCGTCAACTCGGCACCAGAATTTATCCCGGCTCAAATGTCGGCATGGGGCGCGACTATACCATCTTTGCCAAAATCGACGGCATTGTCCGTTTCGAACGGATGGGGAAGACACGCAAACGGGTGAGCGTACATCCGGCCGAGCCTGTCGCTCCCGCCGCCTCATAAGCATTGACGCCATCTGTTCTGGAACATCTTTGTGAAGCCCCGCACGGGGCTTTTTTTGTAGTATGCACTTTGTTGATGAAGTTCGGGTTTTTGTCAAAGCGGGCAACGGCGGCAACGGCTGTATCAGCTTCCTGCGCGAAAAATACCGTCCCCGAGGCGGGCCGAACGGCGGCAACGGCGGCAACGGCGGGAGTGTGATTTTTCAGGTTGACCCGCAGCTCAGCACCTTGCTTGACCTGCGCTATGCCCAACATATCCGGGCGGCGCACGGTGAGCACGGACGCGGCAAGGACCAGCACGGGCGTGCGGCACGCGACCGTGTTGTCCGCGTGCCGCCCGGGACCCTCATTCGTGACCTTGACAGCGGAGAACTGCTGGCCGACCTGACCCGACCCGGCAGCCAGGTCCTTGTCGCCAGAGGCGGCAACGGCGGCAAGGGAAATGCGTCTTTTACCTCGGCCAGAAACCGCTTGCCGCGCCAAGCCCAGCCCGGACAGGCCGGAGAAGAGCGCACCCTGCGGCTTGAGTTGCGCGTTCTGGCCGATGTGGGCCTGGTCGGATTTCCGAATGCCGGGAAATCGACCTTGCTGTCCAGCGTATCTGCCGCCCGGCCCCGGATTGCGGATTTTCCGTTTACCACCCTGACGCCCCACCTCGGTGTCGTCCGCTATGGAGACGACGGCGCGTTTGTCATGGCTGACATTCCCGGACTGATTGAGGGCGCGCACGAAGGGCATGGGCTTGGCGCGCGGTTTCTGCGTCACCTGTCACGCGCCTCGGTCCTGGTCTGTCTGCTCGATATTTCTGATCCCCAGCGCGATCCGTGGCACGATTATGGAGTCCTCACGCATGAGCTCCGCAGCTTTGATCCTGCCCTGCTTGAGCGGCCCCGGTTAGTCGCGATCACTAAGTATGATCTGCCCGCCGCCCAGGAGCGCTTTGCCGAGGTGGCGGCAACATTCGCCAGCCACGATATTGGGCTGATGGCGCTGAGCGCTGTCAGCCGCAAGGGCGTGAGCGATCTGGTCTGGAACATCGTTCATGCGCTTGTCGACGCTCGAAAGCGGGCTGAGGAAGCTGCCGCCCAGCCCGACGATGAGGCTCAGGTATGGGATTAGCCCAGACCCAACTCCTCCATAAAGCCGATATCCTGCGCCGCGCCCAGCGGGTCGTCATCAAGGTGGGCAGCAGTATCCTGTCCCGGCAGGATGGGGTGAACATCAACAGCGTCGAGCGTCTGGCACGGGAAATGTCGGCGCTGCGGGTCGGCAGTCAAGACCGGGACAGAGACATCGTTCTGGTCAGTTCAGGAGCCGTTGCTGCAGGAATGGGTCGCCTCGGTACCCAGTCCGAGCGGTCCCGGACAATTCCCAGCAAACAGGCCGCCGCGGCGGTCGGTCAGATCGCCCTGATGGCCCTGTATGAGCAGGCTTTTTCCCGCCACGGTGCTCATGTTGGCCAGATTCTGCTGACCCATGACGATGTGGCCGACCGCCGCCGCTATCTGAACGCCAAGCACACCATGCGCACCCTGCTGGAGGCCGGCGTCATCCCGATTGTGAATGAGAACGACAGTGTGGCCGTTGAGGAGATCGAGTTTGGCGATAACGATCATCTGTCGGCCCTGGTCGCCGTCCTTATCGAGGCCGACCTGCTGGTGATTCTGAGCGATGTCAAGGGCTTGTACGAGCGCGACCCCCGGCTGCACGCCGATGCCCGACTGGTGCCCCTGGTGGAGCGGTGTGACACGCCCTATGCGGCCGGCGGTGCCGGTCCGCTCGGTCGGGGCGGTATGACCTCCAAACTCCAGGCCGCCCATAAGGCGGCCCTGTCCGGTATTCCGACGATTATCGCCGATGGACGCCACGACAACAGCCTGCGGGCCGTTTTTGATCCCCATCTCCCGACCGGAACCGTATTTCTGCCGGTCAGCGACCGTATTGCCAACCGCAAGCACTGGATCGCCTATACGCTGAAACCGGCTGGCAGCTTACAGCTTGACGCCGGTGCCGCCGACGCAGTCCGGCACGCCGGCCGCAGCCTGCTGCCGGCCGGCGTGCGTGAGATACGGGGAACATTCGAGGTTGGCGAGTGTGTCGCCTGTGTAGACGAAAGCGGCCACGAGTTTGCCCGCGGGCTGGTCAACTACCATTCGACGGCCCTGGAGCGGATCAAGGGCCTGAAAACCGGCCAGATTGAGCAGACCTTGGGCTATAAGGTCAGCGATGAGGTCATCCATCGGGACGATTTGGCCCTGTTGTAAGACCCATGCTGACAGAACGATGGGCTGTGGGAGACTGGTATGGACCTTGAACATATGGTGGTCACGCTGTGTCAGGCGGCGAAAAAAGCGGCGCGGGAGTTGGCGACAAGCTCAACCCAGGCCAAAAACGAGGCGCTGCTCAAGGCCGCCGCGGCCCTGCGGCAGGCCAGCCGAACGCTCCTGGCCGCGAACGCTCAGGATGTTGAGGCCGGCCGCCAGAGTGGGCTGTCCCCGGCCATGCTTGATCGCCTGAGGCTGACCGAAGAGCGTATTGAGAGCATGGCGAACGGCCTGGAGATTCTGGTTGATCTGCCCGACCCGGTGGGCGAGACAGTGGCCGCCTGGCGGCGTCCCAACGGCCTGGAGATCGCTCAGGTCCGTGTGCCGCTCGGCGTAGCAGGGATTATCTATGAATCGCGTCCCAATGTAACCGCGGACGCCGCCGGCCTGGGGCTTAAGGCCGGCAATGCGGTCATTCTCAAAGGCGGCTCGGAGGCGTTTCGGACCAACGGGGCCATTGTTGATGTGCTGACAACCGCCTGTGTCGAAGCCGGTTTGCCGCCAGCCGCGGCGCAACTCGTTCGTTCGACCGACCGGCAGTCGGTGCGCGTCCTGCTGCAACAGGACCGTTTTGTGGATGTGATTATCCCGCGTGGCGGGGAAGAACTCATTCAGGCGGTAACGGCGCAGTCCTCCATTCCGGTCATCCAGCACTTTTCGGGCGTCTGTCATACCTATGTGGATGCCGCGGCCGATTGCGACAAAGCCATGCGGATCGCCCTCAACGCCAAGACCCAACGTCCCTGGGTGTGTAACGCTATGGAAAATTTGCTGGTCCATAAAGCTGTTGCCCCCCGCTTCCTGCCGCCCTGCGTTGAGGCGCTTCACAAAGCCGGCGTAGAGGTTCGTGGCTGTGAGCGAAGCAGACGCCTCGTCCCCCACATCAAGGCGGCGACCGAGGCGGACTGGCAGACCGAGTACTTAGACCTGATCCTGTCGGTCAAGGTTGTTGATTCGGTTGACGAAGCCATTGCCTTTATTAACGATAATGGTTCCGGGCTGGCCGACGCCATTGTCAGCGAGGATTACACCAGCACACGGCGTTTTCTGCGCGAGATTGACTCGGCAACTGTGTACGCCAACGCCTCGACCCGCTTCACAGACGGCTATGAGTTCGGCTTTGGGGCCGAGGTCGGCATCTCCACCAACCGGCTCCATGCCCGCGGCCCGATGGGGCTGCGCGAGCTGACGACGTATAAATATGTGATCCACGGTGACGGTCAGGTCAGAGCGTAGGCGTGTCATGCGGGTTGGCATTTTTGGCGGCACATTCAATCCGATCCACCTCGGCCACGTTCGGAGCGCCAACGAGATTCGTCACAGCTGCAACCTGGACCATATCTATTTTGTCCCCTCGGCCCGTCCCCCGCATAAAGACGCCGGTGAGATGGCGGGCGGGCGGCATCGGCTGCGGATGGTCGAGCTGGCCGTAGCCGATGAGCCGGCCTTCTCGGCCTCGGCGGTTGAGCTTGAGCGCGCCGGGCCGTCCTACTCGGTCGATACGATCCGGCACTTTCGGGCCGCGCTGCCATCGGCCTCGCTGTCCTTCATCCTGGGGCTTGACGCCTTTCTGGCAATTCAGACCTGGAAAGACTATCGGACGCTTCCCTCCCTGTGTCACCTGATTGTCACCTCACGGCCCGGCACACCACGCCCGCGCTGCCCGCTTCCCGTTGATTTTCGATCTGTTTTTTGTTATGACCCAGCCCTGAGGATGTATACCCACCCTTCACATTCTACCCTTGTTCTGTGTGAGATCCGCGGTCTCAATATCTCAGCGTCAGCGATCCGTCGAAACATTCAAAGCGGCGCATCTGTTCGCTCTCTCGTCCATCCGGCGGTGGCTGCCTATATTGCAGACCACGGTTTGTACCAGAGGTGATTATGATGTGGTGGTATCACGTTCACTTTTACCCGCGGGAGAGGTTGGTATTTTGATCGATACAAGCTGGGAAAAAGCTCTTCAGTGCGCCCAGTCTGCGCTTGACAAAAAAGCCTATGACCTCGTTGCGCTCAAGGTCAGCACCCTTACCCCGGTCGCCGACTATTTCATTGTGTGTACCGGCCGCTCGGATACCCAGGTGCGCGGCATTTGCGAGGCCGTCCGGGAAGCCTTGTCGGCGCAGGGCATCCACCCCTTGGCGGTAGAAGGTTTTGTCAACGGCCAGTGGGTGCTGATCGATTTTGGCGATGTGGTGGTCCATATTTTCTATGAGGATGTCCGGGAGTTCTACAATCTGGACGGTCTGTGGGCCAAGGCGTCACGCTGTGAGTTGCCCGAACCATACTCAAGCCAAGCCCAAGACCTCAAGCTCGCAACGGCCTGAGGGCTCGGCTACAGGCGGAGTTTGACGGGGAGATTCCATGGCTCGCACTTCTACTCTGACCGAAATCCTCTACTATGGGAGCACCCGCCAGGAACAGTACTGGGAAAACGAAGGCCAAACGCTCCGTATTGCCCGTGATACCTCATCGCCGATGTGGCTGGCCTACCGCAAGCAGAGCGGTGCCTACCAGCCTTTTCCAGCCCGACCGCGCACGGCCGCAACACGAAAACGGAACCGTCATGGACAGGCCGCGGCCCTGCCCCTGGCCGGGCGCAGCGCCGAAGAGGTGGTCGCCCAGCTCAAAAAGTTTCATAAGTTGAGCCTGTTCCTTGAGCAGCGTTTGCGGAGATGGATGAACAAGAGTTCAGGCGAGCGGGTCCTGGCCTTTCTTGACCCCAACCAGGGCGGCACGCCGGTCATGACCGATCCTGGGATTCCGCACTCCCAGCACAGCCACCCGCCCAAAGCGCACTAGGGCTGGTCTGTCCTCCCCATGTACTCCGGCGCATGATGCAGCAGGCGGTGGCCTATGGATAGAGAGGCGGTTGAGTCCAAGACGCAGCGCTTTCAGCACAAAATAGACCAACTGCGGCCGGCCCTCGACGAGCGCCGACAGGTCTACAAGCAGAAAAAAGCCAGGGGTCAAAGGCTCAGGAAACGGATCACGGCGGTGGCGCTCGGCGTGGTCGGGACTGCTCTGCTGGCCCTCTACATCCGGCCCGCTCATGTCCCCGAGCGCCACGAAACCGCCGCCCCAAAGCTGGTGCCGCCCGCGGTCCAGCAAAAACCGGCCGTCTCCGACCCTCCCGCCCCACCCCCTCAGCCGGCCTCCCCAACGCCGGAAGCGGCACCTGACCCGGCCCTGACCGTCATAGTTGCCGCGGCCGAGGCGGCTGAAGTTCCCCCGCCGAAGCCGCCGGCCCAACTGCGGATTGACCGCAGCCTGAGTTGCCGGGCAGTGTGGGAACGAGAATGCAGCCAGCCCCAGGCCAGCTTTGCCCCGCACGAGCGTCCCCATGTCTGGACGATCGTCCTCGCCCAGTCCACGCCACAGGTCCTGACCCATGTCTGGTACCACGAGGGCCGGAAATACTGCGAAGTGCCGCTCGATATTGAACATCCCCGCACCCGGACCTGGAGTGCGGTCAGCCTGCGCGGCCCGGTCCACCTTGGTTCCTGGAAGGTCGATATTGTAACCGAAGACGGCACCGTATTAGACTCGGTGGCGTTCTCTGTCAGCGCGTAATCGTCCACGAGAGAAAGACAGCCACGACCGCCTTTCCCCCCACTCCAACACCCACGCCAGAAACCCGCGGCCAAGGCTTGCAGGAGGCTTTTCAAACTTGCTACATATCTGCGCAACCGCAGACCAGACAGGGGCGACACCGATGAATACACAACACAGCGAACCATCTCCACAGCAGAGCAGAGAGATTGCCACCCTCGGCGGCGGCTGCTTCTGGTGTCTCGAAGCGGTCTATGTCGAACTCAAGGGCGTTGAGCAGGTGGTGTCCGGCTACACCGGCGGGCAGGTTCCAGACCCGTCGTATGAGGCGGTGTGTGCCGGCACGACCGGCCACGCCGAAGTGGTCCAGGTGACGTATGACCCCGGGGCGATCTCCTTCCAGGACATCCTCCAGGTCTTCTTCACCATCCACGACCCGACCACCCTGAACCGCCAGGGCGCGGATGTCGGCACCCAGTACCGATCGGCCATCTACTACCACACCCCGGCCCAGGCAGAGATTGCCGCCGCGGTCATCCAGGAGCTTGAGACCGCCGGCGTGTGGGACGGCAACATTGTCACCGAAGTCACCCCGGCCGGTCCCTTCTATCCGGCAGAAGACTACCACCAGGACTTTTTCGCCAACAATCCCTACCAGCCCTACTGTCAGTATGTCGTGGTCCCCAAGGTCACGAAGCTGCGCAAAGCCTTTGCCGAAAAGCTCAAACGCTAAGCCTCCCTCACAGGTGAAGGAGGAATGACGATGGCTGATATGGTGGAGGAGGGACGGGAATATTGCCGTCTTCGGGGCGAGGGGCATTCAATCGAAGAAATCGCCTCAACGATTGGGAAGAGGGCTCAGTATGTCCGAGACCGGATTGCGGTGTGGAACTCTGGTGATGACCTCAAGAAAGTAGCAAAGGACATTGACCAAGGGGGGATAGGCAAGAACTTTGCCGCGCGGATCGCACGGCGGACCAAAGACGACCCTGAGAAGCAAAAGGAGTTGGTCAAGCGAGCGAAGAAGGGGCCTGAAGAGCGGGAAAAGATCAAGAAAGAGCTTAACCAAAACGGCCGGGTCGTGACCCGCTTTCCGCCCAAAGGAAGGGAACGGGAACTTGTCCCTGACCCTTCTCCTACTCCCGACCTGAACACCCTGGCCGGCGAGCTCCTGTTCGACATTGCCGAGTTGCGTAACATTGAGCGGCTGCTTGACGACAAACGCCAAGTCATCTTTCAGGGGCCGCCCGGAACGGGCAAGACCTATGTTGCGCAGCAGCTGGCGGCCTGCCTGGCCGGCTCTGATGAGCGCGTCCGGCTGGTCCAGTTTCACCCGTCCTACGCCTACGAGGATTTCGTCCAAGGCTTCCGCCCCACGCTGGAGGGCGGGCAGCCCGGCTTTACGCTCAGAGACGGCCCGCTGCTGGAAACGGCCAAGAGGGCGCGGGAGGAGCCGGACACGCGCCACTTTCTGGTGATTGACGAAATCAACCGTGGCAATCTCGCCAAGGTGTTCGGTGAGCTCTATTTTCTGCTGGAGTACCGGGACCACAAGATGCGCCTGCTGTACGCCGATCGGCCGTTCTCGCTCCCCGCCAATCTCTTCATCATCGGCACGATGAACACCGCCGACCGCTCCATTGCGCTGGTAGACCTCGCGCTGCGCCGCCGCTTCCACTTCGTAGAGTTCCACCCCGACACGCCGCCGGTCAAGGGGCTGCTGAGGCGTTGGCTGGCAGAGAACAAGCCCGATATGGCGCAGGTGGCCGCCCTTGTTGACCGTGCCAACGAGAAGCTGGACGACCGGCAGGCGGCCATCGGCCCGAGCTACTTTATGAAGGACGGCCTCAACGAGGAAACGCTGAGCCTGATCTGGCAGCACAACGTGCTCCCCTACATCGAAGAGCATCTGTATGGGGAGCGCGACCGCCTCGGCAAGTTCGCCCTTGATGAACTCCGGCGCGACGTGAGACAAGACCGCGGCGAGCAGGACGCCGGCGATGCGTCAGATTGATCTGTGTGAACACGTCCCAAGCGCCCCCGTCCGGCTTTCTGTCACCGAGCGCGACCGCCTGCGTGAAGTCCTGCCCTCACTCGCCATTGCGCCGGCGCGTGGCCAAGACGGCGTGTACTGCCTGACCCCCGGTTCCACCATCGGCGCGCTTGAGATTGGCGAGCTGTCGGTATCCATCCGTCCCAAACTTGACATTGCGCGCGTCCTCTTCCTGGCCTCCTACGCCCTGGGCGCGTTCAGACTGCGGGACAGGGAGCGTTTCGATTTCGAGGACGCGCCGTCGCTTGTCGAAGCCCTGGCCTTAGCGCTTGTTGCCGCGGCCCGCCGGGCGTTTGCCCACGGCCTGCTCCACGGCTATCGGACCGAAGAAGAGGCCCTGCCCACCGTTCGTGGCCGCGTCCGCACCGCCGAGCAGATACGCCGCCGGTTCGGCGTCGCTCCGCCCCTTGAAGTCCGCTACGACGAGTTTACCTGTGACATCACGGCCAACCGCCTGGTGAAGGCGGCTGCCGCGCGGCTCGGTCGCAGACGGCTCCGCGGGCCGCGCACCCGCGCCGGCCTCGGCTGGGTCGGCACACGGCTGGAGAACGTATCGTCCGTCGAGTTCCCGGCGACCAGGGTTCCCGAAGTGGCATTTGACCGGCTGAACGCCCACTACCGCGAGGTCGTGGCCCTGTCGCGGCTCGTCCTGCGCCAGCACTCCTTTGAAGCCGGTCGCGGCCCCGCCCGGGCCGCCGGCTTTCTGATGGACATGAACACGGTCTTCCAGGGTTTTGTCACCCAGGCACTCCGGGAGAAACTCGGCCTCTCAGACAGAACATTCCGCACCGACACCGGCCTTCCCCGCCCCAGCCTTGATGAGGCCGGGCTGATTTTGCTCAAGCCCGACCTGTCGTGGTGGGACGGCCGGCGCTGCGTCTTTGTCGGCGACGCCAAGTACAAGCGCATCAACGAGCGCGTGCCCAACGCCGACCTCTATCAACTCCTGGCCTACGCCAGCGCCCTTGAGTTGCCGGGCGGGCTGCTCGTCTATGCCGAGGGCGAGGCCGAGCCGGCGGTCCATCGCGTCCGCCACGCTGGAAAACGGCTGGAGATTGCCGCCCTTGACCTGTCCGGAACAACAGATGCATTGCTGGCCGACATTGGCAAGCTGGCGCACAGCGTCCGCGCCTTGCGCCATACAGTTGGCGGCTTGAGGCCGGGCGGTGTCGCCGTGGCCTGACTTGTCCTGGCCGGTCCAGGATGCTTTAAGTTTCAGCCACAAGGAGGACAGCCATGCCCATGTTTGACGACTACGCCCACGCCTACAAGCACGTTCGCATGGAACGGCGGGACGGCATTTTGCAGATGCAACTCCACACCGACGGTGGCACGCTGCGCTGGGGAGAGGGGCCGCATTCCGAGTTGGGGCGCTGCTTTTACGATGTCGGCAGTGACCCGGACAACAAGGTCATTATTCTGACCGGGACGGAGGACAAGTTTATCGCCCGCTTCGCGCGTGAGGACCAGTGGGAGATCACCCCCCAACGCTGGGACCATATCTACTGGGACGCCAAAAAGCTGCTGATGAACCACCTCGATATTGAGGTACCGATGATTGCCGCGGTCAACGGCCCGGCCACCATCCACGCCGAGCTGGGCGTGCTGTGTGATATCGTGCTGGCGACCGAGGACAGCGTCTTCCAGGACGCGCCCCATTTTCCAAACGGCATCGTGCCAGGCGATGGCGTGCATGTGGTCTGGCCGCTGCTGCTCGGCATCAACCGGGGCCGCTACTTTCTGCTGACCGGCCAGAAGCTATCGGCTCAGGACGCGCTGAACCTCGGTGTGGTGAACGAGATTGTGCCGCGTGAGCAACTGCTGGCCCGCGCCTGGGAGCTGGCCGGGCAGATCGCCGACCAACCGCGGCTGACCGTCCGCTACGCCCGGGTTGCCCTCACCCAGCAACTCAAGCGGCTGATGCTTGACCACCTCGGCTACGGCCTGTCGCTGGAAGGCTTGGGCGCGAACGATTACTGGCCGGGCGGCAAAAAGCGTTAGAGCGGACGGTCGCTGGCTTGGCCCAACAGGTATTTGCCCATCAGTTCGGCCACCCGGTCGGGGTGGGCGTTGATATGCAGCGGCATGGCCTGAAAGTCACGATAACGGCGCGCAAAGGACCCGCTCTCACGCAGGCCATTGCCGCCCTGGACCCTGAGCATCAGGCGCATGGCTTCGTCACACAGCCGCAGGGCAACCATGCTGTAGCCCAACTGACGCAGATAATCGGCTTCGGTCGGGCTTCTCCCGGCTTCAATGCGGGCGTCGGTCTCGGTGCAGCCCGTTTCGACCGCGGCCCGGGCCGCAGCAATTGAGGCCCCGGCCTGACCGATGTTGAGTTGCGCCGAGGGCCGTTCGGCGACTTTGACGCCAAAGATGGCGACCCGGTCTGCCAGTTCAGCACAGGCTTCCTCCAACGCGGCGCTGGCAAGGCCGACCGCTTGGGCGGCGAGCCACAGGTCTGACAGGGCAACCCAGTCTTCCCGATAGCGTTGGGCCACAACGGGGGTCTGGGGGTCGCGGAAGGTGTAACGAAAATCGAGCGGAAAAGGCCGCAGCAGGGAGGCCGGAATCGAGACCGCCTCGTAGTTGATATGGTCGGTGGCCGACGCCCGCAGGCTCATCGAGTTCCAGGTTGGATCAATCGACACCCCCGGGGTGTCGGTCCGAACCAGCGTAAAACGCATATCCGGCTTCCCCTTGGGCTGTGTCTCCCTATCGTCCAAAGCAAACACACACGCCGCCCACTCGCCATAGCGCGAGCCAGAGGCAAAACTTGCCCGGCCGCTCAGAATCACCCGGTCTCCGTCACACCGGCCCCGCACACTCGTTCCCGCTCCAGCCGGAAAACTGACCCATTCCCGCTTGTCCACAATCTGCCCTAAGAGGGCCGCGGCCTGTGGTCCCATCTGGGCCACAATGAAGTGGAACACGCACAGATGATTCCACACACACCAGGCGGTTGAGGCGCAGCGGCCGGCTACTGCCTCAAGCTCCCTGGCAATCTGGCCGATGCTGGCCTCTACCCCACCGATAGTGCGGCTGGCCGACAGGCGCATGACATCGGTCTGTTTGAGGGCCTGAATAAGGTCCGGGTCAAGGCTGCGGGTGCGGTCGGCCTGGGGAGCTTGCTCGGCAATCCGGTCCAGCAGCGGCGCGCAAACCAATGGGTGCTCCCGCCCCATAAACTCCTGTACGCTATTCATACGCAGACTCTCCTTCTCCTACCCTTGCCAGTATTGCTGCACCCAGGCCAGGGCGGCTTCACGGCTCGCCAGCTTGCCTTCGAGCTGCGCGTCTTCAACCGCGGTCAGAATGTCTGTGAAGCGCGGTCCGGGGCGGAGGCCAAGGGCGATGAGATCACGGCCGGTCAGGAGACGCGGCGGCGCGAGTTGGACCGGCCCGAGGCGTTCTCGCTGCCGGCGGCAGAACTCGTATGGACGCAGGTCGCCGCTTGAGGCCAGGGCGTCGAGGCGCGCCAACTCCAACAGTTCTTCAATGCCGTCTTCGCGCAGAAACCGTTTGAGCTTGGCCGGACGCATATTCGGGGCGCTGAGCAGCCGCAGATGGTTCTTGACCAGATAGGCCACCCGCTGCCACACTGCGCGTGAGCGTTTCAGCCGTTGACAGATGGCCACCGCCTGCTCTGCCCCCTGCTCACAGTGACCAGAAAACGTGGTGCGCTGTGGCTTGACCATGTCGTGCAGCAGAGCGCCAAGCGCCAAAGTTTCGCTCAGGACGGAATGTGTCGCTTTCCCCTCGGTCTGTTGACACGTTTCGTCCTGTGGCCGCCCATCTGCCCATTTGTCCAGTTCGGCCAGCAGCAGCAGGGTATGGGTGAACACATCCCCCTGTGGATGAAAATCGGGCGATTGCTCAACGCCGCGCAGCGCTTCGATTTCGGGCAGGATGACGGCCAGCAGGCCGGTCTCGGCCAGCAGTTGAAAACCGCGCTGGCCCCCGCCCTCGGTGAGAATCTTGACGACCTCGTCACCGATCCGTTCCCAGGCGATAGTGCTGATCCTTGGGGCGAGGGCTTGGAGGGCGGCGAAGGTCTGGGGGGCGAGGGCAAATCCCAGCCGGGCGGCAAACCGGACGGCGCGGATCAGGCGCAAGTGATCCTCGCGGAAACGGGCCACCGGATCGCCAATGGCCCGGATCACCCGCTGGCTCAGGTCGTGTTGGCCGCCAACATAATCAATGACCTGCTCGGTAACGGTATCGTAGAACATGCCGTTGATGGTGAAATCGCGCCGCCGCGCGTCTTCCCGCGCATCAAGGCCGGAATGTGTCGCCTTCCCCTCGAGATGTTGACACGTTTCATCCTTGCTGAAGCGGACGCCGGTCGGGTGGCGTCCGTCAAGATAGCGGCCGTCGGCCCGAAAGGTCGCCACCTCTACTTTTGAGACCAGCACGACCCCGAACTGCACCCCAATTGGGACGGCCTGGGGAAACAGGCTCAGGACTTGGTCGACCCGGGCGCTGGTTGCCACATCAAAATCCTTGGCCTCCAGCCCCAGCAGGCGGTCGCGTACACAGCCCCCGGCCAGATAGGCGCTGAAACCGTGGGCGTGCAGCGTCTCAATAATCGTTCGAGCATGGCGTTCCTGGGGGCTCACCCGGCTATGGTGACACGGCCAGGAAGCAGGATCAACTTGTCGGAGACGGTCCGGCTGGTTAGACTGAGGCCCATGAAGCTGACGGCAGAACAGGTGTGCGCCGCCACGCGCGGAACGCTGAGCTCCGGGCCGGCAGACACGCTGTTTCGTTCGGTGACAATTGACTCCCGCACGGCCAGCCAGGGGGCTTTGTTTGTACCGCTGCCCGGTGCCAGGACCGACGGCCATGCCTATCTTGGGGCGGCCGTTCGGCGGGGAGCCGCCGGCTTCCTGTACGCCCGCCAGGCCGTGGCCACGCTGCCAACCGGGGCAAGGGCGAAACGTGCCAACATCCCGGGGGGAAGGCGACACGTTCCGGCCTTGGTGAGCATTGGCGTATCAGACCCCCTGACCGCCCTCCAGGACCTCTCGGCCTGGCACCGCGCCAGACTGCCGGCCACGGTCGTCGGCATCGCCGGCAGTAACGGCAAGACGACCACCAAAGAATTGCTGGCCCAGGTGTGCGCCGCTCACCGGCCGAGCCTGGCCACCCCGGGCAACCTGAACAATCAGATCGGCCTGCCGCTCAGCCTGCTGCGGGCCGACGGTGACGAAGACATCCTGATCCTGGAGATGGGTACCAGCGGCCCCGGTGAGCTGAGCAGGCTCAGCCGCCTGGCCCGTCCGCATATCGGGGTCATCACCTCAATTGCCGAAGAGCATACCGAGATGCTGACCGACCTGTCCGGTGTGATCGAAGCCGAGACCGAGCTGCTCGCGGCTCTGCCCGGCGATGGGCTGGCAATTGTGCCTGGCGATGATGCCGCCCTGGTGGAGACCGTCCGGGGCCGGGCCGTGTGTCGGATTGTCACCTTTGGCGAACACGCGAGCAACGCCTTCCGGGCCGCTGACATCCGGGTTTCCCGGCAGGGAACGCAGTTCATGGCCCAGACCCCGCTTGGGGCCCGTCCGGTCCGCCTGGGTCTGCTGGGCAGTCATTTTGCCCTGGCCGCGCTGGTGGCGATTGCCGTTGCAACTGAGTGCGGTATTGGCCTGGACGCGGTATGCGAGACCCTGGGCACGGCCCGCGGCGCGCCGCGGCGCATGGCGGTCATTGCCGTGCCCGAGTGCGGCCTGACGATTCTTGACGACTGCTACAATGCTAATCCCGCCTCCGTGCAACAGGCCCTGCTGACCGCCGGGCAGGTGCGTACCGCGGGCGAGCGGCTGATCGTCGTGCTGGGCGATATGCGGGAGTTGGGAGCGATCAGCCTGGTCCGCCACCAGGAAATGGGCGAGCTGGTGGCGCGCCTTGACCCCCACCCGGACCTGCTTGTTACGGTGGGACAGGAAGCCCGGGCTATTGCCGACCAGGCCCGGGCCAAAGGGGTAGCGGTCCAGACCTTTGCTGCGGCGGATGAGGCCGCGGCTTTTCTCCACGACACCCTTCGGCCCTCTGCCGGCCGGCACTTGGTGCTGGTCAAAGGCTCGCGCGGAGTACAGCTTGAACGTGTCAGCCAAGCCCTGACCGGCCCCTGCCCGGATGAGAGCGAGGCGTGAAGACGTTGACGATGGGGCCAAGTCTGCCTAGAGTCTGGTTATGATTTCTGTACACGACGCAGTCACCCGGATTCTTGAGACCGTCACCCCGCTGGCCGGGGAGCGGGTCAGCCTGTTCGAGGCCAGCGGGCGGGTCCTGGCCGAAACCATCGCCTCCGAGCGCGCCATCCCGCCTTTTGATAACTCGGCCATGGACGGCTATGCGGTGCGCTGGCAGGACATCCGTGAGGCCGGCGTTGACCAGCCGGCCGAGCTGCGCGTTTTTGAGGTCATCCAGGCCGGCCTTGTCCCCAACAAGACGGTGACGCCCGGCACGGCCAGCAAGATCATGACCGGCGCGGTGGTTCCGCCCGGTGCCGACACCGTCATCCGGCTTGAGGATACGCAGGAGCGTGACGGGCGGGTCCTGATTCAGCGGACAAACGCCGTGGGGGCCAACATCCGGGCCACCGGCGAGGATATCCGCCCGGGCCAGGTGATTTTGGAAAAAGGGCGGGTGCTGCGGCCGGCCGATATTGGGCTGCTGGCCTCTGTTGGGCGGAGTTTTGCGCTGGTGTGCCAACGCCCCCGGGTCGCTGTTCTCAGCACCGGCAATGAGTTGGTTGAGGTCGATGGCACGCTGCGGCCGGGCCAGATTGTCAATTCCAACGCCTATACCCTGGCGGCCGCGGTCCGGGACGCCGGCGGGGTGCCGGTGCCGCTCGCCATCGCCCGGGACGCGCTCGAGGAGACCCGCGGCGCGCTGCACGAAGCCGTCCGTCACGATGTGGTGCTGTCTACCGGCGGCGTGTCGGTCGGCGATTTTGACTTTGTCAAAGCAGCGATGGACGAGTTGGGGATGCACCGTCTGTTCTGGCAGGTGGCCCAGCGGCCGGGCAAACCGCTGACCTTCGGGCTGCTCAAAGAACGGCCCTGTTTTGGTCTGCCGGGCAACCCGGTTTCGGCCCTGGTGTGTTTTTATCTGTATGTCCGGCCCAGCCTGCGGCGGATGCTGGGACACACCCGGCTGTTCCCCCCCCTTGTGTCGGCCACCCTGAGTGAAGACATTCCCGTCGCCCCAAACCTGACCGAGTTTGTGCGTTGTCAGCTCAGCCAACACAAGGGGCACTACACGGCCCGTTCGACCGGCAGCCAAAGCTCGGGGGTGCTGAGTTCCCTGTCGCTTGGCCAGGGGCTCATCATCGGCCCGCGGGACCAGACCCTGCTCGCCAAGGGCGCGCAGGTCCAAGTGCTCGTGCTTGACGGGGAGATGTTCGCCGGCGAAACCGCGCCATTCTGACGAAAATCAGCATATCGGATGACGTTCCGCTCCTCCGACCTGATTCTTGTGCTTGCACCTCAGGCAGCCAGGCCGAGCTTCCGTTGCAGATCGTCTTGCGCATCAAGGGAGGCCACGGCGGTGTCAGCCACATTGGTTAATCGGGCGAGATCGAGCCGGGGGATTTCCTGCTGATCCTCAAACACGATCACCGACTCGAAAGAGAGCTTGTGCAGCAGGAAATGCGAGAGCATGATTGTTGTCAGCCGCGCTTTATCGCGGTTCGGAACGCCATAGAGAAACACGGGTCGCTCGCGCCTGCCCCAGAGACGATAATCCACACGGTAGCTGTTCCCATCCGGGATGTCCGGCGGAGCATGGTCCGCTTCAATGTCCTCTGCGTCAATCATGCTGAAAAGCGTGGCCTTCAGGTCTTCGTAAAACGTCGAAGCGACATGTGCCCGGCTCAGGAAGGTCAAATCGTACACCTTGGTCAAGGCTTGGCCGAACTGAAACACGGCCTCGGCAAGCTGCTCCGGCGCAACCTCAACAGAAAAGACGCCGGCCCGCTCCCGCATCCCGGCTTCCCGAACCACCTGCTCAAGGAGCGCGTCGCGAGTCCCCTCAAGGAAGGCGTCCACATCGTGCTCATAGCTGATGTGCATTAAGGTGTGGCCCTGATCGCTCAAGACCACCCCACCGGTCCGGGTCTCGGTCAAGTAGATCGGGTACTGGTCCCCGTCTGGAAAGGTGAACGGGGTGTCCAGCATGAGCGTGCCGTCATCGCGCTTATGAACAGCGACCTTGGCGCACAGGCGCTCGCACAGCGTCTTTTCCAGCAGCGGGAAGTCAAGCACCATAAAACAGGCCCTCTTGTTCATCTGGAACAGCGAGTCCCCGGATACCGCAATCCTGAATCAGACAGGCGAGCGCACCTTCCAGGGTCCGATACCGGTCCGTTTCCTCGGCTTGGCTGTCCTCCTTCTTGCCGGCGGCAATGGCCTCGGCTGTGGAGCGATGAATGTGGCAATGGTAGTGAATGCTGCCATGCCGATGGCTTGCGCCGTTGTAGCGGACGAGACTGAGCGGCCTCTCGCCCTTCTGAATCAAGGCGAGGCCACACGAAAAGTCCTTAGTGTCCTGCGTATTTTGCCGCTGATACACCCGATATCTGGTTCCGTGCTCTGTTTCAGCTTCATAATTTCGTTGCTTGTGGCCGGGTTTGTCAACCCAGCGAGCGTTCGGATTTGTGACCCGCTTTGGAGTCGAACGCAGTTCGTTGAGCTCGTCGTCTGAAAAGAGTTGGTCAGTCACGGCCCCGTCTCCACGACTTCCAGGTTCTCCATGTGAGGATCAGTCCTGTAGGTCGGCTTAGCCGGCAGGCGTAAGCCGGCGGCTCCGCTACTCCCTGTGTTCGGCGGATGAGCAGGGGTTTCGGCAGAGATCGGTTGCCCTGGCCGCGGCCTGGGTCCAGTCCTGCACTTTTCCGAATATGTCTGCATCAACATTGTCGCAGAAATCGACAAGTCGGCAGCGGTCAAACAGTAAACCGGCGTCAACTGACGCGCTGTGCCAACGATTCCGGGGCAAAGCCTCTGAAACGAAGAACAGCCGCACGGGGGTAAGAACGGGGGATGATTGCAACCATTTTTTGCAGAATGAATCGGGCTGAAGCTGAGTCAGCGTGTCCTTGTAGTTGGTCCCTGTCTTACATTGGCCGAAAGCAATGAGCTTCCCTGGCAGGCCGTCTGTGAAGGATTTCCACACAACAACATCCAATTTTCCATCTCTCTCGTTCGGCCGGGCCTTGTCTCGGTTCACAAAACCATCCCCCTCTTTTATTCGTTTGCAAAGATCGTCAACCTTTCCCTGGAAGTCTCTTCCCTCCGCCGCGGTGCCGAAGACAAGGCTCTCGGCGCGGGCACCAAGGTACTCCCGGGCAACCTCTGCGGCAAGTTCCTCAAAGAGCAATGTCCCATCAATGCCAGCGTGACGCCGGTTGTCTTTCATGTTCAGCCGGGTTGCCAGGAGCAGATACCTGTAGATGACGTGCTTGCGGTTGTCCGCCTTTTGGGGGGCGCGAAGCGTATAGCCCTCTTGTGTCATCTTGAAGGGATAGCCCTCCCCGCAACCTTCCTTGCGCTGCTCAATTTCCCGATACGCCTCTTCAGCACCTCGGTCTGTTTCTTCCTCTTCCGGCACGCCGCGAGAATAGTCGTTTTCATCAAGCCGGCCGAGAAGCCCGGAGAGGGCAGTCATCGACATGCTGTTGCGCTGCCAGGCAAGCAACTCGGCATAGTCGGCCAGTTCATGTTCGGGCGCGCCAGCGGACGGTTGTCCGGGCCACTTGAACATTACCCGTCCTCCGAGACACGCTTTTTCCTTCTGCGAGGTCTCTGTTTGCGTTCCATCTCCTCGTAGAGGTCATTCGCAATATCCGCTACCGTACCGGCAACCCTGAGCAGTCCCTCTGAACCGTCATAGCCGGTGGAAAGCAGACCACGCGCCTGCTCAAGCGATTGCTTTGCCGCATACAGCGCCTCATTGAAAACGGTAGACGACGGACGGCTCTTCTCGTGGGCGGCTGCAAGGCTGCTGCCTCTGCGCAGGGCGGCAAGCGCCTCGTCATTGGCTACGACTGCGTCGAGTTGCCGGAGATGCGGATTCTGTGTCTCAATGACAGGAGGCACCTCCTCCTTCTTGCTGCCGTACATCCAACGGCAAAGCTCGCGGAGTTCTTCCTTTTTCCCGGCAGGAACCGGCTCTGGGTCCTCTTCAGTCTCCGGCCCTAAGCCAAGAAAGGCGCTGATGCCCTCGTAGCCGATCCCCGTGTACATATGGGAAAATGAAAAATGGTTTCTCCAGCGGTCTTTGCGGCTGAATACCTTCAGCTGTTCGGCTTGTTCAATGACCATCAAGCCACGGAACAGCCTATGGACGGTCCTGTGGGTGTCACCAATCTGTGTTGCGATATCTTCGAGTGCAGCACCGAAATTTCTATGCACATCCGCGATGTATTGGGACTTGGCGTAGCTGCTCCATTTGGCCGGTCCATTAACATGTTTGAAGCCGAGATAGCGCCAAGTGTCTTCGCGGGTACCTGATATTGTGGGAAGCTCTCTCAGCGCTTCCCTGACATCTTTCGTGACGGGAGGAACGTCCGCTCTCAAGTCCTTGGCAATGGTGGGTTCGAGGAGAACTTTGACCGCGGCGAGACGACGGTTTCCCTCAATAACAATGTTTTTCCCCTTCTCCTGCGCCACGATCAGGGGTTCGTGGCGAAAGAATCCGCTGGCTGCGATCGACAGGACCAACTCGTTCACGTCCATCGCGTCCCATAGAATCCGTATCACGTCTGCCTCTGTCGAGTTGCTGGTCAGATCAAACTCACGAAGCCGAGGGTTCTTGAGATCGAACACCAGTTCCGAGACGTTCATGGGGGTGATGTGCTCGGTCTTCATGGCATCTTCTTCCCTAAGTCGGTGCGGTCTGGCGGGCGGACATGCGGTGGCAGAATCACCAACTCCTGCGCGCGTTTCTTGTGCTGAAGGCTGTACCGAAGCGCAACATGTGAGAAGTCACAGGTCCGGTACAGGGCACGAATGAACGGGGCATCATCGTAGGACATGATCCATTTCAGGCTGACCCGTCGCAGCATGGAGCGCGCAAGCTTTTGATGGTCGTCCCGGTTGGTATAGGAGTTCCGGTACAGGCGATTGCCGCCATTGGCGTAGTAGGGCGGGTCCAGATAGGCGAAGACCCGCCGGCGCGCCCGGCCACGCGGGAGAGCGTTGACCAGAAATGTGCGGGCGTCCTCGTTCGTGATATGAATATGGTCACGTTGCAAGGCGATGGCTCGCACGCGCGCCGCAAGCGTCTCCCGATAAAACCGCGCGTCAAGCCGCCATTTCCCCGCTTGCGCATAGCCGCCAATCGGAGCGGAGCCGAAGAGGATGCCAGAGCGATTGCAGCGGTTCAGGTAGAACACAGAGAAGCCCACGGCAAAGGGCGTCCTGGCGTCGGCGCGTGTGCAGATATCCTGTTGCTTCCGCCACTCCGCCATGCTGAGTGGAACAGACAGGATCGCCTCGACGAAGCGTTCCGGCTCACCAAGAACCGCCTGCCAGAACGCCGTGATACGCGGGTCTGCGTCGTTCAGACGCAGTCCAGAGACAATCCCCTCCCCCAACAGGCGGAGCGCGGCCCCTGCGCCCCCGGCAAACGGCTCATAGTAAACGCAGCCGGACAGGTCGTTTGCCGCAATGACCTGCGCGAGGAACGGAGCCAGCGCGGCTTTGCCGCCTGGGTATCTGAGCGGGCTGGTGAGCGTCATGCTCCTCCTGTCTTCCTGCGCTGTCCATCACAGTCAGCAGAAAAAAGAACGCCCTCCGTGCAACGGCCCGGAGGGCGGATGAGCGAAGCGTCATCCGCCCTGCTCCCTTACTTCTTTCTGCTGCTTGTCATCTTCGGCGGCTTAGGAGGCGGTTTTTCGGGGGACAGCTTGCTCTTCGTCGGTTGATATCCTTCCCTAAAGTGTCGCCTGGGTTGAGGGGTGTTTTGTCTCTGGTCGGGTTTGTCATGCTTACTCATGTGTTTCCTCCTGAGGGGTATAGGCCCAAAACTCTATCGTGCTGATCTCTCCAGCGGCGATGAGTACGCCTCTCTCATTGGTCGAAGACCAAGTACCAGTATCGTCAATATCATAGACCCACTGAATATACATATCGCGCTCGCCAGGAGTGGAAGAGGTGAAAGATTGCGAACCGTAGAATCCGGCGAGACAAGTCCCATCTCTGAGTGTCACACGAACCCATTGTTCTTCCCTACCGCCGAACTTCCAGTCCCAGGCGGTCGGTGTGGCATGAACAGGGTACAGACCGAACCAATTGAGGAGGCGGCGAACAAGGCCTTTCTGGATGGTGATCCCGAGGAACAGGCCGAAAACGACAGGGCCGACGAAGACCAGGCCGAACCAAGCCCACATTGATTGCTGTAGCAGTGCGGGATCAACAAAAGGGAGAACCAGAGCACCATAGACGACAGAAACAGTCAGGTAGGAAAGAAGCGCGGCGGTGTTGCTGTCGGACGGCCTTCTTGTGGTGATGAACTGCGACCTGACAAACAGGGCAATAAAGCCAGGGACGATGCAGGGCAGAATAAGGTAGAGACTATTGAGGGATAGCAATTTAGGCACGGGTCAATATCCCTTCCAGTCCTGTAGGTCGGCGTAGCCGCCGGGCGTAAGCCGACACAATGAAAAGACTCCCAGCCTGCTGATAGCTACCGGAGATGCACGGCATGAGAGAAATATCCCAGGTCTACCGGCTGGGTGGTGATTGTCTGGACCGAGAAAAGCCCGTCCTTGTAGAAAGTTCTGCCGGTCAGGACCGCATCCCGGGCGGTGGTGTAGATGCCGATGACCTCTTCATGGCGCATGAGGGCGTGCCGATTCTCATATTTTCTCAAGCTCGGCAGGAGGCGTTTGAAGGCGTGATAGTTCTTTTCGATTTCCTCCAGCCGAGCGGCGTTGTCCGGGACTTCTTTGTTGCCCATTGTGTCCCTCCTGTTCATTCTGTTCGTCTCTCCTCAAAAAATACCCCAATCCGATCGCCGGCGTCAATTCAGAGGCGGATGTCGGCGTCGGGGTGGCCGGCGGCCAGGGCGTTGAGCCAGGCGAGGCACAGCTCGCGCGAGCGATAGCGGCCCCAGGTGGCGGTTTCCTGGCGTTCGACGATGGGGAAGGTGGCGTAGATGTAGCGCACATCGTTGCGGTCGGTGAGGCCGTAGAGGTGGAAGAAGACGGCGTCGAGCTTGGCCCGCAGGTGCAGCCGGCGGTCTTCGTCCCACACGAACGGCGGCTTGACCCGCCCGGCGGCATCGACATGGCCGAGGTCGCGGGCAAACGGGGCCATGTCGTGGGCGGTGTAGGTCAGCTCCAGCACAGCTTCCCGCACAATCTCGCCGGCCGTCTTGGTACCGAAACGAACGGTGCCGTAGGTTGCGGGTGGCATGACGGGGAGCTGTTCAACGATGTAGTAATTTAAACTGGTGCTATGAATTTTCTGACGGGTGATGAAGTCGAAGATCGTCGAGTTGAAGTTTGCTATCAGCAGCCATTCCGTGCGTTCGGAAGTTTCCGGGTCCGCTATGAGGAGCGGGGCTTTGTTCCCCAAACCGACAAAAGGGACTGCGGCAGCGATCATTGTTCAAGCGTCGCTGGCGCGGGCGATATCCCTAAATGTGACTGTCCATCCCGATCGGTCCGGCAACTTCACTTTGTCGGCGAGAACCCAATACTGTGGTATAGGCATGAAATTCGGGTCAGCCTTCTTATCCGGTGCAATCCCCCCGCTCAGGGCCGGATTGTGAAGGTTTTGCTCGTTTACTTTGACCGACGCGGCTCGGTGGTCAAACTGATGAATCATCCGACCGACATACAGCGGCACCCACTCCCCCGACGGGCTACGAAAGCGGTTGCCGCCGACCGGATACGCGCCTTCTTGCTCCTCCAGTTCTTCGAGCGTGCGGAACAGGTGGGAGTCGTTGGTCATGTCAAACATGCGGGTGTATTTTACCGGCCACGCCTTGAGCTCCCGGCCCGCTGAACGGTCTACCAGGACGGGCAGACGGCGGTAGATGGCCGTGGTCAGTTCGGCGTCCCGGCGGGTGCGGAAGATGGGCGCTGTGCCGGTGTTGGGGTTGACGCTGGCGAAGTCCTCCGAAGCCAGCGGAAAGCGACGGGAGGCGTCGTTCAGTTCTGACACGTCCTGGAGGAAGAACGCGCACTGGGCCGGAGCGTCGGACGGCGAGCGTCCGGTGACAAAGGCGCAGAACTTGAACCGCGAGTCCACATCCGGGAAGAAGGGCGGCGCGGTGTAGCGCGTGCGGCGGTTCTCAAAATCGTACAGCGTACGCAGCCGGCCTTCGGTTGCGACTGAACGGAAGAAGGGGGCCGCGGTCTTGTCTGAGGCAATACCGGACGGGACGAGCAGGCCGACGAGGCCGTGTGGCTTGACCAGGGCCAGGGCGCGTTCGACAAACAGCGCGTACAGGTTCACATCGCCCCTGGACAGCAGGGGGTAGTCGCCGCCGGTCCGGGCCATGCGGGCGGTAGACTCGGCCCGGGCGTTGGCCCGCTCAAACGCGCCGGCCAGGGGGTCGCCGTCGTCCTGCAAGGCGGCGATCATGCGCTTGCGGTCGTCGGCGCGCTGGGCGTGGGCAATGGCCGGCCGGCGGGCCGCAAACCATTCGACCTGCTGGAGCTTGATGCGGTCCCAGGGCGGGTTGCCGATCACGGCGTCAAAGCCGCCCTGGCGTTCGGGCCGCTGCCAGTCTGACCACACCCCGGGAAAGGCGACCTGCCAGTGCAGAAATCCCTCTTCGGCGATGAGGTCCCGCGCGCGTGCCAGGAGGGCGGCAAAGCTGGCGCTGGCTGGGTGATCGTCCCGCGGCTCGGTGGCTTCAAGGGCGATCTGGATCGGGTCGCCAAGCCGGCCCTCAGTAAAGGCCCGGACCGCGGCCCGCTCGTCCTTGGCCTTCAGGTTCAGCCAGTCCAGGGCGTGGCTCAGGGACAGAAAGGATGCGAGCGGGGCGGTGCTGGCCTGCATGTCGTCGAAGATGTGGGCGGAGCGGTGGGCCTCGGCAATCTCGGCGTCGGTCAGGGCCTCAATCTCCTGCATCTGGGCGGCGGCCTGGGTGGCCTCGTGAAGTTTGGGGGTCAGGTACAGGGCACTCTCGCCGGTCATCACCCGGTCAATGCCCTGGGCCACCCAGCAGCCGAACAGGCTGTTGCCGCAGCGCAGATGATGGTCCAGGAAGCTGAGCGGTGCGCCGACGGTAAAGGTGTGCAGCCACAGCGACACCTTGGCCAACTCGACCGCCATCGGGTTTTTGTCTACCCCGTAGACGCAACGCTTGAGCACCATGCGGCGGACAATATGGCGGTCGTCCAGTTGCTCAGGGTCAATGCTCCAGCCGTGTTCCTCGGCGTTGGCGGTGATGCGCTGGCGAATGGCCTCAATGCGGTCGCCGAGCCGGCCCTCTTCAGACGGATCGTCCTCCTCGTCGGCCATGGCCGCAATCACCCGGTCGGCCAGATAGTCCACGAGGCTGACCAGAAAATGCCCGGAGCCCATCGCCGGGTCACATACCTTGAGCTCCAACAACTGCTCTGCGCTGCGGCCCCTGACCAGCGGCTCAAGCGTCTGGGTCAGGATCAGGTTGACGAGCGTATCCGGGGTGTAATAGCTGCCCGAGCCTTTGCGGGCGAACACATTGGGCCGGACGAGAATCTGCCCGCCGTCGCGCACAATCTCGTGCTCAAGCAGCCGCTCATAGATCGAGCCGAGCTGCTGCACACTCAGGTCACGGTAGTTGATGTAACGCCGGCCTTTCACCTTCCGGTCGAGGGCACGTTCACTCCTTTCAAACGACAGGGTGTCAATCACATCGGCCATAAGCTGATCGCCCAGCCGGATACGGGCCAGCAGCGGCGTGTGCTCCCGGTCGAACAGCCCGCCGTTATAGGCCGGCAGGCCGATTGAGGCGTCGCCCCGGTCAAGGGCCCGGCACAGGTCGTCAAGGGCTGACCAGTAGCGGGCCGCGCTGGCGGAGAAAGTATCGTCCCGGTCCTTGCGCCGGCGCACATCTTCGCGCACCCGCTCGCGCAGGCCGTAGTCGTCGTAGCGCGTGTCGCGCACCGGCAGCAGGCTGCGGTCTTCGGCGTACAGAATGAACAGCAGGCGGTAGAGCAGGGTCAGGGCGGCGTCGCGCACTTCAGACAGGGGCGTGTCTGGCGCGGCGGCGTCGGCAATGGCCCGGGCCAGCTTGGGAAAAACCTGCTTGAAGACCAGCTCGGACAGGTCGGCGGCCACCCGCTCTTCATAGAACCGTCCCTGGTCAAGCGCGCGCTGGTGCAGGCTGGGCCGGTCCGCGGTGGCCACAAAAGCGTCCCGCCCGAAGAAGAGGGCAAACAGCTTGAGGCAGTGCCGGTCGGGGCGGAGCGCCGCGGTCAGGTCAAGCTCAAAGAACTGCTCGGACACCGACCGCGCGCCGGCATAATACAGCCGCCATTTTGCGCCGTTGGTGAGGATGCCCCAGCGGAGCCGGCCGTCGGTCAGGTCGTCTGCCCGCCGCAGATAGCGCAGCATCTGGGTTGACGGCGCGGTCCGCTCGCCGGCCCGGTCCGAGCGGCGGTCGAGGGGCCGTTGCCAGCGCTTGGCCTCCAGCACCGCCAAGCCGAATTGATAGCGCTGCCATTCCTGGCCGAAGCCGTTGGCCCGGTCCTTGGCCGCGGCGTCGGCGAACAGCAGGCCGTCGGGCACATCGTCCCGGCCCTGGGCGCTGAGGTTCTGCTGTCGCAGGCTGGCCGTCCAGCCCAGCCGTTCCAGCACCGGCCAGATCAGATCGTCTTCGGTCTGGCTCTCGTTGGGGCTCTGGCCGGTCGGAAAGCGCTCAACGACCGCCTGCAACTCGCCGGCCAGGGCGTCGAGCCGGGCGTCCTCAAACGCCTGCCAGTCATCGAGCCGGGCCACCGACCCGGTGAGAAAATCCCAGGCGAACAGGCTCCCCCGAACAATGCCTTCAATACTCATCCGCCTCAAGATACCGCCAGGCAGGTTTTTGCCTTGGGAAAACTCTTGACCGCTTCAAAGAAGGCCGTGTCTGTGATCTCTGTGGCCCACTCAAGCCGGAGACGAATGCGGTATTTTCCTGTCTCGCTTTTCTCGGCAGCAACAGCGCGCAGGCTAAGGAGCTGATTCACATCCCGGATGAGGGCTTTAGCAGGACTCTTGAGCTGAAAATAGTAACGGTCAACCGCATTGATCAGTTGGTCAAGCTCTAAGGAATCTCGCTCCAACAGCACTTCAAGAATTTTGAGTTGCCTCTTCGCCAGGACTCGTTTTCTGTCGCTTTCCAGGTGCTTGAAGAGATCGTGCATGACATTCCGGTACAGGGCTTTGGAGACATTGCGCCTGATTTCCCTGAAAAGTCGCTGGCATTGCCGGGCGATCCCTCTCAGGCCAAAGCGCAGGAAGGGGGTCAGATCGTGTGCCCTTTCTCTGGCCTCTTTGAGAGTTGCAAGATAGGTGTCTTTCTCGTCGTAGTAATAGTTTGACATGGCTATAAAAAGCTTGTCACGCCGGCCGGCCCGCTGAAGCATCAACGCCTCAACTGCCCGTGCTGTCCGACCATTTCCGTCAAGGAACGGATGCAGAGCGGCAAAGTGGTAATGCAGAGCGAGCGCCTGGATAAGAAGATCATACTCTGGAAATTCTTTCTCCACGGCTTTCATAAGACTCGCAAACACTCGCTCACACTCTGCACCTCCTTCTACTCCCCTATGCCGGAGTCGGCCAAACGTCACATTCTGGTCTTTTCCCCGGAGCACCCCTGGCGGGCAGTGATCATCATCCGCTCCAGTGACGATCCGCTCGTGGATAGCCCGGATCAGATTGACGCTGATCGGCCTGTCGTCCGGGAGTGAGGCGATCCACTTATACGTCTTGACCGCAGCATGGGCCTGTCGCTGAGACCGGGTAAGTAATTGCTCTGGAGTTTCCTGCAATGCCTCTTCCAACTCATCTTCGGTAAAATCGGCCCCCTCAATACGCGAAGTCCCCGCAACTTCCCGCTTGAGTTGAATCGCCTGAAGTTCCTCCACCCAGCCGCGTTGGAGCGGCATTGTTCGCAGAGAAAGAACGCTGGCCTTGGCGTCTGTCAGAACATCTACCAGCGCGCCGGCGTCGTAACACAGCCAGCGCGTCGGCCGCGTGTACAGAATAGCCATTGATTTTCCTTTATTTCTGTCCTGTTTCCTGGCAAAGCAATAGAATATACCAGAAAATAAATACTTTCCAGCATTATAGTCTGAGCACGAGTATTTTTTATTTTAGCTCATTTCCTTGATATTTCTCCTTTATTGACACTGTGTTCTTGGCGATCACCCTTCATTACGGCCCCGCCATCTCCCCCCTTCCTGGCATCTTGTCATGGTCACTGAGGCACAGGTTGATTCGGCCCCCTGTCCGGCTGCAAGGGAGCGGTCATGCTGAGGGCAGAGAAGCGCTTGTTTCCGCTGGCTGGGAGACCGCGTTATCCACGCCCAGTATGAGCACTGGGGGCTGGGCGCGGTTGTCGAAGAGATGACCTCAAGCCTTGCCGGCGGCACCTGTCTGGTGCGCGTCCTGTTTGAAGACGGCCAGCAGCGGACCTTTAGTAACGACCTGGATAGTGAGCAGTGCTGCTACTGCTTTGGCCTGCGGCGCGAGCATCTTTGACGCTGCCCGCCCGGCTCGCGCTCAGGACTTGGACGGCTGCGATTCCTGCGCGTCTAAAGGCTCGCCCTTGGGGCCGGTGGGCCGGATAGTGCACTGCTCCAGCGTCTGGAGGGTATGCGGATTCACCCACGGCAGGCCCATAGCGCAGGGCTTGGCCATACCCTCTTCTTCGACTTCCTCATAGTGCGGGAAGCCGGCCTTGGCAAAATTGATCATCAGACGTTTTCCCATGCCGCGTGTCCTTTGTGTGTTTGCCCGCCGTCCGTCCAGTCTATACAATACGGTCAGTCTGGCGAGACAAGGACAACACCACGATGAAACCGGTTGCTGAGAATGTCAAGTTCCCCGAGGTCGAGCTGGAAGTCCTCCAATTCTGGGACGAGGCCAAGGTTTTTGAAAACACGCTGAAAAAAACCCGGGATCAGCAGCCGTTCATTTTTTATGACGGCCCGCCGTTTGCCACCGGCCTGCCGCACTATGGCCATCTGCTGGCCGGCACGATCAAAGACATCATTCCCCGCTTCTGGACCATGCGTGGCCGCTATGTGGACCGGCGTTTCGGCTGGGACTGTCACGGCCTGCCGGTCGAAATGGAAATTGAGCAAGCCCTGGATTTGCACGGCAAAAGCGAGATTGAGCGCTTTGGGGTAGCCAGGTTTAACGCCGAGTGCCGCAAAATTGTGCTGCGCTATACCGAAGAGTGGGAAAAGACCGTGCGCCGGACCGGGCGCTGGGTTGATTTTCGGAACGACTACCGGACGATGGACCTGTCGTTCATGGAAACGGTATGGTGGGCGCTCCGACAGATGTGGGACAAAGACCTGGTCTACGAGGGCTCGAAGGTCCTGCCCTTCTCAACCCGGCTGGGAACCGTGCTGTCAAACTTTGAGGCCAACCTGAACTACAAAGATGTCCAGGACCCGACCGTCACCGTCCGTTTTGCCGCGGACGACGAAGAAAAGACATCGTTCCTCGCCTGGACCACCACGCCGTGGACCCTGCCCAGCAATCTGGCCCTGGCTGTCGGCCCGGACATTGCGTATGTCAAGGTCCGAGACCATGAGGACGGCACCCATTACATTCTGGCCGAGGCGCGGCTCGCAACCTATTTCCCCAAGCCCGGGACCTGCACCCTTGTCCAGCGCTATACCGGGCGGGACTTGGTCGGCCGGGGCTATCGACCCGTATTCCCGTATTTTGCCGAGCACAAACAGCGCGCCGCCTTCCGTCTGATCGCTGCCGATTATGTCACCACCGAAGACGGAACCGGCATTGTCCACATTGCCCCGGCTTTTGGCGAGGACGACTTCCTGGCCTGTCAGCAGGCCGGCATTGCGTTGGTCAATCCGGTTGACGACGAGGGAAAGTTTACCGCCCAAGTCCCTGACTTCGCCGGCCTGCACGTCAAAGAGGCCGACGCCAGGATCATCGCCCATCTCAAACGCGACAAGCAGCTCGTCCACCAGGGCACAATTTTTCACAGCTACCCCTACTGCTGGCGGAGCGACACCCCGCTCATCTACCGGGCGGTGAATACCTGGTTTGTCCGGGTAGAAGCCTTCCGCGATCGGCTGGTGGCCAATAATCAGCGCACGACCTGGGTGCCAGAGCACCTGCGCGATGGCCGCTTTGGCAAGTGGCTGGAGAACGCCCGCGACTGGGCAATCAGCCGCAACCGCTATTGGGGCACGCCGCTGCCGATCTGGAAGAGCGAGGACGGCAGCGAAGTCGTGTGTATCGGCAGCGTTGAGGAGTTGGCCCAAAGAGCCGGCGTGCGGGTCACTGACCTGCACCGCGAGTATGTCGATGCTCTGAGCTTTCCGTCCACAACCGGGGGCCTGATGCGCCGTGTCCCCCAGGTGTTTGACTGCTGGTTCGAAAGCGGCTCCATGCCCTACGCCCAGTTGCACTACCCGTTTGACAATGCCGAGCGTTTTTCGCGCACCTTTCCCGCCGACTTCATTGCCGAGGGGCTCGATCAGACCCGGGGCTGGTTCTATACCCTGATGGTGGTGGCCTCAGCCCTGTTTGACAAACCAGCCTTCCACAACGTTGTCGTCAACGGCCTGGTCCTGGCCGAAGACGGCAAAAAAATGAGCAAACGGCTCAAAAACTATCCCGAACCTGACGAGATCATGGCCCAACACGGCGCGGACGCCATGCGGCTCTATCTCATCAACTCGCCCCTGGTCCGGGCTGAGGAGCTGCGGTTCAGCGAGCACGGCGTGCGCGATACCGTGCGCCGGCTGCTGCTGCCGTGGTGGAACGCATATAAGTTTTTTGTCACCTACGCCCTGGTTGACGGCTGGAAGCCCGAGCGCGTCCCGGCTGAAGCGTCCCCGAACATCCTGGACCGCTGGATCGTGTCCCGGCAGCAAACCCTGATCCGGCGCGTCAACGCCGAGATGGAAGCCTACCGGCTGTATACGGTGGTGCCGGCCCTGCTCGACTTTCTGAACGAGCTGACCAACTGGTATGTGCGCCTGGGCCGCCGCCGCTTCTGGGCCGGTACCCCGGCGGACAAAAACTTCGCCTGCCGCAGCCTGCACCAGGTCTTAGTAACCTTCTCAAAGCTGATGGCCCCGTTTACGCCGTTTCTGGCCGATGCGGTCTACCGCAACCTGAGCACCCTCCAGCCGGAGCGGGCCGCGGCCAGCGTCCATCTTGAAGACTTCCCCAGCTATGACCCCGCCGCGGTTGATGCCGGCCTTGAGGACGCGGTGGCCCGGATGCAGCGCGTTATCCTGCTGGGCCGCAGCCGGCGCAATGAGCGCAAGGTCAAGGTCCGCATCCCCCTCCAAACGCTCACCGTTCTCCATCGCCAGGAGTCCGTGCTGAATGACTTGAAACCGCTCGAAGGCTATATCCGTGAAGAACTGAACGTCAAAACCCTTGCCTACAGTACAGCCGAAGACGAAAAAGTAGAGTTGCGCGCCAAACCCAACCCGCAGTTGCTCGGCCCGCGTTTCGGCAGGGCCTTCGGCCAGGTCCGCGAGCAACTGGCGACCCTCAGCCGGGAGCAGATGTTGCGCCTGGAAGCCGGCCAGTCCTTGCAGTTCAGCGGCCACGCCTTTCAGCCGGATGAGGTCCACATCCTGCGCCAAGCCAAGGATGGCGTCCCCGATGTCCACTCCGATCGGTTTATCTCTATTGAGTTTCCGTGCGAGTTGAACGACGAGCTGCTCAGCGAGGGTCTGGCCCGCGAAGTGGTCCACCTGATTCAACACATGCGCAAAGAGGCCGGCTATCAGGTCGAAGACCGTATTGCCGTGACCTACCAGGCTGCTCCGCAACTGGCAAGCGCTATTGGTCGCCACCTGAGCTATATCCAGCAGGAAACCCTGGCTCGGTCGCTCGCCCGGGCGCAGCCGACCGGCGACCGGGTTGAAAGTGGGGATATCGACGGGGCCGCAATTACGCTTGGAGTCCAGCGCGAAGAGGAGTGAACACGTCATCAGATCGAAAGGTGACATGTTCACTCCTTGCGGCCAGCCAGCAATGCCGATGAGTACCAGCTTCCGCTCAGCATCCACTATCGTGGTGGCGATTGTGGCCCTCGATCAGTTCAGCAAGTATCTGATCGATTCCTCCATGACGCTCTACCAGTCGCGCGAGATTATCAGCGGGGTGCTGGCCCTGACCTATGTGCGCAATCCCGGCGCAGCCTTTGGCCTGCTGGCCCAGGCCCCGGCTTGGTTTCGTCAGCCCTTCTTCTACCTGACCAGCGGGCTCGCGATTGTCATTCTGGGGATCTTTCTGCGTCGGCTGGGCGAGCGCGAACGGCTGGCCCGGTTGGCCCTGGTGGCGATCCTGGGCGGGGCGCTCGGCAATCTGATTGACCGCATTCGGTTTGGCTATGTGATCGATTTTGTCGATATCTCATGGCAGGGCTATCACTGGCCGGCCTTTAATGTAGCCGACTCGTGCATCACGCTGGGCATGATCGGCCTGCTGTGGTCATCGCTGCGCGGCACGGCCTCACCCCCGCCCGGCCAGGTCGCGGTTTTCTATTGACGTGTTTCAGACGGCTCAGTAACATAGCCAACACAAGGAGGTGGCTTATGAGGATGCAAGGAGGCGTTCGCGCCGGACAGGACAGCGCCGTCCCACGCAGGGCAGGCATGGTGCTGCTGGCGGCCGTGGCGCTGCTGGTCGGCTGCTCCCAGCCCTTGAGCACGCGCGAGAAAAGCACAATCGGCGGCGGCCTGATCGGCGGCGCGGCCGGCTCGCTTATTGGTGCGGCAGTAGGCAATCCGGGCGCTGGCGCGGCAATTGGCACCGCCCTGGGGGCCGGAACCGGTGCCCTGTACGGCGACAAGGTGCAGGGACAAGAGAGCCTGCAGGCCCAGCAGCAGCAACAGCTCCAACAGAATGAACTGGAACTCCAACGTCAGCGTCAGGAGTTGGAACGGCTCAGGCAGCAGCAACAGCGCCGCTATGACGATGACTACTGATTGGGCAGTCTGGCGCGAACTCGACCGGTTGATACGATGTGGACTCGCAGCCGGCAGGCAGCGAGTCCACCCCCGCAAACATCGGCCCGTCTTGCGGGGGCTGGCCCTTGTCGCCGTGCTGCTGCTGGTCGGCTGCTCCCAGCCCCTCACCACGCGCCAGAAGAGTACCGGAGCCGGTGCCTTGCTGGGCGGTGCGACCGGGGCCATTATCGGTGCCGCGGTCGGCAAACCGGCCGCGGGCGCGGCGATTGGCACCGCTCTTGGGGCTGGAACCGGCGCGATGGTCGGAGACCGGATGCAGCAGCGTGACACCGAGATTGCCCAGCAGCAGGGGCAGATCCAACGCCAGAGCCAGGAGCTGGCCCGCAACCGACAACTCCTGGAAGAACTCAAACGCCAGGGGCTTGAGGCTGAAGAGACCTCGCGGGGGGTGGTGGTCAACCTGCCGGATGTGTTGTTCCAGTTCGGCCAAGCCAGCCTGACGCCCCAAGCGCGTAACCGGGTGGCCGATATTTCGACGATACTGAAAACGCAGGCCCAGGGTCGGCGGGTGTCGGTTGAGGGCCATACCGATTCGGTCGGCAGCGAGGAGACCAATCAGCGTTTATCCGAGCAGCGCGCCGCCAGCGTGGTCGATGCGCTGACGGTCAACGGTGTGGTCCGCAGCCGGGTCAGCGTCAAGGGCTATGGAGAACGCTATCCGGTCGCGCCCAACAGCAACCCGGACGGCAGCGATAACCCGAGCGGACGGGCGAAAAACAGACGGGTTGAGGTCGTGATCGAAAATTAGCCCCATGACGCCGGAACTGACCGCCATCCTCACTGCCACTGTGGCCCTGGCCGGGCTGATCCTGACCGGCAACCGCTCTCTGGGTCAGCGGATGGACCGGCTGGAGGCGCGGATGGATCGGATAGAAGGCCGCATGGACCGGATGGATAGCCGCATGGACCGGATAGAGGCGCGGATTGGTGGCGTGGAGCGGGAGCAGGCCCACCTGGCCGGGCTGCTTGAGGGGCTGCGGGAGGCGATCAGCGGCCACCGGGCGGCCTGAGCACCGGCTCAGCCGCTCTTTACATCTGCTCTTCTTCGAGGGCGGCTTCTGCGTCGGTGGCCTCGTCGTCGGCCGCTTCGGCCGGCGCTTCCCAGAAGTCGGCGGGTGTTTTGTTCAGACGCTCAAAGACATAATCCCGGAGTTCAAAAACGGTCTGGCCGTCCTCGGCCATAGCAAAGGTCCGGGTCATGTCATCGCCGCCGGTCTGGCCGATCAGCAGGCCGGCCAGCTTTTCTTCAGCTTGGTCATAGGCCCGGATGGTCAGCAGCGGCTCGCTCAGACCATAGCCGCCTCTGTCGTCGGGATTGTCCGCGGCAATAGTAAATCCCTTCAGTTCGTGCATGTCGGTGACAAACTGGGCCAGCGCGTTTTCTTTGAGCGTCCCGGCCTGGGTGGCATCGATCTGCCATTGCTCGTCCTCGGCTTGGGTCAGCAGAAACCCGTCCCCATCCTGACGTTGGACCTCAAGCCGCACGGCCGCCTCCTTGGTAAACCGCACCACCGTCTTGTCCCGAAAGTCGTTTGTAGTTTTATTGAGATCACCAAAGGTCCAGTCGCCGACCAGATACAGGACTGCGGCGTCTTCGCGTTTCACATGGCGCTGTTTGGTACCGTGGGCGGCTGATTTTTCACCGCCGACCAGCAGGCGCAGCGGGGGTGAGGCTTCCGCCACGGTCAGGCCGACCGACAGCTGCGGCGGGTCAAGGCCGAACTCTTTGAGTTCCGGTCCGGGCTGTTCAATGAAGTCCTGGGCACGCATCCCGCTCAGGGACGACAAAAAGGTGCTGACGGTGGCCTCGTCCGCCGGCCGGTCCTGGTCAAGCCTCCAACCGTCGGCGGTTTTGCGCAGGATGACCGCCGGCTCGGCTGCCGCGGGGCGGCGCACTTCAATCCGGCTGACCCGCTCCTTGTCAAAGGCCAGGACCGTCTTGTCACGCAGGTCTTTGGTCTCTTTGGTCATGCCCAGCCGGAAGGACTGGGGGGTGAGCAGAATGCTGTCTTCCCCCGCCCGCTGAACATAGACCGAATAGCCGACCGGGGTATCTTTGCCAATGGTGACAGGGGGCAACTCGCCGTCCCCGAGCCTGAGCTGAACGGTGACCGCGGGGGTGTCAAGGCCGTACAACGCCAAGTCCGGCTGGGGTTCGTCAAGCGTCCGGGAGACCTCGGCCTCGTCCACCGCTTTGACCAGATTTTCGACCGCCGGGCTGTCGGCCCGGGCCTCGATCGGCTGGGTGATGTGCCAGCCGTCATCGTCTTTTGCCAGGTGCAGCTCGCGATCGGGATAGACCAGGACTACCTGAGTTACGGCTTCCGGGTCAAACTCAAGCAGGGTCTTGGCGTCTTCTTCGGCCTGCCGGCGGTCCAGATCGATAAAGTAGATATAGCCGCCGAGTCCGAGCAGGACGGCCAGCAGCAGCAGGGTCGAGCGTGGATTCATCGGCGACTCCACCACACGGCCAGACCGGCCAGCAGCAGGATCTCGGGCAGAATCAGAACCGACAGATAGAAGATGGCCGTTCCCTGCTCCTGGGTGAACTGGACCCGTGAGGCCCGCAGGGTGCGCGGCCGGACCGAGATCAGTTCTTCCTCGCCGCCCAGCCAGCTGACGGTATTCAGGAGCAAATCGCGGTTGAAGTACTGATGGATGTACTGATTGCTGGCAAAGTCGGCGTTGCCAAACACAGCCAGCCGGGCGCTGCCCTCCTGCTCGGTGTCCATCTCTTTGAGGTTGGCGGTCAGGGCGACGGCGAGCGAGATGGGGCCGAGGCGGTCCTGCTCGTCAATGGCGGCCGTCTGGTTCTGAAAAATGCCCTCCAGGTCGGTCTCGGCCCAGGAGTTGGGACCGGTCTGGGCCAGACTGACCGGCGACGGCCCGGCCTGCCCTTCTCCATCAGCCGGAACCGGGGGAGCGATCGGCTCGACCGACCGCGAAATGCCATATGAGGTCAGGGCCGCGCCGCCGCGCCGACCCAGTTCAGCGGTGATGGGGTGCTGGCCATAGCTGGTGACGACCGGGGTGAGGGTGAAGGTCCGTCCGCGCAAGAGTTCAAGCTGTTCGTCCACAATCACATCGTTGCCGACCTGAACCCTCCAGTTCGCCAGGTAGTCTGACAGCTCTGGGGTAACGCGGGGACTGAGCAGAAAGAGGGCGTGGCCCTCCTGCTTGAGGTAGCGGTCAATGGCCTGGGTCTCGTGGGGCAGCAGCGAACGCTGGGCACCGGCGACAATGAGCACGCTGGCGTCGTCCGGCACCGCGGTATCTGGAGACAGGATCAGCGTCCTGACCGTGTAGCCTTCATTTTCCAGGGCGACTTTGAACTGGCCGTAGCCCTGGCCCTGCTCGTTATCCTCAATGCTGGGCTGGCCGTGACCCTCGACAAAGTAGACGGTTTTGGACTCGGCCTGGGCAACTTTGATGATCCCGTTGGTGATCGCTTCTTCGGAGATGCTGGTCACGACATTCGACCGCTCGCCATACTGTAAATGAATGGCCGGCAGGCTGGCGATCTGAAAGCGCTCGGCCAGGTCCGGGCGGGCGTCAGGGTCAACAATGGTGAACATCAGCCGGTCCGAGGCATAGCCATAGCTGGCCAGCAGGTCTTCAAGCTGGGGGTCGTCCCCGGCCTGGACAAAGGCGTTGATACGCAGCTCCCGCTCCAGGCTCTCTACGACCTGCTGCGACTGGGGAGACAGGCTGTAGACCCCGGCCTCGGTCAGATCAAAGCGATGATAGTAGCGTGTGCCGAGGTAGTTGAGGGCGATCAGCACGCCAAAAGCGACGAGGGAATACAGGGCCGCGTTGGCCCCATATTTTGTAGACCGCTCGCCCAGAAACGTCCACAGGCTGTCTTTGGCCGAGGCAAAGTAGCCGATCAGGGCCAACAGGCCCAGCAGGCCGTGGATAAAGACATAGAGCGAGACAACGCGAGTCAGGTAATAGGCAATGCCGGCAAAGAGGAGCAGGATGACCCCGGCCACACCATAGAAGCCACCGAGATGCGGCATGGCACTTACCTCCAGCGCAGCGATTCAACCGACCGCATGGTCAGGAACAGGGCCAGGCCGATCAGGCTGGCGAAATAGACCAGCGCCCGGGTGTCAATGACGCCCTTGACCAGCTCGGCAAAGTGATCAGTGATGGACAGATAGGTGAGGATCGGGCCGAGCACATCGCCGGCGTTCTGGGCCGGCCAGCCAATGATGTACAGCAGCAGCATGACGACGAGGCCGCTGACCGCGGCGATAATCTGGTTTTCTGTCACCGAGGAGGTGAACAGCCCGACGGCCACAAAAGAGGTCGCCATCAGCAGCAGGCCGAGATAGCCGGTGGCCATGACCCGGACCTCTGGATTGCCGAACACCATAAGCAGAGCCGGGTAGATGGCGGTCAGGCCGATCAGCAGGCCGATAAACACAAAGGAGGCCAGAAATTTTCCCAGCACAATTTCCGTGGTGCGCAGCGGCGAGGTCAGCAGCAACTCATAGGTGCCGCCTTTTTTTTCCTCGGCAAAGGTCCGCATGGTAATCATGGGGATCAGGATGACCAGGATGATCGACAGGTTGTTCATCAGTGGCGCGATCACAAAGTCGTTGAGGTTGAGTTGCTCGGCCGCTCCGGCCTGAAACTGGGTGTAAAGCGACAGCAGGAGGTTGAAGCGTGAGAGCAGATTGAAGAAAAACCAGCCGCCCAGCAACAGAAAGCCGGTCAACACCACATAGGCCACCGGCGAGACAAAGTACGAGCGGAGTTCCTTGCCGATAATCGTCCAGATGTTTCTCATGCTCCGCTCCCCTCCTCGTCCGTCTCCGCCGGTGTGTCGGATGGGGCCTGGGCGTCTTCCTGGGCGATGGCCCGCAAGAAGACATCTTCCAGCGATTGCCCCTCCGTCAGATGGGCCAGGGTATCTTCGAGCACGACTTGGCCGGAGCGTATGATGACCACTTTTTCGCACACCTGGGCGACCTCGGGCAAAATGTGGGTGGACAGCACAACGGTATGCGATCCGGCCAACTCTCTGATGAGGGAGCGAATCTCGATGATCTGCTGCGGGTCAAGCCCCACGGTTGGCTCGTCCAGGACCAGGACCGCAGGATTGTGAATGATCGCCTGGGCCAGCCCGACCCGCTGCCGAAAACCCTTGGACAGGTGTCCGGTCAGCCGCTTGACGACCTCAGTCAGCCCACAGCGGGTCACGGCTGTGTCGAGGGCGTCGCCAATCTCGGCCTTTCTCAACCCCTTGATCCGGGCCACAAAGCGCAGATACGCGCCAACGGTCATATCGGTGTACAGGGGCGGGCTTTCCGGCAAGTAGCCGATCCGCTTGCGCACCTCAAAGGAGTCGGTGAAAATATCGAACCCATCAACTTTGACCGTGCCGCTCGTCGCCGGCATGAAGCCGGTAATAATGCGCATGGTCGTGGTCTTGCCCGAGCCGTTGGGACCGAGGAAGCCGAGAATCTGACCCGTATCGACCTGAAAAGAGATATTCGAGACCGCGGTCAGTTCCCCGTAGCGTTTTGTCAGATGCTGTACTTCTATCATGGCGTAGAACGCATGGGCGGCGTTTGAGATAGGGATTGTCCTGCGACTGTTGGCAGAAAGAAGGTAGTAATGCGCCGACAACTTGTCAAGCTGCCGAGCGGGGGCGGGTGGTATCACGCCCGCTCTTGAGTGGCCCGGACAAAGGCGGCCAGGCCGTCCTGCCAGGCCGGCAAGACAAAGGCGGGGTCCTGCACGGTGGTCAAGACCGCATAGCGCGGCCGTGGGGCGGGCCGGGGAAAGGCGCTGGTGGCGACCGGTGTGACCGGGAGCGCCAGACCGAGCAGACGATATAAGGTCCGGGTCAGCTCAAACCAGCTCGTCCCGCCCGCGCCGGCCATATGGTAGGTGCCGTAGGCCCGGGTGTGGATGAGCCTGGTCAGCGCCGCGGCCAGATGCGGCGCATAGGTTGGCGAGCCGTACTGATCGCTTACCACCCGCACCTCCGGCCTATCGGGTTTGTCGGCCAGCCCGCGCATTGTGGTGACGAAATTGCGGCCTGAGGTGTGGTAGAGCCAGGCGGTCCGCACGATATAGTGCTGGCGGGTGAGGCTGCGCACCGCCTCTTCGCCGGCCAGTTTACTCATCCCATACACCGACAGCGGGCCGGGCCGGTCAAACTCGTGGTAGGGCCGCTCGGCCCTGCCATCAAAGACATAATCGCTTGAGATGTGCAGCAGGGGGGTGGCACGCTCCGCGCTGGCCAGGGCCAGGTTGCGCGGACCCAGCGCGTTGACCCGATAGGCCGCCTCGGGCGCGGTCTCGGCCGCATCAACACTGGTGAAGGCCGCGGCGTTAATGACGATATGGGGACGAATCCGGCCGACAGCCGTGCGGACCGTGTCGAGTCGGGTGATATCAAGCTCGGATTTGCCGTAGGCGACAACCCGCTCAGCGCCGCGGCTCAGCGCCGCCTGGAGGGTCTGGCCGAGCTGTCCCCGTGCGCCGGCTATCAGTATGTTCATGTCAGGCAACCTCGTCCAGCAGCCGCAGGAGATATCGGCCGTAGGCGTTGTCCTTCATGTTTTCGGCCCGCCCGGCCACATCCGCGGCGGTGATATAGCCCAGGGTGTAGGCGATCTCTTCTACACATGAGACCATGAAGCCTTGGCGCTCTTGCAGGGTGTGGATGAAATTGGCCGCCTGGAGCAGCGATTCGTGGGTGCCCGTATCCAGCCAGGCAACCCCGCGTCCGAGTTTTTCGACATACAGGCTCCGGTCGTGGAGATAGGCCAGATTGACATCGGTAATTTCGAGTTCTCCACGCGCCGAAGGGGTAAGCTGGGCGGCAATGTCGCTGACCCGGTTATCATAAAAATACAGACCGGTCACCGCGTAGTGGGAGGGTGAGGCGGCAGGTTTTTCAGCCAGGCTGATCGCCCGCCCGCCCGGGTCAAACTCGACCACCCCATAGCGCTCAGGGTCCCGAACTCGATAGGCGAAAACCGTGGCCCCGGCGCTCCGCCTGGCCGCGGTCTGGAGCAGGCCGGTCAGGCCGTGGCCATAAAAGATATTATCGCCCAGAATCAGGCAGACCGACTCCGAGCCGATAAACTCCCGCCCGATCAGGAAAGCCTGGGCTATGCCTTGCGGCTGGGGCTGGCCGGCATAGCCGATGCTGAGGCCCAGCCACCGGCCGTCGCCCAGCAGCCGGACAAAGGCGTCCTGGTCATGGGGTGTGGTAATGACCAGGATATCTCGAATCCCGGCCAGCATCAGCACCGACAGGGGATAATAGATCATGGGCTTGTCATACACCGGCATGAGCTGTTTGCTGACCGCCCGGCTAAGGGGATACAGACGTTTACCCGATCCGCCGGCCAGGATGATGCCTTTCATGCGCCCCTCCTCACAGGCTGCCCGTCATCCGTCCTGTCTACGTTTGACCGTGGCCGGGTCAAGTCCCAAGCGCTGGCCCTGGTCTTTGCCCGCCAGCACAGTCTCACACCACTCCCGATGCGACAGATACCACTCAACCGTGTGTTGCAGGCCGCGCTCAAAATCATGGCTGGGCCGCCAGCCGAGTTCGGTCCGAATCTTGGTCGCGTCAATGGCGTAGCGGTGGTCATGGCCCGGCCGGTCCGGCACAAAGGTTTTCAGTGCCGCATAGCTGCTGGCCTGGCCCAGGTGCGGGTTGTGGACGGCCGGAAAAGTGGCCTCAAGACACGCGCACAGCCGGTCAACAATCTCCAGATTGGTGCGCTCATTGCCGCCACCGATATTATAGCTCTCGCCTATTCTGCCGCGTTGCAGCACCAACAGCAGACCGGCGCAGTGGTCTTCAACATGGAGCCAGTCCCGGATATTTCCCCCGTCGCCGTAAATCGGCAGCGGCTTGCCCTGGAGGGCGTTCAATACCATGAGCGGAATCAGCTTTTCGGGAAATTGATACGGCCCGTAGTTGTTGGAGCAGTTGGTGATCAGGGTTGGCAGCGCGTAGGTTGCCCGGTAGGCCCGGACCAGATGATCGGCCCCGGCCTTTGAGGCCGAATAGGGCGAAGTCGGCGCATAAGGGGTCGTTTCCGAAAACAGGCCGGTCTGGCCCAAGGTCCCGTACACCTCGTCGGTCGAGACATGCACAAAACGGAAGGCCGCCCGTCGCTCGGCCGACAGCCCCGTCCAGTAGTGACGAGCGGCTTCGAGCAGCGAGAAGGCACCGATAACATTGGTCTCAATAAACGGCCACGGCCCGTCGATCGAGCGGTCAACGTGGGTTTCGGCAGCAAAATGAAGAATGGCCTGGGGCTGGCTGTTGAGGACAAGGGCGCGCATGGCCGCCCGGTTGGCAATATCGGCCCGAATAAACCGAAAGCGCGGCTGGCACTGCACATCTGCCAGGTTGGCCAGGTTGCCGGCATAGCTCAGCTTATCCACAACGACGACCCGGGCCTCGGTGTGGGTCAAGGCATAGCGGACAAAATTGCTCCCGATAAACCCAGCTCCACCCGTTACCAGGAGAGTATCCATACGCCTGTCTCCACTCACCACTCATCATCTACCGCCCCGAAAAATAACAACGATAGGTATGCTATGCTAGCATAGGACGGCCAGCCGGAGGCCTTTGCAGGAGAAAAGCCGATGAGCAGCTGTATTTTAGCCGGGGATATTGGCGGGACGAAAACCACTCTGGCCCTCTACCGCGCCACGCGCCGGGCTGACGAGGAACAGGGTGGGTCAATGAGCCTGGTTCGTGAGGACTCTTTTCCCAGTGCTCGCTATCCGGGTCTGGAGGAGGTGATTGACGCCTTCCTTGAGCAGGAAGCTGTCAGCGCCGCGGCGTTTGGGATTGCCGGCCCGGTTCTGGACGGAAAAGTGATCGCCACAAACTTGGCTTGGCAGGTCGAAGCGAGCCGTCTGACCGCCCACCTCGGTGGTGCTCAGGTCCGGCTGATGAACGACCTTGAGGCTATGGCGTATGGGGCCCTCTCCCTGGCCCCGGCTGAACTCCAGAGCCTCAACCCGGGCCGTAACCGGCCCGGCCACCGCGCGGTCATTGCCGCGGGGACGGGATTGGGCCAGGCGTTTCTGTTCTGGGACGGCCAGCGGTATCGTGCCGCAGCGACTGAGGGCGGCCATGTCGATTTTGCCTCCCGCAATGTGCTTGAAGACCGCTTGTTCGGCTATCTGCGCCGGCGCTACGCGCGGGTCTCCTACGAACGGCTGTTATCCGGGCCGGGTCTGGTCCATATCTGCCGCTTTCTGGCTGAGGAAGAGGGCCGAGCCCTGACCGCGGGGGTGGAGGAACGGATGCAGACTGAGGAGCCGGCGGCGGTCATCGGCCAGGCTGGGGTGAGCGGTGTGTGTCCTACCTGTGAGGCCGCGGTTGACATCTTTCTGAGCATCTACGGCGCTCAGGCCGGGAATCTGGCACTGACCGTGATGAGTCTGGGCGGCGTGTATATCGGGGGCGGGATTATCACCAAGCTGTTACCCAGAGTCGGCCACGGCGCGTTTATGCGGGCATTTGTGGACAAGGGACGCTTTGGCCCGCTGATGGAAGAAGTCCCGGTGTGGATTGTGCTCAACCCCAAGGCTTCTCAAATCGGGGCTGCCCAGGCTGCGTTGCGGCTCATCCGCGGCTCGGCCTGAGCCGGTCCACAATCGCGGCAAAAGCCTCGTCGGCGCACTCCTCGACCGGCCGGTCTACGGTCTGAATACGCAGGGCCGGATTGTCCGGGGGTTCATACGGCGAGGAGACGCCGGTGAACTCGGGGATGTCTCCGGCCCGGGCCCTGCGGTACAAACCTTTCACGTCTCGTTGCTCACACACCTCGAGCGGTGCGTCAACATATACCTCAAAGAAACGCTCCGGCCCGATCGTCTCCTGTGCCCGGCGGCGGTCGGCGCGAAAGGGAGAAATAACCGGGGCCAGCACAATCAGTCCGGCCTGATTAAACAGGCTGGCGACCTCTCCAACCCGCCGGATATTCTCGGTCCGCGCGTCGGCTGAAAAGCCCAAGTCCTGGTTGAGGCCAAAACGCAGGCTGTCGCCGTCCAGACAGAACACATGGAAGCCGGCCTCGTGCAGACGCTTTTCCAAAGCCTGGGCGATTGAGGACTTGCCCGAACCCGACAGACCGGTCAGCCACACGGTCAGCGCCCGTTGACCCAGGGCGGTTTCTCGCTCGGCGCGCGATACCAGGCCGGGCTCGGGCCGGATATGGACGGCCGGGCGGCGTTCAGCAACGCTGTCTTGAGGAACCCGGTCAATGACCATGCCCGCCCCAACCGTGTTATTGCTCAGGCGGTCAATGATGATGAAGGCACCGGTCGCCCGATTTTTGCGGTAGGGATCAAAGGCGAGCCGTTTTTCCAGATCAAACACGCAGCGGCCGATTTCGTTCAGCCCCAGCTCGCCGGCCGCCTCGCGGTGCAGGGTATTGATGTTCATACGGTAGCGGACCGCGCTGACGCGGCCCGGGGTTTTGAGCGTGGCGTGTTTGATCAGGTAGGCTTTGTCCGGCTGCATCGGCTCTTCGGTCATCCACACCACCATCGCCTCAAACCTGTTTGCCTCCAGCGGGCGGTTGTTGGGGTGGACCAGGATATCCCCCCGGCTGATATCGATTTCGTCCTCCAGGGTCAGGGTCACGGCCAGCGGTGAGCAGGCTTCGTCAAGTGCTCCGTCAAAGGTGAGAATCGACCTGACCTGGCTCGTTCTCTGGGACGGCAGCACCATGATCTCGTCGCCCGGCCGCACAATCCCGCCGGCAATTGTGCCGCAATAGCCGCGGAAGCTCGCATCCGGGCGGTTGACGTACTGAACCGGCAGACGAAAGTCGATCAGATTCAGGTCTGAGGCAATATGCACATGCTCCAGCAGATACATCAGGGTTGCGCCCTGATACCACGGCATGGCTTCGCTTTGGGCGACGACATTATCGCCCCGCAGGGCGGACAGAGGGATAAAGCGGATATCGCCCAACTCCAGCCGGGCGGCAAAGGCCGAGTAGTCGGCCACAATGGCGTCAAACACCTCCTGGCTGTAGGCCACGAGGTCCATCTTGTTGATGGCGACGATGAGGTGTTTGATGCCTAGCAGCGAGGCGATAAAACTGTGGCGGCGGGTTTGGGTCAGTACGCCGTGGCGGGCATCAATCAGAATAATGGCCAAGTCACAGCTCGAAGCCCCGGTGGCCATATTGCGCGTGTACTGTTCGTGGCCGGGCGTGTCGGCGATAATGAATTTGCGCCGGGCGGTGGAAAAATAGCGGTAGGCGACATCAATGGTGATGCCTTGCTCGCGCTCGGCCTTGAGGCCGTCGGTCAACAGCGCGGGGTCAAAATCAGAGTCGGTTGTTCCATAGCGCTGCGAGTCTTTTTTAATCGCGTCAAGCTGATCGTCATAGATCAGCTTTGAATCGTACAGCAGGCGGCCGATCAGGGTACTCTTGCCATCATCCACACTTCCACAGGTCAGGAAACGCAGCAGGTCTTTGCGTTCGTGTTGGGCCAGATAGGCTTCAATGTCGGTGGCGATGAGTTCGGATTGGTGCGACATGGTCGGCGGCTTCCGGCGAAGACTAGAAATAGCCCTCTTTTTTCTTTTCTTCCATCGAACCGGCCTGGTCAAAGTCAATGACCCGGCCCTGGCGCTCTGAATGCCTGGTCAGCAACATCTCTTGAATAATCAACGGCAAGGTGTCTGCCTGCGATTCCACCGCGCCGGTCAGGGGGTAGCAGCCCAGGGTGCGGAAGCGGACCATCTTCATCTGGGGTTTTTCGCCCGGCCGCAGCGGCATCCGCTCGTCGTCAACCATGATCCACACCCCGTCCCGGTCAACAACCGGCCGCTCCTTGGCATAGTACAGCGGGACGAGCGGGATCTGCTCCAGGTAGACGTACTGCCACACATCAAGCTCGGTCCAGTTTGACAGCGGAAACACCCGGATGCTCTCGCCCTTGTCAATGGTCGCGTTGTAGATGTTCCACAGCTCGGGACGCTGATTTTTGGGGTCCCAGCGGTGCTTGCGGTCCCGAAACGAATACACCCGCTCTTTGGCCCGCGATTTTTCTTCATCGCGCCGGGCACCGCCAAAGGCGGCGTCAAAACGGTAGCGATCAAGTGCCTGTTTGAGCGCCTCGGTCTTCATGATCGCGGTGTGTTTTTTCGAGCCGTGGGTGAACGGATTGATCCCGGCTCGGCGGCCCTCTTCGTTGATGTAGACGATCAACTTCAAGCCTAACTCTTGCCGGACATACGAGTCGCGGAAGGCGATCATGTCCCGAAACTTCCAGGTCGTGTCAACATGGAGGAGTGGAAACGGGGGTTTGCCCGGATAAAAGGCTTTGCGCGCCAAGTGGAGCATGACCGCCGAATCCTTGCCGATGGAGTACAACATGACCGGATTTTCAAACTCGGCGGCTACCTCCCGGATAATATGGATGCTTTCGGCCTCAAGACTGCGTAAGTGGCTCAGCCCACGCGCCTGTGCGTCGTCGGTTGTCATCGTGTCTCTTGTCCGAGGTGTGGGGGTTGGCCGCACACCGCGCAGTCGGGGTCCTTGTTGACCGGCCGGTCGCTGAAGCGGAGTTGAGGAAACTGACACGCAAACACCCGGCTCGGAGCAGCGGGGCCAAGCCCGATCACGCATTTCAGGGCTTCAGTCGCCTGGAACGCTCCCCAGAACAGGTCGGCCAGCCGCGCAAACGCCGTGCCGCCATGCTCCGGGGTGCAGCGCTTTTGTTCAACCGGCTGACACGCCCAGCAGGCCGCGTCCGGCCCGCCCTGACCTACAAACAAGCGTCGCTGCGAGGGCTGAGCCCAGCCGCAACACACACGCTGGCCGACCCTGCCGCAGTGGTCCACGAGCGGGTCAGGTTCGGAGACCACCAAGTCATAGGCGGCGGTGGGCGGAACCGCATCCGCGTCATGCCGCACGACGCGACAGTCGGGGTTCAAACGTTCGAGCGTGGCCACGACCGGGTCGTCCGGCTCGCTCAAAGCGGACGATGCGTTCTTCCTGGTCTGATGGTCATCATCGGCCACTTTGCCGGCAAGGGCTGAAAAGACCACCAGCCGCTCGCCGCAGCGAAGCCCAATGGTACCGACTCCGGCAGCCGCCAAGTAGAGCAGGGTCGTTGTCTGGAGGGCACCGCCGTTCACCAGCACCCTGGTCCGCAGCAGTGTTTCCTGGCCTTTGCCGCCCAACTGGGGCAGAATGATTTGACGGCTGTAGCGTTCGATGTGGGCCTCAGACAGCATGAGAACAGGGGGGCCGATGGGCCTTCAGGCATGTTCGTTTGATCCGCTTCCTCCGGCGATGGCCGGGACAATAGAGACCTCGTCGCCGTCTTTGAGGGCTGTGTCAAGATTGTCGGAGAAACGGATGTCGTCGCCGTTCACAAAGATATTGACAAAGCGGCGGATATTCCCCTGATCGTCACAAATCCGTTCTTTGATCCCCGGGTGGTTCTGTTCGATATCGTTGACCACGGCAGAGATTGTCTCGCCCTCTGCACGGACTTCTTCGGCACCGCCGGTGAAACGACGCAGGGGGGTTGGTATCCGCACCTGGACACTCATACCGGACACCTCCTCATACAGAATGCTCTTCACTGTGACGGTTTTCTATGACGAAGGCAAGGCCGGAATGCGAACTTTTGCCAGCGGTGTGGTTGCCTGGTACAGGGCGTCAAACTCGGCGAGGCGGGCGTCTATGGTCTGCGGTTTGGCCAGCTGTCCAAGGGCCGCCTCCACGGTCTTATAGCCGTTGCCGGTAATACATATCACGACCGACTCGTCGCGCGGTATACGCCCCTGTTCAATGAGCTTTTTGGTGGCCGCGACGGTCGTGCCGCCGGCCGGCTCGGTAAAAATCCCCTCGGTGTGGGCCAGCAGGTGCATGCCGGCCACGATGTCCTGGTCTGTCACCGCTTCGCCCCAGCCGCCCGACTCGCGGACCGCCTGGAGGACAGCGTAGCCGTCGGCCGGGTTGCCAATGGCGATGGATGTGGCAATGGTGTCCGGCTTGACCGGGGCAATCCGGTCTGTGCCGGTGTGCAGCGCGGCGACAACCGGCGCACTCCCGGCGGCCTGGGCGGTATACAGTGTGGGCCGCGGCCCGCCCTCAACCAAGCCGACTGTCTGGAGTTCGTCAAACGCCTTGGCCACCTTGGGCAGAAGCGTGCCGCCCGCGGTTGGCACAACAACGTGCTGGGGCAGCCGCCAGCCGAGTTGTTCGGCTATCTCAAACGCGTAGGTTTTGGCCCCTTCGGTGTAATATGGCCGGAGGGTGATGTTGACAAACGCCCAGCCATATTTATCGGCAATCTCGCTACACAGCCGGTTCACGTCATCGTAGTTGCCACGGATGGCGACCGTCTGCGGGCCATAGATCATTGAGCCGACTACCTTCCCCTGTTCAAGGTCGGCCGGAATAAAAATGCAACAGCGCAGCCCGGCCCGAGCCGCGTGGGCCGAGACCGAGTTGGCCAGATTGCCAGTTGAGGCGCACGACACCGTCTCAAAACCAAACTCGAGCGCTTTTGACAGCGCGACCGGGACGACCCGGTCCTTGTACGAAAATGTCGGATGATTGACCGAATCGTCCTTGACATACAGTTCTTCGAGGCCGAGGGCGGCGGCCAGCCGGTCGGCTTTGACCAGCGGGGTACAGCCGCTGTGGAGGCCGATTGTCGGCGGTCGGCTGAGAGGCAGGAGTTCGTGATAACGCCACAGCGAGGCCGGCCGCGCGGCAACCGTCTGGCGAGACATGACGCGGCGGACGAGGGCGTAGTCATACTCTACTTCGAGCGGCCCAAAACACATTTCACACACATGGACGGGAGTGACAGGATAGTCCTGTCCGCACTCACAACAGCGTAAACCGGTAACAGTGTTCATAGCTATCCTTGGCAAAGAAAGGTCCTGGCGGGGCGGCTGTTCTCAGTTGAGTTGACACAGCCCGGCTTCGTCGTAGCATTCGGACCGAAGGCTGGTGATGGTGGGCCGAGGGCCGCACACCGGACAGCGCGGGTTGGGTTTGAAGCGAACCTCGCGCCAGCGCGCAAGCTGGGCGTCGTAGGTCAGCAGGCGGTCGGTCAGCAGCCCCGGGCTGCCGCTCAGATATTTGACCGCCTCAATCGCCTGGAGCAGGCCCAAGGTGCCGGCCGCGCTGCCGAGCACACCGGCCTCTTGACAGATTGGCATCTCATCTGGGGAGGGCGGAACCGGAAATAAGCACCGCAGGCAGGTGGTTTGTCTCGGCAAGACAGTGAGGGTCTGGCCCTGAAACTGGACAATCCCAGCGTAGGAAAATGGTTTGCCGAGTAAAACCGCAGCGTCATTGATCATGAACTTTGTGGCGATCCCGTCGGTCGCGTCAATCACAAAATCGTACTCCTGGAAGACGGCACTCAGATTGTCCAGCGTGAGCCGCTCGGGGTAGGTCCTCAGTCGGCTGGTGGGCCGCAGACGGGACAGCTTGTCGCCGGCAGATTCTACTTTGGGGCGCTGGAGGTCGGGCGTGAAGTGCAGGACCTGACGTTGCAGATTGGACACATCAACCAAGTCTGGATCAATCAGGCCAATAGTGCTGACCCCGGCCAGAGCCAGAGCCAGGGCCGCGGGACAGCCCAGCCCGCCAATCCCGACAACCAGCACCGACCCGCCTACAGCGGTATCCAGTCCGGCATCCATTCGCGTATCCTCAGCATCGGGTCCTGCTCTTCTTCCAGGTCTTCTTCCTCCTCTTCGGTCGGTCTGCTTGCCCAGGGCAGGAAACGGCGCAAGCCCTGGGCCGGTTTTTCTTCCTCAAGCCCAGCCAGCCGGCGTTCTTCCCTCTCCCGCATATGTTTTTTGTTGGCCTCTTCGATCCGTTTGAGTTCCTCGCGGCGGTCTTCCAGGGCTTCGGCCCGAATTGTGGCCTCGTCTTTGCGCAACTCGGTAATGAGCTGCAACAACGGATCAAGGCTGGGAGCGGGCAGACCGGCCATATCCGCGCTGGGCGTGCCGACTTCCTGGCCGTCTTCCGGCGAAGCGACTTCTTCGGTCAGAGCGCCGATTTGTTCCAACTGCTTGATCTGTTCGACAGAAAGGGGGGTGTTCGCCCGAAAATCGTAGGCGTTAGCCGCCAGGGCGGCTAACGCCGGTTCGCGCTCCAGGGTCAGGACTTCTTCCAGTCTGGCCAGGGCCTCAGTACTGGCCTCGGTTTCAGGGTAGTGCTCAACCAGCGACCGCAGGCGGACCCTGGCCGCAAACAAATGCCCGATCCTCTGATACTGAACGCTAATGCCGAGTATGCTCGACGCCAGCGACTCGCGGCACTCCCGGCTCTTTTCCTCGGCCAGGGCGCGGAAACCGCTGTCGGGGTAACGCTCAAGCACAATCTGGAAATGTTTGTAGGCGTTTTGGGTCACGGCCTGGTCGCGGTCCGGCGAGCGCATCTGCTCCAGATACGACATGCCTCGATAGTACTCGACAAACGGCAGGTGTGGACTGGTCGGATAGCTGCGCTCAAAGTCGTTGAAGGAGGCAATCCCGTCGCTGTACTCCCCATCGAGATAGTACGAATAGGCGATTTTGAGTTGCGCTTCCTCGGCGTAGGGATTGAGCGGGTATTGGTCGAGCAGATCGCGGAAGTTCTCGGTGGCAATGTTATAGTCCTCATCCTGATAGGCTTTTTCCGCGGTATCAAAATACTCTTTGGCCGACGGGCGTTTGACCACCGAGGTACAGCCGGCCAGCCACACCAGGAGCAGCAGCCCCGCCAACAGCCTGATCTCTCTCCGCATGACCCTGCCATGCTAGAGGATTGTCCAGGGACTTGTCAACGTGCCGGGGTCTGGCAGAGGCCCGGCGTTTCGCGTCAACACTGCGCCGGGCAACCGCTGCAACGGCCCTGGCTTCCGCAGTTCCACCTGCTCTGATGTTCTCTTTTCTCTCCGCTCACCGACGCAGGACCGTCCCCGCTCCGCTCTCCACTTGTGCTCCCCCAGTCGCTGTGAAACAACGAACACAGCATGAATCAGCGCGTGTTCTCTACGCTCAACATTGCCGTGTTTACCTCCATGCTGGGCATGGGCATCGTGATCCCCTTCATGCCCATCTACGCCAGGACCTTAGGGGCAAGCGGCATCACCATCGGCCTCTTCTTTGCCAGCTTTCCCCTGGCCCAGATGGTGTTCATGCCGCTGATCGGCCGACTCTCAGACCGGCATGGCCGCAAGGCCTTCATCACCGCCGGCCTGGCGGCCAGCAGCCTGCTGTCGGTGTGGTATGTGTACGCCCCAAACATGCTGTCTCTGACCCTAGGGCGTTTTCTCCAGGGTACCGCGGTGGCCCTGACCCTGCCGATTGCCACCGCCTATGTGGGCGACATCGCCCCGCCCGAAAAGCGCGGCACGCTGATGGGTATTTTTAATCTGTCCATAACCAGCAGCATCGGTCTGGGGCCGCTGGCCGGCGGTTGGCTGAGCGATCAGTACGGCATGGAGACCAGCTTCTATTGGATGGGGGCGTTGAACGCCCTGGCCTGCGGCCTGGTCCTGGTCCTGCTGCCGGCCTCTCCGGCCGCGGACGCGACGGCCAGCCGGCGGGCCTCATACCGGCAACTGTTGGCCCGCCCACGGGTCAAGGGGCTGGCCCTGTACCGCGTGGTCAACACTATCCAGATGGGGCTGTGGTTTTCGTTTCTGCCGCTGCTGGGTACTGAGGTCCTCCAGTTGAACCACACCATGATCGGCTGGGCGATTGCGTGCTATATGCTGGTCAGCTCCCTGGTCCAGGTGCCGTTTGGCCGCATGGCCGACCGCTTCAGCAAGCGCCTGCTCATCATCGCCAGCGGTCTGGTCGGTTCGTGTGTGTTTGCCTTCATATTTTTCGCGTGGACCTTCTGGCACCTGATGCTGATTGCCGCGGTTACTGGCGCAATGGGTGCGATGGCTATGCCGGCCCTCAACGCCCTGGCCGCAGAGGAGGGCCAGGACGGGAATATGGGCGCGGTCATGGGTATGCTGAATATGGCCATGAGCGTCGGCATGATGCTGGGGCCGGTCTTAGGCGGCCTGGCGCTTGACATTTCCGGCTTGCGGCCCTTGTTTCTGTTCGGTGCCGTAGCCGGCCTGCTCGGTACCGTCGGCTTTGCCCGGCTGACTGCCGTCCCAGGCCCGGCGCTGGCCGCACCGCGCCTGGCCGAAGGCCCCACCGAAGCCGGCTAGCCAACCCGCCCCGGAGAAAGACGCATGGACAGCCACGCCACCCGCCAGTTTGTCGAACGCGCCTGGACGGACAGAATTATCCCCGCCCTGACCGACTATTTGCGGATTCCAAACCAGTCGCCGGCCTATGACCCGGACTGGCAGACCAATGGCTATATGGACCAGGCGGTGGAGCTGGTCGCCGATTGGGTGCGGGCGCAGGACCTGCCCGGCCTCACCCTCGACGTGATCCGTCTCGACGGGCGCACGCCGCTGGTGTTCATTGAGGTGCCCGGACAAACCCGGGAGACCGTGCTGTTGTACGGACACCTCGACAAGCAGCCACCCATGCACGGCTGGCACGAGGGTCTCGGCCCGTGGACGCCGGTCATCGCCGACGGCAAGCTGTACGGCCGAGGCGGGGCCGACGACGGCTATGCCGGGTTTGCCTCCCTGACCGCCATCCGGGCTCTGCAACGCCAGGGGGTGCCCCACGCCCGGTGCGTCATCATCATCGAAGCCGACGAAGAGAGCGGCAGCAACGACCTGCCGCTTTATATCGACGTGCTCAAAGAGCGGATCGGCTCGCCGAGTCTGGTCATCTGTCTTGATTCCGGGTGTGGCAACTACGAGCAACTGTGGGTCACGAACTCGCTGCGGGGGATGGTGATGGGAACGCTGTCCGTCTCGACCCTGACCGAGGGCGTGCATTCCGGGGCTGCCAGTGGCATCGTGCCCTCCTCATTCCGCGTCCTGCGCCAAGTCCTCAGCCGTTTGGAAGACGAGCAAACGGGCCGCATCCTTCCCCCTGAGCTGTCCGCCGACATCCCCGACGAGCGCCTGCGTCAGACCGCGGCCGCGGCCCGGGTGTTGGGCTCGTCCGTCCCGGCCATGTTCCCGTTTCAGGCCGGCGGCACACCGGTGACAGGCAGTATCGAAGCCTTGCTGCTCAACCGGACGTGGCACCCCCAGCTCGAAATCACCGGCGCGGCAGGGCTGCCGTCGCTCGCCCAGGCCGGCAATGTCTTACGACCGCTCACCGCGGTCCAGGTCTCGCTGCGTCTGCCGCCTCTGGTCGCTCCAGACCGGGCGATGGCGTGTGTCAAGCAGGTGTTGGAGCAGGACCCACCGTATGGGGCTGCGGTCAGCTTTGCGCCGGGTATGGGTGCCTCGGGCTGGAACGCGCCCGCGCTCGCCGCGTGGCTGGAGGAGTCCCTGAAGCGGGCGTCACGCGAGTTCTTTGGGCGTCCGGCGTGTTACATGGGCGAGGGCGGAACGATTCCCTTCATGGGTATGTTGGGCGAGAAATTCCCCCAGGCCCAGTTCGTGATTACCGGCGTACTCGGCCCCCACTCAAACGCCCACGGGCCAAACGAGTTTCTCGAACTTGCAACCGGGGTGAAGCTGACCTGCTGTGTGGCCCGGGTCCTGGCCGACCACTGCACGGCAACTAGAAATGATACTTGAGGCTCAGGCTGACCCCGAACATCTCGATGTCGTCGGTCTTGAGGCGGCCTGACACCGGCTGGCTGCCATCGCGCCGGCGGTTGGGCGGGTGGCTGCGCAACGGGTCCCACACGACCCTGTCGTTGAACGAGTCAAAGTTGACCCAGCGGCCTTTTACGCCCAGCGACAGCGATTCGGTCAGCGCATAGTCCACCCCGAATAACACCTGGTAGCCGAACAGGGTGTCGTTCAGTTCATCCTGGAGACTGCTGGTCGTACCGGCCAAGTTGCGGCGGATCACGGCGGCGTTGGACCGTCCCTGGCCGGTGGTGATGGCGGCAGGGTCGGGGTTGCGGGCCCACAGGCTACCGTAGTCCATATCGGTGAAACCCACGCCAATGCCAAAGCCGATATACGGGGTGAAACGGCTGGTGTTGAAGAAGTCATAGTACAGGTTACCGAACAGATTATGCGAGGTCACGCAGCCGACCCGGTCTTCGGCTTTGAGCAGTTCGCCGCCCAGCTTTGCCGGGGTCGATCCGCCCGTACCGGCCAGGGCGGAGGTCTGGTTGTATTCCGAGTCACGGTAGAAGTATTCCAACTCCAACCGCACGCCGCCCAGCAGTTGATCCGGGAACTTGTGCCGCAGGCTGTAGCCGGCCGTGACACCGGCCAGAATGCCCTCGGCGGTGCCCATGTCATTCACCCACTCACTCAGACCCTGGGTGGCGCACTCCGGCAGGCTCGGGGCTAAGGGGTTGATGAACTCGTCACAGTCGCTCGGCCCGTCATAGGCGGTTCCGTCAAGGTTCAGGCTTGAGGCGAAGTTGGCCCCCAAATCGCTGCTCAGATAGAAGCCCGAGCCGGCCCGCGCCAAGCTGGGCGCAAGTGCGCCTATGGCGATACAGCAGAGCGTGACTGAAAGAGCGTGTCGCATACTCCGTCCTCTCTTCAAGGGGAGCCACTTGTAGCCAAACCGGGTGGTCGGGTCAAGGCCGGGCGGCTAGAAGTGGTACTTGAGGCTCAGGCTGACCCCGAAAAACTCAATGTCGTCGGTCTTGACCTTCCACCTTACCGGCTCGCTCCCGTCAAGCCTCAGTTGAGAGTCGTGGCTGCGCAGGCGGTCCCACGAGCCGCGGTCCTGGAAGGTGTCGAAGTTGACCCAGCGACCTTTCACGCCCAGCGACAGCGATTCGGTCAGCGCGTAGTCCAGCCCGAACAGCACTTGGTAGCCGAACAGGGCATCGGTCAGGGTGCTTTGCTCGCTGGTGACTGTTCCGGCGACGCTGCGGCGGATATGGTTCGCATTGCTCAAGCCCTGGCCGGCTGTGCTGCGATCGGGGTCAATGTTGCGCACCCAGCGATCGGAGTAATCCATGTCGGTGAAGCCAACACCAACCCCGAACCCAATGTAGGGGGTGAAGCGGCTGATGTTGAAAAAGTCGTAATACAGGTTGCCGAACAGGTTGTGCGAGGTCATATCGCCGATCCGGTCTTCCGCCTGTACGATCTCGCCGGCCAGCTTTTCGGCAACCGAGCCGCCCCCGCCGTCGCCGGATTGGATGTTGGCCGTTTGGTCGTATTCGGAGTTGCGATAGAAGTACTCCAACTCCAGCCGGAAACGGCCCAGGGGGGAATCCGGCAGCCTGTTCCGCAGGCTGTAGCCGAGCGAGGCACCGGCCAGGATGCCCTCGGCGGCGTCGAACTCGCTCATCCACCTGTCGCCCCGGCCGGCCGGGTCTGTACAACCAGGAACGTCCGCAAAGAGCGGGTTGTGGAACTCGTCGCACACGGTGGCCCGGTCGTTGTCGCTCTCGTCAAGGTCAGGCCCAGAGGCGAAGTTGGCCCCGATATCGCTGCCCACATACAAGCCCGAGCCGGCCCGCGCCAGGCTGGGCGCGAATGCGCCTCCTGTGATGAGGCAGGTCAGAAAGACAATCGCCCGTTTCATGCTGTCCTCCGTCACGCCGCTGGTCTGACCGGGACACATTTTCCTATCAAAGCGGACTTCTTGTTTCAAGAGACGCCGCTTGACCGTGCTGAGAGCCGGCGGGGCGTCCCATAAGCCGCGCGTTGCCTTGGCCCCGGATTTCGGCTAGGGGTAAGCCATCACGCAGGGAGGAGTCATCATGGAGAGTCGTGCGCCGTCGCTTTTACCCGAACAGTTTGGGCCTTTGCAGGGGGTCCGAATTCTGTCAACCGGCAGTCTGATTGCCCAGCCGTATGCCGCCGCGCTAGCGGCCGAGATGGGCGCGGAGGTGATCCAGGTCGAACGCCCGGGCGAAGGAGACGCCGCTTGGCGACACCTGGGCATGCAACTGCCAACCAAGGACGGCCGCGGCCAGATTGCCACCACCTGGGTCCAGGAACGCCGCAACGAGCTGTATACAACCCTGGATTTCAGTACGCCCGAGGGCAAAGAGGTCTTTCTCAGGCTGATTAAGGAGTGCGATATCTGGATGGAGAGTTCCAAGCCTGGCTCATACACCAAGTGGGGCCTGACCGACGAGGTAGTGTTGCAGACCAACCCCACAATTGTCATTGCCCATGTGTCGGGCTACGGCCAGAGCGGTCATGCAGAGTACCTGGGCCGGGCGTCCTACGACATGATTGGCCAGGCCTTTGGCGGCCTGATGTACCAGACCGGATTTCCCGACCCCGAGCCGCCCGTCCGGGCCAACCCCTGGACCGCGGACTATATTACCGCCCTGTTCTGCCTGTGGTCTTCGCTGTCGGGTTATATCTCCGCCCAGCGCACGGGCAAAGGCCAAGTCGTTGATATCTCACAATTCGAGTCCATTCACCGTCTCCTGTCGGGCACGATGGTGGAGTATTTTGCCAACGGCTTTGTGCGCGGCCGGTCGGGCAATAAGGCGACCGCGTTTCAGCCCTACGACGCCTTTCAGGCCAGCGACGGCTGGGTCGTAATCGGCGCGGTCGGGCTGGCCGTCTTCTCGCGGGTGTGCCAGGTTATCGGCCTCGATCCAGCGGACGAGAAATGGCACAGCGCCAGCTCGGACGTGAATTCGATCGAGGGCATTGAGTTTGACGCCCTGCTGCGCGGCTGGGTCGCCGAGCGGACTGTCGCCGAGGTGGTGGAGGCGATGAACGCCGCCCAGGTCGCCTGCTGCCCGATCATGAACAGCAGGGACATGGCCGACGATCCGCACTACCGGGCCCGTAAGCTGCACATTGAATGGGACGACGGGCAGGTGGGTAAGGTGAAGGGTACCGGAGTGACCCCGCTCTTTTCTGAGACCCCGGGCAAAATCTGGCGCGGCTCGGTCCCGGTCGGGCATGACAACGAAGCCGTCTACACCAGGCTGGCCGGGCTGAGTGTCGAGCAGATGGCCCACCTCAAAGACAAGGGGGTGATCTGAGACGTTTATAGCCCGTGCCCGGCCCCCGCTATTACAGCGTGAGCGGAAGAGCGGCCTATGCACCGATGTTGATTTGGATGACCGCCCGCAGACCTGGATCAGCGACCTCCAGGGCTGAATTCAATATCTGCTGAATACGGTCTCGACCATGATTCATTCCGGGCCACCAGCCGGGAGCTATCCCGGTAGAGTTTTTCTCGACGAAATCCAGGGGCTGGGCAGGATACAGTTCTCCTTGGTCTTTGACCAGATAGCTGTGCGTTCTCGGCGTTCTCGCAAACTTTTCGCAAAAATCAGGGTCTTCTTTGGCTAGCCGCTTGAAGACTCGGCTCAGTACTTCGCGTGCAGAATTGCACTCACAGGTTTGCCCTCTGAATGCGAACGAATTGACCGCCCTGGTGTGGCGGACACCCTGTGGCCTCCTTCGTTCTCTTACAGGAAGACTTATAGACCGCGTGGGGGCCGTGTGCTGTCGATGTTGACTCGTATTTCGGACCGCAGATGTGGATGGGCAACCCCTAACGCCAAGTCCAGTATCTCCCGGATATTCTTTCTGCTGTAGTGCGTCCCAAGCCACCAGCCGGGGGCAACCTCGAATGATTTGTCTTCGGCGAAGTCCGGTGGTTGTCCGGGATAGAGCTTTTGCCGGTCTTGATCCAGATACCGCCGCTTTGTGCCGTGTTTGAGTGCCGCAAAGCGTTCGGGAAAATCGGGGTCTTCTCTGGCGAGCAAACGGAAAACCTGACGCATCATCGCTGCCGCTGAACTGTATTCGTGCGTTTCCCCCCTGAATGTGTACGATACAACTGCCCTGGTATAAACACCCTGCGGTCTTTGTGCTTCCCTGACGAGGGGGCTGCTGAACTGGCCGGGATCGGGTACCGGCGGGGCGGGGCGAGGCTTTGAGACACCCGCAACAAACTGGCCGCACACGTCCGAGGCCGGCTTGTAGCCGCACAGGTCTTCAACCTTGTCGGCCAACAACTCCAACAGCAAGGAATCCGGCTCTTCAAGCAGCACGCTCCAGGCTTTGGGCAGCACGGCCTCTATTTCTTTCTCCTTGGCGACGGTTTGATAATCCTCCTGGGCAGCCGAGAGGGCTTCACTTGAACAGACCCGTGTATAGCTGAGGTATCGCTCCAGCCGGCTGGCGGCGTCTTCGGTATTTCGCTCCGAAAGATCGAGCTTGTAGAACCGCCGCTCATTGTAGCGCCCCTGCCCAGCCGGCAGGTAAAAACTCCACTCCCGGCCGTCTGTCAGAATGGCCATAGGCACGCCTTGATGGAAGGCATACTCAAAGAGTTGTTTGTCATCTTTATCCGACCGGCCAAGCCGCTTGACCTCCACAAATACCGCCGGCTTGTTTGCCGGGTGGCACAGCGCATAATCAACCCGCCGTCCCGCAACTGAGAACTCGGGGAAAACTACATGGGTATTGAAGACAGGCCAGCCGAGTTCGTGCAGTGCCGGCAGCAGGATGCCCTGGGAAACCGCGGCCTCGTGAGGAAAAGCGTCGCCCCGCAGTCCTTCTTTCACTTTTTCGATGTGGTTCGCAATGGCCATCAGCCGCTTTATACATCAAAGGCCCCAGCGTGTCATCCGGTTGAGAGGAAGGCGACCCGGTGGGTCCTTAAGACGGGGCGCGGTGAAAGCTCACTCTGGCTCGCCAGGGCAGAACCTGGTATGCCCCCAGCATGAAATCGTCTCCTCGGCCTCCCCGTGTTGTTGTCATTGGTGCCGGCATTGTCGGCGCTTCCATCGCCTTCCATCTGTCACAGCGGCCGGTCCGGCTGACCGTGCTTGACCGGGCTGAGCCGGGTTCTGGAGCGTCCGGCCATTCATTCGCCTGGATCAACGCCTCGGCCGGCAAAGAACCCACCGCCTACCACGACCTGAACCGCCGTGCGGTCGATATGTGGGACCGTTTTGCCCGGAGGCTGGCCAAAGCCCCAGCGTGTCATCCGGTCGAGAGGAAGGCGACCCGATGGGTCCCGGCTGATGTCGGCCTGGTGTGGGGCGGGGAACTGCGCTGGGCGCGGACGCCCGGCGAGGCTGAGGCGCTGCGCGCCGCGGTGGCCGTCTTGGGCCGGCGTGGGCACGACAGCCGGCTGCTGAGCGAGGCCGAGTGCCGTGCCTTGGAGCCGGGGCTGCGGCTCGGGCGCTTTGCACTCGGGGCGTACAGCCCCAACGACGGGCAGGTTGATCCGGGCAGGGTGATTCGGGCCTGCCTGGGGCAAGTGCAGGCCAGGGGCGGGGCGGTCCAGGAGCGGACGCGCACTGTCGGCTTCCGGCTTGACCCAGCGACTGGCCGGGTAAGCGCGGTCCAGACCGATGCGGGTGAGCTGGCGTGCGATCGGGTGGTTCTGGCTGCGGGTCTGGGCACGACCGAGCTGGCCGGTCGGCTGGGCATTCCTGTGCCACAACAGCGCAGCCCTGGGGTGGTGGTGCGGACCGAGCCGCAACCGCCGCTGTTCAAAACCCTGGCCGTACTGAATGTTCCTGGCCCGGACAGGGAGCGGCCGGGCATCCATATCTGCCAGCGGGCCGACGGGACGGTCATCATTGGCGAGGGAAGCCAGGAACGCCTGGCCAGCGATGATTCGCAGGGCCATGCCGAGGCCCTGCTGTCAGGCGCACAGCGCCACCTGCCGGCGCTGGCCGCGGCCCGGGCTGTTCGCGTTCCGGTTGGCTATCGTCCGATGCCGGCCGACGGCTATCCGGTGGTCGGCTGGAGTCGGGCTGTGCCCAACGTCTATGTGGCGCTGATGCACAGTGGGGTGACGCTGGCACCGCTGGTCGGGGAGTGGGGCGCGCTGGAGATCATGGACGGGGCAGACCTTGATCTGCTCGCGCCGTATCGGCTGGAGCGGTTCAGCCGCTAGAGGCGGGTCAGAACCGCAGCCGCACGCCGCCAAAGACCCCGAAGGGTGCGCCAGGGCCGAGAAAGCGCTCAACTCCGGTGTCGTCCAGGGTATTCTCAAACAGCGCGCCGTAGCTCTCGTAGTCCTCGTCAAACAGGTTCTCAAAGCGGACAAAGATGTCCAAGCGCTCGGTCTTATAGGCCAGCTGGGCGTTGGCGACAACATACGGGTCAAGCCTGGGGTGGGTGTTGGCCTCGTCGCCGCGCAGATACTGGCCGTCCACATACGCGCCGTCAACACTGAACCACAGGTCAATGGGGAGGGCGATTTCCAGGCCGCCGTTTACCCGGTGGGCCGGCACCAGCGGCAGCCGGTCGCCGGCTTTGACCTGGGCCAGGCGGTCTTCGTTGGCAAAGGTGAACAGCTGCGCGTCATCCTCAAAGGTCGCCTCGGTCAGGGTGTAGTTGGCAAACCAGTCGCCCCAACTCCAGCGGCCACGCAGCAGGAACTCAAGACCCTGGCGGCGGGTGGCATCGACATTCTGAAAAAAGCCCAGGACCCGGCTCTGCGGCTCGTTGCGGAACAGAATGTCATCCGTGAGGTCGGTCCGGTAGAAGGCCAGCGTGGCCTGGAGACTCGGCCGGGGAGACCAGCGCAGGCCGGTTTCCCAGGTCTTGCCCTTGACGGCCTTGAGCGGCGGGTCATCAACGATAGCGGTCGGCACCGGGCAGGGCGCTTCGGGGTTGGCACAGCTCAGCTCAATCGCGGTTGGCGCACGGTAGCTCTGGCTATAGCCGGCGTACAGACTGAGGCTCTCGGCCAGCTGATAGCTGGCACCGACAGCCGGGTTGAAGCGGTCAAAGGTATGGCTGCCGCTGGCGTCTGTGCCGTCGTCAGCGGCGTCGCCGGCCAGGCGGTCTGTGATTTTCAGATGGGTAACATCGTAGCGGCCGGCCACGGTGACGGCCAGTTTTTCAATCGGCTCAAGTGTGGCGGTGACAAACGGGCCGCCGGCGTGGGTTTGGGTTGTGACATGGGTTTCGATTGCAAGGCCTTGGCCCTCGGCGTGTTCCTCGGCGGCGTCCAGGTCCTTGAACAGGTCTACTTCAGACTCGTCCTCGTCGTCCTCCCCGCGTTCGGCAATCACATGATCGAGCCGCGCGCCGCCGTAATCGACACCGGCGATGAGCGTCAGCGGCATTCCGAACACCTGTCCCTGGTAGGCCAGCTGCGCGGCCCCTCCCCAGCTTTTCTGATTGGTCCGGGCATCAACATCCTCTTCCACATCGCGATTGAACTGGTCCACGTCGAGCAGCCGGCCGAACAGGTTGGTAGACAGGCTGAGTGCGGGGCTGAGCGTACGCTGATAGGTGCCATGCAGAAACCACAGCACGGGCTGGAAGCGGTCGGGGTGGGTAAAGACAGCCGAGCGGTCGCGTTTGAGCCGGCTCTCGGGCAGGGGGCCGTTGCCGGTCAGGCGGTTATGGACCGAGGTCAGGGACAGGCTGGCGTCCTGGACCTCGTCCACATAGCCGAGCTTGCCGAATACATTGCCGACATGGCCGTCAGAGAAGTCTCGGAAGCCGTCTTCAAGAAAGAAGCTGCCGGACAGGAAATAATCGAACCGGCCGCGACTGCCGCCGCTTTGCAGCAGGGTCCGCAGCCGGCCAAAGGAGCCGCCCCAGATTTCGGCTATGGTCCCCGGATGGCTGAACCCCCGCTTGGTGCGCATGACGAGCGTGCCGCCGAGGGTGTTGCGGCCGTAGACCGGGTTTGAGCCAGGGAGCAGCTCGATCCGGTCAATCGCGTCTGTCGGAATCAGGTCCCAGTTGACCTGGTCGGCCAGGGGTTCGTTGACCCGCGCCCCGTCCACAAACACACTTAGGCCCGGGGGCGTGCCAATCAGAAACGAGCTGGTAAAGCCGCGGTAGCTGAAGTCGGGCTGAAACGGGTTGTTCTGGACGTGGGTGAGGGTGATGCCGGCGAACTCGCGAGACAGAAAGTCGGTCATGGTGAGGGCCCCGCGGTTGGCCAGGCGCTCGCCGGTGGTGAGCTGAACATTGGCCGGAACCTGCCCGCGGGGCAGGCCGAGGCCCATCAGCGGCGTTGTGCCCCGGACCTCCATATCAGGCAGACTCAGCGGCTCTTGCCGGGGCGGGGAGGCCGTCTGGGCCAGAGCGTGGGGAAGGACGGCGAGACTCAACAGGCAGAACAGGGCGGCGCGGCAATACAGTATTCTCTACTCCTCCCTGGCGTACGCTTCCTGAGCGGCGGCGCATTCACAGAAGGGCCGCCGGTCGGCGGTCCTACTGCTCATTCCACGAGCGATGGGGGTGCTTGAAGAAATCCTGGTGACGCAGCATGATCTCCGACTCGGCGTCGAGCAGGTGGGCGATCAGCGCCGCCCTGACCCACATGCCGTTCTCGGCCTGGGCGAAATACAGAGCGCGGGGATCGCGGTCCACATCGGGCGCAATTTCGTCATTGCGGGGGAAGGGGTGCAGAATCGCCGCGTATTCGCGCATCTGGCCCAATCGCTCGCGGTCCAGGATGAAGCGCCGGCGGTCCAGGTCGAGCAGAAAGGCGGCCACCTCCTCGTCGTCGTGTTCGTGCTGGACCCGGGTCATGTAGACCAGGTCGGCCGCGCCGATACAGTCGGCCAGGGCGGCGCGTTCATGCACGGTGACGCCGGCTTCAACCAACTCAGACTGGAGGTCGGCGGTGAGGCGCAGCCGGGGGTGGTCGGGACCGACAAAATACATGCTCACGTCGTCGTGCTGGGCGAGCAGGGCAGCCAGCGAGCGAATGGTCCGACTCCGGCCCACATCGCCGCAGAACAGATAGGTCTTGCCATCCAGCCCGGGCCGCAGGTGTGGCCAGCGGGTGCGCAGGGCGGCCAGCCGGCGGCCAAGGGTACGCGGGTCGCCTTCCCGGTCGCCCTCCCGGTCGCTGAAGGTGAAGACCTCCTGGATCGTATAGTAGTCAAGCAGGGCCTGGGTCGGATGCTCGTCCGCGCCGGAGCCGCCGTTGACAATCGGCACGGCCTTGTCGAGGTCGTTCATCCTGTAGGCGAAGCACTCGGCCAGCTTGGGCAGGGGGTCGCGCAGGATCACGGTGTCAAAATAGGTGCTGAACATCATGATCGCATCGAGGTCGGACTCGCCTTTATAGGCCGAAGAAACGGCCGGGTTGCGGATCTCGGCGTAGTCCATGCCCAGGTGTTGACAGGCCCGGACAAAGGACAGAAAGGTCCGGGTGGAGGCTTGGGTAAAGTGCAGCATGGCCGACTTGTCGCACAGGGTGCCCCGCAGCAGTCGGCTGCCCCGTCGGTTGCGCGCCAGTTGCCGGATCATGGCCGCCAAACCGGTCAGGCGGTCCAGCAGATCGCGGTCGAACTGGGCCGAGAAGATCACATGTTTGAGCCGATTGTTGCGCTGAAATTCCTGTACCTTCATCATCACCGGGCGGCTCAGCCGTGGCTCAAACTCGCGCAGATGCTGCAAACGGGCAGATGTGTCTGTGTAATCCACCAGTCCCTCCCAACGGGTGTAGCACCGCCGCATGGTAACGCTCTGCCCGGCGAGCGGCAAGAGGAGACTGAGCAGGACATCTCGCGTCATTCAAAAAAGCGTTGACATAACAGGGCGTTTCACGCGCTGCGGCGCAACAGCTCGGCCAGCACTTCGCCCTGGCGTTCCAGTGCTTGGCCGATCTGGCCAAAGCCGACCACAGCGCTCACGATCAGCCCCGCGACCTCAGCCCAATTCGGCTGCTGCAAGGCGACTACCGCCTCTCGTGCTGACTGTAAGAATTCGGCGTCCATCCTGTCCTCCTGCCGGAACGGCACATCCCGCTGCTCGCAAGCGAAATATCAGTTCCGCCTTCCCGACTGACGGGGGCTGGAGCTAGGCGGTGAAATTCAGCTTCAAGCCGGGCCGCGGCCAGTCAAAGGCGACGAGGGTACCGGCTCCCGACAGGGTAGCGTAGGCGGTCTTGAGGTCGGGGCCACCAAAGCACACATTGGTCGTGAACGGGTCGGACAGCGGCACATGGTCTACGCCTGAACCGTCTGGCGCAAAGGCGGAAATGCCGGCCCCGCCCATCAGGGTTGCGACACACACATACCCGGCGCTGTCCACGGCCAGCGAGTCAAGCAGTTGATAACCCGGCAGGCTGTTCAACAGGCTGGCCCCGCCCGGACCGTCCAGAATAGGACCGCCCGCGCCCTCGGTCCGGGCGACCTCGCCCGGGGCGGTGATGTCCCACTGCCACACCCGGCTCTCAAAGGTCTGGGCGATATACAGCTTTTTGTCGCCCGGGGCCAGGCCGATGCCGTTTGGCCCGTCAACCGGCTGGGCGATTTCTGTGATCATCGAGCCGTCGGGTTTGGCGTAATACACGCCCCCCCGGTCTCGGTCGTGGTCTCTGACCTTGCCAAAATCGGTGAACCAGAAGCCTCCGCTGGCCTCGAACACAATGTCATTCGGGCCTTTGAGTTTGTAGCCGTTGCACTCGGTGTACAAGACCTCGACTTTGCCGGTGTTGATATCCACCCGTTGAATACAGCCACCGTTGTAGTCGGCCGGCACACCGTGGGGAACAGTCAAGCCGTTTACCTCAATCCAGTCAAAGCCACCGTTGTTACACACATAGATTGCACCGTCAGGGCCGATGGCGGCACCATTTGGGCCACCGCCGGTTTCGGCCACGACCTCCTTGCTGCCGTTGGGTTGGATACGGGTGAGGGTGCCGCGCTTGATCTCGACCACGATCACGCTGCCGTCGTCCATCGCAATCGGGCCCTCGGGAAACTGCAAGCCTGCGGTGATTTCTCGAACATCTGCCATGCTGTGTCCTCCTTTCTGACTTTCTGATTTGTATTGTAGCACACCGAAGACGGCCACGCTCCCCCTGTCCCGCCGGGTCTGGGTGCGATAGCTTTGGCCGGCTCCGAATGGATACCCTGTGGTGAGAGCGGGCCTTATCGACAAACGGACTAGGCAGATGTTTTACGGCTGGTGGCTGCTTGGTCTGAGCGGCTTCATCTCAAGCCTCCAGACAGCCGGGGTAGCGGCACTGACCTATGCCACGACGCTTCCGGCACTAGTCGTGTTTGGCCTGGGCTTTGGGGAACGCAATCCGCTGGCGGTGGCGATCCAGGGCGATTATTTTGGGCAGGCTGAGTTTGGGAAGATTCTGGCTCTGTCCACTGTGCCGATGAATATCCCGATAGTTGGTGGCCGCGCCGTTTGCTGGCTGGATACGCGACCCCCGGAGGAGCTGTGAAGGGGCGTTTTTGAGTTGGGCGGGGGGGGGTTATTGGCCAAGAGGCCGCAGCTGCGACCGGACGACGCCTGAGCGGCTGGAAGCGGGCGTTCACCCTGTCCTCTATCGCCTGCCCGCCGGCCCCCACGGTACGCCGTTTCCGTTTCGGTGTTTTTGTCGCCCCGCGGGCTCAGCTTTGATGAAAATGCGGGATCACCTGCGCACCCATCAGCTCAAGCACCCGGTAGGCGTGAGAGGCTTCCATGCCCGGCCACCAGATGCGGAAGATGAAATGGTTGACGCCCAGCCGGTCACGATGGGCCTCAATCTGCTGGATCACATCGTCCACGCTGCCCAGGATGAAACGGTCACGCGCCAGGGCGTCAAACGGCATGCGGAACGACTCCTGGCCGGGCATGGCCTTGTCCTGACCCCAGTCAGCATACGCCTGATATTTGCGCTCCAGGTAGGGCCGGGCCACGGCCAGGGCTTCGTCCCGGCTGGTGGCCAGGTGCATCTCTTTGATGATGGGGATGGCCGGCGGCGGGCTGGCGTTGGCCTCTGCCAGCGCAGCTCTGTAAACCCCCATCTGGCGTTCGAGCGTGGACAGGGTAGCGTGCGGGTTGAGCAGCCAGGCACAGCCCAAGCGGCCGGCCCGGGCAACGGCGCTGTCATGATTAGCCGCGATCCAGATCGGCGGGTGGGGGTCTTGGACCGGGCGGATGGTGCAGGTCCCGCCGGTCACACAGAAGTGTTTGCCGGCAAACGTCACCTCTTCCTCGGTCCACAGCCGACGGATCAGGTCCAGGGCTTCGAGAAAACGGCCGGTGCGGTCCCGGCGGGTGGTATTGAAGGCCGCATACTCAATATCCCGGTAGCCCAGCCCCAGGCCGAACACCACCCGGCCGTCGCTGATGACATCCAGCGAGGCCACGTCTTCGGCCAGCCCGACCGGACTGTAGAGCGGCAACAGCACAATCGACAGGATGAGGTCCATCGCGCCGCTCTCGGCCGCCAACCGGGCCAGGAGCGGAATGCTTTGCAGGTTCTGGTACGGCGGCGACAGAAAGTGCTGGCCGCAGGCAATTGAATCAAAGCCGGCGTCGCGTGCCAGGCGGGTGAGTTCGACCGTTTCGCGGAACCGTTTGGTCGGCGAGTCGGTCCGCGGGTGTTGGGGCATGACCATAATGCCGAACTTCATCGCTTCCCTCCCTGTCGCTCATTCCTGGTACAGCGTAATGTCCAGGTCCGCATAGGCCTCATTGCGCAGGGCAACACAGCCTGATAGTCGGGGTCGCTATACCAGGCTTCAGCCGCGGCCTTATCTGGAAAACGGACCACGATGCCGACCTGATACTCCCTTGAGCCGTGCAGCTTGCCCAGGCCACCGCCTCGTGCCAGGACTTCACCGCCGTGCTTGGCGATGACCGTCCGGGCCGCCTGCTGGTAGCGTTGCAGGGTCTCCGCCTTTGTTGGATCAGGATTGCCTTGAACCACAACCATGACACTCATGAAGATACTCCTTTCGGGGATTCTTGTAGCCGCCGGGTCACGGCTTCACAACGCTATCCCAGCGATTCCATTTCAGTAGTGAGGCCGATGGAAGCCCTCAGAAAAGGCTGGTCCAGAACTTGAACAACAGCGTGCCGATAAAGGTCCCCAGGGCATAGCCGAGCACGCCCACCAGCACCCCGGGCGTCACCAGATTGTGCCAGCCCTTGGCCGCGGCCAGGGCTGGCGCGGTTGTCGCGCCCAGAATGGCCGCGTTGGAAGCGGTAATCAGCTCGGGCAGGCTGAGTCGGCACGCACTGCCGACCGCAAACGTCACCAGCGCGTGAACGCTCAGCAGGATCAGCACCAGCAGGGTCAGCAGCGGTGCCACCTCGATCATGGCAACAAGGTCGGCACCGGCGGCAATCGCCGCAAAAAACACAAAGGACAGGCCCACCCCCAGTTCAAAACTGCCGGCCAGTTTGTGCGCCAGGTCTGGAACTAGGCTAGCCAGCCCCAAGCTCATGGCGGTGATAATCACATAGCGCCAGTCGGGCGCGTCCAGGACCACCACCAGCCCATCCCCCAGCGCGACGACCACCAGGGCCACGGCCACGGCAAGGGTCAGCGACATGGCTGTGACCGGTACCGCCGGCCCTGTCTCCTGCAAGTTGCCGGCGTGGTCGTGGGCAGGAAAATACCGCGCCAGCCAAGCCCAGGCCGGCAGCAGGGCGAGCAGACCCAGATAGACCGCGCTGTATAAATTGTCGGTGGCCGTCGCCGCGGAGAAAAACGACGCATCTCGCTGCAAACCGGTCATCTCCCCCAGGGCCGCATAGTTGACCGAGCCACCGATATACGTTGAGGCAAACAGCCCGGCAATGGCCGCCTCGCGCCGTTCCGCCGGCAGGCCGGACGCCGCCCCCAGACCGCTCAGGTCCAGCAGCAACACCGCCACCGTAACGCCGGCGACGGTCCCCGCGCTTGCCAGCAGGAAGGCCAGGGTGGTCCGCGTGGTGTCAAAAAAGATGCGCCGCAGGTTGGCCTGAAACAGAAACAGCGGGACCAGCAGCGGCACAACATAGGTGAAGACAAAGCCGTAGACCGGCGCAGCGTGGGGAATGAGCCCCAGATTCGCCGCGGCAATAGCGCCCAGAATGGCGATGACCGCGCCGGTCAAATGCGCACCGACCCGGGTCTTTTCCCCCAAAAAGCCGAGGCCGGCAATGACAAACAGGGCGGCTGTGACTGCCGTGTGATTGTCCGCGGACGCCAGGGCCATCAGTGAACCTCCCCTTCCCGAAGATCAGGGCTGCTCCGCCGCGGCCCGAAACGGCTCCAGCTCGGCAACATTGCCGCTCCGCAGCAGATCCACAACCCAACGGTGGCCGTCTTCGGCTTCCTGCCGCTGGTGCCACTGCAAGCCGTACACAGCCCGCGCCTCCTCAGCCACCTCTTCCCCTTGGAGCGGATACACCGCGGTGCCAAAGCGGGCCCCAGCCTGGCCTCTGGCCCGCCGCGCAATATAGGGCGGAAACTGCCGGGTCGAGACCACAAACGGGTGGGGGGAAGCCGCAACCTGATCCTCCCAGCCCTTGGCCCGCCACATCGGACTGAATCCGTAATACCAGCCACAGACGGCGCTGAGGCCGAGCAGGCCGAGGCCGCCGCCGACCATCCACGGGCCATACGGAGAATGGTAGGCCCAGGCCAGCCCGCCGAAAAACAGGCTCGTCAGGCCACTCACCACCCCGGCGTGGGTCATAATTGTAATCGTCCTCACCCGCGTCTCCTCTCACCCTTATAGTCCTCCCGCCGACTCCCCCGCAATTGGGGGCCGGCCCATCCTTCTTGCTTTTCGGACGAATTTCAGATAGGGGGGGCCTCATCCTGTCCGCCGGCAGCACACACCCGGGGGACCCCATCAGGCAGGGGGGAACACGATGCAGCGGAACTTCGGCTTCTGGGTCCTGTGGGCTGTCGCCATTGTCAGCATGAGCGGCTGCGGTCTGTCGGCAAAAAAGCGTGACGGCCTCGTGCTCGGCGCACTGGCCGGGGCACTGGCCGGCGGGGGGGCCGGCGCTGGAATTGGCCCGGAAGCCAGCAATAATGAGGGCGATGGACGGGCGGCCGGGATTGCCATTGGCGCTGCGGCCGGGGCAATCATCGGCGGGCTCATCGGCTATGCGCTGGCAGAAGAGGAAGCTCCGCCACCGCCACCCCCGCCCCTTCCGCCGCCGGCAGACCCGGTGCCAGACCCGGTGCCAGACCCGGTGCCAGACCCGGACCCGTGCCAGGGACTCGTCCTGCCGGGCATCATGTTTGACTTTGACCAAGCGGATATTCGGCCCGAATTCGATCCGGTGCTCAATACACTGGCACGCCGACTCGGGGAGTGCGCCGATATCAGTCTCACTGTCGAAGGGCATACCGACTCGCGCGGCTCTGAGGACTATAACCAAACCCTGTCCGAGCGGCGGGCCGAGGCCGTCGCCGGCTACCTGGAAGCCCGGGGGGTGGATGCCGGACGGCTTGAGGCAGTCGGTATGGGGGAGAGCGCGCCGGTCGAACTGAACCAGAACCCGGACGGCAGCGATAACCCGGACGGGCGGGCCAAGAACCGCCGGGTCGTCCTGAGTCCCCGCTAGACAGATGCGGAGGGCTGCCAGCGCACTCGCCGGTATTCGGGTCATTGACCTCTACCAATAACCAGGCCGGCCCGTCGTGTGGGCAGATATTGGCTTGGCTCAGGGCCGAGGTGACCAAGGTTGAGGAACCGGGCAAAGGAGACATCGCCCGGACGAGTCTGGGCGACCAACCGGGCGTCGATAGCCTGTTCTTTCTGACCTTCAATGTCACTAAGCGCAGCCTGACGATCAACCTCAAAAGCGCTCAGGGCAAACAGGTGTTTGCCAAACTGATCACAACGGGCGATGGGCGGCTCAATGAGTGTCACCGGCTTTCCCGATAGACCCCCAACAGCTAACCTGGGCGTGTGTCGGTGATCCGGGCACCGGGATGCATTGCACCATCGTCATCCTGGCCGCCCTCAGGCAAGCCGGCGCGATTTGAGAGAGATACCGGGACATCCCAGCAGAAATTGCACCGTTCACTGCGGTCCTGCAGGAAGATGGGGGAAACAGACCGGTCAAGCGCTGCCGGTGGAGTTGCTCTGCCAGGACTCGCCTTTGCCGTTCGAGGCTCTGACCTTCGGCTAGCACGGTCAGGGAGACACCTGTGCCGAGTTGACATAAGACAGCCTCTAGCGTGCCGGCCTTAGTGGCATGGTCGGGGTTCAACATACGCCGAACCTCGTTTTCAGCAATGCCCAGGCTGCGGGCGAGAGCGCGTTGCGATATGTCGGCTTGGCGATAGGCTTGGCAGAAGGCCGCTTTCAGGGCGATCTGCAACGGCAGAACGACCAACGACCGTCGTTTGCTGGCGCGTGACGGCTCGGGTAAGGCTCGGCCTTCGCGGATCGTTGCAGCGATCAATTCCCGGAGCAAGTCCTTAGCCTCGTCCAGCGCCTCATCAACCGTGGTTTTCCGATCGCCCACATAGAATGTCCCATGCGAGCCTGCCCCTTTCGAGGCTATGAAGTTTGTCGCCCGACCCCTGGATTTGGTCCACTTGCGTGCGCGCTGCATGAATCGTCGTCCAGTCACAGCCCTCGTCCTGGGGGCAACCGTACGCACAAAAATGAGCGCGCATCAAAGGGATGAGGGGAGAGAACAGCCGCAGGTAAAAACTCGCCCTCTCACTCCTGTCTGCCGGGACACCAAGCCCGAACTTCTCGCGGATTCGGACCTCAAGGTCGGCCGCAATCTCAGGATTCTCTCGCAGACAGGTCTTGGCGTTCAGCAATTGCTTTCAGTAACCCATGAGCATCAACCGGGGGTCTCTGATAGTACAATTGCTTGAGATCGCTAAGGCTCTTTGCAATTGAACAGTAAGCGCTCACCGTGGGCCCAAGTCGGACACTCTCGTCGTAATCGTGTATAGCTTCAATCCAATGGTCCTTTTTTCAGCCTCTTTATCCAGGGTAGAGTGCGTGAAGAAAGCTCATACACCGAGAATAATATGGCGGAGACCGCCACGTTTCCATATTGCCCGCAGGTCTGCTGCGCCCAGGCATCAATGATGGATTGGACGGCCAGGGCGGATGCACTCGTAACCGGTACCCTATTCCTACTCAATTCCTCCATGACTATGGGGCCATGGTACGGCTTGGCTAACTCCGCCATCATCTCTGCGCAACCGACCCGGGCACAGACACCGACCAGGATGACCACCATTGGCAGCGCTCTCATCGGCCCCTCTCTGGTATGGCTCACGCGCTGCGGCGGAGCAACTCCGCCAGGACTTGGCTTTGCCGTTCGAGGGCTTGGCCTTGCCGTTCGAGGGCTTGGCCTTGCCGTTCGAGGGCTTGGCCTAAAGTTTGGCCTTGCCGTTCGAGGGCTTGGCCTAAAGTTTGGCCTTGCCGTTCGAGGGCTTGGCTTTGCCGTTCGAGGGCTTGGCCTTGCCGTTCGAGGGCTTGGCCTTGCCGTTCGAGGGCTTGGCCCAAGGTTTGGCCTTGCCGTTCAAGGGCACGGGTGCTCTCCCGCATGGTCTCGGCCAATACATCAATTTCCTGGTCGCGCCGACGGCCAGCTTGCCGCATCTGGACCAAGCCCCAGAAAATCGCGCCCAGGCCAAGCCCACTGAGGCCGAGCTGTGCCCACATGCCGATGATCTGCTGTTCCATCTTGTCTTCCGGCGAAGCGACCCACCTTATTCGGCGGGTTCCTGTGGCTAGTAGGCCGGGACACCAATCCCGAACTTCTCGCGGATTCGGACCTCAAGGTCGGCCGCAATCTCAGGATTCTCTCGCAGATAGGTCTTGGCGTTCTCCCGGCCCTGGCCAATCCGGTCTCCGCTGTACGAATACCAGGCCCCGGCTTTCTCGATAATGCCCTGGTCGGTCCCGATGTCGATCAGCTCGCCCTCTTTTGACACCCCCCGGCCGTACACGACATCAAACTCCGCCTCCTTGAACGGCGGCGCAAGCTTGTTTTTCACCACCTTGACCCTGGTGCGATTGCCGATAACGGCGTCAGTGCTCTTGACCGCCCCGGTCCGGCGGATGTCCAAGCGGACCGAGGCGTAAAATTTGAGGGCGTTGCCGCCGGTCGTGGTCTCGGGGTTGCCGAACATCACGCCGATCTTCATTCGGACCTGGTTAATGAAGATAACCATCGTTTTTGAGCGCGAAATCGTGCCGACCAGCTTACGCAGGGCTTGGGACATGAGGCGGGCCTGGAGTCCCATCTGGGGCTCGCCCATCTCTCCTTCAATCTCTGCCCGGGGGACGAGGGCGGCCACCGAGTCAACCACCACGACATCAATCGCCCCGCTGCGCACCAGGGTTTCGGTAATCTCAAGGGCCTGCTCCCCGTTGTCCGGCTGGGAGATCAGCAGTTCGTCACTCTGTACGCCCAGCTTTTTGGCATAGGCCATATCGAGGGCGTGTTCGGCGTCCACAAAGGCGCAGGTACCGCCCGCTTTCTGGGCCTGGGCCACTACATGCAGGGCCAGGGTCGTTTTTCCCGAAGACTCGGGGCCATAGATTTCAATCACCCGACCGCGCGGCAGCCCACCGATACCCAAGGCCAGGTCGAGGCTCAGCGAACCGGTCGAGATGGACTCAATGTCCTCAATGACGGCATCTTCGCCAAAGCGCATAATTGAGCCTTTGCCAAACTGCTTTTCAATCTGGCTGACCGCTAAATCAAGCGCACGTTCACGGTCTCTGGCGTCTTTTTCACTCGCCATAGCTCGCTCCTTCGTGTCTGCACAGTGGACGATGATCTCTTCGGAGGGTAGCGTTGCCCACTTTGGGTCTATCTGCGAATAAAACTCGCCTCATTGATCGGGAGGCCGAGCAGTGCCCGTCGGACCCAGTCAAGGGCCAGTTGGGAGATGAGGGTTTTGATCCAGTCCCGGTTGCCCCACAGGGCGTAGCGACGTGAGACCAGGGCACTGTCGCTGGCCAGGGCCAGACAGGCCGTGCCAACCGGCTTGTCCCCGGTGGCCCCATCCGGGCCGGCAATGCCGGTTATCGCAAGACCGATATCGGTGGCGAGCCGTTCACGCGCGCCGGTCGCCATTTCGCCCACGACCTCTTCACTGACCGCTCCGTGGAGCTGCAAGGTGTCGGGTTTGACGCCTAAGATCTGAATTTTGGCCGCGTCCGAATAGGCGACAAGCGTGCCGTGGAAGTAGGCCGAACTGCCCGGCACATTGGTCACCCGATGACCGACCAGACCGCCCGAACAGGCTTCGGCCAAGCCGAGCGTCTTGCCGTTTTCTTTGAGCAGGCGGCCCGCCACTTCTTCCATGCTGACATCACCCTCGCCGTAGATGTAGGGGCCGATCCTGGCGCGGATGCGCTCGGACAGGCTCTCCAGGCGTTGCTCGGCATCGCCCGGCTTGCCACGCACCGTCACCCGCATGGAGATCTGCGGAAAATTGGCCCGAAAGGCGAGACGGCCCTCCTCCGTGCCAATCGTCCCGGCGATCATCTCGTCAAGCCCGGATTCGCTGATCCCGAAAGTCTGAAAGGTGCGGGTCAGAAATAGTTCACCCCCGCCGCGCATCTCGCGGACCCACGGCAAGACCGTCTCTTCCATCATCGGTTTCATTTCGCGCGGTACGCCGGGCAACACAATCAGATGTTTTGTGCCGTGGGGCGTGTCGAGGTCAAGCCGATAGCCGGGGGCTGTGCCCAGATGGTTGGGAACGATGACCGCGCCGGCTGGGAACTGGGCCTGTTTCAGGTTGTTCTCAGGCATGACCCGATCGAATGAGGCAAACAAACGCCGGATATTCTCGGCCACCTCTTCGGAAAAGGTCAGCTCCACTCCGGCAACTTTAGCCACGAGTTCGGTAGTCAGGTCATCGGTCGTCGGCCCGATACCGCCCGTTGAGACAATCACATCGGCCTGCTCCATCGCCTGCCGCCAAGCCCACACGATCCGCTCAGCCACATCGCCGACGGTAATCACCGTCGTTATCTCCATCCCCGCCTCGACAAACTTGTCGGCAATGTGATTGGCGTTGGTATCGACCACTTTGCCAGTCGTGATCTCGTCCCCAGTGCTGAGAATAGCCACACGTTCAATCATACGACACCTCTCGTGAGCAGGCGGAGTACGAGATTTGCGTACAGGCCCGCAACAACATCGTCAAACACTATTCCAAGCCCGCCGGCCACCTGGCGATCAAAGTAGCGCGCTGGCGGGGGCTTGAAGATATCAAACAGGCGGAAAAGCGCAAAGGCGATGAGCAGGCGAGGCAGGGTAAGCTCGAGCCAGGCGGTCGCGCACAAGAAACCGGCGATCTCATCAATGACGATCTTGCTGCTATCGTGCTCGCCGAGGTAGCCTTCAGCCGCGCCGGCCAGCCAACAGGCCACCCCAATCAGCACGCTGAGAGCGACGATCTGGAGGGCGGGCGACAAGGCGAACAGCGCTGCGGAGACAAAAATCAGCGGCAGCGCAGCCAGGGAGCCAAGCGTTCCTGACGCAACGGGCGCGTAACCCAGGTAGGCCCCGGTAGCCAGGAACAGAATCAGCCTACGCACGAGAGACCCGGCCCTGAGAGACTGTTTTGCAGGGCATCTCGAAAATCTGGATGGGCAATGTCGATCAGGGCTTCGGCTCGGGCCTGAAGGTCTTTGCCTTTGAGCCGGGCGGCACCGTATTCGGTAATAATATAATCGGTACAGAAGCGTGGGGTAGTCACCATCGCCCCGGTGGCCAGACGCGGCACAATTTTTGAGTGCTTGCCGTCTTCGGTGGTTGACGGCAGGGCGATGATCGAAACGCCCTCCTCTGACAGCGCAGCGGCCTCAACGTAGTCCAGACTGCCGCCCACGCCGCTGATCTGGACCGGCCCGATGGTCTCGCCGTTGCTCTGACCGTGGAGGTCAATTTCGACCGCGGAGTTGATGGACACAAAGCGGGGCAGTTTGGCCAGCAGCAAGATGTTGTGCGTCACGCTCGAAGTGACCATCTGTACGCTCGGCGTCTGACCACAAAAGTCATACAGGTCCTGATTGCCGGCCAACTCACCGGTCACGAGCGTGGGCGTGTGGCGGACCTTGTCCATGAACTCGATCAGCCCCTGCGAGAGCATGCCCGAGTACAGGTTGACCCCGCGTTTTTCGGCCAGACGGCCCAACACCATATCGGGCACAGAGCCGACGCCCAGCTGCACCCAGGCGTTGTCCGGCACCAGCCCCAAGACGGTCTCGGCGATCTGCTGGTCCCGTTCGGTCTGGTGTGGGGCGGTGTAGACGCCGAGCGGCTCGGACGACTCAATCGCATAGTCAATTTTATCGACTGGCACCCGGCTGTTGCCGGCGGTCATCGGCATATTGGGGTTGAGCTCGGCAATTACCAGCTTGGCGCTGTCAATGAAGTCCTGGTAGAGGCTGACCGAAATCCCCAGACTGACCATACCATCGCCGTCCGGCGGCGAGACCTGAGCGACGACCGCGTCCGGCTTGATCAGTCCATTTTTGTTAACAATTCTGGTGATCTCGCTAAACCGCATCGGCACGAAGCCGACCTTGCCGGCTTTGAACAAATGGCGAATCTGGGGAGCCGCCTGCCAGGTTTTATACACAAAGTTTGTGCCCAGGCCGGTGCGCAAAAACGGGTAGGAGCCAAAGGCCAGGCCGGAATAAATCGTCAGATTGCTGAAGCGCTCAACCTCTTGTCCAAAGGCCCGATAAAATGTCGTCGGCTCAACACAGCCGTGGGGGAAAATAAGGGTGCTGGCGTCGGGAATGGCCTGGATGGCCTGGCTGGGACTTACAAGTTTCATGCTGGCCTCGCTGTGGGCGTGTCATCCACGGCGTCTCTCGACACCGTATGATGACAAGCAGCCCGCGTCCAGTGCTCAGGGAATAATCGCATACTTGACCCCCCGCCCCTGCTGTAAGAGTGCAAACACCGCCGGAAGCTCGATCAGGGGATAGCTGGCACTGATCAGGGCGGCGCTTGGAATGGTTCCGCTTGCCAGCAATTCGCAGGCGCGCCGCACAGCCGGAGGAGTAAAATGGAAGGGGCTGAACAGGCGGACCTGATCGTAGTGGACCCGATAGGTATCAAGGGCGATCGTTGTTCCCGGCGGACAGCCGCCAAAGAGGATCAGCTGGCCACCCGGACGGGGCCAAAAAACCGCCTCCTGCCACACCTGGGGCTGGGCGGTACACTCCACAACGAGGTCGGCCCCCCGCCCGCGGGTGAGGCGCAACACCTCCTCACGGGCGTCTTCGGCCGAACGGGCAATAATCCCGCTGGCCCCGAGTCGGCGGGCAATCTCGGCCCGGTCCGGGTTGCGGGCCACCACATACACCCGCTCAACCCCGAGCAGGCGCAAGACCGCCAGATGCAGCAGACCAAAAGCGCCTGCGCCAATGATGAGCGCGGTGTCGTCGGGCCGCAGGGCGATGGGCTCAAGACCAAACACCACGCACGACAGAGGCTCTAGCAGACACGCCTCGGCAAAAGACAGTCGCTCAGGCTTGGGGAAGAGATTGGTCCGGTGAACCCGGGCCGGAATCCGTACATATTCGGCGTAGCCGCCGAGTGCCATCGTCTCCATGAGCGACACGCACAGGTTTTCCTGCCCACGCTGACAGTAAAAACAGCGCCCGCACGGGCCGGTCGGAGCAAGCATCACGGCGTCGCCCTCACGAACAGACCGCACCCGACTACCGCAGGCAGCCACCGTGCCGGCGTACTCATGGCCAAATCGCACCGGTGTCGGCCATTTGGGATGGCCGCGGCGGAAGGCTTTGAGGTCGGTGCCACACGTCAGCGCGGCACCGACCTTCAGCACAATCTCGTCCTCTTCAGGCTGAGGGACGGGGGTGTGCTGCACAACCATCCGGCCCGGACCAAGCAACATCACGGCTTGCATGAGGAGGCTCACCACAGCAGCGGACGAACGTGGAAATGATAATGGTCGGGAATCTGGCGCATGACGTGATCGAACGTCCACCTGGGAAACTGGCCGGTGTATTTCTGCTCGGCAACCAGATTGAGCGCCTCTTCCATGAAGGCGACCTCATCCGGGGTGAGCTCAACCCGGTGTTCGGCCAGGACGGCGATCGGCACCTCGCAGGCATCGCAGTCGAGGATGGTAAACTTCAGCGGCTGGTGAAACTCCGCATACCAGGGGGTGTAGTGGGCCAGTTCACACAGGTCGCACACCCGGCCCGAGGCCATGCTGCCGACTGGGGGTGGCTGATAACCGGCCGGCCGCACAAACTTCCCGCTGGCCTGTTTGTCAGCCACAAGGCGGCGTATTTTTTCGATATAGACCAACTTCTGGGCGCTCAGTTCGTCCGGTTTTGTATCGCCCTCTTTGTCGGGCAGCACCCGGACCGAGAGCGGACCGGGACCGCTGTTGAGGACGACACAATGAAGCGGCTGATACAGTTCAACGAGTATGAGCGCCTCTCCGGGTGAACCGAACGACAGCCAAGCCGGGCGGTCGGCCATATGCTCTGCCTCCAATGACAAGGGTAGAACGGGACAAGATCATGCGGTCCTCGCTCCTCAAGACTGATGCTCAGACTTCGATCCTGTACAGCTTGGCCGCGGTATCGTGGACGATCTTGCGCCGGGCGGTCTCGTCAAGTTCAGCAAGGGTCTTGGTGATGAAGTCTTGCGAGCGTGGCCAAGTGGCCGCGGTATGCGGGTAGTCTGAGGACCACATGGCGTTGTCCGGGCCGTACAGGTCGAGGGTACGGATGAAGAGCGGCTCGTTGATGAAGGTCGCGTAGACCTGGCGTCTGACGTAGTCGCTGGGCTTAAGGCTCAGTTCGGCCAGCGTACCCATCGAACCCAGGCGGCTATGAATCAGGTCCATCCGCCACATGAAGTACGGCATCCAGGCCACATCGTTCTCGGCCGAGACGATCTTCAGTTTCGGAAACCGCTCCAGAACGCCGCCGAGTACGAACACGGCCAGCGAGCGTTCGACTTCGTGGTACAGGGTGGTCGCCTGGAGAACCAAGTTGTTGCTGAAGAAGTCAATACCGGTGCCTTTGCGGCCGGTCAGGATATGCAGCGACAGGGGCATGTTGAGATCGGACGCCGCGGCCCAGAACGGGTCATAGATCGTATCGCTATAGGGTTTGTCGCCCGGCGGCTCGGCCCAGATCATGGCCCCACGGATACCCTTTTCGGCGCAGCGTTCGAGCTCTCTGGTGCCGGCCTGAATATCTTCGAGCGTAATCAGACCCAGCGGCAGGAGGCGTTTGGGGTCGTGGCTGCAATATTCGGCTGCCCAATCGTTATAGGCGGAGAAACAGGCGGCCCGCAGCTCAACATCGTCAAGCATATAGAGCGGCATACCCATTGAGGTGTAGATCGCCTCGGCAATCACGCCGTCCCGGTCCTGGTCTTTGAGCCGGGCGGCCGGGTCCCACACTGACGCGGGAGCCTGATCCATGCCTTTTTTATTGTGCTCGGGCAGCTCGGTGGACGGTACGCCAGCGCCAAAGAATGCCGCAACCGGGAAGGGAGAGATGTTTTCGCACACAAAATACTCGCCCTCTCTTCCGTTCAGGTCTTTGACGGTGTGGGGTGCCTTGTCGCGGAACTTCTCATCAAGGCGTTCCTTCCACATGCCGGGTGGTTCGACAAAATGCGAATCCGCTGAAATAACGCGATAGTCTGCCATACGAGCTCCTCCTTTTCTGGCTTGGCGTGGCGGCGTCACCATACGCCCTCTTTCCCGTACAATGCAAGGGTCGAGGTCGTGAGAAATCGGGATTGCCGGACGGCTCAGGAGCTTGGTAAGATGCCTCCCGTCCCGAATCGAGCCCCCGTAGCTCAGCCGGATAGAGCATCGGATTCCTAATCCGAGGGTCGTGCGTTCGAATCGCGCCGGGGGCATTCAGAGGGTGTCATGGGTTTTCAGCCGATAGGCCCGGGCCGCGCTGTCGTGGAACAGGGCGAGCCGCTCATCGGCCGAGAAATCCCGGGTGATGTGCTTAAAGGCATTCCACAGCACCGCATAGGAGCACGAGGTCTTATCAACCGGGAAGTTGCTCTCAAACATGCAGCGCTTGGCCCCGAACTGCTCAATGCAGAACAGATAGTAGGGGCCGAGAGCACGGGCCAACTGGACCGAGGTCGGCTGAGCGGCCTGTTTATGCCAGCCAAAGCCGCACATCGGCATAGTCAGGCCGCCGAGTTTGACCATCACATTGGGGCAGGTGGCCAGCTCAGCCAGCCCCCGTTTCCAGTCCTGAAAGACGGCCTCTTGCTGACCCTGGTAGGGACCAATGCCGAGCGGACCGCCAACATGGTCAAGAATGATGGTTCCGTCCGGGCAGGCACGCGCCAAGTCCACCAGTTCGGCGATCTGGGTGTGATACATCCAGGCATCAAAGCTCAGACCCAGCCGGTGCAGACAGGCCAGCCCTTTGCGAAACGCAGCCTCTCGCATCAGACCCTCCGGCGCGCCGGTATGGGCATTCCGAATATCAGGGCTGGCGTGCCAGCTGGCCGCATGACGAATCCCCCGAAAACGGTTGGGGCTGGCCTCCAGATGCGCCGCAAGGACCGCTTCCACCCCGTCGCCCAGAGACAGGTCAGCAAAGCCGACAATCCCGGCACAGGCGGCCATTGGGCCATAGTTGCCGCTGACGCTCTGGGCGGCGATACCCTGGACAAACTCCGTCTCGCCAACGGGTTTCATCTCCCTCGGCCCGTCTTTGCGGTACATGGACAGACATTCGACAAAGACGGTCTGGACGACTCTGTGCCCGCTGTTGGTGTCTTGCAGCAGCTCGTCAAGCAGGTAGCGGTTGCCCGGATGGTCCCACACATGGTGGTGCGGGTCACAGATGGGCAGTTCAGGGTCAAGGGCTACCTCAGCGCCGGTCTTCAGCCACTCGTCACGATCGCGTGCCATAGGGGTCCTCCTCTTCGTAGGCTTCGGCCAGCAGATCCACGGTATGCACGGCTTCAATGGCCGCGCCCCGCTGCTGGAGGCCTGCCTGGATCTGGATCAGACAGCCGGGATTGCCCATCACAACCGTCCCGGCCCGGGTGCTCTGGATGTTGTCAACTTTGCGCCGCAGAAGCCGCCCGGCCATCTCGGGCTCGGTGAGGTTATAGGTACCGGCGCTGCCACAACACCAGTCAGACTCGGGCATATCAACGATCCGCAGGCCGGGAATAGCCGCCAGCAGGGCGCGCGGTTGGGCACGGACCTGTTGGCCATGGGCCAAGTGACAGGCGTCGTGATAGGTCACGGTTTTGTTCAGGGTCTTGGTCGGCTTGGTCGGCCCAATGTCGGCCAGAAACTCCGACACGTCTTTCATCTTGGCCGCCAGTTGCTCGGCCCGCTCACGGTACACCGGGTCGTCTTTGAGCAACTCGCCATACTCCTTCATCATCGCCCCGCAGCCCGAGGCATTGATGATGAGGGCGTCAACATCAAGCTCGCTGAAGACCTCGACATTGCGTTGCGCCAGCGCCAGGGCCTCGGATTTATTGCCGTTATGCAACAATAAGGCTCCGCAGCAGGCTTGGCTTTTGGGTACCAGAACATCACAGCCGTTATAGCGCAGGACTTTGACGGTTGCCTCGTTGGTCGCGCCGAACAGCTCGGACATGACACAGCCGGACAGCATAGCCACCCGGTAGCGCTGGGGGCCAACAGGGGCGTAGCGGTCCTGGAGCGTCGTCGAAGACAGTCGGCCCCGAGTTGGGATGAGGCCAAACTGCGAACGCAGGCGGGCGGGAAGCCAGTTGGCCTGGGCCAGACGGCCCAGCCCCAGCCACGAGCCGAGCCGCAGCAGCCCGGCGAACAGGCGCATGCCGACCGGGCTGGGGAAAATCGTATCAATGGTCCGCCGGGTGAGGCGTTCGGCCAGTGGCCGCTTGTAGTGCTGCTCAATGTACGGCCGGGCTCCTTCGATAAGCGCCCCGTACTGGACCCCGGACGGACAGGCCGTCTCACACGACCGGCAGCCCAGGCACAGGTCGAGATGCCGCACGACCTCAGAATCCAGACCGAAGCGGCCCTCTTGCAGCGCCCGCAGGGTCAGAATACGGCCCCGCGGGGAGTCCATCTCAGTCCCCAACTCAGCATACGTCGGGCAGAATGGCAGGCACAGCCCACAGTGTACACAGTCAAAGAATTTCTCGTGAGCGACAAAATGGGCGTGTTCGTGTGGCATACGACGCCTAAATGCCTCCGATAAATCGGCCGGGGTTCAACACCTGCTGCGGATCAAAGGTGTCTTTGAGTTTTTTCATCAGCGGGAAGGCACTGCCGGTCGGTCCCCACACATCGACCCGGTCCTTCAGACCCGGATCAATCTGCTCAACAACGAGATAACCGTTCATTTTTCTGACCAGGATACGCAACCAGTCAAGCAGGGAAACGAACTGCTCGGCAGGGGGGGGCGTGCTCTCCTCCTCATTGGAGCGGACGAAGCGGATGTACACAATACCGTTCCCGGCCCGGGCCTGAAACTGGACCGACAGGCCGTGCCGGCCGATCTCTTCCTCCACCTGGTGACAAAACTCGGCCACCCGATCTGGCAGCAGACTGGTTTTGCAGCGCAAGCCGGCCTGACCGCTGACCGGAAAGTCGCGCAGAGCAAGGGCCAGATTGTGGGCGGCCTGACCTTCGATATGTTCGAGGCGCAAGCCGGCTTGGCTGGCCAGTTCATTCAGGCGCTGGCGTTGATAGTCAACCTCTTGGGTCACGCCTGCCAGACCGACAACAAGCAGAGATTCGGCTGAGTTATCGGCGGGATGGGCTGGATCAAAATTGGTCAGTTCCAGGAAGAAGGGTTGCAGCTCGGCAGTAATTCGCTGTGAGGTGGCCTGTATGGCGTGAAGAAGGGTGCCATGTCTCACTTCCGCGGCAGAGGGAAAGCGGAGCATCAGAATGGCCTGAGCTTCCGGTCGGGGTCGGATCTTGAAAGTCGCCTCAACAATGACCCCCAGGCTGCCGAGCGAGCCGCAGTAGAGCTTGGCCAGGTCGTAGCCGGCCACGTTTTTGACCACCCGCCCGCCGCCTTTCACCACCGCGCCATCCGCCCGGACGACTTTCAGCCCAATCAGAAAATCGCGGACCGTGCCCTGTGAGAAGCGAGACGGGCCGCTCAGGTTGGTTGCGATCAAGCCACCGACTGTAACCTGTTCCGGGTTGGGTGGATCGAGCGGCAGCCACTGACCGTTCTCGCCCAAAACGGCCTGGAGTTGCGAGAGGGTCAGGCCGGCCTCGACCGTGACCGTCATGTCGGTCGGTTGGTAATCCAGCAGCTTATTCAGCCGTTCCAGACACAGCGCCACATCATAGCGGCGTGGGCGAGCGCCTAGGTGCAGAAACGCCCCCAGCCCAACCGGGGCAACCGCCAGCTTGCGCTTCCCGGCGTCCCGCAGTTCTGCCGACACCTGCTTGACCGAGGTCGGAAGCAACACCTCGCGCGGCTTGGCCCCGTCAATCGCAAATCGCTCTCCGGCCTCAAAGTGGGACATGGTATCCTCATTCACAATGTCAGCCTGTCCCAGCCTGCCATAAGCCAGCCCTCAAACCCTGCTCATCCTGTCTCACAGCGGGACTTGGCGACGCGGCGCGCACACGTCAATACAGCCCGTCCCGGGCGTAGGAATGATCTTATGCGGGTTACATCGATTGTCGGGATTGAACACCGTGCGCAGCTCGCTCATACACAGCAGGTCTTCAGGGCTGAAGATCAGCGGCATCTGGGCTTGCTTCTCAACGCCAATCCCGTGCTCGCCGGTCAGGCTGCCACCAAGGTCAACGCAGGCTTTCAGAATCTCCCGGCCGGCCTGCACCACCCGCTTGGCCTCACCCGGATTGCGCTCGTCGTACATCAGAATGGGATGAATGTTGCCATCTCCGGCGTGAAAGACATTGGCAATGCGCAAATTGTATTTCTTGGCCACCGCGTCGATTGTGCGCAGGATATCCGGCACCTTGGTGCGCGGCACGACTCCATCCTGGGTGCAGTAATTCGGGGCGAGGCGGCCCACCGCGCCAAACGCTCGCTTCCGGCTGGTCCACAGCGCCAGGCGCTCGGCATCGTCCTCGGCCACCCGGACTTCGCGAGCGCTGTTGTGCCGACAGATGTCCATGATCTTGCGCGTTTGGGGCTCAAGGCCGGCCTCCAAGCCGTCCAGTTCAATAATCAGCACCGCCCCTGCGTCGGTCGGAAACCCGAACTGAAAGGCGGCTTCAACGGCCTGAATAATAAGCCGGTCCATCATTTCCAGAGCCGCCGGCACAATACCGGTGGCAATAATGTCTGATACGGTCTGGGTTGCCTGGTGGACTGACTCAAACACGCCCAGAAAGGTACGGTAGGCCTGCGGTTGGCGGGTCAGGCGCAGGGTCGCCTCGGTCACCAGTCCGAAGGTCCCCTCAGCCCCGATCGTGATTCCGCGCAGATCATAGCCCGGCACGTCTTCAACCGCCCCGCCGAGCGTGACCAACTCACCGTCCGGCAGCACCAGCTCAAGACCCAAGACATGGTTGGTCGTCACCCCATATTTCAGAGTATGGGGTCCGCCCGAGTTCTCGGCTACATTGCCGCCGATGGTGCAGGCCTGCTGGCTCGACGGGTCAGGCGCGTAGTGCAGGCCGTCTTTTTTGACCGCGTTACTGACCCACAGGTTGACGACCCCGGCCTCGGCCACCACATAGCGGTTGGCCAAGTCAATGTGCTTGATCGTATTCATCCGGCTGGTACCGATCATGACCGGCGCTTCAACCGGCAGGCAGCCGCCGCTCAGCCCGGTGCCGGCCCCACGCGGGACAAAGGCGATGTTCTCTTTGTGCAGGAATTTGACGACCGCGACTGTCTCGGCGGTCGAGCGGGGCAGCACGACCACCTCGGGAACCGACTTCTCCAGGGTGTAGCCGTCACATTCATAGGTGGCTAAGGCCCGCGAGTTGACCACCAGCCCGTCGGCTCCCACAATCTCGCCCAGACGCTCAACCGCACTCATATCCATGACACGCTCCTTATGGACAGCTATATCCTGCCCGTATATCACGCCTGACGGGAGTTGACAAAAATACCCGGCTGCCGCTTATTACAATGCCATGAAAAAGCGAGTTGCTGTTGTCGGGGCCACGGGTATTGCCGGGCAACAATTTCTGGTGGCTCTCGAAAATCATCCCTGGTTTGAGGTGGGTCTCGTAGCCGCCTCACAGCGCTCAGCCGGGAAAACCTACGCTGAGGCGATTCGGGACGCCAGGACGGGTGCCCAACAGTGGTGGTGTCAGGAAAAACCGCCACAAGCAATGCTGTCGCTGAGGGTGCATGAGGCGTCGTCAATCGACCTGAGCGGCATTGATCTGGTGTTCTCCGCGGTCGAGTCCGGCCCGGCACGGGAACTGGAGCCGCTGTACGCCGCCACCACCCCGGTCGTCAGCACCGCCTCCGCATTCCGCTATGAAGCCGATGTGCCGCTCCTGATTCCGGGCGTCAACCTGGATCACATCGGTCTGATCGACAGCCAGCAGAAAAACCGGGGCTGGCACGGCTATATTGCTACCCAGCCCAACTGCACCACAATCGGCCTGGCGATTACGCTCAAGCCGCTGTTCGATGCCTTTGGCCTGCAAAAAGTCATTATGACTTCAATGCAGGGACTGTCCGGGGCAGGGCGCTCGCCCGGCGTTATCGGACTTGATGTTGTGGATAACGTCATCCCCTTTATCTCGGGCGAAGAGGAAAAGGTCGAAAAAGAAGCCCGGAAGATCATGGGCAGCCTGTCGGCCGGTACGATCAGGCCGGCAGACTTTTCGGTCAGCGCGACCTGCACCCGGGTGGCCGTGCTTGAGGGACATACCGAATCGGTCCTGGCCGTGATGGACAAATCGTGCTCGGTTGACGATGCGCGGGCAGCCATGATCGCCTTTGGCCACGAGTTCGGGAAGCTGGGCCTGCCCTCAGCGCCCAGGCATATGATTATCGTCCACAACGACCCGTTCCGGCCCCAGCCCCGTTTAGACCGCGACGCCGAAGACGGCATGGCGACCTCGGCCGGCCGGTTTCGGGCTGATAGCGCGCTGGATAACGGGGTCAAATACCTGCTCGTCAGCCACAATACCAAAATGGGCGCGGCCAAGGGGGCGGTGCTGATGGCCGAGTATTTCCATCAGCAGGGCTATGTCTGACCACGACTTCTCAGCATCACCATGAGCAGCCAGGGCCGGACACCCAGCACATCAGAATCACTTTTGCCCACATGCCGCCAACCTACCAACCCGCAGACCTGCCCCCAAAGTCGGCCAGCTTCTGGCATCTGGCCGGACCCGGTGCCGTCCTGGTCGGCCTGTCTATTGGGGCCGGTGAATTGATTGTCTGGCCCCGCAATACCGCCCAGTTTGGGGCCAGCATGACTTGGGCGGCGGTGCTGGGAGTGTTTGTTCAGCTCTGGATCAACTGTGAGGTCGGCCGCTATACGCTGGCCACCGGTGAGAGCATCTACGGTGGCTTTGCCCGCCTGTCCCGCCATTTTGCCTGGATCTTTCTGATGCTGAATGTGTGCAGCTGGATTTTGCCGGGCTGGGCGCGGGCGTGTGGCGGAGCGCTCAAAGTTCTGATTGTCGGCCCCCAGGGCTGGGGAGAGCCCTGGATGTGGACGACGATTACCTTTATCGGGGTGGCGGGTGTCCTGTTTGGGCCAAAGCGGGTGTACGCTTCGCTGGAGCAGACGGTCAAGGTTCTGGTTGTGGTGATTACAGTTGGCCTGGTGGCGATTACGCTTTCGGTCGGCGGGGCGGCAACCTGGAGAGAGCTGGGTCGGGGTATACTGAATATCCCGTATAAAGACCCCGACATGGCTGTGTACGCCTTATTCTCCTCAATTGTTTTTGCCGGAGCGGGAGGAACGGCCAATCTGTTCTTTTCGTTTTATATCCGGGACAAGGGCTGGGGGATGGGCGCACTGGTGCCAACGGCGTCCAACCCGCTGCGAGAGCACCAGGAGGCAAGGACTGAGCGGGCGTTTCAGGTCATGATCACTGGGCGCAATATGCAGCGCTGGCGGGCCTGGTTTCGGCATCTGCAACTTGACCAGGCACTCTTTTTCTGGCTGCTGAATACCTTCACCATCCTGCTGTTCATCTATGGAGCGCTGGCTGTTCTCCACCCCCGCGGTATCGTCCCCAATCAGGAGTTGCTGGTGTGGCAGGAGGCCGAAATCCTGGGCAGCTTATGGGGGTCGTTCGGCAAGCTGGTGTTTTTGCTGGTCGGCACTGCATGTCTGTTCAGCACCCAACTCACGCTGATCGATGGGGTGGCCCGGTCGTGCGCGGATATTCTGCACACCAACTATGCCTGGGCGCAGAAAAAACCGCTCGGCTGGTGGTATGCCACCCTTGCCCTGGCCTGGATTGTGGCCGGTATTGTCCTGACCTATGTGTATGAAAGCCTGCCGCCCATCCTGTTCCTGCTGGGTTCGGCGTTTTTCGGTGGGATTGCTATGGCTATCTATACTCCGCTGGTCCTGGTCCTGAATCGGACCAAGCTGCCGGCCGAGTTGCGACCCGGCCCTGTGCGCTGCGCCATTCTGGGGGCAATCAGCCTTTTCTATATTGTGTTTGCGTTCGGTTCAGCCGCACTGCTGGTCCAACGCCTGTTCGTGTAGCCCACAGAGGGCAGAACTGCCCTCTGTGATTGCGTTGGCCGATTTAGACGCTGCCCGACAAGGTAAAAGCGATCACCAGGGCATAGATGGCCAACGCCTCGATAAAGGCGATACCGATAATCATCGGCGTCTGAATCCGGTCGGCCGAACTCGGGTTGCGGCCGATGGACTCCATCGCCGCGGCAACAGCCCGTCCCTGGCCTAAGCTTGCTCCAACCGCGGCAATGCCGATAGCCAGGCCGGCAGCCAGAGCGATCACGCCGCGTGACGAGTCGCCCCCCTCCGCGGCAAACGCCGCGCCGCTTGTGCTCAGTACTATGATCGCCGCCAAAACACCAATACGCCAGACTCTCTTCATACCTCTACTCCTTTCTCGCCCCCCGAAACGGCAGAGACTTGGGCACGCCTCTCTATCCTCCCCGCCCGTCCTCGCCCCTCTGTCGTCAGGATAGCTGTTTCTCGTCCTGTTTTTTCCTCATTCGCCCTGAAAAGGGTATCATCACGTTTCACTTTGGTGGTGATCGTCGTGGGCTACGGCCAGGGAGACATACACCAGACTGAGCAGGGTGAACACAAATGCCTGGACCAGGGAGACAAACGCCCCAAGCGCATAGAACACCACCGGGATGCCGACCTTGGTTAGATCGGTAAAGATCTCCAGAACAATATGATCGCCGGTCATATTCCCGAACAGGCGCAGTCCCAGGGAAAAGGGCCGGACAAAGTTGTCTATCAACTCCAGCGGAACCATCAAAAACCCGAGCCACCAGATCGGCCCGACAAAGTGCTTCAGATAGGCGAGGCCCTGTTCTCGGAAGGCGAAAAAGTTGTAGGCTGCAAACGACAGGACGCCAAGGGCGAAGGCGACATTAAAATTGCTCGTCGGCGGAAGAAAGCCCGGTACGAGGCCGGTCAGGTTGGCGCAGAGAATGAAGAGGAAAAGACTGCCGTAGAGGTGGACATAGCGACGGGCCTGGTGTCTCAGAATGCCCTCTGCCATGCCCGAGACGCCTTCAACCAGTAGCTCAGCCATGTTGCGCAGGCTGAGCGAATCGTCTGGGATGTTCGGGTCAGGGACAGCATCCATCTGTCGCTTGGCCCGGTAGGCCAGGAAAATAAGCAGACCGGTGACGAGAAGAGAGGTGGCAATATGTCCCGGCAGAAAATTCAAGCCGGGAATCGCAGAAACCCAGGTAAAGGGGTGATGGTCCATGTCACTCGCCTATGAGCACACCGTCTTGGATTCTGGTTCGGACAAGCCAACTATCACGCAGGCCAACAGCAGTAAAGACACCCCGACGGTGAAGCTCTGCCCATGCACCGGGTAGCGCAGCAGGAGGGTGCTTAATAAAACCAGAAAAAACACGCTCTTGGCCACAAACCACAGGGCGGCGCGAGATTTTCCGGCCCAGCCCTTGGGAGAAGAGGAAAGTGCGCTACGGACCAGTTTTTTGAGCAGCCAGAAATTGCCCTGCATGACGACCCCGCCCAGAATGAGGCTGAAAATATGTCCATATCCGGCCAGCCAGCCAAGCCCGGCACAGAGGCCGACGAGGAGAAGGTTCAGCCACTCAATTTTTTCTATGGTGGTGTGGTTGGGCCGCAAAAGTGGAACCCGGTAGCCTTTTGACGAAGACATCACGTTTCACTGTCTATGCCGGGACAGATGTTGGAGGACAAGAATCAGACGACACAGCGCCCCTGCCATGCCGCCGACCGCGCCAAGCACGAGCAGGAAGGGGGCTGTTCCAAATAGGCTATCGAGGTAACGCCCGAGAAAGATTCCGGATCCGGCCAGCCAGCCAAGCCCGGCACAGAGGCCGACGAGGAGAAGGTTCAGCCACTCAATTTTTTCTATGGTGGTGTGGTTGGGCCGCAAAAGTGGAACCCGGTAGCCTTTTGACGAAGACATCACGTTTCACTGTCTATGCCGGGACAGATGTTGGAGGACAAGAATCAGACGACACAGCGCCCCTGCCATGCCGCCGACCGCGCCAAGCACGAGCAGGAAGGGGGCTGTTCCAAATAGGCTATCGAGGTAACGCCCGAGAAAGATTCCGGCCAGGACCGCTCCGGCAAACTCAATGCCCAGAGCGCCATATCTGCCGTAGACGAGGAGGGTGGGAGAGTGAGGCATGCCGATATGAGTGAGTTATCCACACTTGTGAATGACTCGATAAGTTACTATATCATAATAAGTTTTTCGACAGTTTCCACAAGGTTTTCCACATACCTGAGACCCGAGCTTCAGGTCGGCCCGAGTTGTCGCATGACTTCTGTAGCGGCGGAGACTGTTTCGTCAATCTCGGCCTCGCCGTGGGCTAAGGAGACAAAGGCGGCCTCGAACTGGGAGGGCGGGAGATAGATGCCGCGCTCGATCATGCCGTGAAAATAACGGGCAAACAACGCGGTGTCACAGCCGACAGCGCTGGTATAATTGCGGACCTGATCGACGCCGAAGAAAACGGTGATCATTGAGCCGAACTGATTGACACAAGCCTGAACGCTGGTGTCCTGAATGGCCTTTCGCAATCCCTCTGCCAAGCGAGCGCTCGTTTCATTTAAGCGTGCATACGCGCCCGAGGTGTTCATGATCTTGAGCGTTTCAATGCCGGCTGTGACCGCTAAGGGATTGCCCGACAGGGTTCCGGCTTGGTAGACTGGGCCGAGCGGGGCAAGACAACCCATAATGTCCCGTTTACCGCCAACCGCCGCCAACGGCAGTCCGCCGCCGATAACTTTGCCAAAACAACTCAGGTCCGGGTCAATACTGTACAATTCCTGAGCCCCGCCCCGCGCCAGGCGAAAGCCGCTCATAACCTCGTCAAAGATAAGGACTATTCCGGCCTCTCTGGTCAGGTTGCGCAATTCGGTTAAAAAACCTGGGGCGGGCAGGACAAGGCCCATATTGCCGGGAACGGGTTCGATAATGACGCCGGCAATCGTGTTGGGATTGGCGCTGATGTACGCCTCCACGCTGGCCAGATTATTGTACTCGGCAATCAGGGTTTGACTGGCGAAGGCTTCGGGCACACCTTTGCTATCGGGCTGACTCAAGGTCAGTGCTCCCGATCCAGCTCGGACCAGCAGGGCGTCGGTATGGCCGTGGTAGCAGCCGGCGAACTTGATAATTTTAGTCCGGTCCGTGTAGCCCCTGGCAATCCGCAGTGCGGTCATGGTCGCTTCGGTTCCAGACGAGGTAAGGCGGACCTTGTCAACTGAGGGAACGGCATCAACGACCATCCGGGCCAACTCAATCTCTCTGGCGGTTGGCGCGCCAAAACTTGTCCCACATTTGACCATGCTCTCAAGGGCGCGCACGACCTGCGGATGGGCATGGCCGGCAATCAGGGGCCCCCACGACCCAACATAGTCAATATACTCTTTGCCATCCGCATCAACCACCCGGCAGCCATGACCACGCTGGATGAAGGGCGGAGTGCCGTCTACTGCCCGCCAGGCGCGCACCGGACTATTGACTCCGCCGGGTATAATTTCCTGGGCTTGGCGAAAAAGCTTATCTGACGTGGACATAGCTCGTTTTCTGACCTCACGATTGGTTACTCTGTACTCTAGCACTGGGCGTATGGAACGTCAAGGTAAAAAACATTGTGCAGCAAAATTAGCAACTTCTCGCACGCTGCAACTGTTTCGCTTGCATTGCTCATCAAAAATGTCTAAACACCCTAACACAACACCAAACGCATTCTCTTTTTCAGAACAGATAACAGCGATGCTGTAGAAGATGGTCTTCTCCTTTCTTTTTCACTCTCATGGCTTGATCGGCCAGGTTTCGCTGGGAGGGAGAGAAAGAAGGCAGGGGAAGAGTATGTGGAAAAGTCTGTGAAATTTGGGGAGAAATCCTTTATGACATAGAGGGTTGACGAGTTATTCACAGGTGTGGATAACTCGCCGATCAACCCGGTACGAGTACAGGGTATGGAGCGGGTGTGGGAAAACGTATTGGATGTTGCTGAAGAAAAGATTGGGAAGACCAACATCGAGACTTGGCTGAAGCCAACTCGTCCGATTGGACTACGAGGGGACACGTTTCATCTGGAAGTTCCGAGTCCGCTGTTCCGTGAGTGGCTCCTCAACAATCTTCTTGAACCGCTTGAAGCTTCGCTTGCCTCTGTCCTTGGCCAGACGGCGCAGGTAGCGATTCACGTCAACAGCAGCCAGCAGGGTGAGTTGTTTCCTGCCGATGCGTCGTCGGTCCAACTCCAAGATGCGGGCACCAAGCGCACCCCTGAGCCGGCTTCCGCATTGATCCCACGGGCAACCAGAAGCAAAGCGCGTCCGACCAAGAAAAACGGTCTGTTGCAGAACTTGACCTTTTCAAGCTTTGTGGTCGGAGGCGGCAATCAGTTTGCCCATGCTGCAGCCCGGGCAGTAGCCGATCATCCCGGCAATCACTACAACCCGCTGTTTATCTATGGCGGGGTGGGGCTGGGCAAGACGCACTTGATAAATGCCATTGGGCATGAGAGCCTGGTCAAACAGGGCAAGAGCAGCGTGTTTTATTTGTCCTCCGAGTCTTTTACTAATGAATTGATTTCTTACATCCGTCGAGACCGGATGGATGACTTCAAAACAAAGTTTCGCCAAGCGGATGTGCTGATTGTCGACGATGTTCAGTTTCTGTCTGGTCGAGAGCGGACCCAAGAAGAATTTTTTCACACATTCAATACCTTATACGAGGCTCACAAACAAATCGTGCTCACCTCCGACAAGTTTCCAAACGAAATTCAGGGCTTGGAAGAGCGGCTACGCAACCGGTTTGAGTCGGGTCTGATTACCGATATTCAGCCGCCTGATCTGGAAACGCGGGTAGCGATTTTGCAAAAAAAGGCCCAGGCCAGGAAGATCCAGATTTCGTCTGAGGTTGCGCTGTTCATTGCCTCAAACGTCACCGCCAATGTCCGTGAACTGGAAGGCGGGTTGACTCGGCTTGACGCCCTGTCAAACATGAATGAGACGCCTATTACGGTCGATTTTGCCCGCCAGGTTTTGCATAATCTCGTCAAGGAGAAGGGCCCGAAGGTGACGATCGAAATGGTCCAGCAGGCCAGCGCCAAATACTTTGGCGTGCGGGTGAGTGATCTGGTCTCCAAAAAACGGACCAAACCGGTGACTTTTCCGCGTCAGGTGTCCATGTACTTGTGCCGCAAGCTGGCCAATACCTCCTACCCGACGATCGGCATTCGGTTTGGTGGCAAAGATCACACCACTGCCTTGTATGCTTGCAATAGGATAGAAAAACGCCTCAAAAATGACGAAGAGTTGCGCTCTGTCCTGGACCGGATTGAAAGCACGATCTACAGCCAACAGATCAAGGACCAGCCCTGATGTACCGCTTGGTCACCGCTCTAAGCCCCACGGACCTGTGGATAACCTGTGGATAACCTGTGGATAACCTGTGGATAACCTGTGGATAACCTGTGGATAACCTGTGGATAACCTGTGGATAACCTGTGGATAACTTTGAGGGGGGTGTGGATAACTTTGAGGGGGGTGTGGATAAGTGGCCGAGTTATCCACAGGGGGTGTGAATAACTTCTCTTTTAAAATCAATTACTTAAGTGAGTTATCCACATATTCACACCCCCCTGCTACTACTCTTATATATTATATAAAGAAGATGAGAAATGACGTAAATCCAGAACAAAGAGGAATCCGGTATGGAATGTCTTGTGGAAAAAGACGAACTGTTGCGCTCTTTATACCTTGTGCAGGGAGTGGTCGAGAAACGCTCTTCGCTGCCTATTCTCGCCCATGTCCTGATTGAGTCAACGGATGCACAGACCGACGCCGAGGGAGGCGCTCTGTCACTTGGGGCCACGGACCTTGAGATCAGTATTCGCCAAAGCTGTAAGGCGAGCGTCAAGAAGACCGGCTCTATCACCACCGACGCTCGCAAGCTGTATGAAATCGTCCGCGAGCTACCGAGCACGGGGGGCGGATCCTCCGACCCGACCGTCATAACCCTGCGCTCAGCTGGCAGTGGTTGGATAGAGGTCAGCAGTGGAAAATCCCGGTTCAGGATGGCTAGCCTTGACCCCAAAGAGTTTCCGGCTATAACCCCTGCTCAAGAGGCCGATGGCACGGTACCCGCAGCCGCATCGTGTCCTGGCGAAATCATGCGAGAAATGATTGAGAAGACGCTGTTTGCCACCTCGCCGGATGAAACACGCCTCAATCTGAGCGGTGTGTATGTCGAAGCCCTTGACTCGGGAAAGCTGCGTATGGTGGCCAGTGACGGTCATCGTTTGTCTCTCATCGACCGCCAGGCAGCGATAGCCGACCCAGCGGCTTGGCCCAAAGTCATTTTGCCCCGCAAAGGGTTAATCGAGGCCCGCAAGATCCTGGAACGGAGCGAGGGCGAGGCCCGCTTCTCTCTGCAGGGGACGATGGCAGGGATGCACAAGGAGGCTACCGCGCTGTCCATGCGCTTGGTTGAGGGTGAATTCCCGGATTACCAGCAGATTCTGCCCACCGCGCGGAATTTTGTGATTCCCTTCTCCCGTGAAGAGTTGCTGAGGGCGCTGCGCCGGCTGTTGATTCTGACCACCGAACGGTCGCGCGGGATTAAGATCCAGGTCGAAGCCGGGAAGGTCGAAATCTCGGTCAATACCCCTGACCTTGGCGAGGGGGTGGAGGAGGTCATGACAGACTACAGCGGAGACAGCATCGCTGTCGGCTTTAATGGCCGCTACTTGGTGGAGGCCCTGACCGTGATGGGCGAAGACCAGCAGATTACATTGTCCCTCAAGGACGATATGAGCCCGGGTTTGCTCAAGATGACCGAAGATCAGGACTTCTCGTATGTGATCATGCCGATGCGCATATTTTAATTTCAAAAACCTTATTTGTCCCGCCCGTGCGTTTACTTCGCAGCCAGAAAATGATACCCTCGGGATGAGCGTCTCTCTGCTTTTCTGAGGAAGTTCATGATTGAACAAGAATACGGGGCCGACCACATCAAGGTTCTGGCTGGTTTAGAGGCTGTTCGGAAACGGCCGGGAATGTACATTGGAGATACCTCAGTTCGTGGTCTTCACCATCTGGTCTTTGAGGTGGTTGATAATTCTGTAGACGAGGCGCTTGCCGGGCATTGCACCCATATCCGGGTCACTATTCACATTGATAACAGTCTCACCGTTGAGGACAACGGTCGGGGTATTCCGACCGAGATTCATCCCACAGAGGGAATTTCCGCGGCCGAGGTGGTGCTGACCAAGCTGCACGCGGGCGGAAAATTTGACTCCAACGCGTATAAAGTATCGGGCGGCCTACACGGTGTAGGCGTGTCTGTGGTCAATGCCCTGTCGGAATGGCTGGAAGTCGAGATCAAGCGGCATGGCAAAGTGTATACCCAGGAGTACGAACGCGGTGAGCCGAAAACATCGCTCCGAGAGAGTGGCAGCGTTGAAACCAGCGGAACTCGGGTCACCTTTAAACCCGACCTGCTCATCTTCGAGATTTTGGAGTTTAGCTTTGATATCCTCTCCCAGCGGCTGCGGGAACTGGCCTTCTTGAACGGCGGCCTGCACATTTCGATCGAAGACGAACGCGATCGAAAACGTCATGATTTTCACTACCAGGGCGGAATTGTGTCGTTTGTCAAGCACCTTGGGGCGGCCAAGAAACCAATTCACTCTGATGTGATTTACCTGGAGGGCAAAAAAAATGGATCCCAAGCTGAGATCGCGCTGCAGTGGAACGATGGATATACAGAAAACGTCTACACCTTTGCCAATAATATCAACACGATTGAGGGCGGAACGCACCTCAGCGGACTGAAATCAGCCCTGACCCGGACGATTAATTCCTACGCCACAGTAAACGGTCTGCTGAAAGGAGATGCATCGCCTGTACAGGGCGAAGATATCCGTGAGGGACTTATCGCAATAATCAGTCTCAAAGTGCCTGAGCCGCAGTTTGAAGGCCAGACCAAAACAAAGCTGGGCAATAGCGATCTCAAGGGCTTTGTCGAGGCCATGGTCATCGAAAAGCTGAGGATCTACTTTGAAGAGCATCCAAACGAGACCAAGCGGATTATTCACAAATCCATAGAGGCGGCCCGCGCCCGAGAAGCGGCTCGCAAAGCCCGAGACCTCACGCGACGAAAAGGCGCTCTTGATTCCGGTTCTCTGCCCGGCAAACTCGCCGACTGCCAGGAACGCGACCCCGCGCTGAGCGAGATCTATTTTGTTGAGGGCGATTCGGCCGGCGGGTCGGCCAAACAGGGCCGCGACCGCCGGACTCAGGCCATCCTGCCCCTGCGGGGCAAGATCCTGAATGTCGAGAAATCCCGCTTTGATAAAATGCTCTCCTCGCAGGAAATTCGTCTGCTGATTACCGCGCTTGGGGCGGGCGTCGGAAAAGAAGAAACCAATCTGTCCAAACTGCGCTATCACACCGTTATCATCATGACCGATGCAGATGTAGACGGCTCGCATATACGGACCTTGTTGCTGACCTTTTTCTACCGTCAGATGCCGGGTCTGATTGAGAACGGCCACCTCTACATTGCCCAGCCGCCTCTCTATCGGGTCAAGAGGGGCAAAACCGAGCGCTATCTGAAAGACGAGGCTGCCCTGGACGAATTCCTGATTGATATGGGAATTGAAAATGTCCAGGTCGGACCACAAGTGGAACATGACAACCTTTTGACGAGGAAAACATTACCTTCCACTTTTTTAGCCGGAGACAGTTTGAAGGAGTGGATCAGAACTTTTCTGCAATGCGAAAAATTGTTTGACATGGTTGAACGTAAGGGGAAAGATGTCCGGCTTGTGCGGGCACTGCTCAATCAGCCCGGTCTCTCCCCGGCGGCGATGACCGAGCCAATCGTTCTGGCCGATATCTGTGAGGCGGCCGAGGCATTTGCCCGCCAGCACTTTCCCGATCTGATTCCGGTCTCTTTCTCGGTTGAGGTCGACAAAAAAATTGAGGGGTACCGGATTCTGGCTACTGCTAAGCTGAACGGCTCGGGCCTCCAGACGATCATTGACAGCAATTTTCTACACTTTCCCGAGGTCCAGGAGATCGGTCGCCTGCTTAAGCAGCTGCGGGTGATCGGCAGGTCTCCGTTTGTCGTGGTCCACAAAGACGAAGAAACGACCTTTGTCCGGCAACGCGGTATAGTGGACTACCTCCTGTCCCGTTCCCGCCAGGGAGCGGAAATTCAGCGCTATAAGGGCCTAGGTGAGATGAACCCCGATCAGCTATGGGAAACGACCATGAATCCCGACACCCGCAGCCTGCTCCAGGTTCGGATTGAGGATGCCTATGAGGCAGACGAAATCTTCGCTACACTTATGGGCGATGAGGTGGAACCCCGACGGCGGTTTATTGAAAACAACGCCCTGGCGGCAAAGAATCTCGATATCTGAAACCCCCAGACCTGCCGACTGTCATGGAAGAAGCGAAGCGTCCACAGGCCGTCAACATCGAACAAGAGATGCGTCAGTCCTACATGGACTACGCCATGAGCGTCATTATTGGGCGGGCGCTGCCCGATGTCCGCGACGGCCTCAAGCCTGTTCATAGACGCGTGCTGTATGCCATGTCCGACCTGGGAAACGACTGGAACCGACCGTATAAAAAATCGGCCCGCATTGTCGGCGATGTTATAGGCAAATATCACCCGCACGGTGACGCCGCGGTCTACGATACCATCGTGCGCATGGCACAGGAGTTCTCGCTGCGCTATCCTCTGGTTGACGGACAGGGGAACTTTGGGTCAATTGACGGGGACCCGCCCGCGGCCATGCGCTACACAGAAATCCGCATGACCCGAATGGCCTCGGAACTCCTGACCGACATTGACCGGGACACCGTTGATTTCACTGCCAATTACGACGATTCAAGCCAAGAGCCAGCCGTTCTACCGGCCAAGCTTCCAAATCTGATCATTAACGGATCGTCAGGCATTGCGGTTGGCATGTCAACCAATATCCCGCCGCATAATCTGGGTGAGGTGGTTGACGCGCTAGTAGCCCTGATTGATGACCCGGAACTGAGCAGCGGCCAGCTTATGCAATATGTCCGGGGGCCGGATTTTCCAACCGGGGGGTTTATTCACGGCCTCGCCGGCATCCGGGAGGCGTATGAAACCGGCAGAGGCATTATCCAGATGCGGGCCCGGACCTCGGCTGAGGAAAATCAACGAACGGGCAAGAGCGCTATTATTGTTGAAGAAATTCCGTTTCAGGTCAATAAAGCACGGCTGATTGAACGCATTGCCGAACTGGTCAATGACAAGCGCCTTGAAGGCATATCAGATCTCCGCGATGAGTCAGACCGCGAGGGCATGCGGATTGTCATTGAACTCAGGAAAGATGTTGTTCCAGACGTGGTCCTCAATCAACTCTACAAGATGACCCCAATGCAGGACTCCTTTGGGGTCATCCTGCTGGCCATTGTTGAGGAGCGCCCGCAACTGTTGACGCTCAAACACAGCCTGGTTCATTTTTTGGACCATCGCCGGGCTGTGGTGCGGCGACGGACCGCTTTCAACCTCGACAGAGCCCAAGAACGGCTGCATCTGCTTGAAGGCCTGAAGGTCGCCCTCGATAACCTCGACACGGTTATCCGGCTCATCCGTAGTGGCGAGAGTCCGCTCAGCGTTCGTCACCATATCATGGCGCGCTATGAGTTGAGCGAGACCCAGGCGCAGGCTGTTCTGGACATGCGCTTGCAGCGCCTCACTCAACTGGAGCAGGGAAAAATCGTCGCCGAACACACCGAGACAGCGGCGTTGATCCGCACGCTTGAAAACATTCTGGCCGACCCGAGCGAAATTGACGATCTCATCAGCCGGGAATTGCAAGAGATCAAGACACGCTTTGCCGATGAGCGCCGCACAGAGATTCTTACCGCTAGCGCCGACCTCTCTGTTGAAGACCTGATTGCCGAAGAGGATATGGTCGTCACCATCTCCCATGCCGGCTATATCAAGCGCACTGCGACCTCGCTCTACCGCTCACAGCGGCGCGGGGGACGCGGTATTGTGGCGGCGACCACGCGTAATGAGGATTTTGTTGAACATCTGTTTGTGTGTTCAACTCACGCCTATCTGCTGGTTTTTACCTCTCTCGGCAGGGTTTACTGGGTGAAGGTACACGAGATCCCACAGGCCGGTCGGGCCTCAAAAGGTAAGGCGATTATCAACCTGCTGCCGCTCGGAGCAGAGGAAACGATCTCTGCTTTTCTGCCCGTGCGCGAGTTCACGCCCGACACCTGGGCCGTTTTTGCCACTCGTAACGGTCTGGTCAAAAAGACCGACCTGATGGACTACGCCAACCCACGCCAGGGCGGCATTATCGCCATATCCCTAGACCCCAGCGATGCAGTCATTGGCGTAAGGCTGGCCGGTGCCGATCAGAAAATCCTCCTCTCGACCCGGCATGGCAAAGCCATCCGCTTTTCCGAGCGGGAGGTTCGTCCCACTGGGCGCAGCACCCAGGGGGTCAAAGGCATCAGCCTGGAAGCAGACGACAAGGTGATGTCCCTGGCCGTCCTGAACCCTGACGAGAGCCTGCTGACCGTCTCCTCTTTGGGCTATGGCAAACGGAGCAATGTACACGAATACCGGCTGCAATCCCGCGCCGGCAAAGGCATAATCACCATGCGGACAACCGACAAGACAGGCGAGGTCGTCGGCGTGCTACAGGTGACCGACGAGGACCACCTGATGCTGATTACCGATAGTGGGCGGGTTATTCGGCTGCGCATCCGGGAATTGCGAACCATCGGGCGCAACACCCAGGGGGTACGGCTGTTTGATATTGGCCCTCGGGAACGGGTCGTGAGTCTGACTCTCCTGGTTGAAGACGGAGAAGAGAACACCGGATCTGATCGACAAAACGGTCAACACAACGGAGCGCTGGCTGAACAGACCAGTCTCACCGTACAGGAGGATATATGAGCGTACAGGTCGGGCAAAACGCCCCGGATTTTACCCTCAAGACGAGTAAAATGCAGGATTTCACCCTGAGCGAACAGAAGGGCAAGAAGAATGTGGTCCTGCTCTTTGTTCCGCTGGCCTTTACCGATGGTTGAACAAATGAATTTGGCTCCGTGCAAGCCAATCTCGACAGTTTACAGAACGAGAACACGCAGGTCGTCGGCATCAGCGTGGACAGCCCATTTTCTCTGGACGCCTGGGCCACCAAGGAGGGCTATGAATTTCCGCTGTTGAGCGACTTTAATAAGGAAGTCGCCGCCGCCTATGATTCCCTCTATCCCGAGCTGCTGGTGTTCAAAGGCGTGGCCAAACGAACGGCTTTTGTGATCGACAAAAATGGTGTGGTTCAGTACGCTTGGCTGAATGATGACGCCGGTACCCTGCCCGACCTTGACAAGATCAAAGCCTGCCTCCAGCAATGTGGCTGAGTTCGACCGCGCTACCCGCCCGGTTTGAGGCCGGGCTGACCATATCTATTCCAGAAAACCGGAACAATAATGACACTCAGCACCGCCCAGCCGCCACAGACCAGGCCGGAGAGCGCCCACAACCCTTTGGAACATCCGTTTCGACTGGCAAAGACCCAGCACACAACAGCATCCAGCACATGAATAAATGCGGCGGTGTGGACCAGCCGCTGAAAATCAAGATCATCGCTAAAGAACCGCAGGCCCGTAAAATATCCGAGAAACACCTCAACATTCATCCGCTTCTTCCTTTTGCATGCAATGGCTGAAGAGAAAACACTATTGGAAAAGCTCTGCGAGCTTGGCGAAGAAAACCTCGCGCGGTTTGTCGAAGAACTACGCTCCAGCCCGGTTTTTGCTGAGGGGATTGACCGCACCCTGCAGAACGCGGCGGAAACCAAGGGAAAGGTTGACCAGAACATAGCCGCCCTGCTCTCGCTGCTCAACCTCCCCTCTAAGGCCGACTACGACAGCCTGGCAGCGCGGCTGGAAACCGTCCAGGGCAGCTTGGTGAATCTCAATCTCAAACTTGACCGCCTGCTGGCCAAACAGAAAAAAGCACGGCATCGAACCGGAAAGAAACCCAGGCACTGAGCCATTCCTCAACATGCACACGAACCGTTTGCCTGTCTTTTTTGGGCTCACTATGTTCCACTTTGTCAGCCTGCTCCTTCTGGCTCAGCCTGGTTCAGCCTGGGACGAGGAGCGTTTTGCCCGGAAAAAGACCACCGCCTACTCCTACAGCCTGCCCGACGGACAGGCTGGTGCCCGAACCGTGATCGGCTCTCCGCGCAGCTACACCGTCCAGGCCAAAGACACCCTGCTCGATATCGCCCGCTACTTTGATCTGGGCTTTAACGAGATCAGCGCCGCCTATCCGGACCTCGATCCCTGGCTTCCCCCGCAAGGTTCAGAACTCAGCTTGCCGACCTTCTGGGTCCTGCCCAAAAGTCGCCCTGCCGGAGTCGTGGTCAATATCCCGGAAATGCGCCTGTACTATTTCCCGGACCAGGAGAAACACGGTGCCGAGCGGCTGGTGTTGACCTATCCGGTTGGCCTTGGCCGCGAAGACTGGCCAACACCCCGGACGCCGTTTCGGATTCGAGGCAAAACAGTCAACCCGACCTGGGTGATTCCCGAGTCTATTCGGCAAGAACGGATCAAAGAAAAGGGCTGGTCAGAAACCAGCCTGCCGGGTGGGTCGCCGGATAATCCGCTGGGCAAATATCGGCTGGAATTGAGCTTGTCCCAGGCGTCCGGCGCATACGCCATCCACGGCACAAACAACCCCTGGGCAGTCGGCAGAATGGTCACCCACGGCTGTATTCGACTCTATCCAGAAGACATTGAGCGCTTCTTTGACCTGGTTCGGGTCGGCAGCTCTGGCGAGCTGACCTACCAGCCGGTCAAGGTCGGGATGCGGCACGGTCGGGTCCATGTCGAAGTCCACGCCGATATCTACGGTCTGATTCCAGACCCGTGGCAAGACGCCCGGCGCGTTGTGCAGGACAGCGGTTGGGCCCATCTGGTTGATCCGGCCCTGCTGGCCCAAGCCCTGCGTGAGCAGTCCGGCGTTCCGGTTGATGTGACATCCACCACAGCGAACCACGATGACCTTGCCACAGGGGAGAGTTGAGCGACCGCATGGAACTCAAAGTCCGGACCCGGAAAAAAAATGATGTGCTTGACCTGACCAGACAGGTCACCGAACTAGTCCAACAGGCCAACCTTGAACAGGGGGTGTGCCACGTCTATGTGCCCCACGCCACCGCGGCAATTATTGTCAACGAAAACGATGATCCGCAGATTAGTCAGGATCTGCTCACAGCCCTGGCTGGTCTCGTCCCCGAAGGCGTCTGGCTGCACGACAAGGTTGACGACAATGGTGCAGCGCATCTGAAAGCAACCATCCTTGGTCCGAGCGAAAGCGTTCCTGTCCACCGGGGTCGTCTGGCCCTCGGCACCTGGCAGGCCATCATGCTGGTGGATTTTGACGGACCGCGCGACCGGACGGTCCTTGTCACCCTCACCAGAGCGTGAAGAGATGGTACGGTCAATCAAAGACTGGCCAGAGTCGGACCGCCCCCGCGAAAAACTGATCGAAAGAGGCCCCGGCGCTCTCTCCAACGCCGAATTGCTGGCGATCATCCTGCGGACCGGCAACGCCAGCAGCGGCCAGACCGCGCTTGACCACGGCCGGGACCTCGTCCAGCAGTTTGGCGACTCTTTCCGTCGCTTGGCCGAGGCCAGCATCACCGACCTGTGTCAGGTCAAAGGCATCGGCCCGGCCAAGGCCGCCCAGGTCCAGGCCAGCCTGGAAATCGCCCGACGGTTTGCCGGCAGGGAGATGAGGCAGGGCGACCAGTTTCGCTCTTCGGAGGATGTCTTTCACCACTACCAGGAGCAGCTTGGCGGCCTCAAGAAAGAAGAGTTCCATGTCCTGCTGCTCGACGCCAAGAACCGCAAACTCAAAGATGTCCGCATCTCAGAGGGATCGCTGACCTCATCCCTCGTCCACCCCCGCGAAGTCTTTACCGCAGTGGTCCGCGAGTCTGCGGCCGCAGTCATTCTGATCCACAACCATCCCAGCGGCGACCCCGTCCCGAGCCACGAAGACCTCCAGATTACCCGACGCTTGCGACAGGTCGGCGAACTCATGGGCGTCCATATCCTTGACCATCTGATTATCGGCAAAGGCCGCTATGTGAGCTTTGTGGACGACGGGTATTGGGAGGCATGAGAAACGGGATGGGGCTCAACCGCGCGCTGGTCGGCAAACAGTATCCAGCTCAGGACTACGGCGTCACGGCCGAGGCTGTGTACAAATACGCCAGAGCCTGCAATGAGGATAACCCGCTCTTTTTTGAGAGGAGCCATCCCTCCGGGGTGCTTGCTCCGCCGATGTTCGGGGTGGTGATGGGCTGGCTGTCGGTGATGATGGTAGTGACCGATAGCGAGCTCAATGTTGATGTGCTGCGGCTCCTGCATACCGAACAGGACATGCGCTTTGTCCTGCCCGTTATGTCGGGTGACATCATTACCAGCACGGCAAGCCTGGTGAGTATTGAGGAAAAGGCCGGCGGTGAGGCGTTGACGCTTGAGGTAGACAGCGTGAACCAGCGTGAACAGGCCGTCCAACACATGCGCTTTGGGGCCTTCATCCGGGACAAGCGGGGACGGGGGGGTGAAGCCTTTGGTCCATCACCTCAGACCCAGCCGCTGCTGCGCGTTGAGCAGTCCATTGACCCCGACCAGACCTGCCGCTACGCTGAAGCAGCGGGCGACCGTAATCCCATTCACCTTGACGAGCAGGTTGCCAGAATGGCCGGTCTGCCGGGGATTATCGTCCACGGTTTGTGTACTATGGCGTTTACCGCAAAAGTGATGATTGACCATCTGTGCGACCGTGAGCCACGACGCCTCAAACGGCTCCGGGTGCGTTTCTCACGTCCCGTCTTTCCGGGTCAGACCCTTAGCACCGCGGTGTGGCAATCTGACCAACCGGCCGGCATATATGCCTACGAGACATACAACCCGGACGGAAAAGCGGTCATTAAGAACGGGATTGCCGAAATTGCCCCGACCTAGAACGGCACGTCATCATCGTCCGGTACGGGCGGTGCCTCATAGCCCCCGCCTGAACTGGTACCTTCAGACTCGTACTGCCCAGACCGGCCCTCACCCCCTCTGCCGCCAATGAACTGGACCCGCTGGGCGATAATCTCGGTGACATAGCGTTTGTTGCCGTCCCGGTCGTCGTAACTGCGGGTCTGAATACGGCCCTCGACATAGACTTGTCTGCCCTTGGACAGATATTGCCCGCAGGATTCGGCCTGCTTGCCCCAGACTACGATATTGTGCCAATCGGTCCGTTCCTGGCGTCCGTTTTCCTGATCCATCCAGGTATCTGTGGTGGCCACCGTAAAGTTGGCCACCGCGCGCCCGCTTTGGGTAAACCGCACCTCCGGGTCTCTTCCCAGATTGCCCAGAATAATCGCTTTATTGACAGCAGCCATGTCGGATTCCTCCTTCCCAGGCAAACCTACCAAGCCTGTCTTTTAAGTCAACGGGCACGGCTCTCAGCCGGGGCGTCCGTTGCCGATTGCCCGGGGCTTGCGTATACTTCCAAGGCTGAATCGTCTCAGCTTTTGGGTGGAGGGCATTGAACTGTGATAAACGCGCTTTTCTCTCGGTCTGTACTATCGGTGTGTCTGACGGTCTGTGTGCTGCTTGGCGGTGGGCCGGCCCGGGCCGATCTTTCCCAGTACGCCCCGTTTGTTGAAACCGGCCGGCAGGGCATGGTCGTGACCGCCAACGTCCAGGCCAGTCAGGCCGGGCTGGACATGCTGCGCCGGGGGGGCAATGCGGTGGACGCCGCGGTAGCTGCCTCATTTGCGATCAGCGTGACCCGCCCGCAGTCCACCGGTATTGGTGGCGGCGGGTTTCTGCTGCTGTACCTGGCCCAAGAAAAGACCGCCCTGGCGTTTGACTTCCGGGAACGTGCGCCCCTCAAGGCCACCCGCGATATGTTTCTGCGGGATGGCAAGGTCGTACCGGGGCTGAGTCGAACCGGGCCGCTGGCCGTTGGCGTGCCGGGCCTGGTAGCCGGCCTGGTTGAGGTCCACCAGAACTATGGCCGGCTGCCGCTCTCCGAGGTCATGGGCCCGGCTATCAGCTTGGCCGAGGACGGTTTTCCGGTCTATCCGTTTCTGGCTAGGGCCTTGGCCTACCGGGAGGAACTGCTCGGCAGTTCTGCGGCCACCAGGGCGGTGTATTTTCGGCAGGAGCGCATCTTGGCCGAAGGCGAGTTGCTGGTCCAGACAGACTTGGCCAACACCCTGCGGGCCATTGCTGCCGAAGGCCGGGACGCCGTGTATCGCGGCCCGATTGCCGCCGCGATTGTGGCCGAAATGGAAACCCGGGGCGGGCTTCTCACCGCTGCCGACCTGGAGAACTATACCGTCCTGGCCCGAACGCCGCTCGCCACCAGCTTTCAGAACGCCCGGATTTACTCCATGCCGCCACCCAGTTCAGGCGGGGTGCTGATGATCCAGATGCTGAAGGTGCTGTCGGGTTTTCCAGTCCAGAAGTTTGGCTTTCAGACCCCCACCGCCACCCATGTGCTGGCCGAGACCCTGCGGCTGGCCTTTCGGGATCGGGCGCGGTACTTGGGCGATCCCAATTTTGTTGATGTGCCGGTCGAGATGCTGATCTCGGACGACTATAGCAGTACGCTGCGGGCTACCATTGATCTGGCCAAAGCCAGCCCGAGCCGGGATATTCCTGAGGCTCCGGCCAAGATCGAATCAACCAGCACCACCCACCTGTCGGTTATCGACGCGGCCGGCAACGCCGTGTCAACAACCCAGACCGTCAATCTGTTCTTTGGCAGCGGCGTGCTCGTGCCCGGAACCGGCATTCTGCTCAACAATGAGATGGACGACTTTGACGCCCAGCCGCACGAGCCGAACGCGTTTGGGCTGCTGGGCAAAACCGATGCCAATGCCATTGCGCCGGGCAAAACCCCGCTCAGCAGCATGAGTCCGACAATTGTGACCCGCGACGGACGGGTGTACCTGGTGGTTGGCGGTCCGGGCGGGTCACGCATTATCAGTTCGGTCCTACAGGTCCTGCTCGGGGTTCTGGCCTATGAGCAGTCGCTGCCGCAGGCCATGTTTGCCCCGCGCATCCATCATCAGTGGTTCCCCGACCGGCTCGATGTGGAGGTCTGGGAGGGCGAGCAGGACAAGGGCCTGGTCAACGCGCTGGAGCAGATGGGCCATACGGTGCGGGTGCTTGAATCCGGCCCAGGCAAGTTCTCCCGCTTTGGCAATATCCAGGCGTTGAGCGTTGATCCAGACACGGCCCTCATCACCGGGGTTGCCGATCCTCGGGCCGGCGGACGACCACGCGGGTTCTGAACAGCGAGGGGGTGGGTATGCGCATTGACGTGGACTACTACAATCTGGAAGCACTCCTCAGCCAGGAAGAGCGGCTGGTGCGGGACGTGGCGCGGCGTTTTATTGAAGACGAGTTCACGCCCCACATCCAGCGTTGCTTCCGGGAGGGCCGTTTTCCTCTGGAGCTGATCCCCCGCTTGGGGGAACTCGGCTTTCTAGGCATGACCCTGCCGACCGAGTATGGCTGCGCCGGACTCAATAACATCGCCTATGGCCTGGTGAGCCAGGAGTTGGAACGGGGCGATAGCGGTCTGCGGTCGTTTGCCAGTGTGCAGTCCTCGCTGGTCATGTATCCTGTTTTTCAGTTTGGTTCAGACCAGCAGAAAACCTTCTGGCTGCCCCGGCTGGCCACGGCCGAAGCGATTGGCTGCTTTGGGCTGACCGAGCCGGACTTTGGCTCAAATCCGGGCGGGATGCTGACCCGAGCCCGCCGGGCCCGGGGCGGCTATGTGCTCAGCGGCACCAAACGCTGGATCACCAACGGCTCAATCTCCGACCTGGCCGTGGTGTGGGCCAAACTTGACGAAGACGGCACAGACGCGATTCGTGGCTTCCTGGTTGAGAAAGAGCGGCCGGGCTTCACCCGTCACGACATTCCGGGCAAGTTCAGCTTCCGGGCCTCCGTGACCTCTGAGCTGATCTTTGAAGACTGCTGGATTCCCGAAAACAACCTGCTGCCCAAAAGCCGCGGTCTCAAATCTCCCCTCATGTGTCTGACCCAGGCGCGCTATGGGATTGCCTGGGGGGCACTGGGCGCGGCCATCGCGTGCTATGAGTCGGCCTTGGACTATGCCAAAAACCGCATCATGTTCTCCCGGCCAATAGGCGGCTATCAGCTCGTGCAGGCCAAGCTGGTCACCATGATTACTGCAATCACCACAGGCCAACTGCTCGCCCATCGGCTCGGGACACTCAAAGACGCCGGGGCCATGCGGCCCCAGCAGGTCAGCATGGCCAAGATGCATAACGTTGCCGCGGCCCTCCAGATTGCGCGTCTGGCCCGGGACATCCTGGGCGGCAATGGCATCACCGATGAGTATCCGGTCATTCGGCATCTGTTGAATCTGGAGACGGTCAATACCTACGAAGGAACGGAAGACATCCACCGGCTGACCATCGGGCGGGATGTGACCGGACTGAGTGCGTTTGAGTAAGATGGTCAGCCAGCGCACCATCCCTAGCGTATTTCGCATCCTGCGGCGCGAGGTACCGGGCTGGAACGCCCCGGTTGTCACCCACATGGCTGCTCTGTCGCGCGATCCCTACCAGGTACTCATTGCCTGCCTGCTCAGCCTGCGGACCAAAGACGAAACCACCGGCCCAGCCGCCCGGCGGCTCTTCTCGCTGGCCGACACGCCCGAGCAGATGCTGCGCCTGGCACCCGAGCAGATCGAACGCGCCATCTATCCGGTCGGCTTCTATAAAACCAAGGTTCAGACCGTCCTTGACGTGTCGCGGCGGCTTGTCAACGAATACGGCGGGCATGTCCCGGATGAGATTAACGAGCTGCTGCGCTTCAAAGGAGTAGGCCGCAAGACGGCCAATCTGGTCCTGACCCAAGGTTTTCGGCGACTCGGTATCTGTGTCGATACCCACGTCCACCGGATATCAAACCGCTGGGGCTATGTCTGCACCAAAACGCCCGAACAGACCGAGATGGCCCTCCGCCAAAAACTTCCCAAACAATACTGGATCGAGATCAACGATCACCTCGTCGCGCTGGGCCAAACCATCTGCCACCCGACCTCGCCCCGGTGCAGCCAGTGTCCGCTGGAACGCTCCTGTGCCAAGCTGGGGGTTGTACGCAGCCGCTGACCCCTCCGCTTCGGTCCGTCTCTCCGCGTACCAAGCTGGTGTGGGTCGGCCTGCTGTATTTTGCCCAGGGGCTGCCTTTTGGGCTGCTGTTTGAGACCTGCGCGGTCTACTTTCGCACCCACGGTTTGAGCCTCACCGAGATTGGGCTGATCAGCTTGGCCGGCCTGCCCTGGACATGCAAGTTTCTATGGGCACCAGCCGTTGATGTGTGGGGACACCGGCGGACCTGGATTGTGGCCTGCCAGGGCCTCCTGGGGCTGGAATTATGTCTGCTGCTGGTGTCTGACCCGACCCGGATGAACGGCCTGAGCTGGCTGCTGCTGCTCACCTTCGCTTTTGTGGCCGCCACCCAGGACATTGCCATTGATGCGTATACGATTGAACTCCTCAACGAAGAGGAGTTGGGTCCGGCCAATGGCATCCGGGTCACGACCTATCGGCTGGCCCTGATTTTTGCCGGTGGGCTGGTGGTAGCGCTGGCCGGCCTGATCGGCTGGCGAGCCGCCTTTGGGTGTGCCGCGGTCCTGCTTGCCGCGCTGGCGCTGTTGACTACCCGGGCTCCCGAGACGAAAAAACCCGGTCCGCCAACGGCCGGCTGGGGAGCCCAACTCCGACGCGGCTTCGTTGGACCCTTGCAGAGCTTCTGGCAGCGTCCCGGCGTGGTCCATGTCCTGCTCTTTGTGCTGAGCTTCAAGCTGGGCGATATGGCCCTCGGGCCGATGGTGCGTCCCTTCTGGGTTGATCGGGCTTTTACGCCTGTCGAGATTGGAGCGGTGCCCGGGACGCTTGGGGTGGTGGCGACCATTGTGGGAGCGCTGCTCGGCGGCAGACTCACCCAACGCTGGGGATTGTTTCGCGCCCTGTGGACCCTCGGTGCCGTTCAGGCCGCCTCCAACCTGGTCTACGCCGCCGCGGCCGCCCTGCCGCCGTCCACGCCGCTGATGTACGCCGCCTCGGTCGTCGAATCTCTGTGTGGCGGGCTGGGGACCGCACCGTTTCTGGCTTTCCTGATGCGCGTGTGTGACAAGACCCGCGCCGCCACCCAGTACGCGCTGCTGAGCGCCATCTTTGGCCTCAGCCGGTCGGTCTCCGGCGCGTTTTCCGGGGTGTTAGCCCACAGCCTTGGCTATCCGGTGTATTTCACCGCGACCTTTTTCCTGGCCTGGCCGGCGTTTGTGCTCTTGCCGTGGGTGCGAAAGTGGATTAGGCAGGAGGGGACTAAGGAATAAACCAACCGCAAAGATGAAGAGTCCACGGCTAATGCGGTGAATGAATTGTTGAGCGGGCTTGACCACAATGCAACGGTTATTAACTGATCTCGGAATTGCTATGCCCCGCCCCTGCCTCTTCGCCTCCCCCTGAATAGGTCGTGGGGGAGAGACCTGCCCCAAATCAGCCTTCCCGTCTGGGCGACATAGGCCAGCGGTATCTTCGGATTGTTGATGTCCTTGCCGCCATCGTTGTGCCACTTCGCTTCCCAGTTCACATAAAACTCTTCCATATCATCGGTCGTCATCAGGTAGATCGCAAGCAGTTCAATGTCCTGATATACCGCGAAGATCCACGGGACTTGGCGATACTTCTTGATAATCGTGGGATTCATGTGATGGTGGGTCGAGAAACTTTTGGTTAGATTGATGTTGACCGACTTCATCTCGTATTCCGTACCGCTGTTGTCGCGCGCGTCGTTGCCTTCACGTTCCGGGATATTGCTCAGGCTGAGGAAGAGCAGGACCTGTAAGGTCTTGCCCCCGTTGTCCTGAAAGATATCCCTGATACCGTGGCGGGTAGCGAGTTCCTGGTATCGGCGGATCGCGGGCCAAAGGATGTTCAATTCATCGGCATCAGGATGCGGTTCAAACTTCATTCCGCCTCCCGCAGTAGGTCCATAGGAGACATCTCAAGCGCGGTGGCAATGCGCTCAATGTTGTCAAGCGAGATATTACGTTCGCCTCTCTCGACCGAACCGATATAGGTGCGGTGGAGCCCGCAGGCGTCTGCAAGTCCCTCTTGGGAGAAGCCGCGTTTCACCCGCTCTCGGCGCATATTCTTGGCAAAGCGCGTTCGCAGGTCTCGGGTGGTTTTCACGCTTCAGAAAAAGCCTGTTGCAGCCGATGCGTCTACATTCTATAAGTAGCGATATGATACCAGCTTACTCAACCGAACTCGGACGCGCCTATGTCGGGGATTCTCTTGACCTGCTTCCACGGCTCGCTGACGACAGTATTAACCTTGTCATCACCAGTCCACCTTTTTCCCTCCAACGGAAGAAGGAATACGGCAACAAAGCGCAACACCAGTATGTTGATTGGTTGGCGGAGTTTGCGCAGTTCGTCTTTTCGAAGCTGACTCAGGACGGCAGCTTTGTGATGGACATTGGTGGCTCGTATGAGAAGGGAGTGCCCGTGCGTAGCCTCTACCAGTTTCGCGTACTGCTGAAGTTTTGCGATGAGATCGGGTTCCATCTTGCCGAGGAATTTTACTGGTATAATCCCTCTAAGCTGCCAAGCCCCATTGAGTGGGTGAACAAGCGAAAGATTCGGGCAAAGGACGCGGTCAACACGATCTGGTGGCTGTCCAAAACCCCCTGGCCGAAAGCGAATATCTCAAACGTCCTCGCCCCGTACTCGGACAGGATGAAGCAACTGATTAAGGCCCCCGACAAGTTTTACCAGCCCAAGCTGCGGCCGTCCGGGCATGACATCAGCAAGAGATTTGCGAAAGATAATGGGGGCGCGATACCGTCTAATCTGCTGTCCTTTCCTAACTCGGAGTCGAATGGGCATTACTTGGCCCGCTGCAAGGCGGTCGGATCGAAGGGGCATCCCGCACGCTTCCCCGCCAAACTGCCCGAGTTCTTCATCCGGTTCCTGACAGACCCCGGCGATATGGTGCTCGACATCTTCGCCGGGTCGAATACGACTGGTGAGGTCGCAGAACGAGAGGGACGGCGTTGGATGGCATTTGAGGAACGGCGCGACTATGTTGCCGCGGCCGCAGTCAGGTTTCTCGAAGAGGAGGACGACTTGTCAGATGTGTTTACGCGTATCCAGAGCGGCGATCATGTCGTCTTAGCGAACCGGCAACGGCGGAGGAGTCACTAAGTTTGTGCTCTTGCCGTGGGTGCGAAAGTGGATTAGGCAGGAGGGGATATGAACAGGGAGTCATCATGAATCTTCTTCACACCGTATACGAGCCGTCGGGCGATGGGCCACACCCGACCCTGCTGACCCTGCATGGCTGGGGCGCGAATGCGCTTGACCTCCTGGGCCTGGCCCCCCATCTGTGCGGTGGCGCGTTTCTGGTCATCTGCCCCCAAGGCCCGATCCGGGTTCCCCTTGGCGGCGCAACGGTCGGCTACGGCTGGTTTCCCATTACCGGTGCCGGGCCGGTCAATGTGCCGGCTGTCCTTGAGGCCCGGGAGCAGGTCGAGGCGTTTCTGGCCGACGCGCTCCAACGCTATCCCATCGATCAAAAAAAGCTGGCTCTGCTCGGCTTCAGTCAAGGCGGGGTCATGGCCTACGGCCTGGGCCTGGGTGAGCCTGAACGCTACGCCGGCTTAGCCGCCCTGAGTTCGTGGTTGCCCAAAGACCTGCTGAGCATCTTTCCTGATGTCCCGGCCACCGAACAGCTGCCCGTCCTTGTCCAGCACGGCAGTCAGGACGAGCTGGTTGACGCCGGCCGCGCCCGCCAGTCGGTTGAACTCCTGCGCAACGTGCGGGTCCCTCTCACCTACCGCGAGTATGAGATGGGACATCAGATCAACGCTGAGAGCCTGCGCGACCTCTCGAACTGGCTGCAAGAAAAGGTCGTATCGCCGATTCAACTGTCCTCCTGAGCCAGGAAATGTCTGAGTTCGCGCACAAACAACTCAAGCTGATCGTGATGCACCCAGTGACCGGCGTTGGGGATGGTCACGATGGTGGGCTGTCGAAAGACATTGGCCCGGCCGTCTTTTTCCGGGTCTGAGGCCCACGAGTCGGCCCCCCGCAGGAGCAGGGTTGGGCAGTCAATGCGCCCCCAGATATCCTGGGCATCGCTCACATTAAACCGATAGGGCGACTGGGCGCGCACATAGTTATCGAACTTCCAGGTATATGTGCCATCCTCATTCCGATTGGCCCCGTACAGGGTCAGATGATGGGCCTGCTCCTGGCTGAGCCGGGGGTTGGCCTCGCGCATACGCTCGACGGCCTCCTCCAGGGTTTTGTAGCGCCGCGGCAGCCGACTGGCAAAATCGCGCATCTGCGACACCCACACCCGCATCCGCTCCTGGGCGTTTTTGGGCTGTTCCGCAAGCATGTGGGGCGGCGGTCCCAGCCCTTCAATGGCGACGACTGTTTTGACCCGGTCGGGGTAGACCCCGGCGTACTGGAGCACAACCCCGCCGCCGAGCGAGTGGCCGACGAGCGTCACCGGACGGAATGTGTAATCAGATGGAACGGCCGGCGACACGTTCCGTCTTTCCGGAAGCCGGGCGGTCTGGGCCAACAACTGGGCGATATCGACCACATGTTCAATCATAGAGTATTCGCTGCCACGCGCCCACTCTGAGTCGCCGTGTCCGCGCAGGTCCGGGGCGATGATGTGATAGTCCTCCCGAAAGGCTTGGGCGACCCAGTCCCAGTTCCGGCAATGGTCCCGCCCGCCATGAATAAGCGCCATCAGCGGCTTGTCTGGATTGCCCCAGTCAACGTAGTGGAGTTTGAGGCGTTGGGAATAGAAGTAGTGTGAAGTCGGTCCGATAATCTGTTGCCCCGGCATAGCGCTTTCTCTCTGGCCCGGATTGTAGACAGGGACAAGGCTCTTCCGCAACGGGCAGAGATCACGAAACGACGGACAAGGAATGGTTTTTCCTGGCATTTCTGCGATAATACGCCCGTGCGGCGTTCGCACTGGGCCGCCCGACGGACAGGGTGCGACTATGGCAATTCCAGGTGAACACATGTGTACCACGGAGACAAAGGTATTCCCCTTGGAAGAGGAGTTTGAGCGACGCTATGAGGCCATGCCCACGGTGAAGAAGGCGGAACTGATTAGCGGAGTGGTATGCCGGGGCTCACCTGTTCGCTTCGAGAACCACGGCTCACCTCACGCCGAGTTGCTGCCCTGGTTGGGGACGTATCGCGCGTTTACCCCCGGAGCCCGGCTGGGGGATAATGCGACCGTGCGGCTGGGTCTGGAGAGCGAGTTGCAGCCGGATGCCTTGCTGTGCATCGCCGTCGAGGCCGGTGGCAATTCGCGGATCAGTGAAGACGATTATGTGGAAGGCGCTCCTGAGCTGGTTGCCAAAATCGCGGCTGGTAGTGCGTCGTATGATTTGCATGAGAAGATGGGCGTCTATCGCCGCAACGGGGTGCAGGAGTATCTGGTCTGTCGGGTAGATGATGGGCAGATTGACTGGTTCGTCCTCCAGGTCGGGATGTATACCAGACTGACGCCCGATGACGCTGGCGTTCTCTCCAGCCGGGTGTTTCCGAGCCTGTGTCCGGCCCGGTCGGCCCTGCTGGCGGGTGACATGGCTCGGGTCGTGCCCGAGTTGCAGAAAGGGCTGGGAAGGGCTGAGCACACCGGGTTTGTTGCCCGGCTGCGACAGGCCGGACGGACGGAACATTGAACCGACGCCATGCTGGAAGTATTCATCCTCCTCAAACGCTTTGCCCAGACGCTCCGCAAGGACCGGCTGGACCGCGTTCTGCTCGCCCTGGTCATAATCACCCTGGCCGGAATGCTGGGCATTACCTACTTTGACTCGCTGCCGCTGGCCGACTCGCTGTGGTGGACGATTGTCACCATTACCACCGTTGGCTATGGAGATATCTATCCGGCCTCTGTGGGCGGCAGGGTGGTCGGAGTGTTGCTGATGCTGTTCGGCATCGGCTTTCTGGGCCTGCTGACGGCGACCCTGGCCAGCAGCTTTGTTGAGGAACGACGGCAGGAGGAAAAAGGCGTGAATCCGGTACATGTCACACAGCATCTGCTGCTGTGCGGCTGGAGCCATAAGGCCGGGAAAATTATTGAAGAGATTCAGGCCGACGCCGCGGCCGATATCAGCGTGGTGGTCGTGATCGCCGACCTGGCGGAAAAACCGCTGGACGACGACCGGGTGTATTTTGTGCGGGGGCCAATCACCCAGGCAGCCCTGGAGAAGGCCAACGCCCGGTACGCCCGGGCGGCCATTGTCATGGCCGATACAAGCCTTGAACCCCATACCCAGGACGCCAAGACCATTCTCAATACGCTGACGATCAAGTCCACCTACCCGGACCTGTATACCACGGTTGAGCTGGTGGACCGGGACAATGTTGAACACTGCCGGCTGACCAAGGCCGACGAGATTATTATTTCGGGCGAGATGAGCACCAATCTGCTGGTCCGGTCCAGCCTTGACCACGGGGTGACACAGATTATTACCGAGTTGGTGAGCAGCCGGTTTGGGAGTGAAATCTATAAGATCGCACCGCCCCGGGACTGCCTTGGCCGGCCTTTCCTCGAGGCCCTGACCCGGCTCAAGACCGACCGCAATATCATCGCACTGGCGGTGGAGAGTGCCGCGCAAGGCCGCTTTCTTGCCAATCCGCCGAATAGCTATATAATTGACACTGGCGATCGGCTCATTGTGGTTGGCAAAGATCGCCAAGCTTAGGAGGAGACATGCCCGCAGACTATTTCGAGACGGTCAAGACCTTTCTGCTGGACTTAGGCTACGCGATTACCGAAGAGGACCCGGCCCAGGAGTTGGTGGTTGTCCAGGATGGAGAGAACGGCATTACCAATCTGATTGTGGACTGTGAAGACCCGATCCTCATCCTGGAGCAGATGATCCTGCCGGTGCCGAACAACCCGGGCCAGATGTTCCGGCGCCTGCTGCAAATGAACCGGACCCTGGTCCACGGCGCGTTTGTGTTGAACGAAGCCGGTACGCTGGTCTTGTTTCGAGACACCTTGCGGCTGGAGAACCTGGACCTGAACGAACTCGAAGGCTCTATCGAAGCGCTCAGCTTGGCCCTGGCCGAAAACGCCGAGGAGTTGCTGGCCTTCAGCAAACAATAAGGAGGAACCCCTATGGCAAGTGTTTTTCAGCGACTATTCAAGTTTGGACAATCCGAGGCCCACGCCGTCCTGGACAAATTTGAAGACCCGATCAAAATGACCGAGCAGGGCATCCGTGACCTCAAGCGTGACCTTCAGTCCAGCATGGGCAGCCTGGCCGAGGTCAAAGCCATTGCCATCCGGCTCAGGCGAGACGCCGATGACAACAAGAGCATGGCCGCCGAGTACGAGCGCAAGGCCATGCTGCTGCTCCAGAAGATGCAGAACGGCGCGCTTGACCAGGCCGAAGCCGAGCGTCTGGCCAGCGAAGCCCTGCGGCGCAAAGAAGAGTGTCTGGAAAAAACCACCCGCAGCCAGCAGGACTGGCAGGCCCAGGACAACATGGCCTCGCAGCTTCAGGGCAAAATCGAGAAGCTCAAGGCCACCGTCTCCAAATATGAGAACGACCTGGTCACCCTCAAAGCCCGGGCCAAAACAGCGGCGTCAACCAAGAAGATCAACCAGCAACTGTCCAAGATCGACTCATCCGGCACCATTGCCATGCTGGAAAAGATGCGCACCAAGGTTGAGGAAGACGAGTCGCTGGCCCAGGCCTACGGCTCTCTGGCCGACGCCGACCAGACCATTGAGGAGGAGATTGACACCGCACTGACCTCCAACACCGCGCCGGTGACCAACAACGCCCTGGCCGACCTGAAGGCCAAAATGGGCCTTACCGCCAGCCCATAGCAGGAGCACCCCGATGGCCTTGCGCACCTGGTTGAAGGGATTGTTTGCCGACACAGAGCCGGAGGTGGGCCCGCTCACCCTCTCTCTGGCCGACTTGAAAAAAGGTTATCTGGTTGATTACGACCTCAAAACCTGGCAGGTCAACAGCCACAACCGCTATGACTTTGACGGCGACCAGGCCCAGGAATGGGAGCTCTTCTCGGGCGATGACCGCTGCTATCTCAGCGTTGAGCGGGATGACGAGGACGAGTGGGCAATCAGCCGCAAAATTGCCTTCTCGGCCCTCGACCCGGCGGTCAAAGACCACCTGCTCCAGCACGACGACCCGCCCCAGACGATTGTCTACGACGGAACCCGCTACCGCCTCGAAGAGAGCGGGGCCGGCCATTTCTTTCCCGATGGCCGGCTCGCCGGCGACGAGATGATCTACTGGGACTACACCGACGAGACGGGTGAGCAACTGCTGACCATTGAGCAGTGGGACGAGGACGAGTTTGAAGCCTCGGTCGGCAAGACCGTCAACGAGTACGAGTTTCGTAACATCCTGGCCCCAGCATAAGGAGTGACCGGGTGAAGGTCGAAGCGCAACCCAGCCTGCCGTCCGTCGTTCTGCACTGCGGTCCGCTGCTCCACAAGCTGAACGATCATGAATTCTTCGAGTTTTGCCAGCTCAACTCAGGGTGGCGCAAGGATATGCCGAATGAAGAAGAAGACCCTGCTTGAGCGGATTCTATGGCGATTGTGGAGAAAGATCTGTCATATGCGGCAGGTGGCCCTAGCGGCCCTGATTGTCGCCCCGGTCTTGGTGGCCTTGCAGTGTGTGGGGGTAGTCAAAGCGCAGGTAGGTTTTCCCCAGCACCAGAATCGCGTTGTCCGCTATGTGGACATTACTTGTCTGACCCCTAATGACGCGGGGACGGAAGCCCTCGCGCTTGAAGCTCTTGGCGGTATGCGTCCGCATGGTGCTACTGTCTTTTTCTATAACCGCCTGACCGGGGTTCGGAAGTACTGGGTTTTTTATGCCCCCTCCAATGAGTGGATAAAGGGCGTCAGCCGCTACTACGGCTACACTTCACCACTCTTCACAGTCAATTCACCCTACAGACCTCCCCTCAACATCAATGACCTAACACCTTGTAAAGGAGAGGCAGGCCGAAGCCTGGAAGTCCCTGCTGACGGCTCATTCCAGAGCGGCATGGGCTTCATCTCCGGCTGGGTCTGTGAGGGGAGCCGTGTTGAACTCCTCATAGACGACACAAGTCGGTTATCCGTTGCCACGGGGATTAGCCGGGATGACACCGAGGCGTTTTGCGGTCATACCCGTAACGGCTTCATCACGCAATTCAACTGGAACCTGATTGGGGAAGGCCAGCATACCGTCAGTTTGATTGTTGACGGGGAAACGCTTCAAACCAACACCTTCACCGTCACCACCTTGGGGGAGGAGTTTGTCCGGGGAGCCTCTGGGGAGTGTACGATTACCGACTTCCCCAGCACGGGGGAAACAGCCACCTTCAGGTGGCAAGAACCCGTGCTGGGGCTTGTGTTGACCGAAACTGAATAGGGGGAACTATGACGGATGAACTGGCCAAACTCCGGGCCGAAAATGAGCGACTCCGGGAGGAACTGGAAATCATGGCCGACGAGGTGGGGAGGTGGGCCGGGGATTTTCAACACCGGGCCAAGCTCTTGCTGGCAACCCTGAACAAGCCTGCCGAGACCGAGTAGCGGGGGAATCGTCATGACCTGGCTAGCTCTGATTCTGGCCTGCCTCCTGGCGGGATGTACAATGCAGGACTGGCAACCCCCGCCAGTTGACCCCCCGGATTGGGAAGCTCTCACTAAGGGACAGCCGCCCGGCTTTGTCCTAACGGAGGCGTGTAAGGAGGCCGCCCTTCTCCCCCCGACTCCAGCCCATCCGGACGGACACTTTCCCAATCTTGAGTGTATGGCTTCCCAACCGAACCTTTCGGAATCAGGCAAGGAAAAGGTAATCGGTCATATGATTGGCGGACTGGAAAAATACCTTGCCGACAAAATAGAGATGTACAGAAAAAATGCCTTCAGATTAGACGCAATGGGCTTCAATAGTGACGCTGTACGCCGGCAATGCGAGGGAGACTTCAGAGTAGTAGCCGAGACCCCACTACAGATTGACTTGTCTGCTTGGCCCCATGAACTGGCAGATAGGCTTGCCGTCAGGACTAGGGAAACAACTTTGCGGTTTATGCCGCAGTGTTGGTGGTAGGGCCGCCATATGGATTTACTTGTCGGCCTGATTCCTGTCGTCTTCTTGCTCTTCCCCACGATTTGGCAACTGTCGGCCTAGCTGTGTCAACTGAAAATACTAGGCCGGGTTGTCTTGGTAGCGGCCTGCTGCCTGTTCCTTTGGAACTGGGAGTTTGCGTTTCCGGTCATCAGCCTACTACTGCGGCTCTTGGGCATTGACCCGAAACCCCAGATTGAGTTTCACCCCTGACCCCGGCCTAGCTTAGGCCGGGCTAGCATAGTTTTTCAGGAGAAAATTATTAGAGCGTTTATCGCTTCAAAGGCCAAGAAAAAAGATGGCCCTAGTAGGATGCTTGAGGGACCTGTAAAAGTCCGGTATTGGCCCAAATTGGGCTGAAAAGTCACTCTTGATATCCAGGCAGACTTGCTACACTGAGGGAAGAAGAAAGGAAAAGCCACTTGGCAGGCAAATACCAGGCGGCTTTGAATTGCCGGGTAATCCAAACCGCCCGGCTGACTCCCAGCAAGTGGAGGTCAGAGCGTTAATAGGAGTAACGCCATGTCCAGCAGTGTAACAGACAAGCATGGTATAAAGGTGGGGATAGTGCGCCTTGCGTGTCCCTCAGTCAGAACCCCTATTTTCAGGGCGTTTGCGGAATCCCCCGGTCTATGAGAGCCGCCACCGTATCCCGTATCAGCCCCCGCATTTTTGGCCCGGGTGGAATGAGCAGGCCCCCAAACTCTCCCCATCTTGGGCAGTCTTGCCCCCCTGGTCGGATGTAGCCGAGTTCTTCCGGGCGCGTCACGTCGCGGCTGACTGTCCGCTCACAACACCCCAAGCCCTTGGCCAGCTTGGCCCGGCCAGGAAAGAACGAGGCTGAACCCGTTGTCAGCTACCCCGAGAGCAAAGAAATACTCTGACCGGCGTAGGAGTTTACTGGCATAGCCGGGGATGTACTCGTCGGGCTGGAAAGGTTGGGCAGCGGTGTTGACAGTGTGGGATTTTGTGGCTGTGAGGAGCATACGCTTTTCCTTTCTGGCAAAGTGGGAATTGCTACATTCCTTTTGCCTTCCACAGGGGCAAGGAGTATGAAGAAGCCGCCGGGTTGCTAAGCCATGCATTACCGGCGGCTTTTTTTGCCCCGTGGGCGGTCTAACCCGGCCAGCTAGCGTCGCCTTCAGATAGGTGACCAAAAGCGGCTCAATCTCATAACACGTCACGGCAACTGCCTTTGGCTTTTTGCCAACTATACCTGTCCGTTCAAGGACGGCTGCTGAAAGGGACCCGACCCCAGCCCCGGGGTCGAGTAAGCGGATGTTATTGGAAAACCCCGCAAAGAGGTTCGCCATAAAGCGCCCAATTGGGGCCGGTGTCAGATATTGTCCCAAGCCCGAGCGCCGTTTTGGTCGAGTTTGAGAGACGCCTCAACGCGGTACAACTCAGCCGTATCGGCCAAGACGGCTTGATGCATGGTCAATATACCTCCCAGCGGCCGCGCTGGTAATAGTCGTGCAGGACCGGCCGGCTCCCGTTGTTGACGCTGATGTGCGCGCTGTCGTCAAAAATGCCCTTGCCAAAATGGGTCATGGACACCATCGCGTCCTGGTTCAGGAAGCGCGTCTCAACCCGATCAAAGGACAGCCCGACAATCGCCTGCTTGAGAGCGCTCTGTTCCATCAGGCCGGCGTCCACCCCCAGTACAAAGCCCCACTCGCCCATCGTCGGAATGTGGTTGTGATAGGCCAGCGGACTCAGGCCGGCCGCCTGGAGCGTCTTGTAGATGCACACAAAGGCCCGGCGGGTAAAAAAGGGACTTGTCGCCTGGGTAACGAGCACCCCGCCGTGTTTGAGCTGTTTCTTGCACAGACGATAGAAATTGAGCGAGTACAGCCGGGCCAGCGCCACCGAGTTCGGATCCGGCAGGTCAACGATAATCACGTCAAACAGCCGCCCGTCCGTCTGTAAAAAGGCAAACGCATCGGCGTGGACAATCTCCACCCGGGGGTCGCTGAGGGCGTTGTTGTTGAGCCGGACGAGGACCGGATGCGACGCCGCCAGCTCGGTCATGGCCGGATCGAGGTCTACCAGGGTGAGGCGGCTGACCGCCCGGTATTTGAGGACTTCACGCGCCGCCAGCCCATCTCCCCCGCCCAGAATCAGCACCTCTTGACGATGGCCGGCCAGGCTCAGGGCTGGATGCACCAGGGGTTCGTGATAGCGTTCCTCGTCATAGCTGCTGAACTGCTGGTTGCCGTTGATGTACAGCCAGTAATCGTCCCGCCAGCGGGTCATCACCAGGCGTTGGTAGGGCGTCTGTTTGACCAGGATGACGGTATCTTTGTACAGCGTTTGCTCACCAAACAGGACAATCGGCTCGGCCCATACTGCCAGGCTGACCAGGCCGACGCTTACCCCGGCCCACAGCCCGGACATCAGCCGCGGGCGGCTGAATAAGGGCCGAAAGCGAAAGACAAACACGGACGCAACGGCAAAGTTCACCGCCCCCAGGGCGACCGGCGTATAGCTCAGGCCGAGATAGGGCAGGGCCACAAAGGCAAACACCAGGCCGCCCGCCAAAGCTCCGTAATAGTCTTTCTCCAGGACCGAGGAGATATTTACCCGCAACTCTTCGTAGCCGGCGTTGACGCGGGTGATGAGCGGGATTTCCATGCCGATCAACACGCCAATGGCCATTGCCAGGGGATAAATCACGACCCCCACATTGTTCACAAAGGCCGACGCGGCATAGCTGGCCGCGGCCGCACTCGCGCACAAGATCGACAGGCCGAACTCCAGCAGGGTAAAGGTATCAAGGAGGTCGGAGCGAAAGGCGCGGCTCAGACGGCTGCCCACGCCCATAGCGAACAGCATCAGCGACACCAGCAAGGTCCACTGGAGGGTGGCGTTGCCGAGGAAATAGCTGGCCAGGGTACACAGCACGAACTCGGCCACAAGACCCGCGCAGCCGGTGGCAAACAGGCACAGCTTCAGAATGCGGTTCATCCTCTCTTCCTCATCGCCCGGTCAGGATGAACGACCTTGAGGCTAGACACACCAGATGATCAGGAAGGACGCACCGATGTAGGAGAACATTTCCAGGCAGGCCACGCCGAGATGGGGCCGGTCCTGTTCAACGAGCTTGGCCGAGATACTCGTGCCGGGCAGCAGGACCTTGTCCGTTGCGAAACGCACCACCGGCAGGAAGACCAGCCCGACGAGGGCATAGCTGCCAAAGGCCATGAAGTTGCTCTGCCAGGAGAAGAAGTCCTCGCTGGCGGCAAAGCCCAGGATATTGCCCATAGCGATGAGCGCTCCGGCAAAGCTGACCCCGACCGCGACATTGTCGCGCTCAATCTCGGTATGAATGCTGTAGGGGGTGATCCATTCGTACACCAGTCCGGTCAGCGCCAGGCCGAGTTGTCCCACGCCCCAAAAGGCCAGCGCGGTCCAGATCGTGCCGGTTTCACCCGACAGGGCACCGAACAGGATGAGACCGGTGGCGGTATACACTCCGGCTTCGGTTATGCCGGTGCCGGCGTTATGGTCGTGGATGATTTCCTTTTCGTTCTTGAACTGAAACAGAATGAGCGTGTCACTGACCACGGTTGAGATGTTGAGCAGCACGATGCCCAGGGGGCCGTACAGGAGGATATCGACCGCGTCTTCAACCAGACCGTGTGACGGGCCGCTGAGCACCCCACCGATGGTAAACACCAGCCCCAGGTAATAGCCGACCAGGGCTAAAGCCAGGGCAACATTATCGTTGTCAATCAGCTCTTCTTTGACATGAAACCCGGGGTGCAGCAGGTCAAACACACGCTTGCCGAGCCAGAATAAGGCGTAGGCGCACAGGAGATAGAGGGGGGCCAGAATCAGGGTATCGAGGGTCATGGCGTTTATTTGCCAAAGCCGAAGCTGCGGGAGCGCATGGACGAGCCGCTGCTGCGCCCTATCCGGTTTTGGAACTTTTGGCGAAAGCGCTGCTGACTCGCTACTTCGCGTGCCTGGCGGCGGGCAAAAAAGCCCGGGTTGCGCTGTTTGGTGCGTGTGCCGTTGGTGCCGTACTCACGGCCGGTCGGACCGTAGTAGGGACGGTTCTGGTTCCGGTAGCCCTGGTACTGGTTGTAATCGCGGCGAAAGATTGTGCCTCCGGCCAGACCGAGCACATCTCTGAGCAGCGCGTACTTGCCGTAAAACTCCCAGAAAGAGTTGCCGCTGCTATCGGTTCTCCACTGCCCGTACTGGGTGTTGCCAACATAGTGGTAGCCGGGCGGATGGGGGGTGGTATTTTCTTGTCCCGCGGTTTTTGAGGCGAGGCTCAGGCCGAGGAAGTTTTCATTCCGGCGGTAGACCTGCTCCGAGACCTCACGCCAGCCGCTTGACCAGACCTGCTCGCCCTGCAAGACCTTGTATTTATGGTAATATGCAGGAAAGAAGGTACCCTCCTCGCGCATGTCTTCCAACACAATGGTGTACTCGGGCGCGTCTTGTAGTTGGGCCTTGAGCTGGTCAAGGGGGGAAGAGTGGGAGGAGCAGCCTGACAGCAGGCCGATCAGGAACAGGCCGAGAAGCGGTGTGGAAAAGAGATGACGCATTGTGTGCCCTTGTCACCAGCCACACTCAGGATGACCAAACTTGTGGCTGGCGTCAAGCTCACAGGATGAGGAAGGACGGCGCGGCATTCCTCATCCTGCCAGGACTATGTCCAGAATAGGCATCCACCTGCTGGCCGACCTGTACGGCGTAGACTTGGCTCTGCTGCGAGACGAGCGAGGGCTGCTGCGCGTCTTTCGCGCCGCGCTGACCGAGGCCGGTTTTCATGTGCTCGGCCACCTCAGCCACCGCTTTGCCGACGGCGGGCAAGGGGTGACCGGCCTGTTTCTGTTGTCCGTGTCGCACGCCACCTTTCACACCTTTCCTGAGCATGGCTATATGGCGGTGGATATTTTTTCGTGTGGAAGCGCCGACCCGTACGCGGCACTCGGTGTCCTGACCGAGACGTTCAAGCCCCACACCGTGCGCACCCAGCAGGCCGACAGGGGGGAACGGTGAAGGATGCTCTCTGCTTGACGACGAGGCATCTTCCGGCCCTATTCGGCTTTCAGCTTCCTGATCTCCTCGGTCAGCTCCGGGATGGCCTGGAACAGGTCGGCCACCAAACCGTAATCAGACACATTGAAGATCGGGGCTTCGGGGTCTTTGTTGATCGAGACGATGACCTTGGAGTCTTTCATCCCCGCCAAGTGCTGAATGGCCCCCGAGATGCCGACCGCAAAATACAGCTCAGGCGCAACCACCTTGCCGGTCTGGCCAACTTGCAGGTCATTTGGCACAAAGCCGGCATCAACCGCCGCCCGGCTGGCCCCCATTGCCGCGCCCATCGCGTCAACGAGGGGTTCCAGATACTCCTTGAAGTTCTCCCCTGACTTGAGGCCCCGGCCGCCGGAAATCACGATACTCGCGTCGGTCAGCGTCGGACGGTCAGAGGTGATCTCGCTAAAGTCAACGAAGCGCATCTGTTGGTCAGTAGCCTCGAAGCTCACCCCGGCCTGTTCAACCGGCGAGTGGTCGCCCGGCTGGGCCGCGTCAAACGCCGTGCCGCGCACAGACACGACCTGCACCGCTCCGGCCAGAGACACAGTCGCAATAGCGTTGCCGGCATACATCGGACGCTGAAACGTACCGTCGTCGTTGATCGCGACGATGTCGCTGGCCATCCCCACCCCGAGCCGGGCGGCGACGCGGGGGAGCACATCCTTGCCCTGGGCGGTGGACGTGGCCAGCAGGAGCGACACCTCGTTGCGAGTGATGAGCTGTTTGAGGGCCGCGGCATAGGCATCGGCCAGATAGTTGGCCAGGGCCGGGTCGTCCGCGGCCAGCACCTTGGCCGCGCCATAGCCAGCCGCTTCCTGGGCCACATCATCCACCCCATCGCCCAGGACTGCGATGAGCACCTGTCCGCCAAGTTTGCTGGCCGCCTCTTTGCCGGCCTGAATGGCGATCAGCGTACTCTTGGGTAATTGTCCATTTTTTGTTTCGGCATACACCAGTACATTTCCCATGACAGGCTCCTCAGAAGATGAATCCGTCTCAGATCACTTTTGCTTCGGTGCGCAGCAGTTCAATGAGTTCCTGAACCGACCCGACGATCTGGCCGGCCTCCTTCTTGGGCGGCGGCTGGAGGGACTGCACGCTGAGGCACGGCGTGGTGTCCGCGCCGAGTTCGGCCAGCGCAATCTCGCTGATCTCTTTTTTGCGCGCCTTCATAATACCCGGCAGCGAGGCGTAGCGCGGCTCGTTGAGACGCAGGTCAGCGGTGACCAGACCCGGCAGGGCAAAGGCGACGGTTTCCAGGCCGCCGTCCACCTCGCGGACCACATCGACCGACTGGTGATCATCAGACAGCTTGACCTCAGAGGCAAATGTCGCCTGCGGCCAGCCCAGCAGGGCGGCCAGCATCTGTCCGGCCTGGTTCGAGTCGTCGTCAATCGCCTGTTTGCCCATGAGGACCAGGTCCGGGCTTTCGCTTTCGACCAGCTTGGCCAGCACCCGCGCCACGCCGAGCGGGTCAAGGTCCTGGTCGGCCAGCACCAGCACGGCCCGGTCGGCTCCCATCGCCAGCCCGGTCCGGAGTTGCTCGGTATTGACCTTGTGGCCAATGCTGGCCAGGATCACTTCACTGCCGCTGGCTTTTTCCTTGATCCGCAGCCCTTCCTCAATCGCGATCTCGTCAAAAGGGTTGATCACATACTTCACATGATCGGTGACAATTCCTGAGTTGTCGGCATTAACCCGAATCGTGGTCTCCGGGTCGGGTACCCGCTTGACTGTTACCAGTATTTTCACGCTGCTTCCTCCTCTCCATGCCATGATAGCCGAGACGGCTTGAGAGTTCGTGGCCGGCCTTGACAGCCAGCGGGATGATTTCGCGTTCCGCCCGCTCGGGGGGAATACGATAGGCCGGCCCACTCACCGCCAAACTGCCGACAACAGTCCGCGTATAATTTTTGATCGGGACGGCAACGGTGCGCACATCGGCCATATATTCGCCGTTATCGACCGCGTAGCCCCTGGTGGCAATCGCGCCCAGTTGCTCAAGAAGAACCGGCCGGTTGAGCATTGTCCGGTGGGTGTGCAGGCTCAACTCGTTGGACAAAACACGCTGGACCTCTTCGGCCGGCTCAAATGCCAGATGGACCTTGCCCAGCGCGGTGCAGTGCAGGGGCAGGTTTTCGCCGACCTGCGACGCAATCCGGACCGGATGGTCGGATTCCACCATATCGAGCGGTACGACTTTGCCCTTGCGCATAACAGCCACATACGCGCTCTCGCGGCAGTCTCTGACGACATCGCTCATGATCGGCCGGGCTTGTTGCAGCAGACCCATGTGCTGAATATAAGTCTGGCCCAACTGGAGGCACTTGGTTCCTAAACGGTAGTTCTCAGTTGCGCGGTTCTGCTCGATGTAGCCACGCGATTCCAGGCTTGCCAGAATACGGAAAACATTGTTTTTATGCAGACTCAGCCGTTTGCTCAGCTCAGTAACTCCCAGTTCCCCATCGTCATGGAACTGTTCCAGCACATCCAAGGCGTGGGTCACGGCTTGGATGATGTAGTTACTCTTCTCACGGCGGACCATGCTTCCTCCCTGAAGACGATTCATCCTTGCACTGCCAGGCTCTGAGCAAATGATGTTCTAATCCAGTGGATGCAATGTTGTCAACACGGCTTGTCCAGCGGCGCATCCCGGCCGGGTTCTGAGCGGGAGAAACACAATGGGCGCTGATACAGCTTTTGATATTCTCAATCCGACCGGGCGTTTTCCGCTATTGCTGACCTGTGAACACGCCTCGTGTCGGGTGCCGGCCGAATACCGCGATCTGGGCCTGAGCGAGGCCGAGCTCGGCCAACATATCGGCTGGGATATTGGTGCCCGGGCCGTCCTTGAGGCCGTTGTCCAGCGACTGGACGCGCCGGCGGTCTGCTCGGGCTATTCGCGTCTGCTCATTGACTGCAACCGTGATCTGCACGCCCAGGACCTGATTGTGGCCCACAGCGACGGCACCCCCATCCCCGGCAACCGCCACCTCTCGGCAGCCGAGCGACACCAACGTATCACCCGGTTTTACCAGCCCTACCACGACGCGATTGATGCGACCCTGCGTCGGCTGCTGGCCAGACGCGCCGCTGTACGGCCGTCTCTCCTCAGCCTGCACAGTTTTACGCCGGCGCTGCGCGGCCAGGCCGAGCACGCGCGCGCTTTTGACATTGGGATTCTGTTTGATCGCTACCAGGACTTGGCCGTCGACCTTGCTCAGCGGCTGCGTCGGACGGGCTATCGGGTCCGCTCTAATGAGCCGTACTCCGGCTATGAGGGGCTGATTTTCAGCGCCCACAGTCATGGCCGGCGGCATCGGCTTGTGTATCTGGAGCTGGAAATGAATAATAGCCTGCTCAGGCAGTCCGACAGCATTGGCCGGATGGCCGAGGCCATCAGCCGGGCCTGCGCCGGGCTGTTTACCGCTGACAGCTGAGCAAAAAGGGGAGCGTATGCGTATTATTCTGATTGGCCAAGCCGCGTTTGCCGAAAAAACGCTCGAGAAGTTAGTGGACAAAGGCGAAGAGGTGGTTGCCGTCTTTTGCCCGCCGGATGTGGCCGAAGGGAGGTTCGACCCGGTCAAACAACAGGCGATTGAGTTCGGCATCCCCGTCCACCAACACAAGTCAATGAAGCGGGAGCAGGCCGAGGTGGTCAGGAAGTTTGAGGGCCTGGACGCCGAGTTGGCGATTCTGGCCTTTGTGACCCAGATTGTACCGCCGGCCGTCTTTCGTGCTCCCAAGTGGGGGAGTATCTGTTTTCATCCTTCGCTGTTGCCCAAATACCGCGGTCGGAGCGCGATGAACTGGACCTTGATTAACGGCGAAACCACGACCGGCCTGACCCTGTTCTGGGTTGATGAAGGGATTGATACCGGACCGATTCTGTTGCAGAAAGCAGTCGCGGTTGATCCCGACGATACTACCGGCACGCTCTATTTCAACAAGATATTTGCGCTCGGCGTGGAGACCATTGCCGAGTCGGTTGAGCTCATCAAGGCCGGCAACCCGCCCCGGCTGGTGCAGGACGAGTCCCAGGCAAACTATGATCCGCCGTGCGGCGATGAACACGGACAGATTGACTGGTCCAAGCCGGCCCAGCAGATTTACAATCAGGTCCGGGGCTGTGACCCACAGCCCGGCGCGCACACCGCCTGGCGGGGACACATGATCCGCCTGTACGACTGTCGGCTCCAGCCGGCCAGCGGCACGGGTGTCAGCGGACAGGTGATTGAAGTCGGTCAGGAAACTGTCAGCATTGCCGCTTCCGGGGGCACACTGGTGGCCAGGAAAATGCGCGCTCACGGCAAAAAGCTGGCCGCCGCAGAGGTGGCCAGGCAAAGCGGCTTTGGGGTTGGGGACAGGCTGGGATGACCCTGAACGCGGGATGCAGAGTGAACGATGCTGCCCTTCGGATCAGGAAGCGATCATGTCGTCAAGAGGCTCCAGTTCAATCAACACCTGGCCCACCTCAACCGGCTCTCCGGGCGCGACGTGAATCGTTTTCACCCTGGCCTTTCCTTCGCTGACCAGGGTGTTTTCCATTTTCATGGCTTCGAGCACCAGCAAGCTCTGGCCGGCTTGGACCTCATCGCCCGCTTCAACCCGTACTTCAAGGATTTTGCCCGGCATGGGAGAGCGGATGTCGGGCTCCCAGCCGCCGGCCTGGCTTTTGCGCCGGCGGGCGTCTTGGGCTGTGCGAAATTCGTACACCCGGCCCTCAATGGCGACCAGAATGCGGTCGCCGTGGGTGGCAACATGGGCCTGGACCGCTCGGCCGTCAAGCAAAGTGGACGATGAGTTCTTCTTGCTCAGATGGTCAGCATCGTCCGCCTTGACCAGGAGCGTGACCGCTCCGTCGCGGACCGAGATCCGCCGCGCCTGCCCGGTCTGCCCGTTCAGGCTGAACTCGAACAGGTCTCCGCTTTGGGTGTAGTCAAGGACCAGCGCCTCGTCCTGGGCGTACAGGGTGGTCTTCATCGGCTACTGTCCTACACGCCAGCCGCCGAGCTGGGTCCAGGGGCTGGGTGGGGGGGTGTGGGCATGCGTCGCCTCGGCCGGCCCAGGCCGGCCGAGGGCCGCGGCCAGGGCGGCGACCGACCGATGGGTGCCCGTATCCGGTTGCCAGTTCTGGAAGTAGTCGGTCAGAAAGCCGGTATGGGTGTGTCCGGCAATAAACGCCGGATGGGCCAACAGGTCAAGCAGAAACGGCCCGTTTGTGATCGGGCCAAGTACCACGCACTGGCGCAGGGCGGCCTGCATGCGGTGGCGTGCCTGCTCGCGATCTTGCCCCCAGGTTGAGAGCTTGGCAATCAGCGGATCGTAATACACGCTGACCTGGCTCTCCAACTCCACCCCCGCATCAACCCGCACGCCGGGTCCGCTCGGTGGCTGCCAGGCCAGGACCGGACCCGGAGCGGGCAGGAAGCCGTTGGCCGGGTCTTCGGCGTACAGCCGACACTCACAGGCGTGGCCGCTGGGCTGCACCTCGTCCTGACCGAAGCCGATCGCCTCGCCGGCGGCAATGCGGATCTGCTCGCGGACAAGGTCAAGGCCGGTGACTAACTCCGTAATCGGGTGTTCAACCTGGAGTCGAGCGTTGACCTCCAGGAAGTAAAAACGGTCCTGCCTGTCAAGGATGAACTCTACGGTGCCGGCGTTGTAATAGCCCGCGGCTCGGGCTACAGCCAGGGCGGCCCGGGTCATCTCATCCCGCAACTGCTCCGACACGGCGGGCGAGGGCGTTTCTTCAAAGATTTTCTGATAGCGACGCTGAATTGAGCATTCCCGCTCGCCGAGGTGGATCAGGGTCCCGTGCTGGTCGCCCAGCACTTGGACCTCAACATGGTGGGGTTTTTCCAGGTAGTGCTCAATATAGACCGTGCCCTCGCCAAAGGCTGCGGCCGCTTCACGCTGAGCGGCTGCCAGCGCCTCGTCCAGATCGTCCTGGCTGCGGACAATGCGCATACCTTTGCCACCGCCCCCGGCCGCGGCTTTAATCAGCAGCGGATAGCCGAGCGCGGCCACCTGTTCTTTGAGCATCGCCGGCTCGGCGGACGGCTGTTCCAGCGCAGGAATAACCGGCACGCCGAGCGCGGCCACGGTCTGGCGGGCAAAAATTTTATTGCCAACGGCCGACAGGGATTGCGGAGCCGGGCCGATAAAGGTCAAGCCGGCCTCATGCACCTGTTTGGCAAACGCGGCGTTTTCCGAAAGAAAACCGTAGCCGGGATGAATCGCCTGGGCCCCGGTTTGGCGGGCCGCGGCAAGAATCGCCCCGCCGTTCAGATAACTGTCGGTCGCCGGTGCCGGGCCGATGCACACCGCCTCGTCAGCCGCGTACAGGTGCGGAGAAGACAGGTCGGCTTCGGAATACACCGCAACGGTCGCGATCCCCATCTCGCGGCAGCTGCGGGCGACGCGGACGGCAATTTCCCCGCGATTGGCAATCAGAATCTTTCTGAACATGACCTACTGGACCTTCTGGTACTTGCGATAGTCGTAGCCGGTCGCCATGGCCAGCAGCAGCTTGTCCATACCGCCCGGACGCTCGCGGCGTAAGATGTGCAAGCGGTCCAGAAACTCGTGATAGTCCTTGTGGACCGGCCGCTTCCGGTTCGTGCTGCCCAAGACAACATGTTGCAGCCGGGTGACAGTGAAACGCAGGGCAGAAAACCGCAACTCATTGGGAAAGGCGTCCCACTCGACCAGAGATAAGGTCCGAACTTCCTGATAGCCGTCAATCAGGGCGCTGAAGCGATCGAGATGATAGCGGCCATCCAGGTAACACAGCGCGTTGACCGCTGTGGCCACATCGGCGATCAGTTTTCCCTGGCCGGCGGCCTCAAAATCAAGGACACCGGACACTTTTTTGCCGCGGAAGAGCAGGTTGTCGGCAAACAGGCCGCCATGAATAATGCCGCTTGGCAGCCGCTCCTCGAGATACTCTTCATGGTGGGCCAGCTCGTCGTCGAGGGTGTGTTTGAGTTGTTTCAGATGGGCCGGGAGGCGCATGTGGAGGTAGAGGTCTCGAATCCGGGCAAAGCTGAAGCGGTTCTCCAGGCTGGGTTTATAGTCTTGTCCGGCTAGGTGGAGGCGGCTGAGGGTTTTGCCAACCTGGTACATATGCTCGGGACTCATTTGCTCCGCGGTGCGCTCTTTGCCAGACAGAGCAGCATACACGGACACCGCTTTGCCTTTGTCCTCACGCAGCAGCTGTCCGTTGTGGTCGGCAATCGGCCGCGGACAGGCGATGCCCTTGGTCCGCAGAAAGGCTAACAGTTCAATCTCGCGTCGCACCTGCTCGGCGTCCTTGAGCTCGTCGATCTTGAGCAAGAACTTCCCCTTGCCGGATTCGAGACGGTAGGAGGTATGGACAGACCCGGCCGCAACGCCGCTGTAGGCGGACAACTCGCCCAACTGATAGGGTTTGAGGAGGCGCTCCAGCGTTCTTCGATTGAGGACGGTATAGACCGCCATGATTCCGTCCCGAACATGTGCGTTGCTGCGAACCCGAGGGCCACAGGCTGACCCAGCCTACTCCCTGGCCCCCGATGTGTCAAGAAAAATGCCGGGCCGCGGCGGTCTACCAGCCCATGACATACGACGGCATACGCTTGCTCTGCTCACCGCGCAGGTCTGCCCCGCCCTTGACAATGCCGCGCTTGAGGTCAACGCAGATGCCAAGCACATCGCCCTCGCTCCAGTCTTCCTTGATCTCAAGGTGGTGGCCCCGGGCCTCAAGCTGCTGGCGGACCCGGTCTGGGATACGGCCTTCGAGCCGCAGCAGGCCGGGGACGGCGTTATGCGGGAAGAAGCTCGACGGAAAATGGGCCGAGGAGAAGCGCGGGGCTTCAATCGCCTCCTGGACCTCCATGCCGAAATCGACCACATTCAGGAAGAATTGCAGGGTCCACTGATCCTGCTGGTCGCCCCCGGGCGTGCCAAAGACCATACACGGCTCACCGTTGCGCAGCACCAGGCTCGGCGTCAGGGTTGTGCGCGGTTGTTTGCCCGGAACCAGGGCGTTGGGATGGCGCGGGTCAAGAAAGAAGGTCTGAACCCGGGTGCCCAGCGGGAAACCAAGGCCGTCAATCACCGGCGAAGACGGAATCCAGGCCCCACTGGGGGTAAACGAGGCCATATTGCGCTGGGCATCGACCACCGTCACATACACCGTCCCTGGCCCCCAGTTCCGTGCGGCAAAAATCTCCTCCCCTTCCAGCAACGCCCCCCCGGTGTGGGGATTACCCGGACGTTGATCGTGGGAGGCGTGGTGGGGATCGATCAGGATGCGCCGTTGCGCCGCGTACTCTTTGGACAGCAGGCTCTTGAGCGGGACATCGACACACTTCGGGTCGCCGTAATACTGCTCGCGGTCGGCAAAGGCCAGCTTCAGGCTTTCGACTACCGTATGGATGTAGTCGGCGCTGTTATGGCCGAGGCTGTTGAGGTCATAGCCCTCCAGCAGGGCCAGTTGTTGCAGGAACACCGGCCCCTGGCTCCACGGCCCGCATTTATACACCTCGTAGCCGCGGTAGGTATACGAGACCGGCTCCTCAACCGTGGCGCGAAACCCGGCCAGGTCGTGGGCGCGCAGCGGCCCGCCGTGGGCTCTGCTGTGCTCCTCAATGATCTGCGCAATCTCCCCGCGGTAAAAGGCGTCCCGGGCCGCTTCCAGACCGGCCTCACGCCCCTGTCCCTGGGCGTTCTGCTCGGCGTCCATCAAGCGCCGGAAGGTCCGGCCCAGGTCTGGATTTTTGAGGATGTCCCCCACATCGGGCAGCCGGCCCTGGGGCAAATAGACCTTGGCCGAAGACGGCCACTGGCTACGAAACCGTTTGGCATTGCCGGCAATCGAGAAATCCATCCGCATATACGCCGGGGCAGGCCCGCGTAGCGCGTGATGGAGCGGAAAGCCGCCCTCGGCCAACTCCAGGGCCGGTTCCACAACCTGGCGGAAGCTCAGCGTGCCAAAGCGCCGCAGGACTCCAAGCAGCGCATCAGGTGCGCCGCACGCGCCGGCAGCCTCAACCCCGTTGAACGGAATAAGCGGCATATCGCGCTCCTGAAACCACTCAATCGTTGCCGCCCGGGGCGCAACGGTATTGCCGTTAATCGCCGCCACGCGCTTGTCAGCCGCGCTATATACCAGGGCCGAAATCTCCCCGCCAAACGTGTGCATATGCGGATTCAGCACGCCCTCGGCCAGAGTGGCCGCTACCGCGGCGTCAAACGCATTGCCGCCGGCCTGCAAGAGGCGCAGCCCGGCCTGGGTTGACAGATAATGTTCGGTGGCAACCATGCCCCGCGTTCCCATCAGGGTTGGACGATAGGCCATAGATGTCCTCCTTAAAAAGACGCCGGTCAGACCGATACCTCGTCTGGTCGGATAATACCGTGGTTCGCCAAGTGGCTCCGTATGGCTACCTGTGAGAGACCAAAATGCGCGGCCGCCTCGTTGGTGGTATCAGGCGAAAAGTCGCCGTTGAGAAAAGACTGAAGGCTTGACAGGGGCGCGAGAAACTCGGCGGCGAAAGAACGTTGGACCTTCTGGCGGTATGTTTTTGAGTCCGAAACGGGCAGCCACCTGTCTTCGGCCGGCGCAAATATCCCCTCAGCAATAAAACGGGCCGCTTCAAAGCGTCGCCCCTCGCGGTGGGGTTTCCGAAAATGCAGACTGACCTCGCTTGGCCCAGCCCGACGGACCGCAAACCCGATGGGCGGGCGGTCCGGGCTGCTGTCGTGCTCAGGAAAAATTGATGTGCCGAAGAATTGGTCCAGGTCTCTGTCGTCGAGCCGGGAGTCTCCAAGGCTGGCCGCGGCCCGCAGCCGCTTCGCTGCGTTCCGGCCAAGATGCCAGGGTGGACCGGGTGCATTCAGAGTGTACTCCGCCCTGACCCGTTCGATCTCCTCCGCCATTCTGGCCTGCACCCCATCAGTTGTCGATATGTCTTTCAGTTTCTGAACCGTGCCGGCTGCCTCTCTTCGGCCACCCAGAGCCGCAATCTCGGCGATTGCCCCCCGTCCGGCTGTTGAAAACATGGATATCAGACTGCCAATAAGCTCGCCTGGGGCCTCGTCGGGGTCAAAGCCCAGCAGCGCTTCTATTTTGCGATACTCGGACAGGTCCGTGTCGGCTCTTTCGGTCCGCACCTCTGCCCACAACTCGGCTAGCCCGGAACTGTTCCGACCAAAAACGCGAAGCCGCTCAATCACAAGGTGGACGAATCCGTCAACGACCTTTTCAAATTCTGTGGCTCCAATACTGGCTTGGAGAGCGGACAGGTAGCGTATCAGTTCGGAATCCGAGCAGACGGTTGGGACGCAGCGGACCTCAATGGAGTTTCCGTCGGACCCGAAAGAGACCGCCGGCCAGATGAACCCGTGGCCGGCGGCCGGCATCTCGGTGGGCCATACGCCATGATGTCGGCCGCCTGGCCCCGCTGGGCATGCCCTCCCACCGGAGTCTCCACCAGGAAGAGGCGAACCACAGGGCCAGCGGCAAAGCCGAAAGCCTGACGGTCGGACGAACGGAACGAGACCCGATATCCTCAATTTCCATGACGGTCCCATTAAGCTTAATGCCTATCTCGGCCATAGTCGCGGCGATGTCGTCCCGTTCAAATTCGCCCGGAATCCAATTCGCTTGTATCTCGAAATTCGGTGGCATGGGGTCATTTCCAGAAGTCGAGAATGCGCGCTCTCATCGGATCGTCTGCCTGGAGCGGATAGCCGTGATAGGTGCCGCTCTCCTGGTTTTCCAGCACTGCTTCAAGAACATTGCCCTGTATAACAGCCCAGACATTTTGTGGCCAGCCGTTCCGCCACTGCTCGCTGACAGCGCCACGGCGGATTCCTTCTTCCAGCAGACCTTGCGCTTCTGCCTGGGAGAAAATACCACTGCCATCGCACAAGGTCTTGTCGGGCCTGGGCTGGCTCCGCGACTCCAGACCAAAATCGCCCGGATTGCGTTTGTGCAGGGGGCTTCCGGTATAGCGTGCGCCTTGCGCCACGCTGGCAAGAGCCTGTCTGTCGCCCGCATACAGGCGGCGTTTCGGGTTTCCGGTTCGGCGGACTGGTTGTGAAGGCAAGGCTGGCTCCTTATTGCTGGGGCAACACTTCAGAACGGCCGGCCTGCTCAGCGCAACTGTGGGTCCACAGCAGTTTCCTTTCGGGTCGGGTGGTCTGATAGTCGGGCAGGGTGGTTTCCTGCATGAAAAATATCTGGAAGCGAGCGAGCGGCTGCCCCCGCGCGTCCCAGACCCGGCACACCCAGCCGGCAAAGGCCCCCAGGGCGGCTTTCCGGTTCTTTTGTCCAGGGTACATATTTTCCATGAATTTCCACCACCGATCGTGAGGATACCAGACCCGGAGCTCGGCCGGCTTCTCCCAGCCCACCGGGCCGGCGGTCCACACATCAACGACCCGGCCATCAGCCAGCCGGCCGGGCATCACGAACCAGCCGTCATCCATAAGCGGCCACGGGGAAAACATGTTCCAGTGCTGGTCAATGCGCAGCACATAGCCGACCGGGCTGGCCCACCAGGGGAAAATCCGGCGTACAGCCGAGGTGGCCTCCAGGCCGCGCAGGTTCCACAAGGCGATATACACCACAAAGAAGGCCGCCGCGACCTGAGCCGGCCTTGAAGTGCGCACGGCCGGCCCCGGCCGGCCGTGCCCCCACACCAGCCCCGGCACAAAGACCAGCCAACTGACCATGCTGACATACGGAAACAGGCCGATATCCGTGCAGGCGGCAATGCCCAGATGAAAGCCGAAAAACGTGCCAATCACAGCCAGACGCAGCTGCGGGGTAAAAAACGGCACAAAGGCCAGGCACGGGCCCAGGAACTCCAGGACAATAACCGCCCGGCTCAGCAGGGCCGTCAGGGCAGGCAACCCGAGCACCCAGCGGCCAAACGGGGTGACAATATGGTCAATGTTCAGGGTGCGGTACACCGCACTGGCCTCGCCCCACCACACGTCCCACGATTTCAGGCCAGCCGTACACCAGTACACCGTGCAGACCTGGAGCAGCAGGCCGGCCGCGCCCACCGAGCACACGCTGGTCGGCAGCCGCTCAATATGGGGCCCCTCGTCCCCGGCCCGCCGGATCAGGCTGTCGAGCGACCAACGCGCCCCCAAAGGAACAAACAGGCTCCAGAACAGCAACACACACAGCAGTTCGTCGCTGCCGTGCAGCACCCTCGGGTTTCTGGCCTGGAGCGAGATCAGCAACAACCATGAAGCGCAGGTGGCCATCGGCGTGCGAAAGCCAACCACCAGGCCACAGGCAACAACACCGGCGATGATGAAGAGCGTCGCCTGCCAGAAGGCCGAGCCGCTGACCAGATGCAGCGAGAACAGGGACAGCGGACGGGTAAAATGGGCGGCCAGTACATCGCGGGGCAGTACGCCCCAGTCGGTATAATGGGCCGCCAAGTCCTGGCTTCTGACCCACAGGTCAGCCAGCAGCAGACCGCCGAGAGCTATCCGAAACACGGCCAATGATCGCAGGTCAATACTGAACAGCCGCCTGGCCACACGCGATCTCCCACAGGACACAAGACTATAGGCCAAAAGAGAAACGGGAATAAAGCCTGACCGGCAGGGATTGACTCAAGCATGACTACGCTCCCGTCCAATCCGGGCCGTGATCCCCCTTCGTGATACCCATCCCCCGATCTGTCATCACACCAACAAGGAGGATTCCCCATGTCTTTTTCCCGTTTCACCAGCGTGGGACTCGCTGGTGCGCTTGCGCTTCTGGCAGTGCCCGCCTTGGCCGAACTCAAGCCGGGCGATACGCTTGACCAATCAAACTGCGAGCAGGCCCGCAGTATGCTGCCGGACTTTGTGACTGAAAAGTTCTGTGCCGGCGACTATGCCGCGGAGATCATTGAGGTCACAGACGAGCAGTTCCAGTACAGCGCCAAGTTCAAATCCGGCTCCGAGGCCAACGGCGGCAAATACTATGTGACCGACTCGGGCCACATGTACGAGACGGCCAGCCAGAGCTGGCCAAAGTTCTGGTACGGCTTTCCGTTTCCGGGTCTCAGCGCCTCGCTGTCCCCAGACAGCTGGCAAGACGAACTGGCCAAGGATCGCACCATCCCCTACAAAATCATGTACAACCACCAGGTCGCGCGATTTCAGATCGACGACGTGTACTGGTTCCTGTCCATCAAATGGTATACGCCGCAGGGGTTTGACCGTTCGGTCGAATTCGGTGCCTACGCCACCTGGTATATCGGGCGGCACTCCGGTCCGATCGACAACCCGGACGAAACCTACCTCAAAGACATCATCTTCGGGGTGGCTCCCTACGACGTGGTAGGGGTCTCGACCCTCGAATACTGGTTCACCGACCCCGAGAAATGGCAGTCCATCTGGGCCTTTGTTCCCACCATCCGCCGGGTGCGGCGGCTGACCGCCTCAAACTCGTCCGAAGGGCTGTTCGGCTCCATCATCGCCCGTGACGATCCCTACGGCTGGGCCGGGAAAATCCAGTATATGAACTGGAACCTGATCGGCATCCAGGACATGCTCGTGCCCATTGCGCCGACCGGCATCGAAAAGCCCATGCTGCCGGGTCCTCCCTCGCCGAAAAAACTGCCCTCCAACGATGCCAATATCGCCAACAAGGGCCAGATTCCGCAGGGTCAGGTCGCCCGCATCACCTGGTCGCCCGAAGAGCGGGTCATGCACGGCTATGAAACCCCGGGCTGGACCGGCAAAGCCTGGGCACCGACCAACCTCAAACTGGCCAAACGGACCTGCTGGGTGGTTGAAGCAACGCCCAAAGACCCCTACTATGCCTATGGCCGGCGGATTCTGTATATCGACAAACACGCCTACTGGGCCTACTGGACGACGCTGTACGACCGGGCCGGCGAATACTGGAAGACCATCATCTGGATGGACAAAATGGGCTACACGCCGGATCGGGATATGACCGTCCGTCACCCCTTCTGGGGCGTGGGCGAGGATGTCCGCCAGAACCGGGGCAGCGTCTTTGACGTGCAGTCCAAGGGCTACTACACCGAGTACGAGTTGGGCTTTCCCGATTCCACCTATACCACCAGCAACTTGGCCGCCTTGGGAAAATAAGAGCCTCCGCCTGACTTCCACTGGGAAAAGGGGTGGGGTATTCCACCCCTTTTTTCTTGTGCAGTCCCCAGGGGCGTGGCATTGATTTTCCGGCCCCTGCTCTCCACAATGACACGATGGTGAGGAAACCCCGTGCTTGAAACCGGCCTGCTGCTGACTGGCTGCACGCTGTTCGGGGCCGCGGCCGTGTATGACCTGCGCTTCCGCTCCATCCCCGACCGGGTGCCGGCCGGGCTGCTGGCCGTGTTTGGCGTGTATGCCGGCGTCGCCGACCAAGGCCCCCTGCTGTGGGCACATCTGGCCACCGCCGTGGTCCTGCTGCTGGTCGGCTTTGGCCTGTTTGCCGCAGGCGCACTCGGCGGCGGCGACGGCAAGCTGCTGGCCGGTGCCGGCCTGTGGGTCGGCCCGCTCGATATCAGTCTGTTTCTGGCCGGCCTTGGCCTGCTCAGCCTTGGCCTTGGCCTGCTCAGCCTGCTGCCGCTGGCCGCCACCCGCCGGCTGCGGTCCAACCTGCCGCTGGCCGTTGCCATTGCCCCGCCGGCCATTGTCGTGCTGAGTTCACGCGCATGTTCCGCCTGACACGCCTATGCGACGCTATCGTTCCGTGCTGCTGATTGTGCTGCTGGGGATCGTCCCGGTCATCGCCCTGGTGATCAGCGTGTGGCTGTACTTTGGCGAACGGCCGGCCGAGCCGCCGGCCGAGCAGGTCGTGGAAGCACAGCCACCCCCGCCGGCCGAACCGCCGCCCCCGCCGGTTGATGTGTGGGCGGCGGACCGCAACCTGGAGGTCGGCGCACTGCTGACTGCCACCGATATCGTCGCCGTACCGATCGAGGCCGCGGCCGTCCGTTCGGATCACCTGCGCCGTGACCAGACCAGCCTGTCGGAGCTGGTCGGCTCGGTGGTGCGCAAGCAACTGCTGGCCGGTCAGCCGCTCACCTGGACGCAGCTGGTGCGGTCCGGCCAGGACGGGTTTCTGGCCGCGGCGCTCGCGCCCAACCGCCGGGCCGTGACCATTACGGTCAACCAGGAGACGAGTCACGCCGGCCTCATCTCGCCGGGCGACCGGGTCGATGTCATCTTCACCATGCAGACCGATAGAGCCAACCCGCTCAGCGCCGTCAGCCGGACGGTCCTGGAAAATATCCGGGTGGTGGCCGTCAACCGGCGGGTGGAGCCTGTTGCCGGCGAGGCCCAGCCCCAGGACGGCGAAGGCGGCCGGCGGGATGCCAGCCAGACGGTGACGCTCGAAGTCCTGCCCCTGGAGGCCGACCGGCTGGTGCTGGCCACCAGCCAGGGGAGCCTGTCGCTGGCGCTGCGCCCGCTCAGCCGGTCCGGCCGCTCAGGCCGCCGTCCACAGAGCGGCGTCGCCATGCTCCTGCCCTCCGAGCAAGAGGAACCGGTCCGTGTTCAGGTCTACCGCGGTGCCAGCCGGGAAGAGGTGCTGCTGGCCGAATAGACCGCCGGCCTAGCCGTTCAAGCTGCGCAGGGCCTCAAGGGCCATCAGGGCACCCGGCCCGGCAACCAGCAGAATCGTGCCCGGCGTCACCAGCAGCAGCATGGGCATACTCATCAGCACCGGCAGGCGCTCAATCTGGGCGGCGATGCGGGCCGCCCGCTGGAGGCGCTCGCTGGCGGCAATGTTCTGCATGGACTGGGTGAGCGGTGTGCCATAGCGCTCGCCCTGCACAATGGCGGTGGCCAGGTCGCGCAGCCCCTCTATTTCGGTCCGGGCGTACAGGTCATTCAGGACGGTCTTGCGGTCAGCCCCAATGCGGAGTTCGGCCTCAACCTGGCTGAACTCCCGGGCCAGGTCGGGGGTCAGCGACCCGAGCTCCTGGGCAACCCTGGTCAGCGAGCGATCAAAGGTCAGGCTGGATTCCAGGCACAGGGTCAGCAGGTCAAGGGCGTCGGGCAGGGCGGCGACCATTCTGCGGTGCCGGCGGGCGACCAGATAGCGCAGGCCCATCTCGGGCAGCATCCCGCCGATCACCGCCCCAAACAGCCCGGCCATGATAATCAGCAGGGTATAACTCCCCAGCAACTCACTGTGTGCCGCCCAGAAGCCGGTCAGCAGGCCGCCGGCCAGGGTGACGACGAGCTTGATGGCCATGAACACCGACAGGGCGTCGGCCTGTCGGAAATCGGCCTTGCCGAGGAGGCGGCGCAGTTTTTCCCGCTCGTCAATCCCGACCGGGACCAGCATGGAGGTAGACTTGAGGACGCCAAACAAGACCTTCAGGTGCAGGGGGCGGCCCGAGGCTGTGCCGCGGGCGCGGGTCCTGGGTTCATCATGGACCGCCCGGGCCCGGGTCCGTACCCGCCTCAGCCGACGGTCAAGCACCTTGCTCCGGTGGACCTCCTGCCACGCCAGACGGCCTGAGACCGCCATAACAGGCAGGCCAACACCAAGGATCAGCAGGATGAACATAGGGGGCTCCTCCGTCTCGGGAGTGAAGGTATCGCCGTCCTCTCGATCTGGCGACAGGTTCACTCCTTCTCAGCGGACGACGCGGGCGGCCAGGCTGCGGGCTACGATCAGCCCAAGGACGACACCGCCAATGCCGTAGCGTAGCAGGCTGGTGCCCGAGTCGGTAGAGAACAGGATTTCGACCGCCTCCGGGTTGGTGAGATGCTGAAAGGCCAGTACCGCGACCGGAATCGCGGCGATAATCATCAGGGTCAGCCGGGTCTGGGCGGTGGCGCTCTGGGCCTTGAGGGTGGTTTCACGGCGGGCGCGCAGGGTGGCCGACAGATTGCCGAGCGTGCCCGAGATCGCCCCGCCGGTCGTCCGTTGCAGGCACACCGCGGAGGCAAACAGGGTAAACTCGGAGATGCGCACCCGGGCCGCAGTGCCACGGATGACGGTCTCTGGGTCAAGGCCAGCGTCTGTGCCTTCCTTGATTGAGCCCAACACCTTGCTGACCGGCGGCTGGACCTCATCGGCTACCGCGGCGATGGCTTCTGTTGAGGGCAGGCCGGCCCGCATCAGGCGCACCACATGGTCTACGGCCTCGGGGAAGAGCCGCAGAAACTCGGCCCGCCGGCGGGAGTCCTGGAGGGCCAACACGGCATAGCTGGCCGCCAGCCAGCTGAGCAGGGCCAGCGCCACGCCCGAGGCCAGTCCAAAGCGGGTGAAGAGTGCCACGATACAGACCACGAGGCCGGCCAGTCCGGCCAGGCCGAGCGCTTTGGGCAGGGCTTTGTCGGCCTCCAGCATGGAGAACTTGTGCTCAATCCGGTCCAGCAGCCAGGAGTTGGCCCGCTGCTGGCGGAAGACGCTGATCTCGACCGGGGCCTCACCGTCGGCTTGGGCCTCACCGCTCAGCGGGGCGGCCACCCGCCGCAGCCGGCGGTCAAGGGCTTTGCGCTCATTGCGGCTATCGAGCCACAGGATGACGCCGAGGGCGACGACGAGCAGGGCGGTCAGCCCGCTGATCAGCGCCAGCATCAGGCTGCCGGCCATCGCCAGGACGACCACGAGCGGGATCAGCACGCCCACCACACAGGCGACAAGCACCACCGGGGTCATGCCGCAACCTCCACCTTGGCTCCGCTCTCCTGGAGCACTTCCATCAGTTCGGCCCGCAGGCCGGCGGCCTCCACCGCTTCCATCCACGAGGGCTGACGGCCCGCGCCCTCAAACACATGCGCCTCGCCCGGCCTCCGCCGCCACATCTCTTCGGTCGTGACGATCTCGCCTTCCAGCCCGGCCACATCGGTGATGCTGGTCACACAGCGGTGGCCGGAGCGCAGCCGGGCCATCTGGACGATGATATCAAGGGCCGACACAATCTGTCGTCGGATGGCCATCAGCGGCATGTTGCTGGCGGTCATCATCAGCATATTCTCCAGCCGCATCAGCGCGTCACGGGGGTTGTTGGCGTGGACGGTACACATGGAGCCGGGGTGGCCGGTGTTCATCGCCTGCAACATTTCGTTGGCTTCTTCGCCCCGGACTTCACCGACAATGATCCGGTCGGGCCGCATCCGCAGGGCGTTAATCAGCAACTCCCGGATCGTGACCTCGCCCGTGCCCTCGGCGCTCATGGTGCGCGTTTCCAGCCGGACGACATGCGGCTGCTGGAGTTGGAGTTCGGCCGAGTCTTCGATGGTCACGAGCCGATCGGTATGGCTGATCTCGCGCGACAGGGCGTTCATGAAGGTCGTCTTGCCGGCCCCGGTACCGCCGGCAATCAGGATGTTCAGCCGGGCTTTGACGCACAGCTGGAGCAGTGTAGCCATGACGGGGGTGAAGGTATGACGGGCGGCCATTTCTTCGAGGCCGATGCCCTTGACCACAAAGCGGCGGATGGAGATGGCCGCCCCGTCAAGGGCCAGCGGCGGAATAATGATATTGACCCGGCTGCCGTCGGGCAGGCGAGCATCCACCATCGGGCTGGCCTCGTCTACCCGTCGGCCAACCCAGCCGGCGATGCGCTGGGCAATGTTCAGCAGGTGTTGCTCGTCGCGGAAGCGGATGTCTACCGGCTCCAGCTTGCCCCGGCGTTCGACATAGACCGACTTGGTGCCGTTGACCAGGATGTCGGAGATATGCGGGTCATTGAACAGCGGCTCCAGCGGGCCAAGCCCCTTGATGTCGTCTACCAGCCGGCTGACGACCTTCTGGCGGTCAAGCGGGGTCAACTCCGCGGCAGGGGAGTCATCCTGATCGAGAAAGGCCCGGAGTTGGACGGCGAGCGCGTCACGGTCCAGTTCAGCGGCCTTGGCCATATCGAGGTTCTGGACAATGACCGGGTGTAACTCCGCGGCCTTGTCGGCGATCAGGCTCGAGTCGGTTGAGGTGCGGACCGGGGCGATGGATTCGACCGGCTCGGCGACTGCCGGCGCGTCCCCGCGGTCCTGGACCGGCTCAGCGCTTTTGTGTTCCCGGGCCTGTTCCGAGGCCGTCTTGGGCCGGCGTCCAAAAAGGCTGCGTGCCATTGTCTCTCCTTGCTGAGTGGTTCAATTCCCTCCCCCCGTGAGGGGGAGGGCTGGGGAGGGGGGTCTTCAAACACTCATCCCTCATCCCTCTCTTGCGCCAGCGACACCGCCTGGCGCGTCAGACTGCTGACAAACTGCTCAAGGGCCGCGCGATACTTCTTGCTCAGGTTGCGCTCTGGCCAGCCGTGATTGGTCGCCGCCGGCAGGGCCGGTTCAAACGGAATCGTCACATCGGGGTTGCGGCCGGCCAGGGCGTAGCGGATTTCGTCGCCGGCCAGAGCGCTTTTCCTGGCCCGGGTGTGGCTCTCGACCAGGATGACTGAGCGGTCCTTGCCCAGCAGGGCCAGGCGGTGGACGGCCCGGTTGAGGCTGACCAGGGTCGGTTCATAGACCAGGACCCGCTCGTCGGCGTGCTCAAAGAGCGAGACCAGGGTATCGGTATCGGTCATGCCGTCTACAATAACGAGGTGCGAGCGGTTGGCAAGCTGTTCGGTCAGCCATTGGACTGCCCCCGCGGCCGGCTGCGGGGGCAGGCTGTCGCCGGCCCGGTAGCCGTAGACCGAGATGCGGGGCGAGGCCGCGGTCCGCACGCCGTCAATCAGGTCGGGGTTCGGCTCGGCGCTGGCGGCGTTGTCAAGCACTTCTTCGAGACCCCGGGCCGGCTCAACATCGAGCATCAGCGGCAGCGCCCCGGAGGTCCGCTCCAGGTCAAGCGCCGACACATAGCTGCCCTGGCTGGCCGCGGTCCGGGTCGTCACCGCGGCCAGGGTGGTGGCCCCGCTGCCGCCGCATCCGGCAAAGGCGATGACCCGTCCGGCGTACAAGCGGGTCGGGCCGTCGTCGCTTTTGAGGGCGGTTGTCATCGCGTCGTGAATATCGCTGACCGTGACCGGCTTGGGCAGGTAGTCGCTGACCCCGTAGGCCAGCAGTTCGCGGGTGAAGCGGGCCGTGTCGTTGGAGCTGATAGCCACTACCAGGGTACCCAGTTCCACCACGCCGGCCAGTTCGTGGATACGCCCGGCCGGAAACTCGCTGCCGTCGAGATCAACAAAGATCAAGCGGGGTGAAACCGAGTTGGCCAGGGTCTTGATGGCCGTAACAATATCGCCGCGCTGCACCTGTGCGCCGCGGCCGGCCAGGGCCTCGTTCAGCACCTTTTCGGTGGCCGGGTCTCCGGCAAAGGCGCGGATTTCGTTGTTGTCGGGTGCTTCCATATCAGGATTCGCCGGCTGCCGGGCTTATTCAGGATGACTGGCCGGTGCGCTCAATCAGAGCGCGCAGAGCGGTCATGGTTTCATCGTGTCGTCTTGTGTCCTCCTCGTGCTGTCGTTGCAGAGCGGTCATGGTTTCATCGTGTCGTCTTGTGTCCTCGTGGTGCTGCTTGTCCATGGCGGTCATGGTGGCTTCATGTTGCTTGTCCATGGCGGTCATGGTTTCGTGATGCTGCTTGTCACGGTGGTCGGCAGAGCGGCGCATGAGTTGGAGACCCCCGGCCAGGATGAGGGTCTGGCTGAGGCTGATGAGCAGGGCGGAGATGTCCACCCAAGTGGGCTGGCTGAGGCGGTCAATGGCTTCGATGATGCCCTGGTATTCCATAGGCTGGTGCTCCCTTGCAAGCGGCAAGCTGCCGGGCTTAGTGAGGGGACTGGCCGGTGCGCTCAATCAGGGCGCGCAAGGCGGTCATGGTTTCGTGGTGTCGCCTTGTGTCCTCCTCGTGCTGTCGTTCCATCGCGGTCATGGTGGCTTCGTGCTGTCGTTCCATGGCGGTCATGGTGGCTTCATGTTGCTTGTCCATGGCGGTCATGGTTTCGTGATGCTGCTTGTCACGGTGGTCGGCAGAGCGGCGCATGAGTTGGAGACCCCAGGCCAGGATGAGGGTCTGGCTGAGGCTGATGAGCAGGGCGGAGATATCCACCCAAGTGGGCTGGCTGAGGCGGTCAATGGCTTCGATGATGCCCTGGTATTCCACAGGCTGGTGCTCCCTTGCAAGCGGCAAGTTGCCGGGCTTAGTGAGGGGACTGGCCGGTGCGCTCGATCAGGGCGCGCAAGGCGGTCATGGTTTGGTCATGGCGTCTTGTGGCCTCTTCGTGCTGCTTGTCCATCGCGGTCATGGCCTCTTCGTGCTGCTTGTCCATCGCGGTCATGGCCTCTTCGTGCTGCTTGTCCATCGCGGTCATGGTGGCTTCGTGCTGTCGTTCCATCACGGTCATGGTGGCTTCGTGCTGCTTGTCGCGGTGGTCGGCAGAGCGGCGCATGAGTTGGAGACCCCCGGCCAGGATGAGGGTCTGGCTGAGGCTGATGAGCAGGGCGGAGATGTCCACCCAAGTGGGCTGGCTGAGGCGGTCAATGGCTTCGATGATGCCCTGGTATTCCATAGGCTGGTGCTCCCTTGCAAGCGGCAAGCTGCCGGGCTTAGTGAGGGGACTGGCCGGTGCGCTCAATCAGGGCGCGCAAGGCGGTCATGGTTTCGTGGTGTCGCCTTGTGTCCTCCTCGTGCTGTCGTTCCATCGCGGTCATGGTTTGGTCATGGCGTCTTGTATCCTCCTCGTGCTGTCGTTCCATCGCGGTCATGGTTTCATCGTGTCGTCTTGTGGCCTCGTGGTGCTGCTTGTCCATCGCGGTCATGGTTTCGTGATGCTGCTTGTCGCGGTGGTCGGCAGAGCGGCGCATGAGTTGGAGGCCCCCGGCCAGGATGAGGGTCTGGCTGAGGCTGATGAGCAGGGCGGAGATATCCACCCAAGTGGGCTGGCTGAGGCGGTCAATGGCTTCGATGATGCCCTGGTATTCCACAGGCTGGTGCTCCCTTGGCAAGCGGCAAGTTGCCGGGCTTAGTGAGGGGACTGGCCGGTGCGCTCGATCAGGGCGCGCAGGGCGGTCATGGTTTGGTCATGGCGTCTTGTGGCCTCTTCGTGCTGCTTGTCCATCGCGGTCATGGCCTCTTCGTGCTGCTTGTCCATCGCGGTCATGGTGGCTTCGTGCTGTCGTTCCATCACGGTCATGGTGGCTTCGTGCTGTCGTTCCATCACGGTCATGGTGGCTTCGTGCTGCTTGTCGCGGTGGTCGGCAGAGCGGCGCATGAGTTGGAGACCCCCGGCCAGGATGAGGGTCTGGCTGAGGCTGATGAGCAGGGCGGAGATGTCCACCCAAGTGGGCTGGCTGAGGCGGTCAATGGCTTCGATGATGCCCTGGTATTCCATAGGCTGGTGCTCCCTTGCAAGCGGCAAGCTGCCGGGCTTAGTGAGGGGACTGGCCGGTGCGCTCAATCAGGGCGCGCAAGGCGGTCATGGTTTCGTGGTGTCGCCTTGTGTCCTCCTCGTGCTGTCGTTCCATCGCGGTCATGGTTTGGTCATGGCGTCTTGTGTCCTCCTCGTGCTGTCGTTCCATCACGGTCATGGTGGCTTCGTGCTGCTTGTCGCGGTGGTCGGCAGAGCGGCGCATGAGTTGGAGGCCCCAGGCCAGGATGAGGGTCTGGCTGAGGCTGATGAGCAGGGCGGAGATATCCACCCAAGTGGGCTGGCTGAGGCGGTCAATGGCTTCGATGATGCCCTGGTATTCCATAGGCTGGTGCTCCCTTGGCAAGCGGCAAGTTGGCGGGCTTAGTGAGGGGACTGGCCGGTGCGCTCAATCAGAGCGCGCAGAGCGGTCATGGTTTCATCGTGTCGCCTTGTGTCCTCTTCGTGCTGTCGTTCCATCGCGGTCATGGTTTCGTGGTGTCGTCTTGTGTCCTCTTCGTGCTGTCGTTGCATCGCGGTCATGGTTTCATCGTGTCGTCTTGTGTCCTCGTGGTGTTGCTTGTCCATGGCGGTCATGGTGGCTTCATGTTGCTTGTCCATGGCGGTCATGGTTTCGTGATGCTGCTTGTCGCGGTGGTCGGCAGAGCGGCGCATGAGTTGGAGGCCCCCGGCCAGGATGAGGGTCTGGCTGAGGCTGATGAGCAGGGCGGAGATGTCCACCCAAGTGGGCTGGCTGAGGCGGTCAATGGCTTCGATGATGCCCTGGTATTCCATAGGCTGGTGCTCCCTTGGCAAGCGGCAAGCTGCCGGGCTTAGTGAGGGGACTGGCCGGTGCGCTCAATCAGGGCGCGCAAGGCGGTCATGGTTTCGTGGTGTCGCCTTGTATCCTCCTCGTGCTGTCGTTCCATGGCGGTCATGGTGGCTTCATGTTGCTTGTCCATGGCGGTCATGGTGGCTTCGTGCTGTTTGTCCATGGCGGTCATGGTTTCGTGATGCTGCTTGTCGCGGTGGTCGGCAGAGCGGCGCATGAGTTGGAGGCCCCCGGCCAGGATGAGGGTCTGGCTGAGGCTGATGAGCAGGGCGGAGATGTCCACCCAAGTGGGCTGGCTGAGGCGGTCAATGGCTTCGATGATGCCCTGGTATTCCACAGGCGGTGATGTTTGTGTGGAGCGGCCGGCTACTCAGTGACGATGGTTGTGACAGCCGGCAGTTCCTTCACTTCGTCGTCGGACCAGCGGGTGTAGGCCCCGGAGGTTGAGCCGTGGGCGTCTCTGGGCCGCTGGCCGGCGGCCTTCATGTTTGTGGTGTACACGGTATCGGCGGCGTCAAGCTGGGTGCGGGCTTCTTTGAGCCCGGCCAGGGCGGCGCGGGTTGATGGGAGGGCGGTGCGGTCTACGGCCATCGGCAGCACGGCGCAGCCGGCAGCAGCGAGGCTCAGACACAGGGCCAGGGTTGTGGATGTCGTTTGTCTCATGGCGGCACGCTCCACTGCAATGCCCACCATATCACAAAGCACCCGCCGGGTTAATAATAATAGCCACGCAGGCGGCGGCCAGGGCTGGGCTGGTCGCGGTTGTTGTCCACAGGAGGAAACGTTTCATCTCGTCCTTGCGGGATGGTGGCGGCGTCGGTCAGCCGGGCGGTGACGACAATAATCAGTTCGGTGGCACTGGAGCGGACCGAGCGGGTGCCGAACAGCAGGTTGACGATTGGGATGTCTTTGAGGAGTGGCACTCCGCTTTCGCGCGATTCGCTCTGGTCACGGTACAGGCCGGCGATGACGATGGACTCGCCGTTGCCGACCTCGACGGTGGTCTCGGCCCGGCGGCCGTCAATGACCGGGATATCTACTCCCGCGGCCCGCAGGGCTTCGGTCTCGGAGCGTTGCGAGACCTCGGAGCGGACGGTCAGCACAATCCGCCCGCTGTCTACCACGGTCGGCACAAAGTCGAGCAGGACGCCGAACTTCTTATAGGTGAAGATGATCGCCCCGTCCTCAAAGCCGGCCGGCAGCGGAAACTCGCCGCCGGAAAAGAAGCTGGCGGTTTCGCCCGATACCGCGGTCAGGCTGGGCCGGGCCAGGACGCTGACGAGGCCGGCGGTGGCCAGGGCGTCGAGCATGGCGGTGACCCGCGTACTGCCGTCGATAACCTGGTTCGTGAAAATCCCCGAGGCCGCGCCACCGGGCAGAGCCGTCCGCAAGAACTCGCTGGCCTCTTCATCAAGGAAGTCGCGTCCGATGAAGAGGTTTGTCTGGCCCCCACCGGCGTGGGTGTCAACGATCTCCCAGTTGATGCCCAGGGCTTCGCTGACGCTGCGGTTCATCTCGGCGATCTGGACCTCGAGGTTGACCTGCTGTGCGCCGGAGACGATGAGGCGGTTGGTGACGGGAACCTCGCTCGGCAGGGCGGCCACGGCCAGCCGCACGGCCAAGTCGGCCTGGGCTGAGGAGGCGACTGTGCCGCTGAGTTCAACGCCTTGGCTGAGCTGCCGGACGGAGATCCCTTTGAGGGCTTCTGCGCCCTCCAGGGCGGTCTGGACCGGGCCGACATCAATCACCGTGGCCACCGTCCAGGCGGCCAGCATCTCGCCGGCGGCGTCAAGTACGGCGACTGAGGTGCGGCCAATGGCTTTGCCGACGAGGTGCAGGACGCCGGAGGAAACGAGGCTGACATCGGCGATGTCGGGGTTGCCGATGAAGACGGAGCCGGCCGGCGCGTCAAGGCGCAGCAGGCGGCTGTGGCCGAGGGGCAGGGTCAGGAGGGGGGCGGTGTGGGGCGGTGCGGGCTCTTCCTTCCCCTCCGGGGGGGAGGGAAGAAAAGGTGGCTGGGGCGGGCTGCCTGTGGGCGTGGGGCTGGCGGTTTGTGTTCCTCTGTCTGAGGGGGAGGAAGTGGGGGTGCGTGGCGTTGTACCGGGGGTCTGTGCTCCCTCTCCCCTTGGGGTTTGGGGTGAGGGGTCTTCGGGAGAAGGAACACCTGGGCGGTCCTGGCTGCCTGGGTCTACAGGAGGAGCGGTAGTGGTTTGCGCGGTTTGTGTGGGAGCGGGTGTCCCCGCTGCCTCTCCCTCTGAGGGGAGGGAAGGAGAGGCGGTTGCGGCTCGGCGGTGGTCTTTGCGCAGGTCAAGGACAATTTTGGTCATGCCGCCCTGGCGCAGGGGGAAGGTGCGCAGGTGGTAGTCGCCGGTGAGGGTGGCGGTGAAGGTGCGGCCGTCGGGGTCAAGGACGGCTTGGCTGATGTATGCGCCGAGGTGGTGGCGGATTGGCGCAAAGTCGGTGTGCATCTGCCGGCCAAACTCCACGGTGAGGAGTCTGGCGTCCAGGCTGGCGGTGTAGCTGACGGTCTGGGGCCAGTCAAAGACGATGCGGCCGTAGTCGTTATGCGCCCAGGCACGGGTGATGACTTGCTCGGCGGCAGCCCCCTCCGCCCGGCCCTCCGCCTCTGGGGGGGCGGTCTGGTCCGGGTCTTGCTCCCTCTCCCCTTGGGGGCTGGGGTGAGGGGTTGGGGTGGGCTGTGTGGGAGCGGGTGTTCCCGCTGCCTCCTCCTCTGAGGGGAGGGAACGAGAGGCGGCTGTGGCTCGGCGGTGGTCTTTGCGCAGGTCGAGGACAATTTTGGTCATGCCGCCTTGGCGCAGGGGGAAGGTGCGCAGGTGGTAGTCGCCGGTGAGGGTGGCGGTGAAGGTGCGGCCGTCGGGGTCAAGGACGGCTTGGCTGATGTATGCGCCGAGGTGGTGGCGGATTGGCGCAAAGTCGGTGTGCATCTGCCGGTCAAACTCCACGGTGAGGAGTCTGGCGTCCAGGCTGGCGGTGTAGCTGACGGTCTGGGGCCAGTCAAAGACGATGCGGCCGTAGTCGTCGTGCACCCAGGCACGGGTGATGACTTGCTCGGCGGCTGTCCCCTCTGTCTGGCCCTCCGCCTCTGGGGGGGCAGGAACGGGAAGGTGTGGCCCGCTGTCTGGGGGGGGGGTGGTCCGGGTCTTGCTCCCTCTCCCCTGTGGGGGTTGGTGTGGGCTGTGTCGGAGCGGGTGTCCCCCCTGCCTTCCCCCTCCAGGGGGGAGGGGATATGTGGCTGCCCGGTCGGCTCGGGGTCTGCCGGCTGGGCGTTGGCAGTCTTGTTGCCCCCTCCCATCCACAGCAAGAGGGCAACAAGGATTCCACATAGGAGTTTGGGCACTGGCTGTAGCGTATCACATACTGATGGATAACTACAGCCTGATGCGCGATCAGGCAACGACGGCCCGGACCGCTGTTCAGGATGAGTTGCCGGTTGAGTTGCCGGTTGAGTTGCCGGTTGAGTTGCCACCTTGGTCTCTCGCGGCTGTCACCCCTGCGGCCATATCAGCCCGGAGGCGTGTGAGTGAGTCTACGATTTCCTGCCTAAAGGCTGCCACCGCGGCCCCGAGACCAAGGGCGACCGCGCCGACCAGCATGGCGTATTCCAGGGCGGAGACAGCCTTGGTGTTGCGGAGATAACGACGGGCGGTTCTGGCGTAGTGTCTGATGCGGGTCATGCTTCTTCTCCTTTCCTTACAGAGCGGTGAATACATCATGTAGGGCCTTACATTGCAATTGGGGGCTGTCCCGTCTAGTTCAGGCTGGATTGTGCAGCAGGGTCGGTGCGTTCAATGAGGACGCGGAGGGCCTCGCCTTGCTGGCGGAGGGCCTCGCCTTGCTGGCGGAGGGCCTCGCCTTGCTGGTGGAAGGCTTCACCTTGCTGATGGACTGCATCGCGGAAGGCTTCGCCCTGCTGGCGGAGGGCCTCGCCTTGCTGGCGGAGGGCTTCCATTGTCTCGGCGTGCCGGCGGGCATCGGCCTCCCCTTGGCGGGCAGATTCCTCCCCTTGGTGGGCGAAGGCGGCCATGACTTCCTCGTGCCGCTTTTGGTGCTCTTTCCCTCGTTTGTCGCTATCCCGGAGCATGTTCCGAATGCCTGACCAGATAATGGCGCATTGGGTGAGGCCGATCACGCCGGTGACGATGATCGAGACGACTTCTGTCCACTTTGGCTCGTTGGCCGCCTGTTGGGCGGCCAACATGGCCTGCTGGAAGGCGAGTGTGGCGGTTTCAAACTCGGTCATGGCCTCTCTTCTAAACGACGGGCGGTTTTGGCGCAGCGTCTGATGTGGGTCATGCTTCTCCTCTCAAAGAACTGTGATCATAATCATATGGGGCCTTACATTACAAACTAGTTCAGGCTGGATTGTGCAGCAGGGTCGGTGCGTTCAATGAGGACGCGGAGGGCCTCGCCTTGCTGGCGGAGGGCTTCGCCTTGCTGGCGGAAGGCTTCACCCTGTTGGCGGAAGGCTTCACCTTGCTGATGGACTGCATCGCGGAAGGCTTCGCCCTGCTGGCGGAGGGCCTCGCCTTGCTGGCGGAGGGCTTCGCCTTGCTGGCGGAGGGCTTCCATTGTCTCGGCGTGCCGGCGGGCATCGGCCTCCCCCTGGCGGGCGAAGGCGGCCATGACTTCCTCGTGCCGCTTTTGGTGCTCTTTCCCTCGTTTGTCGCTATCCCGGAGCATGTTCCGAATGCCTGACCAGATAATGGCGCATTGGGTGAGGCCGATCACGCCGGTGACGATGATCGAGACGACTTCTGTCCACTTTGGCTCGTTGGCCGCCTGCTGGGCGGCTAACATGGCCTGCTGGAAGGCGAGTGTGGCGGTTTCAAACTCGGTCATGGCCTCTCTTCTAGTAGATGCGGCGGAAGCGTTTCAACTGCTGGGCGATGGAGCGAAAGGCGTCCTTCAGGGTCTCGGGCGTGGCGTTGTTGACAAAGACATAGGTTCCGTCCGGGTCATCGGCCGCACTGGAACACTGGGTCAGGGAGTTTTTCAGGCTCGCCGAAACGGTGGGCATGGCGGCAATGGCAAATATCTTGATGCCGGCGTTCTTGGCCGCGGTACACGCCCTGTTCCGATGGCCGGCATGACGGGTATCCGCGCCATCGGTGAGCAGGACCAGGGCTTTTTGCACGGCCTCGTTGGCCGGGTCGGCCGGGTGGGTCCCGCCGCCCCATACGGACCGCCAGGAGGGGGCGAGCAGGCGGTGTGCCCAGGTCACGCCAACCGCGGAATAGGTGTCGCTGCCGGCCGCCTGCAAGCCGTTGATCGCTGTCCGTATCGCGCCGGTATCGGTGGTCAGCGGTATGATCGGGGGCGGGGGGAGCCCGCAGGTATATTGGATATCGTCATTGCTCAGCTTTGCAACGCCCGTACCCGGTGTACCGTGATAACACCAGTCCTGCCCCTTTGGGGGAGCGACACACTCGAAAGAGCCGTAAAAGTGTTGCAGGTTCGGCGGCACATTGTAGAACTCCATTGTAAACGGTGTGTCCGCCGGCGGGGCGGAAGAAAAGGCCGGCGGGTTGCTGCCGGAGGTGGAACGCTGCTCAACACAGCCCTTCCAGGCCTGGGGCTTGGTGGCCGGGAGCGTCTGCCACTCGCCGGGGGCGTAAGTTTTCCTCCAGTTGGTGCCCACGGTCCAGTAGGGCTTGGGATACCAGCGTTGGGTTGGGTAGACCGCCCAGCCGTTGTTTTCCCAGTGTGTTCGCTCGGTGGGGCCTAAGCGGACCTGTTCATCCCAGGGAACGAGTCCGATTGCCGCGGAGCCGTCACCGCTGGCGTTCAGGATGTTGACGAGTTCCAGGGCGGCCCCTTTGACGACCGTCAGGAGCGAATCGGTACTCCCAGACAGGCGGCTCATTGAGCTGGTGACATCAATAGCCAGGGCAACCTCGGTCAGGCGTTCGAGCTGCTCAAAGCCGCTGCGGGTCTCTGAGGTGGCGGCGATATTGCCCCAGAGCCAGCGGCCAAAGACGGCACCGCCAAGGTCGGCCTTGGCGTGGACGCCGACCGTGCCGGCGGTGCAGTTGGGGGTGAGGGTGACTTCCAGGGTTTCGTCGGCTCGGTCGCGTTTGCCCGCGGGCAGGTTGGACAGGATGTAGCGTCTGGCTATGGGGCTGAGGGCGGCGTTGAGTTGGGCGTCGGTCATGGTGGTGCAACTGAGGCTTTCCATCTCGTTCATCAGAGCGACACCGGCCGAGTCGGAGGCAACCTGGAGCAGGTCACGCTGCCAGGTAAGCTGGTGGTGGTCGCCGACGAGGGCGATGCCGGCCAGGCTCAGCATGGTGAACATGCCGGCGGTGAGGGTGGTGGCGACGGCGGCGGTGCTGTGCAGAAATGCTGTGAGGTGTGTCATGGGCTTCTATCCGCAATCCGGGTGGTGTTGGATGACGCCTGGCTCATCCGGCCTGGGCGCATCGTCGGCATTGCATGTCAGGCCGGGGCCGGGGGTACGATGTCGTCACGGACCGGCAGGATGTGGTGCTGGTAGACGAGTTCGTCGCCCTGGCGGACGCACACTTCGGCGACGATGACGACTTCATCAACAGTCATGGTGAACTCGGTCGGCAGGCTGGCGTCGGACCCGGCTGGGCCGACTTTGCCGCAGCTGGCAATGCCGGTGTCGCTGGCGGCGTCCCGGCCAAACAGGTCGGTTCTGGCCCACAGCACGGTTGGGGCGTCGTCCGCGGTCGCCTTGTGGACCGCGGAGGTCACGAAGGCGGCCAGCCGGGGGCTGATCTGCTTGTTGTACAGGAACTGCCCCAGGTCCCGGATGTAGTTGGCGACTGGCGCGGCTTCCTGGCTGGCGTATTCGGCCATGGTGACCGCCGAGCGGGTGGTTTTGGCCTGGGCCGAGGACAGCCGGTACAGGTCAAAGCCGGCCACCGAAACGGCGAGCAGGACCACCGTGCCAATCGCGCACTCCAGGGCGGCCGAGCCGCGGGTCCACTTGGTCGTTTTCATCAGGCTTCCTCCTGGAGACGTTCGTTGCGCATGACGGCCAGGACGGTCAGGCCGCTCTCGCCCACGAGGCGCTGCTGGGCGCGGGCCAGGGCGGTCTGGGGCGTGAGGACCATGGTGACAACCACCATGTCCTTGGCGTCGCCGCCGAGGCCGGCGTTGGTGCCCTGCGATTCGGTCCCGGCCAGCATATCAGACGGGTTGTCGTAGACCTTGACCTCAATGTTCAGGCAGAAGTCCGACGGGCTTTCGCCTTCCGGCACGGTGCAGGTCCCGGTGCTGCCGGCCAGGTTAAAGTCAATGGTCTGGCCAATCTCGGTCTTGATCGCCTCCAGGCATTGGGACTTCAGCGCCGCGGCGCTGCTGGCCGCGCTGTCGGCCAGGGCGTTGGAACGGACGACCCGGTTGGCGGCCCGCTGGAGCAGGTCGCCGACGAGCAGGGTGTTGGTAATCTCAATCACGCCGGCCAGGGTGAGGATCAGGAACGACGCGGCCATGGCGCTCTCCAGGACGACGGAGGCGCGCTTGTCTCGGAGAAAGTGTTTCATCATTATCCTTCTGGTCGTCCGCGGGCTACTGGCCGGGCAGGGCAATTCTTACCATTGTGCCCTGCCCGGGCAGGGATCTGAGAGAGATGCTGCCCTCGTATTTCTGCACAACATGTTGGGCTGTCGTGAGGCCCATGCCTTTTGCATCAGGCCTGGAGGTGTAGAACGGCTCAAACACCTTTTTTCGATGCTCGGCCTCAATGCCGTCTCCATTGTCGGCGATGATGATGAGCACCGTGTCATCCTCACGTTTGGTCTCGATGCGGATGAGGCTGTTCTTCTTGCTCCGGTGCTCAAGGGCGTACAGCGAGTTGTCAAGAACGCTGGTGACAATCAGCCCGATGTCGGCCTTGGCAGCCAGGACCTTGGGCAGCGGGTTCAACTCCTTGACGACGACCGCGGCCGTTTCGGCCTTGGTGCTTTCTACGGCCTCATCGATGCAGTCGTTGATGTTCAGCCGCTCCCGGGCGTTGTCCCCGGTCTGGAACAGCGACGGCAGGCGGTCGGCGACCTCGACAATATCGCCGGCCTGGGCACGGATGCTTGAGAGCAGCGCGGCCGCGGTTTTGAGCTCTTCGTCGGCCACCGGCGGCGAGCCGGCTTCGTTCGAGCGCAGCTTGGCCTGCACATCGTCAAGAATGTCCAGGTTGCCGGTGATGTGCTCTCCGCAGGAGGCCAACTGCCGGGCGACGACCTCCAGCCCGGCCCGCTGCGCCACGCCCTCCGCGGCGCGGTCGGGGCCGACGGTCTGTTGGTCGGCCTCCAGGGTCGCGATCAGATTGTCCAGCCCGTTGGACTGTCTGCGCCTGGACCGCTGGGCCAGCCCGGCCACCGGGCTGGAACCGGGGATATCCGCCGGCGCTTCCTGGGGCGCGTTCTTGGGCAGGCGCAGGGCAATGGCCAGCCACATCAGCCACAGCGCCCCGCCCGAGGCCAGGATGCCGTTTTCGTAGTAGTCAACCAGAACCTCTTTGCGGTCGGCCTCGGCTTTTAGGTTGGCGCTCAGGCTCTCGCCATAGTCGCTGATGGTGCTGGATGTGGCCTCCTGAAAGAACGCCTCGGTCGGTTCGTATTTGTCGAGCAGCACGAGGCCGTGGCCAACAAGATTCTGGGCCGGGCTGGTCAGCACCGGGTAACGGGCGGTGATGCGATTGCCCACCTGGACAAGTACGCGCGTCAGGCGTTCTTTTTCCGGTGGGGTCGGGGTGGTGATATAGGCGGTGATATCGTTGGTGACGGTCGAAACGCTGCGGACGAACGACGCGTTGCCGTTTCTCTGTCGTATCTGGTTGATGAGGGTGCTGGAGGCCTGCGGCAGGTAGCGGATGGAATTGCGCAGAACGGCATAGCCGGTCTTGAAGCGCTCTACTCTCTCTTCCTTGGCATCAATGGCGGTCAGGTAGGCGTTGAGATCATAGCGCATCCGTTCTGGCAGGTCAGGGATGGTCCGCATGGTGTCCGACAGCTCGGCCTTGAGGCGTTCTATCCGGGGGATGAAGGAAATGAGGCCGTCAAAGTCAGACAGCGGGTCCGCTCGGACCCGGGCGGCCTCAACGCTCCACTGGGATTCAATCTGGTTGATCCGCTGAATAAGGGAAATGGCGAGCCGATGGTTGGCCGGCTGATTGGTGCGGGCCATCCAGTACAACCCCGCCGCGATGGTCACGAGAAACAGCGAGAAAAAGACGCCGATGGTGAGTGATCTGGATCGCATAGGCTGACTCCTGCGTCGGACACTTCGTCTTTGCGGGGACTAGTTGCCGCTCTGGGCGAAAGCCCGTTCCGGGCTGACCAGGCCGCCCCTGCCACGGCTGCCCTGGACCTGTTTCACCGCGGCCGGCTCCTCAACCTCTTGCTGGAAATCGGGGTCTACCGGCTCTCCGGCCAGGGTTTTGATGAAGGCCACAATGGCATCCTTATCCTCATCCGGGGCTTCGCGTCCCAACTGAAACTCGAACATCGCGTCAACCGCATCGCGCAAGGTCTCGGCGCTGCCGTCGTGCAGATAGGGGGCGGTGTGGGCTGCCATGCGTAGGCTGGGGACCTTGAAGGCGTGACGGTCGGCAATGTTGCCGGTGACATTGAAGCGGCCAAGGTCGGCTTCGGTGATATTGCCCCGCTTTTTGAAATACTCGTTGATGACGCCGAAGACCTGGAACATATTCCCGCCCACGGCCGCCCCCTGGTGGCACGACACACAGCCGTAGCGTTTGAACAGCATATAGCCGTGTTCCTCCTCCTCGGTAATGGCCGAGGAGTCGCCTGTGAGCCAGCGGTCAAAGCGGCTGTTGTGTGTGGTCAGGGAGCGGACAAATTCGGCGATAGCGTCTTTGACGGTGGTGCGGGTGATACTGTCCTCGCCATACACCTCCGAGAACAGGCGGGGATAGTCCTCGTCCTGAAAAAGTTTGGTGAGCACATCGGGCCAGATGCTTCCCATCTCAATGTTGCTCTGTATCGGTCCGTCAGCCTGGTCTTCCAGCGTCTCCGCCCGTCCGTCCCAGAACTGTTTGAAATTGAAATTGGCGTTGAGCACAGTGGGCGCGTTCACCGCGCCGAGCTTGCCCTGAATCCCGACCGAAACCTGCCTGCCGTCGTCGCCACCGGCCCTGAGATGGTGGCAACTGGCGCACGAAACAGAGTTGTCGTTTGACAAGCGCACATCGTGGAACAGCCGCTTGCCCAGGCCGGCTTTGGCCACATCAACCTCAATGGCCGGCATTGGCTTGATCGGCTCTGCTGCCGCGGCCTGTCCAGAGCCGAGGCAGACCACACCGGCTATTCCCAAGCCCGCCAGCCGGCGGCGGAGCCGAGCCGGTTTCCTTGCGCTCTTTTGAGCTGTGTTCATGGTTCCTTTATTCCCCTGTTCCCCGGGGTCCTGTTTGCGATGAATTCGGCCAACTCGGCCCTATCACCCGCCATCCAATAGGAGGCCTTGTGACTGGCATACAGCCGTTTGGCTTCTTCCAGGCCGCCCGACTCAACCAGCATCCGCACCAGATTGGCCGTGATCATGGGATGCGAAGCCAAGGCCAGGGCCGTGTCATAACGCTCCTTCGCCTGCGCCCAGTCACCCTCAAGGCTTGCCACAACGGCCAGACCGTTAGACACCCAGGACGCCACCCTGCCTGAAGACGCCGCGGCCTCTCCATCAGCGATCGCCGCGGCGGCCAGGAAGCAGGTCTTGGCCTGAGCGAGGTCTTCCCGCCCCAGGGCTGCCCGCCCGGCCCCGAGCAGGGCTTCGGCCTTGAGGGCGTCGGTTGTGGCCAGTTCGCCGGCCTCGGCGAACAGGGCGTCCGCGGTGCTGAAGTTGCCCGCATGCAGGGCCAGATAGCCCAGCCCGAGTTTCGGCTCCGGCGCGGTGGGGAAGGTACGGGAGAGGTTTTCGTACAGCCGCCCCGCGGCGGCCGGCTGGCCAGTTTCAATAGCCGCGGCAGACACCTTCAGGCTGCTGTTCAACATCTCCTGTTGGGCCGGACCGAGTTGCGCCTCGCCCGAGAGCTGGCTACACGCACCCAGCACTACCGTGAGGCCCGCTGTCATGAACTGACCAGGCTTCATTCTGACCCTCCCATATGTTGCAATCCTGCATACCATCAGTCTGTATGTCAAGCCCTCTTCGGATTTATGGCTTGACATACAGACTGAAAGTATGGCATAGGAGCGTCATACAATAATTCCGGGGAGTCAAACAGACAGACTGTATGCGAAAAATTGAGGGGGGGGGGGGGGGTAATGTGGCTTCTCCCCTTTCAAAAGCAGACCGGGCCAGGCAGACCCGGGCCGCCCTGATCGCCGCCGCGCGTGGGTTGTTTGCCGAGCAGGGGTATGCCAACACCTCAACCGGAGACATTGTTCACCGTGTCGGCGTGACCCGGGGTGCGCTCTCCCATCATTCCGAGGGGAGGCTCTGAGGGGAGATGGACCCCACACGCTCAAAAGCCGAACAATCCGCCACCACCCGGGCCGCCCTGATCGCCGCCGCCAAAGCGCTGTTTATCGAGCGGGGGTACGCGAATACGTCTACCGAAGCCATTGTCGAGCGTGCGGGGGTGACCCGGGGCGCACTCTACCATCAGTTCAAGGACAAAGCCGACCTGTTCAAAGCCGTGTCCGATGAGGTCAGAGCCTCTCTGGCCCAGACGCTTTCCAAGCGTGTACAGGAGGTTGAGGGCGATCGCTGGCAGCGGTTTCTCGTGACCGCCTCCTCAAGCTTTCTGGACATCGTGAGTGAACCGAGCGTGCAGCGTATTATCTATATTGACGGCCCGGCGATTCTGGGCCGCGCCCTGTCGCCCGAGAACAGCGACTCGCCGGCCCTGCTTGTCATGCGTGAGGAGTTGGAGGTGCTGATGGCCGAGGGCTGGATTGAAGAGCAGCCGCTCGAATCCCTGTGCCGCCTGCTCTGGGGCGTGTTCTTTGAGGCCGGTATCTACATCGCCAACGCGGACAACGTCGAGGTCGCCAAGCGGGAAATCAGACCTGTCCTTGAGTGCCTGCTCGGAGGAATGCGGATCAAGCCCGGCCCTCAGCATCTCTCCAAAAAGGCCGAGTAGTTGGGGCGCGATGAGTGGCTGGCCCCGATGCTATGTGGCCGGGTCGTTTTGCGGCCCCCGGTTCTCAATCACCTGATCGATAAGCCCATAGTCAACCGCCTGCTGGGGACTGAAAAAGAAGTCCCGGTCGGTGTCTTTTTCGATCGTCTTCAGCGGCTGGCCGGTGTGCTGAGCCAGGATAGCGTTCAACTGCCCCCGGATGCGCAACACTTCTCTGGCCTGGATTTCGATATCGCTGGTCTGGCCTTCCGCCCCGCCCAGCGGCTGGTGAATCATCACCCGGGCGTGGGGCAGGGCCAAGCGTTTGCCTTTGGCCCCAGCGGCCAAGAGCAGTGCCCCCATACTGGTGGCCTGGCCGACACACAGGGTCGAGACCGCCGGCTTGATGTATTGCACGGTGTCATAAATCGCCAGCCCGGCAGTGACCGAACCCCCCGGCGAGTTGATATAAAGATGAATATCTTTCTCCGGGTCTTCCGACTCTAGGAACAGCAGTTGGGCTGTGACGAGGGCGGCCCCCTCGTCGCCCACCGCGGAGCCCAGAAACACAATTCGATCTCTCAGCAGCCGGGAGTACAGATCATACGCCCGCTCGCCTCTGCCAGTCTGCTCAACAACGGTTGGGATAAAGTTCATAGTGTCCCAGAATAGTCTTTTCCCGCCCGTCCAGCAAGACGAAGCTGAAGCGGTGTTGCTCTTCCCAGACACATTCGAGCGGCATATGTGCTACGATGTCCGGTAAATATTCCTGGACAGGAGGAAAGCCTTATGCCAGTCAAAGCCGGTTGGGAAGGTCGGTATTATGAAGATTTTGAGGTCGGCGATGTGTACCGCTGTCGGCTCGGTCGGACAGTGACCGAAAACGATAACATCTGGTTCACCCTGCTGACCAACAACACCAACCAGATACATTTCAACACCGAGTACGGCAAACAGACCGAGTTCGGTCAGTGTCTGATCAACAGCGTCCTGACCCTGGCGATTGTTGCCGGGCTCGGCGTGGCCGATGTGAGCGAGCATGGTTTTAACCTGGGCTGGGATAACGTCACCCTGCCCAACCCGGTGTTTGCCGGCGACACCCTGTACTCCGAATCCGAAGTCCTGGACAAGCGCGAGTCCCAGTCCAAACCCCAGTGGGGTATTGTCAAGGTCGAAACGCGCGGGGTCAAACAGGACGGCAGTCTCGTGTGTCAATACACGCGCAATGTCATGGTCTGGAAAAAGGCCCACGCGCCCACGCGCGACCTCTTCCCTGAACCACACGCCTGACAGCGTGCCGTCATGGAATGCCAGCGCCATTTATTTACCCTGCCCGAGGATCAGCACTACCTCAACTGCGCGTACATGTCCCCGCTGCTGAAATCGGTCGAAGCGGCCGGCATTGCCGGGCTGCGGCGCAAGGGCAACCCGGCCGGGCTTGTTGCGGACGATTTCTTTGCCGACACACATGCCTTGCGCCGCGGCTTTGCCCGCCTTGTCCATACCCAGCCCGGGCGGGTCGCGCTGGTGCCGGCCGTGAGTTATGGCATGGCCATTGCCAGTCACAATACGCCGCTCCGGCCTGAGCACAATGTGGTCATCCCCGGTGAGGAGTTTCCGAGCAATGTCTATGCCTGGATGGCGCAGTGCCAGCGCACTGGAGCGCGCCTGCGTTGTGTTGCGCGTCCAGACCGGGACTCACCCGACAGTTGGACAGTCCGTCTCCTTGACGCCATAGACCGCCACACCGCAGTCGTGACCCTCAGCACGGTCCATTGGACGGATGGTACGCCGTTTGACACCGCCCGGATTGGACGCCGGGCGCGCGAAGTCGGAGCGCTGTTCGTTGTCGATGGCACACAGTCAATCGGGGCCGTGGCGTTTGACTGTGCCGCGGTGCAACCGGACCTCCTGGTCTGCGCCGGCTATAAGTGGCTGCTCGGCCCCTACCAGTACGGTTTTGCGGTGGTGGGCGACCGCCTGCTTGACGCCGAGCCGTTTGAACACAACTGGATTACCCGCAGAAACAGCCACGACTTCAGCGCCCTGGTTCACTATCAGTCCGAGTTTCAGCCTGGGGCGCAGCGCTTTGACGCCGGCGAGCGGTCCAACTTCATTCTGGTGCCCATGCTGCTCACAGCACTCCAACAGCTCGAGCGCTGGGGCGTGGCCAATATCCAGACCTACTGCGCCCGGCTGAGCGAGGGCTTGGCCGAGGCGCTGGCCGACAGTCCGTATGCGCTGACCGCCGAGCGCTCGGCCCACCTGTTTGGCGTGCGGCTGCCCGAGGCCGGGCCTCTCCCGGCCATTCTTGCCGAACTGCGCCGGCGACAGGTGCATGTGTCCCAGCGTGGCAACGCAATCCGCGTATCGCCCCATGTCTACAATCGGCCCGAGGATATTGAGGCGCTGGCCGAGACCCTGCGCCGGGCGCTCTAGGCCGGCCTGCGCGTGTAGCCGGGTGGTCTGGCAAATGGGGTACCGTAGGCGTTGCGCCAACTGACCTCTTCCACCGGCCTGCGGCTGACCGGCCCAAAGCGGCCTCGTGGGTAGCCGATTGGAATCAGCGCATAGGTGGTAATCGTGTCCGGCAACTCAAGGATTCTTTTCATGTCGGCTTCATACTGGGTCGTCACCGAGGTCAGCGTTGCACCTAAGCCCAGGGCCCGGCAGGCCAGCAGGATATTTTGTACCGCGGGGTAGATACTGCCGCCGATAATCCGAATGAAGTGTTCGGCGTTGGGGCCTGTCTTGCGCGCGGTGTGCAGCCGACGCTCGCGTAAACACGCGGCGAGCAGGACCGGGGCTTCGGCCAGGTGCTCGGCCAGATGGGAGGCGGCGCGGACATTTTTATCGCTCTCGGGCGTCAGTCCGGCCGCTGCATACTGTTTGAGAGCAATCTGCCAGCCGTGTTGATACAGTTCGGCAATCTGCCGTTTGCGGCCCGGGTCAGTCACCACCACAAACCGCCAGGCCTGGACGCCGCCACCGCTCGGGGCCTGGGTGCCGGCTTCGAGGATGCGGTAGATCAGCGCGTCTGGAACGGGGTCGGGCTTGAGGCGTCTCATGCTGCGACAGGTGTACATGATGTCAAACAACTCGTGTTCGGCCATGCGGGCTGCTCCTTGCTAATGAATCCGGTACGCCACCAGGCGGGTCACGCTTTTTTGCGCCGCGCCTTCGCTGCTGATAGCTTTGACCAAGCCGACTCCCCGGGCGTACCACTCGGTATGCCGCAGCGCAAACTCCGCGTCTTTTTTGCGCGGGTCTGGTACCGCGCTGATGGTCAGCGTCTCTACCCTGAGACAGTTGCGAAAGGTCCCGGCCGGCACCGCTATCACGCTCGGATCAATCCAGGCGGTGGCCGACGAGCGGCTCGTCCCGCCGCTGGCCATGATCCAGGTGTCGAGCTTCATGCGCCAGCGGGTTCGGTGGACAAACGGACTGGGCATGACCTGGTCAAGCCCCTGACCCAGCCGGGTGTCCCAGACGCGGTCGCCCTGAGAGTCCAGCCACGGATAGCGGTATAAAAACCCGTTCCTGCGAAAATAGGCGACCGTGCTTCTGGCCTCAGGCGCACGCGGAGTGAGCGGTTCGTAGTCTTCGGCCACCACATAGGACGGCTGGCCGAACAGCGGCCAGTTGTCTTTAATGACGGTCTCCGTCATGGAGTAGTGATAGTCTCCGCCCGAGAACCTGACCTCGTGCGTCCAGGTGTTGTGCATGGCCAGGGGGAAGAAGTCGGCCGCCCTGAGCCGATCTCTGGTCAGTGGGGAGAAGAGCGTGGCGAGTGAGCAGACAATGCCGACGGCTGTGGTCACCCCGAGAAGCCCTTTCTCCATGCCCCCAGCATATACTGTTTGTCCTCCGGTGGCGCAAGCAGTTTCACAAACGGCCGGCTGAGGGGTCTTTCTCTCTACATGGCGACACACACCGAGCAGCAGGCCCGGTCTCTCCCTTTTACCGCGTTGGTGCAGCGTCACCAGGGGGCGGTGTATGGCTATCTGCTGCGCTTTACCCGGGACCCGCACGACGCCCAAGACCTCTTTCAAGAGACATTCTTCCGCGCCTACCGGGCCTATGCCCGAGCCCCACGGCCGCGGGACGGCTTGGACCATCGGGCCTGGGTGATGCGGATCGCCATCAATGTGTCCAGGAACTATGCGCGCGACCGCCAACGCCGGGGCCGGGTGGTGGTGGCCGGGAGCCGTGAGCCGGCCCAAGACGCCGCCCTGCCGCTCGGAAACGGGGCAGGTATGGAGGAAACCGTGGCCGCCAAGGAGACAACCCGGACCTTACTGGCCGCTATTGAAGCCCTGCCCTTCCGGCAGCGCGCCGCCCTTGTCCAACGCCAGTTCGAGGGCCTGGACTATCGCACAATCGCCGACAATCTGGCGTGTTCCCAAGACACCGCGCGGGCGCATGTCTATCAGGCGCTCCGCAAGCTGCGGCTGGCCCTCGCCCCACGGGACGCCAGTACCCGGGAGGACTAGGCTATGGCAAAAACATGCGGGTTTTCAGAACGTCGGCTCATTGCTGAGGCCTTCAGCGAGGCCACCGCTGAGCTGAGTCAACAGGTACGCCGGCATGTGGCCGGCTGCTCTCGGTGTAGCGAACGGCTGGAACAGTATCGGACGCTGCGCGCCCGCTTCAAGGACTGGCCCGCCCCTGCACAGGAGGCTGAGGGCCTGCGGCACGCCCGGCGGGCGCTTGAGGCGCGGCTGGGCGAGGTGCAGCGTCCACGTTTGCGCGTCCAGTTGTGGCACTCCCCGGTCGGAGATATTCTGATCGGGGCGACCGACAAAGGGGTGGTTTGTGTTGAGTTCCAGCGCCCCGATCAGACGCAGCGTTTTCACCAATCGCAAGGAAGACACGACGTGTTATCGTCACCACAGCTCGCGCGCCTCGAGCCTGAACTGACGCCTGAGCAGGCTGGGCCGGATACCGCCGCCCTCGTCCAACAGCTCGACGAGTATTTTGCCGGAACACGTCGGACGCTTGACTGGACGCTGGATGATCGATTGATGCGCAGCGACTTTCAGCGGCAGGTGCTGCGGGCCACCACAGCTATTCCCTACGGCACGGTTATGAGTTATCAGGGTCTGGCCGATGTCATCGGACAGCCGGCCGCGGTCCGCGCCGTCGCCCAAGCCCTGCGTCACAACCCGGTTCCTCTCCATATTCCGTGTCATCGGGTGTTGGGCAGCGATGGGCGCTTGACCGGCTATGCCGGCAACCTGGTTGATATCAAACGCGATATCCTTGAGACGGAGGGGGTTCCGGTCAGACACACCAGGCGGGGCCTGGCCATTGCCACCGCCCTGCTGTATGTGGGCTGGCGTTCCCGCTCCCGCCTGTGTCGGCCTGACTGTTCCAGCCTGCAAGGGCAAACCGCCGGCGAGCGGGTGTGGATTCCCTCTCAGGCTCGCGCCCGAGAACTCGGCTACCAGCCCTGCTCCCGGTGTCATCCCGAGCTGCGCCCCCTGGACGAGGAGCGGGCCGGCCTTATCTGAGTCATGGAGACAGCAGCAGACCTGAGGCGCGCCGGTCTTCCGGCCTTTTCTGCTGCGGTCTACCGTCTGGTCGCCCGCGTTCCCAAGGGCAAGGTCGTGACCTATGGGCAGGTGGCGGCTCTGCTGGGGGTGCCGCGCGCGCCTCGGGCGGTCGGGACCGCCCTGCGCCGTCTGCCCCCTCCGCTGTCCCGCACCGTTCCCTGGCAACGGGTCATCAGCGCCTCGGGCGGCATCAGCATTCGCGGCGACCTGATTCGGGCCGAACAGCAACGGTGGCTGCTTGAAGACGAGGGCATTGAGTTTGGTCGCCACGGCAAGGTTGATCTTGACACATATCGCTGGTCCGGTCCCAAGCGGTGGACCCCGCCCAAGTGGAAGACCCCGCTCTCTCGGGGCTCAGGCGCAGGGTCCCGACGGATTGGCGGGATTCCATACACCGATGCGCCCCGGCAGGGGGGCGTGCCTTGACTGTGCCCCGCCGGGTAGGGGAAAACATCAGAGCAGCGTTGCATATTCTGGTAAGGAGGAACTCATGGCCAGCATCCGCGGGGAACAGATCATTGGGCAGGCGTTTAAGAACGAAGGCGTTGAGACGATTTTCTTCATGATGGGCGGCCCTACCTCAGGAACGGCCGCCTCGTGCCTCGCCCACGGTATGGAGGGCATTTATGTCCGCCATGAACAAGCCGCGGCCATGATGGCCCACGCCTATGCCCGCGTTACCGGGAAACCCGGCATCTGCATTACCCCGTCGGGACCGGGCACGGCCAATGCCGTCACCGGCCTGGCCAACGCCTGGGCCGACTCCGCGCCGATTGTGGCGATTGGAGGCGCTGCGCCGATGCGGGCCACTACCTTGGATGCGTTCCAGGAGATGGACCAGGTGGCGATGATGAAACCGGTGGTCAAAGCCGCCTACCGGGTTGATATGGTCCAGCGGATTCCTGAGTATGTCAGCATCGCCTTTCGGGAGGCGATGGACGGCAAAAAGGGGCCGGTCTATCTGGACCTGCCCGGTGACATCCTGGCCGGCAAGGTGGAAGAGGACAGCCTGTACTGGCCGCGCCAGTATCGGGTTGAGAGCCGGCCGGCCGGAGACCCGGCACTGATCCGGCGGGCGGTTGCGCTGCTCCGTCAGGCCGCCAGGCCGATCATTGTCACCGGCAGCGGTGTGCTGTGGGCCGACGCCAGCCGGGAGTTGCGGCAGTTTGTCGAGACCACCGGCATTCCGTTCTACACCACCCCGCAGGGGCGGGGTGTGGTCCCCGAAGATCACCCCCGGGCGTTTCCGGCCGCGCGCTCTCTGGCGTTTCGGGAAGCCGACCTGGTGCTCGTCATCGGGGCCCGTGCCAACTCCATGCTGTCTTTTCTGCGGCCGCCGCGTTTTTCCCCCGAGGCCAAGTTCATTAACATCAATCTCGACGGCCGCTCTATCGGCCATAACCGGGGGGTGGAGGTCGGGATTCCTGGCGATGCCAAGCTGGTACTCCAGCAGCTGACCGAAGAGGCGAGCGGAAAATTCGACGGGGCGCAGGAGACGGCCTGGGTCGCCCAGCTCGCGGCCAAGCAACGCTCCAACGAGGAACGCTCCGCCCCGCTGCTGCACTCTGAAGCCGTGCCGGTGCATCCTTTGCGCCTGTGTCGGGAACTGCGTGAAGTCATCAGCCGCGACACAATTCTGGTGGTGGACGGACACGAAATCCTCAACTTTGCCCGCCAGTCAATTCCCATTTATGACATCGGGACCAGCCTGAACGCCGGCCCCCACGGCTGCATGGGCGTAGGTGTCCCGTTCGGCATTGGGGCCAAGGCGGCCCGACCGGACAAGCCGGTCCTGGTGTTGTCCGGGGATGGGGCGTTTGGCTGGAACGGCATGGAAATGGACTCGGCGATTCGCCATAACTTGCCGATTGTGGTCGTGGTGTCCAACAATGCCGGGTTCACCTCGCGCCAGACCGGCCGGGCCACCGCCAGCAACCTGGGCATGGGCAATGTCGGGCGTGAACTCGGCCACCAGCGCTATGACAAAGTTGTTGAGGCGCTGGGCGGCTACGGCGAGTTTGTCGAGAACCCGGCCGATATCCGGGCCGCCCTTGAACGCGCCATAGCGAGCGGTAAGCCGGCCCTGGTCAATGTGTGTACCGACCCGGAAGCGCAGGCCACCACCGATATGGGATTCGGCGGCTACTGAGATCCGTGCGGCCGGACGTTCCGAAGCCGGACATTCCGAAGAGGAGAGCGGTTTGCACAAGCCAGCTATTCAGTATCCGTGCCAGTGGCATTACAAAATCATCGGGGTCGACCGACAGCGCATCATGGACACCATCCCGACCCTTTTTGCGCAGCGTGACTATCGCTTGAGCGAGTCAAACCGCAGCAAAACCGGCAAATACACCTCGTTTCATTTCTCACTCCACGTCCACAGCGAAGAGGAGCGCAATGTGATATGCACCGCCCTCAAGAGCATCCCGACGGTCAAAATCGTCTTCCAGGAAGGGTTCAGGGCGGTGCTATGCGCAGCGAACGAAGCGCCACGGTTTGCCGCTCGGGTCCGGCCGGCGGAAAATCCGGCCCGACCCGAAACCGCACCTCGTTCTTGCCGGCCACGACCCAATCAGGCTTCAGCCATAGCTCATACTCCCGCCAGCCCCGGTACAGCAACTGGCGGCCGACCACATGGCCGTTTATCAGGACGGTCAGCGGATAACATGTTTCGGTCCGGGTATGGACAAAGGGGCGGGCGGCAAAGCGCAGCAGGTAGATGTCGGGCCGCGGCAGGGAGAACGTCAGCCCGGCCTCGCCCCGTTTCATCCAGATAATCGGCCCGGCCGGCTCCCGGTCGCGTGCCCCCCAGGCACCGGCAAAGCTGAGGTGCTGGGTCGGTCTGCCAAAAGAGATGTGGACCAGGGCGGCGTTCTCGACCGCCCGCGCCGAGGGCAGGGTCAGGCGGGTGTGGGGAAAGAGCAGGAAGGTCGAATAGCACACCAGCAGACCGAGACCCCAGACCAGGCCGGACCGGGACACAGGCAGACGGGCCGGACGAGAGAGGCCGAAGCTGAGCCAGGCGGCACTCAGCAACACCGTACACGACACGTCGAGCAGCCAGTGATGGCCGAGGTAGACGCGCTGCCAGATGATCAGGGCCGACAGGGCGGCGCACAGCCCGGTGCCGCTGTGGCGCAGCCAGGCGTTCCAGCCGGAGCGCTGGCCGAGAAAAATGAATACGCCGCTGATCAACAGAGCGGTGCTGATATGGCCGCTGGGAAAGCTGTTACCGACCAGGCTCGGGGTCAGGACGCTGGGTCGGGCACGCTCCAGGCCGGTTTTAAGCAGCTCGCATAAAAACACGCCCCCGCCAGTCACCCACCCGGCCCGCCACGCCTCGGCCCACTGACGACGGACGGCCAAGGCCACAAGGGGCAGGCTGCCAAGGAGGAGAAGACCCACGAGCGGCGCTTGTTTGAGAAAGGTCGCCAGAGAATCGGCCCGGCACGAGCGCAGGGTCTGCACCCACCGGTAGGTCGCGGTATCCAGGCCGATCAGCCACGGCAGCCCCACGAGTTCGCACACGGCGAGCCCCAGGCAGATGAGCGAGAAGCGGGTCGCAGAGTGAGGTGTCACCGGTCCGAAAAAGAGATCGGTGATCCAGGGCCTCGGCCCGTGCCCATTCCAGAGTATGACGTGGCCATTGCTTTGAGGAAGGCGGTATCGCTGACCCCGGCCGTCTCGTGGCGCATCTGCTCCGGCACGGCGCGTTCTGCTTTGAGCAGGAGGAGTGCTTCAAGTTGAGACATCATCACCGACAGCTTTCTTACCACCACCGCCCGGCCCAAAGCAAGCTGCGGCGGGCTTGTGCCGGGTGCGCTCAGGTCAAGCAGGACAACCGCTGGCTGGCGTGCTAGTATACCAGGCAGCGGTTTTTGGAAGGAGGGAAGTCTCTGATGGGAGTTTCTGCCGCGGCCAGGCCCGCGCACCCGAAGACCAGGGCTGATACGCTGACCGTCATCGTCTGGGCGCTGTTTCTCGGGGTCCTTTTCCTCTATGCGGTTGATAGCTTTGTGAAGACGCCCAACCGAGATTCGGGCGCTTTCCTGTACGTTGCCAAGGGCATACTGGAAGGGGAGACGCCGTATATCGACCGGTGGAGTCACAAGGGTCCGCTGCTCTACCTCATAAACGCTGCCGGGTTGCTTCTCTCCGAGGTGTGGGGGATCTGGCTGGTCCAACTCGGATTTCTGGTCGGGACCTGCCTGGCTGCCGGCAAACTGCTCAGAGCCTCATTCGGGACGCTTGCCACGCTCTTCTCGCTCACGATTCTGCTGGTCTATTTCGTCAAGTTTATACAGGGGGGCAACCTGACTGAACAGTACGCACTGGTGTTTCAGTTCCTGGCCTTGGGGCTGTTCGTCCGGGTGGAACAGCACGGCGAGCACTCGTCCTCCGCCTGGGTTCTGCTGACGCTGGGCGCACTCGGCGGCTTGGCGTTTCTGCTCCGTCCCAACCTGATAGGGATATGGGTCGGGATGGGCCTGTATTGGCTGGTGGAGAGGGACGACACGCTGCGCAAATGCGGCTGGGCCGCGGCTGGCGGGGGGGGGGTGCTGGCGGTTTTCGTTGCCTGGTTCGTGCTCGCCGGCGGGCTGTACGCCTTCTGGGATGCGGTTATCGTGTACAATGTGTACCATAGCGACGCTCCGCTTGGGATCAAATACCGTGCTGCTCTCAAGACGCTTGAGCAGTTCTCTCCGTTGACATGGGTTGTGCTGCTCAGCTGGTCAATTGGCCTGTGGCAGATGGTGTCGGGGGAGTCGGTGAGCCGCGGCTTCGGGCCTCTTGGACGGCTGGCCGTTGTTCTGCTGCCGCTTGAGATCGTGTTCGCCAACCTGTCGGGTCGTTCCTCCTTGCGGTACGACCTCGCCTTGCTGCCAGTGGTCTGTCTGCTCTCGGCGCGTGCGGTCAGCCTGCTCCTTGACGAGCTCGGGGCACGGCTGCCCTGGATTCCGGTTGCGCTGTGTGTTGTCACGGGGGTCATATATGCGTCCGACAGGGGAGGAGATCTGATCCCTGACGATGTGGGGAAATATGGAAATTTGCGGGAATACATAGAGCGCGAGACCCCTGTGATCCAGTATATCAGGGAACATACAACGGCGGGGGATACCATCCTGGTCTGGGGTGCGCGAGGCTGGTACTATGTCGGCTCCGGCCGGGATGCGCCCACGCGGTTCTTCTTCGGCTACCCGCTCGTTATGCAGGGCTACGCCAGCCCGGAACTGATCGCCGAGTTTACCGCCGATGTGATCGCGTCTCCTCCCGTGCTGATCGTTGAGACGCATAATGGTCGCCTGCCTCCCTTGCGCCTGACAGACGCGGAACGCAGGCAGTGGCGGCCACGGCATCCGCGCTACACCTACTATGCCCCCGATCAATTCCGGCCTTTCTTCGAGTTCGTGGAGGCCAGGTATATGCCGCCAAAGACGATGGGGAAATACGATATCTACCACCTGCGTGGCCCCGCCTTGGATCGCGAGGAAGAGCGCTGACTCGCCTGTGAAGCCTGGCCCGGCCCGTGCGGCTCAGCCTGGCCGCGGCCCGAGCAGGGCGATTTTGATATCCATGACATTGGTCCCGGTCGGGCCGGGCTGGAACAGGTCGCCGAGCGCGGCAAAGAACGGATAGGTGTCGTTGTTGTGCAGGGCCGCGGCGGGATCAAGTCCCTTGGCGTGCGCCCGGCTGACGCTCTCCCCATCAACATAGGCACCCGCGGCGTCGGTCGGGCCGTCTCTGCCGTCCGTTCCGGCACTGAGGAGCGTCCAGCCCGCTTCGCCCTGGAGTTGCCCGGCAACGACGAGGGCAAACTCCTGATTGCGCCCGCCCCGGCCCGTGCCGGTCAACCGGACGGTGGTTTCTCCGCCGGCCAGCAGACACACGGGGCTTTGGTCTTGTGCCAGCTGTGCCCGGACCTGCCGGGCAAAAGCGCCGGCCGCCCGGGTGGTATCGCCAGCCAGGGGTTCGGGCAGAAGGTGTGCGCGAAACCCCCGCTGCCGGGCGGCTGAGGCTGCCGCTTCAAGTGCCAGCCGGTTGGAGCCGAGCAGATAATTGTGGACCCGGGCAAAAATCGGGTCGTGCGGTTTGGGCGTCTCTTCCACGCCCCCCCGCATCCCGGCAGACAGATGCCGCTTGACCGCTGCCGGGCTGGTCGCCAACAGCTCATAGCGTTCCAGGATGCGCCACGCCGCGCCGAAGGTTGTGGGGTCGGCAACGGTCGGCCCTGAGCCGATTGTACTCAGGTCATCGCCAATCACATCCGACAGAATAAAACTGAGCACCGTCGCCGGAGCCGCCCGGCGGGCCAACTGCCCGCCTTTGATCTGGGACAGGTGTTTGCGGACCGTGTTGATCTCCTGAATGTCTGCCCCACAGGCCAGGAGCAGGCGGTTCATCGTCAGCTTGTCTTTGAGCGACACACCCGGAACCGGCTTGGCGAGCAGACTCGAGGCTCCGCCGGTGAGGCAAACACAGATCAGCTCGGACGGGCCGCGCTCGGCCAGGAGGGCCGTCAGGTAGTGTCCACCGCGCAGACTGCCCGGGCCCGGCAGGGGATGCTCTGCGGCGATAAGGCGCACGCGGTCAAGACTGAGAACGGCGTTCTGAGGCACCACGACGCCGCCGCCAATCAGGTGTTCGCCGAGCAGCGGGAGGAGGGCCTCGACCATGCGACCGGCACCTTTGCCCGCGCCAATGACAAGGGCGTTGTGGTCAAGGGGGAAGCGAGCCGTATCGGCCCCGACCCGGATGCTGAGTTGGCCCGGCTGCCTGCTGAGCGTCCGGTGAATAAGCCGGGCCGGATCAACGGCCGCGACCGCGGCAGCAAAAAGGGCATCCAGCGAGGCCCGCGTGAGGGAGGGGGACATCAGGGGGAGGGGGAGAGGAGGAGGGGAAGATGCGCTCAGGTGCCGTCGTCGTCAAGATCGACCATTGAGCCACGTCGGCGGAGACGGTCGTCAGTGCTGCGGCGGTGCAGTCTGGCTTCTTTTTCGCGGTCGCTCTGGCAGGACACACACAGCCGGGTAAACGGCAGGGCTTTGAGCCGCTCGGGCGCGATCTCTTCTTCGCACATGTCGCAGAGGCCGTAGTCACCGGATGCGAGGCGTTCAAGGGCGTCTTCAATTGCCTGGAGTTTCTCCCGGTCGCGATCGCTCAGGATCAGATGAATTTCCCGCTCGCGTTCTTCGCTGGCCAAGTCGTAGGTATCCATGCCTTCTTCGATTGTGCCTTCTTTGCCGACCCGAAACTCTTCGTCCAACTGCTCCAGGATGTGCTGTTTCTGGGCAGTCAGGGTGGTGTGCATTTTTTTCAGAAACGTTTTCCGCATGTGACGTGCCCTCTACGCTGCGGTCTCTCAAGGCGAACCTGGTAAAGAACGCGGTCAGGCAAGGTGAACGATGCTATCGTCTTGATGAGGTAGTCATCATTGTTCACCGTGTCAACAGGTGGCCGGGCTGGCGAGCGGTCCAGGCAGGCGGCTGACATGCAGATCGTAGTCGGCGGTACCGACGATACGCACCGGCCCAATCTCGCCGCTGGCCGCCTGGGTCTCTTGGGGGAAGCAGGCCACCCCGTCAATATCGGGTGCCTGGCCGCGTGTGCGGCCCCACACCCTCCCCCGGTCGTCGGTGCCACACATCTCCAGCGGGCGTCAATCCCGTCCCCGCTTTTTTCGCGGCGCATTGCCCGCAGCATCCGGTCGCTGACAGGTGTTGACCATCAGGATGCCGGTCGGTCCGGGTCAAGGCTCACGGTGTAGTCGGCCTGGGCCAGCAGGCCGACTACAACTCTCCATCAGCCAGGTTTTTGGGGCAGCCCAGGTTGACCATGTAGATGGTGGTGTCCATACCGCTTTACTCGTCTTCGTCCTTGTTCTCTTTGCGCTGTTGCAGGAAGCGTTGGAGCGCGTCTTCTATGTCATGGCCGTTGGCGTGGCCGTTGCCATTGCCTTTGGGCGCGGTAGTGAGTTCGACCCCTTCCTCCTGGTCACGTTCTTCGAGTTGCTTGACATAGGCGGCCATATTGGGATTCTCGGCCACGGCTTGGGCAACCTTGGCCTCAAAATCAAACGCCTGGGTGCTCAGCTCGGCGGTCTCGATACTGAACTGGAGGAAAGACTCGAGCCGTTCGACCAGGGCCAGGGCGGCCTTGGGGTTGGGTGCGGCCGAGATATAATGGGGAACATTGGCCCAAAAGCTGGCCGAGGTGACGCCGGCCTGACGACAGGTGTCGTTAAACACGCCGACAATGCCGGTCGGGCCTTCGTAGCGGGACGGCGTGACCTGAATCTGGCTGGCCAGGGTCGGATCGCTCGAGAAGCCCACTACCCGGACCGGGCGCGAATAGGCCACATCGGCCAGCAGCGCGCCAAGGGTGATGACCAGATTCACCCCGCACTGTTTGGCCAAGTCGAGGATCACGGCCGAATAGGTCTTCCACTTCAGCTGCGGCTCAATCCCGACCCCCAGCACCAGGTTGCGCCGCAGGGCGGGGATGGTGGAGTAAAAAAAGTCGTTGGCCGGCCACTTGATCTCCCGGGATACGCCTTGTCTGAGACGCACCTGGGGGCGGGTTTCGGAAAAATCATAGAACTCCTCGGGGTCAATCCCGGCAAACTTGCGGGCGTGCAGCCCTTTGACCAGGAACTCGGCGGCGTGGGTGGCCGCATTCCCGGCGTCGTTCCAGCCGGCAAAGGCAATGATCAGGACCGGGTCGCTGAGTGTGGGGAGTTCGTGTATCTGTAATGCGCTCATCACCTTCCCCCTCTTTCGGAGCTGCGAGAAGGGAGCTCGTCTTGCCTTCCTCTCGACCGGATAAGACGATTCCCCTTTCAAGACTGGTCAAGCGTCGCAGGAGTCTACCTGCTTCCCGGACTGTTGCCAAGGGATTCGAGCCAGGGCCGGTTGTCTTTGGAAAAATATCCCCCCAGCACAAGCAGCACGAGGACGACAAGCCCAACGACGATTGGGCGCACAAACGGCCGAGACGCTTGCCTCGGCACGCCTTCCACGGTCGTTGTTTTTGGGATATCAGCCAGGGAGCGGGCTACGGTTTCGGCCGGGTCCAGGTCAGGAAGCCTTGCGTAGGCACGCAGGAAGGGGACCAGATACAGGCTATCGGCTGGCAGGCGCGGATCGCCCTGCCCCTCTGACAGGTCTGGGATATGCGTCTGCCGGCACACCTCTTGGGGCGACAGCCCCCGCTCTTCTCGTTTTTGCCTGAGTTGTGTGGCGAGTTCTCCGGCCATATCGCGTGCTTTCTGCCCGGTTCAGGCGTGGCAAAGGGAAGCGTGAGTTCGCAAAGGTCAGGATGTGTGACGGTGGAGGAGATGGGCCTCAATGAAAGGGTCGATATCGCCGTCGAGCACCGCGTCTGTATTGCCGACCTCAACCCCGGTCCGGTGATCTTTCACCATCCGGTAGGGATGCAGGACATAGGAGCGAATCTGGCTGCCCCAGGCAATATCCTTTTTGCTCTTTTCCAGGTCCTCCATCCGCTCTTTGTGTTTCTCCAGTTCATGCTCATACAGGCGGGCGCGCAAAATTTTCAGCGCCATTGTCCGGTTGCGATGTTGGGAGCGCTCATTTTGGCAGGTGACGACAATGCCGCTCGGCAGGTGGGTCAGGCGGACGGCTGAGTCGGTCTTATTGACATGCTGGCCACCGGCTCCGCTGGCCCGGTAGGTGTCTACGCGAAGATCCTCGGGGCGCAGATCAATCTCAACGCTGTCGTCAATCTCTGGATAGACGAACAGCGAGGCAAAAGACGTATGGCGCCGGGCATTGCCGTCAAAGGGAGAAATGCGGACGAGGCGGTGAATCCCCGCTTCGGTGCGCAGATAGCCATACGCATACGCGCCCTCTACGGTGAAGGTGGCGTTCTTCAGCCCACCTCCTTCTGCCGGCAGGTACTCAACAAGGTCGGTAGTAAAGCCGCGCCGCTCTGCCCAGCGCAGGTAGAGGCGGAGCAACATATCGGCCCAGTCCTGGGCTTCGAGTCCTCCGGCACCGGGATGCAGACTTACGATGGCATTGTGGCTGTCGTGCTCACCGCTGAGGAGGTGGCGCATTTCGGCCGTGCTGACGGCCTGCTCAAGCTCGGCCAGCGCGCGTTCGACCTCACTGGCCGCCTCGGCGTCGCCCGCCTCGGCCATGTCAAAGAAGACCACGGCATCGGCGAGGGCCTGCTGGTGCTTTTTCCAGGCGTCAACCGTCTCACGCAGCGCGGCGCGTTCTTTGAGGACGGCCTGGGCTCTGTCTTGATCGTGCCAGAAGTCATTGGCGGCGGTGAGTTCTTCGAGCCTGGCGGCGCGGGCCTCTTTGACGGCAATGTCAAAGATGCCTCCCGAGTTTGTCCACCTGGGTCTGGAGTGCAGTCAGTTTTTCCTTGAGCTCGGCCAGCATACGCCTCCCTGTGACAGAGAGGAATCGGCTTGTCTTCCTCTCTGGTGACGATGGTAGTACACACCCCCCAGCATACCCAGACAGCCGAGGGAACACAAGTGGGCAAATACATCCCCGTATCGGGTATAAAAGCTGCGCACCCGGGGCCAGGTGATTTCTTTGACAAAGAAGGTCGTTTCGTACAGTTCGGTGCGGGTCTGTATCGCTCCTGTCACATCAACCACCGCGGAAATCCCGGTATTGGCCGCCCGGACGAGCGGGACACGGTTTTCAACCGCGCGCAGGGCTTCCATCATCAGGTGTTGATATGGGGCCGCGGTCCGGCCGAACCAGGCGTCGTTGGTGATGTTGACCAGAAAGGTAGCGCCCTGCTTGACAAAGTGACGGGCAAAGTCAGGAAAAATTCCCTCGTAACAGATCAGGACGCCAAAGGCGTGCGGCAGGTCGTCTTGTTTGCCGCTCGAATTCGTCTTTGGGAGCGTGAAGACGGTTGGCCTGGTACCGGGGGCAAAGTCGCCAATGCCTTCAACAAGTTTATCCAGAAAAAACAGCAAGCTGTTTTGAAAAGGAATAAACTCGCCAAACGGAGTGAGAATCATCTTGTCGTAACGGTCTACGACCTCGGCGTCGGCAGACAGCAGATAGGCCCGGTTGAACAGGGTGAGTTGTCGTGCGGTGCGGCGAAAGGCGGGGCTGCCGAACAGCAGCGGAGTTGTGGTTTCGCGCGCCAGATTAAGAATCTGACCCCGGTAGGTATCGTCTGACTGAAAGAAAAAGGGTACCGCGGTTTCCGGCCAGACGATCAGGTCGGCGGCCGCGGCCTGGCGCGTCATGTGGGCGTAGTGGGCGATCGTGTCGACCTGAAAAGCCGGCTGCCATTTTTCGTGCTGTTCGATGTTGCCCTGGACGACGCCGACGCGCAGACGCTGGTCGTGGGGTAAGGCGGCCAGCTGAGAGCGACGCCAGGAACCCCAGGCGATGACGCACAGGACGAGGGCTGCAGTCCCCAGCAGCAGGCGTCCGCGCCCGGGACCGCGTGTAGACACCAGGGTGAACAGGACCAGGTTGCCGAAGATGACCAGGGCGGAGATGCCGTACACGCTGGTCACCTCGGCAATCTGGATCAGATTCAGCGAACGATGTTGCGAATAGCCCAGACTGACCCACGGAAAACCGATAAAGAAAAACGACCGCAGCCACTCCAGGCTTACCCACAGCAGGGGACCGAAGACCAGCAGCCGTCGCCATTCGCTTGGGGAAGGCGATTCCTCTTTGCACCAGCGGACGCCGAGGGCAAAGGTGCCGGTGTAGACGGCCAGAATGCTGCACATCAGGAAGAGGGGGATGACGGCCACGGCCGGGGGGATATTGCTATACAGACCGATGGTATGCACAACCCAGTAGACGGTGCAGAGATAGAAGCCCATACCGCTGACCCAGCCATAGAAAAAGGCGTGGCTGAGGGGGCGCTCCCATACCACCCGCAGCAGCGGGACAAAGGCGAGCCAAGCCACCAGACCGAGGTCGGCTTTGGGGAAGGCGAGCGACAGCAGCATACCGCTGACAAAGACGACCAGGGTTGGCCGGATGGCCAGATGGCGGGATACCTGTTTCATGCCGAAACGGCCACTCCGCGAAGGCGCATCGCCGTATCCGGTCGGGAGGAAGGCAAGACGAGGCCCCTTTAATCCCGCCACTCCTGGAGTCCTGGCAGGGCTTTGAGTTGGCGTTCTTTGGACCGCATCTGCCGGGCGGCGCTGGTTGAGACCTCGTGGTCGTAGCCCGCCAAGTGTAAAATCGCGTGAATCAATAAGACCTGGATTTCTTCGGCCGTGCTGGAGCCGCGCTGGGCGGCTTGGCGAGCTGCGGTCTCGACCGAGATGATGACCTCGCCGAGCAGGAACGGGCAGGCCGCGTCGGCCAGGGGGAAGGCCAGCACATCAGTCGGGGTGTCCTGGTGACGGTACTGACGGTTGAGACGGCGCATCTGGGGGTCGCTGACCAGGGCGATGCTGAGTTCGGCCGGGGTCTGTCCCAGGTGGCGCAGGATCGTCGTGGCCCAGCCTTGCAGCGCGGTCCGACTGACTGCCGGTGTCGTCCCGCAGATGTCGATGACGAGCCCTGGCCTGGCGGCGACGGCGGTCTCGGCGTTCTTGTCTGAGTTGCTCTCGGTGTGCTTGGTCATGTTCGTAAGCGCTAATCACATCTTGGACAAGCCGGTGGCGGACCACATCTTGTTCGGTGAAGAAGGTAAACTTGATACCGTCAATATGGCGCAGAATATGGTGCGCCTCTTTGAGGCCGGACCGGCTGCCGGGCGGCAGGTCAATTTGGGTGATGTCGCCGGTGATGACCGCCTGTGAGCCGTAGCCAAGGCGGGTCAGAAACATGTGCATCTGCTCACCCGTCGTGTTCTGGGCTTCGTCCAGGATGACAAAGGCGTCGTTCAGCGTCCGTCCCCGCATAAACGCCAAGGGCGCAACCTCGATTGTGCCACGTTCAATCATTTTCTGGGCCCGGTCAAAATTGACCATATCGTACAGGGCGTCGTACAGCGGCCGCAGATAGGGGTTGATCTTTTCGGCCAGGTCGCCGGGCAGAAAACCGAGTTTTTCTCCGGCTTCAACCGCTGGCCGGGTGAGGACGACCCGGCTCACCTTCTGTTTCATGAGTGCGGCGACCGCTACGGCCATCCCCAAGTAGGTCTTGCCCGTTCCCGCCGGACCGATACCAAACACGATGTCGTGTGTGCGGATGGCGTCGATATAGGATTTTTGGGCCAGACTTTTGGGTGTGATTGTGCGGCGTTTGGACGAGATATAGACGGTATCAAGAAAGATGTCGCGCAGCTTGGCCGAGCGGTTGCGGCTCAGAATACGAATGGCGTAGTCAACGTCGCTGGGATAGACGGGATAGCCGCTTTTGATCAAACCGTACAGTTGGGTCGTCACCCGGGCGGCCAGGTCGCGCCGGTAGTCCTCACCGGCAATGGTCAGACTCGAACCTGCGGCCGAGATTTTGACCCCCAGGGCTCTTTCGATACCGCGCAAGTGCGCGTCCTGGTTCCCCAGCAAATCGCGGAAGAAACGCGGGTTGTCAAACTCCTGTTGGGAGGTGTCTTGGAGGTGGTGGTCAACCTGGATTTCAGGAGTGTTCCGGTCGGCAAAGGTCATCCTGCCCTCCTGCCAATTCCTGATAATTCGGTCATCCTGCGCAATCCTGGTCAGGAACCGTGCTCAATCAGTTCATATACCTTTTGCAGCGCTTCATCGAGCCGGGTGGGGTCTTTGCCGCCGGCTTGGGCAAAGTCCGAACGACCGCCCCCACCGCCCCCTACAATCGGGGCGAGCTGTTTCATCAAATCGCCGGCCTGATAGCGCCCGGCAATATCTTTACTGACCGTGGCCAGCAGACTGACCCGATCGCCGTTGACCACGCCCAGTACGATCACCCCCGGCTGGAGTTTATCCCGCAGCCGGTCGGCCATCTCCCGGAGGCCGGTGGCATCAACGCCGTCAACCCGGCTGGCCAGGACCTTGATGCCGTTCAGCTGCCGAGCCGTGCCGAGGATCGCGTCACTCTGCGAGCCGGCGACTTGGCTTTGCAGCGCGGCCAATTGCTTTTCCAGCTCACGCTGTTGGGCTAAGAGACGTGCTATTTTATCGGCGACTTCTTCTTCTGCACCTTTGACCAGCGTACCAAGTTCTTTGAGCAGCTGCTCTTTGTGGCGCACCCAGCCGAGGGCGGTGCCGCCTGTCGTGGCTTCGAGGCGCCGCACCCCAGCGGCCACGCCACTCTCGGCCTTGAGCTTGAACAGACCGATATCGCCGGTCCGGCCGATGTGGGTGCCACCGCACAGCTCGGTTGAGAAGTCGCCCATCCGAACCACCCGGACGCGCTCGCCGTACTTTTCGCCAAAAAAGGCCAAGGCACCGCTTTTCAGGGCCTCGTTGAGGGACATGTCGTCGCTGCTGACCTGGGCATTTTCACGAATATGGGCATTGACCAGGGTCTCGATCTGCTCCAGTTCGTCCGGTTTGAGCGGGCTGGTATGGGTAAAGTCAAACCGCAGGCGGTCGGGCGTCACCAGGGAGCCGGCTTGACGGACATGGCTGCCCAAGACCTGTCTGAGAGCGGCGTGCATCACATGCGTAGCCGAGTGGTTGAGCCGGGTCGCTTCTCGCCGGGCGGTGTCAAGGATGAGACGCACCCGGTCTCCGGTTTGAATGGCACCGCGGCTGACCCGGCCCCGGTGGATGGTCAACAGCGGCTGGGGTGTCTGGGTATCGACAATCTCAACGATATCGCCCCGGCTGGTTTCCAGCCGGCCGCGATCCCCTACCTGGCCGCCAGATTCGCCGTAGAAAGGCGTCTCCGCGGTGACAATATCGACCGTCTCGCCCTGGCCGACCGCACGGTGCTGCACGGTGCCGTTGAGCAGCACGGCGACGATCTCGGATTCCCATTCGGTGATGCGGTCGCCAACAAAACGCGAGTGCAGATCGCTCAGGTCGGTGGTGAGCGAAACCGGGGGTTTCCGGCCGGCGCGGGCGCGGTTGCGTTGCCCTGCCATGGCCCGCTCAAAACCGGCTTGGTCCAGCCCCAAGCCCTCGGACGACAGGATGTCTTGGGTCAGGTCGGGCGGGAAGCCGTAGGTGTCGTACAGCCGAAAGGCTATCTCTCCAGACAGGCGGGTGCTCGTGCCGCTGCGCAGGCAGCTGAGCTCGTGTTCCAGCAGGGCCAGACCCCTGGCCAGGGTGTCTGAGAAGCGCGCTTCCTCAGTCCGAATGACTTCGCTGAGATAGTCGCGGCGCTCGCGGAGCGCAGGATAGGCCGCGCCCATCAGGGCCACCACACGGTCGGCCACGCGCCACAAAAAGGGCTGCTCCAAGCCGAGCAAGCGCCCGTGGCGGAGCGCCCGGCGCACGATCCGGCGTAGCACATAGCCCCGGCCCTCGTTGCTCGGCACAACGCCGTCGGCAATGGCAAAGGCCGCGGCCCGGGCATGATCGGCAATCACCCGGAGCGAGATGTCGCTGTCCGGCGCGCGGCCATAGCAGGTGGTGCTTAACGCTTCGGCGGCGCGGATGGTGTCGCGCAGCAGGTCCGCGTCATAATTGCCCGGTACGCCTTGGAGGACGGCGGCGATGCGCTCGAGGCCCATGCCGGTGTCCACATGCCTCGCCGGCAGATCGTTGAGCGAGCGGTCGGGATTGCGGTTGTGCTGAATAAACACCAGGTTCCACAGTTCAATGAAGCGGGGACAGGCGGTGTTGATCTCGCAGGTATGTCCCGGCGTGTTGACCCGATCGCACGCGCCCGGTCCCCGGTCAATGTGAATCTCAGAGCACGGACCGCAGGGGCCGGTTTCGCCCATCTCCCAAAAATTGTCCTTGTCCCCAAAGCGCAGAATCTGGTCTGGGTTGATAGTGGTCTTGGTCCGCCACAACTCATCGGCTTCGTCGTCGGTCGTATACACGCTTGCCCACAGGCGGTCCGAGGGCAGTTTCCACACCTCGGTCAGCAGTTCCCAGGCCCAGCCGATGGCCTCTGCTTTGTAATAATCGCCAAACGACCAGGTGCCAAGCATTTCAAAGAAGGTGTGATGATAGGTATCCCGGCCAACTTCTTCGAGGTCGTTGTGTTTGCCCGATACCCGCAGACACTTCTGGGCATCCACCACCCGGGGGTGGGTCGGCTGTTCCATTCCCAGAAAGATGTTCTTGAACGGCACCATGCCGGCGTTGGTGAACAGGAGCGTCGGGTCGTTGGCTGGAATGAGGGACGCGCTGGGCACGATGCGATGACCCCGGTCCGCAAAAAAACGCAGAAAACTGTCTCGAATTTCGTTTCCGGTCATAGCTCGTCTTCTTTCGGCCGCGGACGGCCCAATAGCTGTTCGGCAAACTCGGAGGAATATCCCCGCCGCACGAGCAGGCGCAGCGCCCGGGCACAGGTCTGCTGTTGTAGCGCGCCCGCCGGAAAACGGCTAGACAGCAGCTTGCGGGCACCGCTGATCTCAAGGTCTGCCTGTCGGGCTTCCAGTGTCTGCTCAATCAGGGCGGCGTCAAGCTGGTGGTGAACGAGTTTTTGCCGGATGGCGGCCGGGCCAAAGCCGCGCGTCTGAAAACGCTGGGTCAACTCCGCGGCCAGGCGGGCATCGTTGAGATAGCCCTGGCGGGTGAGGTCTAGGGCGGCTTGCTCCACCGCGCGTGGGCTGAAGCTAAACAAGCCTTACCTCACTCCGTGCTGAGTCGCTTGCTCCACCGCGCGTGGGCTGAAGCCTTTGGCGCGCATCTTTGCTGCCAGGCCAGCCGCACTATAGGCCCGTTGGCCCAGCAGACGACAGGCGTAGTCAAGGGCGGTGAGCGTGCCGGTCATCTGCGAAGCCGCCGCCGCCGTGTTCCAGCCGCGGAATCGTAGTCAATATAATCGCGCGGCGAAAAATACTCCCGCGCCCCCCGGGTGGCTGAATCCTGGAGCACAGAGTCGGCCAGGACCAGGGCGAGCATGGCCTCGGCAATCGGGACGCCCCGGATCGCCACGCACGGGTCGTGGCGGCCGCGGGTGGCAACCGTGCGCGGCCGAAAGTTCACATCAATCGTGCTTTTGTCCTGGGGGATTGACGAGGTGGGCTTGACGACGAGCCGCACGACGATCGGTGCGCCAGAGGAAATGCCGCCCAGCGTCCCGCCGTGATTATTGGTGACAAATCCTGTTGGAGACAGTTCGTCGTTCATCTGGCTCCCGCGCATGGCCGCGGCGGCAAACCCCGCCCCGAACTCAACCCCCTTGACCGCGGGGATGGACATCAGCGCCGCGGCAATCTCGGCGTCGAGCTTGCCAAAAACCGGCTCGCCAAGCCCTGGCGGAACACCTTCGGCCATGACCTCAATGACCCCCCCGACAGAATCCCGCTCTTTTCTGGCCTGTTCGACCTCGGCGCGCATGGCGGTCACGCTGTCCGGGTCAAGGCTGCGCAGCTCATTGTCTTCGACCGCGTCCCAGGCCCGTTTGCTGGCTCGCACCGTGCCGACCTGGGTGACGCCGCCGCGTATCGTGATGCCAAAGCGGACCAACAGCTGCTTGGCCAGGGCACCGGCAAACACCCGCCCCACAGACTCTCTGACCGACGCCCGACCACCCCCGCGATGGTCACGGTGCCCGTACTTGGCAAAATAGGTAAAGTCGGCGTGTCCGGGACGGAACAGGCGGGCGAGTTCGTCATAGTCTTTGGAGCGCATATCGGCGTTGAAAACCAGGGCCATCAGCGGAGTCCCGGTGGTCTTGCCCTCAAACACGCCCGAGAAAATCTCAACCTTGTCCCCCTCTTTGCGTTGGGTCACCAGTTTTGATTGTCCAGGCCGGCGACGGTCCATCTCGTGTTGAATGGCTGCGAGGTCCAGTGCAAAGTCGGCCGGAAAACCATCCACAACGACGCCAACGGCTCTGCCGTGGCTCTCCCCGAAGGTCGTCACGCGCAATACGGTGCCAAACGTGTTTCCTGGCATAGCTGTCCTGACATATCGGAAGAGGCCAGGCAATCACACGACCTTGTCTTCCCGCAAGCCCTGGATATCCTCCGCGCTCAAGCCCAGTTCGTGCAAAATCTCATCGGTCTGCTGGCCTTTCTCCGGCGTAGGAGTCCGGACCGCACCGGGGGTGCGGCTGAGGGTGACGGGCAGACCCAGGACCCGGATTTCGCCCAGTTGGGGGTGGGCAACCGGGGTGGCCAGGCCCAGATGCTCAACCTGTTCGTTGGCAAAGACCTGGTCAATTGACAGAATCGGACCGCTCGGCACGCCGGCGTCATTGAGCGCGGCGATCCATTCGGCCGCGGTTTTCCGGGCCAGCCGTTTTTCCAGTTCACGGCTTAACTCGTCACGGTTGCGCGAGCGCCGGCCCGGCGAGGCAAAACGCGGGTCCTCGTACAGGTGCTCGGCCTCAAGCACCTGACACAAGCGTTTCCACATATGCTGGCCACCCGAGGCGATATTGATGTGGCCGTCTTTGACCCTGAAGCTGCCGGTCGGGATACTCGTCGGGTGGTTGTTGCCGGCTTGGGGCGGGACCTCGTGGCCGATCAGCCAGCGCGTGGCCTGAAAGTCGAGCATGGAGATCATGGCTTCGAGCAACGAGGTGTGGACCCACTGGCCTTCACCCGAGCGTTCGCGCTCCAGCAGGGCAAGCAGAACTCCCTGGGCGGCCAGCAGCCCGGCGCTCAGGTCGGCAACTGGAATGCCGACCCGCCAGGGTCCACTGCCCGGCTGCCCGGTGATGCTCATCAGGCCGCCCATGCCCTGGGCAATCTGGTCATAGCCGGGGCGGTTGCTATACGGCCCGGTCTGGCCAAAGCCGGAGATACTGGCGTAGACCAGCCGCGGGTTGAGCGGTTTCAAGGACGCATAGTCAATGCCGAGTCGGTTCTTCACCTCGGGCCGGTAGTTTTCGACCAGCACATCTGCGCTACGCACCAGCTTTTTGAGAATGTCCTTGCCGCGTTCGTCTTTGAGGTTGAGTATGAGGCTCTGCTTGTTACGGTGCAGGTTCTGGAAATCAAAGTGATGCCGGCGCGTGCCTTCCTCGTCGTCGGGCTGCTCGACTTTGATAACCCGGGCACCCATATCGGCCAACTGGCGGACACAGGTCGGGCCGGAGCGGGCGCGGGTGAGATCAATCACGCTGATATGGCCAAGGGGGAGTGACATGGCTGCGGGTCCTCCTGCTGCGCACCGCCCATCATCATACACAGGATAGCGGCGATCAAGCCGTCTCAGACAGGCGTAGTCCTGCGGGGCTGGCCCGTGATAGGGGCCATGCTGAAAGAAGGAGGCGACGACATGACGACTTCAATTCGCCTTGATACTGAGACCGGGCAACGGCTTGACTTTCTGGCAGCCTGGACCGGACGCCCCAAGGCTCTCCTCCTGCGTGAACTCATCAAACGCGGCCGGTTGAGGATGTGGAAGAGTATTATCTGGCCGTGGAGTGGCTGGAACGTCTCTGACACGACCGGGAAGAAACACACTCCGCTGCGAACCTAAGGGCAGCCCCTGGCCTGGATGGATCTCCGCAGATGCGCTGATCACAAGATTAAACCAGAAGCTTCTCGATTATCTTGGCAATGTGCTCTGAATCCAAGCCACCGTCTGAATTGTCGCAGGTCTCAATCAAGATGCCTGCCGGGTCGCCTCCGTCTTCGTGGGGGAGTATACCGGCGTTGATGTACTCGTTCCGTTTACGCTCCCAGCGGGCTCGGTATCCTGGATCAGCGAGCATTCCAAGGTGCTCCCAATAGAACGTTATCCCGCTTGCAGGATCGGCGATTGTGAAATCTGGATAGCGCTCTTTCCCATTGGGAAGGACGAGCCGCTTCTCGTATGCGTAGTCAATCCCGCGGGCGTGGAGTTTGTCGGCGATGACAAGCTCGGATTTGGATCTGACCAGTTCCCCGCGCTCGGTGCGGTGGATAAGGCTTTCTTCAAGAAACCGCGTTTCGTTGACTTTGCGGGGTCGCGGGTCCACAAACAGGTTCGTCATGCGCCGGGCGATCTCGGAGTACTCTTCACCGGCAAATCGCCGGAAGTCCGCGATCTGCCCTTGGTGGAGAATAACCAACCGCTTGCGATGCCTCGTTAGCGCCGTGTATAGCAGTTCGCGAGAAAGCAGCCAGCAGGGATTCGGCAGTACCACGAAGGTTATTCCGAACTCACTTCCCTGCGTCTTGTGTACCGTCAATGCATAAGCCAGTTCAAGCTGGTTCCTCGCCTCGTCGCCAAATTCTTGCTTGCTGAATCCGTACTTGATACCGAGTTGACCGGCAAATTCGACCTCTAATTTCTTGGGAGAACCCCGTAAATTTTTGTGCTTGTATTGGCCGACAACAATGCCGATGTCTCCGTTGGCAATGTACGCTTCGTCCTCTGGAACCCGAGGGTATACGTCGTGACGGTGCTGATTGACAATGTTGATTACTTTGTCTCCGTACAAAAGCCCCTGTGGGCCGAAAGGCTGGGGAACTTTTCTATTCCGTCCCACTTTCTCCGCGACCTCGCGCCAGTGTCTGCGGAACCGTTCCTGAACAGCCCGGTTGAGGGCATCCACTCCCTCAAGACCAGCTCTGACGGGCGACAGAATTTGCCAATCCTCAACCTTCCGCGCTGCTCCCGGTTTGTTATTGTATTTGTTCCAGAAGAACGCCCGGTCAAGGTCTTTGAACGGAGAACCGCCCAACGATATCTCGAAACCCAGCTCGTCGTCAGATTCTTTCAGATCAAGCCCAGCAACTAACTCTTCAATCATCTTCTGCTGGAGGTCCCGCGTATCGCTCCACTGGACCACTCGAAGACGCTGATTGCCTCCGGCTGCGATAGTGTCCCACACTTGATCGGCGTCCGGGGCCAGCGGGTGACCGTTGAAATGGGAGGCGAGCAATACATCGTCCGCGCGTTCTCCAGCAGTCTGCCGGCGAGGCACTGTGAGCTCAGCGTAGCATCGGGCACAGCGCGGAAAGGAGGCCTCAATATTTTCTGGCGCTAACTTTTTGACGATATCAACGAACGGACGACCGGCACCGATGGGCGGAAGCTGCCTGGGGTCGCCGACCAATATGTAGCGTTCAACGTTCGTGCAGGCGTCGAACAGGGCCGCGAGTTGGTCTTCGGTGAGCATTGAGCATTCGTCAACGATTACGGTGCAAAAGGTATCGCACCGCGGCGCGGCTTGGTTGGGAAAGTAAGCCCCGGTCTCTCTGTCGTAGCGTTGGTATCGACTCAGAAACTGCGCCAGCGTCCGCCCCTTCCCGCGTTGTCCTGTCTGCTCTTCCAGACGGACACGGGCCTTTCCGGTCGGCGCGAGCAAGAGAATGTCCTTTTGCTGAATATCGGGCAGGCGGCAAACCATCTTGAGCAGTGTAGTCTTGCCAGTTCCAGCGGGTCCGATGAGCACGGAAAGTCGTGACCGACACAATTGTTCAATGGCGGCCGCTTTTTCCGAACGCGCCCGGTCTTCAAGCGCCCGGTCTTCAAGCGCCCGGTCTTCAAGCGCCCGGTCTACCAACTCACGCCAATCGTAGGATGCCCGATGGGGCTTGCCCTTTTGCCTCCTCTCAACCTCTCGGCGGATAATTTTTCGGCAGTCTGCCAGCCGATCAGTCTGGTAGGCAGGCTCACCCGTTCCCGTATCTACCCGCTGTACGACCTGCTCGAAAGAAGGTTCGGTGGCAGCGAGCACATCTTCGCCAAGCGGGCATGGCGGTTGTAGTGCCCGGTCCCGAGCGTGTTGGATGAGCAGGTTTTGAGGCAATAGCGTATGTCCCTGCGCGGCAGCTTCTTCCAGCAGTTCCACTACTCGCGCCCGTACCCGGCGCGGGTCCGATGGATCATCGACGCAGCTAGGCTTTGGGATAGGGAATTGGGTGCGGATTGCCTCGTCAGGAAACAGCCCGCGATCCACGACGCCAAATGCGATTGGGATGACACTCCGGCGATCCTGTTCAAAGAGGAGATAGGGATTGGCCAGAAGATCATCGTCGCTTGCCTCAATGCCGGCTCTCTGCCGCTCCGTTTTGTCATAAATTCGAAGCGCTTGTTTTTCGTCTATCGCGCAGCGACTGAGCAATTGAAGCAAAGCCCGCCGCTTCTTACTCAGGCGGCTCCACCCATTGCACAAACTCGGCTTGATGAATTGTCGGGCGGGTCCCTCAAGGCGTTGCGGATCTCGCATTACCTTATCAAGAAGGTCCCAGGAGTTGGGATTGCCGGAACGCTCTCGTTCACGTTCAATCTCGTAGGCGAGCAAGGTTCCGTGCTGAAAGCCCCACTCATATCCGAATGCCGAGAGCGCTGAGCCAAGCCCGGGGAAGGCTCCCCGGGCCTGCCATAGCCTGTTGAGTTGCGTGTCAATCCAACTCAAGCATGCTTCCCACGGCCCCTCAATTCGCATCCGGATACGCTCCAGGGTGGCGGAACAGGCAATGAGCGATGCAACTGCGCCGTCATGCGTCAGGAGTTCTGAACCGTAGGAGTATTCGTTAAAATACTCGTCCGGCGCAAAGGCGACGAATTCTTCTGGATTGGCGAGCTTACCACGCGCGACGAGTTCCATGATTGCCTGATACGGAAAGAGAAACCCGTCCTTAAAATTGGGATGGCGGATAGAGTGGCCGATATTGCGTTCCCACAACATTGACCGTAGCTGTGGATTGCCCATATGATACTTGTACTCCGTTGCCTGTCCGACCGAGAGTACGCGCCCGACACCAATAATCACACGCCGGGCTTGCTCCGAAAGTGGTGTGCGCTTGGCATAGAAGAAGCACAGCGACTCTTTGGGATGCAATGCGCCATAAAAGGTGTCCAGGAGGGCAAGTTGATTGTCACGATTCTGCGCCCACCTTGTTTTGAATCCAAGCTCCGGCTCATCTTCGGGAGCCCAATCGATTTGCAGTCGTTCCGCGAGGCCCTGCTCATCCTGCTTACCCTCAATATTCTCGCGCAGCATCCAGCGGAAGGGTATGCAGGCTGCTGAGTAAGGCGGTTGGACATAGGGCGTTGTCGCAAAGTGGCTGTAGGTGTCTTGGCTGGTCTTGGTATAAGGATGTTGCTTCCTGTGGGTCATCTCGAACGGAGCCATGAACGCCACCCGCTCGTTGACGCACGGCGGTGTGTCCTCTTCGGGTAGCTGATCAAACCGTTCTCCGGTACACCGCGCTTCGACCTCATCGCGCTTTCCCTTGCCGATGTATGGCAGGATCAGGCAACTCGTATTTTCCTGCGGACGGGTGCAAACTTTCCCCGCCCAACCACTATCGTGCCAGGGTACTCGGATGGTGATGTGATGAGGCGGCAGCAAACGCGCGCCTGGGGCAAGACTTGTCATCTTCTATTCACTCTCTATCTGTCCTCTTAACCTACAGCCAATTTGACATTCTGTCAACGAGAATACGCCCACCCTGTTCGGCTGGACAACACCGGCTCATGTATGCCATGTAGGGAGAGTGTGGAAGGAGGACAGCCATGACACTCCGCAAGCCAACCGGGGATGAGTTGCAACGCTTGGCCGAGGCGCACTATTTTGAACTGAGCGACGATGAGCTTGAGGCGGTCCAGGCGATGCTGCCGGCCATGTTCGCGTCTCTGGACGAGTTGGACCAGAAGCCGTCCACCCTGCCACCGATCGTCTACCGGGACCGTGATCGCGGGGCGCGGCCAAGTCGGCAGGACGACCCGCTGAACGCCATTGTGCGGCGCTGTTCGGTCAAGGGCGCGGCCTCGGGCAAGCTGGCCGGCAAACGGCTGGGCATCAAAGACAATGTGTGCATTGCCGGGCTGCCCATGACCTGCGCCTCGCTGGTCCTTGACGGCTATGTACCCGATATCGACGCCACGATCATCACCCGGATTCTGGAGGCCGGGGGGGAGGTGACGGCTGTCCTCAACATGGACAACTTCGCGTTCTCGGGCGGCGGTCATACCAGCGCTTACGGCCCCACCTGCAACCCGCATAATCCTGCGCATAGCGCCGGCGGGTCTTCGGGAGGCTCCGGGGCCGCCCTGTCCTACGCTGATATCGACATGACCATCGGCGGCGACCAGGGCGGTTCCATACGCATCCCCGCTTCGTGGTGCGGGGTGGTGGGGCATAAGCCGACCCATAGCCTCGTCCCCTACACCGGGATTGTCGGCATTGACGCCACCTTTGACCATGCCGGGCCGATGGCCAACACCGTGGCCGACGCCGCCCTGCTGTTGGAGGTTATTGCCGGCAAGGACCCGCTGGACCCACGCCAGTACGATGTGCCGGTCCAGTCCTACACCCAGGAGTTGGACAAGGATATCCGCGGCCTGCGTCTGGGCGTGGTGCGCGAGGGATTTGGCACGCCGGTGTCCCAGCCGGGGGTTGATGACAAAGTCCGCGAGGCGATAGCCGCCCTCGGTGAGCTGGGGGCGGAGGCGCACGAGGTCTCCATTCCGGCCCACCTGGAGGCCGGGGGTATTACCTGGGCGCTGCTTGCCGAGGGCATGGCGGCCCTGGTGTATGGCAATGGTGTCGGCCACCATTGGAAGGGCCTCTACAACGAGGGATTTGCCAATACGCTCGGCAAATCCCTCCAGGCTCAGGCCCGGGACTTGCCCATCCAGGTGAAGCTGGTGGTGCTCCTCGGCTCGTATCTGAACACCGCCTATCACGGGCGTCTGTACGCCAAGGCCCAGAACCAGCGCCGGGCGCTCCGGGCGGCCTACGATGCCGTGCTGGAGCGGTGTGACGTGCTGGTGATGCCCACCACGCCGATGCTTGCCCAGCGGCATGAGCCGCACCAGTCGGCACGGCAGAACCTGAACTTTGGCTGGACCATGCTGGCCAATACCGCGCCGTTTGACATGACCGGCCACCCCTCGCTGAGCCTGCCGTGTGGCAAGTCCGAGGGCCTGCCGGTCGGCCTGATGCTGACCGGGCGGCATTTTGAGGACGGGCTGCTGCTCCGCGTTGGCCATGCGTTTGAGCGACAGATGGCCTGGGAAGCGCGCTCGTAGCGATACTGGCCCGCCGCTGTCAGTCCCAGAGCGACGGGTCTGAGCCGCAGCCGCTCCCTTCAAGGGACTGCTCCAGTGCTTCAACGAGCCGCATCTGATCCGGCTCTGTGGCGGCAGAGAACACCGCACCTTGTGTCGAAATCACCTGCTTGACATAGCTATCGAGACGCTGCTCCAACTCGCCAAGAACCCTCTCCTCTTGACAAGTCTCCCTCATGGTATGGATTTCGCACAGAAAGCAGCCCATCAGAATGACTTTCGCGTCACTGAGGGACACCTTGATCCCGGCTGATTTCAGCCGCGCGACCTGTTCTCTTGCCGTGTCAAGCGCAGACCGATGCCGTGTGCTGACTTGGCCCTGCGCCTTACGGCAGACCAGAATGAGATCAAACTGAATTGGCGAGTGCGCCTGTTGCAGAGGCACAGACACCGACATTTCGGCCTTGATCGGGTAGGCCCGGGTACAGAACAACCCGGCCTGTCTGATCGCCCGATGGACACAGGTCCAGCCCTCGTGTCGGGCGTGGTGATAGGTGAAGATACATAGACCGGCGTCACTGAGGACCCGGCTGCATTCGGCAAAAACCGCGCTGAGCTTTGCCGTAAAGCGGGCAGGGTCAGTGTCCTGTACCTCGCTGGCTCTTCTCGTGGTCAGGGTAGAGGAAAATTCGAGCGCCTGATTGAGCCAGTAGTAAAAGAAGTCGGCAAGCTGCGAGTAATGCACATTGTCAAAAAAAGGCGGGTCGGTCACAATGACATCAACGCTTTTGTCGGGGAGATCAACGCGACTGGAATCTCCGCAGGCGAGGTAGAGTGTCTTTGGCTGCGAGGCGAATTGGGCCGAACTGTCTGCTATCGGGGCCGAGCCGGGCCGATTGATCCCGCCGACCTTGCTGCTCTTTGCGGCTCGAATCAGGAGTTCGGACGGATCAGCCTTATAGGTCAGCGCCCGCTCAACGCGCGAACGAAACAGGCCCGAAAATGCCCCCGAAGACTTGCTCGTTCCCCACAGATTGGCTTCAATCGGCATCATCTCCGGCTTCAGGACATGGTGAGAAAACATATGTCGTACGGCTCCTGTCCCTTCTCCCTTGAATGACGCGAACAGGTTGTTGAACTCCAAGGTTCCAGAGAAGAGACAGGCAAACAGGCGTTTCAGGTCCGCACCTTCGATGCTCTTGGTTGCCTCCAGAAGATGCTTGATGCAGACGAGTTGTCTGTCGGAGAAGAGCTCGTGCCAATACCGATAGTTGTGGTTGAGGAGTTGGTCTGTATTGTAGCCGGGTACGATAGCCGCGAGCGGAAAACTGTCTGAGACTGCGGCGTACTCTTTGGCGACACGACCTTCAAGGGCCGTGTCAGATCCATTCATCGGCTCGTACAGCTTCTGCCCGTCTGCTGTCAGCAGCAGCTTGGCATAGCGCCGAACGGGCAAGGGCCCTTCAAGGGTTTTCATCCTGTCAGTGAGGCGGAAGGTATGCCGGCAGCCGTCGCACCGGACATGCGCGCCGCGTCTATTTCCCTGCTGGGGGTTGTAGACAAACGAACATACCGGGCAGCGGACACAATCGGCGTTGTAGACGGTCACATTGACCGCGCCACAGGCCGGGCAGAGCGCGCGGGCAGTTGGGTCTTTTCTGGCAACGGCGTTCTTGGAGAACACCCGCGTCTTGAAAAGGTCAATCGCTTGCTCGCATTTCGGACAAGAGACCACTTTGACCAGGAAATAGTACAACACGGTCGCGTCCTGTCCCGTGCTGGTTCGGGTCTGGAAGTAGCTGAGGAGTTTCGGGGCCAGGCTTCGCTCTACACGCCGGTAGGTGGAGAGCACTTCAGGGACCGAGTATTCGGAGAACGCCGCCCGGCAGGCGATGTAGGCAACTGGATTGATGTCGCGGCCGGCGACCTTGCAGCCGAGCTTGAGCGCTTCGCCAACCGCAACCCCACTGCCCATGAAGGGGTCAAAGACGACGGTGTTCGCAAAGCTGTTCCTGGTGTAGAAACGCTCCCAGAAATCGTCGTCATCCTCTAAACACGCCCCTAGGATGATGCCCCGGAAAACCGAGCCTAACCTCCGCGCCCACCACTTGTGGAGATAGTAGAGCGGCCGGTAGACCTCCTTGCGCCAGGATTCCCGCTCGGCCACGAGCGAGAGTTCGGCAAAAGGAAAGTCTTGCTCTATGAGTTTTGGCACTGGCGTTATTCCGACAGCTGGGGCATGGACGCCGTGCGGTCCTTTGGCCGTCGTGACTTGCAGGCGCGAAAGATGTCCTGTCGAACTGGCAGTTGGTCGAGATGCAGGGAATGTCCGGTTGAGTTGTCGATCACGGCGTAGAGGAAAGAGTTCTGGTACTTGTCGTCTCTGATAATGAGGTCGGTGCAGTTTGCCTTATGCGTGGCGAGATAGGACAAATCGTGCTGTTTGATGACAAGGATGTGACGAAGATGAAAGAAGCGTAGTTTGTAATTCAGTGGATTTGGATAGGTGTACATTCGTCGATGCCGGACTGAGCCTTCTCCGTATGGGCCATGATCGTACTCGCTTTGATTGGCGTGCTTCGCATCCTTGTGCAGAGCAAAGTCATAATTGAGGAAATCACCGTCCATCAGAATTGACGTGACCATTGAGGAACTGTCGTTGCTCAGCAAGGCAAAGAGATAGAAGCAGGGGACCTCCACGGTGTCTTGTCCAACCTTGACCAGCGCCTTCCCACAAGGAAGACAGCTATTGTAATCGATCGTCAGGCCCCTTGGGTCTTTCCCATTAGTCTGCTGAATCAGCTTTTTTACCTCAAGGCCGAGAATTGAGTTGCTCGGCTTATGTCGCAGCACGATATCGGGCGTTATCAGCTTTCCAGCGTGAACCACTTCGACATTGGGAAGCGCCTGCCTGATCTCGTTGCCTAGCCAGAAATCGAATGGATCGTCTTGAACTGTGCCAATCAGCGACGGAGCCCGCAGAGCAACGGGAATGACACCTTGCTGTATCTTCGCAGACAACTCCGCATATATCCTTTCAACGAGTTGTATAGGATTCATCAGAACTACGAGAGAAACGTTTGCCGCGACCCCTAATTCCTTTACCGAAGAGAATAAGTGCGTCCCTCTTGAGCTTGAGTCGTGATCCAATCACGGGGATCGTCCCACATAACCGTCCACATAATTTCGCCGAATAAGGAACCACCCGTCTTCGGAAAATGTGTCTTCCAGTCAGTCTGACGATGCCAGGAGCTTAGGATTTGCCTTCCCAGCCGACTTGAATTCAGGCTTTTCTCCCCCCGATTCAATTCGCTCTCCACGGCCCTGACAATGGTACCGTACATAGCATCACAAAGATCAGGGACATCACACTTTGCCTGACGATATAATTTCCAATGGGAGCCTGAACCTGTCCGGTTTGCCGGTGTCGGAGAATCGTTGTAGTAAAGCGTGGTTTCCTCCTTTTTCTTCTCTCCCGCCCATCGGGCAGGAGAGATTTCGATGTGGACGACAGGCCGGAGGCGGCTAGGCGGCCTGCTGCTGTCTGTCTCTCAGCAGCTTGGCGATGATCTGGTCAATGACCTGATCGGCCAGGGCGCGGACCTCGTCCTGGGTTTTGGGCTGGATGGGGTGTGTGACCAGGATCGGCTCGTAGTCCGGCAGACCCAGAGCGGTGCATTGGGCGTGGGCCGCGCCGATGAACTCGGTCGTGGTCACGTTGGCGGTTGGAATGCCCTGTTCTTCAAAAAAGATGACATCGTGCGAACTGCACGAAATACAGGCCCCTCAATCGCTGAGGGCTTCAATAACGGCGTCGCACTTCTGGCTGAGTTCGGCCTTCAGCGGCTCGGGCGCGGTGCGGGCGACCGTCGGTTTCATGCGGCGCAGGACATCCTTGACGCCGTACTGCTCGCGCAGCACTTCTTCCACCCGGTCGAGGAAGAACGCGCCTTTGGCCTTGCTGATGTCAAGCAGGCCCACAGTCTTGCCGGCCAGGGTCTCCAGTCGGGGGGCGAAGGCTTTGCGCTCGCGCTCTACGACATCCGTCGGGTCAAGTAAAATATCTCCCATTGAACACCTCCTTCTCAGGTTTGGATTTCCTTGGTGGTCATGCGGCTGCCGGCGTCGGACCCGGCCCAGCCCTGGACTGCTGCCGAAAAGCGGCCAGCCGTACCGCCGGCCACAATGATAACGATATTTTCGGGTTTGGGAAACTTGGGGAAGAGCGTGTCGTCGGTCGGCGGCGGGCGGTCTTTCCTGGGCGTTCTGAGCATACTGACGCCGGCACCTTCGCCGCCGTTCACGCCGGGCCGGAGTTCGCGCAGCGGCCGGCGGATGTTCTCGTACAGGAATTGGCGCAGGTCGTTCTTTGACCAGCCGTCTTGGGCGAAGGTCTTGGCGTGTTCGGGGCAGACAACCAGGACGGTATCCGAAAAGAGCGGATAGTTTTTATGGTTCCACAGGCCGGCCATTGTCCAGCCCAGGGACAGCGCCAGCTGCTCGGCGCTGCGGCTGGCGTGATCGTTGATCTGGAGCGGCGAGTGACCACCGAACAGGGTCACTGTGCTCTGGTCGGGGCGGAAGCCTTTTTCAACGTGGAGCGGCTCCCACGGGCTGTCTTCCTCATTTTCGCCCACGCAGAAGGTGTACTGGGCGGGGTGGCCCATTGTGGCCTTGGTGATCTCGTGGGGCTTGGCCCCGCCAATGTTGATAATCATCAGCCGCAGGGCGCGGCCAATGGTGGCGTTGGCCCGGAAGCCGTGGCCGAGCGCGTTATGCCCGCAGTTTATCCCGATGCGCTGACGAATCGGGCCGTTGATAATCGTCATCGGCGAGGCCGAGAAGGTGGTGACGTTGATGCCGTGGATGCAGAACTGCTCCTCACACATCGCCTCGACCGCGGCCAGCACAGTCGGAAAATATGACGGGTGACAGCCGGCCATGACCGCGTTAATGGCGATCTTTTCCAAGCTGGCCCGACCGTAATTGGGGCCGATGGTGCCAATTTCCTCGTGCGGGTGACGCGTCGTGGCGGCCAGCAGGCGCGTCACCCGCTCCTGGGTCGGCGGGACAACCGGCAGGCCGTCCGTCACCCCCCGGGCGTACAGGAGTTCAACCGGGTCGTCGGCCTGGACCTCAATCTGGTGTGAGGACAGTGGTGTTGTCGATGCCATAGCTGTGTCTCCCCGATTATTTGATCGACTGCGGGTTCACCGGCGAGCCGACCGCACCGGTAATCGTCAGCGGCGGTGCGACAAACATGAACTCGTACACCCCGTCGGCGGCGCAGTCTTCGGCCAGTTCTTCAAGGTCAAAAATCTCTCCGACCAGCATTCCGGCGTGGACAATCAGAATCATGTGCAGGGGTTGGAAGATGTCGGGCGTTTCGTTGGGAATGACCTCCGTGCCCCAGGTGTCGGTGGCGTAGCCGGCAACCTGTTTGTCGCACAGCCACGAGGCGCAGGCCACCCCCAGCCCTGGCGCATCGCCGCCGCTGTAACTGCCCCAGTCGTTTTCGGCCCGGACCTGGGCGATCTGGCCGGTGCGGATAATAACGATGTCGCCGGTACCAACAGCCACCCGGCCCATTGCGGCTGCGGCGTCGAGGTCTTCGGGCTGAATCGCTTCTCCGGGGTCCAGCCATTGTTTGCCTTTGCAGCGGGGGATATCGAGCAACACGCCGCGGGAGATAATTTTACTCTTGGCGTTTTCAATCCCGTTTTTCTTGGCCCCGGTGCTGGTCACGGCCTCGGCCCCATAGCCGTTGTACATCTTGTCTTTGTACAGGATATGGGCCAGGGCGTCCCACTGGGTGGCGCACTGGAGCGGCATGGTTACGGCGTCGTCGGTATATTGCAGGTTGGGCAGATGCTTCTGGGCACCGACGGCGATGTCGCCCCCGTCCTGGATCATGAAATGAATAGGATTAAAGCGTCCAAAGGCACCGGTCTGCGGGCCTTTGTCGTCAAAGGGAATGGCCAGCGAGATGGACTTGCCCCGGGTGACGAGCTTTGCGGCGTTGACCACTTTTTCGGGGGTGATGTAGTTCAGTGTGCCGAGCTGATCGTCGGCCCCCCACTTGCCCCAGTTCTTATATTTGTCGGCCAGGGCTTCGATGTCTGCCATTGAGTATTGGTGTCCCATGCGCTGCTCTCCTTTTGGACGAATCGTTTTGTCTTCCTTTCGAAAGGTCAGGACGATTCATCGCTGTCTTTCCACATCTGACAGCTATCCGTCAAGCGATGAGAGATCAGGTTCCGAGCCGTGTGCCGGGCACTTGGGGATGACCCTTGAGAAACTCGGCAACGGCCAAGCGCTTTTTCCCGGCCAGTTGCACTTCTTCGAGAGCCAGGATTCCGCGGCCGGTGGCGATTAGCAGTTGGCCGCGGGCAGACCGGACTACAGTCCCCGGTGCTGCGCCGGAGACCGGGGGGTGGGCCAAGTGGGCGGCGTGGATTTTGAGCAGTTTGCCCCCCAGGCTGGTGTAGGCCGATGGCCAGGGGTTGAAGGCCCGAATGCGTCTTTCAATACTGGCCGCGTCCTCGGTCCAGTCGATGCGACCGTCTTCTTTTTTGATGGCCGTGGCATAGGTCGCTTGGCTCTCATCCTGTGGCCGGGCGACGAGCCGGCCGGCTCTGAACAGGCTCAAGGCCCGGTTGAGCGTCTCGGCCCCAAGGGCAGCCAGGTTATCGTGCAGGCTGCTGCCGGTTTCTGTTGCGCTGATGGGCAGGGCTTTTTGCAGCAGGATATCGCCGGCGTCCATCTGTTCATTGACCCGCATGATGGTGATGCCGGTCTGGGTCTCACCATTGACAATCGCCCGCTGAATGGGGGCCGCCCCCCGGTATTTGGGCAGCAAAGAGGCGTGGACATTGATGCAGCCGTGCAACGGCAGGTCAAGCAGGCCCTTGGGCAGCAGCTTGCCATAGGCCGCAATCACCAGCAGGTCGGGCCGCCAGGCGCACAACCGTTCCAGGACCTCGGGCGGGCGCAGCTTGGCCGGCTGGAAAATGGGAATATCGTGTTCGAGAGCACAGGATTTGACCGCAGAGGGGTACCGCGCCAAGCCCCGACCGGCCGGTTGGTCGGGCTGGGTCACTACACCGATGAGGGGGTCTTCGCGCGTCATCAGAACCCGCAGAGATGGTACGGCAAATTCCGGCGTGCCCATGAAGACGAGACGCAGAGGTTGCACAGCGCTGATTACCTGTTAGTGATTTCGCAGGAAATCACTCTTCGTCGCGTTTCGTGCCCTTGGCAAGCAGAGGAGTATACTTACCGCACCCCTCTGTGGAACTTTTGAAGGAATGTGATGGCTCGGGATTTTGTCTGAAAATTGCCGCGTACTTCGTCTCCCGTGGAGTATTGGACAGGAATCTCATACCGCACAACTTGCATGGCGGGCGCAGTTTCATCATGGGATGCAATGAACTGAACAGCTATTGATACTGACGAACAGTTGGGGATGGGCGCTCGGCTGTTCTCTCATGCTTCGACAGGTTAAGACGATTCATCTTTCGGCTCTTTATCGGCTTTGAGCGGCCGACCTTCGCGGATCAGCTTCTTGACCCGTTGGCTGTAGATATCCCGCTTGAGGCGGCTGATGCGGTCAATAAACAGTTTGCCGTCAAGATGATCGAGTTCGTGCTGGAGAGCCACGGCCAGCAGGTCTTCGGCCTGGATGGTGATTTCTTTCTGGTCAAGTGTCCAGGCGTTGACTTCGACCTTGGCGGCCCGTCTGACCTCGGCGGTATAATCAATGACGCTCAGACAGCCTTCTTCCCAGACCAGACAGCCTTCACTGGCGGTGATGCGTGGATTGACCAGTTTCAGCAGGTCTTTGCCGGGTTCCTCGTGATTCACGTCAAGCACGACAATGCGCTGGGTCGTGCCGAGTTGGGGGGCGGCCAGACCAACGCCCGGGGCGTCGTACATGGTTTCCACCATATCCCCAATCAAGCGCACCAACTCGCCATCCATGTTCGTGACCGGGGTTGAGGTTTTGGTCAGGCGCTTATCTGGAAAGTGCAGAATTTCTCGTATCATCAGGCCCTCTATAACATACTATACGGATCAACATCAACGATTGTGCGCAAGGTGGGCCGGCCTCGCGCCGCGCTCGGCCCGCCGTCGTGCAGGAGTTCTTGACGAACCTGCCGGACCAGGCTGTGCAGGGCGCGGGGGCGTTTGCCTTTGAGCAGCAGGTGCCAGCGGACGCGGCCTTTAATCTTTTCAATCGGGGCTGGGGCCGGACCTAGCACAGCGGGTGAGCCGTGGTCTTCTTTGATGAGGGCCTGTAAACGCCGGGCAAAGCGCTCGGCGTAGGCCATGACTGTTTCACTGTCGGCGCTCTCAAAGCGGATATTCACCGCGCGGGCAAACGGGGGGTAGTCGAGCCGCTTGCGGTAGCCCAACTCCTGCTTGGCGAAGCCGGCGAAGTCGTGCTGAAGTGCGGCCTGGATGCTGTAGTGAGCGGGCGAGTAAGTCTGAATGATGACCCGCCCAGGGTCATCTCCGCGCCCGGCCCGGCCGGCCACCTGAGCCAGGAGTTGAAAGGTTCTCTCCGCGGCACGGAAGTCGGGCAGGTTGAGAGAGATATCGGCCAGCAGTACGCCCACCAGGGTGACGCTTGGCACATCGTGCCCCTTGGCAATCATTTGGGTCCCGACCAGAACGTCAAGCTCCCCTGCCCGCCAAGTGCCTAAAATCCGGTCCAGCGCGCCTCGCCGGCGGGCGGTATCGCGGTCGAGCCGACCGACCCGGGCGCTGGGTATCAAGCGTGTCAGGGCCTCTTCCACCTGTTGGGTCCCGACTCCACTGTCCCGCAACAATGCACTCGAACAACTCGGACAGCGCTGTGGCGGAGGTTTGGAGAAGCCGCAGTAATGACAGCGCAGCGCACGGTCGGCGCGGTGCCAGGTAAGCGTCACGCTGCACTGCCCACACGCCACTGCCTGCCCGCACTGGCGACACTGGAGGTAGTTCGCATACCCACGGCGATTCATGAACAACAGACTCTGCCGACCGGCTTGATGATTCTCTATCAGAGCCTGTTGGAGGGGGACCGAAAAAATTCGAGTTGGACTGCACGGCTGGAAAGATGGATCGTCTTGCGGCCGGCCTTGGCGGCGCAGGTCTACGACCTCCACCTCTGGGAGCGGACGCGAAGCGATCCGTTGAGGCAGGCTCAGCAGGGTGTAGCGCTTGGACTGGCTATGCAGGTAGCTTTCGAGCGAGGGGGTGGCCGAGCCTAGGACCACTGGGCAGGAGGATATCCTGCCGCGGACGACCGCCAAGTCTCTGGCATTATATCGCACGCCCTCTTCCTGCTTGTATGCGCCGTCGTGTTCTTCATCAACCACGATCAGACCCAACCGGCTCACCGGGGCAAAAATCGCCGAGCGAGCACCAATGATGACCTGCGCCTCTCCGCGTGCAATCCGCTGCCACTCAGCCCAACGCTGGCTGGGTCGCAGGCCGCTGTGCATCACGGCGACCTGCGACCCAAAACGCTGCCGGGCGCGTTCAACCAACTGGTGGGTCAGCCCGATCTCCGGGACTAGCATCAGCACATGCTTGCCGCTGCGCAGGGCGGCGTGAGCGGCGCGGACATACACCTCGGTTTTGCCGCTGCCAGTCACCCCGTGGAGCAGGAACACCCGAAAAGCCACTGACCCAAGGGCGGCGCTGATCTGGGCGTAAGCAGCTCCCTGCTCAGACGAGAGGCAGAAGGGAGGAACGCTCGTCCCGGTTCCGGCCGGGGCCAAGTGGGCTTTGGGCTGTCGTGTCTGCGGGATATGCTCCCGGACGGTGAGCAGATTTTGGGCTTCCAGACTGTGCAGAATTCTGCCAATCGGCAGGCTGGGAAAGCGCTGACTGAGGGATTTTGTTGTGACCTGCTTCCTGGTCACAACAAAATCCAGGATTGTTCTTTCCCTCCCGGTCAGTTCCAGAGCGCCCTTTTGAACATCAGGTCCATCACTTTTGACTTTTGACTTTTTCACCAGCGTCACTACCCGCTTACTCTCACGCCGCAAGCCGCTGGGCAGTATTGTGCTCAGTATGTCGCCTAACGACGCCAGGTAGTAATTGGCTGTCCACCGCCACAATTCCATCATTTCTTTCGAAAAAACAGGGGTTTCATCAAGAACATCAAGGATGTACTTCAAATTTTTACCAGCCAGATCGTGCGAAGGGCTGAAGCGGGTCACAATGCCAGTCATTTTCCGACGGCCAACGGGCACAAGAACCCGCATACCAGGGAGGACACCTGCCTGAAACACCTTGGGGATGGCGTAGGTAAGTTCCTGGTGGCAGCCAATTGGAGCCGTAACCACCACACAAGCGAAAGGAAAAGATGAAGTTTTCGCCTCAGACATTTGACAATCTACTTTTTGTTTGCCATAGTAACTATCGGAAGGGCTGTAACATACCCCGGATATTGGCACAAGCTCGGTAAAAATGATTCGGAATACAGGTGAGACACTTGATCCGCTGGTTTCGGCAATACGGGTCAGCAGCTATCAGGGCAAAATACGGCCTGACGGCCTGTATCGGTCACAAGCAGGACGACCTCAGACATGGGAAACAGGGATTCCGTACCTGCGTGCGGGAACGGCCGGAAATAAAGATGAATTACCGGTTTTGGACCGGCGGCAGGAGCGTAGAGCATCAGACGATGCGTGGGAAGGGAGAACGACGGTATTGGCTGGGACACTCGGAGGCTTGGCTGTCAGTGGTGAGGCGGGGCGGTGGAGTGGTGGAAGCGAGGGGTAGTGCGCTTCTTGACTCCGAGCCTCCGAGTGTCCCTGTCGATGTGGTAAGCGGGTGGTTGCGGTAGTGGAATGACAGGGATCAGATAGGGGTGAGGGGGAGGAAAATATTTCCTCAAATCCTTGTGTCACCTCCACCCCTATCAAAAAATTTGCCTTGAGACAAGAGCGGCAACACATATGCGCCTGCTCAGGGAGAAGAAAACAGCAGCAGGGTGGGAGAGCAGGGGGAATAGGCCTCAGGTCAGGACGGTGTGTTGGGGAGGAATGACGGTTGGGATTCCTGACCGGAAGGTCTGCACCTATGCCGGACAATATCATACTGACCGGCTTCATGGGGACTGGCAAAACCCAGGTCGGCAGACGGCTGGCCAGGCGGCTGGGGTGGCCGTTTGTTGATACAGACCTCGTTATCGAACGAGAACTCAATATCTCTATCCGACAGCTCTTTGCGGAAAAAGGGGAAGCCTGTTTCCGCCAGCAAGAACGGTCGGTGATCGCCCGGGTATGCCAATACCAACGGCATGTTATTGCGACCGGGGGCGGAGCGATTGTTGATCCGGCCAACGCCCAACAGTTCAAAAACAGTGGTTTGGTGGTGTGTTTGACCTCGGCCCCTGAGGTTATTTTCGCCCGGGTGCAGGGGAATACCGACCGGCCGCTCTTACAGGCCGAAAAATCGAAAGGAAGCCACGATGATTCCTCTTTCGAGCCACTCGCAACAATTCGGACCCTGATGGCAAGTCGGGCTGACGCCTATGCCAGAGCACAGATCGCTATTGACACCTCGCAGCAGAGTGTGGAACAGGTTGTTGCAGCAGTCCTGAGCGTATATCGGGACTACGCCAGAGCCTGAAAAGGCAGGACACCTGTTCGTACCTCTGCCTATGGAGAGCATCACCGTTCATCTTGGCCAGCGTTCCTACCCGGTCAGGATCGGGTCTGGAGTTGTGACCCGTCTCGGCCCGCTGTTGGAGATGAATCATCCTGATACGCAGTCGAAAGGAAGCCACGACGATTCCTCTTTCGAGCCGGGCCTGACCGCCAGGCGCGTTGCGGTGGTGACGGACAGTAATGTCGCGCCATATTACCGTGAACCGCTGGTACAGAGCCTGACCGGGGCCGGTTATGAGCCGTGGGTGATTGTACTGCCGCCCGGTGAACAGCAAAAGGACTTGGCAACGCTGTCTCTGGTGTATGACAAACTGATTGAAGGACGGATTGAACGTCGTTCTCCGTTGATCGCTCTGGGCGGAGGAGTGATCGGTGATCTGACCGGATTTGCCGCGGCGACATTTCAACGCGGCGTCCCCTTTATCCAGGTGCCGACAACGCTGTTAGCCCAGATTGACGCCAGCGTGGGGGGGAAAACCGCGGTCAACCATCCGGCTGGCAAGAATTTGATCGGAGCTTTCTATCAACCGCGTTTGGTCCTCATTGATGTTGATACGCTCAAAACCCTGCCCCAACGCGAGTTTGTGGCAGGGGTTGCAGAGGTGATCAAGTACGGGGCGATTCTGAGCCCAGACTTGTTCGCCCTCTTGGAGGAGCAGCTCGACCGCTTGCTCGGGCTGGAGCCGATGTTGCTGACCTCGATCATCAAGACCTGCTGTCAGCTCAAGGCGCAGGTAGTTGAAGCGGACGAGCAAGAAACCGATTACCGGGCAATTCTGAACTTCGGACATACCCTGGGTCACGCGGTTGAGAGAGCGACCGGGTATGAGCGGTTCCTGCACGGCGAGGCAGTCGCCATAGGTATGGCGTTTGCCGCCAAGCTGTCGCTCCAACGCGGTCTGTGTGGAGCGGCAACCCATGACCGCCTTGTGGGATTGCTCCAACGGGCCGGTTTACCGGTTGATATCCCGCCGGACATTGCCCAGGAGCATCTCCGTACAGGCATCGGGGCAGACAAAAAGGTCTCGGCCGGCAAGGTCAAATTCGTCTGTCTCGAGCAGTTCGGCAAGACTCGCTTTGAGGTGCTCAGCACCGCCGAAATTGTCCGCCACATATCCCAGGATGAACGATGATCCCTTCCTGATGAGGGGGTCATCATCGTTCACCTCGCTCTCGGTCTTCCCCCCACCGACTCACGGTTGATCGAGAGCATCGGACGTTATACCCTGAGACGAGTCGAACGCTCCGAATCCGTACAGGTATCCTATGGAGTTATTGCACAAGAGAAGAGTGTACCAGGTGTGTTTTGCCCTCGCGTTGTCTGGGTGCTCAGTAAGTACAGCACCGAGTTCAAATCCAAGCCCCGGCCCGCCGCCCTCTTCGGCCTTGCCGCCCCCGGCTGCTCCCACTCCCCCGGAACTCCAGACGAATTACCAGAATGACCCATCGCTGACCCGAGGGGAGAAAGTCAAGCGCATGGACCGGGCACTGTCCCGTTCGCTCAATACGTTTGACGACCGCCGGAATGCGGCCGCGCAGGATGGTGGGAGACCTTCTTCCGTCACAGCCGGGAACGCCACGGGTTCGAGCGACATGCCCGAGGCGAGCTTGGGCGGGTCGATCGCCTCTTCCGAAATATCTGGAACCGAAGTGCTGTCGCAGGTCCCAGGCGGCCCGGCTGTCGGCGCACCACCGCTCACCGACGTGACGGGGGTAGACCCGGCCTTGGGCATCCCGCCGACCTCTGACGGGATGGAAGCACCGAACAGGAACCCCACACGGATACTCGGACGCCAGCCGGTCCCTGGCAGCGGCCAGTTGCCGAAAGACATTCCCGCCGCCGACAACGACAGCGTCCTTGAGGCGCAGATCCGTGCGGCGGCAATGCAGGAACAAGATCCGCAGATGCGGGAACGCCTATGGAACGAATACCGCCGATACAAGGGTCTGCCGCTCAAAGAATAAGCGCGGTTCGGTGCCCGATAGGACTCGTGAAGAAACTGACCGTCTACCTGGTGTGCGTCGCCCTCACCCTATCGGGCTGCGCCGCAAATCCAGTCTTGAGCCCGGGTCAGAGCGTTGGATTGCCGCCCTCCTCCACTCTGGCTGACACGCCCGCGCCGAAAAGACGAACCGTCTCAACCAATCGAGAGAAAGACAAGACGAATCGTCTTTTGAGTCAGAAACCCAGACTGGACATCATCATCCCGGTCTTTGACCCCGGGCTTGAGGGCACATCCGCCAAGGACGAGGTATGGCCGGAACTGCGGCGGGCTGAAGCCAACCGCTTTGCCCACAAGCTGAAACTGGCCCTTGAAGAAACCGGTACCTTCGGGGCCGTGCGCGTCACCCCCGACACAACTGCGACCGGCGACCTGTACGTCATGGGCCGCATTCACGAGTCGACCGGCGAGCGGGTTGAAATCGGCCTGGAAGTACGCGATATTTCCGGTGCGGCCTGGTCTGGCCGGTCCTTCGCTCATACGGTGGACAACCGCTTCCATAAAAATATTCGTCACAAGGGCCAGGACCCCTACGACCCGGTGTTCAGGAGTGCCGCCCAGTATCTCGTCCAACAACTCCAGCAGCGGCCGGCTGCCGACCTGGAACAGCTCAAAATGCTGACCGACCTCCGCTTTGGTGTCAGCCTCGCCGAGGAAGCCTTCTCTGAGCATCTCAAGCAAGATGACGGCAGCTTCGCCCTCGCCAGTTATCCCAGCAGCGCTGACCCCATGCTGCGGAGAACCAGGGCCATTCGCGTCCGCGATCAGCTTTTTGTTGATGATCTGCAAGAGCACTACCGGTTGTTCAGCGAGAAGATGAACACCAGCTACCTGGTCTGGCAAGAACAGAGCCTGGCCGAAGTCGAGGCCGAGAGACAGACCAGGCGCAAAGCCCTCGTCCAGGGGCTTGCCGGCGCGGTGCTGCTTGGGCTTGGCGTGGCTGGTATCGCTATGGCCCCCCAGGGCAACCTCGGTACCGTGGCGACAACCGCCGGCTTGGCCAGTGGTGTGGCCGGCGCGGTCATGCTGGGCAAGAGCTTTCAGACCAGCAAAGAAGCCAAGGTCCACCGTGACGCGCTCAACGAGCTTGGCGAGTCGATTGACGTTGAGCTTGCCTCTCAGGTCGTCGCGTTTGAGAAAGACACGGAGAAGCTGACTGGGACGGCAAAAGAACAGTTCGGTCAGTGGCGCGCCTTTCTCAAGAAAATCTACCAACAAGAACGAACTCCGGAGGTGGAACTCTAACAAGGTGAACGAGGCCCTCTCCTTGGGGAGTTCACCTTGCCTGGAGCGCAGGAATGCTGGACGAGCGGCTCGCCGGCGCGAATCGCCAAGCGCAGAAAAGATGGATCAAAGCAGCCGTGGCAGTGCTCATCGGCCTGTCGGGCTTCGGCTTGTGGTTCATGGAAATGTTTATGGAACGCGAGCCGCCGGCCGTCCCTCCGTCTGCAATCCAGGACTTTGGCGCACGGGCCGAGGCCGACCAGCCTGTGCAGCCAATCGACGCAGACCCCCGGGAAGGCTTTAAGCAGACCTTGGGCGAGTATGTGCGTGAAGCCGAACCGGTCGTCCGCAGCCCAGAGTTTGCAAACTGGGACGCGCCTGCCCAGCGCGACTTGGTGGCAATGAAGGCAGCCGCGGTGCAGACCTTCGGCGAGGGCCGGCACGCAGACGCCCTGTTCCAGATTGAAGCGCTGCTTGAAAAGGCGCGCAGCACCCTGCGGCGGCGCGAAGCCGCTTTCACCACCGCGCTTTCGGCTGCGGACGCCAGCCTCGGACAAGACAACTACGCAGACGCTCTCCTGCACATACGCGAGGCTCTGCGCATCAAGCCGGAATCATCGGAGGCCCTGCGTCTCCAGGCCGAAATTGAGCGATTACCACAAGTGCTGGCTCACCTCAAAGCTGCCCAGGTGGCAAAGCTGGAGAACAATACGCAAGCGGAACTGCATGCCCTTCAGCAGCTCGTCACGCTTGATCCATCCCGTTCGGCTGCCCGGAGTCGTCTGGCCAGCCTGAGGGGAGCGGTGCAGGACGACCGCTACCGTGCGCAGATTGCGCGCGGCCTTGCGGCCTTGGAGAAGAACGATCTCGACACGGCCCACAGCCATCTCGCCCAAGCCCGGCAGCTCTTTCCGAATCGGACCGAAACCGCCCTGCTGGCAAAACAGGTGGACGATCTCGACCGCGCCCGGCAGGTCGAAGGTCTGCTCCAGAACGCCAGCGCTGCGGCCCAGGCGGACGACTGGCAGACGGCCGCTCGCGCCTATCAACGGGTGGAGGCGCTGCGGCCCGGCCACGCGCTCGCGCTCCAGGGCCGCCAGACAGCCGAGCGCATCCTCTCCCTGCTCAGCGCCGTCAGGGCCCACCTCGGCGCTCCTCACCGGCTGTCTTCGCCAAACATTGCCGCTCAGGCCCAAGAGTTGATTGAGCAGAGCAGGGAAGCCGGGCGGAACAGCCCGGAACTCGCCGTCCGGGCCTCAGAACTCCAACAGGTGCTGGCGCGCTATTCCAGGCAGGTCCCGGTTCGGATCGTTTCCGACGGAAAGACAAATATTGCAGTCAGGGGAGTTGGCCGGGTCGGGGCTGTGCTCTCAAAGCTGATCCATCTCAAGCCGGGCGCGTACAAATTCGAGGGCAGGCGGAGCGGGTATAAATCGGTGATCGTGACCAGGCTGATAGGATTAGAGGAGGCTCAGGATGGGGGAAGAGGGAGTGCGAATCCTGCAATCCATAACCCTGCCCATAATCCAGAAATCCCGGTCGTTGAAATTGTGTGCGATGAGCCGATTTGAGCAACGTATTCAAAGCGCCCGACAATACCAACGTAGCCGCTACTCGACCATCGCCCTTGTTCTGGCGTGCGGCGTCCTGATTGTCGCTCTCACTGTTGTCTATGCGACCGGAACATCGGTCAGGATCGCGCCGCCGGACGCGGCCCGGGCCGGCTCCGTCAGCGTTGAGGACGGCATTGCAGTGGCCGTCTCGGGCGTGGTCTATGCCCTCAGTTCGCAGCCTGTAGTCGCTGTGAGTGCGCCGGGCTTCAGACCCGCCCGCCGTCAGATTCAGTCCCATGAACGGGGCGGCGTGATCAACATCATCCTTCAAGAACTCCCCGCCCGCCTGCTGGCTTCAACCAGCCCGGCGGCCCAAGGCACGCGCTGGTCCGTCAACGATACCCTGCTGGCCACGGGTAGCCGGTTTGAGCGAGAACTCATGCCAGGAGCATACCGGATTGGCGTCAATCATCCCTATTACGCTCCTGCCGAACAGCAACTCACTCTTGGCCGTGGTGAACAGCGTGAACTCGACATCCCCCTCCGGGCTGTGGCCGGCGAACTCGTCATTGAGTCCCTGCCGGCCGGCGCAACGGTCAGGCTCGACGGCGTTGAGGCCGGCACTACGCCCTTCCGTCGCAGCCTCGCCGGTGGGCAGCATCAGCTCGAGGTGTCGCTCGACGGGTATGCGCACATCTCCGAACATGTTGAGGTGACGAACACCGCGGCCTTGGTCACACGCTCCTATCGCCTTCGGCGGCCAAGCGCAACCCTGGCCTTTGAGATCAGTCCGCCGGGCGGCACTCTTCTTGTCAACGGAAAAAAGATAAACCCCGTTCAGCACTACGGCGTGCCGGCCAACACCCAGCTTGATGTCACCTATCTCAGCCCAGGCTACACCAGACTGACCCGCATGGTGCTTGCCCGGGCCGGGCAGACCACCCGCGTTCAACTGCACTTGCAGCCCGAGTTCGGCCGGGTAGACATCCGCTCCCGGCCCCCGGCCCGCGTCTTCATTGACGGGACGGACAAAGGGATGACGCCGCTGAGCCTGAACTTGGCCGCCAAACCCCACACACTCTCCCTCAGACGCCGGGGCTACCGGACGATTGACAAACGGATCACGCCGTCAAGTTCCCACACAACGGTGATAGACGAAACCTTGGCGACCGAGTTGGCGGCACGTCTGGCGGAAGCCTCCCAGCAGTATACCAACTCTGCCGGTGTGACATTGGTCCTGTTTCATCCGACTCCTTTCACAATGGGCGCACCACGCCACCAGAAAGGCCAGCGGGCCAATGAGTTTGAGCGGCCTGTCACCCTCACCAAGCCGTTCTATGCAGGCCAATACGAACTCACCAACGCCGAGTTTCGCCGCTTCAAGCCTGACCACCGCGGGGCTGCCGAGTTGCCCGTGACCTCGGTTCGCTGGATAGACGCGGCCATGTTCTGCAACTGGCTGAGCCGCCAGGAAGACCTGCCGCTGTTTTATCGCATCAATAACGCAGAACTCCTCGGCATTGACCGGACATCGGACGGCTACCGGCTGCTGACCGAGGCTGAATGGGAATGGCTGGCCCGCCGGGCCGGGCGGAAAGCCGACACCATTTTCCCCTGGGGTGATGATCCCATCCTGCCGCCAAAGGCCGGCAATGTCGCCGACGAAAGCGCCCAAGGCAGCACCCCCTCGTACATCCCCAAGTATGTTGACGGTCATGCCGGCCTCGCCCCGGTCGGCAGCTTTCCCCCGGAGGCGTCCGGGCTGTACGACCTGACCGGAAACGTCAGCGAATGGGTCCACGACTATTATTCAATCGTGGCCGACCCTACGCCGGCCAGCCAGTCCGACCCGTTCGGCCCGGCTGCCGGCCGGTCGCATGTCGTCAAAGGGTCAAGTTGGCGGTCCGGCTCTCTCACCCCTCTGCGCGCGGCCTATCGGGACGGCCTGCGTGAAAGCCGCGACGATGTCGGCTTCAGAATAGCCAGATATCTCTACGCCGATGACGAAAACGCGTACCACCGCTAGGCGGCTCATTGCCCCCCTGGTCATCCTGACCTTGGGAGTGCTGGTCGCCGCCGGCCTGCTGGCGGTCGCCGTCGCCCAGTCGAAGCGGCTCTCCTTCAGTCTCAACTCCCCGGCGTCCTTCCCGGTGGATATCAAGATGCGTCGTCTGATTTTCTGACCATGACCAAAACCCTGTCAAATATCCTGGCCCTCGTGGTGTCGGTGGTGGTCGTGCATATCACCTATATCGGCTACATCCGGCCCCAGGCGTCGCTGATTCTCGAGGCTTCGAGACAGGCCGGCCAATCGGCCCCCCGCCACCTCGTTGTCATCCTCAGGGATTACGAGCAAGAGATTTGCCTGATCCTCATGTTGTGGGGCATGTTTCTCATTCTTGTCAAATGCCTTGCCATTCTGCGGGAGCAGTACCTTTTTTCAGTTGACCTGCTCGAAGAAGCCGCCCAAGAGGCCCAAGCAACCCACGAGGCAGAAGAGACGAGCGACCCCGGCCAGGCTTTTCAGGATACCAGCAATCCAGATGTCCCGGTCGGCTTGAGCCGCACACTGAAAACGCTCCAAGCCCTGCCCTCCGATATCCGGGAAACACCCCTGGTCAGGACCCTGATGACCAGTCTGCGCCGCTTCCTCATCACCCGTGATGTCCAGAACACGTCTGACGCTATTGAGTCCAGCGTTGAGGCGCTGGCGCTCAAACAGGACGCCGAGAACTCCATGATCCGCTATCTCATCTGGGCCATCCCATCGATCGGATTTATCGGAACCGTGCGCGGTATCGGTCAGGCCCTGTCTCAGGCCGACCAGGCCCTTGCCGGTGACATTGCCGGGATGACCGAGAGCCTTGGCATCGCGTTCAATTCTACCCTGGTGGCGCTGTTGATCAGCATCGCCCTGATGTTCATGTTGCACCAACTCCAGCGGCTGCAAGATAACCTGGTGGTCGATACGCAGGACTATTGCGAGACCTTCCTGCTCAACCGCATCAGCGACCAGGATTCGGGGATTGACAGGATTGAGACCAGAGAATCCTGAGCATCACGATCAAGCCAGGTATGAAACGGCGGCGCACTACACCGGGCTTCAATATCGCCTTCCTGGACATCATGTCATGCGGGCTGGGGGCGATTGTGCTCGTGTTCATGCTGGTCAAAGACGATGTAGAGCGAGCCGTGCCCGAAACGAGCCGGCTGGAGGCCGACCTGAGCCGCCTTGAGCAACGCCACCGACAACTCCGCCACACTATCCAGGAACTCGGCGACCAGAGCAGGGCCGTGAGGAGCCGCATTCAGTCCATCTCCGCAGACCTGTCGCGGTTGCAACAGGAGGCGGACCGGAGCCGCGACGCGGCACAGGCCAAGCGCAGACGGCTGGCGGCCCTTGAAGAGACGATCACACACGCCAATGTCACCACCAAATCAGACGTGATCGAGATTCCCAAGGCTGGCCAGGAGACCTACCTCATCGGCCTCAAGGTCGAAGGCCGGAAAATCGGCCTGCTCATTGACCGCAGTGCCTCCATGACCGATGAAACCCTCCTGGCGGTCATTCGCCGCAAAAACTCTTCGGACAGCGAAAAAAAAGCCGGCCCCAAATGGCGGCGGACCAAAGCGATCGTCAGGTGGCTGCTGGCCCGCCTGCCGGCCCGCTCGCAGCTCAGCGTCGTCACCTACAACGACACGGCCGGCCATCTGGGCGGTGCCAACTGGAAGCCGAGCCGCGACCCCGCCAGCCTCGATCGCATCCTGCGTGAGCTCGAAGCCGTCGTCCCCTCCGGCCCGACCAATCTCCAGGCCGGCCTGCAAGCCATGTACGCCATGGCCCCCACCAACCTGTACATTGTCACCGACGGCCTGCCGACCCAGGGCAGTTCGGGCTACCAGCGCCTCAACCCGTTTGCCGCCTGCGGCGCACTGTGGGGCCGCTCCAATCGTATATCCGGCGAATGCCGGGCCAGACTCTTCCGGCACACGGTCCAACACACCCGGCCAGCGTCCAGCCCGCCGGTCAACGTGATCCTGCTGCCGATTGAGGGCGACCCCGGGGCCGCGGCCGAGTATTGGCTGTGGACGGCCACCTCGGGCGGCCTGCTCATCACCCCTGCGCAGACTTGGCCGTGACAAAGGCGATCGTGAGAACGACCGAGAGCCCGAAATGAGATCAGCTTTTCAGTCGCAACGTCGGTCGTTCGATATTTTCAGCCTGTCGTTTTTGGATGTGGTGTCGTGCGGATTCGGCGCGGTGATCCTTCTGGTCCTGATCTCCGATTTTTCGGAGGCGGTCACGCCCCAAGCCCAGACGGATGTTCTGTTGAGGGATATTCTGGCCGCTCGGGCTGTTGCCGACAGCCTGCAATCCGAGCTTGCCGACAAGCGGGCAGAGGCCGCGGCCCGCCAAACCGTCCTGGCCCAACTGCGGGCCGCGGCTGAGGCGGCCCGCCAGAGCCTCAAGACGAGCAAAGACGAGAACCAAACGCTGGACAACAATCTGGCCGGGCTGACGCTGGTTGACCAATCCATACGGCGCGCCGCGGTCCAACAGAAGACTGCTGAGGAAAATGACGAGGAGGTGGGCGGCATCCCGGTTGACAGCGACTACGTCATCTTCATTGTTGACACATCCGGCAGCATGCAGCAAATCTGGAGCCGGGTGACCCGAGAACTTGAGAACGTCATCACCATTCACCCCCAAATCAAAGGCTTCCAGATTCTTAACGACAACGGCGTCCATCTGCTCTCAGCCTATGCCGGCCGCTGGATTCCCGACACCCCAGGACGACGCCAGAGCGTCATCAGGCTGTTCAGGACCTGGAACAGCACCTCCAACAGCAGCCCGGTTGAAGGGCTCCACATCGCCTTGCAGCGCTACGCCAAACCCGGCCTCAAGCTCTCCATCTATATCTTTGGCGACGACTACACCGGCGGCTCCTACGACCCGGTCATCGAGGTCCTGGCCCGGCTCAACACCAACGCCGCAAACGGACAACGCCTGGCCAAGGTCCACGCCGTCGGCTTTGTCTCCCCCCACACCAAAGAGCGTTTTCCCATCCTGATGCGTGAACTGACCCGCCAGAACGGCGGCACCTTCCTCGCCCTGCCGGTCCGCTGAAACACCCATGCCCCGCCACGGTCTATCCCCGCGTGTGCGGGGGAACCCTCGGATTGATACAGCCGCCCCGGTGTGTGAACGGTCTATCCCCGCGTGTGCGGGGGAACCGCGCTCCTGAGCCAAGCCTGCTATGTGGAAAAGGGTCTATCCCCGCGTGTGCGGGGGAACCAACTGACAGGGCAGAACATGACGAATGAACCCGGGTCTATCCCCGCGTGTGCGGGGGAACCTCACTGGAGACCTAGAGCACCCGAACGCTGGCAGGTCTATCCCCGCGTGTGCGGGGGAACCTGGAGACCAACACCCGCGAAGCCTTTCTCTGCGGGTCTATCCCCGCGTGTGCGGGGGAACCTGGAGACCAACACCCGCGAAGCCTTTCTCTGCGGGTCTATCCCCGCGTGTGCGGGGGAACCGGCGACGTGCGCGACTGCTATAGTCGGTTGAGCGGTCTATCCCCGCGTGTGCGGGGGAACCTGCCAGGCGGACAGAGTGAACTCGCCCTTTTGGGGTCTATCCCCGCGTGTGCGGGGGAACCACCCGACTTCGGCACGGTCTGGATTGGATGGAAGGTCTATCCCCGCGTGTGCGGGGGAACCGCTCGTCTTCCAGCAGGTGTGCCAAGGGCATGAGGTCTATCCCCGCGTGTGCGGGGGAACCGCGCTTGCGCTGGGCTGAGGGTCTGTGTCCGGAGGTCTATCCCCGCGTGTGCGGGGGAACCATTCAACAGCTGGGCAGGGTGATGCGCCCGTCGGGTCTATCCCCGCGTGTGCGGGGGAACCTCACCGGGAGTTGCGTTCGATCTGGAGGGATGAGGTCTATCCCCGCGTGTGCGGGGGAACCACCTCCTGAACCCACCACCACCAGCCAGCCAGCGGTCTATCCCCGCGTGTGCGGGGGAACCTCCTGGACTCAGGATAAGAATGCCTCATAGGAAGGTCTATCCCCGCGTGTGCGGGGGAACCATCGAGTGGGCGCATGTGATAGACGCGGATGAGGGTCTATCCCCGCGTGTGCGGGGGAACCCGACTCTGGCCCTGTTCCGTCTAACTGGACGGGGGTCTATCCCCGCGTGTGCGGGGGAACCATGGTATCAATCAGTTGATTGACGGCAAGCTGCGGTCTATCCCCGCGTGTGCGGGGGAACCGCCCGGCGGTCACTCCTGACGGGGTGACGGGGAGGTCTATCCCCGCGTGTGCGGGGGAACCCCCTAGTTAGGAGGGCAAGGGTAAGCCTTAGGCGGTCTATCCCCGCGTGTGCGGGGGAACCCACTGCGAGCGGCCACCTGGTAGCCTCGGCGCGGTCTATCCCCGCGTGTGCGGGGGAACCCCTCATCGACCAGGTCCATCACTAGGCGCTTCAGGTCTATCCCCGCGTGTGCGGGGGAACCTACGGCGGGGATGTTCTGATAGTCGGACAGACAGGTCTATCCCCGCGTGTGCGGGGGAACCGGGATACCGCCAGGGTAAGCCGACTCGATATCCGGTCTATCCCCGCGTGTGCGGGGGAACCGCACAGGACCGTATCAACGGACACCGGCAGATCGGTCTATCCCCGCGTGTGCGGGGGAACCATGACCGACGAGAGCCGCATACCGCAAACGACCGGTCTATCCCCGCGTGTGCGGGGGAACCTCAACAGTCAGCAATCCGGCGCAGTTCACCACAGGTCTATCCCCGCGTGTGCGGGGGAACCGACATCCGTGTGCAGCTTGCGGGTCAGCTCATCGGTCTATCCCCGCGTGTGCGGGGGAACCCGGACCACAGAGCGACTTGGCGATGTCGTCTTAGGTCTATCCCCGCGTGTGCGGGGGAACCCAACGTCGGTCTCCGCAAGCTCCGCGGATGCCGGGTCTATCCCCGCGTGTGCGGGGGAACCCGGCTCTCTGAGCCGGGGCTATCCGTCTCAAGAGGTCTATCCCCGCGTGTGCGGGGGAACCCTATCTATACTAATGTCAATAGCCTGTCTAAACGGTCTATCCCCGCGTGTGCGGGGGAACCCCATCCACCCGGCGGCATAGGGATCGCTGAATCGGTCTATCCCCGCGTGTGCGGGGGAACCTTTCCAAAGACGAGGGGCAGACCTGGACGCAAGGGTCTATCCCCGCGTGTGCGGGGGAACCGGAGAAGAAGGCAGGAAGGTAGGGGGAGTTGGAGGTCTATCCCCGCGTGTGCGGGGGAACCGAGGAGACGCTGAGTGAGGCGGCGCTGCGCCTCGGTCTATCCCCGCGTGTGCGGGGGAACCGCCTCTGTTCCACGCGCTGCCAGAAGGTGGAGAGGTCTATCCCCGCGTGTGCGGGGGAACCCACCGATTGTTCAGCGCTGTCATATTGGAGATAGGTCTATCCCCGCGTGTGCGGGGGAACCACGATTGCAGTTCCTCAATCAGCTTCTTGCACCGGTCTATCCCCGCGTGTGCGGGGGAACCGGTTTGGGTTAGCCTCGGAGATCCATCTCCAGAGGTCTATCCCCGCGTGTGCGGGGGAACCGTGCTCATGTGTCCTCCTGGGCGCGGGCTTGGAGGTCTATCCCCGCGTGTGCGGGGGAACCGTGCTCATGTGTCCTCCTGGGCGCGGGCTTGGAGGTCTATCCCCGCGTGTGCGGGGGAACCCTTCCTGGACCAGAAAACCGGCGTTTTCGGCCTGGTCTATCCCCGCGTGTGCGGGGGAACCAGAGAAGATAGGCCCGCAGCCTATCGGATAGTGGGTCTATCCCCGCGTGTGCGGGGGAACCATACGCAATATGTACCACCGCGTCGGCCAAGAGGGGTCTATCCCCGCGTGTGCGGGGGAACCGGGTATGGCTTGAAGGATGGCCTGACTGGACTGGGTCTATCCCCGCGTGTGCGGGGGAACCCGGTCCAGCTACTACCCGGCCATGACAGGGGGAGGTCTATCCCCGCGTGTGCGGGGGAACCATCCCCAGCCCCCGCCCTCGGTCGCCAAGTCCGGGTCTATCCCCGCGTGTGCGGGGGAACCTCGCAAATGCGCCAGCTCAAAGGGGGAGTCGCGGGTCTATCCCCGCGTGTGCGGGGGAACCGAGCTTACGCGCAAGCTGCACACGGATGTAACCGGTCTATCCCCGCGTGTGCGGGGGAACCTGAGCGAAATTAAATCTGACCCGGGCGTGAAAAGGTCTATCCCCGCGTGTGCGGGGGAACCTAGGCGGTCCGCCGATGTGTGTCGCGTGAAACAGGTCTATCCCCGCGTGTGCGGGGGAACCGCATAACACTCTTTGCTATCAAAGACGTATCCCGGTCTATCCCCGCGTGTGCGGGGGAACCGCTGGAAGAGCTCTTCTGCTTGCGCCTTCGTGAGGTCTATCCCCGCGTGTGCGGGGGAACCAGGCAGAGGGTCATCCGGCAGTGCAGGCCTACGGGTCTATCCCCGCGTGTGCGGGGGAACCCCTGGAAGATGCCCTTCGGGTAGACATGAGCCGGGTCTATCCCCGCGTGTGCGGGGGAACCCGTGCTCTGAGTGCAAAGCCTCCGACTCCCGGGGGTCTATCCCCGCGTGTGCGGGGGAACCCGGGCGATCGATCGGCTCGAGCGCACCGAGTTTGGTCTATCCCCGCGTGTGCGGGGGAACCGATCATTGGCTTAGCCTTGGTAGGACGCTTAAAGGTCTATCCCCGCGTGTGCGGGGGAACCACGCTGAGCGAGGCGGCGCTGCGCCTCCTGGCGGGTCTATCCCCGCGTGTGCGGGGGAACCAGATCGATGCGTACCTCCAGGCCGTGGGGCGCGGGTCTATCCCCGCGTGTGCGGGGGAACCATCTCGCCTATTCCGCAGAGAAAGGGCTCGAGCGGTCTATCCCCGCGTGTGCGGGGGAACCCGCGGGTACGGCGATCGTGATGCGAGCCGCGACGGTCTATCCCCGCGTGTGCGGGGGAACCATGACAGGCCGCCATTTGCGTTGCTTCATATTCGGTCTATCCCCGCGTGTGCGGGGGAACCTTTACCGCTGGGTCGATACGGAAGCTCTCAAGAGGTCTATCCCCGCGTGTGCGGGGGAACCGAACAAATCCACGCCGCCCATGACGAGGAAGACGGTCTATCCCCGCGTGTGCGGGGGAACCTTGCCCGCGAGCTCTGCGACCCGGTCTATGCAAGGTCTATCCCCGCGTGTGCGGGGGAACCCGCGTCACTCCCAGCGTGGTGGCGGCGCAGCTCGGTCTATCCCCGCGTGTGCGGGGGAACCCGCTATGTTGATGTTCAACATTGGCTACGCGCGGGTCTATCCCCGCGTGTGCGGGGGAACCATCAACCAGGGCGGACAGCGCCAGCAGCTCATGGGTCTATCCCCGCGTGTGCGGGGGAACCCAGTACCAGGATGTCCCTGACTCTATGCGCCGGGGTCTATCCCCGCGTGTGCGGGGGAACCCCAAGAGGCGATCCGCCGTAACGTCCCAGATGGGTCTATCCCCGCGTGTGCGGGGGAACCTCTTCCAGCATGCACGGCAACGGGCCCGGGCCGGGTCTATCCCCGCGTGTGCGGGGGAACCACGGGGAGGCGCATGTGCGTTTGGCCTATCTGTGGTCTATCCCCGCGTGTGCGGGGGAACCGATCGGGCCGTGCTGGCCAAGTCTCGCATCCGGGGTCTATCCCCGCGTGTGCGGGGGAACCGCGCTCTGAGACTCCCCCTCGATATAATCCGGCGGTCTATCCCCGCGTGTGCGGGGGAACCTTGGGCGGTAGTCATGTTGAAACCCCTTTCAGGGGTCTATCCCCGCGTGTGCGGGGGAACCCAAAAGGGGGCTGTATGTATGAGTCATTCATGCGGTCTATCCCCGCGTGTGCGGGGGAACCGAATACCTGGCTAGCCTTTTTGGGGCTAGCTGCGGTCTATCCCCGCGTGTGCGGGGGAACCCGTGAGGCGCTTTCAAGCAATGGGGCTGACAAAGGTCTATCCCCGCGTGTGCGGGGGAACCTCAAGAAGACAGTCGTTCACGGCAAGCTGGTGGGGTCTATCCCCGCGTGTGCGGGGGAACCCTTACGCCTGGAACAATACCACGGCGACAACCCGGTCTATCCCCGCGTGTGCGGGGGAACCTTGTTGATCTGCCTCTGATGACTGAGCGCAAAAGGTCTATCCCCGCGTGTGCGGGGGAACCCCCGGCGCAGTCACCATGTACGGCACCCGGTACGGTCTATCCCCGCGTGTGCGGGGGAACCGGCTTCGGGTTGGTGTACAAGTTCCACAACTCAGGTCTATCCCCGCGTGTGCGGGGGAACCAGGATAGCCAGTGACGTACATGCACCACTGGCAGGTCTATCCCCGCGTGTGCGGGGGAACCCGCGGTTCTTCCCACGGAGCCGATGATCCGAACGGTCTATCCCCGCGTGTGCGGGGGAACCGCGTTGCGCCAACGGATCAAGTACTTGATGACGGGTCTATCCCCGCGTGTGCGGGGGAACCCATCGCGATTTTTTGGCGCGTCGCCCTGCTCAGGGTCTATCCCCGCGTGTGCGGGGGAACCCGCGCCTCGCTCCTGCAGTTTTTTGTCCATGCTGGTCTATCCCCGCGTGTGCGGGGGAACCCCAGAGAGATTTTTTTTAGGGTCTTTAGGAAGGGGTCTATCCCCGCGTGTGCGGGGGAACCTACTGGCAGTACAATGATCCCCACGACAATCAGGGTCTATCCCCGCGTGTGCGGGGGAACCTTACCAGTATTGGCGTCAGGATCGCGAAAGAAAGGTCTATCCCCGCGTGTGCGGGGGAACCAACCGACGGTAGAGGCCCAAATACACACCAGAGGGTCTATCCCCGCGTGTGCGGGGGAACCCATAGACTGCATAGCAGCGAGGCGAGCTTCATGGGTCTATCCCCGCGTGTGCGGGGGAACCGGATCCGCCAGCTGGGTGAGAAACGGCAAGATGGGTCTATCCCCGCGTGTGCGGGGGAACCCGCACCGGTCCCCGACCGAACTGGCGGCTGTACGGTCTATCCCCGCGTGTGCGGGGGAACCATACTCCGGAGACTCGGCGTGCCACGGGACTTCGGTCTATCCCCGCGTGTGCGGGGGAACCACTACGCTCGGCTGGCTGCCGCGTCTTGAATACGGTCTATCCCCGCGTGTGCGGGGGAACCCGATCCGCGGGCCTTTGGTCCCGTGCGCAAATGGGTCTATCCCCGCGTGTGCGGGGGAACCCGCTGCGTCGTCAAGGCGTTGTCAAACCGCCCAGGTCTATCCCCGCGTGTGCGGGGGAACCACAGGTAGAACGGTTGCTCACTATTCCCCAGAGGGTCTATCCCCGCGTGTGCGGGGGAACCCATCGGTGTTAGGCGCTCGGTGCGTCTTCACAAGGTCTATCCCCGCGTGTGCGGGGGAACCGCGTCAGCCGGGATTGTAGCCTCTCCTGCCTCGGGTCTATCCCCGCGTGTGCGGGGGAACCTCTTTATCTCAGCGGTGGAGCAGCTATCCAAGAGGTCTATCCCCGCGTGTGCGGGGGAACCACAGGCATCGAGGAGAGCACGGGCCGCATGGACGGTCTATCCCCGCGTGTGCGGGGGAACCACCCAGTTAGCCGACTGACGGAAATATTCCAACGGTCTATCCCCGCGTGTGCGGGGGAACCAGAATCCCCCGCCCGCTTGGTGGCAGACCCGTAGGTCTATCCCCGCGTGTGCGGGGGAACCACAAGGTCAATCAGAGCCTCAATCAGATATGGAGGTCTATCCCCGCGTGTGCGGGGGAACCCTGGACCAGCCGGAGGCGTAAATGGCATTCTGGGGTCTATCCCCGCGTGTGCGGGGGAACCACCTTCAGGCGAGAACCGCCTTGAGCAACCCCAGGTCTATCCCCGCGTGTGCGGGGGAACCATCGAAACAGGAGCCAGTACCCAACCGTTATAGGGTCTATCCCCGCGTGTGCGGGGGAACCGTTCAGCCCGATTTCGGTACGGTATGGATAGGCGGTCTATCCCCGCGTGTGCGGGGGAACCGAGGATCGCCAGTCGGCTTCCGGGTATGGACGCGGTCTATCCCCGCGTGTGCGGGGGAACCCGTCATCTTATCTCCGAGATCGACATAGCCAAAGGTCTATCCCCGCGTGTGCGGGGGAACCTCCACTGGCAAGAGCCGGTCGTTCGGCACGAAGGGTCTATCCCCGCGTGTGCGGGGGAACCGCCAACACGCATCGTCGATGACGCTGACGGTACGGTCTATCCCCGCGTGTGCGGGGGAACCCATGCGAGTATTGCCGGGTAGCGAAGAAGCAAAGGTCTATCCCCGCGTGTGCGGGGGAACCACCCAGTTAGCCGACTGACGGTAGTACTCCAGCGGTCTATCCCCGCGTGTGCGGGGGAACCGCTGGTAAGCGGGAAACCAAGTATCGCGTGACAGGTCTATCCCCGCGTGTGCGGGGGAACCCGTCTGATATTTCGGCGACAAAGCGCGGTTGGAGGTCTATCCCCGCGTGTGCGGGGGAACCAATCGAACCGACCTTCATAGCGGAATGTAAAGGGGTCTATCCCCGCGTGTGCGGGGGAACCCCCATCCAGTCGATACGACCTTCGAACCGGAAGGGTCTATCCCCGCGTGTGCGGGGGAACCTACGGCAGCCTACCGTACAGATAGTTGATCGCGGGTCTATCCCCGCGTGTGCGGGGGAACCGACGGGCTTCCTACTTTCGTGAGACGCTGAATGGGTCTATCCCCGCGTGTGCGGGGGAACCACTATGGTCCGGCGGCTGGGCGGTGGTGGCGCAGGTCTATCCCCGCGTGTGCGGGGGAACCACTTGCTTGCAAGTCATGCGCAACCGTCGTCACGGTCTATCCCCGCGTGTGCGGGGGAACCACCGAGACCAAGGCGGAAACGACGATACGCGGGGGTCTATCCCCGCGTGTGCGGGGGAACCCATCGCCCGATATCCAGGCCCAGGCTGTGCGTAGGTCTATCCCCGCGTGTGCGGGGGAACCACCACAGACCAATCGAGCCCGGGCAAGAAAATAGGTCTATCCCCGCGTGTGCGGGGGAACCGCCGCCCAACCTTCTTCGTAGATGTGCCTCAGCGGTCTATCCCCGCGTGTGCGGGGGAACCGCGGAGCGCCCGGGCGCTGGGCCGCGTTGATTGGGTCTATCCCCGCGTGTGCGGGGGAACCACTTCCAGAAGACGGGAGAATGGCGCTGGTTTGGGTCTATCCCCGCGTGTGCGGGGGAACCTGCAAGACCTGAGCGATCATTGCGCGATGTTGGGGTCTATCCCCGCGTGTGCGGGGGAACCGTCCGACAGTAGATGATGCTCACATGCCGTCTCGGTCTATCCCCGCGTGTGCGGGGGAACCACTGGCTGACCAATGTCAGATGCACCAGTCTTGGGTCTATCCCCGCGTGTGCGGGGGAACCGTTCAGCCCGATTTCGGCACGGTATGGGTCGGGGGTCTATCCCCGCGTGTGCGGGGGAACCACTCGGCCTTCCTGGCTCAATACGGTGTCCAGGGGTCTATCCCCGCGTGTGCGGGGGAACCACAATCTGGCTCAACTCGGCTGGCTCTGGCCTCGGTCTATCCCCGCGTGTGCGGGGGAACCGTCAAGCGGGGAGCTCGTATCGTCCCAGTACGGGGTCTATCCCCGCGTGTGCGGGGGAACCGCTGCCCTGCGTCGTTGGCTGATGCCTTTGCGCGGTCTATCCCCGCGTGTGCGGGGGAACCCCCGTCGGCTTGGGCTGATGTGTGGTCCGAGGCGGTCTATCCCCGCGTGTGCGGGGGAACCAGACACCACAGCCAGCCATGTTCCGAGAAGAACGGTCTATCCCCGCGTGTGCGGGGGAACCAGACATATATGCCACCCGGCGATTTTCTCGCCAGGTCTATCCCCGCGTGTGCGGGGGAACCGCAGCTGCTCCGCTCCACTGGCATCTGGCCGCGGGTCTATCCCCGCGTGTGCGGGGGAACCCGAAGGAGAAAATGACCCAGTGGGAATACATAGGGTCTATCCCCGCGTGTGCGGGGGAACCCGATTTAGCCATGCTATCGATCCACTTTCGAAAGGTCTATCCCCGCGTGTGCGGGGGAACCGGCCCTATCGCGTCTCATCATCGCCGGTCAGGAGGTCTATCCCCGCGTGTGCGGGGGAACCGCTCATATCCGGTACTAAAGTACCAGTCCGGAAGGTCTATCCCCGCGTGTGCGGGGGAACCACATGGATCCAGCGCCCAAACTCGGAAATGACTGGTCTATCCCCGCGTGTGCGGGGGAACCTAGTGAATCTCACCACGCGATCGGACATGCTGAGGTCTATCCCCGCGTGTGCGGGGGAACCGGCCCTGGAGCCACCAACCAGGCGCAATCCAAGGGTCTATCCCCGCGTGTGCGGGGGAACCATGCATCTGAGGCATCAGGCATCCTCCCGAAAGGGTCTATCCCCGCGTGTGCGGGGGAACCTGGCAATGGATGAAGGGGCATGGGTGAAATTTAGGTCTATCCCCGCGTGTGCGGGGGAACCCGATAACGTGGACAACTCCAAGCCTCCCCAGGCGGTCTATCCCCGCGTGTGCGGGGGAACCACACCTCCTCTCTTAACTCGATCGTCTTGCTCCGGTCTATCCCCGCGTGTGCGGGGGAACCCCGGCCTTGGTAGAGGTACGCTGCAGGGCCTGAGGTCTATCCCCGCGTGTGCGGGGGAACCTATCCTGGACGAGCTCGGCGAACTAGAGGAGTGGGTCTATCCCCGCGTGTGCGGGGGAACCTCACTGGATGTAATCGCGCAGGCGGGCATCCAGGGTCTATCCCCGCGTGTGCGGGGGAACCACTGGCTAAGTCCGGCCTGGTCCCTGAGGTCCAGGTCTATCCCCGCGTGTGCGGGGGAACCGTCCGGCGCTCAACGGTGATCTGACATCCCGCAGGTCTATCCCCGCGTGTGCGGGGGAACCGCACCAATGCCCAGGACGGGCCGAACCTGAACAGGTCTATCCCCGCGTGTGCGGGGGAACCCGTGCCCAGAAGATGGCTATTGGAGGTATCAGGGGTCTATCCCCGCGTGTGCGGGGGAACCCAGTCAAAAACAGCATCCACCACGACCGACGGAGGTCTATCCCCGCGTGTGCGGGGGAACCGACTTTGGCACGGTCTGGCTTGGTTGGTCGATGGGTCTATCCCCGCGTGTGCGGGGGAACCACCCAATTAGCGCTTTGCCTGAAATACTCAAGCGGTCTATCCCCGCGTGTGCGGGGGAACCCTCGTGCGTCCAGTGCTACTGATCGGTGCTGCAGGTCTATCCCCGCGTGTGCGGGGGAACCTCACTGGATGTAATCGCGCAGGCCGCCATCCAGGGTCTATCCCCGCGTGTGCGGGGGAACCATCTGCTGGATACTGGTGTAGTCTCTGGCACGGGGTCTATCCCCGCGTGTGCGGGGGAACCTGATATGGCCTTCTCGTTCTGCCACGGAAGGACGGTCTATCCCCGCGTGTGCGGGGGAACCCTTCTTTGTCTCTTGCCACTTGGGATGGGTCCCGGTCTATCCCCGCGTGTGCGGGGGAACCACTTTCACCAAGGAGGTGGAGAGTATCCGGGGGGGTCTATCCCCGCGTGTGCGGGGGAACCCCGAAACGGGCCGGCGCATAGTAGAACCAATAAGGTCTATCCCCGCGTGTGCGGGGGAACCCTCGGACCGGAATATCCGGTCCGAATCCTATTGGGTCTATCCCCGCGTGTGCGGGGGAACCCCTGACGCCGGCGAGATATTTGCTTGGCTCTCAGGTCTATCCCCGCGTGTGCGGGGGAACCGCCGGTGCCGGTAGAGGTCTACTGTCTGGTCTCGGTCTATCCCCGCGTGTGCGGGGGAACCATTGCCTGGACTTATGGGCGTATCTACGACAATGGTCTATCCCCGCGTGTGCGGGGGAACCAAGATAGGCCTGGATAGCCACACGCATGGGCCGGGTCTATCCCCGCGTGTGCGGGGGAACCATGTCCGAAATGCCTTTAAGGCCCAGTACTGTCGGTCTATCCCCGCGTGTGCGGGGGAACCGAAAGATAATCGCGCATGACCTTACCACGGCGCGGTCTATCCCCGCGTGTGCGGGGGAACCCAGCGTGACCCCCGGCCGGTCATCCCAGACTGCGGTCTATCCCCGCGTGTGCGGGGGAACCGATTACAAGGTGTACCGGAGAGCATCCAGCCGCGGTCTATCCCCGCGTGTGCGGGGGAACCAAATCTTACGCGATCACGGGTAAGGCCCGATGCGGTCTATCCCCGCGTGTGCGGGGGAACCGAGGACGGACTATGAAGAAGAAGCTCAAACCCAGGTCTATCCCCGCGTGTGCGGGGGAACCAACGATGCGACACCGACTGTGAGAAGGGTATCAGGTCTATCCCCGCGTGTGCGGGGGAACCGGGACGCGACCCCGAACTGAAAGAGTTCACAGGGGTCTATCCCCGCGTGTGCGGGGGAACCTTCCACTACGGACAAACTCACCTTATCGGGATGGGTCTATCCCCGCGTGTGCGGGGGAACCGGGGCTATGTTCTTCGTGCTGAATCGTTGCAGCGGTCTATCCCCGCGTGTGCGGGGGAACCATAAGCTCTGCGTTTACATCAGTCTCGACCGGGGGTCTATCCCCGCGTGTGCGGGGGAACCGTGGCGACCGAGAACTGACACATATCCCGGCCGGGTCTATCCCCGCGTGTGCGGGGGAACCACAGCTATCGGAAAGATGGATAAACCCAAAGCGGGTCTATCCCCGCGTGTGCGGGGGAACCGATGACCCTCATGCATCACCTTCAATCTCAAGAGGTCTATCCCCGCGTGTGCGGGGGAACCAGACATAGCCATCTTCCTGATTTCTTCCTTCTGGGTCTATCCCCGCGTGTGCGGGGGAACCCAGCCCAACCTCCGCCAGCGGGATTTCCTGGCCGGTCTATCCCCGCGTGTGCGGGGGAACCGCTGACGAACTCTATTCCCTGGCGGCGCTCAGCGGTCTATCCCCGCGTGTGCGGGGGAACCGAGCTTTCGCCGCGTCCACGAACAGCCTGTAGAGGTCTATCCCCGCGTGTGCGGGGGAACCGCCTATTGATCGCTCCCTTCCCTGACCTCTGCCGGTCTATCCCCGCGTGTGCGGGGGAACCGCCGTGGCGGTGGCCTCGGAGCCGTGAAGAGCGGGTCTATCCCCGCGTGTGCGGGGGAACCTATCAGAACATCCCCGCCGTAGTAGTCAGCCACGGTCTATCCCCGCGTGTGCGGGGGAACCGCCGCCAAGGACGCCAAGCTCACGGGCAAGTCAGGTCTATCCCCGCGTGTGCGGGGGAACCCACTATTCGGACGGATACCAGGCAGATACGGCAGGTCTATCCCCGCGTGTGCGGGGGAACCTGGAACATCAACGACCACACCGAGCTGGAAGTGGGTCTATCCCCGCGTGTGCGGGGGAACCCCCAACATCCGCTTTCATCCAACTCTTCCTACCGGTCTATCCCCGCGTGTGCGGGGGAACCAGCGCCTCAAACCGGGCGTTCATCAACGCAAACGGTCTATCCCCGCGTGTGCGGGGGAACCCCGCTGCCCGGTTAGGATACTGCATGAGGACCAGGTCTATCCCCGCGTGTGCGGGGGAACCTCTCTGAGATTTCACAGATCACAACCCCAAGCGGGTCTATCCCCGCGTGTGCGGGGGAACCGCCGTGAGCCGGGGATAGTCTCTCAATCCAGGAGGTCTATCCCCGCGTGTGCGGGGGAACCGCGGCGTCATCGCGCTCCTCGTCGAGTCGGCACGGTCTATCCCCGCGTGTGCGGGGGAACCCTGCTGAAGTCAAATATGACGTCCGTATTCAACGGTCTATCCCCGCGTGTGCGGGGGAACCCTGGGGATGGCTCATGCTGTTGCCCCTTGCTTCGGTCTATCCCCGCGTGTGCGGGGGAACCTAACCAACCGCCCCTTCGGGGGCAATCCCAAGAGGTCTATCCCCGCGTGTGCGGGGGAACCATGACGTACCGAGCAAGCGCGAAGGCTATGGAGGGTCTATCCCCGCGTGTGCGGGGGAACCAGAAACCATCGGCCTAGGCGGGGTTTTGGCAGAGGTCTATCCCCGCGTGTGCGGGGGAACCATGCTGAAGATCATGCACGAAAAGCTCACTGAGGGTCTATCCCCGCGTGTGCGGGGGAACCCCGCCAGCCCTCGCGCCATCGGGGTAGCCGTCAGGTCTATCCCCGCGTGTGCGGGGGAACCTATTCCTGGCCCGAAAATCCCGACGGGGTGAAGGGTCTATCCCCGCGTGTGCGGGGGAACCGTCTACAGCGAGGTCCATGATCTCGCCGTCAGCGGTCTATCCCCGCGTGTGCGGGGGAACCAGCTTCGCCATCGTGTCCTCCTCAATCTCAAGAGGTCTATCCCCGCGTGTGCGGGGGAACCGTCACATCAGCATAAGTCAGGGTCAAAAAGTAGGGTCTATCCCCGCGTGTGCGGGGGAACCACGCTAATGTGGTCCGGCGTGGGCATTGCGTCGGGTCTATCCCCGCGTGTGCGGGGGAACCAGTACCGTTGTCAGCCATTAGGGAGCCTCCGAAGGTCTATCCCCGCGTGTGCGGGGGAACCTGGACGACGCCGAGGATAGCGAAACCAATAGGGGGTCTATCCCCGCGTGTGCGGGGGAACCTCCCACAAAGGACGGTATGAGACGCCCAAGAAGGGTCTATCCCCGCGTGTGCGGGGGAACCTCTCCTGATTTTATTACACTTTTGGCGCACTGCGTCCAGCGTCGGGTGTGGGAAGACGCGATTCGGATTGTCAAAGAGCTAGGTATCCTGACCCGGACCCGGGCCGGTTCGCCTGGAGAGAATGACACCCTCCTGATCTACCAGCTCGACGGGGGGCGTGCCAAGGACGCGCACGGACTGCCCGCTTGGCTGGCGCGAGTCCTGCCAGGTCATGACAATGGACCGCCCCCCAAGCCCGAGGAACCAGTCTGAGATCACTGCCCATATGCGGTCCCGGACACGCGCGGAGAGTCGTGGGGCGGTGTAGACCCCCGGCGCAATCTCCAGCATGCACGAGGCCAGAAACCCGCGGATGCGCGGGGCAACATCACGGGTGACTATGACTGTCATCGTCGTCAATCAACTGGATGATCCGGTCAATCATCTTTGTGATGAGTTTTGTCTGTCTGAAGCGCCGACCGGCCAGCCGTCGGACATGCCGTTCAAGCGGGATATGTCCGTTTGCGGAGTAGTGGCTGACCGCTTCAAAGGCGACCGGGATGGTGACTTCGGTCCTATACAGGTCTGCAATGTCGAGACAAAAGGCAATGGAAGCGTCCTCGTGGACAAAGCCGAGCGGGGGCAGGGTTCCAGTGGCGGCGACGGCCACAAGGGCCGCGGCTTCGGTGGCCGTCGCCGCGTGGTTGATGGCTTGATTGGGGTCGTCGGCTATGTCGGGGCGCTGCCTGTCGTAGCGGCGTCCGTACCAGTCAATGCCGTAGCGCTCGGCCAGCAGGCGGTAGGATTCTTTCATCCGGGCTCCTTCGATCCCGCGCATGATGGCGATGTCCTGTTCGGGCAGGACTTCGCCCAGCCGCCAAGCGTACATCCGGCGGGCGGTCCGCAGCCGTGACCGTCGGTCGTTCCAGAGTTTCGCCTGACGGCGTGCTCGTCGTGAGTCGTTCGGCCCAAAGGGCTGGGCACTGTACATGCGCACGCCGTCTTCCCCAACGGCAACAAGGCCGGTCCCGTGTCGGGCCAGCAGCCGGAAAACGTCGTGGCTGACGGTTGAGCCAGGCCCGAGCAGAATGAATGAGATATTCTGAAAGGGGATGGCATAATCGCCGGCCTGCATATCCGCAGACCCGGCGGTGCGAAACCGCAAGGTCCCATCCTCTACGGTGAGATTTCCCCGCGCCAGCCACAACAGGCCGTGGCGGTCGGCGTGGGGGATCCGCGCCTCCTCCAGTCCTAATCTGCCTTTCAGCACTGGGTCTATCCCTGCGTGTGCAGGGGAACCGCCTTGGCGGCCGCGGGACGCAAGAGCAGCATTCCATAGCCGTAGGCGCGGTGCCGGCCAATGCCCCGGGCCAGCAGTTCGGCGAAGGTCCCGGCATTAGTAATGGTGAGGGTGCCCCGCATGAGCGCGTCCGGCCCCTCGCTAGAACGGGCGTGTCGCTTGCGAATAGCGCGGCTGCGCTGAAAGGATTGCAGGCCTGCCTTGCCTTCCAACTTTGCCCCGCCATGCCGCCCGAACTGCTTGGCCAGCCAGTCGCTATAGACCTCTTCACGGCTGCGCTTCATTTTCCTGTCCGGGTCCTCCTTCGGGTGCTGAAGGGCTTCCCATAAGAAAGCGTCGCACTCCGTATCTGCGCAATCGCCTGCACCACGGGGACGGCGGATAATGGGACGCACCCGCGTCTCAAAGCCGAGGCGCTTGCCGGTCTGCCAGGCTGCCGGCATGGGCTTGCTGTCGAGGCTGGCGGCAGGAATTACCCTGGCTTGGAGCGGGCAGGCATGGATGTCAGCCTCGGCGCGCAGGGCTTCGGCGTCAGCCTGCCCATAGCCGTACAGAACGCCGCGGGGCTGAGCGCGGCCGATCATCAGCCGAAAGGGCTTGGGGGCCAGTTCGCCGAACATTTCGGTCAGCAGGCAGTGCATGGCGTGGTCGCTGTCCTGCAAGCGCCTGGAGCCGGCCCAGCGCTGGAGGTTTTGCGCGTCTATGTCGGCGCGTATCATGTGGAGTGAGGCCATAGTCAGGACTCCTTCCTGAAAGATGAATCGTTGCCTTCGCACACCAGCCGCCCGCCGCCGTGCAGGCCGGATAGCCAGTTGCGTTGGTCGGTAAGCGGATAGCTCCGGCTGGGGGCAATCGTTTCGATACCTTCGCCGTCGGGCCACAGCAGTTGTCGGGGGGTCGGCTCATCTGGTTCGGGGGCGCACAGGGCGGCCAGGGCGGTAGCGCCGTCGCGGCACTCGGCAAACAGCGGCGCTGAGGGCAGACACGGTTTGCGCCCGATGAACAGCGGACGCGCCGGCTCTTGCAGCGCCTCGGCTAGGTCGTCCAGGGTTGGCGCGTCGTCTGGCGGTTCCAGGCGCACGGCGAGGCTGACGCGCATATCGGCGAAGTAGTCGCGGTAGCGCAGATGGGGCGCGTCATAGGTCTTCTGGCCGCCGGTCCGACCCTCGGGCTGTCCGCGCGTGGTCCAGGCCGTATCTTTGTCCCCGAGTTGCGCGGTCTGAAAGTCGGTCAGATGCGCATCGCCGGCCGGCTCCCGGTCAATGCGGGCGGCGAAAATTAGCCGGTCTTGCAAGTGCTGATGCTGCTCTCGCTGGGTGCGTCGCCAGCCCAGGGCATTCGCGAACAGGCCGGTCAGCATGGACGCCGCGGGAAACTGGCGGATGACTCCATAATTGTCAATTGTCTCACCGCCAAAGGCCATAAGCGGGCTTTCCAGGTTCAGGATCAGATGCCGCATGACTAACTCACCTCACCGTTGCGAACCGCGGCCGCGGCCCAGCTCGCCAGGTCGTCCAGGCACACGCGCTCGGCGTTGGGCAGATCGCAGTCTCCAACAGACATGATCCGCCGGCGCTCACGCACCCCATAGGCCGTATCGAGTTTGCCCAGATGTGTAGACAGGGCATCCGTTGCCGCGGCCACTTGGGGCTGAACTGGGTCGCGGAAGGCGTTAGCCAGGCTGCGCGGCTGGCGCACTCCGGCCTCAACCAGCATCAGGTCGGCGCAGCTATAGGGGGCGGTTGAGCCCAACTTTGCCCCGGGCGAGACAGTAGCAATGAGATGAAGCAGATGCTCAATCACCTTGCCGGCCAAGGTCGTATCCGCGTTCTTCCAATCGCTGGCCGGGCAGCCCTCCAGGTTGGAAACCAAGCCTGGAACGTCCACCACCGCATAGCCGTAGAACAGCCCCGCGGTCAGTTCTACATCGCCGATGTGAGCCGCGCCGGCATCTTCGTCTTTTCGTTGAAGGTCGTCCACCACCGAGAAGTAATCGCTTTCGCTCTCTTCCTGATGCACGGTAAAGGCATGAGCGACATGAACGGCGGCGTCAATGTTCGCGCCGGGGTCAGATGTCACCATGCGACCAAACAGCGCGCCTTCCAGCCCGCCGGGCAGGCGTGCCTGTTCCCGGAAAGCGCGAAAGTTGTTGCCTTCACCAAGTGATTTCTGTTTGAAAAGGTCGTCGGCAGCCGTCTTCGCAGCCTTGGCATCAGTGGGATGCTCAATACAGATCACCCTAGCCTTCTCCTGAAGGTATTCAACTTCGGGAAGGCCGAGCAGAAGGGTCTGCCGATTTTTTCTGTCTTCCGCCTCCTTTGCGCCTTTCTCGTCTTTCTTGTCGCCCTTATACACGCCGTTGTTGAAAGCCTTCTTGACCGCATTGAGCACATCCTCTGCGACTTCGCCGGCCTCGCATAAGGGTTGTAAGGGCGGGATTACCTTTTGCTCGACAACATTCCGGGAGCGTATCGCTTCCGCCGCGCCAGAAATGTTGCGGAGGGAGAACTCATCTTCCGCTACCCGCCAGTGTCGCTTGAGACACTGCGACGATATGCGGGTCCGTACCGCGCCGCCAAAAGGCATCCGCTTGGCGAGGCCGCTGTCATCCCGGTTCAGCAGGGCCGCCGGGTAGGAATGCAGGGTATGAATCTGGAAAAAACGTGCTGTGGTCATGGTCAATCTCCTTGTGGTGATGCTGTGTTAGTCTGTTGATTGCGGGGCATTGCGCCGCTCGGCCTGATAGTAGGTGCGGGCGATACCGCGGCGTGCTGCTTCGGCCTGTTTTTCGTTATAGCCATCGTTCAGGATGAAGAATGTCATTTCACGCCAGTTGAAGGGTTGGTTGGCAGCGGCCAACATGCGGAACAGCCGTGCCAGCAGAACACGCAGCATCGGCCCTCGTGCCGTCAGCAGTCGGTTCAGGCGTGTCTCGCTGTAGAAAGCGGCTGTCCGCCGGGCGTCACCGCCGAAGAACAACGCTCGGCCAACAGGCATCGATCCGTCGTGGGCGGAGCGTCGGTCAGCCGTGCCGGTCATCAGCGCGATGCCGTGCAGGATGAGCGCCCATTTGCGTTCGAGGGTGGGGTTGCCCAACAGTTCCCGGTATGCCAGGAGCCGCCAGAAGGCCGCTGCATCGGGGGCGTCCGGGTCCATGCGCCGCAATTCGGCTAGATCGCCCCGGCGAAAATCGGGCTGTGATAGAACATGGGCAAAACCCGCCGCAATAGCGTCCCAAGTCTGCTGTTCGCCTTCCAGCGTCGGCGTAGCGGACGCTGGAAGAGGTTGCCTATGTGTCATTCCTGGTCCTCCTTATTCGCTTCGTCAAACAGAAACGGCAGTCCTTTCGGTCTACGGAGCCGCCCCTCAAACAGCCCCTCGGCCTTGACCCGGGCGCGGTAGCGGTGAATGGCCGGGCAGGGCAGGGTGGCGGTTGCGTCTTGCAGGATGCGGCGGGCGTGGTCAATCACGCCGTCTTTGCGGTTCATCAGCCACGCCTTTCGGATGCGCTTGCGTTTGTCGTCGTTGTCGGCCTCAAACTCGGTTTGCAGGTCGTCAAAGAATCGGGCGTCAACGATTGCGTCCAGCCTGTCCGACCAGGGATTTGCCAGCGTGCGGTGCTCCGAGCTGGTCTTGTCACCCTCACCGCGGGCGGCAAACGTTGCGATAGCGCGGCGCACGATGCTCTTCACAGTGCCAATCTGCTCAATACGCTCTTGGGCGAGGTCGCCCAATTCCTGAGCCTGTGCACTGTTGCGGCGCAGCATAGCTGTTCTGGCCTTGCTCCTGATGGGGATGATGCGTTCGTGATAGCCTTCGGTCATACCCTGCTTTCTGGTGTTGCATTTTAGACTTCGGGCGACGAGTTGCATCGTTTCCGGGGAATGCTGTTCAGACGGTGTTGGCTTCAGCAGGACCGGGTGTTCCCAGTCGGCCGAGATCAGGTATTTCTTCACCAGATCATAGGTAAAACCCTTTGGGCCGATATTGAGAGCTTCGCCCTTTGTCGTGTTGATGGGGGTCCACGGGTCGCCTGTACGCCCTTTGATCTTCTCTGCCTCAATTCGTGTCGCGTCCGAGTTTGCCTTGAGGCCGCTGAGCTTGCCGTCCGTCCCGAGGCGCAGGCGGACACGCCGGCAGACCTCGATGTAGTAGGGGGCGAGTTCGACCAGCGGCAGTTTCTCCGCCTTGGTCCCATCCCAGGGGATGGTCCAGAGTAGGCCGATATCGCCATTGGTCAGAGAGAGATCATCCATCCGTTCCAGTAGGGCTATGATATCCCGCCGGGCGTGCGCACCCGGTCGTAGGGAGGGTGTGAGGCTGAACGCTGGGCGTCCAGAATAAGCGCTCTTGAGCCTAGAAACAGAGTAATTGCCACGACCGTTCTGAGCCGAGGTAGTTTGCAGGGTAATCAGCGCAAACAACCAAGCGTCTACGCTTGCCTCGGTCGCCACCTCCGATTTGAGGTCGTGGTTCTTGGACGTGACCAGCATATCCAACTTGTCTGGAGTTGGGAGAATGTTCTTTTTGTCCTCCTCGGCTCTCTCGTAGGTATCGGCCTTGTCTGCGGAGGCCGGCGGCTGCATGAAGGCCGGTTCTGTGATGTCATTCACCACTACCTGCCAGGGTTCGTCGTCTGGATAGTCCGGCGTCAGTCCACGGATCAGGGCCACCCACTCTGCCGCGTTCTCCGGTGGTTCACCGCGGCCGGCCCGGCGCAGTGCCATCACCCCGAGCTGGACGAGAAAGGCGTGCCAGGCGTGACGCTGGTGGGGGCGCAGTGCGGGAAAAGTGTTTACCTCGTCCTGCATCAGCGCAGCGAAGATCTCCGGCAAGGAGACCTCCACGCCCGCGCCTGCCGTATCCATCCGAATCAATGGTTCCGTGAGAATGTTGAGCATACGTCTGCTTTCCCTTTCAGTCGCTTCTGGTCAGAAGCGTGTCTGTTCTGTACCCTTACTCGCATCGCCCCGTATTGAGTCTGCAACGTCAGGGACGCAGGAGAGGGGAGGACAGCGCGAACAGCGGCAATATCCGGTATCACCATTTCCACCAGGGCTTCGGTAGCCTTGTTTTGTTTCATTTTTTCTCCTTTCTTTTAGACATAGACATTGAAACACAAAAATTAGATGTTAGACTTGGATTTGTCAAGCTTTGATTCCCCGCACGGGGATAGACCGTTTTGTGTTGCGATGTCAAACATCGTGCTCAAATTTCCCCGCACACGCGGGGTTGTCCTGTGGTGTCCGGGGCTGTGGCGGTCCATTACATCCGACGCAGTCCCAGACGGTCGTATTGGAATCGGGCGTCACCGAGGCGGAAGGTGAAGCCGCCGGCGGTCAGCTCGGGCGCGACCGGCTCGTCGCTGGCCAAGTCACGCGCCAGATGGTTGGGAATGGCTATCTGGGAGATCGTTTCGCCGGTGAAAGGGCTGGACGGGGCCGGCTCTAACTCAACCGCTATGCCCTCATCGCCCAGCCGCGTGCGTATCTTCTCTTCCAGAGAGCCAAAAACCACGTCCTGGTTGTCCGTGAAAAAGGACTTATCGCGCCGGACGATGGCGCTCCGGGCGGTCAAGCCCTCGGCCAATTCCGCCCCCATCATGCTGTTGGCGTGATCCCGCCAAGCGTCGCCCAGCTCTGTGGTAATGGCTTCCAACGCCTCGGGGTGGGTCGTTCGTTCGACCAGCTCCCGGTTCATCTCCGGGATGCGCCACGGTCTGGCGTTCTCGGTATGCTCTACGATCAGCCGTCGCGTAGCCTCCAGGATGCGCAGGTCCTTATACACATGACCGTGCGGCCCCAAGCCGTTTCGGCCCGGCCCTTGAGGAGTGAACGTGTCATCAGATTGACCGGAAGGCGACACATTGACTCCTTTTGCCAGCAGGGGCGAGAGATCGGCACCCGCCGGCAGCAGCACGACGCAACTCGGCGTCTCATAGCCGGGCGGGCGATCGTGCCGTTGGTGTCGGTGCAGGCGGCCAATTCGTTGAAGCAGTACGTCCATCGGGCACAGGTCGGTTATGAGCAGGTCGGCATCAATATCGAGGGACTGCTCCAGGGTCTGGGTCCCCACAATAATGCGCCCGCCGGCCGGCCGGTCTTTGCCGAGTTGCTCTTCAACCGCTCTGTCGAGGTGGCGGCGGTCACTGGCGGCGAACCGGCCGTGGTGGAGGGTGGGAGTGCCGTTGCAGGCGTACAGCAGGCCGCGTTCGTCAGACAGGGCCGTTTTTTCCAGGGTCTGCTGGGTGTTGATCGCGTGGCCGACTGTGTTGCGAATGACCAGCACCTTCGCCCCGGTGCGGGCCGCGTGCAGGGCGCGTTCGGCCACCTGAGCGAAGTCATCCATAGCCGTGGCCTCAATCTGTACCGTTTTTTCTTTGCCAAAGATGAACCGTGTCGCCGTCCTCTCGTTCGGGTAAGACGATTTATCTTCATTGTGAGCGACGGCGATCATCTGTTCACCACCGCCGGCCTGGGTTGTGACCGCGGGGTAGGGGGCGGTGATGGTTTCACCGAGTGGCGGAAGGTCCTGCAAACCGGATACCCAGCGACGACGTGCCACCGCACCTAGCGTGGCCGACATCAGCACCGCGTAGCCGCCGGCCCCGATATGGGCGTCAAGCAGAGCTTTGAGAATGGCCCGCATATACGGGTCGGAGGCGTGGACTTCATCCACGACCAGCAGGTGACGCGCCAGGCAGGCGGCGCGCAGATGGGCGTGTTTCACCTTGAGGGCTGCCATCATGGCCTGGTCTACCGTGCCCACGGCAATTTGCGCTGCCAAGTAGCGCTTGGCGCTTTCGGCGGCCCAGCGGCGTTTTCCGGTGGCGACACCGGGATCATCGTCCCACCAGACCTCGTAGTTCGGCAACTGCCGACCCTCGGCGGTGCCGGCGCGCAGATAGCCGGGGACGGCTAACACCGGCTCCGGTCGGTGTTTGTTAGGGAACAGATTGGCAATGAAGCGCGTGACGCGCGCGTGCATCTGGCTGGCCGCGGCCCTGGTCGGCAGGGCAAAATACAGCCCGTCCACCAGTTCGGCCTGATACAGTTGGGCAAAGCGCCACAGGGCGGCCTCGGTTTTCCCAGAACCGGTTTCGGACTCGATGATGACCAGCCGCTCATCCGTCGGGACCGCCCTTACCACCTGCTGGACAGGGTTGGGCGTGGCATTGGGAAGGCTGAACAGCGGGCCGAAGTCGGGGAGAGCCGGCAAGGAGTGCGCGTGTCGCCTTCCGGTCGATCTGATGACATGTTCACTCCTCAGGGTGCGAAAAGCGGTCCGCTGACTTTTCAGGTTCAGCCCGATTTCCGAAACCGCCCGCTGGGCGTTTTGGCGCGCTGTGCTGATGTAGTTGTCGCGCGGCTCGGCGCAAAACGGAAAATTGCGCTCATCGGAGCCGATCCAGTCGGCCAGTATGCACAGGCCCAGAAACATATGCTGGAAGGCGGACGTGGACGGCAGGGGCGGCGCATCGGGACTGAAGGCCAACGGGAACCAGTGGCGCACGAGCTGGCTGATGCGCTCCACATGACTTTTGGGGTGCAACTTGCCAAAGTCACGCCATACTTTGGGGTTGGGGTGTCGCACGCCTAGTTGCAGGGGCGAGCCGTGATGCGACAGCGCAGCGATGAACAACCCGCACACGGTCTCGCCCTCGCCGGCGTCCCAACTCAGCAAATCATCCCACCAGCCCAGGGCGTCAAAGAACCAAGCGGATGTTGTCGCATCAGTGCCATTCAGGACCGGCGTCAGGTCGGCGATGTGACCGGCGCGATGTGGCATTTTCTTGTCCGCTGGCGCGTCCGCGGGCTGCCAGATCTGCGTCTGAAAGCCGATGTTGACCTTACCGATGTCGTGGAGGGCGGCAAAGACGGCCAGCCGCGCCGCGGTTGCGTCGTCCAGCCTGTCCAGCCCGCCGGCCCGCGCCAGGCCTTGCCCGATGGTCGGCTGCTCCAGCAGGGCCTTAAAGCAGACCCCCACATCGGCCATGTGGTGCTCTAACAGATGGATACGCTGTGGGTTTTCTCGGTCCGATTTTGCCCAGAAGGCCCGGGTGTAGGCTGTGGCTGTCATGGTGTTTCTCTCTCCGCGGTGTCGGTGTCTCTACAACTTGCCCGCTGCCCGCAACTCCCTGACCCGGGCTTCCTGCATAATCACCCCGTCCTGGTACAGGGCGGCAATCTGTTCGTCGGTACAGGCCAGGTAGTGCCGGAGGACCTCCTCGTTGTGCTCGCCCAGAAAGGCGGCTCGAAAAGGAATGGCGACCTGGGCGGCGGACAGACGGAAGGGCGCTTTGGCAATCGGGGTCGGCCCCAGCAGCGGATGCGGTATGTCCTGAAAAAAGTCGCGGGCCTGGAGTTGGGGATGCTGGGCGGCGGCCGGGATGTCAAGAATCGGAGCGGTCGGAACCCGGGCTTCTTCCAGAACTTTCAGCGGTGTTTCGTCGTCATCAAAACCTTGCAGCCAGTCCTCAATATGTTTGCGGACCTCGGGCCGATGCTGACAGCGCCCGATTTGCGTTGCGTAGCGCGGGTCGGTCGCCAACTCGGGCTTGCCCATCGCCTTGACCAGCGACGGCCATTGGTGCTCGGCAACGGCAAGGACGATAGAGCCGCGCCTGGCCTTGTAGACGCCGTAGGGACAGATATTAAAAAAATCGCTGCCAAAACGGTGGGGTTGAATAGCGCCCTGACTCATCAGGAAGAGTGGGAAATTGATGTAGTCGAGATAGACCAGGGATTCAAGCTGCGAGATGTCGATATACTGGCCTTCCCCGCTCATGGCGCGGTGGAACAGGGCCGCGCAAATCCCCAGCGTGCCGTGAATCCCGGCGTTTGGGTCGCCGAAATAATTGCCGACATAGGTTGGCGGGCCGTCCGGCTCGCCCGTCATGGCCATCACTCCGCTCTGTGCCTGGGCAATAATGTCGAAGCTGGTGTGTTGCGCATACGGCCCGTCCTGGCCGTAGCCCGACACCGAACACATGATGAGACGCGGATTCAGGATTTTGAGCGAGTCATAGTCCAGGCCGTATTTTGCCATCACCCCGGGGCTGTAGTTTTCCACGACCACATCAACCCGCCGGACCAGCTCGCGCACAATGTCGAGCGCCTTGGGCTTGTGGAAATCCACGCACAGGCTTTTTTTGCCCGCGCAGGCCGACAGGAAGAGCGCGCTTTGGCCGTGCTCAACCAGGTGAATTTTGCGTCCCAGGTCACCGTCGGGCGCGCGTTCGATTTTGACCACCTCGGCCCCGAGGTCGGCCAACAGGCGGGTGGCCGAGGGCCCGGCCAGATACTGGGTGAAATCGAGGACGCTCACACCAGTCAACAGCTGCGTAGCGGCATGTGTCATAACACCTCCTTCAAGGTAGACGATTGTCGCTTCTTCCTACTCAACCCGGGCCGGAGCGGCAAGTTTGTCTGGCCTTCGGTTGACTTTTCGCGTCCATCCATTTTGAATAAAGCGGGAGGAGGAACATGACCATGCTGATTCGTTCTCGCCGCGGCTGGGAGATGCCGCAACGCCTGGCCACCCCGGAAGATGTGTATGTCAACCGGCGCAGGTTTCTCCAGGCCGTGGGGCTTACCGGCCTGAGCGCACTTGGCCTTGGGTGTGAGAGCCGGGCCGAAAGCCAGGCCGCCGCCGAGTTGGGCGCGCTTCGGGGTCTGCCCGCGCCCAGCCCGACCGCGGACCTGTATCCGGCCAAACGCTCTGCGCGCTATACGCTGGACCGGCCGCTGACCAGAGAAACCGTCGCCGCCACCTATAATAATTTCTACGAGTTCTCACCCCGCAAAGAACACGTTGCCCGCCTGGTGTCCAGTTTTCAAACCCGCCCGTGGCAAATTGAGGTGGCCGGCCTGGTCAGGAAACCCCGGACCCTGGATATTGATGAGCTCGTCCGCCTCATGCCGCTTGAAGAACGGCTGTACCGCCATCGGTGTGTCGAAGCCTGGTCTATGGCCGTGCCCTGGACGGGGTTTCCGATCTCGGCTTTTCTCGATCTGCTTGAACCCCTGTCCTCGGCCAGATTCATGCGTATGCTGACCTTCAACAAGGTTGACCAGGCCCCGGGGATGCGGGATAGGAGCTACCCCTGGCCGTATTTTGAGGGCCTGAGCCTGGCCGAGGCGAGCAACGAACTGGCCCTCTTCGTGACCGGCATCTATGGCCACGAGTTGACCAAGCAGCACGGCGCACCGATTCGACTCGTCGTGCCCTGGAAGTACGGCTACAAGAGCATCAAGTCGATCGTGCGGATTGAGTTCACCGCCGAGCAGCCGGGCACATTCTGGTCGTCTCTTATTCCGTGGGAGTACGATTTTGCAGCCAACGTCAACCCGGCGGTGCCCCATCCCCGCTGGTCGCAGGCGTATGAGCGGGTAATCGGCACCGGCGAGCGCCGGCCGACCCTGGCCTATAACGGGTATGCAGAGTTTGTGGCCGGTCTGTACCGGACCTGATGCGCCTAATGCGCAAAGGTCTCAATCGCATTGCGCACCGCCTCTCCATAGCTCTCGCCGCCAACCGGCGACGGGTTGAAGATCGGCATCTGAATCCCGGCCTCTTGAAACGCGGCCAAGCGCTCGCGGCAGCGGGCCGGCGGCCCGATCAGGCACAGATCATCGGCCATCTTGTCCGACACAAAGCCACTGCCGTCACCCGCGAGCAGGCTGGCCGCCTCGTCCTCATAGCCGCTGTCGTGAAACAACTTGTTATAGAACGGCAGGCCGCCATAGAACATCAGGCTCTGTTTGGCCGTCTCCATTGCCGTGGCCATATTGTCGTGAATACAGGTGATGAGGCCGGTCGTCACATCTATCTCAGCAATCGAACGGCCGGCCCTGGCCGCGCCTTTTTCCAGGGCGGCCAGGGCGGTCGGCAGCCGGCTGGTCGGACACAGGTAGAGCATCACCCCGTCGGCCAGCTCGCCGCTGAGTTGGACCGTGCCCAGGGCCAGCGCACCGATATAGACCGGAATGCCATAGCTGGCCGCCCGGGGTTGCATCGCCATGCCGGGGATTGTTTTGCCGGCCGCCACATCGCGCAGCGCACTGATATAGGTGCGCAGAAAATGGCGTGGCTTGTCCATTTTCTCCTGGTAGACGCCCTCAACAATAGGTCTATGGCTCACCCCGAGTCCGAGAATCAGGCGGCCTTTTGAGGTGTCGTCAATAGCAACTGCGGTCTGGGCGCACAGGGCAGGATGGCGCAGATAGATATTGGCGATCCAGGTACCGACCTTAATTTTTGTGCTTGCTTGGGCCATGATCTGGCAGTTGATGAGGGAGTCGTTCATAAACTCCGGCGAAAAAATTGCCTCAAACCCGGCCGACTCGGCATGACGCGCCATGTCTCGCAACTCGCTGAAACTGAGGCCCGACATGTTTGCGGCAACAATTCCTCGTCTCGCCATAAATCCGTCCTCCTTTTTTCATGCCTGTATGACCGGGCAAGTGTTCCATACAATTGAGGCCTCTGCAATGTGACGTTTCCCAAGGATGGAAATACCAAGTGTACTTTTCGTCTCAATAATCTCTTGCTTTATGTGCGGCTTTCTAGTAAGCGGTCTTGGAACTTGTTGAGTGCCAAACCAGATAGAAGGGAGAAAGACGTATGGCAGAAGGGGTCGTGAGGTTGCAGAAACAGGCCGCCCGAATCCTGGCCAGTTTAGAAAAAGAGATTGCCAGAAAAGAAAAGGAAATAGTCGCTCTCCGGGAAGAGGTCGATATCTGCGTGCAAATTCTGGGAAAGCAAGCCCCCCAGGCTCCGGCCGAAGCCCCAGCCAAAAGCGCGCCTCGGAAACGGATCGATTGGGCCGCGGTGCTTGACAGCTTGCCGGACCACTTCACTGGCAAAGACGTGGCGGACAAGATCAAGAAGCCGCCGGCCGCGGCCTACACCCGACTCTACCATATGGTAAAGACGGGTCGGCTGAATCGGACCGAGGACGGATACGAGAAGGTATAGGAGCTCAATGCTGGCAACGGCGCTGTCGGGCGCATTAGTAGGTATTGATGGGCTGCTGGTAGAAGTTGAAGTTGATGTCGCCCTCGGCTTACCCCAGTTCACCACCGTCGGCCTGCCTGAAGGAGCGGTCCGCGAGAGCAAAGACCGCGTTCGCTCGGCTATCAAAAACTCCGGCTATGCGTTTCCCTCGCGGAAAATCACCGTCAACCTCGCCCCGGCCGATATCAAAAAAGAAGGCTCGGCCTACGACCTGCCGATCGCCCTTGGCATCCTGGCCGCCGAGGGCTGGCTGGAGAAAGACCGGCTCGCCGAGTATGTGCTGCTCGGAGAACTCTCTCTCGACGGTCGGGTAAAGCCCATCCAGGGCATCCTGCCCCTGGCGGTCATGGCCAGGGAGCGGGGCCTCAAGGGCATCGTCGTCCCCCGCGACAACGCGGCTGAGGCGGCGGTGGTTGAGGGCGTCAAGGTGTTTGGCGTGGCCAGCCTTGGCGAGGCGTTTCTGTTTCTCAACCAGGAGCGGGACATCGCCCCGGAGTTGGTCAATCTCGAAGACGTGTTTGCCGCCCACTCCGGCTATGAGCTTGATTTTCACGATGTCAAAGGCCAGGACCACGTCAAGCGCGCCTTTGAGGTTGCCGCCAGCGGCGGGCATAATCTGCTGCTGGTCGGACCGCCCGGGGCCGGAAAAACCATGCTGGCACGCCGCCTGCCGACCATCCTGCCCGATATGACCCTGGCCGAGGCCATTGACGCCACCAAGGTCCACAGCGTTGCCGGGCTGCTGGACGGCAACGCCCTGGTTGCCACCCGCCCGTTCCGCTCGCCGCACCACACGATTTCCGACGCCGGTCTGATCGGTGGCGGGGCGATTCCCAAGCCGGGCGAGGTCTCGCTGGCCCATCACGGGGTGTTATTTCTGGACGAACTGCCGGAGTTCCGCAAAAACGTGCTGGAGGTCCTGCGCCAACCGCTGGAAGACGCCCGGGTGACCATCTCGCGGGCGCTGGGGTCCATCACCTACCCGGCCAACATCATGCTGGTCGCGGCCATGAACCCCTGCCCGTGCGGATTCTTCGGCGACCCCCAGCACGAGTGTCGCTGCACCCCGCAGCAGATTCAGCGCTACCGGGCCAAGGTGTCCGGGCCGCTGCTGGACCGGATCGACATTCAGATTGAGGTCCCGGCCGTGGCCTACAAAGAGCTGAGCGAAGAGCAAACGGCTGAGGACTCGGCTACGCTGCGGGGGCGGGTGAACCGCGCCCGACAGGTCCAGCTCGGGCGCTTTGCCGGGCGACGGGTGTTCTGCAACGCCCATATGATCAGCCAGGACATCGGCCAGGTCTGTCAGCCCGACGAGGCCGGCGGAACGCTGCTGGAGAGCGCCATGACCCGGCTCGGGCTGAGCGCCCGGGCCTATACCCGGATTCTGAAAGTCGCCCGGACGATTGCCGACCTGGCCGACGAGGACCACATCGGCGGGGCGCACATTGCCGAAGCGATTCAGTACCGGGCACTTGACCGCAAGTTGGGCTGAGGGACGGCAGGGGTCGCGCCGATATACAAGCGTGCTGATTGAGATTGACACCGTCAGGCGGCGACAGGCCGAGATTGAGGCCGAGTTGACCAGCCTGCGCGCGACCACGCGGGCCGCTGAAACACCAGGTGCCCGGCTGGAAGTACTCAAGGCCCGGGCCGATGTGCTGCGCACCCTGTCCCTGGTTCATGCCCGGCTCGCCCGGGGGGAGCCGGAGAATCTGGCCCGGCTGGCCGACTACCGCCCCCCGGACAGCGAGCGGCTGTATGTCTTTGTCGTGGCGCGTCCTGCTGGAGGTCTCGCTGGTGGCCGGGCCGAGCGCTTCGCCACTCTCAGCCCGGAATTTGCTCAGCACCTTTTGTGTCTATCCGCAACGGGTCGGCAGCAGCGCGTTTGTGTTTCGCAGCTTTCCTGTCTGGCTGCCCGAGACCGTATCAGCCGAGTGTGTTGAGGAGGCCGTATGCCGGTTTTTCCGGGAGAATTTTCCGATACCCGGCGGCCCTGGTGTAGGATCATCCCAATTTTCATCGCGTCGCCGAACTCATGCGGCTGGGCTGGTGGGAGAGGCTGCATGTGCATAAAGCCGGAAAGGAGCCGGAGCCTCACCGAGACTCCGGCTTTGGACGCCGCTGAGTTGTCCGGGGCCGGACCGAGACGCTAGGCGGCCTTGAGATCAGGCACGACGGGGTCGCGTTTGCCCGAGGCCGGCAGCGGGCGGGTACCGGGCTGCTGTTCAAACGGACCGGGCAGGTTGAACTCTTTGGCCATCTCGCGCATGGCCGGCAGGACTTCTTCACCCAAGAGCCGCAGGCAGGTCTTGCGCTCCTCAAAGGTCATCGGGCCGTGGTGGTACCAGATGCCGAAGATCCCCGGCCGGAGCTGTTCAAGCATATGCCGGAGCTTGGCAATGACGGTCTTGGGCGTGCCGGCGATAATCAGGCCGGCCTCTTTGGCGTTCTTGTAGTTCTCGTCAATGCTGTCCAACACTTCCTGGACGTTGATGTTGCCCTCGGTCTGGCGGATGATTTCGGTTCCGGTCCGTGGGTCGGTCAGGGCTGCGGCCAGCCGCTTGGTGGCTGCTTTGGAGTTGTAGCCCGGCGGGAACATCCACTCGGGCCGGGCAAACGAGCCAAACCCGCCGCCGTACACAAAGCCGCGGCCCAAGCGTTCGGCCTCTTCCTCGGTCTCAGCCACCACCACATTCTGGAGATAGCCGAAGTTCTCCGGTCCGGCCTGATAGCCCTCCCGCTCGGCCACATCGGCGTACAGGTTGACCATCTCAATGGTCGGCTCCAGGTTGGTGCCCAGCGCAACATAGGGGTAGCGGTGCTGGGCCGACCACACCACGGTTTCGGGGCTGACAAGGCCGGGAATCCACTGCTGGGGCACCGGCTTCTGGACCGGCAACTGCCAGGGGTTGACGAAACGATAGTGAAAATGCTTGCCCTCGTAGCGCCACGGGCCGGGCCTGGTCCAGGCCTGGTTGATGAAGTCGTGGGCTTCGTTGAAGCGCTCGCGGTTGTGGGCCGGGTTGATGTTGTTGGCGAGCTGCTCACTGCCCGCGCCGCGCACCCAGCCGGGCACGAGCCGCCCGCCCGAGATCATGTCGATGGTGGCCAACTCTTCGGCCAGCCGCAGCGGGTCGCCCACCGGCAGGGGGTTGCCGAGCAGGACGATTTTGACCCGGTTGGTGATCCGGGCCAGAATTGAGGCTTCAACGTCCATCACCCCGCCGCCGCAGAACGGGGTCTGGTGGTGTTCGTTGAGCATCACCCCGTCAAAGCCCAACTCTTCGGCGTAGACCCGCTCGTCGAGGTACTCGTTCATGAGTTGGCCGCCGCGTTGGGCGTCAAACGCCGTGTTGGGGATGCCGAAATAGCTTGGACCATTTTCGATGATGGCCTTTTCCGGGACATCGATATATTCCCGTTCCGAGAAAGACATGATGTGCATACTACTTCCTCCTTTGCTGTCTGACAGACATGGTTAGTAGCTCTTCCTTAGCACCAAATGGCCGGCGCGGCAATGAGAGGCGGCCCGCACTTGAAGAAAAGGTTTAGCGCAAGTGAAACTGGCGGAGGACGCCCGCCACTTCGGGCACCACTTCGGGGTGTGCTGGCCCAAGGCCCGTCAGGCTTCCACCAGGGCGTCCAGCCGTCGGCGATTGTTACCGATGTCTTCCTCCAGGCTGCGGACGCTGCGCTCAAAGGGCCGCAGCATGGTCCGCCGGTCCCACAGGGCAAAGCCGAGAATGGCCGCGACCAGGGTACTGAAGGCGGCCAGCAGGGCCAGGGTGAGGTGGAACTGCCGGGCAAACTGCCCGGTCATCTCTTCCCGCAACTGCTGCATCTGTTGGCCGATGTCGGTGCGGAGTTGCTCGTTCTGCCGGTTCATATCTTCCCGGAGTTGCTCGTTCTGCCGGTTCATATCTTCCCGGAGTTGCTGCATATCCGCACGGAGTTGCTCGTTCTGCCGGTTCATATCTTCCCGGAGTTGCTGCATATCCGCGCGGAGTTGCTCGTTCTGCCGGTTCATATCTTCCCGGAGTTGCTGCATATCCGCACGGAGTCCGCCCTGCCCCTCTTCAAGCCGTGCCAGCCGCTCGGCGATCTCCCGGTCAGGCAAGGCCGGCGTGGCCTCCACCGCCCCGGCCGGGTGAGGCAGGAGCAGCCCGGTCAGGAGGACGAGCCAGGCGACACGCAGCTTGCTCATGGGGCTATTCAAGGCCGGGCCAGCGGGAATGTCAAGCTGCGGGCAGAGCCTTGAGCGGGCGGGGCCGGCCAGCCCCGTTACTCAAGGTTCGTAATCACAAAGTTCTGGGAGGATTGCTGCCAGTCCAGGGTGACGGTCTCGCCGGCCCGCGGAAAGTCGGCCACCACCGCTTGGCCGCTGGCCCCGCGGACGAACTCCTCGCCTAAGGTCGTCACGATGAAGGTCGCCCGGCTGAACTCCACCCCATCGGCCAAGGCCCGGATGGTATGTTCGCCGTCACCGATCAGGTTCCAGTTGAACAGCAGCCCAAAGCCGTTGTTGCCGTCGTTGCCGCACGCCTCAGCCGTATCGGCCCGGCCCGTGCCAGAGGCCGCCGCCAGCCGGTGGATGGCGTTGATCTCAAGCTCGACCCTCCCGGCCTCACACACCCAGCCCGAGATCACGCTGATACCACTCTGGAAGGAGCCGCCGGCCGGGTTTTCCAGGACGCCGTTCTGCCCGGTCGGCGGCGAGACAGCCACGGCGGCCGAGAGCGGGGCCAGCCTGAAGCTCTGGCTACCCTCTTGCCACACCAGCCGGACCTGCTCGCCCGGGGATGGAAAGTCGGGCACACGGGTCTCGCCACTGGCCCCCCTGATGAACTCCTCGCCTAAGGTCGTCACGGTGAAGGTGGCCCGGTCAAACTCGACCCCGTCGGCCAAGGCCCGGATGGTATGTTCGCCGTCACCGATCAGGTTCCAGTTGAACAGCAGCCCAAAGCCGTTGTTGCCGTCGTTGCCGCACGCCTCAGCCGTATCGGCCCGGCCGGTACCAGCGGCGGCTTCCAGGATATGCGTGCCGTCCACCTCTAAGGTGATCGCCCCCCTGGCGCACGTCCAGCCCGAGATCAGCCCAATGCCGCTCTGGGAGGAATCCGGCTCGGGGTTCTCCAGGACCCCGACCAAGACGGTGACGGTGAAGGTGGCCCGGTCAAACTCGACCCCGTCGGCCAAGGCCCGGATGGTATGTTGGCCAGCACCGATCTCGTCCCAGTCAACCTGCAACGCAAAACCCACATCGGCCTGGCCCCCGCAGTTTCCGGCCGCATCGGCCCGGCTGGTGCGAGCGGCTGTTCCGATAGACATGCCGTCCACCTCCAAGGTGATCACCCCCTGGCTGCACGTCCAGCCCGAGATCCGCCCGGTGCCACCGTGCGAGGAACCCTGACCGGGGTTCTCCAGGACCCCGACCCCGTCCAAAGACTGGGGGGGAGGGGGAGTACCGCCCCCGCCACCGCCCCCGCGGCCGGTGTTATCTGGGGGGGTCTCCGGGGGAGTTTCCACCTGGGGGGGGGTCTCCGGCCGGGGAGGGTCTGGAGGGTCTGGGGGGGTCTCCGGCCGGGGTGGGACTTCGGTGAAGGACGGGAACCCGAAGATATTGGCGCAGAGTTGACCGCTGGAGTGCTCTGAGGACAGGACGCGCCAAGTGGTTCCGGCCCGCCCGACGATCCGGGGGGCGGGGGCGTTACTCAGGTCGCCCAGCAGGGGCAAACACACCCGCACGGCTTGGCTAGGATTGAGGGGGACTACATTCCCCGCCGCATTCCGGAAAAGGATGTTGGCGAAGACGGGGAGCGTCCCGAAATCCAGCGGGGGGGTCGGACTGGCCACCACGGAGAAGGGGCGCGCGTTCGCGTGGCCCGGCGACAAGGCGGAAAAATACTCGACATCGGAGGTGAGGCCGGTGCCCGCCTCGGAGAGTGTGGCGGGCTGGTGTTTGTGAGCGGTGAAGCTGGCGGGCCAGTGATAGAGAGCCCACGCCGCCGGCGGGCGTTGGCGTTGAGCGGCCCGGTATGCCAGGCGGGTGAGGGTGTTATGGGCTTCCCCCGGGATAATGTTTCGGATGTTGAAGAGGGTGTGCTCGAGCCGCCCGCTCACATCAAACACGCTTCGGCCTGCTTGGCTGCCATTGATGCCATACTCGGAGGCATAGAGATCCAGCGTGCTGCTGCCGATGACCGTGTTCCAGGACCCGTCGACCGTGACGGTGTTACTCCCCCCGCTGCCATCAAGCCCCATCCTGATCCCAAAGCCTGCTCTGGTGATGTAATTGCGTGACAGCGTGGCGGCCACCTGACTGCGAGTCCCGGCACTGGTGGTGCTGGTGATATCAATCCCGGTGCCTGCGCCGGTGATGCGGTTGGCCGACAGCGTGGTGGCCAGGGTGCTTGTCGCCGTGTTGCGGAGAGAAGTCCGAAGGTACACGCCGGTCGCGCTGGTGGTGATCGTATTGTCGGCCACGATGAGGTCCACGCTACTCGTCGCCGTGCTGCTGAGGGTCTTGTGCAGGTACACGCCGGTCGCGTGGCTGCCGGGCGTCTGCGAGATATCATTCTCGCGGATGGTTACGGCGGCGCAGCCGGGGCCGCTGTCCAACTCAATGGCGCGGGGCGTGGAAGTGGCTGTGGAAGAGGCGACCAGGACATTATCGGAGAGGGTGACCCGGGCAGTGAGCGGGCAGTTCGGGGAGGATGCGACGGCGATCCCCGCACCGGCGAAATTGACGATATCGAACCCCTGCACGGTGGCGGTGGGGGAGGAGATGTGCAGCACGCTACGCTCGGCAAGGGGGCGCGCTGAATCAGTGGGAAGCTGTGACCCATCAAGCGTCATATCGACAGGCCGCCCGGCTGGGTCCTGGGCGAGGAGCCGGGTGTTGCCAGCGAGCGGCAGCGGGCTGGTGGGTGTGATGGTGCCGCCGCTGAGAGTCGGGTCGAAGATGATCGCCGTTGGGGTCGAGGTGGCGTTGGCCAAGTTCAACAGATAGGGGAGGGACCCCGGCGTAGCGGCATCATCGGTGAGGGTGGTGACGGTGGAGGTGGCCATGAACGGGGAGGAGGTGGCCGTAGACGGGGGGGGGCTGGGGGGCTGGCGCAGGCTGAAATCAGCGCAGATTTGACTGCCCGCCCGCTCCGAGGACAGGGCCCGCCACGACGCGCCGGCCCGCCCGACGATCCGGGGGGCGGGGGCGTCACTCAGGTCGCCCAGCAGGGGCAAACACACCCGCACGGCTTGGCTAGGATCGAGGGGGACTACATTCCCCGCCGCATTCCGGAAAAGGATGTTGGCGAAGACGGGGAGCGTCCCGAAATCCAGCGGGGGGGTCGGACTGGCCACCACGGAGAAGGGGCGCGCGTCCGCGTGGCCCGGCGACAAGGCGGAAAAATACTCGACATCGGAGGTGAGGCCGGTGCCCGCCTCGGAGAGCGTGGCGGGCTGGTGTTTGTGAGCGGTGAAGCTGGCGGGCCAGTGATAGAGAGCCCACGCCGCCGGCGGGCGTTGGCGTTGAGCGGCCCGGTATGCCTGGCGGGTGAGGGCGTTATGGGCTTCCCCCGGGATAATGTTTCGGATGTTGAAAAGGGTATGCTCGAGCCGCCCGCTCACATCAAACCCGCTTCGGCCCCCTTGACTGCCATTGACGCCATACTCGGAGGCATAGAGATCCAGCGTGCTGCTGCCGATGACCGTGTTCCAGGACCCGTCGACCGTGACGGTGTTACTCCCCCCGCTGCCATCAAGCCCCATCCTGATCCCAAAGCCTGCTCTGGTGATGTAATTGCGTGACAGCGTGGCGGCCACCTGACTGCGAGTCCCGGCACTGGTGGTGCTGGTGATATCAATCCCGGTGCCTGCGCCGGTGATGCGGTTGGCCGACAGCGTGGTGGCCAGGGTGCTTGTCGCCGTGTTGCGGAGAGAAGTCCGAAGGTACACGCCGGTCGCGCTGGTGGTGATCGTATTGTCGGCCACGATGAGGTCCACGCTACTCGTCGCCGTGCTGCTGAGGGTCTTGTGCAGGTACACGCCGGTCGCGTGGCTGCCGGGCGTCTGCGAGATATCATTCTCGCGGATGGTTACGGCGGCGCAGCCGGGGCCGCTGTCCAACTCAATGGCGCGGGGCGTGGAAGTGGCTGTGGAAGAGGCGACCAGGACATTATCGGAGAGGGTGACCCGGGCAGTGAGCGGGCAGTTCGGGGAGGATGCGACGGCGATCCCCGCACCGGCGAAATTGACGATATCGAACCCCTGCACGGTGGCGGTGGGGGAGGAGATGTGCAGCACGCTACGCTCGGCAAGGGGGCGCGCTGAATCAGTGGGAAGCTGTGACCCATCAAGCGTCATATCGACAGGCCGCCCGGCTGGGTCCTGGGCGAGGAGCCGGGTGTTGCCAGCGAGCGGCAGCGGGCTGGTGGGTGTGATGGTGCCGCCGCTGAGAGTCGGGTCGAAGATGATCGCCGTTGGGGTCGAGGTGGCGTTGGCCAAGTTCAACAGATAGGGGAGGGACCCCGGCGTAGCGGCATCATCGGTGAGGGTGGTGACGGTGGAGGTGGCCATGAACGGGGAGGAGGTGGCCGTAGACGGGGGGGGGCTGGGGGGCTGGCGCAGGCTGAAATCAGCGCAGATTTGACTGCCCGCCCGCTCCGAGGACAGGGCCCGCCACGACGCGCCGGCCCGCCCGACGATCCGGGGGGCGGGGGCGTCACTCAGGTCGCCCAGCAGGGGCAAACACACCCGCACGGCTTGGCTAGGATCGAGGGGGACTACATTCCCCGCCGCATTCCGGAAAAGGATGTTGGCGAAGACGGGGAGCGTCCCGAAATCCAGCGGGGGGGTCGGACTGGCCACCACGGAGAAGGGGCGCGCGTCCGCGTGGCCCGGCGACAAGGCGGAAAAATACTCGACATCGGAGGTGAGGCCGGTGCCCGCCTCGGAGAGCGTGGCGGGCTGGTGTTTGTGAGCGGTGAAGCTGGCGGGCCAGTGATAGAGAGCCCACGCCGCCGGCGGGCGTTGGCGTTGAGCGGCCCGGTATGCCTGGCGGGTGAGGGCGTTATGGGCTTCCCCCGGGATAATGTTTCGGATGTTGAAAAGGGTATGCTCGAGCCGCCCGCTCACATCAAACCCGCTTCGGCCCCCTTGACTGCCATTGACGCCATACTCGGAGGCATAGAGATCCAGCGTGCTGCTGCCGATGACCGTGTTCCAGGACCCGTCGACCGTGACGGTGTTACTCCCCCCGCTGCCATCAAGCCCCATCCTGATCCCAAAGCCTGCTCTGGTGATGTAATTGCGTGACAGCGTGGCGGCCACCTGACTGCGAGTCCCGGCACTGGTGGTGCTGGTGATATCAATCCCGGTGCCTGCGCCGGTGATGCGGTTGGCCGACAGCGTGGTGGCCAGGGTGCTTGTCGCCGTGTTGCGGAGAGAAGTCCGAAGGTACACGCCGGTCGCGCTGGTGGTGATCGTATTGTCGGCCACGATGAGGTCCACGCTACTCGTCGCCGTGCTGCTGAGGGTCTTGTGCAGGTACACGCCGGTCGCGTGGCTGCCGGGCGTCTGCGAGATATCATTCTCGCGGATGGTTACGGCGGCGCAGCCGGGGCCGCTGTCCAACTCAATGGCGCGGGGCGTGGAAGTGGCTGTGGAAGAGGCGACCAGGACATTATCGGAGAGGGTGACCCGGGCAGTGAGCGGGCAGTTCGGGGAGGATGCGACGGCGATCCCCGCACCGGCGAAATTGACGATATCGAACCCCTGCACGGTGGCGGTGGGGGAGGAGATGTGCAGCACGCTACGCTCGGCAAGGGGGCGCGCTGAATCAGTGGGAAGCTGTGACCCATCAAGCGTCATATCGACAGGCCGCCCGGCTGGGTCCTGGGCGAGGAGCCGGGTGTTGCCAGCGAGCGGCAGCGGGCTGGTGGGTGTGATGGTGCCGCCGCTGAGAGTCGGGTCGAAGATGATCGCCGTTGGGGTCGAGGTGGCGTTGGCCAAGTTCAACAGATAGGGGAGGGACCCCGGCGTAGCGGCATCATCGGTGAGGGTGGTGACGGTGGAGGTGGCCATGAACGGGGAGGAGGTGGCCGTAGACGGGGGGGGGCTGGGGGGCTGGCGCAGGCTGAAATCAGCGCAGATTTGACTGCCCGCCCGCTCCGAGGACAGGGCCCGCCACGACGCGCCGGCCCGCCAGGCGATCCGCGGGGCGTCGGCGTCGGCCAGGTCGGCCGGCAGAGGCAGACACACCCGCACGGGATGGGTAACCCCGAGGGTGACCACTTCACCGGTAAACCGGCTCTGATCAGCGAGAATGAGTTTGACGGCGACAGGCATGGTCCCGAAGTCCGGCGGGGGGGTCGGACTGGCCACCACGGAAAAGGCGTGCTGGTTAGCGAAGATCTGGTTCGGCCCGAAGGTGATCTGATATTCCTGGCTAAGGGTTCCGCTGCGCCTGAGGAACGTGGCGGCCTGGTATCGGTGGACGGTGAAGCTGGCGGGGAACCGATAGCGAGTCCAAGGGGGTGGAAAGCGCGGGGGGCGGACAGCGGCCCGGTATGCGGAACGGGTGAAGGGGCCGGGGGACTCCCCTACTGCAATGTTTCTGCTGTTGAAGAGGGTGTGCTCGAGCCGCCCGCTCACATCAAACCCGCTTCGGCCTGCCTGGCTGCCATTGACGCCATACTCGGAGGCATAGAGATCCAGCGTGCTGCTGCCGATGACCACATTGCCGGTCCCGTTGACCGTGACGGTGTTGCTCCCCTCGCTGCCGTCAAGATGAATCCTCATCCCAAAGTCGGCTCTGGTGATGTAATTGCGTGACAGCGTGGCGGCCACCTGACTGCGAGTCCCGGCACTGGTGGTGCTGGTGATATCAATCCCGGTGCCTGCGCCGGTGATGCGGTTGGCCGACAGCGTGGTGGCCAGGGTGCTCGTCGCCGTGTCGCTGAGAGAGGTCCGAAGGTACACGCCGGTCGCGCTGGTGGTGATCGTATTGTCGGCCACGATGAGGTCCACGCTACTCGTCGCCGTGTTGCTGAGGGTCTTGTGCAGGTACACGCCGGTCGCGCGTCTGTCCGGCGTCTGTGAGATATCATTCTCGCGGATGGTTACGGCGGTGCAGCCGGGGCCGCTGTCCAACTCAATCGCGCGGGCCGTGGAAGTCGCTGTGGAAGAGGCAGAGGCGACCAGGACATTATCGGCGATCGTGACCCGGGCATTGACCGGGCAGTTCGGGGAGGATGCGACGGCGATCCCCACCTCGTCGAAGACGATATTGAATCCCGAAACGGTGGCGGTGGGGGAGGAGATGGTCAGCACCCTACGCTCGGCAAGGGGGCGCTCTGAATCAACGGGATACGGAATGAGGGTGATATCGACGGCCATCCCGTCTGCATCCTGGGCGAGGAGCCGGGTGTTGCCAGCGAGCGGCAGTGGGCTGTTGGGCTGGATGGTGCCGCCGTCGAGGGCCGGGTCAAAGATGATCGCCGTTGGTGTGGATGTAGCGTTGGCCTGGTTCAACAGATAGGGGAGGGACCCCAGCGTATTGGCATTATCGGTGAGGGTGGTGACGGTGGAGGTGGCCATGGGGGGGGGTATGCTGAAGAGCGGGAACCCGCGGAAATCGGCGCAGATTTCACTGCCTGACCGAGCCGAGGGCAGGGTGCGCCAGACGGTTCCGTCCAGCCAGGCGAGCCGTGGGTTGGAAGCCGACAGGTCGGCCGGCACGGGCAAACACACCCGCACGGGGTGGGTCAGCCCGAGGGTGGCCATCCGCCAGTCTGCATCCCGGGGAATGAGTCTGGCGACGACGGGGACGGTCCCGAAGTCCGTTGAGGTGGCCTGCCCGGACACCACGGACACGGCCCGCTCAACCGCCGCGCTCGGGGTAAACTGGACCGGGTCGGCCAGGACATAGGTTTCCCCAATGATGGTGACGGTTACGATCTCGGTCTCGCCGTACCGGGTCCGGCGTCCGCCTGTGATACCCGCGGGGGGGAGCCGGTCTACCTGGTATCGATGGACGGTGAAGCTGTTGGCCCTCTCCCTCACGCCTGAAAGGTTTGCGGCGTTGAAGATGGTGTCCTCGATCTGCCCGTTTATCTCGTAACCCCCCTCTGAGGCGAAGATATCCGTCCTGCTGCTGCCGATGACCGTGTTGCTGGAACCGCTGACCGTGGCTCCGCCGCTTCCCCCGCTGCCGCTAAACGCAATCCTGATCCCATTGTTTGCTCCGGTGATGCGATTGAGCGACAGATTGGTGTTTGTCTCAGCGCTGGACCCATTATTGGTGGTGTCCAGCGAAATCCCATTGCTTGCTCCGGTGATGTGATTGGCCGTCAGCCGAGCGTCCACCCTGTTGCTACTGCTGTCGGTGATATTATCGATGATCCTGATCCCGTTTGTTGCTCTGGTGATGCGATTGACCTCCAGATCGACATCCACCCTGTTGCTACTCCCGCCGCTGAGGATGTTGGTCAACAAAATCGCCTGGCCCGGTGTGGTGATCGTATTGTCGGACACGAAGGCGGCCACGCTGCTACTCGCCGTGCTCTGGAGGATATGACCAATGTAAATGCCGGTCGAGTTGGTGGTGATCGTATTGTCGGACACGAAGAGGTCCACGCTACTCGTCGCCATGTTGCGGAGGATCTTTTGCAGGTAAATGCCGTTCGCCAGGCCTCCCGGCGTCTGCGAGATATCATTCGCGCGGATGGTCACGGCGGTGCAGCCGGCACCATCGCCCACCTGAATCGCGTTGGCCGAGGAAGTGGCGACCAGGACATTATCGGAGATCGTGACCCGGGCATTGGCCGGGCAGTTCGGGGAGGCTGAGACGAAGATCCCCGCGCCAGCGAAATTGACGATGTCGAACCCCTGCACGGTGGCGGTGGGGGAGGAGATGGTCAGCACACTACGCTCGGCAATGGGATGCGCTGAATCAGTGGGAAGCTGTGACCCATCGAGGGTCATATCAATGGACATCCCGGCTGCATCCTGGGCAAGGAGCCGGATGTTGGCAGCGAGCGGCAGCGGGCTGGCGGGCGTGAGGGTGCCGCCACTGAGGGCCGGGTTGAAGATGATCGCCGTTGGGGTCGAGGTGGCGTTGGCCCGGTTCAGCAGATAGCGGAGGGACCCCGGCGTACTGGCCTCATCGGTGAGGCTGGTGACGGTGGAGGTGGCTGTTTGTGCCCTGAGCGCGGGGGCGAGGGCCAGCAGCAGGCCGCACAGGAGCAGCAGGCCGACAAGTCGAGCGGAACGCATAGTCATCGTCACTATCTGTGATCTTGGGGGGGGGGGGGGGGGTAGGATTCCTGGCTGTTTGCAATCATGGCTGCCTCCCTGAACCGGCATTGCAGGGTATTTCAGTCTCCTGGTGTTTGTGTGTCAAAGCGGCCTTCCCTGATGAGAGGCGGCCCGCACTTGAAGAAAGCGCAAGTGAAACTGGCGGAGGACGCTCGCCACTTCGGGCACCACTTCGGGGTGTGCTGGCCCAAGGCCCGTCAGGCTTCCACCAGGGCGTCCAGCCGCCGGCGATTGTTGCCGATATCTTCCTCCAGGCTGCGGACGCTGCGCTCAAAGGGCCGCAGCATGGTCCGCCGGTCCCACAGGGCAAAGCCGAGAATGGCCGCGACCAGGGTACTGAAGGCGGCCAGCAGGGCCAGGGTGAGGTGGAACTGCCGGGCAAACTGCCCGGTCATCTCTTCCCGCAACTGCTGCATCTGTTGGCCGATGTCGGTGCGGAGTTGCTCGTTCTGCCGGTTCATATCTTCCCGGAGTTGCTGCATATCCGCGCGGAGTTGCTCGTTCTGCCGGTTCATATCTTCCCGGAGTTGCTGCATATCCGCGCGGAGTTGCTCGTTCTGCCGGTTCATATCTTCCCGGAGTTGCTGCATATCCGCACGGAGTCCGCCCTGCCCCTCTTCAAGCCGCGCCAGCCGCTCGGCGATCTCCCGGTCAGGCAAGGCCGGCGTGGCCTCCACCGCCCCGGCCGGGCCGGGCAGGAACAGCCCGGTCAGGAGGACGAGCCAGGCGACACGCAGCTTGCTCATGGGGCTATTCAAGGCCGGGCCAGCGGGAATGTCAAGCTGCGGGCAGAGCCTTGAGCGGGCGGGGCCGGCCAGCCCCGTTACTCAAGGTTCGTAATCACAAAGTTCTGGGAGGATTGCTGCCAGTCCAGGGTGACGGTCTCGCCGGCCCGCGGAAAGTCGGCCACCACCGCTTGGCCGCTGGCCCCGCGGACGAACTCCTCGCCTAAGGTCGTCACGATGAAGGTCGCCCGGCTGAACTCCACCCCATCGGCCAAGGCCCGGATGGTATGTTCGCCGTCACCGATCAGGTTCCAGTTGAACAGCAGCCCAAAGCCGTTGTTGCCGTCGTTGCCGCACGCCTCAGCCGTATCGGCCCGGCCCGTGCCAGAGGCCGCCGCCAGCCGGTGGATGGCGTTGATCTCAAGCTCGACCCTCCCGGCCTCACACACCCAGCCCGAGATCACGCTGATACCACTCTGGAAGGAGCCGCCGGCCGGGTTTTCCAGGACGCCGTTCTGCCCGGTCGGCGGCGAGACAGCCACGGCGGCCGAGAGCGGGGCCAGCCTGAAGCTCTGGCTACCCTCTTGCCACACCAGCCGGACCTGCTCGCCCGGGGATGGAAAGTCGGCCACAAAGGTCTCGCCGCTGGCCCCGCGGATGAACTCCTCGCCTAAGGTCGTCACGGTGAAGATCGCCCGGTCAAACTCGACCCCGTCGGCCAAGGCCCGGATGGTATGTTCGCCGTCACCGATCAGGTTCCAGTTGAACAGCAGCCCAAAGCCGTTGTTGCCGTCGTTGCCGCACGCCTCAGCCGTATCGGCCCGGCCGGTACCAGCGGCGGCTTCCAGGATATGCGTGCCGTCCACCTCTAAGGTGATCGCCCCCCTGGCGCACGTCCAGCCCGAGATCAGATTAATGCCGCTCTGAGAGGAACCCGGCTCGGGGTTCTCCAGGAACCCGACCAAAGGCTGGGGGGGAGGAAGGGCAGCACCGCCCCCGCCACCGCCCCCACCGCCGGGGTTACCTGGGGGAGTTTCCACTTGGGGGGGAGTCTCTGGTCGGGGGGGGACTTCGGTGAAGGCCGGGAACCCGAAGATATTGGCGCAGAGTTGACCGCCGGAGTGCTCTGAGGACAGGACGCGCCAAGTGGTTCCGGCCCGCCCGACGATCCGGGGGGCGGGGGCGTCGGCCAAGTCGCCCAGCAGGGGCAAACACACCCGCACGGCTTGGCTAGGATCGAGGGGGACTACATTCCCCGCCGCATTCCGGAAAAGGATGTTGGCGAAGACGGGGAGCGTCCCGAAATCCAGCGGGGGGGTCGGACTGGCCACCACGGAGAAGGGGCGCGCGTCCGCGTGGCCCGGCGACAAGGCGGAAAAATACTCGACATCGGAGGTGAGGCCGGTGCCCGCCTCGGAGAGCGTGGCGGGCTGGTGTTTGTGAGCGGTGAAGCTGGCGGGCCAGTGATAGAGAGCCCACGCCACCGGCGGGCGTTGGCGTTGAGCGGCCCGGTATGCCTGGCGGGTGAGGGCGTTATGGGCTTCCCCCGGGATAATGTTTCGGATGTTGAAGAGGGTGTGCTCGAGCCGCCCGCTCACATCAAACCCGCTTCGGCCCGCTTGGCTGCCATTGACGCCATACTCGGAGGCATAGAGATCCAGCGTGCTGCTGCCGATGACCGTGTTCCAGGACCCGCTGACCGTGACGGTGTTACTCCCCCCGCTGCCGTCAAGCCTCATCTGGATCCCAAAGCCTGCTCTGGTGATGTAATTGCGTGACAGCGTGGCGGCCACCTGACTGCGAGTCCCGGCACTGGTGGTGCTGGTGATATCAATCCCGGTGCCTGCGCCGGTGATGCGGTTGGCCGACAGCGTGGTGGCCAGGGTGCTCCTCGCCGTGTTGCTGAGAGAGGTCCGAAGGTACACCCCGCTCGCGCTGGTGGTGATCGTATTGTCGGCCACGATGAGGTCCACGTTGCTCGTCGCCGTGTTGCTGAGGGTCTTGTGCAGGTACACGCCGGTCGCGCGGCGGCTGCCGGGCGTCTGTGAGATAGCATTCTCGCGGATGGTTACGGCGGCGCAGCCGGGGCCGCTGTCCAACTCAATGGCGCGGGGCGTGGAAGTGGCTGTGGAAGAGGCGACCAGGACATTATCGGAGAGGGTGACCCGGGCAGTGAGCGGGCAGGTCGGGGAGGCGGCGACGGCGATCCCCACCCCGGCGAAATTGACGATATCGAACCCCCGCACGGTGGCGGTGGGGGAGGAGATGCGCAGCACGACGGGGAGTTGTGACCCATTGAGGGTTATATCGACAGACCGCCCGGCTGTATCCTGGGCGAAGAGCCAGATATCGCTAGCGAGCGGCAGCAGGCTGGTGGGCGTGATGGTGCCGCCGCTGAGGGTCGGGTCGAAGATGATCGTCGTTGGGGTAGAGGTGGCGTTGGCCTGGTTCAACAGATAGGGGAGGGACCCCGGCGTATTGGCATCATCCGTGAGGGTGGTGACGATGGAGAGGTGGCGGATGCGGAAATCGGCGCAGATTTGATTGCCGGACCGAGCCGAGGGCAGGGTGCGCCAGACGGGGCCGTCCCGCCAGGCGATCCGCGGGGCGTCGGCGTCGGCCAGGTCGGCCGGCAGAGGCAGACACACCCGCACATGATGGGTAATCCCGAGGATGATCCTATCTGTATCAGCGGGAATGAGCCTGACGGCGACAGGCATGGTCCCGAAGTCCGGCGGGGCGGTCGGACTGGCCACCACGGAAAAGGCGCGCTGGTTATTGGAGATCTGGTTCGGCGTGAAGGTCTGCTGATATTCCTGGGAAAGAGTGGTTGTGCGGGCCCCGAGGAACGTGGCGGCCTGGTAGCGGTGGGCGGTGAAGCTGGCGGGCCAGTGATAGAGAGCCCAGGCAGCCGGCGGGCGTTGGCGTTGAGCGGCCCGGTATGCCTGGCGGGTGAAGGGGGTATGCGCCTCCCCCGGGATAATGTTTCGGGTGTTGAAGAGGGTGTTCTCGAGCCGCCCGCTCACATCAAACCCGCTTCGGCCCGCTTGGCTGCCATTGACGCCATACTCGGAGACATAGAGATCCAGCGTGCTGCTGCCGATGACCGTGTTCCAGGACCCGTCGACCGTGACGGTGTTGCTCCCCCCGCTGCCGTCAAGCCTCATCTGGATCCCGAAGTTGGCTCCGGTGATGTAATTGCGCGACAGCGTGGCGGCCACCTGACTGCTATTCCCGGAACTGGTGGTGCTGGTGATATCAATCCCGGTGCCTGCGCCGGTGATGCGATTGGCCGACAGCGTGGTGGCCAGGGTGCTCGTCGCCGTGTCGCTGAGAGAGGTCCGAAGGTACACCCCGGTCGCGCTGGTGGTGATCGTATTGTCGGCCACGATGAGGTCCACGCTACTCGTCGCCGTGCTGCTGAGGGTCTTGTGCAGGTACACGCCGGTCGCGTGGCTGCCGGGCGTCTGCGAGATATCATTCTCGCGGATGGTCACGCCGGCGCAGCCGGGGCCGCTGTCCAACTCGATCGCGCGGGCTGTGGAAGAGGCGACCAGGACATTATCGGAGAGGGTGACCCGGGCAGTGACCGGGCAGTTCGGGGAGGCGGCGACGGCGATCCCCGCGCCGGCGAAATTGACGATATCGAACCCCCGCACGGTGGCGGTGGGGGAGGAGATGCGCAGCACACTACCGTCAGCGGGGAGTTGTGACCCATCGAGGGTCATATCGACAGACCGCCCGGCTACGTCCTGGGCGCGGAGCTGGGTGTTGCCAGCGAGCGGCAGCGGGCTGGTGGGGGTGATGGTGCCGCCGCTGAGGGTCGGGTCAAAGAGGATCTCCGTTGGGGTAGAGGTGGCGTTGGCCTGATTCAACAGATAGGGGAGGGACCCCAGCGTATTGGCCTCATCGGTGAGGGTGGTGACGATGTAGGTGATAAGGAGCCTCTGAAAGCTCAACTCGGCGCAGATTTCATCGCCTGACCGAGCCGAGGGCAGGGTGCGCCAGACGGTTCCGTCCCGCCAGGCGATCCGTGGGGCGGACGCCGACAGGTCGGCCGGCACGGGCAAACACACCCGCACGGGGTGGAGCAGCCCGCGGGTGGCCACCCGCCCGTCCGCAGTCTGGGGCAGCAGGCCAGCGACAACAGGCATGGTCCCGAAGTCCGTTGAGGTGGCCTGACCGGACACCACGGACACGGCCCGCTCAACCGCTTCGCGCGGGGTAAACTGGGCCGGGTCGGCCAGATAGGTTTCCTCAATGGTGGTGACGGTCACGATCTCGGTCGTGCCGTCCTGGTTCTGGTGCCCGCCGGTGATCCCCCCGGGGGGGAGCCGGTCTACTTGGTAGCGGTGGACGGTGAAGCTGTTGGCCCTCGTCCCCACTGCCAGGCGTATGGTGTTGAAGATGGTGCGCTCGAGACGCCCGTTGATCTGGTATCTGTTCTCGGAGGCGGAGATATCTGTGTCGCTGCTGCCGAGGACCACATTGCCGGTCCCGTTGACCGTGGCGCTGTTGCTCGTCCCGTTGCCGCTGAGATCAATCTCAAGGCCCTTCCGCGCACCGGTGATGTAATTGCCCGACAGCGTGGCGTCCGTGCTCAAACTCGTCCCGCTGCCGAAGCTGGTGCTGGCAATCCTGATCCCCTTCTGCGTGCCGGTGAGGTGATTGCCCGACAGCGTGACCGTCGCGCTGTCAACAGCCCCGCGGCCAACACTGCCGAGGACCGCAATGCCGTCCTGCGGGCCGGTGATGCGATTGGCCGACAGTTGGGCAACCAGGCGATTGCTCCCCCCACTGCCGATGGTGGAGACAAACGCAATCCCCTCCCGTGTGCCGGTGATGCGATTGGCCGACAGCCGGGCGGTCACCCTGGAGCTGTTATCCCCGGTGGTGGTGGAGCGACCAATGGAAATGCCGACAGCGGTGGTGATCGTATTGTCGGCCACGAGAGCGTCCACGCTGCTACTCGCCATAGTGTGGGAGGTGCCGGCATCGGTGCTGCGAATGGAAATGCCGGTCGCGCGGCTGCCCGGTGTCTGTGAGATATTATTCGCGCGGATGGTCACCGCGGTGCACTGGTTGGTGACGCTGGTCACCTCAATGGCGTGGGGCGTGGAAGTGGCTGTGGAAGAGGCGACCAGGACATTATCGGAGAGGGTGACCCGGGCAGTGAGCGGGCAGTTCGGGGAGGATGCGACGGCGATCCCCGCGCCGGCGAAATTGACGATATCGAATCCCGAAACGGTGGCGGTGGGGGAGGAGATGTGCAGCACGCTACGCTCGGCAAGAGGACGCCCTGAATCAGTGGGGAGCTGTGACCCATCGAGCGTCATATCGACGGCCATCCCGGCTGCATCCTGGGCGAGGAGCCGGATGTTGGCAGCGAGCGGCAGCGGGCTGGCGGGCGTGAGGGTGCCGCCACTGAGGGCCGAGTTGAAGATGATCGCCGTTGGGGTAGAGGTGGCGTTGGCCTGGTTCAACAGATAGCGGAGGGACCCCGGCGTACTGGCCTCATCGGTGAGGCTGGTGACGGTGGAGGTGGCTGTTTGTGCCCTGACCGCGGGGGCGAGGGCCAGCAGCAGGCCGCACAGGAGCAGCAGGCCGACAAGTTGAGCGTAACGCATAGTCATCACCATCTGTGATCTTGGGGGGGGGGGGGTAGGATTCCTGACTGTTTGCAATCATGGCTGTCTCCCTGAACCGGCATTGCAGGGTATTTTAGCCTCCTGGTGTTTGTGTGTCAAAGTGGGCCTGCATCCGCTCCCACCGGACCCACGGGCCCGGAGCAGCGTCAAACGCCGTGTTGGGGATGCCGCAATAGCTCGAACCGTTCTCACGAAGGGCTTAGCGCAAGTGAAACTGGCGGAGGACGCCCGCCACTTCGGGGTCGTGCTGGCCCAAGGCCCGCAAGGCTTCCACCAGGGCGTCCAGCCGCCGGCGATTGTTGCCGATGTCTTCCTCCAGGCTGCGGACGCTGCGCTCAACGGGCCGCAGCATGGTCCGCCGGTCCCACAGGGCAAAGCCGAGAATGGCCGCGACCAGGGTACTGAAGGCGGCCAGCAGGGCCAGGGTGAGGTGGAACTGCCGGGCAAACTGCCCGGTCATCTCTTCCCGCAACTGCTGCATCTGTTGGCCGATGTCGGTGCGGAGTTGCTCGTTCTGCCGGTTCAGGTCTTCCCGGAGTTGCTTTAGATCGGTCCGGAGCCCGGTCTGCCCCTCTTCAAGCCGGGCCAGCCGCTCGACGATCTCCCGGTCGGTCAAGGCCGGCGCGGCTTCCACCGCCCCGGCCGGGCCGGGCAGGAACAGCCCGGTCAGGAGGACGAGCCAGGCGACACGCAGCTTGCTCATGGGGCTATTCAAGGCCGGGCCAGCGGGAATGTCAAGCTGCGGGCAGAGCCTTGAGCGGGCGGGGCCGGCCAGCCCCGTTACTCAAGGTTCGTAATCACAAAGTTCTGGAAGGATTGCTGCCAGACCAGGGTGACGGTCTCGCCGGTGCTCGGAAAGTCGGCCACTACCGCCCGCCCGCTGGCCTCGCGGACGAACTCCTCATCCAAGGTCGTCACGGTGAAGGTCGCCCGGTCAAACTCGACCCCGTCGGCCAAGGCCCGGATGGTATGTTGGCCGTCACCGAGCAGGTTCCAGTTGAAGAGCAGCCCGAAGCCCACATCGCCCCGGCCCTCGCAGACTCCGGCGGCGGCCACATCGCCCCGGGCCGTGCCAGAGGCGGCTTCCAGGAGATGCGTGCCGTCCACTTCCAACTCAATCGCTTCCCCGGTACACACCCAGCCCGAGATCACGCTGATACCGCTCTGGAAGGAGCCGCCGGCCGGGTTTTCCAGGACGCCGAGCGGGCCGGCAGTGGTGGAGGAGGCCGCCGGCGGGGGGGCTGTGGTCGAGAGCGGGGCCAGCATGAAATTCTGGACAGCCTGTTCCCACACCAGCCGCGTCTGCTCGCCCGGAGACGGAAAGTCGGCCACCACCACCTCGCCGCTGGCCCCGCGGACGAACTCCTCACCCAAGGTCGTCACGGTGAAGATCGCCCGGTCAAACTCCACCCCATCGGCCAAGGCCCGCATGGTATGTTGGCCGTCACCGAGCAGGTTCCAGTTGAACAGCAGCCCAAAGCCCACATCACCCCGGCCCTCGCAGACTCCGGCGGCGGCCACATCGCCCCGGGCCGTGCCAGAGGCGGCTTCCAAGCGATGCGTGGTGCCGTCCACCTCCACCTCCACCTCAATCAATTCCCCGGTACACACCCAGCCCGAGATCACGCCGATGCCACTGAAGAAGGCCGGCTGGGGGTACTCCAGGACCCCGACCACGCCTCCTGCTACGGTGCCGGTGGGGGGTGGAGCCACTGTGCCGCCCCCGCCATTGCCCCCGAGGCCCGGGTTCTCTGGGGGAGTCTCCGGCCGGGGCTGGGAGGGCGTGAAGGGCGTGAAGGACGGGAACCCGGAAAGATCGGCGCAGATCTGGACGCCTGACCGAGCCGAGGGCAGGGTGCGCCAGACGGTTCCGTCCCGCCCGGCGATCCGTGGGTCGGGGGCGTCGCTCAGGTCGGCCGGCAGGGGCAAACACACCCGAAAGGATTGGGTGAGGGTGACTACAGTCCCTGCCGCATTCCGGAAAAGGATGTTGGCGAAGACGGGGAGGGTCCCGAAGTCCGGCGGGGGGGTCGGACTGGACACCACGGAGAAGGTGCGCGCGTTCGCGTGGACCTGCGGCAAGGCGGAAACATATTCTTCATCGGAGGTGATTCCGGTGCCTGCCTGTGAGAGCGTGGCGGTCTGGTGTCTGTGGGCGGTGAAGCTGGCGGGCCACTGATAGGAAGGCCAAGTGGCCGACGGTTGGAGTTGAGCGGCCTGGTATGCGCTGAGGATGAGGCGCTGGGCCACCTCCACCGCATTCACATCCGGTCTGATGTTCTGGGTGTTGAAGATGGTGTTCCCGAGACGCCCGCTCACATCAAACCCGCTTCGGCCCGCTTGGCTGCCATTGACGCCATACTCTGAGGCGAAGAGATCCATCGTGCTGCTGCCGATGACCGTGTTCCAGGACCCGTTGACCCTGGCGATGTTGCTCCCCCCGCTGCCGTCAAGATTAATCCTGATCCCAAAGCTTGCTCCGGTGATGTAATTGCGCGACAGCGTGGCGGTCACCCGACTGTCAGCGCTGGCGGCCTGGGTGGTGCTGTCTATATTAATCCCGGTGTGTGCTCCGGTGATGCGGTTGCCCGACAGCGTGGCAGTCGTTCTAGCTGTACTCGTCGCCATGCGGTGAGCAAGGTAAATGCCGTTCGCTCCGGTGGTGATCGTATTGTCGGACACGATGAGGTCCAGGGTGCTCGTCGCCATGCTGCTGAGGGTCTTATGCAGGTAAATGCCGTTCGCCTGGCTTCCCGGTGTCTGCGAGATAGTATTCTCGCTGATGGTCACGCCGGCGCAGCCGGGGCCACTGTCCAACTCAATCGCGTGGGCCGTGGAAGTGGCGACCAGGACATTATCGGAGATTGTGACCCGGGCATTGGCCGGGCAGTTCGGGGAGGCTGAGACGTAGATCCCCGCGCCGGCGAAATTGACGATATCGAATCCCTGCACGGTGGCGGTGGTGGAAGAGATGCTCAGCACATTACGCCCGGCAAGGGAGATCTCTGTATTAGTGGGGAACTGTGACCCAGCGAGCGTTATATCGACAGACCTCCCGGCTGCATCCTGGGCGAGGAGCCGTATGTTGCCAGAGAGCAGCAGCGGGATGTTGGGCGTGATGGTGCCGCCGCTGAGGGTTGAGTCGAAGATGATTGTTGTCGGGGTAGATGTGGCGTTGGCCTGGTTCAACAGATAGCGGAGGGTCCCCGGCGTAGTGAGACCATCCGTGAGGCTGATGACGGTGGAGGTGGCCGTTTGCGCCCTGACCGCGGGGGCGAGGGCCAACAGCAGGCTGCACAGGAGCAGCAGGCCGACAAGTCGGGCGTAACGCCTATCCATCATCATCTGTGATCTTGGGGGGGGGGCGATCTCCCGGTCGGTCAAGGCCGGCGCGGCCTCCACCGCTCCGCTCGGGCGGGGCAGGAGCAGCCCGGTCAGGATGATACGCCAAGCGATACGCAGCTTGCTCATGGGACTATCAAGGCCGGGCCGGCGGGAATGTCAAGCTGTGGGTAAGAACGTCTCCCCTCTGCGGTCCTGCTGAACGGCATCTTCCCCCCGCTCTTCTTTTTTGTCAAGCTGTCTGCCAGGTGGAGGGCCTTGCCGGAACAGGGAGGGACAGACCATGTGTGGCCGCTATGCCTTGACCTCAGACGCAGAACGCCTGGAAGAACGCTTTGGCTGCTCCCTGTCCGGCGTGGCCTGCTCCCCCCGCTATAACATCGCCCCCAGCCAGCCGGTGCTGGCGCTGATCAATACGGCTGACAATGCCGAACGGCGGGCCGGCTTCTTGCGCTGGGGGCTGATTCCGGCCTGGGCCACAGACCCCGCGGTCGGCACCAGGATGATCAACGCCCGGTCTGAGACGGTGGCCGAAAAGCCCAGCTTCAGGCATGCCCTGCGCCGCCGGCGGTGCTTGATCGTGGCCAACGGCTTTTATGAGTGGAAAAAAGACGGCCCGACCAGGACCCCGCTGTATATCAGCCTGGGCTCGGGCGAGCCGTTCGCCTGTGCCGGGCTGTGGGAAAAATGGGTTGCCGAATCCGGCCAGGCGATCCATTCGTGTACAATGCTGACCACCGGCCCCAACGCGCTGATGGCCCCCATCCACCACCGTATGCCGGTGATCCTGCCGCCCGAGGCCGAGGCGCGCTGGCTGGACCGGACCGTTCAGGAGCCCGGCTCGGTCTTGCCCCTGCTCGTGCCCTGTCCGGCCGAGGCCATGAGGGCCTATGCCGTGTCTGCGCTCGTCAACTCCCCCCGCAACGACAGCCCTGAGTGCCTGAGGCCGCTCGGCTGAGCGTGGCGTCATCCGCCCTCCTCAGGGTGAAAGGTTCCAGCCGTGGGATGTGCCAAACGCGGGCGGGCGTTTTTCCAGGAACGCGTTCATACCCTCTCGGGCGTCCGCGGACAGAAACAGCTCGGCCTGGCTGTCGTGTTCATAGCTGAGGGTTTCCTCCAGGCCGGCGCTGGCCCCGAGGTAGACCCCGCGTTTGATATGGGCCAGGGTCTGGGGCGGGCCGGCAGCCACCCGCCGGGCAAACGCGAGGGCGTCGGTCCGAAAACTCTGGTGTGGATAGACCCGGTTCAGCAGACCTAGACGCAGGGCCTCGGCGGCATCAATCTGCTCGCCGGTCAGCATCAGCTCCAGGGCTTTGGCCGTCCCGACCAGGCGGGGCAGTGACGAGAAACCCGCCCAGTCCGGGATAAGCCCGATTGTGACAAAGCTCTCGGCAAAGCGGGCTGTGTCTGCGCCCAGCCGCAGGTCACAGCCCAGGGCCAGGTTCATCCCTGCCCCGGCCGCGGCCCCGTTCACCGCGGCAACGACCGGCTTGGCCATGCCGCGGATGAGCCGGATGATCTTGCCGCCAACGACCGTGCGTTCTTTGATCACGCCGTTGTTGTTGTCGGCCTGGAGTTCGGCCATACTGGCAATATCGCCGCCGGCGCAGAAGGCGCGGCCCGCGCCGGTAATCATCACGCAGCGCACCGCCCGGTCGTCTGCCGCCTGTTCCAGTGCGGCCAGGAGTTCTTCGCGCATCGTGCCCGCAAAGGCGTTCAGCACTTCCGGGCGGTTGAGGGTGATGAGGGCCACCCGGTCGGACACTTGGCTGATAATTCGCTGTGTTGACATGTTCCTCTCTCCGTACAGAGCGTTGTGAGTGCGGCAATCCGCGCCGACAGGCCGTCGTAGACGCCGGGGGCGGTGATGAGACCGCCGCGACTGAGCAGGGCGCGAAGCTGGCCCGGGCCTTGGCTGGTGTGCGGGATGGCTATGCTCGCTGCTCGCGGGCGGACCGGGCCGCGTGCGTTCCGGCCAGCCGGCCAAAGACCGCCCCGCGCATGAGGCCGGCCCCGCCCGGATAGTTGTGATAGAAGAATCCGCCCGTCATTTCGCCGCTGGCGAACAGGCCCGGAATCGGCCGCCCGAGCTGATCGACGACCGCGGCGTCGGTGCTGATCCGAATCCCGCCGAAGGTGAAGGTGATGCCGAGGCTGACCGCGCAGGCGCAAAACGGCGGCGTCTCAATGCGGGTGGCCCAGTTGGTTTTGTCGGGCCGCAAGCCCCGGGTGTGCTTGCCGTCCAGCCTGTCGGGGTTGAAATCGCCGTCTTGCACCGCGGCGTTATAGGCCCCAAGCGTGGCCAGGAAGCCGGCTTTGCGAAAGCCGAGATGGCCGTAGCGTCGCTCAATGCCGTCGGCCAGGCCGGCCAGGCTGTCGGCCACCACCGGCGTGGCGGTGCTGTAGCGCGTCTCTAGCAGCGGCGTGGTCGTCCGGTCAAAGACCTGAAAAACGGTCGCCCTGGGCTGGCCAAGAATCTCCCGGCCCATTTTGGCGTAGGTGTACAGCGTAGAATCCTCGCCCTCGTCAACAAAGCGTTCGCCGTCAAGGTTCACCATCACCGAGAAGGGATAGGACAGGCGGTTGGTCTTGTCGGTCAGCCGCAACTCGCCGTAGCTTGGCGCGTCGGCGTCAATTGGCGTGGCGTGACAGCCGGCCCATTCGCCGGAGCGCTGGGCACCGATGTCGAGCGCCTGGCGAATCATCTCACCGGTATTAAAGCGTGTGCCGCGAACCTTGACCAGGCTCCAGCTCGGACCCAGGTAGGCCGTTCGCATGGCGGGGCTGGCCTGAAACCCGCCGCTGGCCAGCACCAGCGCCCGGCAGGCCAGGGTGCGGACGCCCTCAGGTCCGCGCACCTCAAGACCGCGCACCCGTCCGCCCGGGCCGGTCACAATCCGTCCGGCCTTGGTTTCGTACAGCACCGGAATATCAGCCTCGTCGGCCAGCCCGAAGAGCGTACTGGACAGCGCCCTGCCCTCGCCCTTGGCGCGGAGCGCCCCGCCCCGCGACAGCCTGAGCTTTGCCGCGCCGGCCAGCCTGACCGCTCCCACCGCCCGGCTGAATTCCCACGCCACCCCCAGGTCGGCCATCCAGCGCACGGTATCATACGACCGATCGACCAAGGTCCGACTCAGCGCCGGGTCGGTCCGCCCCCCGCTTACCCGCTCCAAGTCGCGCAGATAGTCTTCACGGGTGTAGGGCTCGAGCGACACGGCGCTGGGATCATCGTTGTCCCGGACCACCGCGACCAGTTCTTCGAGGCTGTTATACACGCAGCGGAACACGCCGCCGGTAAAGCGCGTGTTGCCGCCCCGGAGTTTGTGGCTGGCCTTCTCCAGCACGACAACCCGGGCACCTTCGGCGCGGGCGGCCAGCGCCGCGGTCAACGCCGCGTTGCCCGCCCCGACCACGATGACATCAAACGCTTCGTCTGTACGCGGCACGCGCTCGTCCTCCTGTCTTGATCCTCCCCCGGCCAACTACACTGTTTCCGGCCCTGCATCAACACGCTTGGGTGACGGAGGCTTGACCCGGGCGTGTTGAGTAGCGTACAGGAGGAGAAAGCGATTGCCGCCTGACACACAAGGAGGGTTGTTATGGCACGACCGAGAGGAATGTCCCATGTAGCGCTCTGCGCCCGCGACTTTGACCGCTCGCTGCACTTCTACCGTGATCTGCTCGGCTTCAAGGTTGCTCAGGAGGGCACCAACGTCGAGGGTCGGGGCGAGGATGCGGGCATCTACCGGGTCAAAAACCGCAAGGTGCGCTTTGCCACCCTGCGCTATGGCGCGGCAAAAAAAGGGCCATACGGCATGACCGAAGACGCCCCGATTGTGGTCATCATCGCCCCTGAAGGCAAGCCGCCGACCGGACGCAGCATCAAGGTTGACCAGGTCGGCATCTCGCACATCGGCTTCTGGGTCAAAGGGCTGAACGCGATGTATACCGACCTCAAGGCCAGGGGGGTGACATTTGCCGCCGCCCCGCACGTCCTGGCCCGGACCAAAGAGGGCACAATCCGCAGCGCGTTTGCCGAAGACCCGGACGGCATTCTGATCCAGCTTGACGAAATGATACCGGCCAGGAAGACCGCCTCAGCGCGGGCCGCCCAGGCGCGGTTCAGCTAGCGAAACTCGGGCATGACTTCCTGGGCGAAGACCTCCAGCCCGCGCGTGGCCCGGGCCGGGTCACGCGCCCCGGCGTGCATATGGTGCTCCTCCTCTCCCCATCTGCACACCCCGAATAAGTCAAGTCTCAGAGAGACTCAACAACTCCTCGACTGAATCGTGCTTGCCGCCTTGGCTTTCCAATTCAGGATTGACCGGCAAGCCTAGGGTCGAGAGGACGATCTTGTGGAACAGGACGTTGATCTCCTGCTTGGCCTTGATCCCTGCGCCATTCCGCCGGCCGTCATACTTGCCTGGTTTGGCCTTGTTCCGCCCGCGTTTCTTCATATCCGCCATGTTCTCGGACTGGCGGATTTTATTCAGGTGGGTTATCTGGCAGCAGCTTGGCTCGTCGCAGTCGTGACCGATGACATAGCCTTCTAGTTCCTTGCCCCAAACGCTGTTCCCGTTCATCACGGCGTAACGGAGCCTGTGAAAGTAGGTGTTGCCCTTACTCCCGTCCGCCCGTGGAACGCACTGGACGATTTTGTAGCCAGTCTTGTTGATTTCCAAATCAGGGATTATGCAGTCGCCAGGAAGGTTTTTGTATTCATCTCCTGGCGGCTTGGGCTGTTCGACCGCTGTTGCCATAAACCAGTCAACGATCTCGGCCTCGCTCATGTTCGGTGGACGCTTTTTCCTAGGCATAGAAGGCCACCTGCTCTATACCGAACTCGTCCCGCAGCTCGGCCAGCCGCCGTCGGCAGTCCTGCGGGCTGCCGACAAGCGCCCGCTCCTCCACATGCTCGGGCAGGGATTGGACCAGGTCCAGGAAGGCTTTGAGCGGGTCGCCCGAGCGGAGTTGGGCCACCGCCTCGGGCGGGATAAACGACGAGATCAGGCGGACATAGTTGCGGGTGCAGGCTTGGGCTTCGGCCATCGCCCGCTGGCGGTCGTGGTCCACAAACAGAAAAAAGATAAAGGTGGCCTGTCGGCCGCGGTGGCCGTGCTCTTTGAGCAGGCCGCGGTAGCGTTCAACCCGGCGGCGGACCTCGGGGTGCGGGGCGGACAGCCAGGGCACGACAAAGGCGTTGTCGCCGGCCGCCGCGGCCGCCTCAAAGGACTCCAGGCTGAGCGTACCGCGGTAGATCGGCGGGTGGGGTTTCTGGACCGGCTTGGGCGACAGGGCCAGCTCTGGGACCTGCCAGAAGCGGCCCTGGTAGGAAAAACGGTCGTGGGTCCAGGCGTGGCGGATAATCGCCAGGGCTTCTTCGTAGCGGGCCTGACTCTCCTGCGGTGGCACCCCGAAGCCCTCGAAATGTTTGGGGATGATGCCGCGTCCGACCCCGAAGTCGAGGCGGCCGTCGCTCAGAATGTCGAGCATGGCGAAGTCCTCGGCTTTGCGGAGCGGGTTTTCAAACGGCAGCAGGCTGATGGCGGTACCCAGCCGCAGGCGTGTGGTCTGCCGAGCCAGGGCGGTCAGAAAGAGTTGCGGGCTGGGACAGATGCCGAAGGCGTAAAAGTGCTCCTCGCCCAGCCAGACCGAGTCAAACCCGAGTTGTTCGGAACGGAGAATCAGGTCAAGGGTGTCCTGATAATAGCGGACCTCGTTCTGGCGGTCCTGGAAAAAGTCAAACAGAGAGAACAGCCCGAATCTCATACTGCTTCCTTTCAGAACATGCCCGAAATTTTGCCCTCCGCGTCCATTTTCATGCCACAGGCGGCCGGCTGAGCGGCCAGGCCCGGCATGGTCAGCATGTTTCCGGTCAGCGGCACACAGAAACCCGCCCCGGCCGACAGGCGAATCTCACGCACCGACAGGGTAAAGTCCCGCGGACGACCGTAGCGTTTGGGATCGTCGGACAGCGACATCTGGGTCTTGGCTATGCAGACCGGAAGGTGGCTGTAGCCGAGTTCGTCTATCTGTTTGAGGTCGGCCCGGGCGCGCGGCAGCAGGCTAATATCCGCGGCACCGTAGATCGTGTGGGCGATGGTGCGAAGTTTGTCCGCAATCGGCATGTCTGAGGAATACAGAAAGCGCGGCTCGGGCGGGTCTGGCCGACACGCCTCGACAATCGTTTCGGCCAGGGCCAAGCCGCCCTCTCCGCCCTGGCCGAACACATCAATGACCGTGGCCGCCGCGCCCAGGGCCTGGCACTCGTCTACAATCAGATGCAATTCGTCCGGGCTGTCGGACGCAAAGCGGTTGACCGCAATGACCGGCTGGAGACCATAGGCGCGGACGCTCTCGGCGTGTTTGCCCAGATTATCCATGCCGGCCTTGAGGCTGCCCAGGTCGGGCCTTGTCACCTCGGCGACGGGCGTGCCGCCGTGCATTTTGAGCGCTTTGGCGGTAGCCACGAGCACCACCACCGACGGCCAGATACCGGCCTCGCGGCACTTGATATCGAGAAACTTCTCGCCGCCCAGATCAAAACCGAAGCCGGCTTCAGTGACCACATAGTCGGCGTACTGCAAGGCCATGCGGGTCGCCAGCACACTGTTGCAGCCGTGGGCAATGTTGGCAAACGGGCCGCCGTGGACAAAGGCCGGGACGCCTTCGACGGTCTGCACCAGGTTCGGCTTCAGGGCGTCTCTGAGGATGATCGCCATCGCGTCGGGTGCGCGGACATCGCCGGCCAGGACCGGTTTGCGCTGCCGGGTAAAGCCGACCACAATCCGTGACAAGCGCTCAAGGAGGTCGGCCGGGCCGCTGCTCAGCGACAGAATGGCCATGATTTCAGACGCGGCGGTGATATCAAAGCCGTCTTCACGCGGCACGCCCATCAGCCGCCCGCCCAGCCCCAGGACGATCTGACGCAGCGCCCGGTCGTTCATATCCATGACCCGTCGCCAGCGGACCTGGCGCACATCGCAGTCGGTCTGGCTGTGAAACAGGGCGTTATCGAGCATGGCGGCCAACAGATTATGGGCCGAGGTGACGGCGTGTATGTCGCCGGTGAAGTGCAGATTGATGTCCTCCATCGGCAGCACTTGCGAGCGGCCGCCGCCACAGCCGCCGCCTTTGACGCCGAAGACCGGCCCCATTGAGGGCTCGCGGACGGCCACCGCGGCGTTTTTGCCCAAGCGCGCCAGGGCCTGGCCGAGGCCGATGGTGGTGGTGGTCTTTCCTTCGCCCGCGGGGGTTGGCGTCATTGCGGAAACGAGAATGAGGCGGCCCTGGGGTTGGGAGGCGGCCGTGGACAAGGCTTCAAGCCCGACCTTGGCTTTGACCCGACCGTAGAGTTCGAGGTGTTCAGGGGGAAGGGATAAGCCGGCCGCAATCTCCTCAATCGGTTTGAGGGTCACGGCTTGGGCCACAGCCAGATTCTGCTCACGGCTCATGCGGGTGCTTCCTTTCAGGTGTCTCTGGTCTCTGCCGCGGGATTGTCCACCCGCAAGCAAAGGCTTGTCAAGAAGACGGCGCGTGATATATACACAGGAGCGAAGGTGTCGCCTTCCGGGCGATCTGATGACACGTTCACTCCTTGGGCCGCCTGTCCCAGTGGGAAGAAGTGCGGGGCGGTTTGTCGGAGGAAGCATGACAGCGGCACAGGGCGACTCGCATCGCCTACGCAATCTGGCCCTCAGTCTGGTCGTCAGCGGCGGTTTTCTATACCTGGCCTTTCGGAATGTCGAACTCGACGAGTTGGGCCGGGCGCTGGCCCGGGTGGACGGCGGCTGGCTGCTGGTGGCGGTCGTCGTCAGCCTGCTCATCATGGTGTTTCGCGCTTGGCGCTGGCAGCTGGAGTTGTGGCCGCTGGAGCGCGTGCCGCTCGGCCGCCTGTGGGTCATCTCGTCGGTTGCCTATCTGGCCATCAACCTGCTGCCGGTCCGGCTGGGCGAGGTTGTCCGCCCCTGGCTGCTTTCGCGTCGCTCAAGCGTGTCCTTCTCGAATGTGGTCGGCAACCTGGTGGTGGAGAAAACGGTCGATCTCGTGGTGGTGGTGGTGTATATTCTGGTCGGGCTGCTGACGGTTGGTGCCCTCCCTCAGTGGGTGCGCCAACTGGCGCTGTTTCCCGCGGGGGTGGCCGCGGTCCTGGTCAGCCTGGTGCTGCTGTTCTGGTGGAAAGGCGAGGTGTTTGTTGAGCGCTGGGTGCTGCGGGTCCTGCCCCGGAGCTTTGGCGGGCGTCTCAGAGTGATCCTGGCCTCGGTTGCCGAGGGCATGAAGGTCATTCCCAACACGGGCCTCCTGCTGGCGGTGTTCGCAGTCTCGCTGGCGCTGTGGTTTCTGCCCATTGTGTCGAGCTACATCATGATCCGCGCCTTTGAGTTGGACGCGCCGTTCAGCGCCGCCCTGGTGGTGTTTATTTTTATCGGCTTTGGCACCGCGCTGCCCAATCTGCCCGGCATGATCGGGCCCTACCAATATGCCTGTCAGTTGGCGCTGGGTCTGTTCGGGGTCAGTCAGGTGGACGGTCTGGCCTATGGTCTGGTGCTGAACGCCGTCCAGTTTCTGACCCTTGTGGCCCAGGGGTTATGCGCCCTGCCCATTGCCGGCGTGCGCTTTGCCGATATTCGGAAGGCCGGCGATGAGGTTAAATTGGAAGGGGCGGCAGCCAGGTAGGGGGAACCGCATGACGCCTCTACTGTTGACAAGCAGTGAACGTGTCATCCAATCGACCGGAAGGCGACCCGTTCACTCCTCGCGGCGCGGCCCGTCGGGCGTACAGGAAAAACCGGAGCCGCAGACCCATCGCCAGCAGCAGATAGGCCAGCCACAGGCCGAGCAGGCCACGCTCAACGAGACCCGGCAGGAGTTGCTGGCCGAGGGCCGTATGCAGCCCCAGTGCGCCGGTCCCGATAAAATTGAGAATCCCCGCCCAATGGCCAACGGGATTGGACACCAGCACGACACTGGTATCGCGGTCTGACAGCAGCCAGGAGTCGAGCACATACTGGCCGAAGGCTACGGCCACGCCGGCTGGAATCCACCACGGCAGCGTGCCCAGGTAGACCAGATAGCCGAGCGTTACCAGCAGAAAGCTGATATCGGCCAGGTTATCGAACATTTTCCCCCGCTCGGAACTCAGCCCCAGCGTCCGGGCGACCGGACCGTCGTAATAGTCAGTGGCACAGATCAGGACAAACAGGCCGGCCACCAGCCCGGCATTGCCCACACTTGGCCGCCGCCACCCGGTGTCAACAGCGTACACAAAAAGCGGGGTCAGGAGCAGCCGCAGAGCGGTCAGCGCATGGGCAAAGTTGAACGGCCGCCGGTCGGGAAAAACGTTGACAGAATGCCTCGTTGCCATCCCTCCAGTGTAGACGGGAGGGGTGGGAAACGGAACGGCCGCGCGGATAAATGGGCAGCTGGAGACGCGCCTGTTGGCCTTGCTCGGGGCATTGTCCCTGACTATGATTGGTCAAAACTCGTTCGAGACCCGGCGGATACAGGGGAACGAAATGGCGAATTGGGACGCAGACTCAGTGAGACAAGTCCTCAAAGAGAAGGGTTGGTTCGATTCCGAGCGAGAAATCGAGCACGCTGTCCAGTTCACACTGACCGATGGAACCACCAAGGTCAATTGCTACCGCACCGGTCGGATCCAAGTGCAGGGAAAAGATACGTCAGTCAAGGAGGAGGCAAGCACGGTATGTCATCACCGCCTCCTACTCACCGAGACACGCCGGGGAAAAGATACGTCAGTCAAGGAGGAGGCAAGCACGGTATGTCATCACCGCCTCCTACTCACCGAGACACGCCGGGGAAAAGATACGTCAGTCAAGGAGGAGGCAAGCACCCTGTTTGCCGCTTCCTCTGCGCTATCCAAGGCCGCCGTTTCGAGGGGAACCACCCCCGGTGCTCAAGAAGCAGCCCCTAGGCGTGTGTTCATCGTCTATGGACATGACATCCAAGCGCGAGAACAGCTTGAACTTCTCCTTCGCCGCCTCAGGCTGGATCCGATCGTGCTTCAGAACATTCCTGGTGGTGGCGACACAATCATCGAAAAGCTCGAAGTACTGACGGACGCCGATTATGCTTGCGTGTTGGTCACGCCGGATGATGAGGGGCGTAAGCGCTCTGAGGTGTCGGATAAAGATGCGGATTTGCGTCCTCGCGCCAGACAAAATGTCGTCTTGGAGCTTGGAATGGTTCTCTCGCGTTTGGGGAGAAGCAGGGTAGCCGTCCTAGTGAAGGGTAGCGATGATATAGAACGTCCCTCTGACATCGACGGTTTGCTCTATATCGAGTTCTCGGATCATGTAGACGGAGCGAAGAATCAACTCGCTGCGAACCTACAGAAGGCTGGTTTCGATATCCAGATCGAGGACTTGGCGTCTTGACGAGGCAAGCGGTGAGTCGTAAGCAAGTGATGATCTACACAGATGGGTCCTGTCTCGGAAACCCCGGGCCTGGCGGGTATGCCGCCATCCTGGATTACAAGGGACACCGCAGAGAACTGTCGGGTGGTTTCAGAGAGACGACGAATAACCGGATGGAACTGTTGGCTGTCATTGAGGGCCTTGCCGCCCTGAAGGAACCGTGTGACGTAACCCTGCATAGCGACTCTGAATATGTCGTTCGTGCAATGCGTGCGGGGTGGCCTGACACATGGAGAAAGAAGGGCTGGCGACGCAATGGTAAAAAGAGCGTTGCCAACCGTGATCTCTGGGTCGAATTGATGAAAATGTGTGACAAGCACGATGTGCAATTTGAATGGGTGAGAGGCCACTCAGGACACCCGGAGAACGAACGCTGCGACCGGCTCGCCCTGACCGCTGCGCAGACGCCTGACCTTCCTGCCGATGAAGCCTATGAACACGCACTGCCTCATTAGTCCCCGCAGGTGCAAGCGGCCGGCTATGGCCCGGATTCGGCGGGGACGGAGGGCGGCAGTTCTATGCGCTGGGCGGCGTTTTCGACTTTGAGGATGGTGACGGCGAAGGTCAACTCCCGGCCGGCCAGGGGATGCCTGGTGTCGATTGTGGCGCTGGTGTCGTTGACCGCGGTGACCCGGGCGAACAGCGTCTGTCCGCTTCCCCCGCTCGGAACTCAGCCCCAGCGTCCGGGCGACCGGACCGTCGTAATAGTCAGTGGCGCAGATCAGGACAAACAGGCCGGCCACCAGCCCGGCATTGCCCACACTTGGCCGCCGCCACCCGGTGTCAACAGCGTACACAAAAAGCGGGGTCAGGAGCAGCCGCAGAGCGGTCAGCGCATGGGCAAAGTTGAACGGCCGCCGGTCGGGAAAAACGTTGACAGAATGCCTCGTTGCCATCCCTCCAGTGTAGACGGGAGGGGTGGGAAACGGAACGGATGGGTGTGAGAGCCCCAGTCGGGTGGGCAGTGACACCGTGTTTACAGTTCGTCCGGCTGCTCTGCGAGGATTTGCCGCTGACTCAGCGTGAGCGCTGGCGCAAATTCAGCGGTACCACATAGCGCGGGGTGGCGGCCGGCTGGCCCGGTGTGGGTGATTCCAGAAAAGTGACGCTCTCGTAAAAATCGTCCAGCGCGATGAACTGCCCGTTGTCTTCCGCCCATTCCCGCATCCGGCGGCTGCAACTGTGGTGCCACGACAGCACTTCTATACGCCATTCCTTACGGTGCATGCGTTCCAAGTCAGCGTGAAAGCCAACACCGTCAGCGAAGCCGGCCCCGTCTCCGGTCAGTATGACCGCGATTCCCGGATCACCGTTGTAGTCTACGGTATCGCGGAGCATATAGGTTTGGAGGGCCTGATCCACGCCCTGTTCACGACCGTGCAGCGCGCCCCGCTCTAATAAATGGATGGTGACGCCTTCGTTTTCCAGGCGATTCCAGACGTGACGCAACTCCGGCGGAATAGAGCCGACAGCGATAGCCCGATGAATCGGTCGCCCCGCGTGCGCTAATTCCAGAAGATTGCGGAAATGGATGCGTACCCGCGAGCGCGTATTCTCGCCTTCACGCTCTGCCGCGATTTCTTGCGCACTCATGAAAATGTTGGAATTGTCCCAGTAGATAAAAACTTTTTTCATCTCACCCTCTACGCTCCGGGCGGATTGATCCCAGTGGGGGCGGGGTTTGATTAGTCGCCGCTTGGCCTCGGCTGCAACTCCAGAGACTACCGCTTGCCCTGCTTGGGCTCCGGCTGGTCTGGCTTTGGCCTGGGGGGTGGTGGAGGCGGCGAACTTTTGCCTGACCTGCTCTCAGGCCATTCTACTCTGCTCAATCGTCCGCGCAAACCGACTTACGCTAAGCTGGAACCTTACCCGGTGGGTCCCCGCATGTGCAAGCGGCCGGCTATGGCCCGGATTCGGCGGGGACGGGGACGGAGGGCGGCAGCTCTATGCGCTGGGCGGCGTTTTCGACTTTGAGGATGGTGACGGCAAAGGTCAGCTCCCGGCCGGCCAGGGGGTGGTTGGTGTCGATTGTGGCGCTGGTGTCGTCGACCGCGGTGACCCGGGCGAACAGCGTCTGTCCGCCCGGTCCTCTCCCCTGGAGCTGGGTGCCGACCTTGCGCGCCTGCTCAGGAATCTGCTCGATCGGCACCTGCTGGGTGCGGCTGGGGTCGCGCTCGCCGTAGCCGTCCTGGGGCAACACCACAATCTGTTTTGTGTCACCGGCCTTGAGGCCGAGCAGGCCGCGCTCCAGCCCTTTGACAATCTCGCCCCGGCCGTGGACATAGACCAGCGGCTCTTGGCCGATGTTGGTACCGGCCTGGGTGCCGTCGCCCAAGGTCAGGGTATACTCGAAGGAGACCTGTTTGCCGTTGGCAACCGCCAAGTCTCCGCCGGCCTCGTCCTCAGCCCAGCCCGGCAGGGCGATGAGGACGGCCACGAGTACCGCGCCTATGCTCCAGATTGAACGTGTCATAGTGTGTCTCCTTTCAAAAGGTGTGGCTGGGGCACCGGCGCGGGAGTTCTACAGCATCCGCGGCGGGTTCAGATGGGAGCCGAGGGTGCTCTTGAAGACTTTGAACAGGTGGTCAAGGTCCCACGGACCTGGACTGTAGATCGTCTTTTCCGGCTCCAGGTGGGTGTAGAGGGCGATCCGGTAGCCGCTGGCCCCAAACGCCTGGCCCGTCACCTCCCGGGCGTCGTCGCTGGCCAGGAAGACTACAATCGGGGCGATGTTGGTCGGGTCCATCGGGCTGGCCTGCTCCTGGGCGGCTTCGCTGCTCTCGGTCAGGCCCATCTGCTGGGCGAAGTTGGCTGGAATGGTATCGGTCATGCGGGTGGCCGCCCCGGGCAGGATGGCGTTGCAGGTGACGCCGTATTTTTTAAGGGCGTTGGCGCAGCTATAGGTCAGCCCCAGAATGCCGGCTTTGGCCGCGGCATAGTTGGGCTGGCCGGGCGCGCCGAGGGCTGAGCCTGAAGAGAAATTGATGATCCGACCGCCTTTCTGCTGGCGCATCAGAGCCGAGGCCGGGCGGATGGTGCAGAAATGGCCCTTGAGATGGACGGCGATCACCGCGTCCCACTCTTCTTCGCTCATGTTGAAGATCATCCGGTCGCGCAGAATCCCGGCGCAGTTGACCAGAATATCCAGCTTGCCAAAGCTGTCGGCCGCGGTCTGGATCAGGCTCTCGCCGCCCTGGACGGTGGCCACGCTGTCGGTACTGGCCACGGCCTGGCCGCCGGCGCGGGTGATCTCGTCCACTACCTGCTGGGCCGGGCCGGCGTCCTGCCCCTCACCGTCCACGCTGCCGCCAAGGTCATTGACCACAACCTTGGCCCCCTCTTGGGCCATGAGCGTGGCAATGCCACGGCCAATGCCGCGACCCGAGCCGGTCACGACTGCAACTTTTCCGTCAAGTTTGCCCATTGGTGTTCCCTCATGCCGTTCAACGAAGCCATCCCTGACCAAACCGCGAAGCAGGCCGGCACGGTATCCAGGCAAGGCTTCAATCTGTTGTTGCGTGAAGCTCTTGTTTTTGCTTGCCTTGACGGCTTGCACAAACATCCTGGCAGCGCCGCGCTTAGTCCCAAACGGCGGGTCTTCCGTTTGCCATTTGCTGGTCTTGGCAAAATTCGTTACCACCTTTTTTGTCTTTGCCATACATACCTCCGTTGTTGAACTCGCCGCCCTGGGCGGTGGCCACGCTGTCGGTACTGGCCACGGCCTGGCCGCCGGCGCGGGTGATCTCGTCCACTACCTGCTGGGCCGGGCCGGCGTCCTGCCCCTCACCGTCCACGCTGCCGCCAAGGTCATTGACCACAACCTTGGCCCCCTCTTGGGCCATGAGCGTGGCAATGCCACGGCCAATGCCGCGACCCGAGCCGGTCACGACTGCAACTTTTCCGTCAAGTTTGCCCATTGGTGTTCCTCCTTATGTCTTTCATCCTTTTGGTAAGCCCAAGACCCGGTCGCCCAGGATGCCGCGCTGAATCTCGGAGGTACCGCCGGCGATGGTCAGCAAACGACAGGCCAGGGCGGCCTTGGGCCAGCGGCCGTTTCTGAGCGTATAGTCCGAGCCTTGAACAAGCTGGGCGTAGGGGCCGAGCAGTTCGGTGGCAAACAGGGCCAGCCGCATATTCAACTCAGAGCCGGCCAGTTTGTTGACCGAGCCTTCGGGGCCGGGCGGATTGCCCTGAATGCGTTTGCTGAGGCTACGGAACATATTGCAGGTGAGGGCCTTGCACTCAATCGAGAACTGGACCAACTGCTGGCGCACCGCGGGGTCTTGTGTGGCCGGCCGGCCGTTCAACTCAAGCTCTCTGGCCAGGCTGATGAGTTCGTCGAGGTGGCGGTGAACCGGCAGTTCGTTGCCAATCCCGGCCCGCTCGTGCATCAGGGTTGTCACCAGGACCTTCCAGCCCTCGTCTTTGGGGCCGATCAGATTGGTGCGTGGCACGCGCACATCTTCAAAAAAGACCTCGTTGAACTCGGCGTCGCCGGTCATCTGCACCAGCGGCCGCAGGCTGAGCCCGGGTGTGTTCATATCGACCATCAGGCAGCTGATGCCCTTGTGTTTGGGAGCGTCCGGGTTGGTGCGCACGAACAACTGGATGTAGTCGGCGCGGTGGGCAAAGCTGGTCCAGACCTTCTGGCCGTTGACCACAAAATAGTCGCCCTGCTCAACCGCCCGGGTCTGCATCGAGGCCAGGTCAGAGCCGGCGCTGGGCTCCGACAGGCCCTCACACCAGATTTCCTCCCCGGACAGAATCTTGGGCAGGTGGTCTTGTTTTTGCTCGTCCGTGCCCCAGTGGATCAGGGTCGGGCCGGCCATCATCAGGCCCAGCGTATTGGCAAACCGCGGCGCGCGGGCCTTGGCCATCTCCTGCTTATAGATGAACATCTCCATCAGGCTGGCCCCGCGGCCGCCGTACTCCTTGGGCCAGTGAATCCCGACCCAGCCTCCCGCGGAGGCGGTCTTTTGCCAAGCGCGCTGGTACTCAAAGCGGGCGTCGGCGTCAATCTCGTCAAAGTGCTGCGGATCATAGCCTTGCGGCAAATTGGTTTGCAGCCAGACCCGCACTTCCTGGCGAAAGGCTTCCTCTTCGGGGGTAAAATGAAAATCCATGTCGGTCCCTCCGCGGCGGTCAGCTTAACCGCTTCGCCAGCCAGGGTAAAGGGTCGGAGCAGGACGTGCGATTGTGGCCGCGGTGCGCCACAAGGGCGTCTACAGCACAGGCTCCGGTCAGGACCCCGTGCCGCTGCGCCCTATTTTTCCCGATACAGTGTGTCCAACTGGGCCAGAAGGTCGGCCCGGCTGCCGGGCGGAGGGTTTTCCCCGGCTGGCGGCGGACGGTCAGGCGCGCCGGCCTGAAGCCGGGCCAACTGGCTTTGGAGCTGGGCAATACGCCGGTCCTGATCGGCCAACTCGTGCCGCAAGCGGCGGACTGAGGCTTGCAGCGCAGCCAGGTTTGTCTGGTGGGTCGCCATGCGCCAAAGGGAAACGATTGGGGTGCTCCCCATCGTTCTCATCACACGCCGTCGGCCTTTGCAAGCCGGCTTTGACAAGCCACCGCCCGATTGCTAGTCGGTACGAGTATGAACACGGCCGTGCCGGATGGGCTGGGGGTGGCGGTGGAGCGAACCTGGGGGGCTGAGATTGCCGCGGTTGAGCCCCTGGCCGGTGACGCCTCAAGCCGCAGTTACCTGCGTTTGCGCCTGCGCGGCCGCGGACCGCAGAGTGTGGTGGTGATGGTCTTGGCCGAGAGCGCCCTGCCGCTGTCGTCGGAAGAACTGTCGGTTTTTTCTGAGCCGCTGACCGAGCTGCCGTATGTGAACCTCGATCGGTTTCTGCGACCGCTCGGCATGCGTATTCCAGACCTGTATTACGACGGGCCGGGTTTTCTGCTGCTCGAAGATATTGGCGACATGCCGCTCCGCGAGGCCGCCCAGGATTGTTCAGAGGCCGACGCCGAAGCCCTGTACCGCCGGGCTGTTGACCAATTGCTGTTGCTCCAGATTACCGGTACCCGCAAGCGCGATGCCGACTGTATTGCCTTTCGGCAACGCTTTGACCGGCGGCTGTTTGTGTGGGAGTTTGAGCATTTTGTTGAGTGGGGGCTGGAAAAGCGGGTCGGCAGACCGCTGAGCGTCGCCGACGGTCATGTCCTGCGCCCCCTGTTTGAGGACATTGCCGGCCAGCTCGATCGCGCCCCGATGTTTCTCAACCACCGCGACTATCACAGCTGGAATCTGTTTGTGCATGGCGGGGAGATTCGCGTCATTGATTTTCAAGACGCGCTCCTCGGTCCGGCCACCTATGACTTGGCGACCCTGCTGAACGACCGGGATACGCCGGCGGTCGTCACCCCGCACTTGGAGCGCAGGCTGGTTGAGTATTATTATGATGCCTGGCACCGGGCCGGTGGGGCGGCCCGCTCGCACGACGCTGTGTGGCACGAGTACAACCTGTGCCTGCTCCAGAAAGCCTGCAAAGTGGTCGGTCGGTTCTGTTATCTGGAGCTGGAAAAGGGCAAGACCGGCTACAGCCGCTATATCGCGCCGACCCTGGCCACCATCCGTCGGGCGCTCGATCGACTACCCCAGTATCGCCCCTTGCAGGATATCGTGGCCCGACATTTTCCCGACGAGCCATGCGCGCCATGATTCTGGCCGCGGGTCTGGGAACCCGCCTGCGGCCGCTTACCCACACCACGCCCAAGGCCCTGGTTCAGGTGGCCGGCCGGCCGCTGATCGAGTATGCCCTGCGCTTTGTGTGCGCACAGGGCATCCGCCGGGTGGTGATTAACCTGCATCACTTAGGCGACCAGATTCGGGCCAAGCTGGGCAACGGGCGGGCCGGCGGCCTTCAGATCAGCTACTCTGTTGAGGAGCGCTTGCTGGAGACCGGGGGCGGGGTGAAGCAGGCCCAGGTATTACTCGAGGACGGTGGGCCGTTTCTGGTTGTCAACTCGGACGCCATTCTTGATATTGACTTGGCGGCGGTGGTCAGCGCCCACCGCCGCAGCAGGGCGGTGGCGACCCTGGTCCTGCGGCCCGACCCTGAGGCTGCCCGCTACGGCCTGCTGGAGATTGACGCCAGCGGTCGCTTACGCCGCGTGCGCGGCCAGCCGGCCACGGTAGACGCCGGGCCGCTGTCGGCCTATATGTTCACCGGCTGTCAGATTCTTGAGCCGCGCATTTTTGATTTCATGCCACAGGGCCGGGCCTTCAGCCTCACCCGCGACACCTATGTCGGCCTGCTGCGGGCCGGGGAGCCGCTGTGTGGCTTTGTGCATACCGGGGCGTGGATGGTGGTGGACGATGCCAGGGGCGTGGAGCGGGCAACGCAGGCGATTCGCTCCGGCCGGCTGTGCCTGTCCTACCTCTAGGCTCCGATGCGGGCGAAGTGCTCCACACAGGCTTGGGCCGCGGGGGCGTCCCGGACGCGAGACAGCAGCCACTCGCGCAGGGCTTGCCGGGCCGGCTTGGCCGGGAAGGCTTCGGGGGGCAGGGCTGAGGACAGGGAGTGAATCAGGTTGCGCACTATCGTCGGGGTGAACTCGGGATGAAACTGGGTGCCCCAGATGCGCTGGCCGAGTCGAAACGCCTGGCAGGGCCAGTGCCCGTTGTCGGCCAGCACGACCGCGCCCGGGGGCAGGCTGGTGACGACATCGCCGTGGCTCATGTGGGCCACAAAGGAGTCTCCGAGGTGTGAGAGCAAGGGGTCGGCCCGTCCCTCGGCAGTCAGGCTGAGGCTGACCGTTCCCAGTTCCCAGCCCCGGGGGCAAGGTTCGACCGTGCCACCAAAGGCTTGGGCGATGAGCTGATGGCCGAAACATACGCCATAGATCGGCACCTCCCGGTCCGCGGCACGCCTCAGAAAGTCCTCGCTGCCGGCGATCCAGTCTTCGTCGTCATAGGTGGAGGCCGGCGAGCCGGTGGCGATGATGCCGGCCCAATCGGTGTCGGCCGGCACTTCCTTGCGGGCGTCAACCACCGTGCAGCGATCGTCACCGAGCAGGTTCAGAAACGCCCGCTCATAGGGGCCGAGTTGTTCGGTCACACGCCGCGGCAACTCGCCGGTCTTGAGAATCAGGAGTTTCATGTGTTCAGCGGTCCCGATGGTCGCGCGTCTGGCCGGGGGCTTTGGGGTGGGCATAGGGGTGGGGGCGGTCGGCGGCAACCTCAAAGGGGATGGCCTCCAGGCCGGCCATGCTGTCTTTGTAGGCGGCGATGAGACGGTCCTCACCGGCGTAATCAAACGGGTCCTGGAGCCGCTTCTCGATCTCTCCGCCGCGTTCCGGCTGATGCTCAACATACCACCTGACGGTGCTGGCCAGGGCGTCTTCAACGCTGGAGACATCGCTGTAGCCGAGTTGGCGCTTGATTTTGCTCAGGTCCACAACCCGATGGTGGGAGCTTTGCTGCATGGCGTAGGGATGGGCCGGGCGGGCAATACGGTGGGGCATACTGACAATCTCCCACTCGTAATCCAGTTCTTTGGCGATGAGCTCAACGACTTGGCGCAGGCTGAACTGGTGTTCGTCGCCACAGTTGTAGAGCTGGCCGGCCGAGGCGTCCGGCTGGTCCACGGCCAGCAGGACGGCGTGGGCCAAGTTGCCGGCATAGCCGTGGGTGAACAGCATCAGGCCGGCGTCGGGAAGAATAATATGCGGCCGCTTGTCCAGAATGCGCCGGATGACGCTCCACTCACGGGGCACGAGTTGATACGGGCCGTAGACATAGGGATAGCGGAAGTAGGCGGCGGTCGGGTGGGTTTCTAACACCGCCTGTTCGGTCTGGGCGATCAGATAGGCGAAGCGCAACTCGTGTTCGCTGTCCACTACCGGCGCGTCTTCTGGAACCGCCACTTTGAGGCCGGGCGGGAACACGGCGTAGGCGTCCATATAGCCCCGGTAGCTGGCCACGCCACCAACGCCGACAAAGCGCCCGACCTTGCCGACCAAGGCTTCGGCCACAAAGCGGATGCGGCCGTAGGTGACGACCGCGAGGTCAAAGGTCCGCCCATTGAGGGCCTCGTCAATGGTCTCCCGGAAATGCGGGTCGCCGTGGATGTGTTCAACCTGGGGTGGAATCTCGGGAATTTCGTGGGTCCCGCGGTGAAAAATTGTCACCTCATAACCCCGGTCAATCAGGCCATTGACAATAAACGGGCCGGTCGGGCCGGTCCCCCCAACGACAAGTGCTTTCATTGAGAACCTCTTTCGGAGGCAGCTTGTTGGCTGCCGAAACGGGGGCCGTTGTTTCAGGCGGCGTGGGGTTTGACTGCTTTGGCTTCTTCATTCACGATTCCCATCGCTTTATACATATCATGTCCGATGCGTTCCTGATCCCGCAGCCGGGCATCTTGCGGATAGCGGGGGGGATTGAAGCGTCGCGGGTTCAGGTCGCCCAAGGCCCCAAAACCTCGTACGAACCCTCTCCAGAAAGGATTTTTCCTTCTTCGATACCGTGTGGCCCCGAGCGTGTGGCCCAGATATCTTTGCCGATACGATTCATCCTCCATTGCAGAATCCTCCTTGTGCCTCTCTTTATCAAAATGGCTTCAAGCTGAAAACCACCACAGACCCGCCCTTGTACTGGGCTGGGCAAGGGCATACAAGCGTGAGCTATGCCGGCGGGAGTGGCTGTCAGACCAAAAGACATCCGGGAATACTACGCCGCCCTCGACGCGTACGCCAGGCAGGGCGTGACGCATGAGGGGGCGGTCCGCTCAGCCTTTCAGAACCTGCTGGCCGAGACCGGCCGGCGGGTCGGCTGGACGCTCATCCCGGAGATGTCGATCGGGCCTATCCGGCCTGATGGCACGTTCCGGGATGAGTATTTTCTCAACCGTGGCTACTGGGAAGCCAAGGACACCGGAGACCGGCTTGAAGCCGAAATTGACAAGAAAAGAGACAAAGGCTATCCGCTGACAAACACGATCTTTGAAGACACCCGGCGTGCCCACCTGTACCAGAACGGGCAGGTCGCCATGCAGGTTGATCTCGGCCAGCGGGCGCAACTCAGCAGCCTGCTCATCGCCTTTTTCTCCTATACCGAGCCGGCCCATGAGGACTTCAGTACTGCGGTTGACGATTTCAAGCAGCGCGTCCCGGACCTTGCGCGTGGCCTCGTCCAGATCATCGGGGACGCCCACGCCACCAACGCCCGATTCAAGCGAGCCTTTGCCAGCTTCTTTGCCCTGTGCCGCGAGTCCTTGAACCCCAACCTGAGCGAAGCCGCGGTGGATGAGATGCTGGTGCAGCATCTGTTGACCGAGCGGCTGATTCGGACGATTTTTGACAGTCAGGACTTTACCCGCCGGAACGTGATTGCGCGCGAGGTGGAAACAGTCATTGATGCCCTGGTCAGCCGGGCCTTCAACCGGCCGGCATTCCTCAAACGGCTTGACCCGTTCTATCTGGCGATTGAGTCCGCGGCGCAGACGATTGCGGACTTCCGCGAAAAGCAGCGTTTCCTGAACGCCGTCTATGAGCGTTTCTTTCAGGGCTATTCGGTCAAGGCCGCGGATACGCTGGGCATTGTCTACACACCACAGGAAATTGTCGATTTCATGTGCGCAAGCGTCGAGCGGGTGCTGAAAGACGAGTTCGGCAAGACCCTCAGCGACCCCGGGGTGAACATCCTTGACCCCTGCACGGGAACCGGGAACTTTGTGGTCAACCTGTTGCGGCGCATCCCCAGCCGTGAGTTGCACCGGGTCTACACCACGCAGTTGTTTGCCAACGAGGTCATGCTGCTTCCGTACTACGTTGCCGCCCTCAACATTGAGCACGCCTATTATGAACGCACAGGCGTGTATGAGCCGTTTGACGGCCTGTGTTTTGTGGATACGCTTGAGCTCGCCGAGGACAGCGAGCGACAATTTGCGTTTATGACCGAAGAGAACACCGCGCGGGTAGAGCGGCAAAAGACCGCACCCATCACCGTCATCATTGGCAACCCGCCCTACAACGTCGGCCAGATCAACGAAAACGACAATAACAAGAACCGCAAGTACAAGGTCATAGATGAACGTATCAGAGTCACTTACGCGAAGGATTCGAAGGCAACGCTAAACATGCAGCTCTATGACGCTTATGTGAAGTTCTTTCGCTGGGCGGTGGAGCGGCTGGAAGACCGGGACGGGATTGTGTGCTTTGTGACAAATAATAGCTTCGTAGACGGTATTGCCTTTGATGGTATGCGGAAGCACCTCCTGCGAGACTTTACATATCTATATCATGTGGACCTCCACGGCAACGTGCGTAAGAGTTCCAAAGGCGGGAATGTGTTCGGAATCCGGGTTGGGGTCGGAGTCACAGTTGCCGTTCGTAATTCAGAGCATATGAATCACAAGCTGCTATACTATCGCGTTCCTGAAAACTGGCGTAAGGAAGAAAAGCTCTCTTGGTTAACAAAAAAGCGGGGCATTGAGGATGTGGATTGGCGGCCGTTACTGCCTGACGACAATCATACTTGGCTTGTTCCTGCCTATGCGGACGAGTTTGGTGCATTGCTGCCATTGGGCTCAAAAGAGGCCAAATCAGGCAAAGACAAGCCTGGAGAGATTATATTCAGAATATACTCTTCGGGAGTATGTACTAATTCAGACGCTTATGTGTACGATTTCGATTCATCCTCGCTTATTGATCGCGCCAAAAACATGGTTGAGAATTTCAACACCGAACTTGACCGTTGGAAGCGGAACGACGAACCGAAAGACCTCAATACATTCTTGAAAGTCGATGAGACGGTCTTGAAGTGGATTCGTAATACCAAACGTGTTTTTCTGCGTGGCAATTATGTTGACTTCGACCTTGCTTCCATCCGAAATAGCCTGTATCGTCCTTTCACCAAACGTTCCCTATTTTTTAACCCAGTTTTCAACGAAGACACATACCGCTTGCCGTCAATATTCCCAACGATTTCCAGTGAAACGGAAAATCGTCTCATTTGTGTCAGTGATATAGGCCATAGGGCAGATTTTAGCACTTTAGTGATAGATACTCTGCCGGATCAGCATCTTCTTGCGAGTCTCGACCGTTTTCAGTTTTTCCCCTTCTACGTCTACGACGAAGAGGGAGGCAATCGGCGGGAGAATATCACCGAGTGGGCGCTGTCACAGTTCCGCAGGCACTATGCTGAGGCCAGCATCAGCAAGTGGGACATATTCTACTATGTGTATGGGCTGCTGCATCATCCCGGCTACCGGGAGCAGTTCGCCGAGAACCTGAAACGCGAGCTGCCGCGTCTGCCGTTTGCCCCGGACTTCCGGGCCTTTGCCGCTGCCGGCAAGCAGCTCGCCCGGCTGCACCTCGAGTACGAGAGCCTTGAGCCGTATGACTTGCAGTGGCTCGAAGCGGACGATGTGCCGCTCTCGCAGCGCGTGGAGCGCATGAAGCTCAGCAAGGACAAGACCGCCCTTGTTGTCAATGACTCGCTCACCCTGGCCGGGATTCCCCCGGAGGTGTTCGCCTACCGGCTCGGCAATCGCAGCGCGCTGGAGTGGGTGATTGACCAGTACCGCATCAAGACCGACAAGCGCAGCGGCATCCGCTCTGACCCCAACCGCCTTGACGACGAAGCCTACATCGTCCGCCTCGTCGGCCAAGTCGTCCGCCTCAGCCTGGAAACCGTCAGCATTGTGGCCGGTCTGCCGGCGGAGCTGGGGGCCGCTTAGTCTGCCAAGCGCTGACTGACCGGCTAGGTCGCCTGGAGTCGTTGGTCGGCGGTCCATTCTTCTTCGCTGTACAGAACGAAGCAGCAGAACTGTTCGGGGTCTCGTCTTGCTTCCTGCTCAAGGACGCGGAGGGACGCGGCTTTGCACTGCGCAACGACATCCTGCCAGCGGACTGTTTGCAAGAACTCTGACCAATCCGCTGAATTGATCGGAACCCGGGGATGAATCGCACCCTGCCGGATATGCACAAAGTCCATGCCAATCACCGCAAGCCCCTTTTGCGAACATTCCTCAACAAGCCGCCCAGCCTCTTGCAGGGAAAGATAGCGCTCGCCTCCTCTGACAATTCCCAGACCCTCATACCGCTCAATGATCTGGTCAGTCATGCTCATAAGCCCCTCGCTTTTCAGAACGGAAGCTGCCAATCAGGGTTATTTCGATCGCTGACCTGGACAATCCCTCCAGTTTCATCATTCTGCACGACATAACTGCCATCGGCACGAATATAGGCGGTTGCTGGATCATCGCGTCTCTGCCCGTCCGGTTTATATCTGCTGTCCTTTGTTGTCTTTGTTCGGTGCGGATTATCTATTGTCTCGGTCACTAGCTCTTTATTCCAGCCTCGTCTGCCCATTTGCTTGCCAATTTTTTTCTCTATTGGCAAATTTCTTTTCTCAGCCATGTCTATTCCTTTCATAGTACATAAGAATTCTTGCGAGTTCTATTGATGCTGTTTTACGGCGAAAGTGGCTTAGCCCTGGGCGTCAAGCTGCTGACGGAAGCTGGCTGAACGTTGGATGAGGTCGGCGTACTGCTCCGGCGTCAGGCGGCCCCGCACGAGTTCAAGCCGCAGGAACAGAAAATAGGTCTGAATAACATCGCGGCGGCAATAGCGATGAATCTCGGCAAGGCGGCCGGCTTCCCAGTACTGCTGGACCTGCGAGCCATCAATCCCGACCTTGCCCGGCAGGCCGATCATTTTTGTCAGCAGGTTCAGCCCGCCCCGCAGGCGTTGAGCGCCGTAGTTGGTGACAAAATCGTACAGGTCATAGTGGCCCTCTTCGCTGAAGCGGTAGCGGGCTTTGCCGCTGAAGTAATGCGGGGCCGGACAGCCGTACCTGAGCGCGTGGAGTTCGAGGACGGGCAGGTCGAAACCGCGCCCGTTGAACGTGACCAGCGCCCCCCGAAAGCGCTCGAAGCGCTGCCAGAAGGTCCGCACGATGGTTTCTTCGTCGGCGTCCTCCCCGCCGAGGGTCTCGACCGCGGCCAGACCGCGGTCCTCATCGACCTGGCCCACGCCAATAGAGACGGGGATATGAAATGGGACGGGAAAGAAGTCGCTGCCGTGCTCTTGCCTGAGGTGTTGCCGGACCTGGGCATAGGCCTCGTCGTCCGAGATGTCGGCGTCCGGGTGATAGACCTGCCGGACGAGGTGTTTGTCAATGCGGGTCTCAATATCGAGAATGGTGTAACGCATGGACGAACTCGGGGCTACTGCGACACAAACTTGATGGAGCCGCCCTCGTGTATCCGCTCGACCTTGCCGTCGTACATGAGCAGGTGGAGATGTGCCAGGGTCTCAAACGCGGCGGCCATCAGATGAAAGATGGGCGGTTTGTCTTTGCCAAAGTCAAAGATGTTCATGGCGATGTCAAACGCGGTGATGGGCGTGGTGTGGGTCTGGTCGTGGATTTCCTTGAGCCGATAGATGTGGTGCTGGATGATCTGTCTGGCCCGGTAGCGGTGGTCCTTGAAATTGCCGCCGTGGGCCGGCAGGACGAGTTCCACGTCGAGCGCCTGGATTTTCTCGTGCGAGTTGATGAAATCCCTGAGCGGGTTCTGTGGCCCGGAGTAATACACGCCAACGTGGGGGGTGATTTTGGGCAGGAGATGGTCGCCGGCAATCAGCACCTTGTCTGTGGGAAAATAAAAGCAGCAGTGGCCGGGGGTATGGCCCGGCGTCCACACGGCCCGGAGTTCACGGTCTCCGACACACAGGGTGTCGCCGTCTTCAATCGGATGGTCCGGCATGACCGGCAGATAGCGCGTACCAAAATGGCTGGCCGGGCTGGGCAGGCCGTCTGGAAACTCGTCAAGCGGAATGCCGTGGGCACGGAAGAACGCCAGGGCCTCGGGCAAGGGCTGGGTGGACTGCATACGCTCAATCCGCTGTTTCTCGAGCGGGTTGAGATAGACCTCGGCCCCGGTCATCTCTTTGCAGGTCCGCGAGGTACCAAAGTGGTCGGCGTGGTGGTGGGTACAGATCAGCTTGCGAATGGCCGAGGGCCGACAGCCGACCCGGTTGAGGGCCGATGTGAGGGTGGCGACACTCTCTTTGGTGTGCATGCCGGTGTCAAACAGCGCCCATTCATCCCGGTCACGGACGAGGTGGATATTGACAATGCTGGGCCGCATCGGCAGCGGCATATGGATTTGATAGATATCCGCAGCAACTTCACGAATCTTGGCGTCTTGCATGGGGTTACTCATGGACACGATCTTTGACCGGAAAGGTTGCCTTGATTTTGACCTTCCACAGGGCGATGCTGCCGTTCTCGACAATCGCTTTGATGTCGGTGACTTCGACCTGCTCAATACCGCTGATGGTCACCGTGGCGCGGGACACGGCCAGGGCCACCGCCTCTTCAATACCGGACTTTGAGTTGCCGGTAAGTTCTATTGTTTTCTCAACCATTGTCGGACCTCCTCTCACTCCAGGGACGCAGCCGGCGGGTCGAATGTGGCCGGCACAAGCGGTGTATCAGGGGAAGACAGGTGGGCATAGATGACCTGCCGGGCGCGGGTCAGGATCCCGCGCAGGGTATCGGCGTTCTCCGGCTCAACAACCTGCTGGACCAGGACGCCGTTCAGCGCGGCCATGATCAGCGCCGCGTCTTCGGTTGGTTTGACGCGGCTGGTAAAGTGTCCGGTCTCTCGACCACGCTCAAGAATGGTAGCCAGCAGGCCCCGGTAGACCCGGTAGAGTTTGTTGACATGGGCCACTACGTCTTTGGAGTTTTCTTCTTCACGCACGACCTGGCTGAGCATGAACTTCACCGAATCAACGTTTGTGGCGATGAACTCCGAGTAGTCGGTGATCAGCTTCTCCAACTGCTGCCGGGCGTCGAGGCCGCGCAGCGTCTTCTCATCAATCGCGTAGGGGGCGAGAAAGTGTTGCAGCGCGGTCCGAAACAGCTGCTCTTTGGTCTCGAAATACCACAGGATGAGCGCTTTGCTGACCTGGGCTTCCCGGGCAACCTGGGCCAATGAGGTATCGGCATAGCCGTGGGTGGCAAACAGTTGGCCCGCGGTTTCCAGTATTCTTTCGCGTGCAGCCACGCCGACAGCCTAGGGAAAATGCCCCGCACTGTCAACGAGAACGGCGGGGGCAGGCCCGCGGCGAGCCAACCCGGGTGGGCTTGGCTCGCGCCCCCGCTCAGGCGGCAACCGGGGCTTGCGTCTGGGAGGAGAAGCTGAGTTGGTCGCCGTCCCAGTCCACCACCACCTGATCGTGGTCTCTGACTTCGTTGGCCAGCAGCTTGCGTCCGAGCTGGGTTTCGATCTCCTTTTGCAACAGGCGTTTGAGCGGTCGCGCGCCGTAGCTCGGATCATAGCCGGCCTGGGCAAAGTGGTCCTTGGCCGGCTCGGTCAGGGCAAGACTGATGTGACGCTCGGCCAGGCGCGTCCGCAGCCGTTCGAGCTGGATATCGACGATCGCTTTCAGGTCTTCCCGCGACAGGCTGTGGAAGACGACCGTCTCATCAACCCGGTTGAGGAACTCTGGCCGAAACTGCTGGCGCAGCGCGTCGAGCACCTCATGCCGCATGTGTGCATAGGCGCTCGGATCATCCCCGCCCTGGTAGCCCAGAATGTGCTGGCTGCCGACATTCGAGGTCATAATCACCACGCAGTTTTTGAAATCCACTGTGCGGCCATGACCGTCGGTCAGCCGCCCGTCGTCCAGAATCTGAAGCAGCGCGTTGAACACATCGGGGTGGGCCTTTTCGATCTCGTCAAACAGGACGGCCGCATACGGGCGTCGCCGCACAGCTTCGGTGAGTTGCCCCCCCTCGTCATAGCCGACATAGCCTGGAGGCGCACCGATCAAACGGGCCACGGTGTGCTTCTCCATATACTCGGACATATCGAGGCGGATCATGTTGTTTTCGTCGTCAAACAAAAACTCGGCCAGCGCCCGCCCCAGTTCGGTTTTGCCGACCCCGGTCGGACCCAGGAAGATAAACGAACCGATCGGGCGGTTGGGGTCTTTAAGCCCGGAGCGGGCGCGGATCACGGCGTCGGCCACCGCTCCGACGGCCTCGTCCTGACCGATCAGGCGTTTGTGGAGGTGGTCGCCCAAGCGGAGCAGTTTTTCCCGTTCGCCTTCGAGCAGCCTGGCGACCGGAATGCCTGTCCAGCACGACACGACCGCGGCCACATCGTCCTCGTCAACCTCTTCTTTCAGCAGCCGAGTCCCACCCTGACCGTCCTGGAGGCGGGCCTCTCCGTCTGCCAACTCACGCTCGAGCTTGGCCAGTTGCCCATAGCGTAGCTCGGCCACCCGGTTGAGGTCATACTCCCGTTCGGCCTGCTCGATGCGCAGCCGGGTTTTCTCGATGTCTTCTTTCAATTCGCGCAGCCGGCCAATGGCACCCTTTTCCATTTCCCAGTGGGCGCGCAGATGGTCGGCCTCGGCCTGACAATCGGCCAACTCTTTTTCGAGCGCACTGAGGCGTTCACGCGAGCCTTGGTCGGTTTCTTTGCGCAGGGCCTCGCGCTCAATTTCGAGTTGCATTACCCGGCGCGAAACCTCGTCCAGTTCGGTCGGCATTGAGTCAATCTCGGTGCGCAGTGTTGCCGCGGCCTCGTCAATGAGATCAATCGCCTTATCGGGCAGAAAGCGATCGCTGATATAGCGGTGTGACAGCACCGCGGCGCTGACCAGGGCGGCGTCTTTAATCCGCACGCCGTGGTGGACCTCGTAGCGCTCGCGCAACCCGCGTAAAATCGAGATGCTGTCGGCCACCGTCGGCTGGTCAACCACGACCGGCTGAAAGCGGCGCTCCAAGGCGCGATCTTTCTCAATATACTTGCGGTACTCGTCCAAGGTGGTGGCACCGATGCAGTGCAGCTCGCCTCGCGCCAGCATGGGTTTCAGCAGGTTGGAGGCGTCCATCGCGCCCTCTGTGCCGCCGGCCCCGACTACCGTGTGCAACTCGTCAATGAACAGCACGACGGCCCCCTCCGACTCCTGGACTTCTTTGAGGACGGCTTTGAGGCGCTCCTCAAACTCGCCCCGGAACTTTGCCCCGGCGATCAGCGCGCCCATATCCAGCACAATCAGCTTTTTGTTCTTGAGACTCTCTGGAACATCGCCGCGCACGATGCGCTGGGCCAAGCCCTCGACAATCGCGGTTTTGCCGACGCCCGGGTCGCCGATCAGGACCGGGTTGTTCTTGGTCCGGCGTGACAAGACCTGGACCACCCGCCGGATTTCCTCGTCGCGGCCAATAACGGGGTCGAGCTTGCCCTGGCCGGCCAACTGGGTCAGCTCGCGGCCATAGCGTTCAAGAGCCTGATAGGTCGTCTCCGGGTTCTGGCTTGTCACCCGCTGATGACCCCGCACCTTTTGCAGCGCAGCCATCAGCTTGTTATGGCTCAGACCCAGCGACTGGAGCAGGCGGCTGGCCGGCCCGCGCGTATCGGCCAGCATGGCCAACAGCACATGCTCCACGCTCACATAGTCGTCTTTCAGCCCGCTGGCCTCGTCCTGGGCCTGGGTCAATAGCTGGGCCAGGCGTGGGGTCATATGCAGGGCTTGGCTGTCCATGCCCGGGCCGGACACCTGGGGAATCTTGTGGAGTTCCCGCTCCAGGCCGTCCCTGACCGCGCTGGGCGCAATGCCGGCCGCGGCCAGCAGGGCCGGGGTCAGGCCGTCCTGCTGTTCGACGAGTGCGGCCAGCAGGTGTTCAACGTCGAGCCCCTGATGGTGGCGACGAAGAGCCAGCGCCTGGGCGTTGTGCAGCGCCTCTTGCGATTTTTCGGTAAACCGATTGAGATCCATAGTGTTCCTCCCTGGGTACGCGCCGGTTGGTGGCTCGTGGCTGTTCAAAAGCTAAGCCGGTGAGGGGGAGTGTCAAGCCGGGAAGGAACGGGCTGGACCGTCGGTGATCAGGTCAGACAGGTATTAAACCGCTCATTGACTTCCTGCTGGATATAAAACACTGCCCTGCCGAACTGATCGGCCGTCCAGGTGATGCACGGGAAGTCGGGATAGGTCGTATAGCCGCCCGAGAAGACCTCGTTGCGATTGCCGTTCGGACCAAAGAAATAGATCGTCGTCCCCCGGGTAATGCCATGACGGGTCGGTCCCATATCGATCTTCAGATTGTTGCGCGACAGGGTATCGCCAGCCCGCAGAATATCGTGCCAGCTATCCAGCCAAAAGGCGTAGTGGTGCAGCTTTCCGTTCGGGCCTCTGACAAAGGCGATATCGTGCGCCTTGTTGGAGCAGAACAGAAAAGCGGCCAGCAGTTCATCGCTGTGCCGGTCTGGGACAATCCGCTCACTCATCCGAAAGCCCAGCGCCCGGGTAAAAAAATCAACGCTGGTCTGGACATCTTCGGCCGTCAGCAGCAGATGGTCGAGGCGGGACGGGGCGATACCCGTCTGCCGGTCCGGCCAGGGGGCCGGGTTGAGTACGCCGACGCTGGTGCCCGGCTGCTCGGCCTCGGCGTACAATTCCAGCACATGGTCCGAGGGCAAGGTACAGCGGAGCGCCTCCCCCTGGCCCGGGTTTTCTCCGCATGACAGCCGCTTGACGGTCAGGCCAAAGGTCTGGGCGGCGTGTTCTATACGCTCCAGGTCGTCCGGGCTCTCGACCTTATAGCCCATTTTGACCAGCCCCAAGCCGCCGTTTTCAATCACGACACTGTGGTGGTCGTACTCGTCCCAGCATTTGAAGTAGCGCTTGCCGTCCTGACGGGTGACCTCGTGGAGACCCAGAACCTGGGTATAGTAGTGGCTGGCTCTATCAAGGTCGGTTTCGCGCACATGGACAAACCCCAGTCGCATCACACCCATGATATCCCTCCGCTGCGGTAATGGGTGCAGGTGTAGCAGGAAAGCGGCCCAAGGGGAAATGTGGCCCTGAAGAACTCATCGTTCCCTTTTCAGCCCGGAGCGGCTAAGGTCTGGCCTGTGAGATGCCGCTACTGCCGCGACCGCGCCGGTTTTCGCCGGGTGTGTGCCGACTGCCGGCGCTTGCTGGCTCTTTACACCCGGTGCCAGGGCCGGCTGAGCCTGCTCCAACTCGTGGACCTGTACATTGACGCGGGTGTGTCTCGGGAGAAGATCGAGGCCTTTCTGAACGCCGACCCTACCGGTCAGGGCAGCCTCAAAGACCGGATTACGGCCGACATGAGTACCGAACTGCTGGGCGCGATGGGGATCAACGCACGGCAAACCGCCCACGATGTCAAACGGCTCCGCAACCAGGGCAACTGGCGAAGCATGGATGCACGACCCGAAGAGGGGAAACACTGATACACGCTGCCAGACTTTTCGGTAAGGGAGACGCCCCGGCGTTTCCCGTGCGGCTCAGCATGCGCTTGGGAGTGTCAACTCGTCTTGATTCCTGCGGCCCCCGGGGGCTATGACAGGGGGGGCACATTCACGAGCAGGAGGACTCTATGGCAGAAATTGAATTTGGCACCGCGCTACCGGGAACGGACAAGACCGCGGAGTTTGCCCGGCGGGCGGAAGAACTGGGGTTTAACTATTTGGGTTGTGGTGAGCATGTGATGTTCCACGGGCCGGTCGGCAATACTTTCATATCGCTGTCGGTGGCCGCGGGGGCGACCCAAAAGATCAAACTCATCAGCTCGATTGTGTTGCTGCCGCTGTATCCCGCGGCTCTGGTGGCCAAGATGGGCGCGGCGCTCGATGTGGCCTCCAACGGGCGCTACCATTTTGGGGTGGGCATCGGTGGTGAGTTTCCCAAAGAGTTCGAGGCCTGCGGGGTACCGGTCAAGCAGCGCGGCTCACGGACCAATGAGGCCCTGGAAGTCATCACCCGCTTGTGGACCGAGACACAGGTGTCTTTTGCCGGCAGGTATACAACACTCAATGAGGTCACGATTGAGCCTGCCCCGGTTCAAAAGCCGCGCCCGCCGATCTGGGTTGCCGGCCGCAAAGAGCCGGCCATGCGGCGCACCGCCACCTACGCCGATGGCTGGCTGCCGTATATGTATACGCCCGAGCAACTGCACGACAGCATTGAGACAATCAAAGCCTACCGGCGGGAAGCCGGCCGTGATGTTGAGTCCTTTATTCCCGGGGTGTTTATTTTTACCGCCACCCACGCCAAGGGCGACACCGGCCGTGAGATGGTCGCCGCCCGGCTGGGCAGACAGTACGCCCAGGATTTCTCAAAGCTGGCCGGAAAATACGCCCTGGCCGGTACGCCCGATGAGTGCCGCAAACGCTTGCAGGAGTATATTGACGCCGGGGCAAAAATGGTCATGCTGCCGTCGGCCTGCCCCGCCGATTATATTGAGGAAAACACCCGGCTTATCGCCCAGGAGATAATGCCGGCATTTCGGTGATCAGTCGGGCTTATGCCGGCGTTGCCTATCGCCGGCCCGACACTCAGGGCTGCAAAAGGTGCGCGCTTTGCCGCCCACCAGGGCACGAATCGCCTCCGGCTCGGGGATAAACTGCTCGCACTGCGCGCATTGCACAAGCGGCGTTCCGCCCGTTGTCGGCGGGTCTTGCCGCCCGGCGGGGGCGGGCGAGCGGAAGAGGCGGCGTACCCCACGCGAGATGAGGTACACCGCCCCGGCGATAATCAGGAGGCGGACCAGCCCTCCCATACCTAGCCTTCGCGTGGGTCCTGCTGCGCGCCCGGCCCGGCTTGGGGAGCGTTGTTGTCGGTGCTGCTTTCCTGTACCACCGGTATCTCATTCTCCTGGTTGTAGTCGCTGCCCGGGCTTTGCAGGTAGTTGAGCAGTTCCGAGTTTGCCGGCAGCACCAGGGTAGTGCCGTCGGTCAGAATCTTCTCGTAGGTCTGCAAGCGACGGGTAAAAGCGTAGAACTCTTCGTCCTGCCCAAAGGCACCTGCATAAATCAGGGTTGCCTCGGCGTCACCCTCACCCTTGAGCTTTTCGCTCGTTTCGTAGGCGGTGGCCAGAATGATCTCGCGCTCACGTTCTGCCCCGGCCCGTACCTCGCGGGCCTTTTCATCGCCTTCGGCCCGATAGCGTTTGGCGATACGTTCCCGTTCAGCCCGCATACGGGCAAAGACGCTGGCCTGGACTTCCTTGGGCAGGTCGAGGCGTTTGATGCGTACATCACGGACCTCAATGCCAAACGACTTTGAGGTCTCAATGGTGTCTTTGGTCACGACCTGCATGATATTCTCCCGCTCTTCTCGAATCACGTCCAGAAAATTGTGCTTGGCGATCTCCTGGCGCAGACGGGCCGAGATAATTGCGTCAAGGCGGGTCCGGGCCTGCTCTGGATTCCGCACGCTGCGGTAGAACTCGAGCGGCTGCTCAATCCGCCAGCGCGAGACATGGTCAATCAACACCCGCTTTTTGTCGAGCGTCAGATACTCCGCGGGGCGGGCGTCGGTGGTCAGGACGCGCTTATCGAACCGAATCAGCTGCTGCATGAAGGGGATTTTGAAATACAGGCCAGGGTCGCGCAGGGTCCGTTGCCACTGACCGAACTGGAGGATCATCCCCTGTTCCCACTCGCCGATAGTGAAGGCGGGTTGCAAGATCGCAAAGGCAAAAACAACAACCAAACTGATACCAACCAGCAGACGTGCCATAGTGTCCCTCCTTTTAGTTACGCGGAGCGGCCTGGGCCGCTCCCGCGGCCGCGGTCATGCCTCCCAACTCCTTGAGCGGCAGGAGGGGCACGACGCCGTTGCTGTTGCCCGCATCGAGAATAATTTTTTCCACAGCGGGCATGATCCGCTCAACGCTCTCCAGGTACAGACGGTCTCGGGTGACCTTTTTGGCCTTTTTGTACTCGCCCAGGACCTGCAAGAAGCGATCGGCGTCCCCCTGAGCGCGGATGACCCGCTGGGCTTTGTAGGCCTCGGCCTGTTGGAGTATCTGGGCGGCCTCGCCCCGGGCCTTGGGCACGACATCTTCACGGTAGCCCTCGGCCTCCTTAATCAAGCGGTCGCGGTCTTCGAGGGCCCGGACCACATCATGAAACGCATCCTGGACCTCGCCCGGCGGATCGACGGCCAGCAGCCTGGCTTCTGTGACATACAGCCCGGTCTGATAGGCGTCGAGCAACTCCTGGAGCGCAACCCGGGCCTGCTCCTGGACCTCTAGGCGTCCGTCGGTCATGGTGTGGTCAATGGTGTTGCTGCCGACCGCGCTGCGGAGCGCCACCTCTGCCGAGGAGTGCAAGATACCTTCCGGGTCGGAAGCCCCGAACAGAAATTTGGCCGGATCGTTGACCAGATACTGCACAAAGAGCTGGAGCTGGACGATGTTTTCATCGCCGGTCAGCATCAGGGCTTCTTCCGGTCGGGCGTCGGCCTGACCGCGTAGACCCCGGCCCACTGCGCCGCGTGTCCGAAAGCCGATCTCGGCATTCCGAATCTGTTTGACATCAACCACCGCATAGCGCTGGATCGGCCACCAATGCCAGCGCAAGCCCGGCTCGGTCAACTCCGACACCCGCCCAAACAGGAGCTCGACGCCCTGTTCGCCAGGGCCAACGATGTACAGCCCGACATAACACCACAGGGCCAGGGCCAGGGCACCGACCAAGCCAAAGACGCCCCAGCCGCGGTTGAAGATTTTAAACCTCTGGGCTTTTCTTTTGAGCTCTTCGACGGCTTGGAAGAGTTCATCAGCCGGTGATGGGCCGTCTTGATTTCGCCATTGATCTGCCATGCCTGGCCTCCTTCCGCTGAGGGGAATAGGAAAAACGTTCCCCTCATCCTACTCCATCTCCTCCGCCAACTCCAGCCTTGGTTTCTTGACTGGACACAGGCGGCGGCCGCGGGGTATTGTTCAGGCCATGCGCCTGTGACAGGGAAGGAGGAAACCATGCCTGATCACGCCTTGCTCTTACACAAAGAGCCGCCTCTTGCCTGGCTTGTGTTCAATCGGCCCGAACGCCGCAACGCCGTCAGTCTGGAGATGTGGCAAGCCCTGCCCGACTTGGTCGCCGAGGCCGCTGAGGACCCGGCGGTGCGTGTGCTGCTTGTCCGGGGCGGGGGAGAAGAGGCGTTTATTTCTGGGGCCGATATCTCGCAGTTTGGCAAAGTCCGCTCTTCATCGGAGACCATGAGCGTCTATAACCGGGCGACCGGCGCTGCGCTGCACGCCCTCGAACAACTGGAAAAGCCGCTGGTGGCCATGATCCATGGCTTCTGCCGGGGCGGCGGCTGCTCGGTTGCGCTGATGTGCGACCTGCGGCTGTGCGCCGATGACGCGAGTTTTGGGATTCCGGCCGCCCGGCTGGGTATTGCCTATGCCATTGAGACCGGGGTGGAGCGGCTGGTGCAGGTCGCAGGGGCGGCCAACGCGGCCGAGATTCTGATGACCGCCCGGACCTATGACGCCGAAGAAGCCTGCCACATGGGCCTGGTGAACCGGGTCATCGCCAAGACCGAACTCGAATCCTTCACCCGCGATTATGCTACCACAATGGCCGACAACGCCCCGCTCAGCGTAGCTGCCCATAAGTTCTTTATCCGCGAGAGCGCCAAAGCCGCGGCCCTGCGGGACGCCGACAAAATCCGCGCCCTGTCTGCCGCCTGTGCCGAGAGCGAAGACTACCGCGAGGGCGTGCGGGCGTTCATGGAAAAGCGCCGCCCGCGGTTTCAGGGCAGCTAGGATCACGTCCGTGTGTCCGCGGTGGTGCTGACCCGAGTGCGTTCTTCAGTCTGATATTGAAGAAGCGAGGGCACGGTTGAAGAACTGGAATCTGAGACCTTAGACCAATGATGGAATGAGCAAAGAATTTGTAAAGGTAAAGCACAACGACTGGCTCTACGAACAACTGGGAGATCCGGGTTTTGCCGCAGCATATCTGACCGCGGCGGCAGAAGACGAAGAACCAGCGGTATTCCTGCAAGCGCTTCGTAAGGTCGCCGAGGTCCGAGGCATGACGCAGGTCGCCAAACGGGCGGGGATTCCACGCGAGAGCCTGTACCGGATGCTCTCGGCAAAGGGCAATCCGCGGTGGTCAACGCTCGCTCCGGTCGTCCGGGCGACGGGGCTGAAGCTTGAAGTGATTCGGCCATGAGATATCGAGTGGGTTGGATGTCCTGAAAAAGCCTCCAGGCCAGGGGAGGAGGATGCTGGAAGCCTTATTTGAGGAGCGTTCGGGGCAGTCTAATCTGGGTTCAACAGGGGGGAGGCTTGACCGCAATTATGACTGAAAATTCAGCCACTACAAAAGAGGAGATGTTGCGCGAGTTTCGCGTCCGGGAAATTCTGGATGCAACGTGTCGAGTGGTGTCGCGGCACGGCTTTCAGGGGGCGACCGTCGATCGCGTAGCAGAAGAGGCCAGGATCGCCAAAGGCACGATCTATCTCTATTTCCACAAAAAAGAAGAGCTGTTCAAAGCCGCGGTTGAGCAGGGCATGGAGAACTTCACCGACCAGGTTCGGGCCGAGGTGAAAGAAGTCAGCGCTCCGCTCGAAAAAATCGTGTGTCTGGTTGAAGCCGTTCTTGAGCTGAGCGATACCAACCGCGACTTTTTCAAGATGCTACTGCTTGAGCGCAACCTGCTGGCCGCCTCGCCGGACCATCCCGAGGCGTCCCATACGCTGGACCTCTATCTCGACTACATCCGGTTTATTGAGGAGACGCTTCAAGAGGCGGTTCATGCCGGGGTGCTTCGTCCGCATAACACCGAAGCCTCAGCCTTTGCCCTGAGCGAGTCCATGCGGGGATGCTTCCAGCAGCGGGCCTTGGGGCTGACGGCGCGCTCGGCCACAGAGGACGCCGAGATTTTGCTTGACCTGCTGATGCACGGGGTGCTCAACCCCGATCAGAGCACCAACAAGGGGGTGTCATCGTGAAACGCAGATCGGTCCTCCCACTGCTGGCGGTCCTGGGCGGCCTCGTAGCGGTCGGCTGCCAGGACGGAGATTCCAAGGTCGCCGAGGCCGAGGCGGCCAAGCCCGGCCAGGCTGAGCAGGCGGCCGCCCCGGGGCTTACCGTTCAGGTTGCCGCGCCGGTCGTGCGCCAAGTCCAGCGCACCGGCCACGGTCAGGGTGCGCTGTTTGCCCATGAGACGGTCGTCCTGTCAAACAAGCAGGACGGCTATGTCAGCACCGTCCATGTTGACTTTGGGGACGAGGTCCGCCGCGGTCAGCTCTTGGCCCAGATGGAACGCGAGGAGCTCGCCCTTGAGGTTGACGCCGCGGAAAGCGCGGTCAAACAGGCCGAAGCCCTGTATATCCGGGCCGAGGCCGAAAACCAGCGCATTCAAGAGTTGTTTGCCGAGCAGATCATTCCGCCCCAGCGCCGCGACACCGCGGAAGCCGAGTACAAAGTCGCCGCCGCCCAGGTCGAAACCGCCAAGAAAGCCCTGGCCTTGGCCAAGAAACGCCTGCGCGATACCCGCATTGTGTCGCCGGTCAACGGCTTTGTTCAACAGCGCTTCGCCAACCCGGGCGAGTACAAACAGGCCGCCTCCAAACTGCTGGAGGTGGTGGTGGTCAATCCGCTCAAACTGCGCTCGCCTGTCCCGGAACGGTTTGCCGCGGTGGCCCGCATCGGCATGGCCCTCCGCGTCGAGGTCGAAGCCCTGCCAGGCGAGATGTTTGAGGGCCGGCTGACCCGGATGGCCGCCCAGGCTGACCACCGGACACGCACCCTGCTGATCGAAGCCGAAATCCCCAACCCCGACCGCAAGCTGCGGCCCGGCTATTTTGCCCACATCACCGGGGTGCTGGGCGAAGAAGAAGCCCTGTTCATCCCGCGCGCCGGCCTCTCCCGCTTTGCCGGTGTGGAACGGGTCTTTGTCGTGCAGGACAATATCGTTGTCTCGCGCGAGGTGCGGTCCGGGGTTGAGGACGGGGACTGGGTCGAGATCGCCGAAGGGCTGGCCCAGGATGAAGTGATCGCCGTCAGCCGCCTCAACCGTCTGGCCGAGGGCATGGCGGTGCAGGTCCACCGCGCGGAGGCCCCATGATTCTCGCCGATATCTGTGTTCGCCGGCCGGTCTTTGCCACCATGCTGATCGGCGTGCTGGTGGTGGCCGGCTGGTTCTCATACCGCAGCCTGACCCTGGAGTTGATGCCCAAGGTCGAGATGCCTGTTGTCACCGTGACCACCACCTTGCCGGGTGCCGGCCCGGAAGAAATTGAGGCCCAGATCACCAAGATCATTGAGGAGGCCATCAATACGGTCAGCGGGATTGATGAACTGCGCTCGGTGACCCGAGAAGGGCTCTCGCAGGTGATCGTCCAGTTTGTCCTGGAAAAAGACCTCGGCGTTGCCGCCCAGGAAGTCCGCGACAAGGTCGGCACAATTCTGGCCGAGCTGCCCCAAGACGCCGACCCGCCGATTGTGGAGAAGTTTGATATTGACGCCACGCCTATTGCGACGATTACGGTCTCCGGCTTCCGGAGCCTGAAAGAACTGACCGAAATCGCCGAAAACCAGGTCAAGGAGCCGCTGGAGTCGGTGACCGGGGTGGGGGCGATTGACATTATTGGCGGGCGCAAGCGGGAGATACAGGTTTTGCTTGACCACGAACGCCTGATGGCCTACCGGCTGTCAATGCGCACGGTAGCCGAAGCGCTGGCCAAACAGAATGTCGAGTTTCCCGGTGGGCGGATCACCCAGGACAGCGGCGAGACCGTGCTGCGCACCCTCGGTCGGGTCAAGTCGGTCCGCGAGTTTGAAGATATTGTGGTGGCGACCACAGACGGCGTGCCGATCACCATCGCCGACATTGGCCGGGTCGAAGACGGGGTTGAAGAACCCCGCTCGCTGTCCCGCTACGACGGCAAGAATGCCGTGTCGCTGGTGATCCGCAAGCAGTCGGGGGCCAACACAGTGGATGCGGTTGAGGCCCTGCAGGAACGCCTGACCGAGGTCCAGAAGCTCCTGCCGCCCGGGCTGGACGCCCGCATCACCCGCGATCAGTCAGAGTTTGTCAAAGCCTCGGTCCACGAGGTTGAACAGCATCTCATCCTCGGCTCGATATTTGCCAGCATCATTGTGTTTTTCTTTCTGGGCAACCTGCGTTCAACCATTATTGCCGCGGTCTCCATCCCGGTCTCGATCATTGCTACCTATACCCTGCTGGCCGCGGCCGGCTACTCGCTCAATCGGATCACGCTGCTCGGCCTGACCCTGGCCGTAGGCATTGTGATTGATGACGCCATTGTCGTCCTGGAAAACATCTACCGCTACATTGAAGAGAAGGGCATGAACCCGTTTGAGGCGGCCCGGGCCGCCACCGCCGAGGTCGGCCTGGCGGTCAGCGCCACCACCTTGTCGCTGGTGGTGATTTTTGTGCCGGTCGGCTTCCTCAAAGGCATCATTGGCATGTGGCTCAGTAGCTTCGGCTTTACAATGGCCTTTGCCATCATGGTCTCGCTGCTGGTGTCGTTCACCCTGACGCCGATGATGTGCGCCCGCTTCCTGCCCAAGAATAGCGACCACAAGGCCCATTCATCGCGCGAGTCGCTCTTCTACCGACTCATTGACCGCAGCTATACGGCCATGCTGGCCTGGTCTATGCGCCACCGCTGGGTGGTCGTGTGTCTGACCCTGGGGCTGTTTATCGCCACCCCGTGGATCGCCGGCCTCGTTCGGCCCAGCCTGATGGCCAGCGATGATCGGGGCGAGTTTGAGATCAACATCAAAACCCCGCCCGGCTACTCGCTGGCCCAGACCGATGCCGTTACCCGCCAGATTGAGGCCGAGATTCAGCCCTTGCCGGGCGTTGCCCATCTGCTGACCGAGATCGGCTCGGTCGTTGGCGAGTCGGTCACCAGGGCCAAGATCGTCGTCCTGCTCAACCACTACACCGAACGCGACCTGAAGCAGCACCAGGTCATGGACTTGGCCCGGGAGAAGGTCCAGGGTTTTCCGGGTATGCGCATCAGCGTAGACCAGATTCTGCCGGTGAGCGGCGGCGGCGTGCAGAACGTTGACGTGTCCTACAACCTGCGTGGCCCGGAATTGGAAACCCTGCACCACTACGCCGAGGCGTTGACAACCGAGGCCCGGCAGATTCCCGGTCTGCGCGATGTGGACTCGAGCTACGAGGGCGGCAACCCTGAACTGCAAGTCCACCTCAACCGCCGCAAGTCTTCCGACCTTGGTGTTGAGGCCGCGGATATTGCCTCCACCATCCGCATCATGGTTGCCGGCGAGAAAATCACCACCTACCGCGAGGGCGACGAACTCTACGATGTGCGCCTGCGCCTCGCCCCCGAGAGCCGCAACCGGCCGGAGGTCATCCAGCAGGCCGCCATCCCCTCGGCCGCGGTCGGACAGGTCCAGCTCAGCAGCCTGGTGGACATGATTCCGGGCACCGGCCCGGTCCAGATTGACCGCCAGGAGCGCCAGCGCCAGATTACGCTGACGGCCAACTTGGCCAAGGGCAAGGCGCTGAGCGACGCGATTGCCGACATTGACGCCAAGGTTGAAGACATGGGCCTGCCGCCCGGCTATACGACCGGCGTCTCGGGTATGGGCAAGATGTTTGCCGAGATGATGGAGAGCTTCCAGCTTGCCTTTCTGCTGTCGATCATCGGCATGTATATGATTCTGGCCGCTCAGTTCGAGAGCTTTCTGCATCCCATTACGATCATGCTGTCGCTGCCCCTGGCAGTGCCGTTTGCCCTGCTGGCCCTGTGGCTGTTCGATCAGCATCTGGCTCTGTTTGCAATTCTGGGTATGTTGCTGCTGTTCGGGATTGTGAAGAAGAACTCAATCCTCCAGATTGACCATACGATCAACCTGCGCGCCCAGGGCATCCCGCGTGACGAGGCCATCCTGCGGGCCAACCGTGAGCGCTTGCGACCGATTCTGATGACCACCCTGGCCCTGGTAGCCGGCATGGTGCCGATCCTCATCGGTCAGGGGCCGGCGGCCGAGAGCCACCGCGGCATTGCAGTGGTGGTGATCGGCGGGCAGAGTCTGTGTCTGCTGATTACCCTGCTGGTGACGCCGGTCGCCTACTCGCTGTTTGACGACATGGAAGCCGGCTTGGCCAGGCTGCTTGAGCGGCTGCGCCGGGCCGTGGCTTGGCTGCGCTTCCGCCGTACGCCCGGCCCGGCCCATGTCGCCGGGGTCGGCGAAGAGCCTATTGCGGACTGAGCCGCGCCAGAAAAAACCCTTGCGGCCTTATCAGAATGGGCCGGCCAGCGCCCGCAGGGCTTGGCCGCTGACCCGGTAGGACAGCCATTCCTCCAGGCACTCCAGACCGAGACGGCGGTAGAAGGTCCGGGCCGGGTTCCAGTCCAGGACCTGGAGCTCAAGCCGGGCATAGCCGCGACGGACGGCAATGGCGGCCAGTGCCCGCATCAGTTTTTCCCCGACCCCCTGGCCGCGTACCGCTTCCTCAACAAAGATATCTTCGAGATGAATGCCAGCCGTGCCTTCCCAGGTGGAGTAGGTCGGAAAAAAGAGGGCAAAGCCGACCGGAACACCGTCCAGCTCAGCAATCAGGGTTTCAAATTTGGGCTGTGGGCCAAAACCGTCGCGCAGCAGGTCCCGCGTCGTCGCCTTGACCGCCTCAGGCTTGCGCTCAAAGGCCGCCAAGCTCTTGATGAAGCACAGGATGATGTCAACATCGGCGGCGCTGGCCGGGCGGACAGTGACAGACGACATGGGCCAGGAATAGAACGGCCCAGGGCAAAGGGCAAGGGGATTTTAGGGATCTGTTTTCACCAGGCGGAACTCTCCCCTGACCGCATTCCGATACAGGGTGATCTGCCCGATGTGCCGCGCCCGGCCCTCTTCGTCGCTGACGCCCAAGCCATCCTGGGGGGGCGAGGCACAGGACGCCGATTTTGCCGATCTGCTTGTTGTGATGGACCTGCAAGGCGGCCTCCCCGGTGTCCTCCAGCAGATAGGTTTCTGACAGCAGGGGGTGAATGGCGCGTTTGACCACCAGCCGGTTGGCCTCCCAGGCCACGGGAGTTGGCGAACTGGGAGCCGATAATCTGCTTTTTGTTCATCCACAGATAGCGGTTGTCGTACTCATGGTCATAGCCGGCGGTTGAGGCGCAGGTCACGACCTTGCCGCCCGGTCGGGCCACAAAGACGCTGGCTCCGGTCTCCCGGCCCGGGTGCTCATAGACCACATCGTGGTCTTCCTTGTTGCTCAGGGGTCAATCAGGACGCCGGGATTCAGCAGGCCCTTGGGGTCGAGTGACTGCTTGGCAGACCGCAGGGCGGTGGCGAAGAGTTCTGGACGCTGGCGGTCGTACTGGGGCCGATGGATACGCCCGACCGAGTGGTGGTGGGTGACTGTGCCGCCGTATTTGACTACGGCGTCCGCGGCCGCGGTCTTGAGTTCCTGCCACTGCTGGATGGCATCGGCGTGGCTGCCGAGGGCGGTAAAGGTGTAGTACGGGGCCGGGCCGTCTGGATAGACATGGGTGAAGCGGCACGACAGCAAGCCACCGCCGCACACTTCGTCAAGGGCGTTCTGGATATCGGCCTGTACCCCGGCGTGAAACGCGGCAAAATCCTGCCACGGAATGGCACTCTCGACCGTATCGAAAATCGCCCCCATCGCCGCTGTCGTGCCCATCTGATACGGCATCCGCAGAAAGGCATCGCGCCAGTCGCCGACCGAGCCGGCACGCCCGGCTGTCTGTCCGCCGCCTCGAATGACCGGACCGTGGAGGGTGGTCCCGCCGTAGTCGGCGCAGCACTCCAGGGCACGCGTGATCCAGCTTTCCAACGCGTGGTCGGCCGATTCAAAGCCCAGCATCAGCATCGCCCCCGGGCGGTCGCTGACCTTGTTGCGGGTGACCTCGGCCGGGTCAAGCAGCCGGCAGTTGGCCGGGTAGAGTCCGGCCTGGCTGAGCGCCTGCACCGCGGCCACGCCGGACTCGAACTGCTCAAAATGCACGCCGGCAGAGGCGCGGTAGACGGGCCGGTCCTGAAGACGCATCCACGCCTCGGTGATAATGCCCAGAATCCCTTCTGAGCCGATAAACATACGGTCCGGGCTTGGGCCGGCCCCGGAGCCAGGCAGCCGCCGCGATTCGAGCGTGCCGCGCGGCGTCACCACCCGCAGGGATTCGACAAAGTCGTCAATATGGGTGTACAGGGTGGCAAAGTGGCCGCCTGAGCGGGTCGCGATCCAGCCGCCGAGGCTGGAAAACTCGAACGACTGCGGATAGTGGCGCAGGGTATAGCCGTGCGGCCGCAGCTGGTTCTCGAGCGCCGGTCCATAGACACCAGCCTGGATGCGGGCGGCCCGGGAACTGGTGTCGATGTCCAGCACCCTGTTGAGGTGCCGCAGGTCTATCGAGACGCTGGCCGGGCAGGTATCGCTGGGCGGCGGCTCAACCCCACCGGCGACGCTTGACCCTCCGCCGAATGGAATCGCGGCCGCTCCGACCTGATAACACCAGTCAAGGACCGCAACAAGGTCGCGCTCAGTTGTGGGGAAGGCGACAACATCGGGCGGGTTGGGAAACTCGGCGCGGACGGCCCGCAACAGATCTGGGCAGGCTTTTCCGTAGGAGTGGGCCGCCCGGTCGTAGGGTGTGGCGGAACATATGGCCTGCAAAGAAGCCGGCGGTGTGATGCGCGGCCGGCGGAGTTCCAGGTCTTCGACCCTGGGCAGGGGACGCAGATCGATATCTGTTTTGCCCAGACTGGTGGCCAGGGCCTTGGCAATGGCGTGCTGCTGGTCCGGCGTTGGCTGCTCATCCTCATAGCCCCAGCCCCAAATTGCTGTACGACGGTGTGACATAGCTGGATTCCTCTTGTTCGGCCTGGTAGCGCCCAAACGGCGGGGTATCAATGGTTGTTTGCATCTCGATCAGGTGCATGTCGCCATGACGGAGCGCTTGTTCCAGGGCCTCGGCCAGACCCTCGGGCGAGGTGACTCGGCTGGCGGCTACGCCAAAGGCCCTGGCAAAGGCCAGAAAATCCGGGTTGGTCAAGCGGGCCTGGTACTCCTCTCGATAGGCCACTCGTTGCAAATAGCCGATCACTCCATAGGCGTTGTCATTGACCACAATCAGCGGAAAGCCGATCTGATGCTGCACACAGGTGGCGAGCTCCTGGGCGGTGTATAACAAGCCACCGTCACCAATGATGGCGACGACCGGTTTGTCGGGACAGGCGAGCTTGACGCCGACTGCGGCTGGAAAGCTGAAGCCTAAGAGTCCCGAGCCCTTGGCTCCGACCAGGCCGTTTGGTCGATAGGAGGGGTAAAAATACTCGGCCCAGTAGGCGAGCTGCGTGTTGTCAATAACCAGCGCGCTGTCCCGAACCAGGCCCTGGCGGATCGTTTTGAGATAGCGCACGGCGGGCAGATCGCTTTCGAGTCGGGCTTGGGCCTCATCCGCCTGTTGCCGCCAGGCTTTGACCCGTTCCTGGCGGGGACCGGTGTATGGCTCGCCTTCCAATTGGCCGCTGAGCGCACGCGCAATTGCCGGCACATCGCCAATCAGCGGAAGCGGAGTCGGGTAATTTCTGCCGATCCAGCGTTCGTCCCAGTCCACATGAATGAGTTGCTCGGGCAGCGTCAGCCCGCGACGCTTGGCATCGACCTCCCGCAGCCGGGTTCCAATCGCCAGGGCCACATCGCAGTGCGGTATTACCTCGTGGACGGCCAGTCGGCGGGCGGCGTTGCCCAGAGACAGGGGGTGATCTTCGGCAATCACCCCTTTGCCCGGGGTGCTGGTCAGCACCGGGGCGCACAAGGCTTGCGCGAGCGCGGTCACCTCGGCCGCCAGCCCGGCGCGGACCGCGTCGGTGCCGGCCAGCAGGACCGGCTGTCTGGCCCGGCGCAGGAGGGCAACGGCTTCGTCAAGCTGGCATGGCAGTGGCGGGGGCGTTGGGGGGTCGGGAGCGGCTGGCGACACGGCCGCGTGGGTCGCTTCGCCGGCCAGGATATCGGTCGGGATTTCTACACATACCGGGCCGGGCCGGCCGCTGGTGGCGAGTTGAATCGCCTGTGTCGTGAGCGCCCGTAGATCATCCCCGACGCGGGGCGTAAAGGTCGCTTTGGTGATGGTGCGGAACAGCGCGGTTTGTTCCTCGAGTTCGTGCAGGCTGCCCAAACCCTGGCCGATCTTGGCGGCGTCGATATTTGTCGTCAGCATCAGGACCGGCGAACAACTGCCCCAGGCTTCCTGTAGTGCCGAAATGGTAAAACCGGCCCCCGGCCCGGTGGATGAAATAAGAACGCCAAGACCCTTGAGTCGCGCATAGCCGTCGGCCATATGGGTCGCCCCGGCCTCGTGCCGGCAGACGATATGCCGGATGGACGGCTGGCGACGCAGGGCGTCATAGAGCGCGATATTGTGAATGCTGGGGATGCCGAAGATGGTATCGACCCCGGCGTCTTTCAGCGCCCCGACAACCCCGTCTGCTCCGCGTGGCACATCCGCTCCCTTCTCCTTGCCCGCCAGACCATAGCACACCGACCCGGCCCGGCAAAGCCGGCCGCTTGATCTTGACAGAAAGCACACCTGCGGAGCATATTGACCCGCGGTGAGCGATTGTGACTGGGACGAGGAGAAGAATGCGTTTCTCAAGAGTGTCCGAGGGGTCGGCTTTGAAGATGTCATCTTTCATATTCAGAACGGGGCAGCCGCTTTTGCTCTGCTTCGTTCTTGCTCCGTTCACTCCTGGATTGAGCCTGCTCGGTTTCTTCTTTGTGGATGTTATCTACTATCCCCACCACCATCGTGGGCCCGGAACGATGTCTGATATGCCATTGCACCCAGCTACGAAAACCGGAGAAAAGATCAAACTGAATACGCCTCATGTCACCTTCCTTACCAAGTCCTTGCTGGTCGCATCCCGGCCAGTATTGCGCTCACTCCCTGGTCTGGCGGTCCCACCGTCTCCAATGTCTTGAACGAAGTCGCCGGCTTGCCCTTTGCCCCGTGCCGCTCTATGGTAGGCCGCAGCTGGGGGAGAGCGAGCCGAAGACCACACACAGGAGGAAATCGTATGCCGCTGTATCTCGATGAAATCTACTGGAATCCAGATCGCACCAACGAGGTGAAGGCGATGTTCAAGGGCGTACTCGACGGGACAACGGGGTTTCCCGAAGGGGTCAGCCTCAAAGCCGGTCCGTGGGCTTCCAACGAAGAGCCGAAAATGGTTCTCGTCCTTGACATCAAGGACCACGCCAAGACCTTTGAGACCTTTCAGGGACTTGTAGCCAAGGGCGTGATTGCCAAGCGCCGGCTGACCCCGATTGTTGAATGGGCGTCAATGGATGGGGTGTCGGGCTGACCCGTTTGTCTTTGCTTATCTGATGCCATGCCGCTCTCTCCCAGCCCGCTTGCCGTGACCGTGTACTGCTCCTCAAGTCGGCAGCTGTCCGCGGTGTACACCGCCCAAGCCGACGTATTGGGGCGGCTGATCGCCCGGCGTGGTTACACCCTGGTGTACGGCGGCGGCAATATCGGCCTGATGGGCGCGTTGTCCAGCGCTGCGCTGGCCGAGGGCGGTCGGGTCAAGGGGGTGATTCTCAAAGACTTCCTTGACCGGGGTTACGCCCAGGGCGGCCACGAGATGCGCGTTGTCACCGACATGCGCGCCCGCAAACAGGGCCTGGAAGAGTTGGGCGATGCTTATATTGTTCTGCCCGGAGGCTTCGGTACGGTTGAAGAAGTCTCCGAGATCATGGCCTTAAAGCAGTTGGGCTTTCATGCCAAGCCGGTCGTTTTTGTGAACATCAATCACTTCTTCACCCCGCTGCTGACCTTCTTTGACCGGGCTTTTGCAGAGGCGTTCATCCACGAACGGTTCCGCGGGGTGTACGGCGTGGTGGATACCCCCCAGGCCGCTCTCGAGCTGATCGAAACAGCCTGAGCAGGTGGCTTGTCACCACCGGGTCAGGAGGAGAGGACGCACTGCTCCGGCATGAAGATGAATCGTCGGTGTCGGGGTTTTGCAATCAGAGGTTTTTATGCCAATCCCTGCTTTTGCCTCACGCGCGTGCCACACGGCTGGCCGGCTCCGCCGGGTGCGCATTGAGCGCGTGCAGATCAACCTGGGCAAACGCTGTAACCAGGCGTGCCGGCACTGTCACGTTGACGCCGGTCCCAAGCGGACCGAGATCATGGACCGCTCAATGATCGACCTGGCGCTTGACCTGGTTCGCGCGGCCGGTGCCCACACGGTCGATATGACGGGCGGCGCACCAGAACTCAACCCGTCTTTTCGGTATGCCGTGAAAACCCTGCGTAGCGCCGGCCGTCAGGTCATTGACCGCTGTAATCTCACCGTCCTGTTCGAGCCTGGGCAAGAAGACCTGGCCGAGTTTCTCGCCCTGATGGGGGTAGAGATCATCGCCAGCCTGCCGTGTTACTCTGAGGAGAACGTCACTAGGCAGCGCGGTCAGGGGGTGTACGACAAGTCAATGCAAGCCCTGCGGACCCTCAACGCCCTGGGCTACGGTCAAGACGGCTCGGGGCTGACCCTGAATCTTGTCTACAACCCGGTCGGGCCTCAGCTGCCCCCCTCGCAACAGCAGTTGGAAGCAGACTACAAGCGTGAGCTGGGGGCGCGCTTCGGTCTGGTGTTCAACCATCTGTACACCCTCACGAATATGCCGATTGCCCGCTTTGCCCACAGCCTGGAGCGTGAGGGTCAGTTCGACGCCTATATGCAGCTGCTGGCCGATGCCTTCAACCCGGCCACGCTGGAGGGCCTGATGTGTCGCTCTCAGGTGAGTGTGTCCTGGGACGGCTTTGTGTACGACTGCGACTTCAACCAGATGCTGAACCTCACCCTTGGCCACACTGTGCCTCTGCGCTTGGGAGATCAGCCGACCGACAGACTCGTCCGGGCGCTGGAACAGCGCGCCATTGCAGTCGGCTCGCACTGTTACGGCTGTACGGCAGGCGCGGGGAGTTCGTGCGGTGGTGCTCTGTCCTAGGGCTTTGAGACAAAGGAGACGACGATGGATTTCGGGGTGATCTTTCTCTCCCACGTTGACAGCTACAAGGACGTGGCGCTGGCCGAACGCCAGGGCTTCAGCCACGCCTGGTTTGGCGACTCGCAGATGGTGTGGGCCGATGTCTACCAGTGCATGGCCCTGTGTGCGGCCAACACAACGACGATCAAACTGGGCACCAACGTCACCAATCCCAGCTCGCGCATTGCTCCGGTCACGGCCGGGAGTTTTGCCACCCTCAACGCACTTGCCCCGGGCCGGGTCATTCTGGGCATCGGCACCGGCAACACCTCGAGGCGGACACTCGGAATGCCGGCGGCCAGGCGTGCCGAGCTACGCAGCCATATTGAGGTGTGCCGCGGCCTGCTGAGTGGAGCGACCGTCCCCTATCAGGAGGGCGAGCGGCGGCGTATGATCCGCTTCCTCAATCCCGACGACGGGTTCATCAACCTGAGCGATCCCATCCCGGTCTATGTGGCCGGCAGTGGACCCAAGACGCTGGAGTTGGCCGGAGAAATCGGCGATGGGGTGATCCTGTTTGGGACGGTTGGCGACAGTCTGCTCAAATACACCCTGAGCCATGTCCGGCGCGGAGCCGAACGGGCCGGCAAGCGGCTGGAGGACTTGTACATCCTGGTCCTCACCGCCCTGCACTTTACCACACCCGGAGAGAGCCTCGCCGACCTCCAGCGGGCGGTAGGGCCGCTCGTCGTCTCAGAGTGCAACATCTTTGCCCTGTCGGTGAGCGATCCCTATCAACTGCCGGGTGACATTCGTGACGAGTTGATGGGCTTTCGAGACGCCTACCGCACGCCGACCGCTCCAATCGAGACCCGCCACCTCGAGCTGTACACCGGCTATTGTGCCGAGTTCAAACCCGAGCACACGCCGCTGGTGACAGAGCGGATGATCAAGGAGACCACCCTGACCGGGACACCCGAGGAGATTCGGGAGCGCATCCGCACCATGCAAGCGTTGGGCGTGAAGCAGGTAGCGGTGGCGGCCCAAGTCCCCGAGATGACTGCCTTTGCCACCCACGTCATGCACTATTCCGCCTGGCCCGGCTGAGGCAAGGCGGATTATGTGTCCGGCCTTCACCTGACCCCATCAATAACGAAGTTCTGTGAACTTTCCTGCCAGCGGATAGAGGTTTCTCGGCCAACCCGGGGGAAGTCCGGCAACGTATAGGAACCTTGGAGGCCACGGACAAACTCCCCAAGCCCAAGCGTAGATACCGTAAACCGTGAAGACCTGGTGAGGACCCCGTCTACATATAAGCGGATGGTATGCCCGCCGGTCCCAAACAGGTTCCAGTTGATGAGCAGTCCAAAGCCGTTGTTTGTATCTCCACACACCGCCCGGGTATCACCCCGAGGCGTTCCATACGCCATCCGCATCCTTGGATGAGTATCGACTTGCACCTCTACCGTCCTGGCAGAACAGACCCAGCCTGAGATGACCCCTATCCCGCTCTTGTCGGATTCCAGTAAACTGGCCGTCCATTATCGGTTCTCGAGCGTACAAACGCCGCACTGACCCCGACCGTTGCAATCAGGATGCACCCGACTCCCGCCATCAGGAGGCACCTAGTCATGGGCCGCCTCCTGTTCAACGGCTGCCGCAAAGTCGTCCAGGGTCATGGGCGATGCGGCCGCTTGGCGCAATGCCTGAACCGACGGGCCGGCGTGCAGGAACTCGCCCTCACTGCCGGGCAGGCTGGTCAGGGGCTGCATGTCGTGCGTGTACACGGTTTCCGTGTCACTGGCCGGGTCCGGGACAACCCGGAACACGCCCTGCCACAGGCCCACGAAGGGAATGGCATAGTGGTGGTTGCCAGTAACAAACAGGATCGACCGCTCGCCGAGGGAAAAGGCGGGGACCCCGGCTATCTGGAGTGAGGTTCCGTCCGGTGCTGGGCCGCCCAACAAGCGGATGGTCAGGGTGGGGTGGCTGTGGCTTCCTTTGAGCACGTCCAGGTCCGTGAAGGTCACCAGGGTATACGGGGTTTCTGTGGCCTCGTTCCACGCCGCTTCAATAGCCTGCGCCGTGCCCACGACTACCAGGGCGGCCTCGTGGACCAGGGCGGGAAATGCGGTCGACAACACCGTCGTTGCGTGAGCACTTGTGGCGAATGGGGAAAGCAGGGCCCATGCTCCTATGCAGATTCTCAGCAGTTTCATCCCGTCACACCTTCCTCTCCTGAGACAGTGCCGGTGTTCTCCGGCACCGGGAAATCCGGAATCTTCCCTGTCATGGCGTACCGCTCCATTCCCAGCCTCATCATTGTAGGGTGCAATCACACGCTTGCACGCACGGCGACCGACACGGCGGTGTGCCGGGCCATTGCAAACATCTCTTTTGGGAAAGGGATAGTCCCCGCCTGTTCACCCAGGCTCAGGGAGCTACCCTTCGCCGGGCTCTGAGGCTGTTCTATTCAGCGGGTAGCCCGACGTGAGTCGGGATTCCCAAAAGAATGTTTGCGGGTGGGATAATACGACGGAGGAAGGGGGGTGAGTCAAGTTTTGGGACGGAACGGCTCTGGAGGCGGACGAAATCACAATTTCGACTCCCGCCCTCCCCGATAGAAGAACACCAGGGTACACACCACCGCCCCCAGGGTCAGCAGGGTCAGCAGCCCATCGGGCAGCCCGAGCGACAGCCGGGCAACCCCGATACTCGCCAGCAGGGCCAGCCCAACCCCCATCAGGGCCTCACCGGCAATAGCCCCGGAAGCCAGGAGCACGCCGGGCTGGACTTGAGGTGACTGCCCGGCGGTCCTGCTGCTGAGCAAGAAGGCCACAATCCCGCCGAGCAGGATCGGGACCGACAGGCCGAACGGCAGATACATGCCGACAGCGATGGGCATCAGGTGGGCACGAAACGGTGTGCCCCGCAACAACCGGTCTATGAGCAGAATACAGACGCCGAGGCCCGCGCCGAGGCCGACCAGCGACCACGGCAGCTGGCCGTTGCCAAAAAAGCCACGGACCAGGCTGGCAAACAGTTGCGCTTGCGGAGCGGCCAGCTCTTTGCCGCCAATGCCGCCCGGGGTGTGGTCGTGCAGGAGTTGTAACACCGGGACCATGACCAGCGCGGCAACCGCCACCCCGGCAATCTGCATGACTTGCTGACGCCACGGTGTCGCCCCCACCAGTTGACCCGTCTTCAGGTCATTACACACGTCACCGGCCGTACACGCCGTGCAACACACAATCGCCGCTACGCCCAGGGTGGCCACCATGCCGGTCGGGCCGCTGAAGCCAAACAGCAACAGCAGCCCGCCGGTACACAGCACCGCGGTAATCGTCATGCCCGAAACCGGGCTGTTCGAGTTGCCGACCAGCCCCACAATATAGCTCGCCACCGCGGTGAAGAAGAAGGCCATGACCAGCATAATCAGCGTGGTCAGCAGGCTGACGCCGGGCCGCTGGGTCAGGACGGCGTACAGCCCGCCGATGAGTGCGACACACCCGAGGCTGAGGGTGATGATCGTGCCAAAGGAAAGGTCGCGGGCTGTCGCCGCAGGGGCCGCGTCCGTCCGAGCGGTCTGTCCGTCGGTCCCGAACAGCACATGCACGGCCTGGACAAGCCCGTGTCGAACCTGGACGATGGCCGCCAGGCCACCGACCACCATCGCTCCCACACCGATATAGCGGACCTGACTTGACCAGATCGCATACGCGCCCTCAAGCGGATTGTTGAGCAGCGGTGGCGACGCGCCCAGCAGCGGCAGGATCACCAGCCAGCCGAGGGCACCGCCCAGGAAGATGAGCAGGGCGATATTGAGTTGGACAATCATTCCAACGCCCAGCAGGGCGACCGAAATATCCCCCCCCAGATAGAAAATCCGGTGTCCCAGCACGACCGCCCCTTCCAGACTGCCTTTGAGCAGTCCGACAAAGCCGATCAGCAGTTTGCACCCAAAGCCGAACACCGCCCCGTGCAGGACCGCCCGGGCGTCGGCCGCGCCGGCGTGGGTCTGCTGCCCGGCTCGCAGGACGGCCGCACAGGCCACGCCTTCGGGAAACGTCAGGGTCGGGTTGGGGGGCACGACAAAGACGCGCCGGAGCGGAATCATCAGCAGCACGCCCAACAGTCCGCCGCTCAAGGCGATCAGCGTCGTGAGGACAAGGTCAAAGCGCTGCCACACCCCGATAAGGACCAGGGCGGGTATGGTAAAGATAATACCGGCGGCCAGCGACTCACCGGCTGAGGCGGCCGTTTGGGCTTGGTTGGCTTCGAGAATCGTCCCGCCGCGCATCACGATCCGCAGGAGCAGCATGGCCAAGACCGCAGCCGGAATGGAAGCTGAGACGGTCATGCCGACTTTCAGCCCCAGGTACACATTGGCCGCGCCCATGACGCCCGATAAGACCAGGCCGAGGAGGACGGTCCGGGGGGTCAGTTCAGACATGGCGGGTGCTTGCATACGCGCTCCGACGCTCTCCGAATCATGGGCCCGCGGCCCGTTTTTGCAGGACAAAGCGAATCGTTTGAATGCTCACCTCGGCCCGGGCGGTCCGAAATTACGACCGCGCACCGGGACGGCGACAAGCCGGCCGGAAAATCCGACGACATGGACGCAAAATCGAGAAAAAAGCTGAGCGGCAGGCGAGCGGTGTCGGTCTGGGTGTGAACCAGTTCCAGGCCGGCCAGCCGGCCAAAGATCGGCCAGCGTTCGGTGAGCCGCTGGTAAGCGCGGACGCGCTCCTGCCAGGAGTCGATAATCTGTTGCTCTTCCATCACGGTATGAAGACACAATCTATGCCGTCCAGGAGCATATGGATCAAGAGACCAAGGCCGGCGATCCGCGTGGCCGGGATGAGCGTCAGGAGGCAGTAGGCGACAATCGCCGGGCCCGAGTGCAGCGGATGAAAGCCAATCCCGCAGCGGTCCGGGTCGTAGACCGGCGTGGCCAGGAGATGGTCAAGGTCAACGGCCATAGTCAGCAGCATGATCAGCCAGGCCCTCTGCCAGCGGGAGGGAAACACCAGACGGGCGACCAGCCCGGGTACCAGCAGGTGGAGGATGAGGTGAAAGACCGGGCGAGTCATCATTATGGGTGGTATCAGAGCCCGCGCCCCCGGCCAAGCGCGGCGGCGTGTGATATGCTCGTCCTATGCCGCGGCTCCGCTCTCCATTTGCCGACCCCAAGCGCTGGCTGGGCTTTGTCATGTCCTGGACGCTGAGCTGTGCCCTGCTGCTCGCCCTGCCCTCTCCCGGCCCGCACGCTGTCGGCCAGTGGTATTCGGTCCTGCCGCCCGTGCTGGCCATTCTGCTGGCGATGTTTTTCCAACACCTGTTTGTCTCGCTTGGCGCAGCCGTCCTGTTGGGGGCTTTTCTGGCCTATGGCCCGCTGCCCTGGGTTGCCCTGCCCCGGGGCTTTGACACGTTTATCTGGGCCAACCTGAGCAGCGGGTTTCATCTTTCCATCCTGGCTTTTACCCTGACCCTGGTCGGCATGGTGCAGGTCATGAGCCGCAGCGGGGCAGCTCATGCCCTGGTCGGCGCGCTCTTTGGGGCGGCCAAGAGCGGTCGGACGACCCGGCTCGGCATTGCCCTGGCGGGAGTCTTCTTTTTCTTTGACGACTATGCCAACTCGATGGTGCTCGGAACAACCCTGCGGCCGGTTGCCGACCGCTGGCGGATCTCCCGTGAGAAGCTGGCCTATCTGGTTGATTCGACCAGTGCGCCGGTGGCCGGGCTGGCGTTGATCTCGACCTGGATTGCCTACGAGGTCGGGCTGCTTGGCGAGATCGCCGCCGACCTGAAGCTGGGCCTGGACGGCTATGCGTTTTTCCTGCTGGCGCTGCCGCTGCGTTTCTACTGTCTGACAACCCTGCTGTTTGTGGTGTGCAACGCGGTCTTGGGCCGCGACTTTGGCGCAATGTATCGGGCCGAGGCGCGGGCTGTTCGGGACGGCACAGTGCTGCGCGACGGTGCCCGACTGCTCACGAGCCGGGCGCTTGAGGATGTCCGCCCGCCCGCGGACAGGCTGCCACCGTGGTCCCACGCGGTGTTGCCCGTGGTCGCCCTGATTGTGACCGCGGTGGGCGGGATGCTGTGGTCTGGAGCAGGGGCGATTCGGGCGGCCGGGGTCTCGTTTTCGGTCTTTGAGCCCGCGGTGTGGCGGCTCGCCTTTGGGGCGGTCGGCGGCTCGGCCGTGGGCTCAGGCCAAGTCCTTTTCCTGGCCAGCCTGGTCGGAACGAGCCTGGCCCTCGCCCTTGCCGTGTCGCAGCGTTTCCTGAGCCTGTCCGAGGGGATTGCGGCCTGGACACGCGGCATCGCGCTGGTCTGGCCGGCGGTGGTTATCCTTGTCCTGGCCTGGGCAATGAAAACCGTCTGCGCCGACGTGCTGCACACCGACCTGTTTCTGGCGTCCACGCTGAGCGGGCACATCTCGCCGCTGGCCGTGCCGCTGGCCACCTTTGGCTTGGCCGCGGGCATTGCCTTTGCCACCGGCACAAGCTGGGGGACGATGGGGATTGTCCTGCCGCTGGCCGTGCCGCTGGCCCACAGCCTGGCCGATGGGCAGGCCGCAATGGTGTGGCTGACCGCTGCGGCGGTGCTTGACGGGGCGATCTTTGGCGATCATTGCTCGCCAATCAGCGATACCACGATTTTGTCAGCAACGGCGTCAAGCTGCGATCCGCTGGACCATGTCTGGACCCAGATTCCGTACGCGCTGAACTGCGCCCTGCTGGCCGGCCTGGCCGGCTATTGTGGAGTGGCCTGGGGCCTGCCGGTCTGGGCGGCCTATGTCCTGCTGCTGATCGGCACCCTGGCCGTCCTGCTCGGGCTCGGCCGGCCCTCGCCCGAGCCGCCGACCGTCTCAGTCGTCGCTCAGGGCCATGAAGAGCCGCAGGATGTACCAGAACAACAACGCCACCCCGGCAAACAGAGCCAGTGAGGCGGCCACATGTTGATCCGGTCGGTAGTGGTGGATGATGTTCGAGGTGGTGTACAGAATTGAGCCGGCGGCGTAGGCAACCATGATGGTCGAGAACAACAGGCCGAGGCTGAAGCCGAACAGGAGGCTGACCACAATGACGCCCAGGGCAAGAAACCCCCCGATGGCTAAAATCCCCCGCAGGAAGGAAAAATCCTTGCGGGTGGTAAAGGCGATACAGGTCAGCCCGCCAAACAGCACGAGCGTCATCAGGCCGGCCTTGGACAGCACATCGGGCGAGCTGAAATGAACCGCCATATACAGCATGGGCAGAAAGATCACCGCTTCGGCAACCACAAACAGCCCCAGGCCGACATATTGCAGCCGCGGCGAGGTGTCCGACCGGGCCCAACTGTCGGCCAGCCATGACACGCCCATAAAAGCCGCCAGAACGACCAACCAGCCATAGCCGCCGACCATCATGCTCACCAGGGCCGGCGTTCCAGACCACGACAACAGGATGTTCTCAACAGCCAGAAAGCCCAGAATGGCAAACGCCAAGTGGGTGTAGGTGCGGCGAATGAATGCCGAGCGGACCGTGTCCGCGGCGTAGGCCGCGGGGCGGGAGTATGCGTGTACAGTGCTCATTGGCCTAGACCTCCTGTTTCTGTGCAAACGCTGCCTTGAGTGCGCTGCCGGCCTCGTCAATCGCTTTGCGGCAGGCGTCAAAGGCAAAGAAACTGAAAAAGCCGTGGATCATGCCGTCATACCGGGAGGTAGTGACCTGGCAGCCGGCCTGCCTCAGCTTGTCGGCATAGGCCTCACCCTCGTCCCGCAGCGGATCAAACTCGGCCGTAATCACCAGTGCGGGCGGCGGGCTGTTGACGTATTTGGCCTGGAGCGGAGACGCATACGGGTTCTTGCCGTCGGCTTCGCTGGCCAGATAATGGCCCCAGAACCACTGCATGGCATCGACCGTCAGCAGATAATCCTTGGCGTTCTGCTTGCACGATTCGGTATCAAACGCGTGGTTGGTCACCGGGTAGATCAGGAGTTGGAAGGCCAGAGACGGTGCTCCGCGGTCGCCGGCCATGAGCGCCACGGCCGCGGCCAGATTCCCCCCGGCGCTATCCCCCCCAACGGCCACCCGGATGGGATCGCCCTGGTAGGTGGCGATATTGAGCATCGTCCACTTGGTGGCCTCATAGCAGTCGTCCGCGGCCGCGGGAAATTTATGTTCCGGGGCGAGGCGGTAGTCAACCGACACGGTGACGCAGTTGGCTGCGTTACTCAGCGCGCGGCAGGTCGGATCGTGCGTCTCCAGGTCGCCGATGACCCAGCCGCCGCCGTGAAAGAACACCAGGACCGGGAAGGGGCCGCGTCCCTCGGGTACATAGATCCGAATTGGCACGGGTCCGTTGACGGTGGGGATGGTCCGGTCTTCAACCCTGGAGACCGATTCGGGATGTTCCGCCGCAAACAGACCTTTGATGGCCTGCCGCGCTTCGGCAACCGGCAGTTCGTTCAGGCCCGGGGCACCCGCGGCTGCTAATTGATCGAGCAATGCTTTGGCTTGTGGGTCTAAGGGCATGCTGTTCCTCCTTGTGCAAGCTTGTGCAAGATACCTCACCATTTTCTAGCCTGCCCATGCCCCCGGAGGCAAGTAGGGGCCAGGCAGTCGGTTGTGCACAGCCTTGCCCAAGCCGGGCTGAGGACATACAACAGACCGCATGGAAGCCCTTGACCCCATCGCTTTGGAGATTGTGTGGAACCGCCTGATCTCGATTGTCAACGAACAGGCGACAGCCCTCCAGAACGCCTCGTTTACTACCGTGGTCCGCGAGGCCGGCGACCTGTCGGCCGGGGTGTTTGACATCCAGGGCAATATGATCGCCCAGGCCGTCACCGGCACGCCGGGCCATATCAACACGATGGCGCTGGCCGTGCGCCACTTTTTGGCCGCCTACCCGTGGCCGCAGCTCGAAGACGGCGACAGCCTGATCAGCAACGATCCATGGCTGACCTCCGGCCACCTCAACGACTTTACGGTTGTCACCCCGATCTTTCGCGCCGGCCAGCCGGTCGGCCTGTTTGCCAACACCTGTCACGCGGTTGATGTGGGCGGGCGGATGCTGGGCGCAGACGCCCGTCAGGTGTTTGAAGAGGGCATCTATGTCCCGATCATGAAGCTCTTCCGCGCCGGCCGGCCCAACGACGATCTGTTCCGGCTGGTCAAACAGAATGTCCGTGCGCCCGAGCTGGTTGAGGGCGACCTGATGGCCCAGGTCGGCAGCAACGAGGTGGGCGGGGCCAAACTGCTGGAGTTCATGGACGAGGCAGACCTGCCCGGGCTCGATCAGCTCTCGGACGCCATCCTGAGGACCTCGGAAAAGGCGATGCGGGAGGCGATTGCCGAGCTGCCGCGGGGGACATACCAGCACGAAATCCGGATGGACGGCTTTGACGAGCCGATCGTGGTCAACATTGCGGTGCGGGTCGAAGGCTCGGACCTGTATGTCGATTTTACCGGCACCTCGGCCCAGTGTGAGCGGGGGATCAATGTCCCGTTTGCCTATTGTGTGGCCTATACGACCTATCCCCTCACCTGCGCTGTCTCGCCCGGTGTGCCCAATAATGCGGGCAGCTTTCGACCGATTCATATCAGCGCCCCGCGGGGCTGCATCCTGAACTGCGCGTTTCCGGCACCGGTTGGCGGGCGGCACATTATCGGCCACTTTCTGTCTACCGCGGTGTTTGGCGCGCTGTCACAGGCGGTGCCCGATCGCGTTCTGGCCGACGGCGCGGCCAATATCTGGATCACCCAGTTTACCGGCACGGGCGCGGACGGCGAAAACTTTACCTCTGTCTTCTTCTCTTCAGGTGGAATGGGCGCGCGGCCAGACAAGGACGGCATCTCGGCCACGGCCTTTCCCAGCGGCATCCAGGGCGTGCCGGCCGAGATCATTGAAAATGTCTCGCCGCTGCTCATGGAGCAACGCGCCCTTATTCCCGACTCCGGCGGACCGGGCAGATATCGGGGGGGATTGGGCCAGGAGATGGTCTTATCGGTCAGAACGTCCGAGCCGGTCATCCACTCGGCCATGTATGACCGGACCAAATTTCCGGCGCTGGGCTATCAGGGCGGGAAGAACGGCGGGCTGGGCGATTTTCTCTTATCGGACGGCAGTCGCCCCCACCCCAAGGCCCAGTACCGATTGCGGCCCGACCAGAAAGTCATCTTGCGGCTGCCGGGCGGGGGTGGCTTTTACTCGCCTCTCGAACGCGCGCCCGAATTGGTCCGGCAAGACGTGGTGGACGGCTATGTATCCGTTGCCGCGGCCCGGGCCGAGTACGGCCTTGTTTTGGACGCCGAGGGCGAGATCGACTGGCCACAAACCCGAGGCTTGCGGACGGAGATGAACGCTTAGCTGGGAGAGCGTTCGCGGACTTGCCCGCACTATCGTTTCGCTGTTCTGCGTGCTAGTGTTGAGTGTGGTTCCCGAAACGCGAACACCGAGAATTGGCTGACATGATGCAGGCACAACGGTCCGGCAAAGACAGGACACGACAGAGCCAGTACTGGATGCGCGCCATCTCGTTTGCTGGACTCCATCGTATCGTGAAAGCCGTTGCTGCCTTTCCGAACGGCCTGAGGGCCGCTGAAATGAACCAGTTGGTGCAAGAGAATAAGCTCGTGCTTACCCGGCGTCGTTCTGCCCCGGCCCCGACGACCCTGTACCACTATCGACGTACTTTGCTTTGCCTGCGTGCACTCACACGAGATGGGCGGAGGCTGCGTATCAATGCAGCTGACCCTGATGTTCGCAAGTTGCTCTGTCACCCAGTCCCGGCTAGCGGAGATCGCACGCTCACTGATTCCGCAAAAGACCATTTCGCCGCGTTGGTCTTAAAGAATGCACCATGCAGGACACTGTTTTTTGATCTGTTCATGCCCGTGGGTGTCACCGCAGATTCCGTTGTGCGTTTTCGTCACAACGGTTGTCCTGTCACATGGACCCGCCATACCTCCTGTCGTGCCAGGGAGGTGGTTTTTCACAATGACACAACAGGCCGTACAGCACGGTGTACTTCACCCGTAAGCGTAGCTGCTCTCCTCTACGGGGTGCGCTACTGGGCGCGTGATGAGTTGGGACTCATAGACGAATATTGTCCAAAGGGCGGTGATGGCGTGGTCATGTTTCCTATATTACGCCCCCGATCTTACGCTACGCGAAACGGCCGCTCTGTCCCGCAAATTGCGTACCGCCTCCTCTCGATGCGGAACTCAGAGGAATGGACGGTCTTCTCCATTCTTGATCTCATTACTCGGTGCTGCGAAGCGCACCGGCAACCGATCAGCGCGCTTTTTGACGCGATCGATTGGCTGCTTCGAGAATGGCCGCATCACGTCGTCCTGATCCCGACCTCTCGTGCTCTTGCAACGCTCACGGCGACCTCTGCGCAAAGGGAGACGCTGGAGTTGCGACAGTACTACCAAGTCTCAAACGGCCCTTACATCTCCCACTTCCGCATACACAAAGACATCGTGTTGAAAACCACGGAGTTCACAGACCATCATGTCCAACATCCTTCAAAAATTCAGGCTGCATTCTAATCCTTTCGAGCCTGCCGCGACGGGTATGCCTCTTTCGGGGGCTCTACCTCCGCCGGAGACATGGAAGACGGATGTGCAACATCTCCTTGATATTCATCAGACTGGAGAGGGGGTGAAGGCCATTGTCATTAATGGCGCCTATGGGAGTGGAAAGACTTGCCTGCTGCAATGGCTCCATAGGGACATCCTGCCAAAACGTCAGATCAGGTCGTTCTACTTCGACAATCCAGGGGTACAATTCTATGACCTCGCTAACATGTTATTACGCACTATTGGGCGAAAAGATTTTGCTAAATTTATTTGGGAGTTGGCAGGCTCGTATGTGACTGTCCCATATCCGAGGTCTCTTTTCCAAGAGGGTTTCGAGGAGTATTTGTCCGACGCGTTTCGTCCACATCGGACTCAACCGGACATGACAAAGCCCCTCCAGGATGCTATCCTGAATGCGCAAGTCACGACCGACGAAGAGATCGCACACTGTCTCGCTCGGATCGTCACCGAGACTATAAAGCAACCGTATTTTGAATACCGGGACTTCGTCCCTCGCTCAAGAGGCAGTGTGGTCCCTGAAGGAGAGGAAGCCCCCTACTTTGGAGCGATATTGAAAACAATTTTACAAGGGACAAGTGCCAAGGCCATTGCGTTTCTGATAGACGAATTCGAGGAAATAGGCCTGCAGAAACGGCTCAGCAAGCGAGCGGCGCACGGTTACTTGGCCACGCTGAAACGTCTTATCAACCTTGCTGAAAACGCGCCGTTCAACTTCTGGATTGTGCTCTCAATGACACCCGATGCTTACCAGACTACCGAAAACCTTGAACCCTCTCTTGTGGCGCGTATTGCGGACCGTAAATTCGATCTCAAACCCCTGACGCCCAAGGATGCGCTCGCTCTGATGAAATCCCGGATAGACGCTACTCGCTCAGGAGAGACAGATGAGTCAATGGGTGCCCTTTTCCCGTTTCCTGACAATATCCTCTTTCATCCCAGCACCTACTCGAATCCCAGGCGGCTTATAAAAGTGTGTTTCCGGGCGCTTGGGCAGGCAGACGCTGAGGTGCAACTCCCATTTACGGAGGACTATCTTCACGCAATCGAAAAAGAGCTTTATCCCAGCTTGGCTCCAACAGAAACGCAAAACCATGAATGATCGACAGGATTTTTGGAAGGTCGTATTCCTGGACACAAATACCCTCCATTACATCGGAATCTACCTGGAATATGCGCAGGAGAAATCCCTATATCCTTATTCTCAGGACATCAAAGAGAAGGCGATAGCGAACATCAACGAACAAGCGAAAGCCGATGTCAAGCCAAGCCTTAAGCGGGGGCTGGAAACTGTCGACTATTTCCGTTCGTCTGGTGTACAGGTCCAATACTCGCCCATCTCTGAGCTTGAGTTACTCACAGGGAAAGCGAGAGGAAGAGCCCTCTTGAGGGCAGCAAGAGAAGGGGTGCCGGACCGGATGTACTCGCGCTTTCTTGAAAAAGAAATCAGCGCCCGAGTGGGCGTCGACGACTTGAAGGAGGTCAAGGAGAAGGTGGACGGGTTAACTTCACTGCTGGAAAAATTGGATGTTGTTGTCAAGATGAGCCGCGGTGACGAAACGCGCGATGTGCTGGAGTTGGCAAAGGGTATCAATGGGCTGATTTATATGCAAGCTATGGACAGTATTATTTATGCGAGTACGCTCGTTGCCAAAGCGGATTACCTGTTTACCAGTGATAAATATCTCAGAAATACTATAAACAGAATACAGGGTCTACGCAGTTCGGGTGACACTACCCGCGATCGGGAAATCAGAAGACAATTACGCCAACTCGTCAGCAACATCATACCTGGACCTGGAACTGCCGATAAAGTGGAATTGCCAAGTGCCCATACGATTACAGCTGGCGGTACAGCTAAACCGGAGATACCGTAAACCGGAGATACCGGGTTCACGAACATGATCGCACGTCATGAAGTGGCACGTTACCGAACGGGCTGAGTGGAAACATTGGATGACACCAAGAGCCGCGAGGGAGAAGGCGGTCCACCGCTGGTATCTTTTTCCTCACAGCTTTACGGGCGAACTCGTCTACTCTTTAGTTGATGAATGGAGATTGACCGAACACGATACGATCCTTGACCCCTTTACGGGCGCGGGGACCACACTCTTGGCCGCGAAGGAAAAGAGCCTTTCGGGGACAGGTTACGATCTTTCCCCCCTCGCCGTTCTTGCCTCGAACACCAAGACAGCTACTTTTGTACCGGAGAACTTGGAGAAGCTAGGGCAGACGCTCCAACACGCCTCACAGTCGAGAAGCGCGTTGCCTATGAAGCGAACCTACCCAGAACTGGTACGAAAAGCGCTGCCTGAGGGACGGCTTGAAGCGTTCGATACGATTGCTACGCGTATAGACACCCTTGACGGTTCTTCGTCGGAGCGAGACTTCTTTCGGCTGGCGTTGATTTCCATCATCCCGCATTTCAGTCATGCGGTTGCAAACGGGGGCTGGTTGAGGTGGTTGCGCCAGGGCGCTGGCACCGAAAACGTGTGGAACTCTTTCAAGGATCGAGTCGAGATGATGTTATCGGACGTTCGTGACTCGGAACCCCAAGGCGCTGGCAATTGGGAGGCCCGGGTCGCGGATGCCCGCACCATCCCAGCGCCCGACGCATCGTATTCAGCCGTGATTACTTCGCCGCCATACCCGAATCGTCACGACTATACGCGAATCTTCGGTATAGAATTGATGTTTGCGTTTCATGGCTGGGAGGCAAATCGAGCCCTGAGATACCAGAGTTTCCATTCCCATCCAGAAGCTCGCCCGAAACGACCTCCGGCGAAAGGGTACGAAGCACCGAAATCGCTGGAAAGAAATATTTGCCATGTGAGAGACCAGCGTATGCAACAGATGCTACGGGGGTACTTTTTTGATATGTATCTCTGTCTGTGTGAAGTTGAACGTGTGTGTCGTGCAGGCGGAAAGGCTGCGTTCGTGGTTGGAAACGCCCGCTACGATGGCAGCGTCATTCCTGTTGACGAGTACAGCGCGGAAATCGGCGAGCGGGCAGGGCTCATATGCAAGGAAATACGAGTGGTACGTTGGCGCGGAAACAGTGCCCAGCAGATGGGGAAATACGGGCGCGTGGCATCCCGAGAGAGCGTTGTGCTCTTTGAGAAACGATGACAATCAAGTTATGGTTGGAACGGTAGATTAGTCTGTCTCTGAGAAATGCAGGCTATCTGTCCGCTGCCGCAGCTTGGCCCGAGTACGGCCTCGTGCGGATGCCTGGAATGAGAGAGAAAAAGAAGGCTGGGGGGCCACAAGAGAACCCGGCCTGGAGAACCTACTGGAAACAGGGAGCCATGCGCCTAGTCACCTGCCTTAAGCACCCTGGTAAGACAAACGAATAAGGTGGGCGAAATATCGGGAATCAGTTCTGACCCAACTTGGGCTACACCGGCTGAGGCAAACAGGCAGACTCCAAGCACGACAAGGCTGGTGCAACACGGCATAAGCGCTATTCTCTCTCCGATGTCCCGACGGGTCAATCTCGTTTTTGATGCGCCAGGGGCTGGGCCGGACACGCGTCCTTGACCTTCTTCCCCCACCAGGCTACGCCAGAGGAAGAGGGGGGAGGGGGTGCAGGATATCCAGGACCTTGACCTGCTCATGCTGAGCATGGGGGAGAAATTCCGGGCGGAGATTGTCCAGCCGATCGGACCACGCCCAACACGCCTGCCGGTTAAGCAGTCCTTTTCGCTGGCCGTGACGCACGCCTTTTTGGGCTTTCCCCAGCTCATGCGCAGGCGCACGCCCAGCCCCGAGCGTGTCGCTCGGCGGGGCAGGCGGCTGGGGGATACGGTTTCGCCCCTGTCGATCTGGATGCTGGGGTACTTCTTTCTGGTCGGACGGGAGGTTGTGCTCGATTTGGCACCCGAAACAGCCGACGCCCTCCAGGACAATGTTGCTGAGGTCCTGGAGTTCTGGCAGTGCCTGAGTGCGGCGCATCGGGGCGATGGGCATCTCGACAATAGCGACGCCGGCCTGACCAACCGTTTTTTGCCAAAGGCGCTCGTTGAGCAGTTGTATCAGGGTTTGGTCCCGGCGGATGGGGAAATGCGCCGGCTGGTGGCGCGGTGTGCGGCGACGCTGGAAGCCTATCTGTTCGACCTGAACGCCGAGGCGCATGTGGGCCTTGCCGATTCCGGCCCCTACCCGCTGAGTACCGACCGGGTGCTGATTGTGCGGGACTTTTTCGATCTCAAAGGCCGCTTCTATCCCTGGCGAGAGACCGTGGCCGCGCTGCCGTATGCCAGTTGTTCCCTGGCCTTTACCCTGGACCCAGCCGATTTTCAGCGCATTGCTGTGCGTGACCGGGCGGCTCTGCTGACCTCTCCCCCGGATTATACCCGGCGGCTGCGTGAGATCGCCTTTGTGACGCATGACAGCGGTCGGCCGCGCCTGCTGCCTTTTACCGAAATGGATCGGCTCGTCCGTGCCGTCAAAAAGCTCCAGCCGCGTCTGGCCGCCTGGTTTGCCCGTCTGTCGCCCTACGGCACTATTATCCACGGGGCTATGCCCTGGGTCCTGCGGCCCCTCTCGGTGATTGGCACGGCCGAAGACTGCTTTGACTGGCAGCCCGACCCCGAAGCGCTGCGTTTGCTCTCCTTGTACGCCGACGACGAGGCGCGGGCGGTGCGCTGGGCCAGCCACCGCTGCCTGGCCCCGGGCCGCCCGGCGTTTGTGTCAATCGGCGCGCGTTCGGCCGCGGGCAGGCGCGGGTAAAAGTACAGCCGGGCCGGTACGCTGTCCCGCTCCTCGCTGACCGTATAATAGCCCGTCCCGTCGGCCTTCCAGCCCAGCGCTTCGCCCTGGGGCTCGGGCAGATAGGGCAGGGTGACAGGCCGGGCGGTGAGGGCTTGGTGGATGGTCTGACCGGGGCTCCGCGTCCAGTAGTACACCGCGCGGTAACTCTTGAGCAGAATCTCTGCGCCCGATGGGGAAATATCCCCGCCAACCAGCCAGGCGTCCTGAGCGGCGTGCTCATTCAGGGCCAAAGTGGCGACCCGCTCAAGCGTGATGGGAGCGGTGGTCAATTGGGGGGAGGCGGCGCGGTAGACACGCACCTGAGGCTCGCGTTTGGAGATGACGTACAGGTCTTTTGTAATCGGATCGACCAGCAAGGTTTCTGCGTCGCGTTTGCCGTCCGGGTAGCGAAAGGAAATTGTCTCAATGTTGGACAGGGTTTGGCCAGCGGCCTGCCCAGCCCTGACCCGTGGTTCTGGCACACGGTGGATATATTTCAGATCACGTCGCGCCCGGTTATCGCCAATATCGCCGATATACAGGTAGGACCGGCCGGCCTCGGGGCCTGGTCCGAGCGCAATATCTTCCCAGTCGTGGTTCTTGACACCGTTCAGCACATAGGTGCCGAGATGGACGCCCCGGGAGTTGAGCGCAAACACCCGGTTTGGCTGTCCAGAGTCATTATGGACCCAGAGCACCCCCGGATTTTTTTGACTGGCGACAATGCCCGAGGCTTCGCTGATGGGCGCGTGTTCAACCAGCCCCCTATCCACCCGCTCCCCGAAGCGAGGCGTGCCGCCGGCCGCCTGAGCAGCCCAGCCGGCCAGGACCAGACACGCCACACCGACCAACAGCGGTGATGACCGCGCTCTCTGCCAGCAAGCTCGCATCCTTGTCTTTATACCGCCGGGAGCGAAACACGGCTATGATGCACGGCCTTAGCCCCGAATGCCGTGTCTGATAGGATGACGCTATGCCCGGCTCGGAGTGCTGTAGCGTGAATGCGAGAGGCCATGCTGCCCGCAGTCTTTACCCCCCAATTTCTGGCTCGCCTGGAAACCCTCCGGCTTCGGTCGCGGCGACAATTTGTCGGCAGTCGCCCGGGCCGACATATTTCGCCCCGCCGTGGGGCCGGGCTTGAGTTTGCCGACTATCGCCCCTACACCCCGGGCGATGATCTGCGCGCCATTGACTGGAAACTGTACTGCCGCACCGACCGTCATTACATCAAGCTCTTTCAGGCAGAAGAAGACCTGTACACCTCTCTGTTCCTCGACCTGAGCGCCTCAATGGCGTATCCGGTCGGCGATGAGAAGTATGCTGCGGCCCGCAACCTGACACTGGCCCTAGCCTATATCGTGCTGGCCGGGGATGATGCGGTCAAACTGCACGCCTTGACCAGCGATGAGACCGAGCCGGCCACGCCGTTTCTTCGCGGGCGGCGACGTTTTGTCCAACTGCACGATTTTTGTACCAGGCTCCAGCCCCGGGGCCAGCCGCATCCTCCGACCGCCCTGGCCGGCCACCTGCACGCCCTGCACCGTCCGGGGAAAGCGATCTGGGTGTCGGATTTCCTCTTTTCCATCGAGATGTTCCAGGCTTCGCTCAAGCTGCTGCGGGCGGCCAACTTTGACCTGTCGGTCATCCAGGTGTTGGGCAGGACCGAGACCGACCCGCCGCTCGTGCCGGCCGGGGCCCGCTTTGTGGACAGCGAGAGCGGTGGCTCGGCCCTGATCCGCTTTGACGCCCGGGCCAAAAAAGCCTATGTTGAGCGCCTGGAGCGTCACAGCCGAGCGTTGCGCAGTGCGTGTCATCAGGCCGGGGTGCGGTATGCGCAATTGGTGACTGGCGCGCAGGCACTTGGTGATGTTCACGATTTTGTCCTGCGCGAATTGCCGGCTCTGGGCGTGCTGCGCTAAGGGGTCGCTGGGTCAAACCTATGGACTTCTCATTGCTGTCGGTGTCGTCCGCGGCCCCCCTGTTGCTGGCGCTGCCGGCCTTGCTCCTGCCCTATCTCTTCCGTCGGCGGGCCAGGCGGGTCGTTGTCCCCGGCCTGTTTCTGTACGAAGGTCTGGCCGCCGCGGCCACACAAGGGCTGTGGGGCCGCTTACAGCTCGCGCCCCTGTTCCTCCTCCAACTGCTGATTCTCTTGCTGTTGATTCTGAGCGCAGCCCGTCCGGTCGTCCACAGCCGCGGCGGCTCGGTCGCCCTGGTTCTTGATACCTCTGCCAGTATGCAGGCGCGTGGGCCTGACGGAACCACGCGCGTGTTTGAGCTGGCCAAGCAAGAGCTGTGGTCCAGCGTGCAGACGACCCCCGATGGAGAACGTATCGGGCTGTTTACCTCTGCTCCCTCGCCAAAAAAGATCGCGGAGAGCATCTCGGGCCGCGGCTGGTCATCGGCACTCTTTTCCCCAGGTGGTCCACCGTTTGAATCGGAGTCTTCTCTGCGCCGGTTGCTCGAACGTATTGAGGCAAGCGATACCCCCGACCCGAGCGACGAGGTCTTGTCCGTGTTTTTTACCCAGCTCTTCGCCGAGGAGGGCTTTCGGCACCTGGTGTTCTTTACCGATAGACCCCTGGCCTTGTCAGCCCAGGCGCACATCTCGGTGGTGCAGCTTGGCGAACCCGGCCCGAACCTCGGCATCACCGGCTTTCGCCTGTACCGCAGCCCCTTTTTTCCCGACACGGTTGAGGCCACGTTGCGGGTCGAGGGCGTCGCCCCCACGCAGGGCTGGCGGGTCGGCATTGAAGATGCTGAGACCGGTCAGCAACTCCGGTCGCTGGCGGCGAGCGCCGACCAAGAGACCTTTTCTTTTACCGACTTGCCCGTGGCGCGCAGCTACCGGGCGCGGCTGTTGATCGAAGACGATCTTGGCCTCGATAATGAGGCCTATGCTGTCCTGCCCCCACCGAGGGCGGTATCGGGGCTGCTGGTCACGCCGTTGCCCGCCCGCGCTTCTGGTCTGTCCCAGATTCCTTCTCTCAGGCTTGAGCAGCTCAGCCCCCACGACTATCGCCCGGAGATGGCCGCCCGTTTTCCGTTTGTGCTTTTTCACCTGACCGCGCCGGCGAGTCTGCCGTCGAGCAATGCCGCTTTTGTATTGCCGCCCGAGGGCAATGCCGTCTTCCCCTTAGGCCGGTCGGCCACCGAACCTGACATGACCCGCTGGACGGTCGGCCACCCGCTGGTGAGCTATGTGCATATTCCGCTCTTGAAGCCCGCCTTTGGCCAGGCCCTCTCGCCGCCGGCCTGGAGCAAAACGGTCGTTCACGCCACACCCGGACCACTGATCCTGGCCGGCGAACGACGCGGCTATCGCTACGCCGCGGTCGGGTTTGACCTGTTGCCCTACCTTGGCCGGCAGAATTTGCCGGTCTCAATTCTGACCCTGAATCTGCTGAGTTGGCTGGTCGGTCAGGCCGGCCTGCCGCCCAGCCTGAAAACCGGAACCAGCCTGACCCTGGGTGGACCCTCCCCCCAGGTCTCCGGGCCAGCCAGCCAGCCCCTGCCCGTTGCCGGCCACAGTCTGCGCCTGCTCAAGCAGGGGGTATATCGCGTCACCGAGTATGGACAGCCGCGCCGCCTGGCCGTCAATCTCAGCAGTGCCGAGGAATCCCGCCTCGGACGGCCCTTGCGGCTGGCCGTGCCCGCGCCGCTCAGGTCGGAGCAAACGGCCCAGCGTCCGGTCTGGCCGTGGCTTATCGTTGCCGTGGTGCTGCTCGTCTGCCTCGAACGCTGGCTTGGCACAAAGAAGAATCGTCTTTCCCGGTCAAGAGGCAGACACGCCGCTTCCTCTGTGCCGGAAGAAGCCAGCAGCGCAGCCTGGGAATGAGGGATGGATACCGCTTCTCCACCTCTCTCCTGGTTGCTGTTTTGGCTGCCGTCCTGGCCGCCGTCGTTTGCCTTTGAGCGGCCTGAGTTTTTGTGGCTGTTTGCCGGACTGCCCCTGCTGTGGCTGGTGCAGTGGTCTCGGGCCGGGTTTATCAGCCTGGTGCTGCACTCTGTGCTGGTGGGGGTGTTGATTCTGTGTGCGGCCGGCTGGTCTGGCCTGCGGCCAGCAGCAGCCGGCGCGCGGCTGCTGCTGGCCTTTGACGTGTCACACAGCCTGACGCCCGACCAACGCCGCTGGATGCGGGAGACCGCGGTCCGGCAGTTCGCGCCAACACCCGACACGCCGACCCTGCTGTTCGCCGGCCGCGGCCAGTGGCTACCGTGGAGCCAAGCCGAGCCCTTGCTGCTCGCCCCGCCCCCACGCTTACAGCTTGAAGAGACGAACCTGGCCGGCGCGCTGACCAGCCTTTTAGGCGAGAGTCCGGAGCAAGTGAACGGGTCATCAGATCGAGAGGAAGGCGACACGTTCACTCCTCGCGGCAGACACACCGCTTCCTCTGTGACGATCTACCTGCTGAGCGACGGCTGGGAGACAGTCGGCTCGGCCGCCCCGCTCCTGCCCCTCCTGGCCGAACGGCGACACCGCCTCTATCCGTTTGCTCCGCCGGGTGCCGAATCAGCTCCGAATATCGCTATCCAGCGTATCGGTGCCCCGCGCATAGCGCAAAAGGGAGACACCGTAGCCCTGAGCCTGGTCCTCGACAACAGCAACCCCCGCCCGGTGCGGGGAGAACTGGCGTTGCGACACCACGGCCGGCCGGTGTGGCAGGGGCAGGTCAGCCTGTCCCCTGGTGTTTCCCTGTTGACCCGCCGGGTCAGCCTGTCCGAAGACGGTCTGGTTCCACTCCAGGCGACTTTCACCCCAGCGGCCGGCGTACCGGACGCCCACCCGGATGATAACCGGGCGGTGGCCTGGGTTCAGGTCGGCACAGCCGATACGGTCTTATTGCTCAGCGCCCGGGAGCGCGACAACCGCTATCTGCGCCAGGTGCTGGGCACGCGCGGCTTTACGGTTGAGGCCGTGGATGTCTCTGCTCCTTCAACAGTGGCACCGGCCCCAGAGTCGTTCGGCGCGGTCGTCCTGAATAATGTGGACAAGAACAGCCTGCCGTCGGCCCTGCTGACCCGTCTGCCGACCTATGTGCATAACGGTGGGGGTCTCATCATGGTCGGCGGCGAAGCGAGCCTGGGGCTGGGCGGCTACACCGGCACGCCGGTTGAGCACGCCCTGCCGGTGTCTCTGACGCCGCCCCAAAAAGAACAAAAGCGGACGGCCCTGATGCTGGTGATTGATACATCGGGCAGTATGCGCCGTGAACAGCGGCTGCTGTTCGCCAAAGCCGGCGTGCGTGGCGTGGCCCGCAACCTGAAGGAGAGCGACCTGTTGGGCGTCATTGGCTTTGATACCGAGCCGTTTGCCGTCATTCCGCTGAACGAGTTGGGCCAGATTCACCCCGACCTGGAGTCGCGGATCGACAGGCTCACCGCGGCCGGCGGGACCTCCCTCTTGCCCGCTCTCGAAGAGGCCAAACGCCACCTGGAGCGTCAAGACGCCACCCGCAAGCATATCGTTATCCTCACCGACGGCGAAACCGGCGGCAGTGGCAGCGATTATCTCGACCTCGTCGCGGTCATGCGCCAGGAACTCAACATGACCATCTCGACCATTGCGGTTGGACGCCGGCCTAATCTGCGCCTGCTGTCGCGTCTAGCCGCTTACGGGGGTGGGGCTTTCCACCATACCACCGACCCGGCGAGCCTGCCCGAGTTGTTTATCGGTGAGCTGGAGGAAAAAGCCGAAGAAAAGACCATGATCGAGGCAGACCTCACCCCCGTCCCCAACCCGCGCTCGCCCCTCCTCACCGACTCGGCCAAGCGTCGGCTGCCGCAGGTCAAGGGCTATGTTGAGGCGCGGCTCAAGCCCGGTGCCCGCGGCGATGTGTTGCTACGGGTGAACGGTACATCACCGCCCTTGCTCGCCTCGTGGTCATACGGGCAGGGCCGAGCCGTGGCCTTTACCTCCGACGCCAACGGCCGATGGTCGGCACCGTGGATCGGTTGGGACGGTTTCGGTGCCTTTTGGGAACAGGTCGTCCGCTGGAGCCTCCACAGCACGGACAGCGGGGCAAAGAAGACCGATTTTACGGTCGAACTCGGCCACACCGACCAGGGGCTGGTCATTGATCTCTTCTCGCACGCCGACCAGGAACGTGGCCGAGCGGCTTTTGCCGAACTCTGGCTGCCGAGCGGTACGACCCGCGGGCTGTCTTTGGAGCGGCTGGCACCGGGTCACTACCAGGGGGTATATCCCGACCCCCAGCCGGGCGACTACCGGATCGAAGTGCGCCTGCCGTCGGGCGAAACGCTGGGCCCGTTGGGCTATACCGTGCCAGCCCTGGGCCGGGGAGAAGTCCCCCGGCCCCAACCGAACCTGGTCCTGCTGGAAACCCTCGCCCAGGCCACCGGCGGGAGTCTCAATCCAGATCCCAGCGATGTTGTTCACCGAGGCCGGAACATGTCATCAGATCGAACGGAAGGCGACACCTTCCGGCCTTCGGTCAGTCCGCTCCGGCCCCAGCCCTTTTTGCCGTATCTGATACCGCTGGCCATCGGGCTGTATGTGCTGGAGTTGCTGGCCCGGCGCATGGCCGAGGAGCCGTCCGGGCGCTAGGCGTGCCGCCGGCCTCAGGTCTTCAGCAAACTCGGTTCATACTCCTCGGGCGGCTGGTAGCCGAGCAGCTCCAGCAGGGTGGCGGCCACATTGGCCAAGCCGGCCTGGGGCAGGTCGTCGCGCAGCCCCAGGGTGCGTCCGTCGCCCTCGATCAGGAAAAAGGGAACCGGGTTCAGCGAGTGGGAGGTCCGTGGCTGCGGTTTGCCGTCCACTCCGAGCAGGGGCCGCTGTGACGAGTCGCGCTGAACCATGTCTTCGGCGTTGCCGTGGTCGGCGGTGACGATGAGACAGCCCTTCCTGGCCAACACTTCGGGCACGATCCGGCCCACCGCCCGGTCAACCTCCTCCACCGCGGTCAGTGAGGCGTCAAGGTTGCCGGTGTGGCCGACCATATCCCCGGCGGCGAAATTGACCCGGATAAAGGGATAGGTGCCGCCGCGGATGGCCTCAAGGACGGTCTGGGCGGTTTCCGCCGATTTCATCCACGGGGCCTGGTCAAACGGAACCCGATCGGACGCTATCTCAATGTACTCCTCGCTGGCCTCATCAAACTTGCCGGAGCGGTTGCCGTTCCAGAAATAGGTCACATGGCCGAACTTCTGGGTCTCTGAGCACGCCAGTTGCCGCACCCTGGCGTGGGCCAGGTACTCGCTGACCGGGTGTTTGACCTCGGGCGCAGACACGAGGAAATGGTGCGGAATCTGGAGGTCGCCGTCGTACAGCATCATGCCGGCGTACAGGACCCGGGGCACGCGGCCCCGGTCAAACCTGGCAAAGCCCGGGCCGGCCTCAAACGCCTGTGAAACTTCCAGCCCCCGGTCGCCCCGGAAATTGAAAAAGATCACCGCGTCCCCGTCCTGAACCGGGCCAAGCGGCCTGCCGTCCGCCCCGCATACCACAAACGCGGGCAGAAACTGGTCGGCAATGCCGGGGGTTTCCCGCCGGTAGGTCTCAATCGCGCTGCGGGCGCTGGCAAACCCCCGGCCAATGCCGTGGACCTGGGCGTTCCAGCCGCGTTCGACCATCGCCCAGTCGGCCTCATAGCGGTCCATCGTGGTCGTCATCCGCCCGCCGCCGGAGGCGATCCAGTACTCTCGTCCGGTGTGTCGAATGCCGGCCAGGAGCTCTTCCAGACGGTCGATATACACCAGGGCCGAGGTTGCCGGCACATCGCGGCCGTCCTGAAGGGCGTGGACAGAGACCCGTGGCAGCCCCTCACCAGCGGCGCGCTCAATCAGGGCGAACAGATGCTTTTCGTGCGAGTGAACATTGCCGTCCGACACCAGACCGATCAGGTGCAGGGCCCCGCCGGTTGCCTGCAGGTGGTCTATAATGGTCTGCCAAGTCCCGGTCCAAAGCGTGCCGCGTTCAATCGCCGTGTCCACCAGCTTGGCCCCCTGGTCAAAAATACGGCCGGCCCCCAGAGCGTTATGGCCGACCTCAGAGTTGCCCATATCGGCGTCTGAGGGCAGGCCGACCGCGCTGCCGTGGGCGCGGAGCTGGCGGCTCAGACCGCCCTCGCCGAGCGCGTCCAGGGTCGGGGTGCGGGCGCTGGCCACCGCGTCAAACTCGTCGCCCTGACCGATGCCGACGCCGTCGAGGATGAGCAAAACAACTGGGCCGTGGGGAGCCGAAAGGGTGGGATGGGGCTTGAGTTTCATGGTGTCGCTCATGTTGTGTGTTCAGAAAGGAGCGAACGTGTCATCAGCCCGAGAGGAAGGCGACACGTTCACTCCTTGGGCGCGTGGAGTCAGAAAAGGGTCACAGCAGCTCAATCTTTTGAACGCTGCAGATGTGACCGAAATCCCTGAGATTGAATGTCAGCATTGCGTCTATGCGGACATTTGTATCCGCAAGGATTGCACACAGTACTGAATCCACAAGGCTCATGGGCTTGCGTTGTGTTCTCGCTCGTGTAAGCGCGTCCTCATAGGCTTCAAGTCGATACGGGCAATCATTGAGAAACTCTGTCCCGGGCGCACGCATGAGGCTTTCAAACCGGGCAATCGTCTCTGGTCGTCCAGTGAATCGCGTGTTGATGGTCTCGTACAGAATTGGCCACGGCATGATAACAGCAAGCTTTTCCAGCCATTCCTGTTTTTCACACGCGGCGGCGTGATGCTGATCTCTCTCGTTAAAGAGGGCAAAAAAGAAACCGGAGTCAACCAGAAGCGTGTTATTGGAAGTCCTGCTCATCGTCGTGCTCCTCGCCGGTTCCATATCCGTCCCAGGGGGCGCTTTTACGCCTTCCGATGATGTAGCGACCTTTGAGTCTGTTTTTATCCCGGTACACCAGATAGACCCGCGAGCGTTTGTTCAGCGAGACCGCCTCTGCTATCTCGGTCTTGAGAGCTTCGGCTATGTCTCCGTCACAGGAAAACTGGAAACACGCGACGCTGCTCCCGCACTCTTTTGCCCGGTGGTCGTCAAGCCAGGCGTACATGCCTTCGTAATCGCCTGACACGCCCAGATCGAAAGATAGCCAGATTAACCTTTCCACAGGCTTCTCCTTTTAGCGCTTTCGTCATCGCCGACTCAATTCTTTCTTATGGCATAGCTCTTCCAGTTGGGCACATGCGCCGTCAGCAGGGCCTTGAAGAGCCGACCGTGGTTGGGAACACGCAGGTGCAGCAGCTCATGGGCAATGACGAAATCCTGGAATCCCGTTTCCTGAGCGGCCAAGTCGGCGGCGAAGGTGACAATTCCCGAGCGTGAGCAAGACCCCCATTTCCGCCTCATGGGCTGAACCCGCACCTGCCGCGGCCGGACGCGCAAGCGCCACGCCCAGCATGCAGCGCGGGCGCGGAGGCTCTGGCCCCGGTCTGTGTCAGGTGCCGGCATTGTCGCCTGGGCCCAGAAGAATAGTGAGCATACGCCCGACAATGTGGCTCCGGCGGTCCCCGCTCAATCCCAGAAGCGGGCGATACAGAGCCGCCCGCAGCCGCCGCTCCTCCTCTGCGCTGTCGGCTGCGTTGGGGAAGCGGCTGCGCAAGGCTTCCACTTCCCGCGCCATGTTTATTGTCGATATGTCGGCGGCCTTCAGGGCGGGGTCATCCTTGAGTGCCCAGTGAATGCCGAAGGCGCGGGGCGACAGCCCGCTGTTCTTCAGGGCCGTGAGCGCCGCTTCTTTCTCCTCGGCCAGGCTGGCCAGCAGTTCCAGTGCCGCCAGCCCGGTCGTTTTGCGGTCTTCCAGGTCCTTCACGATGCGTTCGGCGCGCTCCTTCAGGGACAGCAGCACGGACTGCATATCCGGCGTGTTCTCGACTTCCTGTCGCAGGCCGCGCACGAGGTTGAATACCTTGGCCTCGGCTGTCCCTCGCTCGCCACGAAGCGCTGTGAGGGTGCTCACGTCAAACATGACTGTCTTTGTCGGCTGGCCAAGCCCTTGCTGGGCCGCGCTCTCCTGCACCATGAAGCGTGTCTTGTTGGCCAGATCAACGGCATAGTTGACGCGGCTGGCGTAGGCGTTCCGCACGGCAGTGTACAGATGGGCGAGCCGCCTGTAGGTCGTGATGTGGTCGCGCAGGGCCGGCGAGGGTGACAGAATCTCCCACAGCGCCTCAATCTCTTTGTAGGCTTCACAGAACGCCTGGCGCGGCTCCGGGTCAATGAAGCGCCCATAGACGATTCTTTCGAGACCTTCGTCCGCGCTGCCACCCCCTGCGTCGGCGAGGGAGTCTGTCCTGGCCTTTTCAATCTTGTTCAGAAAATCCTGTCGCAACAGGTCGAGGTCTTCAATCACATTGCCAACATCGGACGAGTCAAACTGGAGGGCCTTTTTCAGTTCGCGCAGCACACCCACAAAGTCAACGACGAGGCCGATGGGTTTGCGGACGCCGTCCGCGTCTACATGGGGGCGGTTGACGCGGGCGATTGCCTGCAAAAGAACATGATCGCGCATTGGCTTGTCGAGGTACAGGCAGTACAGGAGCGGGGCGTCGTAGCCCGTCAGCAGCTTATCCGTCACAATGAGTATCCTGGGGTTCTCGCCCGCCTTCTTGAACAGCAGGCGTACATCGGCCTCGCGTTCTGGAGAGAGCTGGAGGTCGGCGACGAGCGGCCGGTCAACAATATCGGCGGCGTTGCGGGTATAGACCGGCGCGGTCCAGGCGGGCGGCAGGAGTGCGTCGAGGGCGCGCTTGTACTTGGCACAGGCTTCGCGGTTCACGCCGACCAGGAACGCCTTGTAGCCGAGTGGCGCGACATTCTCCCTGAAGTGCCTGGCGACAAAGGCAGCGACCTTGTCTATGCGGTCATCCGCGGTCAGGAAGGTCCGCAGGCCAACCGCCCGGTCAAGGACGGTGTTGAGTTCGTCAATGTCGCTCACGCCCTCAGTCTCGGCCAGGGCAAAGAACTCGCGATCGAGCCGCTCGGCCGGCATGGTCATGGTGCTCGGGGCCAGGGTGTGGCGGAGCGGCAGGGTTGTTTCGTCTCTGATGGACTCAGCGATGGGGTACTTGTCGAGATATTTCTGGTCGTCGTCCGCACCGAATATCTTGAAGGTGCTCTCGCCCTGCGTGGTCCGGTCAATCGGCGTGCCGGTGAATCCGATGATCGTGGCCTTGGGCACAGCCGCCATCAGGTAGGTGCCCAGCTCTTTGGCGACCGAGCGGTGCGCCTCGTCAATGAACACATAGACGTTGTCGCGGGTGGTGGCGTCTTTCTCCAGACCCTCAAACTTGTGGATCATGGACAGGATCAGGCCACGCTTGTCGGTGCTGAACAGCTCCCGCAGTTCGGCTCTGGAGTTTGCGTGCCACACCGCGATGTCCTGCCGCTGCATCTCGCCGAGCAGCTTTTCGACCCAGCCCGCGAGCTGGCCTTCGAGTTCCCTGCGGTCCACCACGACCACCACGGTCGGCGTGCGGAACCGGTGGCGGTCTTCCAGGATCAGCCGCGCCGCGGTGAGCAGGGTAAAGGTCTTGCCCGACCCCTGGGTGTGCCAGATCAGCCCGCGCCGCTTTGTCGGGTCGGCGCAGCGTTCAACGATGCGGTCCACCGCGACGCGCTGGTGCTGGCGCAGCACCGACTTCCGCGTCTCGCCGTCTTCGACGTAGAAGAGAATCCAGTCGCGCAGGGTGCGCAGGAAAGCGGCCGGCTCGAAGAACGACTGAACGGCAAAGCGGTAGCTCTCCTGCGGCCGTTCCTTCCAACGCGCCATGAAGCGGCGCGAGGCGTTCCAGGTCACGCCGTACCAGTAGTCAAGGAGATGGGTGACGTTGAAAAGCTGGGCCGCGGCCAGCAGCTCGGGCGTCTCTTTTTCATAGCGCTGCAACTGGGTGATACCCCGTTTAATGGCGTCGGCGTCTGTCGGGTTCTTGTGCTCAACAATGGCGGCCGGTACGCCGTTGACAACGAACATCAGGTCTGCACGGTTGCCCTTGCGGGCCGGGGGCTTGAGCCTCCACTCCCAGCTCACATGCAAGGCATTGGCGGCCGGCGTCTCAAAATCAACGAGCCGGACGGGCCGCTGACGCCGCTCGGCCTCGTCGTAGCACTGCCGCTCGCCACGCAGCCAGGCGAGCATCTCACGGTTGCCATCTATCGTTGGTGGCAGCGCTTCGAGCTTCTCGATCACGGCGCGGATAGCGTCCGCGGGCAGCCACGGGTTGAAGCGCCCAAGGGCGGCCTCGACCTCATCGCGCACCAGTGTCCCGGCCTCGCCCCCGCGCTTGCGCAGCGCGGCATGGGGCGCAAGCGGCGTCCAGCCGACCGCCGCGACGTGGCGGATCATCGGAAACTGGACGCTGGTTGCCTCGGTGATACTGAGGTCGGTCACGACGAAACTTCCCTGTCGGCCTTCAGCAGGGCGTGAACAAGGTCGGCCCGGCGGAAGGTTGCCGACAGGCGTTGCAGCGTCCGCTCTCTGTCGCTGAACAGCGGGGCAAGCGCCTCTCCAATCTGTTGCTCGGCCCGCGACACATAGCTGTTCGCCTCGTGTTCGATCAGGTCCCGCGCCTGCCCGAAGTTCCGGTGGTCAAGCTGCTGGAGCTTAACCTCCATATCTTTCAGGAGATAGCGACCCATGAGCATGGCGATGAAACGCGAACCATAGGCGAGAAAGTCAGGCGCGTCTTGGGGCGGCCTCTTGCGGCGGTTTTCCGCGTGTCTGAGCAACAGGGCGGCGCTGATCGCTTGTGCTCCGTTCAGGTTTTTCTCAAAGATCGTATCGTACAACGCGCCGAAACGTTCCCGGCCCCTGAACCTGGCCTGATGCGGACGGTTACGCCAGACCGCCAGGACCGCTTCGGCAATGACTGCACTCGTAAACTCATCAGCCGTCACCGTCCGGTCCTCACGTTTGGCGCGGTACTTGTAGCCCAAACCGGCAATCGCCTCGGCGAGGTTTTTTTGATGTGGATCGTTGGCTTTCAAATCTCGCAGATCGACCGGATTCTGGCTGTTGGTGGCGAAGGTAATGGCCTCAACAAGTTCGCTGTCGTCCGGCGGAAGCTCGTATATGCGGACAAGCACTTCCGCCGCTCCGATTTCTGGTCCGATTTCCGCGTATACCCGCTGAACGGTGCGGGCGGTCTGTACGCCGTTCACGATTTGCAGGTCGTTCACCTGCACGGGCCAATTGACCCGTTGCAGCGCGTTGTGGCGAAACTGGGAGCAGGTGAGGGTGAGGCCATTGTTATAGAAATAGAAGTTGGCCCGCTGGTCCGGGTCGCGCAACGTGTCCGCCACCGCTTCGTTCACGCGGTTGCCGGCAAGGCCCAGATAGTGGCGGATATTCCTTTCAAATAATTTATTGTCGTAGGTCGTGGTCAGATGGACGAGTTCGGCGACGGACATGCGCCCGATCAAGACCCGCCGAAAGTCAAAGGTTTCGACGGTCGCTTGCCCGCTGAGCTTCAACTCGGCGCTGATCGGCTGTCTGGCCTTCAAGAGTGCGAGGATATCTTCGGGGCCAATATAGCGCCATTCGACCTGCCTGCTGAACTCCTTTTCGGCGTTGTTGATACGTTGCTGCGCTTCCCCTGTCCACCGCTTCCCATTGTTTGCCGCAACCGCGGTCACGCGCGGAATTGCGCCCCCTTTGACAAACGACCGGATTTCTTCGACCCGCTGCTCGAGTCGTTGATTCAAACTGACGGTGGTTGTCGGGTCAAAGAGTGTGCCGATTGCGTCAATCATCCTGGCGATTGCGTTTTCGGGGAAGGCTGAGTCTCCGCTGAGGTCTGTTTTGTATTTTCCCTGGATCAGGATGATGGGGATCTCACCGTTATCGGGCGGATAAAAGTACAGCGCGTCAACCCCGAAATCGTTGCCGCCATCGACAATGCCGTCAAACGCCTCCTCGTCGGTCAGGTCGAATGCCGTTTTGGCGACAAGGAACAGGAAGGCTGCGGTGCGTTTCTTGTGCTCGTCGCTTCCTAGCCGCAGTTCAGCGGCAAAAGTATCGGTGTGTTTCTCGATGATGCCGGAGACCTGCTGGTCAACGATCTGCGTCGCTAGAGACATGGCCCTCCTCCATTATCTACTGTTGGTCATATAGCTCCTGCTTCGGCTACTGACGTGCTGGCACGAGACCTTTTGCTTGAAATGTAGTTGCGCATGGCCTTGCCCTCAAGAACTTGCTGGTAAGTTGAAGATATCGCGCTTCAGTTGTTCGTACACGGGCATTCCTGGTTTTCGGTGGCAGCGCTTCGATTTTTTCAATCACGGCGCAGATAGCGTCCGCGGGCAGCCACGGGTTGAAGCGCCCAAGGGCAGCCTCGACCTCATCGCGCACCAGTGTCCCGGCCTCACCCCCGCGCTTGCGCAGCGCGGCATGGGGCGCAAGCGGCGTCCAGCCGACCGCCGCGACGTGGCGGATCATCGGAAACTGGACGCTGGTTGCCTCGGTGATGCTGAGGTCGGTCACGACAATTCCTATCAAGTCCAACTATGAGTTGGCCCGTCTCATTGGTCGGCTCAAGTCGTACTGGCAGCGGCTGCGATCCTCAAAGGCTGCATCAACCAGGGACTTGAGTCTCCTCACGTTGAGTCTCTTCCAGGGTATGACCGAAATTTTAGCCTCCGGCTTCAGGAAATTGTCGATAAGCCGGTCAGGCATGTAGGGATATCTGCGCTCATACTCCGCCCTGGTGTTGAGCGATGTCCACGAGAAGTCTGGATAGATCTCCTTTTCTGCTTCTCCGTGAGATATCCGAATTTCTTCGTCACCGCTGTATGGGGTAGGCAGTGTGATAACTAAGATTCCCGACTTCTTATTGACCCGACCATCGTACATGCTTGAATAGATTTCCCAATCAACATGCTTCCTCCGCTTCGTCTGGGTTCCAACCAAGACAATCGTCACCGTGGAGTCTCTGAGATAATCGTCCCTGATTTTCTCCCGGATGCTCTCATCACTGAGGCTGTCCGAAATGTCGCCTGTATCGACCGACTGATCGATGAATATGGAGTGTTGCTCCCCCCAATTAACCAGGCTCTCTTTGTACCGCTGATCGTTCTCGTGGTGATAGCTGATGAATACCTTATGCACTGGGGCCTCCTTTGGATTTGATATCAGTCGGATCACGGAGTATCTGCTTCAGACCCCGCGATACGAGCGTGACCGCCTGGTCGATATGCGGCGTCCGAGCGAGAAGGGCGTTCTCTTCGTCAGATAGTCCGTTGTGCAGATCGTTCGGCGAGTAGTGCGCAAAGCCCGGGCGACCGTCCCAGGTGCCTCGAGACCCGGCCCAGGAATCTACAAGCCCGAGCGTTTCCGCGATATCACGAGCACAGCCACCGAAGCCGCCAATCAGGAAGAGCGACTGGCCAGTCTCAAGCGACAGCAGGGCTTCTTCGGCGATGCCTGGCATCCGTCCTTTGTAGCCCTCTACCCGCCCGCCGAGCACGATACGCGCGTGGGTCTCATCCCGCATAACAACCCGCATCGTTGTCAGACCTTCGGCCCACTCATTGGCGTCAGGCTCATGTGTCGGGAGTTTCAGGCGTTGCTCCGGCTCCAGGCGAGCGCCGTCCTGTGCAAGAAAGATGAGCGCCGCTGAGCTTTCATGGCCAGCCGAAAAGTCAGTAAGGGCGGCCGCCGTCATCCGGATGTGAACGGGCCAAGCCAGGTAGTCGGTCACGGCAATCTGTCCACCGTGATCGGGGTGGCCCCGATAGCGCGCAAGCAGTTCAAACAACAGTTCAGTAAAGCCATGAGTGCGCAGGTCGCCACCGTATGCCAGACATGTTCCTGAAGAGAGCACCTGCAACGCAATCTTGGCCATCGCATATTGCAGGTGCTCGTTGCTCAGTCCGAACACCGCCATATCAGGACTTTCCGATATCGAAATTGCGACCGTAGGCAGTACCTTGGCGTCTTGAAGTATCATTGGATTTCCTCCAGCCATTTCTTCAGTGTCCGCAGGCGCACATTCGGTGCAATCTCCTGGAACAAGCGAGCCTCATCAGTGCCTAGGAGCGGTTCAGGATAGACAATTGTCGAATCTCTTCCACCCTGAAGCTCTTGCAACGCAGCTAACAAGATCAGTTCCGGCGGTCGAGCCGTGAACAGCACCTGAGGGTAGGCGTCTTTGAATCGCTCGACACGGCAGCGCCATAGGTAGGTTCGGAAAACTTCGGCAAGCAAGCATTCGATGACCGCATCAATCCGGCCCTGCCGATCCTGCTGATCTGGGTTCATCCGAACGATCGGAACATTCCCCATGTACGGGATACCGCGCTGGTCGGTGTCGCGCAGGCAATCAACGACAATCATCGGTACATGGCGGCGCTTGGCCTCAATGACCTCTCGCCGGCACCACTCGCGGCACGAATAGGAGTCCGTGTGCAACGCCATGACGATGCTGGTTTCGATCTCATGTAACAGAACCTTTTGGAAGGGCGAGCCAGCCGGGATGTCAAGGACATCGAAAAAACTCGCCAAAGCACTGTGCTTATGGAGCCAATTCCGAATCCTCCGCGCAACAGGTTCACCGTCGTTGTCGTGCTTCGAGTGGCTGATGAATACCTGAATTTTCTCCAGGTAACTTGCAAGCGGTGCCTCTGCTGTTTCAGGTCGGCGGAGCAGGCTGAGGCGATGCCTGAGCATTCGACTGAACTCATAGGTCAGACTGCTGACGAGGCGTTGCTCCCGTTCCGGGTGTGATCCTTTCCAACGGTCCCAACGCAATGCCTGCTCCTCAAGGCGAAGATCAAGGCCCTTGGGCTCCATCACAACAGGGATGAGCCGAGTGGTGAGATCTCTCGTCTGGGTGTTCTGTGCCAGTTCACGAACATAGTCTGTCCATGCCCGATCGTCGACAAGCGCTGCGTCTAGCAGAACAACAGCGGTGGTCGTTTCTGCCTCGTCCCACTCGATCGGCAATGGCGCAAGCGCGCCGGCTGGCGCTTGGTTACGGTAGAGAACGCTCAACCCGGAGTCTCCGGCAACGTTTCGATGGCAGTCTCGCCCGAAACGCCTGCGAAGCAGGTCCGCCACTTGGCCGCCGTTTGCATTTGAGGGGTGCCAGACGACATAGAGAGCGAAAAGTGGCCGGGTTGTTGTTTCCATGTCGTCGTTCATGCCTGAAGAGCCGGCGTTACCCCTGACAAATCAAGCTCACCCACTCGAATCTCGCCCGTCATCAGCTTGTGCAGCAACGCCTTGAACAGGTCGTCCAGCGCCGCCCGTTTCCTGCGGTGCAGGTCAATTTTGCGGTCTATGGCGTCAAGGATGATGACGATTTCACGTTGCTCGTCAAGATTGGGAGCAGGCATCAAGAGCTCGCCGAGCCGTGCATGTGAAAGGTTCGGAATCGTCGTGCGGTTGCCGGCACCTTCATAAATGCCTCGATGAAGAAAGCCTTCCTCAAGCCAGAACATTGCAAATTTTGGGACGATCCGCCCAGGGGCCAGGGGACGCAAGCGGTGTAGGTGGTTCTGAAATGTGGTGTTTGTGCCCTTAGCCTCATCCTCCCAAACGGCGGCCCGTCCAATTTCTCCTCCCTCGCATACTAATAAGTCTCCTTTCTTCAGGTCACGGTCTCCAATCGACGCCGGGTCAATGCGCATGTGACTCACCGTGCTTAACTCTATACGTCCCCAATAGACATTGGATGTGCGAAGGAAGGGAACGCCCTGTCCATTTTCCGACAAATTCCTTTTCAGAGAAAATCCTTGTACAATATCAAAAAGCGTACCGAACGGTGTCGGCTGCCAACTCTCCGGTATTAGGCCGATCTCGGTTTCCTTCTGGGCTTCGCCCCGCAGGCCGCGTGTGAACAGCGTGTGCATTGCGGAGCGTTTGAGGTCATGGGCCGCAGCTAATGCGTTGTCCTGGTTCGCTATTGAACGCCTGACGAAATCGAGCGTACTGGCTATTGAAGACTGCTCCTCGAAAGACGGAACAAAAATATCTATCCGGTTGATCTTTTCACGGTTCAAGGTATTTCCCTTGATTTGTCGGTCTTGTAGAGCCGTGTAGTCAACCTGTGAGAGAAAATAGCCGAGGTATCTCTGATTGATTCCGCTCTTTGGGATAATTGAGATTATCGCTTCGTTGTGACAAGCGTTGATTCCGAGTGTTGCAATGCGTCCTATAGTCAATTTGAAACTCATCAGAAGAGTTCCGGCGGGAACGATCTGTCCACGGAACACATTCTCCATTGCTTCGGAGGTAACTGTTTCTTTCGTTTTGGTAATCAGACCGAAGTCATTCATGTCTGATATCGTGACCCATGGGACATTTGCATTGCTTCCTTGCCAATAAGCAGAGTTATCCCGAGCTGGAGTACGACCAGCTTTGTAGGTTGCTATGTCTTCAAAACGACATACTGTCCAGGAATCAGGAATCATTGTCAGGGGCCCTTTTAGGAATGTTGAACGCCTGGACAGCCAGATAGATATCCCTGCCAGGATCGTTTTTTTGCCGAAATGAGTATCGGGTATGCGTATCGTTGACTTTGCGCAGTTTGCGCTTGAAATTTGGATGCTGGGGAATAGTTTTCTCTATGCGGTTGAGGACATTAGTGAAATCAGCATTCTTGCTGAATATCACCAGCGCTGCTTTTGTATCTCTCCATGTAAGATATCCAAGAATCTGCTCTATGGCAGCGTGCATCGCCTTTGGTCCAGACCAGAACTTGCATTCGGCTATGAACACGTTCCGACCATCTGCACGGATCAGAATGTCTGTCTTGCCCTGTGCGTTGAATGTCTCACCAGTCGCTCCGCCCTCGTAGAGACCATTTAGGCTCACCAAGATAAGATCTCGTATCTGTTGTTCCTCCAGATGCACAAAGGTACTCGGGTTTCGCTCAATTGATATGGAGAGATTATCAATGACCTCTAAAATATCGTTGTATTGAGCATCAGAAAGCTCTGGCTCCGGCTTGAATGTTTCTTTGGGCGATGATGGTACGTCAATTTTGCGTTTCTTTCGGACTATTGGGATAGCGGCAGTAGCCGCGGTGTTCTCACGTCTCTTGAGCGGTAAACCAATGGCCTTCACCATATCGGCTTGTTCGAGAATCCGCTGCTTGCGATCTCGTACACACTGCTCGGCTAAAGATTGAACACGCCCATTCCAGCCATTGCAGTCGTTTTTCACATAGTTCAAATTATGTTCAATACGATCTATTTCGTTCAGAATTGCTTGACGAGTTTGATGAGCGTCAAGCCTAACATCTTGAAACGAGATTAGAATCTCAGATTCCGATATGCGTCCACGCGGCGGATTGGATGCAAAGGTTGATGCTTGGAATCTGAAGAAATCTCCGTCTCCCTCAAAGGGAATAGAGATGGTTACATATGACCCGGAAACGTAATGCGGATGGCTTCGATCAAATATCCCATATTCAAAACGGCCGCTTACGTCAATGCGCGTTTCGCCCTCGCTTTCGATATACCTTTGGTCGGGGAGCAAGCGGGGTGGATCAAGCGTGAATTTTTCGACAAGGTAGGCAACCAGATCGGATTCACTCGTCGCTAGAATCTTGTTTCGCTCCCAACCCTCCACCTCCTTGATAATCTCAGTCTCATAGGCGTCTATCAATGCGCGAAGATCCTTTTCGCGGAAGAGAAGATAGTGTTCTGAACGTGACATCATTTTTACTCCATGCCCAGCGTATTGACTATACAAGATCGCAGTCCACAAATGAACATTCTTCCGATCTCGTCAATTGTTCGGCAGTTCTTGAACAGAAAATTCATCAGACTCAGGCAAATGCAAGAGAGATTCCATCAGCGTCGCTAGGGAGGCGTTAATTTGGTGCGCTTCCTCATCAAGACGCTGCATTTCGGCCAGGATATCCCTGATTGGGCGCTGGGTTGTGGCGTCTGTCTGCCCCACCCACCGGCTCGGGCTCAGGTTGTAGTCGGCTGCCGCTGCCTGCTCTCGGGTGATGACGGCAAGCTCGCCGTCAACCGGCTCGCCCTTCAGGAAGGCCGCGGCCAAGGGCCGAATGTCCTCCTCGGGGATGAAGTTCTTGGGCCGGCCTTTGCGGACGTGGCGGCTGGCGTTCAGCAGCACGATGGTGTCCTGGCGGGCCGGCGGCTTGCGCTTGGACAGGACCACGATCACGCCGGCGGCACTGGTGTTGTAGAACAGGTTGTCGGGCAGCAGGATCACGCCGTCAATCAGGTCACGGTCCACAAACCACTTGCGGATGTTGCGCTCCCGGTCCTCATGCCTGCTGCCCGACCCGCGTGTCACCGCGCCGGTGTCAAGCACAACCGCGGCCCGCCCACGCTCGTTCAGGCAGGCTAGGCTGTGCTGAAGCCAGGCCCAGTCTCCCTTGCCGCTGGTCACGCCGCCCCGCAGGCGAAAACGGTCAAACGGGTCGTTGGCGAAGACCTCCGAACCGAAGGGCTGGTTCCACATCGGATTGGCAATCACAATGTCGTGGCTGGCGAGCTGGCCGGAGGCGGTCTTGAACCTGGGGTTGAGCATGGTGTCGCCGCGGTCGATTGCAACCGTCATGTCGTGGATGATGGCGTTCATGTGGGCCACGGCGTAGCTCTCGGGCTGAAGCTCCTGGCCGGAGAGCTTGAGCGGCACCCGGCTGATGGGGTCAAGCGCACGCGCCACAAGTTGCAGCTTGACCAGCAGCCCAGCTGAGCCGCAGGCGTAGTCATGACAGTCCTCGCCGGGTTTGGGGCGCATCAGGTGGGCCATCAGAAAGCCGACCTCGGTCGGGGTGAAGAACTCGCCGGCACTCTGGCCCGAGCCCTCGGCAAACTTGCGCAGCAGGTATTCATACGCCCGCCCCAGAAAATCGGGCTGCACATCGGCCAGGCCGAGCCGGTAGCGCGGATCGGAAAAGGTCTCAACCACCGCGGTGAGCTTGGCCGGGTTGATCTCACGCTCGCCATTGCGCTCGGCGGCAAAATCAACCAGGTCAATCACGCCCGAAAGCGAAGGATTGTGGCGGACGACCGCCCGCACCGCCTTGGTCAGATGCTCCCCAATGTCCCTGGGCCGGGTGCTCTGGCCCTGCTCGTCAGCCGGCCACTCATAGCCTTCACGGCCGCTGATCACGCCCCAACGCGCTTCCGGCGGCAGGTAGAAGCGCAGCAATTCGTGGTCGCGCTCGGCAATCTCCCTGGCAAGCTCGCGGTCCGCGTACTCCTCGGCCAGCCGCTCAAGCTCGTCGTCAAAAACGTCCGACAGACGTTTGAGGAAGAGCAGCGGCAGCAGGTAGTCCTTGAACTTGGCGGCGTCTTTCTCCCCCCGGATGGAGCAGGCCGCGTCCCATAACATCTGCTCCATCGTCTTTGTTGACGCAACCGCAGAACGGCTGTCTTTGCGTCGCCTCCGGCGTGTCACCCGCGCCGCGGCTTCGGGAGGGGCCGATTCCATTGGGTTGATGCCGGCCTCCGCGGCCAGGGTGGCGATAGCCTCCTGGGCAGCCTTCTGCGGCTTGGTCACGCCGCCCTCCCAGCGGTTGATGCTGGCGAAAGAGACACCGAGCCGGTCGGCAAGCTGTTCCTGGCTGAGATCAAGGCTGGCGCGCAGGGCGCGCAGGGTAGCCGGTATGGCGCGTGAATCTGTCATGTTTTCCTCTATGAGAGAGCAGATATGACAGATATCGCAGAAAGTCAAGCGGGTCAGGACTCAGACTAAGGCAGCATCGAACCGTCCAGTTTTTCATACAGGAGAGCCTTACCGTGGGCTGGAAGAGGCGGATCGCCGCATGGGGCGGATTCGTGCGTGTCGTCCCTGCCCCAACTTCGGACGGCGCATAGACGGGACGGCGGCTAGTCGGCCAGGCGGCGGTATTTGCCTTTGTAGAACAGCAGGGGCTCGGCATCGGCGGTGGCTATGGTCTGGACCTCGCCGGTGTAGATGGTGTGGTCGCCGCCCGTGTAGCCGGCGGCGACCCTGCATTCGATATGGGCGATAGCTCCGTCAAGCAGCGGCACGCCAAGTGCGCCAAGGCTGTAGGGGACGCCTTCAAACTTCTCAATGCCCTTGGTGGCAAAGCGGGTGGACAGGGCTTCCTGCTCCAGCGACAGCACATTGACCGCAAAGACCCCGGAGTCTTCAAAGCAGGCGTAGCAGTCAACGGTTTTATCAACGCAGACCAGCAGCAGGGGGGGGTCAAGCGACAGCGAGCTGAACGCATTGGCGGTCAGGCCAAACGGCTTGTCGCTGCTGTCCTTGGTGGTAATGACGGTCACGCCGGTGGCAAAATGCCCCATGACGTTGCGGAGCTCGCGCGAATCAATAGCCATGCCGCCCTCCTTGGTTGTGCTGTATGACTGCTACCAGAGGCGGCCAGGGGCGTCAATTGCGGGGGCGGACGGTGAGAGGAGCGCACGGGCCACATCCCTGTCACAGCCCGGTGCCCGCCCAAACACCTTCTCCCACACCGGCGCGGTTTCCATGCACATGTACACGGGTACGCTGGGTGCGGCGTGTCTGAGCCAGCGGCTGAGGGTCCGGTACATGGTGACCCGCAGGGGTTGAAAGGTGCGCCATTTTCCGTCGGCGCAGCGCACCTGCTCGCCCGACAGCAGACGGGTCTGGGGGAAGCGGCGGCGCATGGTGGCCCGCAGGGCCGGGGTGAGACGCAGGCTGCCGAGACTGAGCCAGGCGACGCCCTGAGGGTCAATGGCGGAAAACAGGCGGTCAATGGTCTGGCGATAGCCGGCCTGCCAGTCGGGGTACTCAATCAGCGGATCAAAATGAAAGCCGAGCCGATAGCCGGCCCGCTGGGCCCGGCGGCCCGCTTCGAGGCGGTCGGCAAACGACGCTGTGCCGTGTTCTTCGGCCTCGGCGATCTCTGGCGGGGTGATCGTCCACGACACCACCGTGCGCCCGTTGTGGTCCAGCCCGAGCAGCCCCTCAACGCAGTCGGTCTTGGTTTTGAGTTCGAGCACGACGTTTTTGCGCTGGGCAAAAAACGGCACCAGGTCTGCCGAAAAGCCGAGCAGTGGATCAAGGGCCAGGCTGTCGGATAATTCTCCGGTCCCGATGCGGAATTGCTTCCACGGCTGGCGGTCAACCGCAGCCGCCACCTCGTCAAGCATGTCGTTCACATTGGTGTACACGGTCAAGAGCGGGTTGTTGGCCAGATAGTCCTGGAGAAAGCAGTAGCTACAGTCCATCGGGCAGTTTGAGATCAGGCTGACCACCAGGTAGTTACAGCACACCAGACCGGGCGTTCCGGCCGGGCAGTGTTCGAGAAAGCGGGCGCGGTTGCGGGTGAACACGAGGCTTTTTTTGCCGGCTGCAAACGGGTCCGGCGGCCCGTCGGCGGCGGTCCGGGGGGGCGTGTCCACGCTGCGGACCGGCACATGGGGCAGGCCTTGCAGGGTGCGCCGGACAACGGGCGCGTGTTCTTCGCCCCGTTCAATCAGAATTTCGTGCGGCTGATAGTGGTGCATGGCGGAGGACGGAGCATAAAACGTCGCCCCTGAAACGTCAAACCTGAATCCCGATCCTCAGGCTTCGTCAAGCAGCTTGAAGAGGCGTTGGAATGAGCCGTCTGTGAGGCGTTGCCGGAGGCGGGACAGGACAGCCTCAAGCTCTTCTGCGCTCTTGACCCTGACTTCGAGCGTGACCTCATCGCCCTCAAAGGCGGGCGGAAAGGCAAGACGGACCTGGCGGCCGAGGGCGAGGGCTGTGACGCCGGAGTGCAACTCGCGCTCTAAGCGGGCGAGACGTGGGTAGCGCAGGGTGCGCAGCGCCGCCTTGACCGCTTTGAGCTTGTCGTTGCGGGATTGCCGCTGTTGCAGGGGCCGCCGTATCTCTGGCCGCTGCAACAGCGCCGCAATACTGCCCCCGTCCCGCAGCACAATCTCCTCCAGCCAGTCCAGAAAGTCGCGGACTTGATTCTCGCCCAGTTGGAGGGCGTGGGCCAGACCGAGCAGCGCGCGCTGGTCGGACTCAGCCCAGGCCAGCCAACGGGCGAGCGTTGGCTGGCTCACCCGTTTTTGCTCGGCATAGCTCTCAAGAGACGGCAGCGCGGTCGCCATAGCCCTCTCGGCGTCTTTCCCCCCCATAGGCTGCCGCCAGCCGCTCATAGGCCCGACCGCTCTTGCCCCGTTTCCTCGCGCCTCGGGCCAGGACGGCGCATTTTTTCTGCAAGACCCAGACAGTCAGGCGTCGTTGCCCGGCGGACAAGATGCCGGACTCGAGCAACTTGTGGAGTGCCCTGACCCGAAACCGATCCATGCCCCAGAACCGTTGCGAGAGCTGATCCGGGTGGCCGCCGCGCCTGATGACCAGGGGCGCGTCAAGCAGGTGGATGGGCTGGGTCGCCCCAATCCGCAGCCACAAGTCGTAGTCTTCGCAGGCCGGCAGGCGCGGATCAAAGCCGCCGACCCGGTCAAAGACGGCGCGGCGGAGCATCACGGCCGAGGGACTGACCAGACACCGCTCCAGGCTGCGGGCAAAAATGTCTCCGCCCGTCTTGCGGTGCTTGGTGTGCGGATTGACCCGCACGCCGCGGCGGAGCCAGATTTCCCCGGTTTGACAGATGGACGCCTGGGGATGCGCACCAAAGAAGGCCAGTTGGCGCTCCAGCTTGGCCGGTTGCCACACATCGTCTGAGTCGAGGAAGGCCAGGTAGCGTCCGCGGCTGAGGGCGACGCCGGTGTTGCGCGCGACCGAAACGCCCCGGTTGGCCTGACGGACATAGCGCATGCCCGGACAGACCGACGAGAAGTCAGCGGCCACAGTCCCGGTATCATCGTCCGAGCCGTCATCAACCACAATCAACTCAAAGTCCTGACAGGTCTGGGCCACAACCGAGGCGATCGCGTCCCGAACATACTCGCGGCGGTTATGGGTGGGGATGATGACAGACACGGTGGGCATGACACGGCCTCTCAGCGGGACGACGATCTCTTCCTGAGGTCATCATCGTCCACCGTGCCGGCAAGGGCCTCCAGGGCGGTCCACAACTCGTCTTTGCCGGTGCCGTCCTGGGCAGAAAACAGCAGGGGCGGATAGCCGCCGAGGCGTTTTCCCAGAGCCTGACGCTGGCGCTCACGTTGGGCGCGTTTCAGTGTGTCGCACTTGGTCGCCACCACCACAAAGGGCCGCCGGTGATGGGCCAGGAACTCGCACAGGGCGTACTCTTCGTCTTCCGGCCCGCGGCGCAGATCGACAAGAATGACTACGCCGCACAGCTTGGCAGCGTGGATCACATAGTGTTCAACCAGGCGTTGCCACGCCCGGCGGTCCTGCTTTGAGACCTTGGCATAGCCGTAGCCAGGCAGATCAACAAAGGTCAGGGCGCTGTTGACAACAAAGAAGTTGAGCTGCCGGGTGCGGCCCGGGGTGCTGCCGGTGCGGGCAATTTTGCGATTGAGCAGGCGGTTGATCAGCGAGGACTTGCCGACATTCGAGCGACCGGCAAACGCAATCTCGGGGTAGGGCAGGGCCGGGGTCCGGTCCGGTGTTGCCACCGCCCCGGCAAATTCAACGCCTGAGACCTTCATGTGGGCTTGGGCTTAGCCGGCTTTGCCGGCTGGCGCAAGGGCCGCCCGGTCTCAACACAAGGTGCTCGGAGCCTGCTCTTTCTTCTGTGCGCCTTTTGCGCTAGTGAGGAGCCCAACGCCACCACGCGAGTGTCTGCCATGAATCAATTCTCCGGGTTGCTGATTACCGCCCTGTCTGTCCTGGCCGCCGCGATTGTTTCGGGCCTGCGTCTGAAACCGTATATCGACGCCGGGGCGGCGCGTACGCCGGCCTCATTCATGCTGTATCCGGTCCTCGTCACCCTGGCCATCACCGTGCCGGTGGTCTTCCTGCTGCGCAAAATCCAGGGCAAGAAAGATATTGACATCGGTCCGGTCCGGTTCAACGACCGGATGTCATTTATTGCCCTCGGCTGTATCGTCTATGCGCTTATCTCGCTGACCTTCTTCTACGACCGGGCCCCGGTTGTCAGGCCCGCTCCTCAGCGCTTCCAGCCGGCCGAGCCGCGGCCGGCTGAGCCGCTGAACATTGTCTTCCCGGCAGCCCGGTGACGGAGCGCAGCAATGGAGACGTGGCAACCCGACCAGTTTGCCCTGGTGCTTGGCGTACAACTCCAGGAGCTGGGTCCCGACCGGTGTCGGATGCGCCTGCCGTTTCAGCCGGGGATCCGCACCGGCGGCGAGGTGGTCCACGGTGGTGCGATTGCCAGCCTGATTGACAGTGCCGGGGTCGCCGCCGCCTGGTCAAACGTCACCACCTCGCCGAGCCGGGGGGCGACGGCAGCTATGACCGTCAGCTTTCTGTCGCCGGCCGCGGCCACCGACCTGTTTGCCGAGGCACGGGTCATCCGCCGGGGCCACCGCCTGGTTTTTGTGGAGATTGACGTGACCGGCGCGGCTGGCCAGCCGGTCGCCAAAGGGCTGCTGACCTATAAGCTGAGCTATGGCTAGAACGGCCGGCCCGCCCCTTTCCAAGCCTGGGGCTTTGGGTTAGATAGACGCCATGGCATTACCGCTTCCGGGCAACTGGCGTCGTCAGCCGCCCCTCGCGTGGTCTCCTCCGCTTCCGCCCCAGACCCCCCAGCGACGGCTGCCGCTGCTGCCCGTCATGCTCTTTGTGACAACCCTGGCCACCACCACCCTTGCCGGGGCTTTTCAGCGTGGCATAGACCCGCTCGTTGACCCCGGAGCGATTGTGCTGGGGCTGCCTTTTGCCCTCACCCTGATGGCCATCCTGCTGTCGCATGAAATGGGCCATTACTGCTTGGCGCGTGTCCACGGCGTGCTGGCGAGTCTGCCGTATTTTTTGCCGGCACCCCCGTACCTCTTTCCGATCGGGACCTTTGGCGCTTTTATTCGGATGCAATCCCCCCCGCATGATCGACGGGCGCTGTTTGATGTGGGGGCGGCTGGGCCGTGGGCCGGCGTGTGCGTGGCGATCCCGGCGGTCATGGTCGGCCTGTCTCTGTCCGAGGTGCGCCCCCTGTCTCGCTTTGAGGGCGGCCTGATTCTGGGCGACTCGCTGCTGTTCTCGGCCCTCACCTCCCTCGTCCTCGGCGTGGATGCCGATCAGGTGAGCGTGATTCTGCATCCGGTTGCGCTGGCCGGCTGGTTTGGCCTGTTTGTCACCTGTCTCAACCTGCTGCCGGTCGGGCAGTTGGACGGCGGCCATGTGGTGTACTCCCTGTTTGGCCCTGGTCATCGTTGGATTGCGCGGGCGTTCCTGGCCGTCATTTTTGTGCTGGGCTATCAGTACTGGTTGGGCTGGTATGTGTGGCTGGTGTTGCTGGTGGTCCTGGGCATCAACCATCCACCGGTCCGCGACCTGTCGTCACCGCTTGACCCGCGCCGAAAAATCTACGCCTGGTGTACGGTCGGGCTGTTTGGGCTGACCTTTATGCCGATGCCGCTGAGTCTTGCCGAACCGCACCCGTTTCCCAGCGCGGAGGCGACGCCGGTCGCCTACCGGCCCGCCGCGGCCCGACCCGACCCGTTCCGTCACGCGCCGTCCGGCGTGGTGGTGGTCTATCGGCCATGAGGGCGCGGCGATGAGGGCACGGCTGTCGTGGGATCACTACTTTCTCAATATCACCCGTCAGGTGGCGGAACGTTCGACCTGCCCCCGGGCACAGGTCGGGGCGGTGATTGTACGCGACCGGAGTCTGCTGGCGTCCGGCTATAACGGCGCACCCTCGGGTCTGCCCCACTGTAGCGAGGTCGGCTGTCTGGTCTATGAGTCGCGCAACCCGGATGGACAGATCGAGGAGAACTGTTACCGGACGATTCATGCCGAGATCAATGCGATTGCACAGGCCGCCAAGCATGGGGTGAGTATTCGGGACGCGGACATCTATGTCACCCATACCCCGTGCGTCCACTGCCTCAAAGTCTTGGTCAACACGGGCATCACACGCGTCTTCTACGACCGGGTCTACAAGCTGGAGACGGTCCGCCACCTGCTTGAGGCCGCGGATGTCCGGCTCATCAAGATCGGGGCGGCACCCGCCGAGCAGGCCGCGGCCCGGCCCGAGCGCGCCACCTGGCCCGGCTAGGGTTCGGCTGTGACCTGGTTGGTGGCCTGCTCGGCTGAGACCGGGGCTGGCACCTGTTCATAGCGGCCGAACTGCTGGGCCGCGGCCAAGAGCACGACGGTCAGCACCAGAACGGCAAGCAGGAGGTCCAGGATACTGATCCCCCGGACCTCTGCGCCGAGCGACGCAAGACGGCGAAAAAACGAGTGACGGAGTACGGGCATGACGAATCCTTACAGGGCGCATCTTGGGCGGCTTGGCTTGGTCGGTCAAGAGTAGAGCGGCGTTTCACCCGGCCGGCGGCGCTTCCAGCGTTTATGAATCCACAGCCAGTGGTCCGGGTATTGCTCAACGATATGTTGAAACACCGCGGTAAACTTTGCCGTGGTCGCCACGAGGTCGGCCGCCTGATTGCCGGTGCGAATGGGCGCAATCGGCGGTAGAATGACAATCCGATGCTGCCAGGAACCCCGCTCCCGGATCAGAAAGGCCGGGATGACCGGAACCTGGGTGGCCAGGGCCAGGCCGGCCAAGCCGGTTGAGGTCGAAGCCGCGTGTCCGAAAAAGGGCACAAAGACGCCCATCCGGCCCGAGGCGTTCTGATCGATCGCGGCCACCACCACGCCGTTGTTGCGAATGGCGCGAAAGACATCCAGGCCCGCGGTGGTTTTGCGGATGACGCGGTTGCCGCTGTGGCGACGCTGGGTGACGATAAACTCGTCCACAAACGGATTGCGCAGCCGTCGATGAATGATATGCACCGGGACGCCGTAACAGGCGTGGGCGTGGGCCAGGAGTTCCCAGTTGCCGAAATGTCCGGTGAGGACGAGCACGCCGGTGTGCTGGTATTGTTTGACCAGGCTGGACCACTGGGCCCTGTCGGCAAACCGGACCCGCTCGGCGATATTGTCCGGGGTCAGGCTGTGGAGGTGGCAGAATTCGGCGATCAGACGCCCGAGGTTCAGCCAGCTCTCGCGCAGAATCCTGGCCCGCTCGGCCGGCTTCTTGTCGGGAAACGCCAGCGAGAGGTTGGTCAGCCCGACCCGGCGGTGGGGCCGGTCCAGCCAGTACAGCAGCCGCCCGATGCCCTCGCCGAGGCGAAAGGCGAGGGGAAACGGCAGCTTTTGAAAAAAGAAGAAGACGCCCCGCAGCAGGATGTGCTCGCAGCGCGCCAGCAGCCAGCGCTTTTGACGGGCGGGGCGAATCCTCTTTTTTTTGCGTTCAGGGGCCGGGGGCATCGGAGAAGGAAAAGCCGAAGGCTTCGCGCTCTTTGGCCTCGAGGTCGGCAAATACCGCCCGGTCAATCGCCCGGTAGCGCTCAAGGCTGGCCAGTGCCTTGTCCGGCCCGCCGCCCGCCGCGGCCAACTCAGCGAGCTTGCCCGTGATCCAGCCGATATGCCACTTCTCGTCCTTGGTCACTTCGTGCAGGATGCGCAAGGTCTGCCGATCGACATCCGGACGCTGGGCGTGTTTGAGATAGCGCTCTTGGGCGCGCTCTTCAACAACCACCGTGAGGGCGAACAGGTCAAGCAGGGTCTTGGGAATACGGATCGACTTGCCGATCCGCGTCTGATAGCCGTCGTCTATTGGTACCGGAGCACAACCAAGGTCGGCGATATGCTTGGTCCACAGCCACGCATGGCGCGTTTCGTCGGCCAGGTGGCGGGACAGTTTGGTCTGGGTTTCGGGATCATCAACGCGCCTGATGAGCTTGAGCAGCAGGCTTGCCCCGCGCAACTCGGCGTCACGGTAGTAGCTGAACAGATGAATCATCCGTTGATCCACTGGCGTCACTCTTGTATCCTCCACTCCGTACACCCTTTCGTCCCATCAAAGCCTGCTCCTGGATGTAAAGCAAGCGTCAGACAAAAGCAATAACCCCGGTTCCCGAGCCATGTGTCTGAACATTGACAAATACTGATGTTTTTGTCTTTTCATAACCTGTTGTACGCTACCAGACTTGAGCGTGGGCTGGCAAGGTGAGCCGACACATGGACAATTGGGCCATGCACGACAGGATTCCAGTGCGTACAGGCGGCGGCTGGCGGCTGCTCATCGGCTTGGTGGTCGGCCTGCTCGGCTGTGAGCGGCAGACCGCCGAGGTCCTGATTGGTCAACCCGCCCGCCCCTACCATATGGAGTTGAGACTTGAGCCGGCCGTGCCGCGCGCCGGACACGAAACGCAGCTGCGCTTTCGCCTGTTGGACACGGCCGGCGGGCAGGCGCTCGGCCCGCTCCAAATCCTGCACGAGCGGGCGCTGCATACGTTTATCGTCAGCCGTGATCTGCGCGTTTTTGCCCATACCCATCATGAAGACTTTTTCCCCCTGACCGCTCAAGACCTGGACGCGGCCAGCTTTCGTTTTCCGCATGTGTTTCCCTGGGCCGGGGAGTATATGATCGTGAGCGAGTTTACCTACAAGGACCGGAGTTGGGTGAAGCAGTTTCGGGTCCGGGTGGATGGAGCGCAGGCCGCTGAAGGGGAGGCGGCCGCCGAGCCGGAACTCAGTCGGGACAAAGCCTTCGGCCCATATCGGGTCAGCCTGCGGACCTCGCCCGACCCGCCGCTTGCCGGCCACGAGGTTGAACTGGTGTGTGTCTTCAGCCGGGGCGGGACGCCGGTGAGCGATATGGGGCTGTATCTGGGGACCGAGGTGCATATGGCCAGTTGGCGGCTGGACGGCGAGCATTTTGGCCACCAGCATACCTATACGCCACAGATGGCGGCCCTGATGAACCGGATGAGAACGATGGCGGACGGCTCGGGCCGGGCCGGGGAGACGGCCGCCCGGATGAACCGGATGATGGTCGAGCTGATGAGCGGGCCGGCCACACAGGCATACTCGGGGCCCGAACTGCCGGTCCGCCATGTCTTTCCGACCGCGGGTTTGTACAAGCTCTTTTTTGAAACCGCTCCGGGCGGTGAACGCCTGGTGGCGGATTTCACCGTCCGGGTGGTGGACTACGAGGAGGGGCGCGATACCCGCATTGAGTCCATTGTGGCCGGAGCCGATTTGTGACGCGCGGCTTGGCTGAAGGTAGTGAACGTGTCGCCTTCCTCCCGAGCTGATGACACGTTCACTCCTCCCCGACGGGCGAGACCGTGCCTGTGGTCGGGGCTGGCCGGCGGTGCGGCGGCGGCGTGTCTGATGGTGGCCGGGGCCTGGGCCGGCCACGGCTTTATGAGCAGCTTTGGCACTATCGAATGGCTGCCCGAGCCGGGCCGGACCCCCGACAGTGCGTGGTATGCCTTGGATAGCTGGGAAGAGGAGGGCCGCTTGTGGCGCGCCCAGGATGCCGCCCGGCAGACTCCGCTCTACCTGAGCTTTGCCCGGGAAAAGCTGGCCGAGCTTGAGGCCATGATCAAGGCCGAAAATGCGGCCGCGGCACACATAGCGGCCGACCGCTACCGGGACTATATGGCCCGCGCCGGGCGGCTGATTACTGCGCTTGACCCCGCTGCCTCAGACAAGGAAGAGTTGGCCGAGGCCGCGGCGACCGCTCTGCTGGAACACCAGTATATCCTGGCCTTTGTCTATGAAGAGCTGCCGGTCGGCTCTCGGGGCATTGTTCCGGTGCTGCTCAGAGCGGCGCAAAATTACTATGGAGACATCAGCCCACTGTTGTCGCCCAAGAAAAAAGGCGCGTTGTTCTTCAAGGAGGAAGAGGTCCGCTGGAATGTCCAAATGGTACTCCGGGCGGACGAAGAGGCATCACCAGGCGCGCCTGGTGGGGCTGGGCGGTGATCGGCAGAATCATAATGCAACAGCGAAGAAGGAGGGAAGGCTATGGAGACACGCGAATTTGTCAACACTCTCCGCTCGTATATTCAACACCAGGACCGGCAGCCGCTGCTGGGGCCCGGTTTTTACCAGGGGGTGATTGACGGGCAGTTGTCCCGCGAGCAGCTCAAGCGCTGGGCCTTGAATCTGTTCTATGTCACCGGTCAGCACATCCGGGCCTTTGGTGGTATTTTCATGAATACCGGACTCGGGCCGATGGACCAGCGTATCCGGCGGCATATCGTCGAGAACCTGATCGACGAAGAGACGATCATGGGCCGTGGCGACGACGCCCACTGGATGCTGTCCATGCGGCTGGCCAGAGCCTTGGGTGCCGGCGACGAAGAGCTTATGCGTCCGACCGTGGCCAAAGAAGCGGTTGAGTATGTGGACTGGGTGATTGAACTGGGCCGCCGCGAGTACGGCTTAGTGACCCTGGCCGCGATGTCGATCGGCGGAGAGACCCGCAGCGACAGCGCAATGAAGGGGCTGCTCACGGCGCTGCGCGACAAGTACGGCCTGAGCAAACACGAGTTGGGGTTTTTCTACGCCCATGTCGGTGAGGCCGAAGCCCACGGCGAGCCGGTCTTTGAGATGGTCGGCGAGTATGCCGACAGTGCCCAGAAGCAGCGCAAGATTCGGGACAGCGTGCAGACCTGGTGCGAGAAGTTCAGCGCCGCCCAAGAGGGGGGCTACCGGGTTGCGATGGGGCTGGACTCGGGTATACAAGTTGATCTGCGCCACTGATGGTCACAGGCGCAGCCCACGAACACACAGGAGGTCATATGTACGATCTGATTATTGACAACGCCCGGATCGTTGACGGGACGGGCAAGCCGGGTTTCCACGGCAGCGTGGCGGTCAAAGACGGCCTGATCGCCGCGGTCGGCAAGAGCGCGGGTGAGGCCGCCGACAGGAAAATCAACGCCGACGGCCTCGTGCTCTCGCCCGGTTTTATTGACCCCCATACCCACTACGATGCCCAGGTCGCCTGGGACCCGCTGCTGACCTGCACATCCTGGCACGGCATTACCAGCGTGGTGATGGGCAACTGCGGGGTGGGCGTGGCCCCGGTCCGGCCCAGGTCGCGCGATATCGTCATGTGGGACCTGGTCAATGTCGAGGCCATCCCCTATGAGGTCATGGAAAAAGGCATTGACTGGCAGTGGGAATCCCACGCCGAGTACCTGGACGCGCTCCAGCAACGCGGCCTGGGCATCAACATTGCCTCGCTGGCGGCCCTGACCCCGATCCGGCACTACGCGATTGGCGAAGCGTCGTTTGAGCGGGCTGCCACCGCCGACGAAATCGCCGCTATGCAGCGCTTGTTCCGGGACGCCATGAAGGCCGGTGCGTTCGGTCTGACGACCACGATTCTGAACAACCACATCGGTTTTGAGGGCCGGCCGCTGGCCTGCCGGAACGCCAGCCGGGACGAGTTGAGCGCGCTGTGTCAGGTGATGAAGGAAGCGGGCCGGGGCACAATTGAAATTGCCCTGACCGGGACCAATGTCGGCCAGGTGTCCGACGACGAGTATGAGTTGCTGAAGTTCCTGGTTGATGAGAGCCAACGGCCGGTAACCTTCCTGGCCCTGTTCAACAAGCCGGGCAAGCCCGAGTCCTACCTGAACGCGGTGGACAAGGTCAAACCCATCCTGGCCTGGGACAAGGCCGTACCGCAGGTGACCTGCCGTCCGCTGCGGGTCCAGTTCAACATGAAGAACCCCTTTCTGTTCGCCATCTTCTCGTCCTGGCACCAGGTGTTCAACAAGAGCGTAGACGAGCAGATGAAGCTCTACGCCGACCCCGGCTTCCGCAACGCCTTCCGGGATGAAATGAATCGCCGGCGCATTTTTGCCGGACAGTGGGGCCGGATGACGGTCATTGACGCCAAGAGCGAGGCCGTGCAGGCCCACGTCGCCAGCAAAAAAACCGTGGCCCAGATCGCCCGCGACCAGGGTAAAGACCCGGTTGATGCCTTCCTCGACATGGCGGTTGCCGACGAACTCGAACTCCTGTTTGACCTCCAGGCCTTCAATTTTGAGCCAGAGGGGGTCAAGAACCTGGTCAGTGACGACCGGTTCATGATCGGCCTGTCCGACGGCGGGGCGCACGTTGATATGCTGTGCGACGCCGGCTATGCGACCTACCTGCTCGGCACCTGGGTGCGTGAGCATCAGGTGTTGAGCCTCGAAGAGGGGGTGCGCAAGCTGACCTCAGTCCCGGCCGACCTGTTCGGCATCCCCAAACGGGGCCGGATCGCCCCGGGTATGGCGGCCGACCTGACCATCTTTGATCTGGAGACGGTAGACGCCGTTGATCCCGAGTATGTGTGGGACCTGCCGGGTGGCGGCAAACGTTTTGTCGCCAGGTCCAAAGGCATCAGGAACACCATTGTCGGCGGCCACATTCTGTACCAGGACAACGAGTACCAGGGCGGAATGCCGGGCCGGGTGCTGCGCAGCTACGAGCGCTGATCGTCCGGCCAAGCCGCACTAGCAAAGGAGAACACCAATGGCTCTCCGTCTGCGCCAAGTCTGCCTGGTGGCCCAAAAGCTGGCCCCGGTCGTTGATGACCTGAAGACCATCTTTGGTCTTGAAGTGTGTTTTGTCGATCCGGCCGTCAAGGGCTTTGGCCTGGAAAACTCACTGTTTCCGGTTGGCAACAACTTCCTGGAGGTCGTCGCCCCGATTCAGGACGATACCGCGGCCGGCCGCTATCTCAACCGCCGCAAGGGCGACGGCGGCTATATGGTCATCTGCCAGTGCGACCGCCATGAGACGCAGCTGGCCCGCAAAGCCCGTGCCGCCGAGCTTGGCGTCCGCATCGCCTTTGAACACGAGGAGCAGGGCTTCCACGTCATGCAGCTCCACCCGGCCGACACCGGCGGAGCGTTTTTTGAAATTGACTGGGACGCCAAGATGGAGCCCGAGGGCCACTGGGTACCGGCCGGTGGCGACGGCTGGCCGGCCCAGCGGCGGACCGGGATCATCAGCGGCTATGCCGCGGTCGAACTCCAGTCGCCCGACCCCCGGTCTCTGGCCGAACGCTGGAGCAGTATCGCCGAGATTCCCCTGCGCCAGGACGCCGAGGGCCGGACCGAGATGCCGCTCAACAATGTTGGCGTCCGCTTTGTTGAGCTGGGCGATGACCGGGGCGAGGGTCTGGCCGGGCTTGACATCACCGTCGCCGACCGTGACCGGCTGCTGCGCAGCGCCGAGCAGCGCGGCTGCCGGGTGTCCGATAATCAGGTCGTGGTGTGCGGGCTGCGTTTCACCCTGCTCTAGCCGGCCGCCACCAGTGAGGAGGGGCTTGGCGCGTGGCTGACGGCCACGGCGCTCGGCGCTTCGTGTACCTTCGGCAGCCTGCAACCCCAAGACGCCCGCTATCGGGTTGCGCTGATTGACGAGTTCCATACCGGCGATGGGGCCTTTGCCAGCGCCCGGGAGAGAAAGACCGCCGGCCGTCTGTCCCGCCGTCCGGTGACTGCCTGTAGTCAAAAAACACGGCAATTAATTTTTCGCGTTTGCATAAGATGAGCGGATTCAATAAAAACAGGCATTACAGCGCAAATTTGGTCAGAAAACTTGGAAATTTTATTCCCCATCCCCAGCCGCCGCGAGCGTACCGAACAGTCATACGCCTGTTTGAAAAAGAGCCAACCTAAAACCGAAAAGACGCCAAGCTCCTGCTACGCCGAGCAGACGCCATTCTTAGCTTGAAAGAAATCTCCAGTCAGACGGGAAATCACGGCTTCGGGCAATGGAGAGTAGCGGCCCAATTGCCCCTGACAACGCTTCGCGCAAGGCCGCCTTGTCTGGAACCCGGTCAATCACATCCAGATTCAATTCCGTGGAGTACGAGTCGAACAGGTCTTCCCATTTCTTCCTGTCGGGAAAAGTGTGGAACGAGGTAATGGCCAGGAATTGCAAGTCGGTGAATGCGTCGAAATAGGCCGCATTGTCAGGCAGCTTGTCGGACTTTTCGGCGTTGCCGAATACGCTGACCGGGGCCAGATTCCACAGGTTGTCATGGACGACAAAGGACCACGGCACATAATGGTCAAGGGCGAAGTTGTCCGGGGCAACGCTCTGCCGCGTATACATGCAGGGGAATTGTACTCCCCGCGCCTCTATCACCCGCCGCCAGAAATTGCGCTGGCGTCTGGTGTTGGGCTTGGCGTTCTCATCGAGTTTGGTGACAACCGCCGGGGTCACGGGATTCATCCTCTGCATGTAACGCGCCCAATGCCACAAGGTCCATGATTTGAGAATGTGTTCGTTGCGGACGATGTATTCCACCCATTTCGGATGAACGATGACATCGCCGGTAGGCGAAAAACGATAGGGCGGCGGTGCGCTCTGCTCGAAGCCCGCTTGTGCCAGATCACGGATGCGCTGAAACTTCGGCGGTCCGGTCATGCCGCGAGTTTCGGCCTCAAAGAACGGGCTGAGGAAGAGAGAAGGCACATACTTTGTCAGCCCCTCAACGATAGTGCCGGGAATATCTTGAGGCCGGGCGGCAAATACCTTCCCGCGTAGACGGGTGAGAAGTTTACGCCCCCATTGGGGCGAATCTTCCAGTTGCCGGAACCACAGCCCTGTCTGGTCATCCTTGCCGGAACGGAGGCGAAAGACGCATATCGGCCTGCGCGCCGCGTCCAGCATTCCAGCCGCTAAACGCCGCAGGGAGATTTTCGCAGAACGCACTCCCTCTTCCGCCAGGATGGAAAACAGAGCCGATGCCCAGAGAAACTTATAGGAGGTATTGGTGGACCGGAACGCCGTTGCGAACTTGGCGATATCCAATCCATCACAGGGAGGCGGGACAGTCCGGCTTCCGCCACGGGGATCAATGTCGCTGGGCATGGGAAACCGGACATGAATGCGGGGCGGACGCGCGTCCGCCCCGCCGGTGACAGATGGTGTCAGGCCCGGGCCAGGGGGCCGCGCAGGAGTTGGCCGGGCAACGCCCCGGTGTGTTCGTTGTTGGGCAGTACGACTTGGCCGCTAACCACGGTGGCAGGAAACCGGCCGCTTTCTGCTTGAGCCGGCGGGCACCGGCCGGCAGGTCGCGCGTCTTCCGCAGTTTCGGGACCGCCCTGATCCCTCTCTCTCAGGTCCGTTACCTCCCCCACTACGAGTCCTCCCGGTCCTCAATAGCCCAGAGTTCTCACGGAGGCAAGAGATCAGGCCAAAAGAGGGGAGAGGAAAAAGGGCGGGGGGCGGACGCTCCCGCTCCGCCGGGGACACGCAAAATGCAGAACGTCTCAGAAATCCAGCGGATTTCGGTCAAATTGACAATGGCGAGCGAAGGGCGTTGATTTTTCTTCTCTCTAAGGATTTACTTTTCTCTAAGAAGGGTGTTACTAAGGATTTACTTTTCTCTAAGAAGGGTGTTACTCTCGCAGCGTACTACCAATCAAGGTAGGAAGGAGGAGGGACCAATGGCTCACCGCAAAATCGCTGCACACAAGAGTCCAGAACGCCCCGAGTTGCAGAGGCTCCTGGACAAAGCGAAGGAGTCGGAGATAACTGAGGAACAGCTACAGCAGCAGCGTATCAGTTTCATCTATGGCAATGCGCCAGAGGGATCAGGAATCACCAAAGAGATTGCTGAGCGCGCAGCTTCTCGGATACGAGTTACTGACGAGTCGTAAGGGCGGCATCAACCTTTCCTCACTTGGGAAACTGTGCTTATTCTTGAGAAGGACGACCCAGCCCTGTTTCGTCGAGTCCAGGCGCAAAACCTGAATCGACAATATGGGCTTCTTATGAACTGCATCGAAGTTGGTATTGAGAAAGGACCAGTTTCCTTTGATAAATATCTGCTTTGGGCGCTCAATCATGTGGCAGTAGCAAATCTCTGTCAATTGGGTGGCCGATTTCGTAAGGAGCCCGTTTCTATCGGCAATCACCAGCCTCCCCATTTCTTGGAGGTTGATGATTTGATGGACCGCTTCATTACTACTGTCCAGGAAAACTGGTTTGATCTAACTCCAACAGCACTTGCCGCTTATGGCCTTTGGCGGTTGAATTGGATACACCCATTTGTGGATGGTAACGGAAGAACAGCCCGTGCAGCCTGCTATTTTCTAGTATGCGTCCGTGCCAAGTCGTTTTTACCAGGAACAAAAATCCTTCCCGATCGAATACGAGAGTCCAGGGAAAATTACATAGCTGCACTAAGGGCAGCTGATGAAGCCTGGGAGAGAGAGGAGTCTTGGACTTTTCCCAAATGGAAGAGTACATTGCTCAATTGCTAGGTGAACAATTATCACACCCCTGAAACAGGAAAAGCGATAGAGCAGCAAACCGTTCTCTGGGCAGTGTCGCTGGGCATGGGAAACCGGACATGAATGCGGGGCGGACGCGCGTCCGCCCCGCCGGTGACAGATGGTGTCAGGCCCGGGCCAGGGGGCCGCGCAGGAGTTGGCCGGGCAACGCCCCGGTGTGTTCGTTGTTGCGCAGTACGACTTGGCCGTTGACCACGGTGGCCAGGAAACCGGCCGCTTTCTGCTTGAGCCGGCGGGCACCGGCCGGCAGGTCGTAGGTCAGCTCGGGCATGAGCGGGGCTACGGTGTCGGGGTTGAAGACCACCACATCCGCGGTCATTCCCTCACGCAGCAGGCCGCGGCTGCTCAGACCCCACTGCGAAGCCGGCACAAAGCTCAGCATCCGCACCGCCTCTTCAAGCGTCACCTGCTGTTTCTCGCGCACCCAATAGCTGAGCAGGTGGGTTTGCAGCGAGGAGTCCATGATCTGGGACACATGCGCCCCGGAGTCCGAGAAGGTCACGACCGAACGCGGGTGCTTAATCATCTGGAGGGCGTGGTCTTGGTCCTCGTTGGCCAGGGGTTGCAGGTAGAACTGCTTGAGGCCCTTGTCAAGGGCCAGGTCAATGAACACCTCGGCCGGGTCCTTGCCCTGTTCCGCGGCGACCTCGGCCACCGAGCGGTGGGGTGGGGTGGGCCGGTCCATGACGAACAGCCAGTCATAATCCGCGGCCCGGGCTTCGGGACCGGTTCCCCGGCCGCCATCCGGCTCCTGGGCGCGGGCCTCTTCAAGGAGGTGGCGGCGGAAGTCGGGATCGCGCAGGGCGGCTTCTTTTTCCTGGAGCGAGCCCATCTTTTTCAGTCGCCGCCAACTTGGCAGACGGTCAAACGGGGTGTTGGTTTCAAATGACAGCACGGCGTTCAGCGAGCGGCTGTGGACCTGGAGGAACATCCGGCCGCCGGCCGCCGCGGTCTCATCGGCCAAGTCATAATAGGACTGCCAACAGTCCGGGGCCCGCCGCATGGTGAACATGCCGTAGGTCACGGGCACGCCGGTATCGACTGCCAGGGCCTTGAGGCGGTCCTGATAATCCCGGATGCGATCGGGGTCGCGCCCGGTGTCTTCGCCGGCGATCTCAAAAATGCCGGCCCCCAACTCGCCCATCACCCCGACCAGTTGGCGGACTTCCTCCCAGTTGGCCAGGCGGCTGGCCACCGGCTGGCGCTGTGGCGTCTGGTGGTTGCGCGTCCGTGAGGTAGTAAAACCCATTGCGCCGGCCTGAATGGCCCCGCGCACCTGCCGCTTCATGCGATCCAGGTCATCCTCGGTCGCCTCGTCGCTGAACGCCCGCTCGCCCATGACATAAGTCCGCAGCGCCGAGTGGCCCATGTAGGCCCCGTAGTTGATGCCCTTGGGCAGACGCTCCACGCTGTCGAGATACTCGGGAAAGGTCTCCCAGGTCCAGTTGATGCCGGCGTTCATGGCCTCGGGCGCAATGTCTTCGGCCCGCTCCAGGTTGCGCATCACCATGTCTTTTTCGCTCTCCTTGCACGGGGCGAGCGAAAAGCCGCAGTTGCCCATAATCACGCTGGTAATGCCGTGCCAGCATGAACACGTCCCCAGCGGGTCCCAGGATACCTGGGCGTCCATGTGGGTGTGGCCGTCGATAAAACCGGGGGCGACAACGTGGCCCTCGGCGTCAATCGCCTGTGTGGCGCGTGCTCCCCGAATGCGGCCAATTGAGGCGATTTTGCCGTCAATGATGCCGACATCGGCCCGAAAGCGGGGCAGGCCCGAGCCGTCCACCACCGTTCCATTGTGAATAATCAGATCGTACTGCATGGGACCTCCTTGTGTGTCCTAGGGGTCAATCCGGGCCGAGGCGTAGCCGCTGATCACTTCGGCCCCGTCCTGATTCACGGTCGAGACATCGAGTTCGACAATCGGCTGCTCTCCCTCCATCCGAATCTCTTTGACAGTTGCCCTGGCGGTCAGGCTGTCGCCCGGCCAGACCTGGCGGGTAAACCGCACCCCGTACCTGGTCAGACGCCCGTCGCCAACATAGTTGGTCAGCATTTTGCCGGTCATGCCCATGCTGAGCATTCCGTGGGCGAACACCGACGGATAGCCGGCAACCTTGGTAGTAAAAACCTCATCGGTGTGGACCGGGTTGTAGTCCCCGGAGGCACCGGCGTACTGCACCAACTGGGTTCGGGTCAGGTTCTCGACAATGTGCTCTTCGTGGCGATCGCCGACTTTGAGTTGCCGTGCTGATAAGGCCATGCTTCTCCTCCCTATTGGTCAACCGGGCGCTCGGTCTGCACCCCAACACCGCGGGCGGTAATCACCAGCTCACCGTTCTGATCCCGATACTCGGTAATGGTCTCTGAAAAAATCAGCTTGCCCGAGCGCTTGCCCTGCTTCTCCCACATCTTGCCCGGCTTCTCGGTGGCGGTCAGCACATCGCCCGGCCTGAGGTGGCGGTGATACTCAAAGTGCTGCTCGGCGTGCAGCCCGCCGCCTCCTCCACCGCCGCCGCCTTCCTTTTTCTGGACGCCGGTCGCTTCCTTGCCCGAACCGAACCACGGCTTGCCGACCTTGGGCCGCAGGAAATAGTCCGGGTCAAACTGGGCGCTGGCCTGGGCAAAGGTCGGCGGGGCGATGATCGTCCCCGGCTCGGTGCCCCGGGCGTAGTCTTCGTCAGAATAGATGCGGTTCTCGTCGCCAACCGAACGGGCAAACATGAGGATATGGCTCGCCTCAACCGGGAATTTGTCTACTGCCATGATACGCTCTCCCTTCTCCTCGTGGGCCACAGGCTGCGCTAGGCGCTGAGGTGTTTGTCGTAAAACGTCAGGACCCGATGCCACATGTCCTGGGCGGCAACCGGCCGGTAGCTGTCCCGGTAGTCGGCAAAAAAGGCGTGGCCGGCCTTGGGATACATCCGCATTTCATAGGGCTTGCCGTGCCTGTCAAGCTCGGCCTTGAGCCGCTCGGCGTGCTCGGGCGAGGGGTTGGGGTCTTCTTCGCCAAACAGCCCCAGCAGTGGACAGTTCAGGTCCTTCACCAGGTCAATCGGCGCGACCGGACGGGTGTCCGCATGATCGTTGGGTCCGTCCTGGGTGATGAAACCGCCGGCCGAGTCCACCGCGGCATCCAGGTTTTTGCTGGTGCAGCCAAACATCAGGGTATAGCGTCCGCCCGAACAGAAGCCGATCGCGCCCACCTTGCCGTTGGAGTCGGCCTGGCTCTTGATGTATTGGGCACCGGCGTCGAGGTCGCCCATCGCTTGCGCGTCAGGAACCGAGAACATGACCTTCATCACGTTCTGGAGCATGGTGGCCGGGTTGCTCAGGTCGGGGGTGCCTTCACGCGTGTACATATCCGGGGCCAGGGCAATACAGCCTTCTCTGGCAAAGCGGTCGGCCACATCCTTGATATGATCGTTCAAACCAAAGGCTTCCATAATCACAATCACGCCGGGGTGCGGGCCAGGCGTGGTTGGCCGGCTCAGGTAGGCGCTGACGGGAGTGCCGCCATGACCGGGATAGTGCATCATTTCAGACTGGACCTCGGGTGGTCTCATACGCTTCACCTCCTGGAGAGAATTGTGTGATACCGGGAGCATACGTCCGCCGCCCTTTTCTTGCAAGCCTCGGCGGCACTGGCGACAGGACGCGCCTGGCCTCGCTGGTAGCCATGACAGCGGGACTCGGGGCCTCCCTCCCCCTTCTTCGTGTGGCTTGTGCCTCTGTATGGCGCGGAGGGGGCAGCGTGGGCCAGAACAACATACACCTGGGTTCTTGCCCTGGTTTTCATCCCGTTTAGTATAGCGATACTCCGACAGAGCTACCGGATATGAAAATGGCTGGCACACCTGCGGCAGAGACGCTTCATATCGGGATCGTGCTCCCGAGCCTGAAAGGGGGCGGAGCAGAGCGGATTATGCTCACCTTGGCAAAGTCGCTCATTGAGCGCGGCCACCGAATAGACCTGGTACTGGAGCGGTGCGCGGGGGATTATCTGGCCGACCTGCCCAAGGATATGGGGCTGTACTATACGAGGACGCGGCTGTGGAAGGCTGACCCGGAGTTGCTCCGTCACTGCCGTGAACGTGGTATCACGGCGCAGGCGCTACCCATCAACCCGCTCGGCGTGGCCCGGGCCTGGCTTGCTCTCAGGCGGAAGCGTCTGGGCGTACCCGTCAAGCGCAGATATGCCCTCTATGCCTATGGAATTGCGCGTTACATTCGTGCGGCGCAGCCCCAGTTGCTGCTGTCGGCACTGGTGCCGGCAAATGCCCCCGCCCTCTATGCAACAGAGTTGATGGGTCACTCCCTTCCGGCGGTTGTCTCGGTCCACAATAATGCCGGTTTGAGCTACACTGAAAATCAGCTGGCCACGGCAAGAGTGCTGTACCCCAGAGCGGATGCCGTGGTTGCGGTCTCCAAGGGTGCAGGCAGCGAGGTCAGTGGGCTGTTGGGAGTGCCAGCCGCCCGTGTTCATACCGTCTACAATCCCATCTCTTCCAGCGACATCTGGCGGCTGGCCCAGGAGGAGGTAGCCCACCCCTGGTTCAGGGATGGTGAGCCGCCGGTTATTCTGAATGTCGGGCGAGAGACGGCCGCCAAGGACTACCCCACCCTTGTTGAAGCGTTTGGGCTGGTGCGTCGTCAACTTCGGGTGCGGCTCGTCATTCTTGGGCACTTCTCGGCGTCGTACCGGGCAGGGCTGATTGCTCAGGCCCAAAGCCACGGGGGAGAAAGAGACTTGGCGTTTGTGGATTTTGACCAGCACCCGTTTCGGTACATGCGCCGGGCGCGGCTGTTCGCGCTCTCTTCCCGGTGGGAGGGCTTACCAACAGTGCTCCTGGAAGCCCTGGCCTGCGGGACGCCCGTGGTGAGCACGGCTACGCCTTACGGGCCGAGCGAAATCCTTGACGGAGGGCGCTGGGGCAAACTTGTCCCGGTCGGAGACGCCCCGGCCCTGGGGCAGGCGATGGTTGAGACCCTGCAAGGCGACCGGCCAGCGGAAGAAGTGCTCAGACGCCGGGCTGCGGACTTCTCTTGCGAACGGGCTACCGGCGCATATACGGCTCTGTTTGAGCAACTGATGAGGAACTGACATAGAGTACACAAAAATCTCCGTAAGCACCTGTTTTTATTGAATCCGACGTGGGGGGTAGAGGATCAGTTGAGCTTATGCAAAGATCGGGAAGTCAATCTCCATCTTTTCTGACCAAAATTCCCATTTTGGCGAGATGGGGCGGATACCGCTCAAGGTCCCAGGCTTGCCCGTCCCCAGGGGCGAGGTCCAGCTTGGCGTACAAAGGAGGAGCCTGTGGCACTGATGAAAGACTACGCCCATCCTGAGACCCTGGTTGACACCGACTGGGTCGCCGTCCATTTGCACGACCCGCAGGTGCGGATCGTTGATGTGCATATTGACCCGACGCCGTACAGATCGGGCCATATCCCCGGGGCGGTTTTCTGGAACGCCCCTGAGACCCTGCTCAAACCGGACTGGAGCATCAATTTTGACAGGCAATCGGTGGAAGAGTTGTGCGGCCGTTCGGGCATTGCCAACGACACCACCGTCATCGCCTACAGCGACCATAGCGCGATAGCTCCGTGGGTGTTCTGGTTTCTCAGGTCCGTCGGTCACGCCGATGTGCGCGTTCTCAACGGCGGACGCAAGAAGTGGGTCGCCGACGGCCACCCGCTGACGACTGAGGAGCCGACCGTCTCGGCCGCCAGCTATCACGCCCAGGACCCCAACCCGGACCTGCGCGCCCTTCAGGACAGGGTCCGGGCCGCGGTTGGAAAAGAGGACCGGGTCTTGCTGGATGTCCGAACGCCCGAGGAATACCGGGGTGAACTGTTTCTGCTCGAAGCACCCCAGGGGACTGAGCGGGCCGGCCATATTCCCGGGGCAACCCATCTTTATTATGAGGCCGCCCTCAACGAGGACGAGACGTTTAAGGCCGCGGACGAACTGGCGGCCCTGTACGCCGGCCGGGGCGTCAGCGCGGATAGGGAAACGATCACCTATTGCGCGGTCGGCATCCGCTCGGCCCATACCTGGTTTGTGCTGACCCAGCTGCTCGGCTATCCCCATGTCCGCAGCTTTGACGCCTCGTGGAATCTGTGGGGCCGGCTGCCTGACACGCCGGTTGAGGGGAAAGGAGGGGCCGTATGCTGAATCGCTACCGGGTTCTTGACCTGACAACCGAGCGGGGTTTGCTGTGCGCTCAGATTCTGGGGGATCTGGGTGCGGATGTGATTAAAGTCGAACCCCCGGGCGGTTCACCCGCCCGGCGACTTGGACCGTTCTACCAGGATCGGCCCGACCCCGACACCTCCCTGGTGTGGTGGGCGTATAACCGCAACAAACGCAGTATTACGCTGGATATCACGACAGACGAAGGCCGGGATATCCTGCGCCGTCTGGTCAAAAGCGCCCACTTCTTCATCGAATCCGACATGCCCGGCACGCTGGCCGAACTCGGCTTGGGTTATCCCGAGCTGGCGGCTGACAACCCCGGCCTGATCTACGTTTCGATCACCCCCTTCGGCCAGAACGGCCCCAAGGCCAGCTATGCCGATAGCGATCTGGTCATCCTGGCGGCCGGCGGTCCGCTGATTCTGACCGGTGACGACGACCGGCCTCCGGTCCGGGTCAGCGTGCCCCAGGCCTATCCCCACGCCAGCGCGGCCGCTGCCGCGGCGGCCATGATCGCCCTCTACGAATCCCTGCGCTCCGGTCAGGGACAGTACATCGACATCTCGGCCCAACAGGCGGTTGCCCAGGCTACCCAGTCAACCCTGCTGGCGGCTCCCCTGGGCGACGCCGACTCGCAGCGCATGTCGGGCGGGGCCAAGCTGGGCGACATTCCGATCCGCCTCATCTGGCCGGCCAGGGACGGCCATGTGGCGATCAGCTATCTGTTTGGCTCGGCCATCGCCCATTTTACCCAGCGCCTTATGAACTGGATCTGCGAAGAGGGCTTCTGCGATGAAGCCACCCGCGACAAAGACTGGGTCGGCTACGGCGCGTATCTGTTCAGCGGCAGCCAGGAGGCGATTGATGACTATATCGGCCTGACCGAACTGCTGGAACGCTTCACCATCACCAAGACCAAGACCGAGTTGTTGGAAGGCGCGCTTGAGCGCGGGCTGTTGATTGCGCCCATCACCACGACCGAAGAGGTGGTCCACAGCCCACAACTGGCCGCGCGTGACTACTGGCAGACGCTGGAGCATCCAGAGTTGAGGCAGAGCTTTGGCTACCCGGGGCCGTTCGCCAAGTTCAGCACCTGTCCGATCAGCTATCGCCGCCGTCCGCCGACCGTGGGCGAACATAACACCGAGATATATCTTGACGAATTAGGCCTGAGCCGCCAGCGGCTGGCCGACCTCACCACGCGGAGGATTATCGCATGACACACACCGATGCACTGGCCGGGGTCAAAATTCTGGACTTCATGTGGGCGATTGCCGGGCCGGCCTCAACGCGCATACTGGCCGATTACGGCGCGACCGTCGTGCGGGTCGAGACCACCACCCGCTTTGACGCGGTGCGGACCGTCGGACCGTTTCATGGCGGCAAACCGGGGTTGGAGAACGCCGGCATGTTCTACAACATGAACGCTGGAAAGCTGCCGATTACCCTGGATTTAGCCAAGCCGGCGGCCCGTGAAGTTGTCCTTGACCTCGTCCGCTGGGCCGACGTGGTGGCCGAGTCCTTCTCGCCCAAGACCATGCAAGCCTGGGGCTTTGACTACGCATCCCTGCGGCAGCTCAAACCCGACATCATCATGCTCAGCACCTGTCTGATGGGACAGACCGGACCGAGGTCCAGGTTTGCCGGGTTTGGCAATCTGGCGGCCGCCATCTCGGGCTTCTTTCATCCCACCGGCTGGCCCGACCGACCGCCGGCCGGCCCGTTTGGCGCGTATACCGACTACATCGCGCCGTGGTACAACGCTACCGCCATCATGGCCGCCCTGACCCATAAACACCACACCGGCGAGGGCCAGCATATTGATCTGTCCCAGGCCGAAGCCGCGCTCCAGTTTCTCGGTCCGGCCCTGCTTGATTATACCGCCAACGGACGCATCCAGGGGCCGGCCGGCAACCGCGACCGGAACTTTGCCCCGCACGGCGTCTATCCCACGCGCGGACACGATCGCTGGATCGCTATTGTGGCGGAAAACGACCAACACTGGCAAGCGCTGTGTACGGTCATGGGCCGTCCGGAACTGGCCAACGACGCCCGGTTTGCCACCCGAACGGCACGGCTGGACAGCCAGGACGAGTTAGACAGCCTGATTGCCGACTGGACCCGCCAGCACGATATGCTTGAGGCCGAGGCACGCCTCCAGGCCCAGCGCATACCGGCCAGCGCACTGCGCAGCGTACGCGATCTGTACGACGACCCGCAGCTCCAGCAGCGTCAACACTTTGTCGATCTGTCGCATCCCAAGCACGGCACTACCACCGTCGAAGGCTCACGCTTCAAATTTTCCCGCACCCCGGCCCGGGTAGAGGGTGCCGCGCCGACCCTGGGCCGCGAAAACGCCTATGTGCTGGAAACCATCCTGGGCTACAGCCAGGAGCGGATTACCGAACTCGTTGCCGCCGGCGTGCTGGAGTAGCCCGGGCAGCCGCGCTGCGACACAAGAAGGAACGGCGTTTTCTGGAGGTGCCAATGCTCAAACGCCTGTATGTCAACAACTACAAGTGCCTGGTGAATTTTGAGTTGTCTTTTGCCCGGACGACTCTGCTTGTGGGCCTCAATGGCAGCGGCAAATCCACCGTTTTTGACGTGCTGGAATATCTGCGCGAGTTCGTAGTGGGTGAGGCGTTAGAAGATGAGGCGGATGTTGAGGAGATTTTCCCGTCCGATTCACTGACCCGATGGCAGAGTTTCAATCTGCAAAGGTTTGAACTGACCGTAAGCGGGGGGCCTGCCGGAGTTAGCGAGGACTACCACTACCTCCTCGAACTGGAACACGACCGCGCCCGTCAACGCCGTCGAGTGCATAGCGAGACAGTACAGACATCTACCGACCTGCTGTTCCGGTTCGAGGACGGAGAAGTGAGCTTGTTTCGGGATAACGGCTCAGCAGGCCCGCAGTTTCCCTTTGACTGGACCCGCTCCGGCCTCACCACCGTAGTAGAACGGCATGACAATACGCGCCTGTCGTGGTTCAAAAGATGGCTTTGGGACCTGCACACAGTTCGTCTCAACCCATTTTCCATGCGCAGCCAAGCGCGGCGGGAAGTGTTCCACCCGAGGACGAACCTGTCTGACTTTGCTCGCTGGTATCGCCATCTGATGCAGGAACATCCGAGAGAAGTCAGTGATCTGTTTAACTCGCTGGGCCAAGTCCTTGACGGCTTCCGCGCCTTGGAACTCATCCAGGACGGAGAAGTCGGCCGAACGCTCAAGGTCCGGTTTGCAACGGGACACGAGGGGGAGCCTCAGAAATCTTTTCAGCTTGGCTTTCGGGAGTTGTCGGACGGGCAACGGGCACTGATCGCCCTGTACACCTTGCTGCACACGACAAAGGGTCAGGCGACCACGCTGTGCCTGGATGAGCCCGGCAATTTTGTCGCCCTGGCCGAAATTCAGCCCTTGATCTTTGAGTTCTGCGACGCAGCCGAGGAGAATGGCCCCCAGGTCGTTTTCGCCTCGCACCACCCGGAGATCATCGATCACCCGGCTATCGAGAGCAAGCTCCTCTTTCGCCGGGATAAGGGCGGGCCAACGCGCATTGAGCCTCTTGAGCGCACGACCCTTCCATCCTCAGAGGTCATAGCGCGCGGCTGGGAGAATGATGAAGCGATACGCTAAGGTTATTGTTCTCGGCGAAGACCGCGCCCATAGAAACTTCATCCGTCATTACTTGAAGAAACGGGGCTTCAACCATCGGCAAATCCATGTTAGACGGCAGGGGTCGGGAAAGCAGTTTGTCTTGGAAAACTATGCAACAGAAGTGAAAGCCTATCGTAGCCAAGCCAACCACTTGTCGCACGCCCTGGTAACGGTCATTGATGCGGATACGCAAAAAGTCCGGGACATTCATCGTTGTCTTGAAAAACGGTTACAAGGTGACAGCATTCATAACCGTCAGACAGACGAACGTATCGCCGTTTTGGTCCCAAAGCGGAATATCGAGACCTGGATGGTGTATCTTCTGGGTAGCACCGTTGATGAAGAAAAAAACTACAAAGAGCACCAGCTAGCGAAAGACCCGCAAGCTCCCAAGCGGGCCGGCATCACCTTAGCCCGACAACTCGGACAAGAGCCAGGGGCGGACTGTCCGCAGTCGTTGCAGGCGGCAGGGTCTGAGTTGAAGGACCGCCTGCCTGGGCAACGATAACGAGTCACCTGTTTTGGTCCTCACCATCCCCGTCTTTGATTTCTTGTTCCAACTCAGGAATTTCTTCATAGCTGGGAAGGACCGGCGTGCTGGAGTAGGGTGGCCGGCCTTCATCCGGCCACCCCCATTTTTGGGCGGATAGCAGCAGATTATCCCACCTCAATGCTTGGGAGTCTCTCAATAATCCGAGCTTGCAAAACCTTGTATCCTTGAGCGCCAGAAAACTGGCCGCTAACGCCCTCAGAACCACTTTTCCAAAAGTCGGCACCCTCAACAAAGACGCCTTCTGAATTGCGTCCCCCCATTTCAAGCGGTGTCCTCATAATTTCAGCGTATCTAGCCGGATCAAAGACAGAGTAACCTTTCGATACCATTATAGCCAACACGTTGACCAGGACCGCATGTAGCTGGGTCACCCCCAATGTACCCTGCAAGTTGTACCGTTCAGGGTCCTGCATAGCCTCTGGAAGAATCTGCTTGATGCCTTCCCAATATGCCTGGAGAACCTTGGATTGCTGGTCTTTATCGCCGAGTGCCTGGAAAACCCCAGGCAGTTCCACCAAAGGTTTCAGCGACTTCGTCATACCATTGTTCTTGATCAAAGTATCACCCTTTTTGTCGCCCGGGTATCGTATTTTGCCGCGCCAAATTTCCGATTTCGAGAGTTTGTCGGTCAACTTACCGGCCTCTACTATCCACGCCTTCCCGGTTTCGATCAGATGGTCTCTAACCGCTTCAGATTTCTCCGCCCGTTGCCCCAGCAACTCATACGCCAAGCCGGTAGGTATACTCTTGGCGTTGCTGTTGACCACATGAAATTCGTTCATTTCCCCGTCTCGGTCTGCGCCAAGCAGGCACACGAACGGCAAAGAGTAGCCTTCCCATTCCTCAGCGTTTTCTTTGTTTTCCTTGAAGAGAGAAACCGACGCTTCTACTCGATGCTGACCGTCCACCACATACAGGCGGTCGTCAGGGGAAAGCACCAACTCAGTCTGCTCGGCCAAAATGTTGAGGTGGCAGCTCTCATTGAAGTCTCTCAGGTTCAGGAGAATCGCTGTGGGAAGGTCAACTCGACGATCTTCCAAATCCTTCTTGAGAGAATTGACCCGACCCGAGGTAGGCATACGTTGATACCCTTCTTGATTGTCGGGCGTTCGACGATCAACCTCGAAAAGTTTGGCAAGGACTGGAACTGGTATGGAACCGATGGCGATTCGCCTGCCTTTTTGCGAGATCCAATCGTTATCGTTATACCTGAGATCCGGTAGCTCTTGCACAATAATGGGTAGCCGGTAAGCCTCCGTGGTCGTTTTCTGAATAGCCATTGCAGTTCCTCCTTTCTGGCATCTTGATTCAGGATAGCGATTTGAAAACACGCTGTCACTATTTGATTCGTTATTTTGCATCAAAAATTTGATTCACGAAGAGCTTTGACGTTCTGTCGCCATCTGGTTCGCCTTGACTCTCCCCGCAAGAATTGCGACCTTGGGAGAGACAAGGAGGTCCGGTCATGTCCCCCAGACTGACGCCATTGGTCAAAGAGATGACGGACGGCGTGATGTTTGACATTTCGCAGACCGGCTGGGTCGGCCCCGACCATCGCCGTGAGAAGCAATCCTGAGCAGTCTGGTAATAAAGGGAGGAATGAGGATGAACACATCTCAGATTGGCGTGGTCAAAGACTTGTTTCGTTATCCGGTGAAATCCATGCTGGGGGAACGTCTCGGCGAGCTTGACATCGGCCCTACGGGCGTACTTGGAGACCGCGCCTACGCCCTGCGCGAGGCCAACGGCCGGGTAGTGACGGCCAAGAAGTGGGCGCAGATGTTGGAGTTCTCGGCCCGCTATGAAACCCCACCCACCACGGCTGGCTTGGCCCCGCTCAGCATCAGCCTGCCGGACGGGCGGCAGGTGCAGGCCGAGGCTCCGGACGCCTCGGCCACGCTGTCCGACGCGCTCGGACGCCAGGTCACGCTCGAGCGCGCCCAGAGCGAGCAGCGCAACAAGGCCGAGATTGATCCGGCCACGGTCTTTGGTGACGTGCCGCTCAAAGAGGCCGCGCCTGAGTTTGCCGCCAAGCCGCTGCCCGACTTTTTCCCCCTGCCGCCCGGCACCTTTTTTGACTCGGCCAGCATTCATGTCCTGGCCAGCGGTACGCTGGCCCATGTGGCCACGCTGATTGGCGACGACGCGCAGCTTGAGGCGCGCCGTTTTCGGCCCAATATCGTCGTTGAGACCGCCGCCGGACAAGCGGGCTTTGTTGAGGATGACTGGCTGGAAGGCAGCCTTGAGATCGGCCGGCAGCTCACGATCGTCCAGCTCCAGCCGGCCCTGCGGTGCGTGATGACCACCCACCAACAGGAGGAGCTCAAGCGCGATATGCGGATTCTGCGCACGGTCGCCCGGCAGCATCACAACAAGCTCGGCGTGTTTGCCGCGGTCGGCAGGCCCGGTACAGTCCGGGTTGGCGATCCGGTCTTCCTGCTCAAAGACCCGTCCGGCACAAGATCATGACACTTGACGAACAGATTCGACAGGCCAGAATTGACCTGACCGCGGCCCTGCGCTGGGCGGACCGGCTGGGGCTTGGCGAGGGCATCTGTAATCACTTCAGTCTGGCCGTGCCCGGCGCGACCGATCGTTTCCTGCTCAACCCCCAGGGTCTCCACTGGTCCGAACTATCCGTCAGCGACCTGCTCAGCGTCGATGTGGCCGGCCACATCGTTGAAGGCCACGGCCAGACCGAGCCGACCGCGTTTTTTATTCACTCCTGCATCCACCTCAGCCACCCGTCAGCCAAATGCGTCCTCCACACCCACATGCCGTATGCGGCCGCGTTGTGCGCGCTTGACCGCGGCCGGCTTGAATGGGTCAGCCAGCAATCGCTGCGGTTCTACGAGCGGGTCGCGTATGAACACGAGTACAAGGGCCTGGCCCTTGACGAGGCCGAGGGGCAGCGGATCAGCGACAAGCTCACCACCAACACAGTGGTCTTTCTGGCCAACCACGGGGTGATCGTCACCGGGCCGGATGTGGCTACCGCGTTTGACGACCTGTACTATCTGGAGCGGGCATGCATGGTCCAGGTCCTGGCCCAGTCCACCGGCCGGCCGCTCAAACGCCTCCCCGCCGAGGTCTGCCGGCGCGCCCGCCGGCAGTTCGAGACCGAACGCACACAGGCCCACTCGCACCTCGAAGCCATCAAACGGATGCTGCGCCGCGAGACGCCCGAGTTTTTGGAATAGGGTCTGGCCAAGCCTGTTGTTGCCAGCCGAGACAATGCTATACACCTGATAAGAAGGAGGGACGATGTATGGCAAAAGACTTTACCATCTGCGTAGGAACGGTCGGGGCGGGCGTGTGGTACAGTTCAAACGGCGGGGACAACTGGCGCAGGAGCAAAATGAACCTGCCCTTTGCCGATGAGCCGGGTGAAATCCAAATACGGGCCCTGGCCGTTTCGCCCCACAACCCGAGCCAGATCTATGCCGGCTCTGAGGCCGGCATCTACCGCAGCAACGACCGGGGAGCGAGCTGGGACTATATTGAGTCGCCCATGTACGGCAAGCAGATCTGGTCGGTGGCGGTCAGCCCGGACGATCCAAACGAGGTGTGGACCGGCACCAAACCGCCGGCCGTGTACCGTACCACAGACGGGGGCCAGACCTGGGAGCGGGCCGCGGTCGAGACGGCCAAGGAATGCCTGGCCGGTGCTCCCAAGGTGACGAACATTACCTTTGACCCCCGGGACTCCAGAACGCTGTGGGTTGGGGTTGAGATTGACGGCGTATATCGCAGCCAGGACCACGGGGAGAGCTGGGAGCGTCTGCCCGACCTCGGCGACAGCGTCCTCAACCAGGATGTCCACGGCCTGACCATCAGCAACGGGCCGGAGCCGAAGGTGCTGGTGTCAACGCCGGACGGCATTTGGTCCAGCCCCAACGAGGGAAAAAACTGGGCCTTGCACGGCTTTCCCCGTTTTTACGAAAAAGACCAGATTTCCTACTGCCGCGGCATAGCCGTCAAAGCCGACGACCCGGATACCATCTTTGTCGGCAACGGCGATTTTGTGCCGGGCAAGATCGGGGCCATCCAGCGTTCGACCGATGGGGGCAGAACCTGGCGGGCGGCCGACCTGCCGGTGACGCCGAACTCAACGATCTACTGGTTTGGTACCCATCCGGCCGACCCGGACATCATCGTGGCCAACAGCCTGCACGGCTATGTGTATACCAGCACCAATGGTGGCACCTCGTGGGAAAAGGTTGAGCGTGAGTTTGGCGAGATCCGGGCCATCGCCTGGACACCGAACTAGCCCACCTGGGAGCGGCCACCCGCTGTCCCGCCAGCGCTGAACTTCGCCCCACGGGATTTATGAGATGGACGGCTTTGACGAGGCCACACAACGCCTGCCGAATGACCGGGACATGGCCCGCATCCTGAAGCGCTTCCACGGGACGATGCAGGCCGGAGCCACCGGCTGGTCTCGCGCAGCACGCTCCAGTGCGACTACGGCGGCACACCGATGATTTCGGACATCCTGCCCAAGGACTTCTGTCTGACCCTGGCCCGCAAGCCGGGCAAAAGCGGCGGGGACGGCTTTATCCGGATTACGCAGTCCACGGTCGAGGCCGGCATTTGGTATGAACAGCGACATCGACTTCAGCACCCGGATGGTATCGGAGAGCGGCTGCTCGGTGCTGTTCACCGCCATTGTGGCCAACGGCGAGCCGCTTTTTGAGGATGGGAGTTGCACCGGGGCAACCCTGGGCAAACTCCTGCGTAACGGCCAGGCCGGGTAGAGCCGGTCCGGCAGCCTGCCCCCCGGGCCCTGCCTGGCCCGGGGGTGCCTGTATTGGAGGAACGCTATGGACATGACACACCGGCTGGACCCGGAACTGACCGGCCCGCTCAACACTTGGCTCAAAGTTACCGGCGGCGGGATCAGGCTGCACGACATTCCAGCCGCACGGCGGATGATGGACGACCTGGTGGCAGCCCAAATGGCCAAGGTGGCACCGATTGAGGGGATCAGCGCTGAGGACCATCAGGTGCCCGGTCCCGAGGGTGGACCCGAGGTCTTTGTGCGGGTCTATCAGCCCGAGGACCGACCGGCCAGCCTGCCCGCCCTGGTATGGATTCATGGTGGCGGCTATGTCCTGGGCAGTGTTGAACGGGACGATGTGCTGGCCAGACACCTGTCTGGGGTCGGGCAGTGCCTGGTGGCCTCGGTCGAGTACCGGCTGGCCCCCGAGCATCCCTTTCCGGCCCCGGTTGAGGACTGCTACGCCGCGCTGAAGTGGCTGGCGGCCCACAGCGATGACTTTGGGGTCGATCGGTCGCGGATCGCCATTGGCGGAGCGAGTGCGGGCGGGGGGCTGGCCGCGGGTCTGGCCCTGCTGACCCGCGACCGGGCCGAGGTCGAGCTGTGCTTTCAACTGCTGATCTATCCCATGATCGACGACCGCAACGTTGCCGCGGCCAGCCACACACGGCCGGATACCCTGGTGTGGAGCCGGGAGAACAACCTGATGGGCTGGCACGCCTATCTCGGTCGTGAGCCGGGCGGGCCGGAAGTCTCGCCGTATGCCGCCGCGGCCCGGGCGACCGATCTCCGCGGCTTGCCGCCGGCCTATATTCCGGTCGGCGACCTGGACCTGTTCCTGGATGAGAATATGAGCTACGCACAGCGGCTGCTGGCGGCCGGGGTGCCGACCGAACTGCATATCTATCCGGGCGGCTTTCACGGCTTCAACGGCTTTGTGCCCGGGGCGCAGATCTCGCAGCGCTTTAATACCGAGCGCGACAAGACCCTCAGACGTATGCTCCACCGCTGACCGCCCCCGCCCGTCCGGCGTCGGCCCGGCCCTCGTATCCGCTCGCCCATAGTCGCCGGGTTCGGCGAATGGCGGGACGGCCCTTTCGGCTCAGTGGGGGGTCAGCGCCATCGCCATCATGACCGAACGCTCAATCTCGGCGATCACGCCGGCGACTTCGCGGCCGATCAGGTCCATCTTGCGCAGTTGCCGAACGCGGGGAGCGGCCCGCTCGATCTCCCGGGCGGAGAAGATGTCGGGCAGGAAGTTGCAGGCATCAACCAGACAGATGAGGGCGACATCCCTGGGGTCAGGGGTATCGTCAGACAGCAACACGTCTGCAATCCGCAGCCTGACCTCGCGTTCGACCCGCCCGTCAATCGTCGGATAGCGGCGTGAACGGAAGACCCACAGAAACTTCTCGTCCTGCGCCTCCAGAATGCCGCGCTCAATCAGACTGGCCAGGGCCTGCCGCCGGATTTCGGTCGCCCCCTGCCCGGCTAACTCCTCTATCCAGCCTTTGGTGTCCTGTGTTTCGCCGGAATCCGCAATACGGTCCAGGACCCGGTCGAGCATGGGGTTGCCGGTCGGTGTCCGGTCGAGGCACACGAGGCGCTCTGGGTCGGTGTCAATGCGGTTGGCGAAGGCCAGATCAATCAGGACCGCGCCGGCAAGGACATGTTCCACCGAGCCACCGCGAACTGGCAGGAACATCCCGTCGTCGTCCAGCATCAACAGCAATATCTCTTCGGCGAAGGTCAGCACGATGCATCCTCACGACTCTGCCGCCAGAGCGGCTTCGCGCGTGTCGTAGTGCTTGAGCATCGTCAGGAAGCCGCTGATCTCCATGACCGATTTACACCCCGGCTGGAGCGCACAGATCGTCAGCTTGCCGCCGCCCTGCTGGCATTTTTTGGCCCCAACAAGCACGGCCCGCAGGCCGGCACTGCTGATGTAGTTCATCTTGCCGCAGTCAAGCAGAATGCGGGGATCGCCGCGGGCGATGATCTCCGAAATACGCTTCTCCACGTCCGGCGCGCTGAAGCCGTCAACACGTCCGTCAAGCGCGACAACGACCACCGAATCTTCAGTTGTCTCTTCGATTTCCATTGGGCAACCTTTCCCTTCAATCTCGATGTGGACACCCACGTTCAATCGTCAACAGCGGGGTTCGCCCGCCCCTCAGACAGGTGTCCATAGCACGACGGCTGAGAGACGGCAACCCGTCGTGAGAGCGGCAATTCGTCACCTTGGCGAGGCCGGCAATTAGTGGCAGAATACGCGAACATTCCAGCAATCACACGAGGAGATGAGTATGCACAACGGGATTCTCTCAGGACTGCGGGTGATCGACTGTGGAACCTATGTCGCCGGACCGGCCTCGACCACAATCATGTCGGATTTCGGGGCCGAGGTGGTCAAAATTGAGCGGCCTCAAGGCGGGGACCTGTACCGCTTCATGGGCGAGCTGCCAGGGTTTGCCAGGGCCGAGCTCAACTGGCCCTGGATTCTGACCAGCCGCAACAAGAAGAGCGTCGCCCTTGACCTTGATTTGGACCAGGGCCGGGAAGCCCTCATCCGTCTGGTCAAAACCGCGGACGTGTTTGTCACCAACTACCAACACCCGCTGCTCGCCAGGTTCCGGCTGAACTGGGACGATCTGCGGCCCGAGAACGAACGCCTCATCTACGCCCATCTGACCGGCTATGGCGATACGGGTGAGGACGCCGACGCGCCGACCTTTGACGCGCTGGCATATTGGGCGCGCTCGGGCTTGATGATGAGCGTAGTCGGCATGGATGGCACGCCCGGCGGTCCACGGCCGGGCATGGGCGATCACCCGACCTCGGTGTCGCTGTTCGGGGCCATCATGCTCGGTCTGTACCACCGCGAGCGGACCGGACAGGGGCTCAAGGTCGGGACCTCGCTGCTGGCCAGCGGTGCCTGGGCCAATGCCTGCGACCTCCAGGCCAGCTTCTGCAAGGCCAGTTTTCCGGAACGCCGCAGCGACGGTACGCCCCCCAACCCGCTGGCGGCCGGCTATCGGAGCCGCGACGGCAAAGCCTTTCTGGTGGTGCTGCTCGACCCGGACAAGGAGTTCCCCAATCTGTGCGCAGCACTCGGTCAGGCCGAGCTGGCTACCAACCCGCTGTTCACCACCAATGAGGCCAGAGCGGAAAACGCCGCGGCCCTGTTCGCCATTCTGCAATCGCAGTTTGAGTCGCGCGATCTGGCCGAATGGCGCGGGCTGTTCAAGCGGTCTGATATCAAATGGGCCCCCCTGCCCCGGCGCGACGAGGTGCTTGAAGACCCCCAGATGCGGGCCGCCGGGGCGTTTATTGACCTGGAGTACCCCGGCCACGGGCAATTGACGACCATCAACAGCCCTATTTTTACCAGCGCCGGCGACAAGCGACCGCCGACCGCGGCCCCGCAGCTCGGCGCACATACCCGCGCCGTGTTGCAAGACCTGGGCTATAGCGAGGAGGCAATTGCCGGCCTCATCGAGAATGGCACCGCGGCCACGGGCGATTGATGAACCTGAGCGGCGCAGTCGAGACCTACCTGAGCGAGTTGGGCCGGGTGCGGGCCTCGGGCGGGGCCACCGGCGAGCGGTCCTTTTATGGGCCGCTCGCCAATCTGCTGAACGCCATTGGGAGTGCGCTCAGGCCCAAGGTCGTCTGCGTTGGCGAGCTGGCCGACCAGGGGGCCGGCCATCCCGACTTTGGCCTGTACGCGGCCAGGCAACTCCAGAAGAACCAGCCCAAGCAGGGGCAAATTCCAGAACGGGGTGTAGTTGAGGTCAAGGCCGCGGCTGACGACGCCTGGCTGACCGCGGCGAGCCAACAGGTCAGCCGCTATTGGAGCCGCTACCGGCTGGTGCTCGTCACCAATACGCACGATTTTGTGCTGCTTGGCGAGAACGCCGCCGGCGGGCCGGCCACGCTCGAAACCTTCCGCCTGGCTGACAACGCCGCGACATTCACCCGTCTGCTTGAAACGCCCCGGGCCTCCGCCGGCAAGCTCGGCCCCGGCCTCGGCGAATACCTGGCCCGTGCGCTCTCACACCGGGTGCGCCTGGCCGACCCCAAAGACCTGGCGTGGCTGCTGGCCTCCTACGCCCGTGACGCCCTGGCCCGGGTTGAGGCGGCCGGCGACGCCCCGCAACTCGCCACCATCCGCGCCGCGCTGGAAGAAGCCCTGGGCGTCCATTTTGAGGGCGAGCGCGGGGGCCGCTTCTTTCGCTCCACCCTGGTTCAGACCCTCTTCTACGGGGTGTTCTCGGCCTGGGTGTTATGGGCGCGGCAGCGGCCAGCACCCGCCTTTGACTGGCGGCTTGCCGTGTGGCATCTGCGCGCACCCGTTTTGCGGGCACTGTTTCAACAACTGTCTGACCCCGGTCGTCTGCGTACGCTGGGCCTGGTCGAAGTCCTGGACTGGACCGCCGCGGCCCTCGACCGGGTAGACCGGGCGGCCTTCTTTACCCGCTTCAGCGAAGGCGACGCCGTGCCCTACTTCTATGAACCCTTTCTCCAGGCCTTTGACCCCGCACTCCGCAAGCAACTCGGTGTCTGGTACACGCCGGCCGAGGTGGTACGCTACATGGTTGCCCGCGTAGATGGTGCCCTCAAACACGACCTCGGCATTGCCGACGGCCTGGCCAGCGACAAGGTGTATGTCCTTGACCCGTGCTGCGGCACTGGGGCCTATCTGGCCGAGACGCTGCGCCGGATTGCCGCCAATCTCGCCGGCAAGGGCCTCGGCGCGCTGACCGGGGCGGCGATCAAGCGGGCAGCGACCGAGCGGGTGTTCGGCTTTGAGATTATGCCCGCCCCGTTTGTGGTGGCCCACTTGCAGGTCGGCCTGACCATGCAGGAGCTTGACGCCCCGCTCGCGGACGATAGCGCGGAACGCCCCGGGGTCTTCCTGACCAACGCCCTGACCGGCTGGGAGCCGCGGACAACCAAACCCCTGCCGTTTCCGGAACTCGAAGACGAGCGCGACCGGGCCGAGCAGGTCAAGCGCGACACGCCCATCCTGGTCATTCTGGGCAACCCGCCCTATAACGGCTTTGCCGGCATGGCCATAGACGAAGAACGCGAATTGTCCGACGCCTACCGCACGACCACGCGCGTCCGCCGACCCGAAGGCCAGGGCTTGAATGACCTGTATGTGCGCTTCTTTCGCATGGCCGAGCGGCGGATTGCCAAGACCGGCCAGGGTGTGGTGTGCTTCATCTCCAACTATTCGTGGCTGGACGGCCTGTCGTTTACCGGGATGCGGGAGCGCTATCTCGAATCCTTTGACGCCATTCGGCTCGACTGCCTGAACGGCGACAAGTACAAGACCGGCAAAGTTGCGCCGGACGGGACGCCCGACCCCAGCATTTTTTCCACGCCCAGCGATACCGTCGGCATCCAGGTCGGCACCGCCATTGCGACCCTGGTCCGCAAAGCCGACCACGCCCCGGCCCAGACCGCCGGCTTCCGCCACCTGTGGGGGCAGGCCAAGCGGGACGCGCTGCTGGAGAGCGCAGAGACACACCCGGCCAGGCTGTACGATCCCCTCACCCCGGCCCTGCCGCTCGGCCTGCCGTTTACGCCGGCCGCGGTCAGCCCTGAGTGGTCGGCCTGGCCGGCCCTGCCCGAACTGCTCCCGGTGTCGTTTCCGGGGGTTAAGACCAGCCGGGATGGGTTTCTTGTCGATATTGATCTCGACCGGCTGAAGGCACGGCTCTGCGACTACTTCAATCGGGCCCTGGGCCATGAAGAAATTGACCGGCGCTATCCCGTGGCGATGAAGACGACAGGCCGGTTTGACGCGCGGGCGGTGCGTGATGCCTTGCTCGCACGCGGAGGCCCCAATGAAGCGGGCTTTATCCGCTACGCCTACCGGCCTTTTGACAACCGTTGGCTCTATTGGGAGGGGGATACCAAGCTGCTTGACGAGAAGCGCACTGACTACAAGCACCACATCTTTGACGGCAATCTGAAGCTACTTGACCGCAACCGCGCCGACTACAAGCCACATGTATTTGGTGGAAACCTGGGGCTGGTTACGCAGCAAAAGCCACGCCGAGAGTGGTCGCCTCCGCAAGTGATTTCACATATCGGTTGTTTGGATCTAATGGACCGGGGTGCCACTACGTTTCCGCTTCGGCTCCGCAACGACGGCGGCCTCGAAAGTGCCGGAAACAGCCCGCAACACCGGCCTAACCTGTCAGCCGCCGCCCGTCGCTATCTCGACCGCCTCGGCGCAAGCGTGGAAGACCTGTTTCACCACATCCTGGCCGTGCTGCACGACCCCGCCTACCGGGAAGCCAACGCCGGTGCTCTGCGCATGGAATGGCCGCGCATCCCGCTGCCCGGCTGGCCCGACGGCGGGAACGATGCCGCGGCGGAAGCGCTGGCCCGGTCCGCGGCCCGGGGCCGGGAACTGGCCGGCCTGCTCGATCCCGACACGCGCGTGTCAGGCGTCACCCAAGGCGATTTACGCCCGGAACTTGCCGTGATTGCCGTGCCGGCCACCGCGGATGGGCGTAACATGACCGGCGATGACTTCGCGCTGACCGCCGGCTGGGGTCACTTCGGGACGGGCGACGCCGTAATGCCGGGCCAGGGCCGGGCGGTAGAACGGGAGTACACCACGCCTGAAATAACAGTACTCGGCGCAAGCACCTTCGACATCCACCTGAACGCCCGCGCCTTTTGGCGCAACGTGCCGGCCGCGGTCTGGCGCTATAAGCTCGGCGGCTACCCGGTCCTCAAGAAATGGCTCTCCTACCGCGAGCGGAAAGTGCTGGGCCGGCCGCTGTTGCCCGAGGAAGTGCAGCGCTTCACCGACACCGCCCGACGCATTGGGGCGATACTGCTGATATCTGCTTTGACTGAACTGTAAGTCATGGTAGAACACAGTTGACAATGTATCGTTTCGATATCTGGATGCATCATGAAAAACGCTGAACGCGCCGGGGCAGTTTCTCTCGTACTCGTAAGCGTAGGGGTGTCCGCTCTTTTTGCGTACATAGCGGCCACGCGTGTCTCGACCAACCTGGAGAGCGTCCTTTTTCAGGTTTTTACCTTATGTACGGGACTGACTGGTTCGTTCATTTTCGGCCGCCAATCGGCCAGCGATGCAGCCAAGGCAATCATCAGACCGCACGCGCGATCCGCGTTCCGCCGTCTCCTCTCCCTCTATTCCAGTCTCCGTCGGGTAGCGCTGGCCATAGAAGGTTGCAAGTCTCCTGCCGAATACCCAACAACGCTTGCTACGCTCAAAGCAATTGTTGTTGAACAATTGGCTACAGCGGATGACGCGCTGGAAGATTGGGTGGATATCGTTCCAGAAGAGGTGCAAGAATTGCGAGAAAAATTATTGACAGCGAGGGATGGACAATGACCAAAGCGATCCACGGGAAAGTTGCCCGAGTTCTTAACTCGCGTGAAGTTGCGCTCAATATCGGCTCCGCAGACGGGGTGGCCGTCGGCCTGTACTTCGACATCATGGATGCGAAAGGGGAAGATATCACAGACCCTGATACGGGTGAAACATTAGGGTCCATCCAACGTACAAAAGTCAGGGTTCAAGTTATTCATGTTCAAGAGAAGTTGTCTCTCGCGGCTACATACAGGCAGAGAAGAGGCGGCAGCAGGAGACTGTTTAACCCGGGTCTCGCGGAGTTTCTCATGCCACAAAAATGGGTGAATGAATATGAAACCTTGAAATCGCAAGAGAAAACGTGGGAGCCGATGAGTGAGCAAGAGAGCTATGTAGAAATCGGAGACCCCGTTGTTCAAGTCCTTGACAATAGGGAGGGAGTAGCAAGGGAAACTGAGTTGCCTCAGAACCTCGCAACCGCCTCTACTGAGTCCCGGAGGTCGGATTAGCGCAGCGTAACCCGATCGACGGGCTATCGTCACCAGACATGGACAACCCGCCACACCCCGGGGGAATCGTGAGACGGCAGTGTCTTGACGCACTCGGCCTTTCTGTGACGCGGGCGGCCCAAGGCTTGGGGGTCACACATAAAGCGCTGTCCGATCTGGTCAACGAAAAATCCAGTATCTCGGTTGAAATGGCCTTACGCCTCTCCAAGGCGTTCGGCTCAAGCCCCGAGACCTGGATCGGCATGCAGATGGCCTATGATCTCTGGCAGGCACGAGAGCAAGCCGCCCACCTCACGGTTGAGAAGTTCACGGCCTAGCCGTGCCTGTCGGATTACGCCCGCGGTGAATCCGACCTACAGCCGGTTCTCTTGTTGCGATGAAATGGATGCCGAATACCCCGAAAGAGGCCAGTCTCCCGGTCCACGGCCTCGCCGCGCTTGACGGGCCGGACAGCGTACAGTAGGACAGAGCGCATGGCCGGCTTGGCATTTGACACCCATAAAGCCGTCAAGGCCCTCCGGGAAGCCGGGGCGGACGAACCCTTGGCCGAAGCCGTTGTGGTGACGATTGGCGATGCGCTCGGTGAGCATGTCGCCACCAAGGCTGATGTGGCCGAAGTCAAGACCGGCTTGGCCGAAGTCAAGGCTGAGCTCAAGGCCGATGTGGCCGAAGTCAAGGCTGAGCTCAAGGCCGATGTGGCCGAAGTCAAGGTCAACCTGGCGGAAATGGAAACCCGCCTCTACCGCCACCTGTGGATGATGGCCGCCGGCATTGTGGGGCTGACGGTCAGCCTCACTGTTGCCCTGGTGAAGCTGACCTCGTGACCAGGCCGACAGCCCGGATTAGCACAGCGTAATCCGACGGGCGCGTTGCTGCTTGGCCGTGCCGGCCGCTTCCTCTTGACGGGCCGGACGGTGTGCAGTAAAAGGGAGCGCATGGCCGGCTTGGCATTCGACACCCATAAAGCCGTCAAAGCCCTCCGGGAAGCCGGGGCGGACGAACCCTTGGCCGAAGCCGTTGTGGTGACGATTGGCAATGCGCTCGGCGAGCATGTTGCCACCAAGGCTGATGTGGCCGAAGCCAAGACCGCACTCAAGGCTGACGTGGCCGAAGTCAAGGCTGAGCTCAAGGCTGACATGGCCGAAGTCAAGACCGAGTTGGCCGAAGTCAAGGCTGAGCTCAAGGCTGACATGGCCGAAGTCAAGACCGAGTTGGCCGAAGTCAAGGCTGAGCTCAAGGCTGACATGGCCGAAGTCAAGGCTGAGCTCAAGGCCGACATGGCCGAAGTCAAGGTCAACCTGGCGGAAATGGAAACCCGCCTCTACCGCCACCTGTGGATGATGGCCGCCGGCATTGTGGGGCTGACGGTCAGCCTCACTGTTGCCCTGGTGAAGCTGACCTCGTGACCAGGCCGACAGCCCGGATTAGCACAGCGTAATCCGACGGGCGCGTTGCTGCTTGGCCGTGCCGGCCGCTTCCTCTTGACGGGCCGGACGGTGTGCAGTAAAAGGGAGCGCATGGCCGGCTTGGCATTCGACACCCATAAAGCCGTCAAAGCCCTCCGGGAAGCCGGGGCGGACGAACCCTTGGCCGAAGCCGTTGTGGTGACGATTGGCAATGCGCTCGGCGAGCATGTTGCCACCAAGGCTGATGTGGCCGAAGCCAAGACCGCACTCAAGGCTGACATGGCCGAAGTCAAGGCTGAGCTCAAGGCTGACGTGGCCGAAGTCAAGGCTGAGCTCAAGGCTGATGTGGCCGAAGTCAAGGCTGAGCTCAAGGCTGATGTGGCCGAAGTCAAGACCGAGTTGGCCGAAGTCAAGGCTGAGCTCAAGGCTGACGTGGCCGAAGTCAAGGTCAACTTGGCGGAAATGGAAACCCGCCTCTACCGCCACCTGTGGATGATGGCCGCCGGCATTGTAGGGCTGACGGTCAGCCTGACCGTTGCCCTGGTGAAGCTGACCTCGTGACTATCCGCACGGGCAATTCTTACGAATTTGACCCACCAGGATGGCCGGCAACTCGTGGATGGATTGCACGACACGGCTGGCGTGCGAAAAATCCTGGGATTTGGTGAAGGCGTGTTCAATGACGATACACTCCAGGCCGGCCGCCACCGCGGAGCGCAGACCGCGTTCAGAATCCTCAATCGCAATCGCTTCGTGGGGCTCAGCCCCGAACCGCTCCAGCGCGATCAGGTAGGGGTCGGGGGCCGGCTTGCTGCGCGCATAATCACCGTTGGCAACCACAAAGTCCATATAGGACAGGAGCGTCCGGTCTTGGTGGATCAGGGCAAAGTCATCCTTCTTGGCCGTGGTGACAATCGCCATTGAAAAGAACGGCGACAGTTCGGCCAGTACGCTCAGTACGCCCGGAATCTCAATGTTTTCGGTCCGCAGACGCTCCTGGTAGGATCGGTTCCGCCGGCTGCGATGGACGGCGATGACTTCTTCCGAGATGCCCCGCTGCCGGGCCAGCTCCCACATGGTCTGTCCCTGGGTCGTCCAGGCCACATATTCGGCTTTGTCAAAAGATATCCCAAGTGCAGCCAGGGCGTGCCGGGTCGAGAGGAAGTACCAGTGTTCGGTATCGACCAGTACGCCGTCGTGGTCCCACAGAATGTATTTCAACATTGGGGTGTCCCGCGGCGTCTCCTCAGTCTTTGTCCGCCCAGCTCTTTTCGTAGTCGGTACTCATCCGCAGCCGGGCCCGCAGGTGTTTGATCTTCCATGCGCCGTCAATTTTGACGTAGTCGTCCTGGTAGCGGGCGGCCAGCCATTTGGCCTGATTGTTGTGATAAAATGTGAACGGTCCAAAAAAATACCAGCGTGCGGTCGCCCGGTCGCCGTCGAGCGTGATGACCGGGTTGAGCACCTGGTGCTGGGAGAAGCTGATCAAGGTCTGGAACTTTTTGAACAACTCACGGATAGCCGCATGCCCCTGAGCCTGCCCAAAGCCGCCGCCCTCCCAGATGCCGTCCGAGGCAAAGATCGTGGTGATGCGGTCCGGGTTATGGTCATCGTCGCAGATGTCGCAATACTCGGCCTTGAGCTGCTTGATGGCCTCAATATCCTCCATACGGGTCAGGCGTTTTTCGAGTTCGGTCATGTCCATTGGGGGTCCTCCTTTCATGTACAGGGCAGCACCTGTTCTAGGAGATCAGCCCCCGGAGGTCAACAATCCGGCGGGCGACAGCGTGCTGTATATGGCGGCTCTGTTCTGGCGGGGGGATGGTGAAAGACCAGGCCGGTGTGAGGGCCGGTCTTGGCCACAACGCCGCCGGGGTGTACGGTGTGGCGAAAGGAGGACAGACACATGGCACGCATTCCATACGTTGAGAAAGACACCGCGAGTGACGAGACCAGGGAGTTGTACGCCACGTTTGAGCAACAGTTCGGCATCGCCGAGGTCCCCAATGTCGTCAAGGCGCTGTCCAACAGCCCCGGGCTGGCCAAGCGCATCTTTCCACTGGCCAATTACTTCATGAACGAGTCGGCCCTTGACCCCCGGCTGCGGGAACTGGCGGTGCTGACGCTGATGGACCGGCTTGACTGCAAGTATGGATTTGTCCGGCATATTGAGATTGCCGAACGAAGCGGCATTTCGCGCCAACAGATCGACAGCATCGGCTCGTATCAGACCAGCGCACTGTTCAGCGACGACGACAAGCTGATCATCCGCTATGCCGAAGAGCTGACCCGGAAGGGACAGGTTGACGACGCGCTGTTTCGGCAGGTCCAGGACCTGATCGGGCAGGATGGTGTCCTGGAGCTGACCGCGGCCACCGCCTTCTGGAACATGATGGCGCGCAACCTGAACGCCCTCCGGGTCGATCTGGAGTAAGAGGGCACTACGGCTCGCCCTCCACACCGGGGACGAAGCCAGGATGGTCGGCCAACTCCGGGGCTGCGGTCGCGGCCCCGGCCCCGAGGCTGAACAGCCCGATACAGCCCCCAAACGCCCAGTCATAGCTCCCCATATGGTCAAAAATCGCTCCGGCTATGACCGGGCCGGCGGCCCCCCCGAAGCTGAGGCCGATTGTGCCCAGCACCCCGGCGATGGTCCCAAACGCCCGCCGACCAAAATCATGGCCAACGGTCAGGGGCCACAGCACGATCATTCCGCCGTAGCCCAGACCAAACAGGGGAACGAACAGGGCGAGGCTCCAGACCCCCAAGGGCTCAAGATACATCAGAAACCCGGTCCCGGCCGCCTGCATGAGCAGACAGACCGCCAGAATATAGTGCGGACGGGGAAAGTGCTCACTGACCCAGCCGGCCGCAAAGCGTCCGGCCATGCTCATGCCCAGGCTGACGCCGGTCAGCGTTGCCGCCAGCTCGAGCGACTGCCCGGCGTCCTGCAGAAACGCGACCTGGTGGGTATGGACCGCCCCGGCCGCCATCAGCCCCAGACAAAACGCCAGCCCCAACAGCCAGAAGGTCGGGGTGAAGAGGGCTTCTTTGAGCGTCCAGTCTCTAGCCGCCGGGGCGGTGTGGGTGTCAGCCGGGCCGCCCTGGCCCAGCGCACGCAGCCCCTTCTCCTCCGGGCTGTTGGCCACAAAGAACCAGATGAGCGGAAACATGAGGCCGAGCGACAGCAGGGCCAGGGCTTGGTAGGCCAGCCGCCAACTGAACTCGGCGATCAAAAAGCCGCACAGCGGCACCAGGACCAGCCCCCCGCCGCTGGCCCCGACCAGAGCGATACCCATCGCCAAGCCCCGCTTGGCCACAAACCACTGGGTCACGACCTTGCCCACCGGCATTGGTCCAATGCCGGCCAGCCCGACGCCCAAGAGCAGATACCAGCCGTAATAGCTGCTCAGGTCTTCGACCGCACTCAGGAAGAGCAGGGCCACGCCGTCGATCACCGCGCTGAGCAGAAAGACCCGTCTGGCCCCAATGTGATCCACCAGCCAGCCCCAGCCGGGCAGGACCAGCCCGCCGACCAGCAGGTACAGCGAGAAGGCCGTTGCGGTTTCGGCCCGTGACCAGCCAAACTCTTCAGTCAGCGGCTTGAGAAAGGTCGAAAAGGTGTAGGTGAAGCCGCCGTCAATGATCGACACCACAAACAGGACAGCAATAATGAACCAGCCATAGAAGAAGCCGGCCGGTCCTTGGCCGTCCGTAGCGTGGGTGTCCATCATGCGAAGCTGAGCAGAGGCCGGCTTCCCAGCGGCCTGGGCTCAGTCAAAATGATATACCCGGGCGGCATTCCCGCCGGCGATCTTGGCTTTTTCCTCCGCGCTGCAATCGGCCAGAATATCCTCCAGAATCTGCCGGGTGCGGGGGAAGGTTGCCTCTGGGTGGGGGTAGTCTGAGCCCCACTGGAGATTGTCCACGCCGATCAGGTGGCGGTGCTGGATGCCGAGGGCGTCTTCCTGAAAGCCCAGAAACACATTACGGTGGAAATACTGGCTGGGCAGCATGTCGCCTGGGTAGCGGTCCCAGTAGCCCTTTTTGAACAGGTCACGCGCACGTTGGGTATAGTTGTAGTCGAGCCGGTCAATGAAGTGTGGCACCCACGACAGTTCCATCTCGACCGCGCCGACCTGGAGTTTGGGGTAGCGGGCAAAGACGCCGCTGTAGATCATCTGGGCCAGCGACATCCGCACCCAGTAGTCGGCGTTGGCCACAAAGGCCGGCGTCAACTCGTCAAACACAAAGGTCTGGCCCGGGCCGGGCCGGTTGGTGCCGATGTGGAGGCCGAGCGGCATCTCCAGGTCTTGGGCCGCGGCCCACAGCGCGTCGTACTCGGGCAAGTCGTAGGTCTGGCCCTCGCGCGGATAGCAGGTAATCATGGCCCCCGCCAGCCCCATGTTGGCGCAGCGCTCCAGCTCTGTGATGCCGGCCGGCAGGTCATCAATGTCGAGCATGGCGATGCCCTTGAGCTTGTTGGGAAACGGCCGGCAGAACTCGGCCAGCCAGTCGTTGTAGGCACGAAAGATGGCCGTCATCAGCTCACTCTCCGACATGGTGAACAGCAGCAGGCCGACCGTCGGATAGAGGACCCCGCCGTCCACCCCGTCCAGTTCCATATCCTTGACGTGTTCCTCCGGCAGGTAGCCGCCGGGCCGGACATTGTCCATTGTGTCAGCACTGCTGAGTTTTTCGGGTTCCTCAAAGCGCCGACCGGTCTGGGCACCGGCAAAAGCGCCCATGACCTTGCGACCGTCGCAGAACCACCAGTCACCCCCGTCGTCAAGGCGCACAACATGCGGGGCGCGCTCACGCCACTTGGGCGCAACCCTCGTTGCCCACAGGTCGGCCGGTTCAAAAATGTGATTGTCCGAAGAGATGATCCTGTATATGTCGGTCATAGTCCCTCCTTTATCGTGTCAGACAGCGGCGTCGGAGCGGACCAGCCGCCCCAACGCCGGCCCCCCAGGCAGTCGGACACCGGGGCTACAGTTCGGGCGGGGCCAGAATCGTGAAGCCGAAGAACGGATCGCTGCCGGTCCGCAGGGTATGCGGAGAGCCGGCCGGAATCATCAACACGTCACCGGCCTTGAGGTCTTGTTCTTTGCCCGACACCCGGGCGGTCGCCCCGCCGTCGATCACATAGATGATCTGGTCGCCCTTGTGGGTATTCTCGCTGTCGTTGCTGTAGTTGGCCGGCAGATTGAACACCACCGTCTGGCTCTGCTCGGTCTCCTGGAGCTTCTGGACCGGCTTGTCCTTGTAGTCAAACACATTTGCCACGTCCAGACCGCCGGCCCCGTTGGCCGCGCCCAGTTCGGTCATCTGGGCCTCGAACAGTGCATCCGAAATCAGCCCTTTGCGGTACGCCTTGAGGAGTTGCTGTACCTCAAAATCGCGTGTTGCCATAGTGTGTCTCCTTTCCTTGCTGGTTTCCCTCCGCCATACCCCCAGATCAGCCCGAAAGTCAAGCTGCAAGAGGGCTTGCCTTCTCCGCCCTTGTTTTTTAGTCTCGTGACGAATTGAGCCTTGGAGGAAGACTGTTCAATCTCACCAGCGAGGGAATGCGCATGATGAATACGATCCTGGCCGTCGTCCGTGAAGGCAAAATCGTCCCCTTGGAAGCGATGCAGCTCCCTGAAGGAACGCGGGCTTTGGTCACACTCCTGCCTGAAGATGAGGCGAGCTTCTGGCGAGCGGCAAGTGCGTCTTCATTGGAGGGGGTATGGGGGAACACAGCGGACGATGTCTATGCCGAGCTCCTTGAAAAATGAGATTGTGCTTGTCCGCTATCCGTTCTCCGACCTCAGCAACTCAAAGGTTCGCCCTGCCGTCGTCGTCAACGCGCCTCATCCGTCCCAAGACCTCCTCATTGTCCCGCTCACAAGCAGGACCCCAGCATTGCTCAGGGGTGAGTTTGTCCTCGCTGAATGGAAGAGAGCAGGTTTGAACGTCGAGACAGCCGTCAAGCGTGGTCTCTTCACCATAGATCAAAAGCTGGTGAGAAAGAGTATCGAAACCCTGCCGAAAGAGGATGCTGACAAGCTGGAAAGATCATTATGTGAATGGTTGGATTTGGCCTGTAGGTCGGATTAGCGTAGCGTAATCCGGCATGTTGGCTTACACTTGACGGTTAAGCCGACCTGCGGCTGACACACAGCACGCAGAGGCCGGCATTGGGCCGGTTCCTGCAAACTTCAGGGCTTGAGGAGGGCTTGCCTTCTCCGCCCGCATCTGGTAGGCAGGGCTGATTATGGAGATGGAGAGAGCGCAACGAATCAGTGATATCATCTCGAAGCGGAAGCCCTTCGTTTCGAAAATTGAAGCCGTGAAGGGCAATCTCAATTCTCTGGGGACAGCGTTCGTCGCCTTGGAAAGACAGCGGGATAAACTCCTTGACCTCCTCGGTGGTGACGATAAAGATACTGTTGAAAACCTGCGAAAAATTGAGGTCAATTCTCTTCCGCGAGAAATCGTTGAACAGACCAGTTCCCTTGACAGACTCAAAAAACGCTTTTCGCGCAAGACCCTCAACATTGCGGTTATCGGACGGGCCCGCCAGGGCAAGAGCCGCCTGCTGCAAAGTTTAAGCGGGCTTTCACCCACAGAAATTCCCGACGGCAGCGGCCAACATTGCACCGGGGTGCGGAGTACCATTTTTCACGACGATCGAGCGTCTGAAACTTCTGCTGAGGTCGTTTTTCACACGGAGCGGTCTTTCCTGGAGGAGGTGATTTACCCTTACTACGAGGAGTTGGAGTTAGGCCGAAAACCTACCTTCGTGGACGATTTTTCCCGGGATCCCCTGCCACCGTTATCGGACGGTAGCAGTGCAGCGGATAAAGCCAAATATGAGCATTTACAGCGCTACAAGACCCACCTTGATAGCTACGGTGGCTTGTTGAACGAATCTCCGCGGTCCATTCCGGGCAAGGAAATCCCCACCTACGTCGCTCAGGACGGGGGGAACTATCGTTATATGGCGGTTCGAGAGGTAAAAATTACCTGCCACTTTCCTAAAGAAGACGTGGGGCAGATTGCCTTGGTTGATCTCCCCGGGTTGGGAGATACCGGTATTGGTGATGCGGAACGATTGATCAAAACCCTGAGCCAGGACGTTGACTTCGTGCTCTTCGTCAGAAAACCGAATCCGAGCGGGGACTTTATCGCCGATGTCGACATCAGCCTGTATGATACCGCCCGTTCGGCGCTGAGGGAAATTCCGCTGGAAGAGTGGTCTTTTATGGTGTTCAACACAATTGACCCCTCTTCCAGAGGAGAACAAGGCGACAACTCAGATTTGTGCAGAGAGCTTTCTGAAAAAGTAAATGAAGGCTCAACCATAAAGGTTTCCGAGACTATCATCGCTAACTGCGCTGACCCTCAATCGGCGTCAACAGGTATCCTGGACCCCTTACTCGACTACTTGGAGGGGCACATCACAGCCCTTGATGAAGGGTACCTCTCAGCTTGTCTCGACAAGCACGAGCGGCTGCATCGCACAATTAACGCGGAATTAGAGAAGGCCCGGACTGCTCTGGGTAAGGCAGAATCAGACGATGTAGAATTCGTAGCGCTCTTTCGAGAGTTGTGGAGAAATCTGAATCGCGGGCTTACAGCCTTACTTCGAAGATTCGAAGGGATCCGTGAGGCGGAGAACAGTCAGTACAGACAAGACTTTCAAAAATCTGTGGCAGCAATCATAAAGGAGTGTCGTGACAGCACAAATTCGATTATTCCAACTCTGGAGCATATCGAAACAACAATAGACACCGAAAACTCTGCCCAGAGTGCTTACAACGTCTACCTTGACCAGACTCGGGCTCACCTGTCGCAAAAATTCTTGAAATTGGATGAGGGCTTGACGCACTCTTTTGACATGATGAAAGCCCAGGTCTCCGAAGTTCTTATAGAAAAGGGACGCATGGGAGGACTGACCGATTCCAGAGGGCCGAAGTTTCTCGAAGAAATAAAAAATCAACTTGAAGATATCAAGGAACATACGAAAGAACTAAAGGAAGGTTTTGAAATCCTTTCCGATTTCACGCTATCCTACAGAGGATTTGCGCAGCACCGCATTCGCAAGCGTTTTGACGACCTTACCACCGATACGTCCCGGCGTAAGCTCAATTCATTCTCCTTGTCGAGGATAATAAAACGTCAGGAGGTCTCGGACGCAGAGAAGATTCGAGAGAATCTGGAATTCCTATACAACGAAGCCGTTTCCAAATGCGAGATTGCGCTGAAGGAGTTGCTTCCTGAGCCTTCTGAAGCGGCCTTTGCAATCGTCGAAGAATTTAACGATCGCGTTTTAAGGGCGGAAAACGTTCAGGACGAATGGCGGATATTCCTCCGCCTAGAGCGTCATAGGATATGGCCGGAAAAGTTCGGACTCATCGGCGAAGGGACCAAACTGCGTGAGGAGTGGTATTCCATAATAGAGCGCATCGAAAAGGCGAATAAAGAAGACCCCCTACTCGCTTAGGAGGGAGAAAGTGAGGAGCATATGCCCAAAAACTCGATCCAAAATCAACTGCACACCCCTCTGGGAAGGGCTTTGCGTGATGCTGGCATGGTGAACTGGGGAGAAGAGCAACAAGTCCGGCCGGGAAAGCTCTATGGTTGGACGACGACGGGTCAGAATGGGCTAGGTGTGGGTGTATATGCGCGAGAAGCGACGGACAAGGTTGTCTCGCTGTTCCACATCAGGACTTGTGAGGAGGATGAAGTCAAGTTCGCCACTCGTCGGCATATAGCCGACTATCTCCCGGATATTCCATCTGAGGTGCTGGATTCCTGGATGGACTTCATTGAGACCTTGGAGCCTGTGCGACGCACGATATCTGACCAGCAGTACCTTGTAGTGCAACTGTCCCGGGTTGAGGAGAACGTTGACAGGATGATCGAGTTGATGAAGCCATTGTATCGTACAATGGATTCGAAATGATAGCGTACAGGTTGGATCAGTTGAGTTGTCGGCTTACGCCTGACGGCTAAGCCGACCTACGCCCAGCACGCCGGGTCGTGTTGGAGGCCGGCGACATACTCCTTGAGCGACCACAGCAATCCGGGCCGGTCGCCCTGGAACAAGTGCCGCTCCAGACGCTCCGCAACCGCGGCGGCCGCATATCAAAGGCCATTTCCGCGGCGCACGAGGCATGGTGGGAATCCTCGTCGCCGGTCAGGTAGACTTTTCTCACGGCCGCCCATTCGGCAGGGCTGAGGACCGCCCCGACCTGCCGATCAAGCGGGCCGGTCAGATGTCGCCAGTTCGTCGGCCAAGCCTTCCATCTGCCTGACCTCCTCCTCCGGTTTGAGTAGCCCCCGGGTCACTCCAGACCGTGCATGATATTGACCTGTCCGCCCCAAGCGCCGCGCTCAAGACAGCGTCCTACAAACGTCCCGCCCTTGCCAGCCCCCGGCTCGGCGGAGTAATGAACACAGGAGCACGAATCAGAAGGAGGATCACATGGACATCGGCGTATTCTTTTTCACCTCGGCCGAGTCGGCAGACCCGGCTGTTGTCGCCAAAAAAGCCGAAGCCCTCGGCTTTGCCTCAATCTGGGTCCCGGAACATCCGGTCCTGCCGGTTCACACCACCGTCGGCTACCCGGCCGCACCCGACCGACCCATTCCGCGCACAATCGGCATTATCTCCGACCCGTTTGTGTCCCTGGCCCGGGCCTCGGCCACGACGAGCACGATCAAGCTCGGCACCGGCATCTGCCTTGTTCCAGAGCGCAACCCCCTGCTCCTGGCCAAAGAGATCGCCACCCTCGATCATTACTCCGGCGGGCGCTTTTTGTTCGGCATCGGTGCCGGCTGGCAAAAAGAAGAGTGCGAGGTCATGGGCGGAGATTTTCCGCGGCGTTGGACCCAGACCCGCGACTCGGTGCTGGCCATGAAAGAGCTGTGGACCACCGACGAGTCCGAGTATCACGGGCGGTATTATGACTTTCCGGCCCTCAAATGCTTCCCCAAACCCGCCCAAAAGCCCCATCCGCCGGTCCTGTTGGGCGGCTCGGCCAAGAATGTATTCAAGCGCACGGTCGCGTGGGGCGACGGCTGGATGCCGGTCAGCACCTCGCCCACCACGATCAAGGACGGCCGCCGGAAACTTGACGAGTTGGCCGCCAAAGCCGGTCGTGACCCGGCCTCCATCAGCGTCCTGGCCTTTGGCCAGCCCGGCCAGTTGCGCAAGAAGGACGAGCTCCACGCGCTGGAAGAAGTCGGGGCTGAGCACGCCATTATCTGGCTCAACGCCTTTGAGCAGGATGCCGTTGTTGCTGAGTTGGAAGCACTCGCCGCCGAGCTGTTGGGCTAGGTGAAGAGCCGCCGACACAAGGAGGTGAGGGTGAACTCTCAGCGCATCATTATGGTCGCCGTGCTGATCCTGACGGCCATCACGCTCAACTGGGGCGTGCTGGCACTCTTTGACCAGAAGAGCGCCGACCGGGCCGCACACAGCCTGGTCGGGATTCTGCTGCTCATGGCCTATGTGGCCCTGCGTGCCAGAAAGCGCGCCGTCGGCGTCTTTTTCGTTGCCCTCATCCCGTGTTACCTCGGCACAGTGTTTCCAGACCTGGACATCAAGCTGCTGGGCATTGGCGGCCACCGTAACCCCCTCTTTCACAGCAGCCTGTCTTTTTTCGGGCTGGCCTTGCTCGTCGGGCCGCGGGCCGGCTTCCTGGCCGCAATGCTGGTTGGCTATGGGGTGGGCCTGGCCAGTCACCTGTGGTGGGACGCGATCTATTACGGCGATGTCCGCTGGCTGCCGGGCAGGACCCTTGACCGCCTGTGGCTGGGCGCTCATGGCCTGCTGTGCCTGAGCACGCCGGGGGAAGCTAAAAACGCTTTTGGCTAAGCTGGTAAAAACCGCCGGCTCGGTGTAAGACACAGGCAGGACGGCAGTATCAAGGAGGGGAATATGCGACAGGTATACACAAACGCCCGGCTGATTGACGGCTTGGCAGACCACCCCCAGGCCGGCGTGTCCATTGTTGTTGAGGGCGAGCGCATCACCAGGGTCAACTCCGGCCAGGTGCCAACCCCGGCCGGGGCCGAGCTCATTGACCTGACCGGCAAGACGGTCGTTCCTGGTCTGATCGACACCCATGTTCATGCTACCTTCCTGGACAGCGAATCGCTGCCCCTGTTTCTGGCCGCCGGCGTGACCACCGCCCGGGATGTCGGCGGCAAGCTGGAGAAGGTCAAACAACTGCGTGAAGACCTGAAAACCGGCACCAAACTCGGCCCTCGCCTGTTCATCCTCGGCCCGCTGCTCGACGGGGTAGACCAGAGCTTTGACTACAACAGCGAACTGGGCGAGATGCTCGACAGCGTACCCTCACCAGAGGCCGTGCCGGACAAAATCGGCGAGCTGCTCAAGGCCGGCGTTGACGGGGTGAAGCTGTACTTCACCCTCCCGCCCGACACAGCCAAAGCGATCATCCGCTTTGTCGATAGGCGTGTGCCAGTTACTGGGCACCTGGGCTATACCCACTCCCTCGACCTCATCAAGGAGGGCATTGACGGCCTGGAGCACATGTGGATCTCGCCCTACAACGAGTTCTGCGCCCTCGACATGCAGTTTGGTGCCGGCGCATCCATGATGGACCCCGATTTCTGGACCCGGATTACCAAAGGCTGGGAAGAGGCTGACCTCCAGGGCGAAGGGGCCAAGACCTGGTTCGGGGCAATGGTTGACAAGCAGGTCAACATGGGCACGACGCTTGACCTGTTGTGGCTGGCCAAGTTCGGCACCGAAGCCGCCCTCAATGACCCCGACCGCCGCTATATCCCCCCGATGGCCCTGAGACGCCAGCGGGCGATGGCCGCCCGGCTTGGCGAACGGCCCGATTGGGACATGCACCCCGGCGTGTTTGATCCCGCACAATGCGGCAAAGCCCTGGAGAAACACCAGGAGGCGACCCGCATCCTGCACGAGTCCGGGGGGCTGGTGGTTGGCGGGACCGACTGCGGCGGCCTGCCCTACCCCCCGCCGGGCTTTGCCCTGCTGCGCGAGGTCGAGCTCCTGGCCGAAGCGATCGGGGCGATGGACGCGCTCAAGGCGGTCACATCGGTCGCCGCCCGCTATCTGCGCCAACAGGACACTATCGGCAGCGTAGCCCCGGGCCGCTATGCGGATTTTTCGATTCTTGACGGCGACCCGCTCCGCGATGTGCGCGAGCTGCGCAGCGCAACCGCGGTTGTGCGGGGAGGGGTGTGCTATGACCCGGCCAAGCTGCTGGAGCAGGTCCCGCACTCCGCGGCCGCCAACTAGCACCGCCGGCCTGCTGCGACAGTGCAATGGACCAGCACCGTTTCAACCGTGAGTTGTTCGCCTTCCTGGCCGCCTCGCCGACCGCTTTCCACGCCGTCGAACAGATGGCCGCGCGCTTAGTGGCCGGCGGATTTGAGCGGCTGGCCGAGGCCGACGCCTGGCGGCTGGCTCCGGGCGGTCGCTATTTCATTACCCGCAACGACTCGGCGCTTATTGCCTGGACCATGCCGCTTGACGGCTCGCCGGCCGAGAGCGGCTTTCGGATGGTTGGGGCGCATACCGACTCACCCTGCCTCAAGGTCAAACCCCAGCCCGACATGCACCGCCACGGCTACGCCCAGCTCGGGGTCGAAGTCTACGGCGGGGTGCTGCTCAACCCGTGGTTTGATCGCGACCTGTCGCTCGCCGGCCGGGTCAGTTATCTGAATCGCCGCGGCCACCTCACCCAGCGTTTGATCGATTTCTCCCGGCCGGTGGCCATCATTCCCAGCTTGGCCATTCATCTCGACCGTGAGGCCAACACCAGCCGCTCGATCAACGCCCAGACCTATCTCCCGCCCGTCCTCGGACAGACCGGGGACAAACCGGACTTGAGAGCCCTCCTCCACCAACGGCTTGCGGCAGACCACGGCTCGGATGTCGCCCAGGTCCTGGACTATGAGTTGTTTTTCTATCCCAGCCAGCCCCCGGAGTTCATCGGCCTTGACCGCGAGTTTATCGCCTCGGCCCGGCTCGACAACCTGCTGAGCTGTTTTATCGGCCTGCACGCTCTGCTCGCCGCCGGCACCGACCAAGCCGCCCTGCTCGTCGCCAACGATCATGAAGAGGTCGGCAGCGCCTCAAGCTCCGGGGCGCGCGGGCCGATGCTCAGGCACATGCTGGAGCGGGTCTTGCCCGACCCCCAGCAGCGCGGCCGGGCGCTGTCGCGCTCGCTGCTGATCTCCACCGATAACGCCCACGGCCTGCACCCCAATTTCCCTGACCGGCATGACGACAATCACGGCCCGCTGCTCAACCACGGCCCAGTCATCAAACTCAACGCCAACCAGCGCTACGCCAGCAACAGCCAGACCAGCGCCGTCTTCCGCAAACTGGCCGCGGAGGAAGACACGCCGGTCCAGGTCTTTGTGGCGCGCAGCGACATGGCCTGCGGCAGCACCATCGGACCGCTGACCGCGGCCGAGATTGGCGTACCAACCGTGGATGTGGGCGTGCCCCAGTGGGCCATGCACTCCGCCCGCGAGGTAGCCGGAGTACGCGATGCCTTCAGCCTGAGCCGGCTCCTGCGCCGGTTTTTCAGAACAGCCGTGCTGTAGAGGGATGAAGAACATGGTAGACCAAGCGCTCGACTTCCAGGCCGAAAGCGACACCTTTTCTGAACTGCTTGACGGCCTGAGCGATCAGGACTGGAGCCGGACCACCCAGTTCAAGGGCTGGACCATTAACGATGTGCTGGCCCACCTCCATCTCGGCAACTATCTGGCAGACCTGTCCTTGCAGGACAGCCGGGCCTTCCTCGACTTTATCCAGACCTTCGGCAGACAGTCCCCCAACCGCCTCCAGGCCACCCACGACTGGCTTGAGGGTCTGCGCAACCGCGCCCTGCTGGAGCGTTGGCGAGCGTTCTACACCGACATGGCCGGCCGATTTGCCAGCGCTGACCCCAAGCTGCGGGTCAAATGGGTCGGGCCGGATATGAGTGTGCGCTCCAGCATCAGCGCCCGGCAGATGGAAACCTGGGCCCACGCCCAGGCTGTGTATGACCTGCTGGGCCGGGAGCGGACCGCAAGCGACCGCCTCAAAAATGTCGCCTTCATGGGCGTCAATACCTTTGCCTGGACCTTTCGCAACAGAGGGCTACCCGTGCCCGCCGACCCGCCCTATGTCCGGCTCCACGCCCCCTCGGGTGCAGTATGGGAGTGGCAGCCGGCCAACGACTACAACACGGTTCAGGGCCAGAGCCTGGAGTTCTGCCAGGTCGTGACCCAGGTGCGCAACATTGCCGACACGAGTCTTGAAGTACGGGGCGACACCGCCACCGCCTGGATGTCTCTCGCCCAGTGTTTCGCCGGCCCGCCTGAGAACCCGCCGCGGCCGGGCAGCCGTTTTCGGCAGACGGGATACGCCTGACCTGCGCAGGGCAGGCCGACGAACCGGACGACCCCCATTACCGAGCGGCGGCCAACCCAGCACCCGGCAAGGGCGACAGATGGATGTTCGGCTGCCATAGTATGGGCCGCGCGCTTGACCTTCCCGGCCCGACAAGCCTACAAGGGTCTGATACCGGAGACCGTGCTATGGCCCATTGCATGCGCTGGAGAACAGCCCTGTGTCTGCTTGCCGTCTGGCTGGTGTTGTTGGCCTCGCCCGGGGCCGGCCAGGTGCCAGACGGTCCGCCCGAGCGCCGGAGCTGGCGGACGCTGGCCGAACTCGGGGAGCGGGAGCGGTCTGCGTTTGACCCGCGGACCCACACCCCGCGTGACTCCCGATATCCCTATATTCCAGCCGAGCGTTACCCGTTTGAGCCGCCCTATACGGCCGAGGAGATGGGCTTTCGGGCGATGGAGTTCAGCCACTCGCCGCGCTGGTCGTGCAACCTGATTGACGTGAGCGGCAAGCTGACCAGCCAGGGCTATCTCTTCACCTCCAAACTCTACAGTCCGATCTTCTACGTTCCCAACGCCAAAGGGCTGAGCGGCTTTGCCGGAGAGTTGTACGGCACGCTGCCCGGCCAACCCACCCGCCAGATTACCGGCCAGGATGTGTTTCCGCCCGAGACCTACGGCAATCAGATGAACCTGATCCAGTACCGGACCGACCGGGAGCATCCCACCCGCTGGGACCTGTTTGTGTACACCGACGGGCTGCGCCGTGTCCGCCGCCAGCCGTCTCCACGGCGGGGGGATAAACTCGCCCAGGGCTCGGAGGGGTTTGACGATGTGTTTGGACGCGATCCGTGGGAGTTTGACTGGCAGGTGCTGGGGACGGATGTGCTGTACGAAACCATCCGTTTTCCTGCAACCCGCCCGACCATCACCCTGGCCCGTCCCGACGGAACCTTTTATACGGTGGCAAGCAAAGACCTGCGGCTCATGGGCGAGAGCTACCCGTTTTATACGGCTGAGGACGGGGTGCGGTGCTGGGTCGTCAAAGCCGAGGTCAAAGAAGACTGGTTGCCCAACTACTACGCGCCAACGATTCTCTACTGGCTCGACCGGCACTATTTTTATCCGCTGCGGATTGAGCAGTACGGCCGCGACGGCACGCTGATTTTTGTGGAAACCCGCCTTGCCGAGCATCTCAACCCGGCTATGGGCGAGCAGGGCTACGGGATGCACTTCAACTACTACTGGGATGTCAGCCTTGACTACATGGGCTACAGCGTTCACGACGCCCATGTTGTCCGCGAGTGGTCGGAGCGGGATCAACAGGTCTTTTTCAGTCCCGCCGTGCTGCCCCGCAAATGGCACTTCGCCCCGCTCAAGAGCCAGGTCGAGGTCACCTCACCCGAGCAGTTTTTTCTGCGTCCCCGCCTTGACCGCGGCAAGTTTCCCCACCACCGCCCGATCGAACTGCCGGCCGCCCTTGAAGAACGGATTACGGCCCAAGAGGCGGCCGGCCAAGTGGTTTTCAGCGATGAAGACGGCTGAGGCGCAGCATCCCGGCGGAGAAGTGGAAACCCCATGAGCTCCCTTGCTTTTGACACCCACAAGGTCGCCGCTGCGCTGAAGCAGGCTGGGTTTGACGAGGGCCAAGCGGAAGCCGTCATCAACACCGTGGGCGATGCCCCAGGCGGCAAGGTCGCCACGAAGGCCGACCTGACGGAAGCGGTAGCGGCCGTGCGGGTGGACATGGCCGCTCAGTTTGCCGGCCTCCACAAACGGCTATGGCTCATGGCTGTCGGCATCGTCGGCCTGACCGTCACCCTGGTGAAACTCATCCCCTGATCATGGAAAGCGGGCAGGGGAACACACCCGCGCTCTGGACGACAGGAATACGCCACGGTCAGGGTTGGGGAGCTTGAGAGGGGCTTGGCGGCGGGGTTTTTTTGAGTTTCTGAAATTGCCCCTCCAGATGCTCTAAGGCCAGCATTTTTCTTTCTCGATGTTTGGGGTTTTCCTCCTCCTGAATAAACTCTTTCAGGTGTTCAAGGAGAAACTCCACAATAGCGTCCCGGTTGCAGTCTTTGTTTTTGTTGCAATATCCAACAAGAGATTCTGCCAACTCCGCATACGGCTTGTTGCCCAGGCTCTCCTCCTCCCTTTTTATCGCCTCCTCAACAAAAGCTCTGGTGTAACCCCACTCCTTGGCATAGTAGCCGGAGATCGCCTCACCTTCCGATGCAGTGATTTGGTCATCGTCGGCTTTTGCGACTCTGAGACTCAGAGGCAGCATCAGCCCCAGCACTTCGTCAGCGATCACATCGAGAGGCGTGTTGATGTACTCGGGGATCTTGATCATCATCTTATCCTCAATCTTATCCCCAAACTTCCCCAAGAGCTTCTTCGCTCCGAGGTAGGCCCCTCCGGCAAGCGCACCGGCACCAACGACCCAGCCTATCGGCGTTGCTGCCGCCGCGCCAAGGCCAAGAGTTGCGAGAATACCCGATGTTGGGAAGAAAGTGGTGGCGACCACTGAACTAGAGGCAACCAACGCCCCGCTAGAGCCAGCGCCGGCGGCCCCCAGCAATGTTGACAGGTTCTTGCGCATTCTCAGGAGTTTGTAGGCATCCTCTCCCATGCTGAGCTTTTCCTTGAATCTCCAGTCGTCCGCGAGGATCGTGATTTCTTCCTGGTCTTGGGCCATCAGGCTGCTCCTTTCAGGCCATCAAAGGACTGGATGGCCTCCTTGATTTTCTGGGAGATATCGTGCTCTCTCATGTCCTCCATGAAGCCCTTGCCCAGGGCAAACAGGAGGATCAGCGGGCTCAGCCGACACATCGGCTGAGCCCCTGATTGTGGAAGACGGGCAGGGGAACACACCCGCGCTCCGGACGACAGGAATACGCCACGGTCAGGGCTGGGGAGGTTGAGAGGGGCCGGCGGTAGTGGTTTTTTTGAGTTTCTGAAATTGCCCCTCCAGATACTCCAAGGCTATCATTTTCTCTTCTCTACGGTCGCTGTTTTCCTCCTCTTGAATAATATCTTTGAGGTGTTTGCGGAAAGACCCCACGATCGCGTCCCGATTGCAGTCTTCGTTGTCATTGCAGAATCCGACAAGAGATTCTCCCAAAGCCTTATACCGTTTGTTGAGGGTGCTCTTCCCCGCCTTTTTCATCGCCTCCTCAACAAAAGCTCTGGTGTAACCCCACTCCTCGGCGTAGTAGTCGCAGATCGCCTTGCCTTCCGATGTGGTGATTTGGTCATCCCCGATTTTTGCGAATTTGAGACTCAGAGGCAGCATCTGTTTAAGCAACTCGCGAGCGAGCTCATCGGGACCTTTGTTAAGCTGCTTGGGGAATTTGTGCATCAGAGCTCCCTCAAGCTTATCAGAGAGCTTCTTCGCTCCGAGGTAGGCCCCTCCGGCAAGCGCGGCGGCAGCAACGACCCAGCCTAGCGGCGTTTCTGCCGGCGCTCCAAGACCAAAGGTTGCGAGAAAACCCGATTTTGGGAAGAAAGTGGTGGCGACCGCCGAACTAGAGGCAACCAGCACCCCAGCAGCGCCAGCGCCGGCGACCCCCAGAACTATTGACAGCTTCTTCCGCAATCTCAGGACTTTGTAGGCATCCTCTCCAATGCCGAGCTTTTCCCTGAATATCCGGTCGTCGGCAAGGATTTCCTGGGGTCCTGAGTCCTGGGCCATTAGGCTACTCCTTGCAGGCCATCAAAGGACCGGGTGGCCTCCTTCTTGATTTCTTGGTAGACAAGTTTCTCTCGCATATCTTCCATGAAACCCTTGCCCAGGTTGAAAAGGAGGATCAGCGGGCTCAGCAGCGGCCCTAGGACCGCTCCCAAAACGGGGATGGCGCTGATAAGCAGGGAGACGATCAGGCCCAGGATCAGGCCGAATGTCGTCCGTGGATATTGTTTGGCGAAATCAAGGGCGATTTCAATAATTCTCCTGCCCACCCTCAAGATGCGGTCTCCAACCTGGATCGCTTTGTCCATGAAGGACGCCAGGAATGCTTTCGCGTCCGCGGAAATCGGCAGGTTGGCGATCATGCGCTCCAGTTTTTGCTTGGGGAGTTCCTGGGACTTCCACTCACGATAGAGTTGTTCCACTTTATCGCTCTCAATCTCGGCGGCGATTTTTTTGCCTGTCTCCAGGTCAACGGCTTCGGTTCTCACGGTGTCCTCCTTTTGCACGGTTTCTGTTTACAAAGCACAAACTTGAGGAGGGAGCAAGAGGCACTATCACGCCGTCAGCATTGCTCTACAACTCCATCGGCAGGACCAGATATTCGTCATAGATGAAGTCGCGGTGCTCAACCAGAGCCGGATCAAGTGCGCTGCTGATCTCCGGGTCAAGCGCCTCAAAGGCTTTGCGCAGGCCCTCTACCATTGGGCATTTGTCCGGCGGCAGGGGCGCGACCAAAGCGGCAAAGGTTGCCCAGTACACGTCGAGAGCGCTCAGACGCTCGCCGAGCAGAAACCGGCTGCCGGCGGCTTTCTGGGCCTGGAGCCGCTCGGACAAGAGCCGGAGCACCTCAAGCGTCCGTTTGCGGACCTGGGGACCGATGCCGGGTCGATAGCCGTACTTTGCGCCGAGATACTGGGCAACTCCGGCGTCCATTGGAAACGCGGCCTTGGGATCAAGCGCCTGGTCAACCATGACCAGCCGTATGCTCCAGCCAAAGCCCAGCTCGCCGCAGATTTCGTTGGCCAGCCCGAACAGCAGCGCCCGCTGGGCCGGGTCTTCAGGAATCAGCCGTGGCTCAGGGGCCAGGCGTTCGGCCAGCAGCAGAATCTCGGCCCAGCCCGAACGGGCCGGCTCGTTCTCGTACACTATCGCCGGTCCGCTATCGACCCCGGTCCATTCGACCAGAGCCGTGTTGTCGCCGCCCGGGACATAGCGCGTCCCAACACACGGAATCTGTTTGATATGAAAGAAACCCTTGGCCGCTTCGCCCCACGGGCTGGGCGTGCCGCCGACAAATGCGCCGCGCAGCCCCGAACTCTTCTTCGCCGTTTCAATGTCTACAAATTCCATTCTCGTGTCCTCCTCAATTTCTCAGTGACCCAACGCTTGACCAGGCTGTCGGGGGAAAGCCCACGGCTGCGGGCCGCTCCTTCGAGTTTGGCATACAGGGCGGGATCAAGCGTGATCCGCGGCCTGCGCTGGGCACGCAATTCAAAGCTCACCTCAGCCGTCTCTTCGGTGTAATCGGCCAGACTGTGGGAATCCCAGAACTGTCCGGCCTCCTCCGGAGTGGTCGCCCGAGAGATGCCGGTCCGTCCGTCCCTGTCATTTTCGTTCATGGCGTCTGCGCTCCTTTCTATCCATATCGCGGGCGCTCAGGATGAGAGCTCGTTCAGCCTCTTTGTGGATGAAGAAAACTATCATATAGCGCCCTGCATCAGTCTGTCCAGTTGCAGCATACACATCTTCTCCTGAACGATAGCCTCGCTCAACAAACCAGTAGCGAGGACGATTGAAAAAGACCTCCTCCACTTCATCCTGATCCACGCGATGTTTTCTCCCCAGCTTGTCAAGAAGACCGGGGAGCCGGATGAAGCCGTCGATCGTCATGTCTCATGGATATTACAGGCCGAAGGAGCGTTTGACTTCGAGAAAGAGGCGGTCGTTTTTGCCGGTGAAATGTCGCCTGCGGAGCCGCCTGGCCGGGGCCGCGTACTGGCCGAAGAAGCCCGAGCGGGGGCCGATGAAGAGGTCAAGGCCGAGCGTCAGCGACAGAAAATCGTTGATCTGATACTCGACCTGGGGACGAATCAGGAGTTCGCCAAAGTTGATGCCGTACAGGGCGATCAACTCGGGAAACAGGGTTTCGTTGAGGAAATCGGCGCGCAGGAAGACCGACACGACGTTGTTGACCGCTTCGTCCGGGATGTCCGTGGGTTTATTGAAGATCACATTCTGGAAGAACTGGAAGTTGGCCATCAGGTTGTCGTTGACCGTCCAGTCCAGGCCCAGCACATAGGACAGGTATTCCCGCTGGCGGATGCCGTCCGGCTCGGTGGGGTCGGTAGACACAAAATGCTGCCCCAGGGTCAGTCCGCCCTCACCCCTGATGACAAACACATCAAAGGCATAGTTGAAGGTTCCGCCCAGCAGATGAAAACGGGTGTGGCGCGGCTCGAGCAGCACCTGACCGCCGCCAAGCGTGCGCCGAAAGGCGACCGGGAAATCGCTCCAGGCATAAAAATAGTTCAGCGACAGATCCATATTGCGCAGAAAGCGGGCGATCCGAAGGCCGACCTCTGAATCGCTCAGCCGGCCATCCTGGGGTTTTCTGGTCTTGGCGAGTTGAACGAACGGAGACTGAAGGAGCAGCTCGAGCTGTCCGGCACTTCTGAACTGCCACTCACTGCCCAGGTCTGCGGCCCGATTTTCCTCAAAGTCAAGAAACCACACCCCCTCAAACACCCAGTCCTTGAAGGTGTAATCGAGCCGCGTGCCCCACAGCGGGATACGCGCGTCAATAAAGTCATCAAGGATGAACTCGCGGAAATCCTGCGGGTTGATGACATCAAGAATCCGCAGGCCGAGCGACTCGCCCCACACCACCTGCTGGCGGCCCACCCGGAGATCAAAATCGCCGTAGACAATTTCAAGATAGAGCTCGCGCAGCTCGGCCTGAAAAAAATCGCCGCTGGCCCAGCGATCAATCGGCCCGGCGGCAAAGTCATGCGCGTCGCTCTCCAGGTGGTTGGCCGGGTCAAGCAGGGCGTGGCCAATCATGTTCAGGCTTACCCGCTTGTTCAGTTCGACCTCAATGTCGGTCTCCAGCCAGTTCTGGACCTTGGAGAACTGGCGGGGCGAGTGCAGCCGAAGGGCGGTCTCGTTTTTGAGAAAGGCCGTCCCGTCAACCCGCTCCTGCCACAACTCCTTGAGGCGGCCAGGGGCGGTCTGTGTGGCCGGCCGCGGGGAAACGACCGGGGCCGGCGCGGCCTCAGACGGGGCCGGCGGCGTTTCCTGGGGCGGGTCCAGAGCAAGGACCGGGGCTGGGGCCGGCGGCAGCATTGGCTCGGCTGGGACGCTGGCAACTAGGGCGGCCGGGGCCGGGTCGCGGAACAAGACCTGCGTCCGGGCCTCTTCGGGTGTGGGCAGGGAAAAGACCAGGCGTAGCCGGTTGTCGGTGGGGTGGACCTCAAAAGGCGGGATATGAGGGCCGGCGAGATCAACCACAAACCGCAGCCGCGATGGGTGGGAGCCTGCGCGCACATTGTGGACCAGCCTGTCGCCGGCCGGGTAGTGCGCCGACGGCCGGCGTGGGACCGGCCCGGTCACGTCCAGCACAACCCGGGACGGGGCGGACAGGGCAAAAGCGTGCCAGCTGTCTGGAGGCTGGGAAAAGAGGAAGCTGAGCGTCTTTTGAGTGCCCTCGACTCCGAGTTGGAGTTCTTGCAGGCGCAGTGTTGAGGCTGAGGACAGCGATGCGGGGGAGGTGTCAGCGCCCGGCGGGAAGAGCAGTTGGGTGTAGGCGTCCTGGCCGCTGGGGGCGGTTTGCAGGACCGCGGTCAGGCGCGGGCCGTCACGCTCAATGGTATAGGCCGGCACACGCGCGGTCTTGAAGTCGAGCACAAACCGCAGGCGCTGGGGATGCGTACCCTGGCGGATGCGCCACAGCGTTTCGTCCTGTGCCGGGTAGCTGGCCGACCGGGCTTTGCCGGCCGGGCCGCTCACGTCAATGACCAGGCGCGCCGGGGCGGACAGGGCAAAGGCGCGTACCGCGGTCGGGGCGGTCGAGAACTGCCAGCTGACGGTCTTCTGACTGGCCGCGACGCGGAGCCGGATTTCCTGGACCTGGAGAGTGGAAGCGGCCTGGACCGCGGCAGTCTGAGGACCGGGCCCGGCCACGCTTGTGGCCCACACCAGGACAGCCGCCAGACGGCCGGCGGCTCTCGCCATTCTGCTTGTGCCCGTCGTCCACGTCATGCGTGGTCCCTAGGGTGCTCCTTTGCGCAAGGACCGCTCGGTGAACAGACTGTCTCTGAAACCCTGATTGAACTTCACATTCGAGATATCCAGTTCGGTCTTGTGGCCGGTGATCTGGTTTTCGACCACCGTCCGCTTCCAATTCCAGATGCCGTCAATCAGCGCCCAGTCCTGATACATGATCTTGAGCAGCCGGCCCTTGCGGTCGTAGAATTCGGTCTTCGGCGTTGTCCACGTCTCGGCATTCACCCAGGTCAGCTTCCTGCTGTAGATGTAGTTCGGCTTTTTGGCCACCGCCTGAACCACATACATCTTGGTGCCATTATCGTTTTCAACCCGGAGCAGGGTGTGGGTGTCTTCCTCAACCTCGCGATCTCCCATGTCGTCATAGATCATGTCGCTGCCCATGAACGAGTTTTCCTTATCGCCTGAGGCGATCCGGCGGACCTTGCGCAGGGCCGGCAGGTAGATCCACTGGTCGTCATCGGCCTCGGCATCCTCCTGGGACCAGTTCAGAAAGGTGGTGTCTTTCACGTCCGGCGGCGAGTCAAAATAGATGAACGACTTGCTCGACAGGCCGTCCTTGCCGTCATAATCTTTCCAGTAGCGCAGGGTGTGACGCTTGCGCTGTTTGCCGGCCTTGTTGGTCAGCGTCCAGGTCGCCTCAGACACCTGATCGTCGCCGTTCTCGCGCTCGTCAACGTTGATCGCAATCTGGAGGCCGCTCGGTTCGCCCGGAATCTCTTCCGCTCCGGCCAGACCGGGGACCAACAGCATCACTCCAGCCACTATCAGAATACGCATTGTTCTTCTCCTTTCTCCGTCTATGGGGCACGACGCCACAGCACGAACTCATGCCGAGTGCGCTCCCTCCTGCTCCCGACCAAACCCGATACGCGCGTCCCGCTCTGGCTGTACAGCCGCGGGCGGTCTCCTGGCGTACACAAAGCGGGGTTTCCAGGTGTTCAGCACCGCCGGCAGGACGGTCATTGACACCAGCAGACAGGCACTCATATTCAGGGCCAGCATTGCCCCGAGGTAAAAATTGGGCAGAAAGTTCGAGGTCAAAAAGACCAGAAAGCCGCTGACCACGACCAGGGCGTTGAAAAAGATGGCCTTGCCCGAGGTGGCCATTGTTGCCTCGGTAATGTCCCGGGGATCGCTCAGACCCTCCTGGACCTTCAGCCGATACTTGTTGAGAAAGTGGATCGTATAATCAATGCCGATACCGATCACCATGGACGCGGTCAGCGACTTGCCGACCTCCAGCGGGATATTGAGCAGCCCCATCATCCCAAAGCTGAAAATCATCACCATGCTGATCGGAAGGACGTTGATCAGGCCGGCTACCCAGGAACGAAACATGAACGCGGTCAGCAAAAAGACGGCGACCAGTGAGGTCACCAGGCTGGACAACTGGCCGGCCACGACCAGCTCACTCATCCGGTTCATCATGTAGCCGGCCCCGGCGTAGCCGATCCGAAAATCACTGTCCGTCTCCCAGCTGACCAGCGTCGGGGTCATCCCGGCCAGCCACATGCCAAAGCGGACGCTCAGGGGGTTGGCCGAGCCGCCTGGCTGTCCGCGGTCGGCCGCCTCCTCGGACGCGCGGCCAAATTCGCGGACGGCAAAGGCATCAATTTTCTGGATTACCCGCAAGACATCTTGGGAGCTGTCCGAGCGCAGGAAAAACATCACATTGGCGTGCTGATAGTCATAGTCAACGATTTCGTCAAAGTCGTCCGGGTCGCCCGAGAACGAGTACAGCAGCAGATACTGGGCAACCAGGGCGCGATCGGCCGGGATGACCTCCATCTCGGGCCGGTCCTCGTTCATGACCCGGTTCATGCGCTTGAGATATTCGGCCAGCGACAGCGAGCCGCCGACCACCGGGTCCTGCTCAATCTCGGCCTGGAGGCGGTCGAGTTTGTTGAGGAGGACGGGGTCCTTGAGTAAATCCGGCTGATGGCCCTCAATGGCGACGTAGAGCGGCAGGGTGCCCTGGAACTTGCTCCGCAAGACCTCGTCGCCAATCCGCACCGGGCTGCGCGGCTCGAAAGCGCCAATCCACGAGCTATCGACCACAATCTGCTGGGTGCCGATCACACACGCGCCCATCACCAGACCGGCCGGCAGCAGGACCCACAGCGGTCGGTGTGCCACCCCGCGCCCCAGCCAGGACAGGGCGCTTGCCGCCCAGCCGGCGGCCGCCAGTTCACCGCTGCGGTCCATCTGGCGGCGGAGACCGGCGCTGACGGTCGGCCTGAGCAGGCTCAGGACGGCGGGGAAAAAGGTCAGGGAGAAGATCATAGCCGCCAGCACGCCAAGCGCGGTAAACAGGCCAAAGTAGCGGACCGGCATCATGGCCGCGGTCAGGAAAGACAGAAAGCCGGCCGCGGTGGTCAGCGAGGTGAACAGCACGGGCTTCCACATCTCCCGCATGGCGAGCAGCACGGCGTCCGAGGAGCTGATATCCGGCTGCTCCAGGACGGCGTCGTAGTAGCGGCTCAGGATGTGGATCCCGTCCGCCACCCCGACCGCCATCAAGACCACCGGCATCATGGTCGAGATGAAATACAGCGGCACCCCAAGGGCGGTCATGATGCCGAGGGTCCAGATCACCGCCACCACAACGACAGCCAGGGGCAGCAGGACGCCACGCAGGCTGCGGTAGGTCAGATACAGGCCGCCCAGCACGACGACCACAATGAGCGGCAGAAAGGTCTGCATATCGCGCCGCCCGTCTTCCTCAAACGTCACCTCCATAGCGCCGCGGCCGGTAATGTGCATGACCTCAGGAGCGCCGGCGTCTCGCTTGGCCTGGATCATGTCCCGCAGGCTGCGGTAAATGGCCGCACGCCTGGCCACGCCCTCACGCGTCCCCTCAGACGGCTCCATTTTGGCGATGATCAGCAGCCCGCTCCCGTCCTGTGAGACGATCCAGTTGACGAACATACTGTTCTCGAACAGCGCCCGTTTGAGTTCGCGCAGCGCGGTCTGGCCCTCCGGCACATGCTCCATCAACGGATCAACGGCCATGCCATCCGCGGTCCCGGTGATCGTATCCAGGCTGGCAACGCTGGCCACATCTTCGTCACGGATGGCTTTGATGCCCGGCAGCAGCGCGATCTTTTCGGAGAACTCCTTGACCAGGCCGAGGGTGCGGGGGTTGAAGACGCCATTCTCCTGCGGGTTGTCATTCAAGACCCCGACGATGATGAGGTTACGGATGCCAAAACGATCCTCAACCAGTTGGTGATAGGTCTGGACCGGGTCCTTGGGCGGGATCATGGCCTCGGCGTCACCCTCAAAGCGCAGCTGGCGCAGTTCCAGCCAGGCGACGCCGGTACACGCCAGGACGAGCCCAATGACCAGAAAACGAAAACGGAGAATCCAGCGGAAAAATGACTCCATGCAGTGTGGTCTCCCTCAGTCGGCGGCGAGCGGGGCCACGGCCGGACGCGCTTGCCGTCCGTACACAAAGCGGGGTTTGAAGGTATTCAGGATCGCCGGCAGGACGGTCATCGACACCAGCAGGCAGGCGCTCATGTTCAGCACCAGCATTGATCCCAGGTAAAAATTGGGCGTGAAGTTTGAGCTCAGAAACACGGCAAACCCCCCGATGACCACCATCGCATTGAAAAAGATAGCCTTGCCCGAGGTGGCCATCGTGGCTGCCGTAATCTGCTCTGGATCATGGAATCCGCTCTGAACCTTGAGCTTGTACTTGTTGAGAAAGTGGATCGTATAGTCGATGCCGATGCCGATGACCATAGAGGCGGTCATGGAGTTGCCAATCTCCAGCCTGATGCCCAGCAGCCCCATGACCCCAAAGCTGAAGAGGATGACCAGGCTGATCGGGATGATGTTGATCAGCCCGGCCACAAGAGAGCGAAACATGAACGCGGTCAGCAGGAACACGCCGACCAGCGAGGTCACCAGGCTGGACAACTGACCTGCCACCACCAGCTCATTAAACCGGACGGTCAGATAGGCGGCCCCGGCAAAACCGAGTCGAAAACCACTGTTGGTCTCCCAGCCGGTGATGGTGGGCTTGATATTGCCCAGCCAGCGGCCAAAGCGCAGAAACAGCATATCCCGCCAGCCGCCGGCGTCGCTGTTGTCCTGCGCACTGCGGCCAAACTCGCGCAGGGCAAAGTCCTGAATCCGGTCAACCACCCGCTGAATATCGCGCGTCCCGTCGGAGCGGAGATAAAAGGTTACGTTGGCGTGCTGATAGTCGTAGTCAACGACCTCATCAAAATCGTCCGGGTCACCAGAAAAGGAATACAGCAACAGATACTGGGCAACCAGGTCGCGCGAACTCGGCACCAGCTCCATCTCGGGCCGGTCTTCGTTCATCACCCGGTTCATGCGCTTGACGAACTCGGCCAGCGACAGCGAGCCGCCGACCACCGGGTCTTTTTCGCCCTCGGCCTGCATCTGGTCAAGCTGGCGGAGCAGCCGCGGATCTTTCAGCGCATCTGGCTCATGGCCCTCAATCGCCACATAGATCGGCAGCGTGCCCTGAAAGCGCTCGCGCAGAACCTCGTCGGCGAGCCGTACCGGACTCTGGGGATGGAAGACCTGAATCCACGAGCTATCGACCACAATCTGCCGCAGGCCAAGCGTACACAGCCCCATGACCACAATCGCCGGCACCCATACCAGGAACGGTTTGCGGGCAACCCCACGTCCCAGCCGTGACAGCGTCCGGGCCGCCCAGCCGGTGGCCGCCAGCTCACCGCCCCGCCCGATTTGACTGCGCAGGCCGGCGCTGACCTCGGGCCGCAGCATACTCAGCACGGCCGGAAAAAAGGTCAGCGAAAACAGCATGGCGGCCAGCACGCCGACCGCGGTGAACAGCCCGAAGTACCGAATCGGCACCATGGCCGCGGTCAGAAACGACAAGAACCCGACCGCGGTGGTCAGCGAGGTAAAGACTACCGGCTGCCACATTTCGCACATCGCCGCCACCACCGCCTGGGGGGAAGACATCTCGGGGTGTTCCATGACCTCGTCGTAATAGCGGCTCAGGATATGAATGCCGGCGGCCACGCCAATCGCCATCAGGACGACCGGCATCATGGTCGAGATGAAGTACATCGGGATACCGACCGAGGCCATGATGCCCAGCGTCCAGATGATCGACACCACCACCACCGCCAGCGGCAGCAGGACGCCGCGCAGGCTGCGATAGGTGAGATACAGGGTTCCCACCACCACCAGCAGGACCAGGGGCATGAACAGCCGCATGTCTTCGCGCGCCTGCTCAGAGAAGGTCACTTCCATGGCCCCGCGTCCGGCCACATAGAACTGCTCGGGCGTCCCGGCCTCTTCTCTGGCCTGAATCAGTTCGCGGATTGTGCGGTAGATGGTGGACCGCCGGCGCACGCCCTCCAGGGTGCCTTCGGACGACTCCATCTTGGCCATAATCAGCAGGCCGGTGCTGTCCCGAGACACGATCCAGTCGATATACATGGTGTTGCCGAACAGGCTGCTCTTGAGCGCCTGCAACTCGGCCTTGGTCCGGGGCACGGCTTCCATAAACGGGTCAACCGCCAGGCCGTCGGTAGTGCCGACGATGTTATCCATAGTCGCCACGCTGGCCACGTCTTCGTCACGCACGGCTTTGATGCCGGGCAGCAGGGCGATTTTTTCAGAGAACTCTTTGACAATGGCCAGGGTGCGCGGATTGAATACGCCGTTTTCGGCCGGGTTGTCGTTGAGCACCCCGACAATAATCAGGTCCCGCATACCAAAACGGTTTTCGACCATATCGTTGTAATGCTGGACCGGGTCGTCGGGCGGGACCATAGCTTCGGCGTCACTCTCAAAGCGGAGTTGCCGCATCTGGACACAGGCGAGCGCGGTGCAGGCCACAATCAGCGCGATGACCGGCCAGCGAAAACGGATGATGGTTCGAAAGACAGTTTCCATCTACACAGGCTCCTGTGGCGAGGCGGGCTGAGCCGTCCTGGGTCGCCTCTTTTTCATGGCGGCGACCCGCGGTCGGTCTGCAACAGGCTGAGCACCAGGTCGGCCAACTGGGCCAGGACTTCCGGACCGGAAAGACCCGGTGTAATCCGATCCATCAACTGATTGGCGCGCAGGGCGTGGATGATGATCCCGACGATCACAAATGGGGTGGCAGCCGGCGGCAGGGGTTTGAAGATGCCGCTTTCGATCCCCTCGGCGGTAATCGTCTGCATCGCCACATGGGCGCGTGAAAACCAGCGCTCGGCCAGGGTATGGGCGGCCGGGCTGTGGTCGTCTATGGCCCGCTGCAGCATACGAAAGCCCTGCGGATTGAGCCGGTATTGTTCCAGAAAGACCTGGACGGCCGCCCGAATTTTCTGCTCAGGCTTACCCGCCCCGGCCGCTACCGCTTCGAGCCGGGTCACGACCATAGCGGCGTCTTTTTCGAGCAGGGACAGGTAGAGGGCTTCTTTACTCTGGTGGTAGTGGTAGATGAGGGCCTTGGTCGCTCCGGCCTGCTCGGCAATTTCGCGTATCGACGTGCCGTCAAAGCCGCGCTCGGCAAATAAGGTTTCGGCGACCTGAGCGATCCTGGCCCGATAATCGGTCGAGTCAACGGTTTTGACTGGGCGTGCCACGACGGGCACAACATAACCGGACGTTCAGTTAAGTCAAGAGGGGAGGGGGCAAAAGATGTCACTTTTGCCTGCTCTGTTCAGCGTTCAGGGGACCCAGTTCGGCTGGCCGGACAGGGCAATATCAAAGACCGGCACGCCGAGCAGATACAACAGAACGGGCAGGATCAGGACACCGAGCAGGTTCAGCCCCAGGCCGGCCCAGAACATCTGCGGCAGGCTGATCCGCCGGCTGGCGAACACAATCGCGTTGGGCGCGGTGGCGGTCGGCAGCATAAAGGCAAACGAGGCCGCAAAGGTGGCCGGGATCATGAGCAGCAGCGGATCAATGCTCATGCCGGTCGCGGTGGCGGCCAGGATGGGCATCATCAGGGTGGTGGTGGCCGTATTGCTGGTCACCTCGGTCAGGCTGACCAGCAGGGCGCATACCGCAAAAATCGCGCCGAAGGGCGGCAGGTCTTGCAGAAAGCCGAGCTGGTGGCCGACCCACTCGGCCAGACCCGAGGCACCGACCCCCCGGGCCAGGGCCAGGCTGCCGCCGAGCAGGACCAGAATCCCCCACGGCATACGCTCAAACACGCTCCGGTCAAGCAGGCAGCGGCCGTCCCCCCGTCCGGTCGGAATCACAAACAGCAGGGTGGCCATGAGCATCGCCACCGTGGAATCCTTGATATTGGCCGGGACCGGAAACAGGTGGACCCAGCCGGGGACCGTCACGGGGCCGAGCGGCAGGTCTTCACGCAACATCCACAGCAGCGCGGTGAGGGAAAACAGGAGCAGGACCCGCCGTTCGGGCCGGCTCATCGGGCCGAGGGCCTGCACCTGTTCGGCCAGAAAGCCGCGGTCGGCCTGCCAGCCGCTCGTCGGCACCCGGAACACGATATAGACCAGATAGAACCAGACGCACACCAGCATAACCGCCGCGGTCGGCAGCCCGAACAGCATCCAGTACACAAAGCTGATGCTGGGTGCGGCTGGAAACAGGTTCTCAAAAGCGCCCAGAAACACCGCGTTGGGCGGTGTGCCGACCGGGGTGCTGACGCCGCCGATTGAGGCGCTGTAGGCCAGGCCAAGGATCAGCGCGGTGGCAAACCCGCGGCTCGTATCATAGCCCTGGGCGTCGGCATGGCTGAGAATGGCCAGAGCGATCGGCAGCATGACTACGGTTGAGGCGGTGTTCGACATCCACATTGACAGCAGAGCCGCGGTGCCGAAGAAGCCCAGGATAAGCAGGCGTGGCGAGCCGCCAATGCGCGACACAATCCACAGCGCGATCCGCCGGTGCAGTCCCCACTGCTCGGTCGCCAGGGCCAGAAAAAACGCGCCAAAAAAGAGAAACACAATCTGGCCGGCATAGGCGCTCGACACCTCACCGGCCGGCAGAATATCGAGCACCGGAAACAGAAACAGGGGCGCAAAGGCGGTGACGGTCAGGTCTACCGCTTCGCTGATCCACCACACCGCCATCAGCCCGGCAACAGCCGCGGTTCGCCACGCGGCCAGGCTCATCCCCTCGGGCGGCGGCAGCAGCAGCAGCACAACACACAGCCCCACCCCGCCCAGCAGGCCGAGCCGGCGGCGTGTCGGGGTGGAAGATGCGGCGTCCGTCGTCATCCCAGCCTCGTGTTCTGCATGGTGGGCGGGAGTCTAGCAGCCCGGTCCCGGCTTGAAAAAGGGGGGACGCCGGCAAGAATACACGCTATGCTGTACAGCAGAGAGGAGGAGCCTACGATGAAATATGGCTTACATCTGGCTGGCGGGGCGTCGGTGTGTGACCGGGCAGGGCTGCGTGAGGTAGCGATTGCGGCCGAGGAGGAGGGCTACGATTGCATTCTGATCGGCGATCATATCGTGCTGCCCAAAACCATCACCACCCCCTGGCCGTATGAGGAGTATAACGACGGCAAGCCCAACTACGACATCTATACCCAGATGGAGTGGCTTGACCCGTTTGATACAGTCGCCTTTATGGCCGGCGTGACCGAAAAAGTCCGGCTGGGCCTCGGCGTGCTGATCGTCCCCTACCGGCATCCGTTTGACGTGGCCCGACGGGTGGCGACTCTGGATGTCCTGAGCGGCGGGCGTTTTGTGCTCGGCACCGGGGTGGGCTGGCTGGCCGAGGAGTTCAAACTGCTGGGCGTGCCGTTTGAGCGGCGGGGAAGACGGACGCGCGAATATATTGAGGTGATGAAGGCGCTGTGGACCGAAGACAAGCCGCGCTTCTCGGGCGAGTTTGTTCAGTTGAACGAGGATGTCAATGTGCTGCCGCGTCCCGTGCAGAAGCCCCATCCCCCGATCTGGGTCGGTGGAGAGTCGGTGTACGCCCTGAAACGGGTGGTCGCGTTTGGTGACGGCTGGCATATTGCACTGCTGACATTTGAGCAGATTGCCAGCATGCTTGAGCAGCTCAAACGCTTGGCCGAGAAAGCCGGCCGGGACTACGCTGACCTGGAACTGACCGCCATGAGCGACCCGACCCGCATGACCCAAGACACGGTGCAGCGTTACCGTGACTTGGGCGTGCAGACCTTGTTCACCCTGCCGCTCAGCCGGGACCCCGACGGCATTCTGCGTGAGGTCCGGGAGTTTGCCAAACGGGTGCAGGACGCCGGCTGATGCGTCGGGCCGGCTCTACAGGCTTGCCGAGGGGACGACGAGCTTCTCGGCCAGCTTTTCAATCTCGCCCCGGATCTTGCCCGGATCATCGACAAAGCCGCCGACAATCACCTGATCGACGCCAAGGTCACGGTACCGCTTGATCTGATCCATCTCCACCGGCGAGCCAAGGCCCGGAGAGACCGCAAAGTTCAGTTTGTCTGGGTTACGGCCGGCCGCGGTGGCGTATTCTTTCATACGCGCGATCTTTTCCTGGGCGTCCTCAGCCGTCACATTCACCCCGAACCAGCCGTCGCCGACCTCACCGACCCGCTTGAGGGCCGGCGTGCTCTCCCCGCCAAAAATAATCGGCGGATAGGGTTTCTGGACCGGTTTGGGCAGCATGACCGCCTTGGGAAAGCTGCAGAACTCCCCGCTGAACTCCGGCTCGTCCTCGGTCCACAGCAGCTTCATGGCCTGGAGGTACTCGCGGGTCCGCTGGGCGCGGCGCGGCCACGGTACCCCCACCGCGGCAAACTCCTCGGCCAGCCAGCCAACGCCAACGCCAAAATCAAACCGCCCGCCCGAGAGCTTGTCGAGGCTGGCGACTTCCTTGGCCGTGACCACCGGATTACGCTCCGGTACCAGACAGATTCCGGTCCCCAGGCGGATGTTTTTGGTCGTGGCCGCGGCAAACGTCAGGGTCGTAAACGGGTCCAGAATATCGACCTGGGTTGACATGGGGAGCCGCCCATCCTGGGAGTACGGATATTTGGAGGCGTACTGGTTGATCAAGACCACATGCTCGGGTGCCCACAAGGAATGAAAGCCGGCCTGGTCAGCCGTCTGAGCGGTGAGCGTGATATGCTCAGGCTCAGCCCCGATGCCAATGCCAACTGCGAAATAGCCAATCTTCATCGCTGTCTCCTTTCTCTACATTCTCATCTGTACGCATTCTCAAGGCTTGGCGCGTGCCTCACGCCCCTTGTCTGGGGTCGGGTCTGTGACCAGCCCGTAAATCTGGCGGCCCTCATGGTCCTCCGGCAGATGCTCGGTAATCGGCAGACCTTCGGGGCTCACAAACAGCAGACAGTGACAATACTTCCACTGTTTCATCTCGTCGCAGGCGCATACCCATTCACGGCTGCGCTCGACCTCGGCTTTTTTATCCGGGTAGAAATTGCACGGGCACAGCGGCCGGCCCACCTGGTCGATATTGCTGGCCAGCCCCAGAATGACCGACTCGGTGACTTCCGTATCCGGGTGGGCAGATGTGCCTGTTTTGTGGAGATATTTTTCAACATAGACCCGCATCCGTTTGACGCTTTTTTCCGACGGCTGTTCCATCCCGGCACTCCCTTTCATAGGTTGGCTGCACAGTCCAGTATTATCCGCCTGCGGCAAAAGATAAAGGGCTTGAGAGATGTCGGCCTCACGCGCCAAGAACGGGAGCAGTTGAGGCCCCACCCCGAACGGCGCTTAGTCCTCATACACGGTTCTTCCATTTCTCCGAGCCCAATCCACAGAGAATCCAAGGTGAGAGATTGCGTTCTTGCTCCTGTCCAGTTGACGCTCCGTTTCGGCCACCACAATCTCTGGCTCAAGTTCATAAATGACCTTACATTTCGTCTGATTGGACGCGTACATTTCCTTGACCAGCCCAGGCTGGAGTAAATTGCTCATACCGATTGACCGAGCCAATTCGGCCGCCTTCAGGACGAATTTGATGATTCTACGATACACGTCTCGGGCCATATCAGAATAGCCTCTCCGCCAGTTCGCGCTCTACATTCGCCAGCCTGGCGTTTGCTGCCTCAACACGATCTCCGTCTTTCTCTATCCCGATGAAATGCCGGCCAAGCCTGCGACACACAACCGGACACGTCCCAACGCCGGCAAACGGATCGAGAACAATATCGTTCTCAACCGAACTGGCTTTCACCAGCCGCTCTATGAGTTTCTCTGGTTTCTGAATGGTGTTCAGGGCTTCCCTGCTGACCAGTTCCGTGGATTTGTAGGTCAGTTGCTTGATGTCGCCCCAGACATCTCCGGGGTTCTTACCGGCATGGTTGAACTTTGTCTTGCGGAACTTCCCGTTCGTGACAGACGGAACCCGCTCGCAGCGGAGCCTATGCTCCAACTCGACAAGTTGCGCGACACGGATGGCACCCAGGTTGAAGGTCTCAGGTTTTTTACCCTTGACGAAGTAGCATATGATATCGTAGTTGTTCGTGTAGTTCGTCCTGCCCTGAGCTAAGCGGCCTGGCTGGAACCAGACAATCTTGGAACGCAGTTCGAGAAATGGTCGATAGTCGATAAAGTCGATACAATCCGGTTTTCCGAACAGATAGAGAGCGCCTCCCGCTTTCAGCTTGGCAGCGAAGAGACGGATCAGCTCCAGGTTGAACTCCTGAATGTTACGGATTCTGTCCCATCTGTTCGTGGTGACCCCGTAGGGACCGTCGCAAATGACGAGGTCGATAGACTCGTCGTTGACGCGCGGAAGCATCTCAAAGGTATCCGCGTGGTAGATGTTATCAACGGCAAGCATCTCTTTTGCGTCTTGGTAATGTGGCGCAATTTGGGCCAGCTCTGGCACCGTTTTTGTGATTCTCACAGGCCGCACCCTAGCACACCGCCCCGGCCTCTGCCAGCCGTGGCCAATCATGGGCCGATACATGCGTTCACAGTGTTCATGCGGGGAGGGCAAGGCGGAGGAGCCGGCGGACGATTAGGCAAATCCGACGAAAAGGGATATATGAAAACCACGGCCGCCCAAAGGCCGGTCCACGACAGAAACCGCCGTGTTGACGGGCGGGGCAGATACGCCTGCGGAGATATCATTGAGGAGGCACAGCCATGCTGGAGGGCCTGCACATACGGAATTACCGCGTCTTCAACGACCTCACAGTTGACCATTTGAGGCGCATCAACCTTATTGCTGGCAAGAACAATGCCGGCAAGACAAGCCTGCTGGAGGCGATTTTTCTGCTGTCCGGGGCGGGGAATCCGCAAGTGGTGCCGACCATCATGAATTACCGCGGGATCGAGTCGGTGACTGGACCTCCGCAAACAGTAGGGGAAATCTTCTGGAAGCCGCTCTTCTCTGCGCTGGATATGAACAGGACCGTCGAAATCACCGGGCAGCATACATCCGCCGGTCCGCTGACTCTGACAATCGTGTTGGATAAGCCCCACACCAGCGAACTGCCCCTTAATGCTCCCGTTGAGACGCACCTGGAAAACCTTTCCGGCGCATCCCAACTCACGCTTTCGTTCAGCAGCCACTCAACGGGAGAAGTCAAGGGTCACATGCGCGTGACCGGACAAGCGGTTCAGCTTGAGCCGCCTAATGTGGAATTGCCGTTTCCCGGAAGGTTTCTTATGTCTCGTGGGGGAAATCTCACAGCAGATGCCGGACTGCTGGGAAGGCTGAGACAACAGAAACAGGGCGAGCTCGTCCTGGAAGCACTCCAAATCATTGAACCGAGACTGCAAAGCGTTGAGGACAATTCCGCCAGTGGCGCGCCCCTGATCTGGGGCGATATCGGCTTAGCCGAACTGATACCGCTGACGGTCATGGGCGAGGGCATGACCCGCATCGCCCGGCTGATCCTCGCCATAGCCTCCACGCCGGGCGGTGTTGTTCTGGTGGATGAGATCGAAAACGGCCTGCATCACTCTGTGCTGCCCAAGGTCTGGAAAGTCGTTGATACCGCGGCCAAGCGGTTCAACACCCAGATATTTGCGGCCACACACAGCTTTGAGTGCGCGGAGGCAGCGCATGAAGCCCTCTGCGCGGACGACTTTCGCCTGCACCGGCTTGAAGTCAGTGGCGCGGAGAACCGCTGCGTCACCTATGAGCCGGAGGAAATTGAGGTCGCGTTTCGACAGAATTTGGAGATCCGCTGAATATGGCGCAACCAACAGAAATCAAATCCAGCTGCTTGTTGAGGGCAACGACCAGCGCAACTTTTTTGAGGCGTTCATTGACCATCTCTCGCTTACAGATGTTCAGGTTCAGAACTTTGGAGGCGTTGACGACCTGCGATCCTTCCTGTCAATACTTGTGAAAAGGCAAGGATTTCGTGACACTGTGCAGAGTGTCGGCATCGTCCGGGACGCGGAAACCTCCGCTCAGGCCGCGTTCCAAAGCGCTCAGTCTTCGTTGAGGAAGGCCGGGCTGGTCGTACCGAACCGGCCCGAAGAACGCGCCGGCAGCAGCCCGGCAGTGGCGGTGCTGATACTGCCCGACGGGAACCAGCCGGGGATGCTCGAAACCTTGCTCTGCCAGAGCTTTGCGGGCGACCCGGAGGAAGCCTGCATTGATGACTTTTTCCGGTGCGTTGAGGCTTTGTCAGGCGTGTCTATCCAACGCCCAGACAAGGCGCGTGCGCGAGCCTACTTGGCGACAAAGCCCGATCCGCACCTTTCCGTAGGCGTGGCGGCGAGGCGGAGCTACTGGAATCTCAACCATCCCGTTTTTGAGCGGATTCAGCAATTCCTCAGCCGGCTGTCGGCTTACGTCTGACGGCTAAGCCGACCTACGACTGAACCCGGAGCAGGATATGGCGAGAGCAAGGAAGAAGGCCGCCAAGAACATTGAGGTCTACACCCACCCCGGCAAGGAGCGGGTGAACAACCCGCCGGTCGGCCTTGTGACGCCCGACACCGACAAGGACGCCGGCCGGCAGACCTACGCCTACGACCCGCATCTTGACCCGCAGTTGCAGTGGGCCGGCAAGGCCGAGCATACCGCATTTGTGGTACCGACCGTCTCTCTGCATGTCCATGAGCGGATTGACCCCCAGGCCATCATTGAGGCCGTGCGCCGGCAGGGCGGCGGCGCGGACGACCCGCAGATGTCGATGTTCTCCAGTCAGGAGGAGAACCCGCCCATCCGCAAAGCCATTGAGTTCTACCAGCACAAACATAAGTGGACCAACCGGCTGGTTGCCGGCGACAGCCTGCTGGTGATGAACAGCCTGCTGCAAAAAGAGCGCCTCGCCGGCCAAGTCCAGATGGTCTACTTGGACCCGCCCTACGGCATCCGCTACGGCTCGAACTTCCAGCCCTTCATCAACAAGCGCGATGTCAAAGACGGCAAAGACGAAGACCTGACCCAGGAGCCGGAGACCATCCGCGCCTTCCGCGACACCTGGGAACTGGGCATTCACTCCTACTTGGCCTACCTGCGCGACCGCCTGCTGCTGGCCCGCGAGCTGCTGACCGAGAGCGGCAGCTGCTTCGTGCAGATCAGCGATGAGAATGTCCACTTGGTTCGCAATATGATGGATGAAATATTCGGCGTGACGAACTTCATGTCCCTGATCTCATTCAGAACAAAAATTCCGCTCAACGCTGCCCATCTTCCAAACATAGCCGATTACCTGATCTGGTACGCGAAGGACAAAACACGGGTCAAGTTCCATCGACTGTTTGGACCTCGGAACTATGGCGAGGACACGATGTTTTCGTCTGCTCTCCTTCCTGACGGTAGCGTAGTCAAAGCTGGCGCGGTTCCCGGTGAACACAGGGGAGCGGCGCGTTACTTTAGTCTGATTGATTTGATGGCGACCGGGTACACCGAATCCTGTCATTTTGAATTTGAGTTGGAGGGCCGACGCGCCTATCCCAATCCGACGACAAGTTGGAAAACCACGCCTGAAGGAATGGAAAAGCTCCTCATGGCTGAGCGCGTCCGTTGGCAAAGGACTGTTCCACGATATGTTTTTTATGCGGACGATTATCCGGTTATGGAGATGACCAACCAGTGGACGGATACACAGGGGGCCAGCGGGAAAGCCTATGCAGTGCAAACGGCAGTCAAGGTTATCGAACGCTGCCTGCTGATGACCACCGACCCCGGAGACCTGGTCTTTGACCCGACCTGTGGAAGCGGCACGACCGCCTTTGTGGCCGAGCAGTGGGGCCGACGTTGGATCAGCTGCGACACCTCGCGCGTTGCCGTCACCCTGGCCCGGCAACGCCTGATGACCGCCAGCTTTGACTATTTTGAGCTCGCCCGCCCGGACGAAGGCGTGGGCGGCGGGTTTCGGTATAAGACCGTGCCGCATATCACCCTCGGCTCTATCGCCAATAACCCTGATATCACAGCAGGCATGACGCGCGACGCGATTGACGCCGCCATTGCCCGCCATGCACCACCACAGGAAACGCTCTACGACCAGCCGTTCCGCAACACCAGAAAAGCCCGCGTCACCGGCCCGTTCACCGTTGAGGCGGTACCCGCGCCGGTTGTCAAAACGGTGGACGAACTGCTCGAGGGGGAGGACACGCCACGCGAGGCCGACAACTCGGTGGCCCGCTCTGGCGAGACGCTGCGTCAGGACGAGTGGCGGGACGAACTGCTGAAAACCGGCATTCGCGGCAAAGCCGGCCAGCGCATGGCCTTTGTCCGGCTCGAACCCCTGCCGGCGACACGTTGGCTGCACGCCGAGGGCGAAACCCGGCCCGAGGCCGCAGGGGCGGAGCGCAGCAGCGGTCGTGTGGTGGTGTCCTTCGGCCCGGACCATGCGCCCCTGGAGCAACGCCAAGTTGAACACGCCTGGGAGGAGGCCCGCAGCCTGCGCCCCAAACCGATGTTGCTGGTCTTTGCCGCGTTTCAGTTTGACCCCGAGGCGGCCAAGGATATTGACGAACTCAAACCTGAGCTGACCGGGATGCAGTTTCTCAAGGTCCAGATGAACGCCGACCTGCTGACCGATGACCTCAAGAAAAAGCGGGCCAGCAATGAGAGCTTCTGGCTCATCGGCCAGCCGGATGTGGAGCTTGAGTAGGATGGGTCGGGTGCATATCGCGTCTCGGTGCTCGGCTTTGACTACTACAACACCAAGACCGGCGGGGTAGAGTCTGGCGGGGCGGACAAGATCGCCATGTGGCTGCTTGACCCCGATTATGACGGGCGCAGCCTCTTCCCTCGCCAGGTGTTTTTCCCCTGGGCCGACGGCCGCGACGGCTGGGCACGGCTGGCCCGCAGCCTCAAAGCCGAGATTGACCCCGAGCGGATTGAAGCCTACCGGGGCACGGTCTCGCTGCCCTTTACGCCGGGCATCCACCGCCGCATTGCCGTCAAGATCATTGACGACCGGGGGATTGAAAGCCTCAAGGTGGTGGAGATTGCCTAGCCGTGGGAGGCAAAAGGAGATTATCCAATGGCAAAACCGATGAAGGCCCAGGCAATAGAGCGTCTACAGAAAGCACTGGATGCGATACCTGCATTAGAGGGATTGGACACTGATTCCCCGGAGTTCAAGAGGTGGTGGAGAAGCACAGAAATCGCTATCACCAACACATTCGGGGACGAATCATATCATATTCGGGAATTCTACGATACCGATTATTTTTCCTGCTTTGCTTCACCCCCTCCCGGGGAGAAGGAGAAAACCTTGAAATCAGCAACCGCACTACTCCAATCAATGATTGAGGAAGTCGAGGAGTATTGGGAAGAAGACACGGAGACAACAAAAGTGCCCAAAAAACTTAAATTACAGCAACCCGGGGAAGATCGGAAAAAAGAACATCAGCCTCCGCCGAACACCAGAGAAGTCTTCGTTATTCACGGAAGGGACGAGGCAGCCGAGCAAAAAGTGGTGAGATTTCTCGAAAAACTGGACCTCACGCCAGTGATATTGCACGAGCAGCCGAACTAGGGCCAGACAATAATCGAGAAGTTCGAGCAACACGCGCAAGTCGGGTTTGCCGTGGCCCTGTTGACGCCGGACGATGGAGGCGCGCTTCAGGGTGAGGCGGAACATATCAAACCCCGTGCCAGACAGAATGTTGTGTTTGAGTTGGGGTATTTTCTCGGACGCCTTGGCCGAAAGCGGGTCTGTGCCCTGGTCAAAGGAATCCCAGAAATTCCGTCAGACTATGCCGGGGTGGTCTATATTCCACTGGATGATTACGGGGGCTGGGAGAGAAAACTTGTCAAAGAGCTAAAGGAAGCCGGCTTTGAGATTGATGCGAATCGTATAGTGGAGTGAAGATAATGAGCGCCCATGTTGCCATTCTACAAGGCGGGGTGTCGGCTTACGCCTGACGGCTAAGCCGACCTACGATGACGGCCTAGGAAGCAGGATGCCGAGCGTGACGATTGACCGGCTGATCATCAACCCGCCCTATGAGGAGCCGGGGCAACACTGGCAATACGACCGCGAGACGCGGCTGTTCGCTAGCCGTGGGGGGCAGGAGAGGCTGAACCGGGATGGGGGGAGGCTAGCTGGAGGGGAGCGGGTGTGCTAGGGTCTTGCTCATGAGCAGTTTTGGCAAAAATTATGCTGAACTGTCTTCTGTTTGCAGCACCATTGCTGCCTTGCCAGATGCCCCTTACACCCTGTTACGGCCTATTCCAGTCCGGCTGGAACCGGGGGAGGATGGGGGATGGATGGCACGTTTTGAGGAAGCGAATATCGGCATGTCGGGCGGTGATCCAGAAGACGCTCGGCAGATGCTTACTGAGGACATTGTAGAGACCTTTGCGCTGTTCCTCGCGGAAGAAGCGACCTTAGGCCCCGGCCCTCAACGTCAACTCGCCGTGCTCAAGCAGTACCTCCAGGTCTGCTGACAATGCCCTTTACCCGACAGGAGGCCCGAGCTATTGCGAAGAAACTTGGAGCCGAAGTCCAAACCAAGCACAAGAAGCACCATATGGCCATTGTTCGTTATCATGGCCGCATTGTAGCAAGCTACGGCATCCGACGCGCAAGCGGAGAAGTGGGGCATGATCACATCCCACATCAATTGTACATTTCTCGTCAGCAGGCATTAGCCCTCGCCCGATGCTCCCTTGACAGGGATGGCTACTTTGTCGTTCTGCGCGAGCAGGGCTTGCTTCCTGAAGAGGAGCGGCGCGACTAGCCCGCCCATTGTCCTTTCAGCCAGAATGCCGAGCGCGACGATTGACCGGCTCATCATCAACTCGCCCTATGAGGAGCCGGGGCAGCACTGGCAATATGACCGTGAGACGCGGCTGTTTGCGCTGACCGAGGGCCGCCGGCCGGCTGGCTATGTCGTGGCTTCGGGCAAGGCCGGGGCGTTTGATGACCCCGGCGTCTTTGTTGCAATCCCACTGGTCAACCAGATTCGCCCCCGCGTCAAAGCCTGGCGCGAAGCCGGCTGGCCCGGCGTGACCGCGGCCACGAGACGGCTGCTGACCCACTGGACCGACCCGGAGGAGTTCGAGACCCGACGCTTTTTCTTCTGTCAACTGGAGGCCGTGGAAACGCTGATCTGGCTGGCCGAGACGCCGGACGCCGCTGAGGAGCGAAGGCACCCCGGTCGAGAGGAAGGTGACACCTTCCCTCCTTCTGATGGCGGGGCGTTTCAACGCCTGTGCGCCAAAATGGCGACCGGCTCCGGCAAGACAATTGTCATGGGCATGGTCATTGCCTGGCATGTGCTGAACAAAGTCGCCGCCCCGCAGGACCCACGGTTCTCGGCCCATGTCCTGATTACCGCTCCGGGGCTGACGGTCAAGAGCCGGCTGGCGGTCCTCAATCCGTCTCACCCGGACAACTATTATGAGGCGTTTCGCATTGTGCCGTCGGTGCTGCTCGACCGGCTGCGCCAGGGCAAGGTCCTGGTCCGCAACTGGCACGCCCTCAACTGGGAGACCGAGGACGCTATCGCCCGCAAGCGCAGCGTGGACAGGCGCGGGGCCAAGAGCAATGAAGCCTATGCCCGGGCCGTGCTGGGTGAGCTGGCAGCAGCCCGCGGGCTGCTGGTCATCAATGACGAAGCCCATCACGCCTGGCGAGCGCCGGCCGGCACTAGGCTCAGGGGGGTTGCCAGGGACTCGGTTGAGGAAGCCACCAAATGGGTCGGCGGCCTTGACCGCATCCACGCGGCGCGGGGCATCCTGGCCTGCTATGACTTCTCGGCCACGCCTTTTGCGCCGACCGGCAGGCAGAGCGCTGAGGAAGGGCTGTTTGGCTGGATCGTCAGCGATTTCGGGCTGAATGATGCGATTGAGGCTGGTTTGGTCAAAACCCCGCGGGTGGTCATCCGGGACGATGCTGTGCTCGACGCCAGGACCTACCGGTCCCGGCTGTATCATCTCTACAATGATCCAGAGGTTAAGGACGATCTGAACCGGCCGGCCGGGCCGGAGGTCCCGCTGCCCGACCTGGTGCTCAACGGCTATGCGCTGCTCGGCTATGACTGGCGGGAGACGGCCAGGGCGTGGCGGCGAGACGGGTTTGCGACCCCGCCGGTGATGATTACGGTGGCTAACCGTACCGAGACCGCGGCCCGCATCAAGTACGCCTTTGACCAGCGGAGAATCCACATTGAGGAGCTGTGCGACCCCCGGTACACGCTGCACATTGACTCAAAAGCCTTGGAGGCTGCGGAGGCTGCGGAGGAGCCGGTGGCTGCTCTCGGTGAGGGTGACGGACGCAGGCTGAGCAGAAAGGAACAGGCCGAGCTCCTGCGCCGGCAGGTAGATACGGTGGGCCAAGCCGGCAAGCCCGGCGAGCGGGTACATAACGTCATTTCGGTCGGTATGTTGTCTGAGGGCTGGGACGCCAGGACCGTCACCCACATCATGGGCCTGCGGGCCTTCAGCAGCCAGTTGTTGTGTGAACAGGTGGTCGGCCGCGGCCTGCGCCGGACCTCCTATGAGATTGATGTGGACGGGCGGTTCAAGCCGGAGTATGTCAACATTTTCGGCGTGCCGTTCACCTTCCTGCCCCACGAGTCCGGGGACGGCTCTCCACTGCCGCCCGAGTCAAAGCCGGTGGTTGAGCCGCTGGCCGACAGGGCCGGCTTTGCCATACGCTGGCCGCATATCATCCGCATTGACCATGTGCTGCGGCCGCGGCTGACCCTGGATTGGGAGGCGGTCCCGGCCCTTGAGCTCAACGCCAGCCAGACTGTGCAACTGGCTGAACTGGCCCCGACCGTTGACGGCAAGCCTGACATGAGCGGCATCGCGGCTATTGAACTGGAATACTTGGCCCGGGAGTTTCGCACCCAGCGTATCATCTTTGAAGCCGCCCGTGAGGTGTACGACCAGATGCACAAGAACTGGCCGGGGAGCAAGGAGGTACTGCTGGCCCAACTCGTGGGACTGGCCCAGCAGTTCATCCGCTCTGGTCCTATCCGCCTCACCCCGGCCCTGTTTCAGCAGGACGCCCTGAAAAGACGCCTGCTTATCACCCTGAATATGACCAGGCTGGTCCAGCATATCTGGGAGGCGATCCGTTTTGAGAACACCGACAGGCTGGTGCCGGTCTTTGACCGTGACCAGCCTGTTCGCTCAACCGGCGATATGGCCCCCTGGCATACGGGCAAGCCGTGGGCCTGTACTGCCCGCAGCCATATCAACCGCTGTGTCCATGACGGGGCCTGGGAGGCGTCTGAAGCCTGGGAGTTGGACAACAACCCGTTGGTAGCCGCCTGGGTGAAAAATGACCATCTGGGCTTTGAGGTGTGCTATGTCTATCGTGGCGTGGTGGGCAAGTACCGGCCCGATTTTCTCATCCGGCTCAGCGCGGGTACTATGCTGGTTCTGGAGACCAAGGGCCGGGACAGTGAGCGGGAGCGGACCAAACGCCGCTTTCTTGATGAGTGGGTGAGAGCCGTTAATGCCCACCGCGGCTTTGGCCGCTGGTCCTGGGACGTGTCCACCAACCCCGGCGATGTCAAGGATATTCTCGTCCGCCACGCTCGTCGTGAGGGAAGGGAAGCGTGAGCGTGCGGATCGTGGGGATGAGGATGGCAGAAGGCGGGGTGGTGTGCTACGGTGTGGCCCGTGAGAGCCGGAGCAGGAACTATGCCGGTAGCCACCAGGATGACAGGGGGCGGGGAGGTGCTAGGGTTGAAACAAACCCCTAACCGCACATGCCGCACTAGACAGCCCGGGCGTGGTATGATGGTGTGGTGTAAACTTAAGGGCCAACGGGGAGGCGAATATGACAAAGGTTTTCGCATTCATTAACTACAAAGGTGGAGTTGCAAAGACAACATCGGCCTACCATATCGGATGCTGGTTAGCTGAAAGGAAGAATAAAAAGGTCTTGCTGATCGATATTGACCCACAAACGAATCTGACGTTTTTGTGCGCGTCTATTGAAGATTGGCAAAAGCGCAAGTCTAAATTCGGCACGATAGCCACAATGTACAAGAGATATTTGAAGAAACAACCCCTGGAGACCGGAAGATATCTGTGGGAGACCCCTATTCGTTTAAGGAGTGGTGGCCGTCTTCCCGGAATTGATTTGCTGCCGTGCGACATAGACCTAATCGGAGAGGATATTGGGAGTGGTCAAATTGCCGGGGCATATCCAAGTATGACGATGTTGAGAAAGAATGCAGAACAGTTTATGCGAGATCGCGAATTTCTCGCTAAAGCTATTGATGAAATCCGGGACAGATACGATTACGTCCTCATAGACTGTCCACCAAACCTTTACCTGATGACACAGAACGCACTGCTGGCGAGCAATTACTACATTGTTACTGCGATACCAGATCATCTTTCTACTATCGGTTTGAACATCTTGATCAACAAGGTTGGTAAAATCTCCGAACTTGTGAATTCTGCTGCTGTCCTGGCTGGTGGAAATGTGGCTCCTCACAGTGTTGCCCAGTTCGGCGCAATTCTTTTTGTCCGGGTACGGATCGGAGGCGCAATGCAAACGATAGCCCATGCGAACAAGATGAATGAGATCCGAGCAGCGAATGAGTGCTTTGGAACGCACACGACCGAGTTGATTGGATACACCGAAGCTGCGGAAAACAGCCTGCCAGTATGGTTGCACGATTCTAACAATGCCAAGCGGGCTCGGGGGAAGCAGGAATATCCACAAATTGTTGAGGAGCTGTTGAGGAAATTTCCATGAACAATCCTGTAAATTTGACAGGAAAGAAATTGGACGGCTTCCTGAGCAAGTTGTCTCAACTGGTTGACGCTCTACCGTCACAGGAAAGGAAATCTCGCCTAGATCGGGAACTGGGAGTCTTGATCGAGTTTCTGAATGATTTTCGTACTAGGCTAAGGTCGCTCCCCACAGGAGAAGACACGGAGGGTGTCACATCAACGATAGAAGCAATGAAGGACCTTGTGCGTGTGGTTGAGGCCGACCCCACAATGTCACATTTTCTTGGTTTCTCGTCAGAAAAGAAAACGTTGAGGAAGTCTTCACGCAGAGCTCTCACCATACAAGATCGCGAAGAAGCGAAAGCTATGGCGGCAAAGCTACAAACTCTTCCGTCTGAAGATATAGATCGCATCTTGGCGGACAAAAAGACATACACTATTCCTATGCTGAAACAGCTTGGTGGAGAGCTAGGGCTAAACTTTCCGTCCAAATCCACCCGGTTATCTATAATCGAAAAAATATCCAAGAAGATAGCTAACCTGCGGGGTTATGATTACTTGAGACACGGGCATATGGAAAGCCAAGTGGCTAAGGAGGCTGGAGTACGGTCTTGAGGGCATGAAATGTCCGTCGAAGTCGATCATTGGTAATTTATATCTCACTGTGTGTTACGGGGATAATTCAGGAGACTATAAAGAAAACCCGAATTCATACGATGGCAGCGGCTCTCAGCCTAGCGCTAATCGCGCCAGCATTTGGATAAGAACCAGTCAACAGCCTTGAAGTCCCTGGCAACGGCTCTTTATCAGATCGGCATAGGCTATGTGTCCGGCTGGGTGTGTGACGCCGAGCGTGTCGCTATCGTTATTGATGGCGGTCTGCACCTTCCGCCCGTGGCCCGGAATATCAGCCGAGGCGATACCGAAGCGGCATGCGGAGACCAAAACAACGGCTTTATCACGCAATGGAATTGGAGCTTGATGGGGGATGGAACCTATACGGCCGCCCTTGTGGTAGATGGGAAAACCCTTCAAGAAATCCGCTTCACCGTTACCACCTTGGGCGAGGAGTTTGTCCGGGGTGCTGAACGGGATGTTGAGATAGCGGATTTTCCTAGCACCGGAGAGACTACCCGGCTCCGGTGGCAGCAAAGCGTTCAAGGCTTTGTCCTGGTTCCAGGCCCAACCCCCGAAGAACCCGAAGAACCATCCGTTCCAACCCCCGAAGAATTGGAGTCAACACATATCCCCCAGGCCCATTTTGTCTATCCGGCTGTACCGCGACCTAGAAGCCGCCCAAGCCTGCCTGCCTGACGGATTGTTCCACAACCTTCGGCCCGGACTCTAAGCCGGTTGGAAAATCCGGCAAGCCGCTCATATCAGAGTGGTATCGGGATTATCTCAGGCTGGGTCTGTGGTGAAGCAACGGCAGAGATTGAGGTTGTCTTGTCCAGGGCGGAATACTATGAACTGACCGCTGAAGGTGTAAGCGGTCAGGAGGGAAGGGATTATTATATCCAGTCCGGCCAAGAAATCCTCCGAATCCCTGCAATGGGGAATACAAATCTGGACGGGGCAGGCAACTTGCTGTTCTGGGGAGTTCCACGGGCCGACACTGAGGCCCTTTGCGAAGGCCCTGAAAACGGGTTCATCACGCAAATGAACTGGAATCTGCTTGGGGAAGGGGTGTATTTCATCACTCTCCAGGCTGATGAGGGGGAGCTTCATACTCACAGATTCACAGTCACCACCTTTGGCGAAGAGTTTGTCCGGGGGGCTAGGGGAGAGTGTACTATTGCGGACTTCCCCAGTCCCGGACAAAGCGCCCGGTTTTGGTGGGAGGAATCTTTACAGAACCTTGTCCTTGTGAACCCTCCTCCTTCTTCAGTAGAGGAGTAACCCCTGTCTGCAACACCCGGCTCCCGTGGATGGAGCCGGATCAAAGAAGGAGAAGAACTGTGGAAAACCGAATGGAAGAGGCAACACAAAACCTGATGACGGCTTTCTTTGCCCTTGCCGAATCTGCCAAAGGTAAAATCCTTATTCAGGATATGGCGTGTTTGGATGAGGGGGGGAAGCCCCGACATTTCAGTATGGGAAGGGGTTTGGGAGGAACCGGAGTTTGTCCGCCTCCTAGAGGCTATGGAGGCGGTGATAAAGGAGCGGAGGAGCTAGGAATAGAAGTCAAGACCCTCACCATCCAAAATCAGTATCATGGCTCTGAGGCGTCCCTCACTGTTGAGCTTGACGACAGTGATAAGCTGGTGCTCTTTGGTTACGACACGCGGCTTCAATACAATGGACAGTGGGACATACTCCCGGCGGGTAACACTGATGCGCCTTGGGATACGATTACAGCCATACGCGCCTATATCGATTATCCTCATGGCTGGGATGGACAGAGGGACCTTCAGCCTGTGATGCAAATTCTAAGCCTAACCCCTGAGATAACACCGTGGAGGAGTACGGTTCTTATCAGGAGCGGCCGGAGGCACCCCAGGACTTGGGCTTACGCGATAATAGGCACGCCTACATGGGCGAAAAATATCCTTACCATTCCGATCAAACGAGTTCTTGAGACAAACGGCTTCAAGGTCTCCCGTCATGCTCATTACACTAACGGATTACACATAAGTTACTGCGCTGCATCTGATCCTGATAGTTGCGTTGTTCGATGAGGCTTTGTCCTCGTACCAAGACCATCAGAAGAGAGGAGGCTACGGAATGAAGATTGAAACCGACATCTCAGAAGTTCTGACCTTTGTCGCCTGCTGACTGGCTGACCTCAGCTTATTCAAGCGTTAATTTTTGAGTGAGGAGTACAGGCCAGGTTAAGAACGCTGAAACTCTGTTGCATGAAAGTCGATGAAAAACTATTGGCGAAAGCGAGGAACAGCCCGGCCAATCTCGCTTTTGACGATTTAATCAAACTTGTGGAGCAGCTGGGCTGGAAGCATCGGAATACGAAAGGGAGTCATCACATCTTTTCTTACCCACGGGCTAGGGATACGGGGAACCTGTATCCCCGCCCCCTCAACCTACAGCGCTGGAAAGGCGGAAAGGCGAAACGAGAACAGGTAAAAGAAATGCTGAAGCGAGCGGAAGAGATGGGGATAATAGAGAAACGGGGGAACCTATGACTGTGGAGGGATTGCCGCCTTACACCTACGAGTGGACAAGGTGTACGGAATCAGAAGACATTGAGGCACGTTGCTTGGAGATTCCCGACCTGTCAGCCTATGGAGAAACGCCCGAAGAAGCGCTTGACGAGATCAAAATAGCCGTGTCGAGCTGGCTGGAAGTCCTGGAAAAGGACGGCCTCCCTTTTCCCGCGCCGCTTCATGCGCTGAGAGCATCGTGAGCTTCCCGGCCGTACCGCCTGTCTGACACTGCTGCGTGACCCTTTATTCTGCCGTGTCTGAAGGCTAGGATGGGTGGCTATGGCTTATTCAGACTCCGGTGTCCCTGCCCTGTCACCGACCGCCCAAGACCTGCTGGCCCTGCTGCGGGAGCGCATCCTGCTGTTTGACGGGGCGATGGGCACGTCGATTCAAGACCTGCACCTCGATGCCGCGGCCTTTGGCGGGCATGAGTACGAAGGCTGCAATGAAAATCTGGTGATGACCGCCCCGCAGTTCATTGCCGATATCCATACCGGGTTTCTTCAAGCCGGCTCGGACATCATTGAGACAAATACCTTTGGCGCGACGCGCATTGTCCTGGCCGAATATGGGCTTGAGGACAAGGCTCCGGCGATCAATCAGGCCGCGGCTGAAATCGCCCGGCAGGTGGCCGACCGGCACAGCACCCCGGCCAAACCCCGCTTTGTGGCCGGCTCAATGGGACCGACGACAAAGACGATCTCAGTGACCGGCGGGGCGACATTTGGCGAGATGCGGGCCGCCTACGCCGAACAGGCCCAAGGACTGGTGCGCGGCCACGTTGACCTCCTCATCCTGGAGACCGCTCAGGACGCCCTGAACCTGAAGGCCGGGCTGCTCGGCATTGATGAGGCGTTTTCTGGCCTTGGCCGGCGCGTCCCGGTGGTTGTGTGTGGCACAATCGAAACGATGGGGACGACCCTGGCCGGTCAGGGCGTTGAGGCGCTGTATGTTTCGCTGGCCCACAGGGAACTGCTGGCGATCGGCCTCAACTGCGCGACCGGCCCGGACTTTATGACCGACCACCTGCGCACCCTGGCCCGGCTGTCCCGCTTTCCGGTCGTGTGTATGCCCAACGCCGGCCTGCCGGATGAAGACGGGCATTACAATGAATCTCCCGAACTCCTGAGCGCCAAGCTGGAGCGCTTTGTTGACCAGGGCTGGGTGAATATGGTCGGCGGCTGCTGCGGCACCACCCCGGCCCATCTACGGCTCTTGTCTCAGATGCTGGCCGGCAAAAAGCCGCGCCACCACCACGCGCCACGACGCAGCGTGGTATGCGGGCTTGAGCCGCTGGTCATTGACGAAGACAAACGCCCGGTCCTGGTTGGAGAACGGACCAATGTGATTGGCTCGCGCAAGTTCAAACGTCTGATTACCGAAGGGGCGTTTGAGGAGGCGGCAGAGATTGGACGGCGGCAGGTGCGGGGTGGTGCTCAGGTGCTTGATGTGTGTCTGGCCGACCCGGACCGTGAAGAAAGGGAAGACGTGACGACCTTTTTGGACATGCTGGTCAAAAAGGTCAAAGTCCCGCTGATGATTGACTCGACCGATGCACGGGTCATTGAAGCCGCGCTCGAGCGCTGCCAGGGCAAGGCCATCATCAACTCGATTAACCTTGAAGACGGCGAGGAGCGCTTTCAGAAAATCGCCCCCCTGCTCAAACGTTACGGCGCGGCCGTGGTAGTCGGCTGCATTGACGAAGACCCTGTTCAGGGCATGGCCGTTACCCGCCAGCGTAAGCTTGAAATTGCCCGGCGCAGCTATGAATTGCTGACCCAGCAGTATAGCCTGGAGCCGGAAGACCTGATCTTTGACCTGCTGGTGTTTCCGCTCGGCACCGGCGACCAGAATTATATTGGCGCTGGACGAGAAACGGTTGAAGGCGTGCGGCTCATCAAAGACGCCTTTCCTGAGTGCAAAACCATCCTCGGCATCAGCAATGTCTCTTTTGGTTTGCCGCCGGTCGGCCGCGAGGTGCTGAACTCGGTCTTTTTATACGACTGTGTCAAAGCCGGGCTCGATATGGCGATTGTCAACACCGAAAAGCTGGAGCGCTACGCCTCTATCCCGGAAGAAGAACGGCGGCTGTCAGAGGACTTGATCTACTGGCGGGGCGAGGACCCGGTCGCCGCCTTTGCCGCCCATTTCCGCCAGCGACCAACGCGCAACAGGGCGGAGACGGGCCGGGAGCTGCCGCTGGATGAACGTCTGGCTCGGTATATCATTGAGGGATCGAAAGACGGGTTGATTGACGACCTGAACAAGGCCCTGTGCGGTAGAACACCGCTCAATATCATTAACGGTCCGCTCATGGCGGGTATGGATGAGGTCGGGCGGCTGTTCAATAACAACGAACTCATCGTAGCCGAGGTGTTGCAGAGTGCCGAGTCGATGAAGGCGGCGGTTGGCCACCTTGAGCCGTTTATGGAAAAAACCGCCGAAGCGCTCAAGGGGGTGGTCATGCTGGCTACGGTCAAGGGTGACGTACACGATATTGGCAAAAATCTGGTCGAGATTATCCTGGGCAATAACGGCTATCGGGTTGTCAATCTGGGCATCAAGGTCCCGCCGGAAACCCTGATTGATGCCTACCGGGAATATCGTCCCGATATCATCGGGCTGTCCGGTTTGCTGGTCAAATCTGCCCAACAGATGGTGGTGACGGCTCAGGACCTGCACAACGCTGGGGTGGAGTGTCCGATGCTGGTTGGCGGGGCCGCTCTGACCGCCCGGTTTACCGCCAGCAGAATTGCCCCGGAGTATGCAAACCTGGTCTGTTATGCCAGCGATGCGATGAACGGTCTTGAGTTGGCCAACCGGCTCGTTGATCCCGACAAACGGATCCACCTCGTCCAGAAAATCGTGGCTGAACAGGAACGTTTGGCTCAGCAGACGGCAAAGCCGCCGCGCGTCGTCGGGAACGGACGGACGGCTCCCCACACGTCCTCGGTGGCCCATGACCACCCCATACCAAGTCCGCCAGACCTGCGTTTGCATGTGATTGAGGATCACGACCTTGAAGAGATTTTTGCCTACGTCAATCCGACCATGCTGTACGGCAAACACCTGGGGCTCAAGGGCAAGCTCGACACGCTGCTTGAGCAGCAGGATGCGAAGGCCGTGGGTCTGCACACCCGGGTTCGTGTCCTGCAGGATCGGGTCCTGGCGAAAGGTTTGATGCGCGCCAAGGGGCTCTACAAGTTCTTTCCCGCCCAGTCTGACGGCAATACCTTGCTGGTGTATAACGCGGCGGGCGATCGGGTAGTTGAGACCTTCGAGTTTCCGCGCCAATTGCACGGCGAGGGGCTGTGTCTGAGCGACTTTGTTGCCCCGCGAACCGCCGGCCGGATGGATTATATTGCTCTCTTTGCGGTGACCTGCGGCGGTGGCGTGCGTAAACTGTCAGAACGCTATAAACAGGCTGGGCAGTATTTTGTGTCGCACGCGCTGCAAGCCTTGGCGATTGAAAGCGCCGAGGGTTTTGCCGAACTCCTGCACCGCCGGCTGCGCGAGATGTGGGGCTTTGCCGACCCTGCCGACATGACCATGCGCGACCGCTTCAGAGCGCGCTACCGGGGGGTGCGGGTCAGTTTTGGCTATCCGGCCTGCCCGCGTCTGGAAGACCAGCGCATTCTCTTTCGGCTCTTGCCGGCAACAGAAACCATCGGCCTCCAACTCACCGAAGGCTGTATGATGGAGCCCGAGGCATCGGTCTCAGCGCTCGTTTTCCATCATCCTCAGGCGCGTTACTTCAGCATTCTGGAAGACGAATTGCGTGAGTTTGAGCAAAGGCCGGGCGCGGCTGGCTAACGCCGGCAGTGCCAGATCAGCCGCTAGGCGGAGCGACCCCGCCTTGTCTTGACAAAGCCCGGCCACCCGACTAGTCAGGGGGCAGCTTTCTTCCCGAGAGGAGCATATGCCAACAAAATACGTTGATGTTGACGGCTATGCGGTCCATTACTTTCACACCGGCCAAACAACCCTGCCCCCAGTCGTTCCAGATGTCAGCCAGGGCAAACTTATCCTGTACATTCACGGGGCGGGCAGCAACGGGCATTTTGCCCATAAGCTGCTCGATATCCTGTCGGTCAGGCACAGTCCCCTCTCTTTCGATTTTCCGGCCCACGGCCGCTCAAGCGGCATTGACAGCCTGGGCAGCATCACCGCCTACAGCGATTTCACCTACAGTTTGTGGCAAACGCTCGGCCTTCGTCCGGCGGTACTGATGGGTCACTCCATGGGCGGAGCGATCGCCATGGACTTGGCCCTGCGCCGTCCCGAGATGGTCAGTGGCCTGATCCTGAGCTGCACGGCCGCCACATTCAACATTCCGGACGAGCGGGTTGAGACCTGGGCACAGGTCATGAAAGGCCGCCAGTCCCAGCCGTTTACCAAAGATTCCTGCTCGCCCAAGACGCCGCAAGCAATTGTCCAGGAGGGCTGGATGGAGCAGACTAAGACCGACCCGCGCGTCCGCCACTTCGATTTGGTGGCGTGCCAACAGGTCGATATGAGGCCCAGACTGAGCGAACTCAGGACACCAGCGCTGATTCTGGCCGGCGGGGACGATACCGCTACGCCGGTTGCCCAGAGCGAAGAACTACGCGACCAGATTCCCGGTGCCCAGCTCAGGATTATTGAAGATGCCGGCCACTGGCTCCCAATCGAAAAGCCGCAGGTGGCGTGCGATGCCATTGAGGCGTTTTTCGGCTCATCAGCGCAAGAGGACAGATCATGAGCATAACAGGAAAAACCGCGGTCGCCGGCGTATACGAGCATCCGCTCCGCTGGGCACCGCACAAAACCCAGTACCAGCTTATGGCCGAGAGCGCCCGCGGCGCGCTGGACGACGCCGGCCTGAGGCTGAAAGACGTTGATGGCCTGTTTACCTCTGGGGTAAGCGGGATGGGCATTGTTGCCCTGGCCGAGCACCTGAATCTGAACCCCGATTATCTGGACTCCAATTCGATTGGCGGCTCGTCTTTTGTGTCACACACCGCCCACGCGGCCGCGGCGATTGCGGCCGGCTACTGCAAGGTTGGTCTGATTCTGTACGGCAGCAAATGGTCGTCTGACCGGTTTGCGATTGGCACGGCCGGGGGTGGGGCGGGGGATCCGCCCGATCAGCACGAAAACAGCTTCGGACCAACGACGGTCGGGGCCTATGCCCTGGTTGCCCAGCGCCATATGCACGAGTTTGGGACGACCAGCGAGCAGTTGGCCGAAATCGCCGTGGTCACCAGACGGCACGCCTCGCTCAATCCCAAGGCCAAGTTCCGCGATCCCATCACGGTCGAAGATGTGCTGAAATCGCGGCTGGTGTCGTCTCCGCTCCACCTGCTGGACTGCTGCATGATCTCAGATGGCGGGGGCGCGCTTGTGGTCACCTCGGCCGAACGCGCCCGTGACCTGAGAAAGAAACCCGTCTACATCCAGGGGGCTGCCGAAGCCTGCTATCACACCAGCGCCGGCCGGCGGGACCTGACCGATGCGGCGGCCAAACAGTCCGGCCCCAAGGCCCTGCAGCGGGCGGGCGTGGCGCATAAAGACATCGACATGGCCATGATCTATGATTCGTTCACCATCACCGTGTGCGTCACCCTGGAAAGCTTAGGCTTTTGTGGCAAGGGAGAGGGCGGCGCATTTGTCCAGAACGGCCGGATTGGGCTGGGCGGTGAGCTGCCGATCAACACCGACGGCGGCGGGCTGTCGTCAAATCATCCTGGCATGCGCGGCATTTTTCTGGTCATCGAAGCCACCAAACAGTTGCGTGGCGAGTGCGAAGACCGCCAAGTCCGGGACTGTCAGATGGCGCTCTGCCACGGTACCGGAGGAACCCTGGGGCTGCGGCACAGCGGAGCGAGTCTGGTGTTGAGTGTGTAAGGGAGAGGTGTCATGGCTGAAGAGAAGAAATACCGCAAACCCCTGCCCCGTCTTGACGAGGAAAACCGCCCCTTTTGGGAAGCCTGCGCCCGGCACGAACTCTATGTCCAGAAATGCCGCAGATGCGGCACAGTCTTGTATTACCCGCGCGCTTTTTGCCCAGAAGACCTGTCCACCGACCTCGAATGGATCAAATGCAGTGGCAAGGGGACCGTCTATACCTACACGGCAACCTACCAGAATCAGAGTGCCGGCTTCCGCAACACGCTGCCCTACATCATGGCCTATGTCGAGCTGGAAGAAGGCGTGCGCATGTTGACCAATATCGTTGACTGCACCCCCGAAGAGGTCAGCATCGGAATGCCGGTTGAGGTCGCCTTTGAGGACGCCACGCCGGAGATTTCCATTCCGCTGTTTCGTCCGGTCGGTGACAGAGCCGTCCGGCGGGCTATACGCGCGGGGCGTCTGAACGGTCTGCTGTCCATTGCCAGACCGGGGCAATTCTGGCACTATAAGTGCCCATATTGACCAAAAGCCAGACCATTCGGCAGGCTGGGCAGATACCCTATGGCACATATCATTGATCTCCACTCGCACTCCGAAGCCTCAGACGATAGCCGCGCCCCTGTCGAGGCCTACCTCAAATGGCTGGCCCGCAAGCATGAAGAGCGGCCCATTGACGGCTTGGTCTTGACCGAGCACCGCAAATTTGATGCCGCCAGCGATTACCGCGCCCTTGAAGACAAATACGGCCTACTCATCCTCAAAGCCTCCGAGGTTGAGACCGAGTACGGCCATATTCTGATCTATGGGGTCAACGACGATATCCTCAAACGCTTCGATTTCTCCAATGTTCGACTGCCGGCCCAACAGATCATTACCGAGGTTGCCCGTATGGGTGGCATTGCCATGCCGTGTCATCCCGGTCGGCCAACCATCGGCCTCATCGAACATTACGAAAAAATGCCCCCGCTCGAAGGCGTGTGCGGGGTTGAAGCCCTCAATGGAGGTAGTAAAAAAGGCGAAAACGAGCGGGTGGCCGAGTTGATCAACCACTATGGCTACCACGCCTTTGGCGGCAGCGACTCGCATCTGGTGAGCTTCATCGGCATTTGCGCCACCGAATTTGATCAGGACATCGGCTCTACCGAAGCCCTGGTCACCGCCCTGCGCAGCGGTGGCTACCGGCCGGTAGACTTTCGGGTGCGCAGAGCCCAGTCCTCAAGCGCAGCCTGAAGGATACGACTATGGCACTCGACTTTGACCGTTCCATCCTGGGGACCGTCTTTGATGAAACCTTGTTTGTCCCCATTACCAAAGAAGAGATTCTGGAGTTTGCGGCAGCCCTCGGAGAGACCAACCCGCTCTATACAGATGAAGCCGCGGCGGCTAACGGCCCGTACCGCGGCTTGGTGGCTCCACCGACATTTGTCACCAAGCTGCGTCCGAACAAAATGACGCCCGAGAATATGCCCAAGTTCGGCAAGGTCGGCTTTGACGGCGGCAGAGACCTCAATGTGTTTGAGCCGGTGCGGCCCGGCGACACGCTCACGATGGTCAGCAAGATTCACGACATCTATGAAAAAACAGGGCGCAGCGGCAGCATGTATTTCATTGTCCTGCGCAACGAGGTCAGTAATCAGCACGGTGAAAAAGTGGCCGTGATCGACCATAGGATCATGCAGCGATGAGCAGTTTCTATTTTGAAGATGTCGAAGAGGGCGACGAGTTCCCACCCCTGGACCTGTTTCTGACCAAGGACCAGGTCCGTCGCTATGCGTGGACCGCCAATATGGATTTTCCGCGCTTTACCGACGACGAGGGGGCTCGCAAGGAGGGCCTGCCCGGCATGATTGCGCCCGGCGTCATGAGCATGGGCCTGCTGGCGCGGATGATCAGCGACTGGAACCCCGCCGCGCGGATTACCCGTATCGGAACGACATTCCGCAGCCCGGTCCTGCCCGATACACGTCTCCACCTGTGCGGTGCAGTCACCCAGAAAGACGAACAGACCCATACGGCCGAATGTGATATCTGGATGGAAAACGACGACGCCGAACGCTGGGTCATTGGTACCGCAACACTTGCCCTGCCGACAAAATCGGCCTGATGTTCCTCCCCTGCTTGTCTGCGTCTGAACGTGTATCCCGGGAGAGAGGAAGAGGGGGTCCTCCCATGCTCAGTCGAATCGTTCTTCCGTCACTCGTGTTGCTGGTGTGTCTGACCCCGGGGCCGACTCCGGCCCAACTCGGCGACGGTCTTGAAGACTCGCTGGACGCCAGCGCTCAGGTGTACGAAACCTCCCGGCTCGAAACCTTCAACGAAGCCATGTTTGACGTGAACCTGTGGCTGGATGAGAAAGTCATGCGCCCGGTGGCCAGAGGCTATGAAAGAGTCCTTCCCGCAGGTGCCCGCCTGGGGGTGCAACGCTTCTTTCTCAACCTGGGCGTCCTGCCCCGGTTCGCCAACAGCCTCTTGCAGTTCAAATTCAACGGGGCGGCGCGAGAAGTGAGCCGCTTTATGGTCAATACCACGGTCGGCGGACTCGGCTTCTTTGACGTGGCCAAGACCCAGTTCGGGCTTCAGGAGAGCAACGAAGACTTCGGCCAGACGCTGGGCTCTTACGGCCTGGAAGGCGGGGCCTATCTCGTGCTGCCATTCCTTGGTCCGTCAACCGTCCGTGACGCTGTGGGCTTTGTGGTGGATGGGGCGATGGACCCTAAACAGTATATCCTGCCTGGCACCCACAATCTTGCGGTCAGCACTGGAACGACCGTCACCAACGCCGTCAACGACCGATCGTTGAACCTGGAGTTGTTTGAGCAGGTTGATCGCTTCTCGCTCGACCTCTACAGCGCCGCCCAGGACTTCTACCTGCAACGCCGAGAGCAGCAGATCGAGGAATAGCAGCCATGCCATATCGCCGACACGCTCTGTGCTTCGCCTTGGGTCTGGCGCTGGCCTGGGCTGGGCCGGCTCAGGCCGAGACCCCGACCCACATGACCCGGCAGTTGCTTGAGTCTATTATTGCCTGCACAGAAACGAACGGAGCCCAGCCGAGCGGCTGTGATGTGGAAAAAATTGAGGACCATCTGGCCCTCGCCCAACTCGCCCGCTGGCTGATGGGCCCCCACTGGCAGGACCTCGGCCAGGACAAGCAGGACGATTTCGTCGCCCTGCTCGCCCACCTGCTGCGCGATGTCGCCTATCCCCGCGCCGCCGCATTCCTCTCCAGCCACCAGATTGTGTACGGCCACAACCGCGTTGAGGGCAAGGAGGCCAGTGTGGAAACCTTGCTCGTCAACGCCGAAGAGGGCCAAGTCGCCATCACCTATCGCCTGCACCTCATTGACGACCGCTGGAAGGTCTGGGATGTGCATCTTGACGGGGTAAGCATGGCCGGCAACCTGCGCAAACAGGTGCAATCCATCATGGCCCGCACATCCTACGAGGAGTTGGTCAGGCGCATGAAGGACAAACTCACCTGGGACGGGCCGGGGTAAGCGCCAAGTGAAGACCCTGCGCCTGCCGCCGTCCGCCCCTTCCGCCCACCCCTTTCCGCCGGACATGACCTGGGAGCAGCGTGCCCTGTCCTCCCTGGCCGGCCTGACCACGACCCATCCTGTCTCGGTCCTGGCCGTGTGTCTGGCCCTGGTTGGCGTAGCGCTCGGCTATACCGCCTTGTGTCTGGAGTTCGTCACCGGCCGCAACGATCTCATCAACAGCGACAAGCCGTATATCAAGCTGGAGAAGCAATACACCGAGGAGTTTGGCAGCGTTGACCAGTTCTTTGTTGTGGTTGAGCCGCAGGATATCGAGCAGGGCAAAGCCTTTGTGGTCCGGCTCGCCGACCTCCTGGCCCGGGAGACCCGCCATGTCAAGGAGGTCTTCTATCAGATCGACACCAGCTCGCTCGACGGTAAAAAGCTCCTCTATCTGTCTACTGAGGGCCTGCAACGCCTGCTTGACGACCTCGCCGGATCCCGGGAACTGATCCACGACCTCACCGCCGCCCCCGGCCTCAACACCCTCTTTGAGGCCCTGAACCACCAGATCGCTCAAGCCACCGTCTCATACTTGGTCGGCGGTCTGTTGGACCTCGGCCACACAGCCGAGCAGGAAACCGGCGGCGAAACACCAACGCCGCAGATCGGTTTTCTCAACTCCCTGCTGTACGAGATGGACCAGACCCTCAGCAACCCGGCCCATCGCTATCAGTCACCCTGGGAAGAGTTCTTTGGCGATACCCAAGCGCTGTCGGATGAGGGCTTCCTGGTGTCCGGCAACCGCCGCTTTCTCTTCATGCTGCTTGACCCCGCCGAGCCGGAAGAGGCCGGACTGACCGAGTTGCAAGACGCCATCACCACAATTCGGCGCATTATTCACGACCTGCGCCCGGACTTCCCCGGACTTGACGCCGGTCTGACCGGCATAGAGGTCCTTGATACCGATGAGATGACCAGCGCCCAGCGTGACGCCCCGTCCGCAACGCTGGCCACCACCCTCGGCATTGGCCTGCTGTACCTGCTCTTTTTTCAGCGCCTCCGCCACCCCGTGCTCATTCTCTCCTCCCTGCTCGTCGGCCTGTCCTGGACGATGGGCTTTGTCACCCTCGCGGTCGGCCACCTGACCATTCTCAGCGTCTTTGTCGCTCCCCTGCTGCTGGGTCTGGCCGACGATTTCGGCGTCCACTTCATGACCCGCTACGAGGAAGAACGCGGCACCGGCAGCGACCCGATTGCGGCCCTCCAGCAGGTCTCTATTCATACCGGGCCGAGCATTATCGCCGGGGCGTGTACAACGGCCCTGGCCTTTGCCGCCATTATGCTGGCCGACTTCCGGGGTATGCAGGAACTCGGCCTGATGTCCAGCGTCGGTATGCTGCTGTCCCTGCTGGCCATGTTCAGCTTTTTGCCGGCCCTCGTCGTGGTGGTTGAGCGCATCCGGCCCTGGCAGGCCCGTACCAGCCGCCGGCGTTTCCTGAGTGCCAGCTTTGCCGCCCTGGGGCGGCTGGTCGAGCACAGACGGCGGCCGGTTCTGGTGGTGGCCGGTCTGCTGACGCTGGGGGCGCTGGCTGCGCTGCCGACCGTTCGGTTTGACTATGACCTGCTCAATCTTCAAGCCCACGGCACGCCCTCGGTTGAGTGGGAGAGACGCATCATCGCCCATTCCGAACGCGCGTCCTGGAATGCCCTGGCCACCGCTTCAAGCCCCGAGGCCGCCATGCGGAAAGCCGCGGCCTTTGAAGCCCTGCCGGTCGTCGAAACGGTCGAAAGCGTGGCCTCGTTCATCCCCGCCGGACAGGACCGGTGCCTGCCGCTGGTGTCCGCCCTCCAACCCCTGCTGGCCGACCTGCCCCCGACCCTCGCTCCCGCTCCGCCGGTTGTAGTCTCCGCCCTGCAACGCTCTCTTGACCAGATCCGCTTCAAGGTCCGCGAGAGCAACGAGGACTGGGACCCTGAAAACCGGCCCACCGAGAGCGAGCTGAGCACCGCCCGCGACCGGCTCAAAACCATTGTCGCCCGTTTGCAAAACCTGCACGAGGCCGAAGCCCGGGCCGCGCTCAGCCAGTTTCAGGCCGATCTGTTTGCCGACTTTGCCGAGGTCTGGAGCCTGCTGCGGAACAACATTCATCCCGCCGGTCCGATTACCATGACCGACATTCCGCCCCAACTCAAAAAACGCTTCGTAAGCCGTGACGAGGACAGGTTCCTGCTTCAGATCTATCCCAAACACAATATCCGTGAACAGCAGGCGCTCGAAGCCTTTATCCGCCAGCTGCGCCAAGTAGACCCCAATGTCACCGGCTCGCCGGTCATTGGCTATGAGTCAATTCACGCCATGCAGCAGGGCTATCTCGAAGCCGCGCTATACGCCCTGCTGGCGATTGTGATCGTCACCTTTGGGACCCTGCGGCGCGTCGCTGATACCCTGCTCGCCCTCCTGCCGCTCGGTCTGGGGATGATCTGGACGGCCGGCCTGATGTGGCTGTGCAAGCTCCAGTTCAACGTGGCCAACCTTGTTGCCGCCCCACTCATTATTGGCATCGGTATCGAAAACGGCATTCACCTTGTCCACCGTTTTCGAGAGGACCCGCACACGACACCGGCCAGCCTGGTCGCCGGCAGCACCGGACAAGCCGTCGCCCTGTTTTCGCTGACAACTATGGTCGGCTTTGGCAGCCTGATGATCGCCAAATACTATGGCGTTTTCAGTATGGGCTTGCTACTCTCGCTGGCAGTCGGTAGCGTCCTGCTTGCCTCCCTCGTCGTGCTTCCGATGCTGTTGTCTCGCCCGGCAGGCCACACGGCGCAGCATGACAGCGACCACGTCCAGGCCGCCGGCTGAGAGCGACCGCCATGATTACCGGAGCCGACTTTCTCAAAACGCTGCAAGCCGAAGGCTTCGATTTTTTTACCGGAGTGCCCTGTTCGCTGCTCAAGAGCCTGATCGCCTGCCTTGAAGAGGAGGGCAGGTATATCCCGGAGACCCGCGAAGACGCCGCGGTCGGGCTAGCGGCTGGTGCCTATATGGCCGGCAAACAGCCCGTCGTGATGATGCAGAATTCGGCCCTGGGAGTGTGCCTCAACGCCCTCGCCTCGCTGAGCCTGATCTACGAACTGCCGTGTCTGCTGATCGTTACTTGGCGCGGCTATCAGGGACAAGACGCGCCCGAACATCTCATCATGGGTAACATCTCTCCCCGCCTCTTCGAGACCGTGCGCATTCCGTACCGGGTCCTGGGTGCCGAGACCGCCACCCAGGACGCTGGATGGGCCGCCCAGGCCCTCCACCACAGCAAAAAACCGGTGGCTCTGCTGCTCCCTCCGGGGGTGCTGGCGTGAAACTGGCAGACGCCCTAGGCGTAGTGATTCCCCTCCTGGGCGACGAGCTAGTCGTACACGCCAACGGTTTTATTGCGCGCCAATCCTTCACTCTCAGCGACCGGCCGGGCAACTTCTACATGATCGGCTCAATGGGACTCGCCTCATCTATCGGCCTGGGCCTTGCCCTCAACCGTCCCGACCGCCGGGTAGTGGTCTTTGACGGCGACGGCAATGTGCTCATGAATATGGGCTCTCTGGCGCTCATTGGCGCTACCCAGCCGTCCAACTTTGTCCATATCGTTTTCGACAACGAAGCCTACGGCTCAACCGGCAATCAACGCACCATCTCGGCTCATGTCGCCCTCGAAGACATCGCCCGCTCCAGCGGCTACCCGCGCGTTGGCAGGGTTGAAACCCCAGCCGCTCTCAAAGCCGCGGCAGGCGCATTACTTGCTCAGGTCGGCCCCTCGTTTCTGCTGATCAAAATTGAACCCGACTGGCAAGAACGCCGGGTCGGCCGCATCACCCACGAACCGCCCCGGATTGCCCAGCGGTTCATGGATGCGATGAGAAAATGACGACGCTGTAACCCCTGCCTGCCGAGTTCCCCATGCAAGCCATCCTCCTCAACCCCGGTCCGGTCAACGTCTCCCCGCGCGTCCAGCAAGCCTTATTGCGTGGAGACCTGTGCCACCGCGAAGCCGAGTTCTCAGACCTGCTGCGAGCTATCCGCTCAAAGCTCCTGCGGGCCTTTGCCCCCCAGGACTATACCGCGGTCGTCATCAGCGGCTCAGGCACCTCCGCGGTAGAGGCTATGGTGTCCTCAGCCCTGCCCCCGGGGAAAAAACTCCTGGTCATCAACAACGGGGTCTACGGCGAGCGTATGCTGCGCATGGCCACCGCCCACCGAATACCGAGTGTTGAGTTGCGCTATGCCTGGACCGAGCCGCCCGACATCGCTCAGATCGAAGCCAAGCTTCAGGCCGACCCGGCTATCGGCGGCGTCGCCCTCGTCCACCATGAGACCACCACCGGGCTGTTGAACCCGGTCTCCGAGGTCGGGGCCCTGACCAGGCGGCTGGGGCGTGTGTTCCTGCTTGATGCAGTCAGCGCCTTGGCCGGCGAAGACCTTGCCCTTGCCCGCGACCAGGTCGATCTATGTGCTTGCACGGCCAACAAATGCGTCCAGGGCTTGCCCGGCGTGGCCTTTGTGTTGGTACGAACGAGCCTGATGGAAGCGATGCAACACCACCAACCCAACTCGCTCTCTCTTCACCTGCCCGTCCACTGGGCAGCCCAGGAACGCAACAGCGTCCCCTTTACCCCATCTGTGCAAACCTGGTACGCCCTTGACGCCGCCCTTGATGAGCTGCTGGAAGAAACCGTGGCGGCACGCATCGCTCGCTATCGCGCCGCCTCGCAGCTGCTGCGGACCGGCTTCGGTCGGCTGGGGCTGCGGTTTCTTTTGCCGCCCGAACGGCGGGTCAACTCGCTCACCGCGCTGGTCTTGCCCCACACCCTGAGCTACCACGAACTGCATAACCAGCTTAAACACCGCGGCTTTGTCATCTATGAAGGCCAGGGTCAACTCCAGACCGCTATCTTCCGGGTCGCCAACATGGGGCATCTGAGCCTTGATGACTTCCGCCGTTTCCTCCGCAGCCTTGAAGACGCGCTGCGCTAGCTCAGCTTCCACACCATGAAAGCCATTATTCTTGCCGCCGGCATAGGCAAACGCTTCCAAGCCGTCACCGACCAGCTCCCCAAGTGCCTGATTGAACTCCACGGGCGGACGCTCCTGGAGCGAACCCTGTCCGCCCTTGGTGCGGCTGGGGTCAGCCGGGCGGTGGTCGTCGTTGGCTATCGGGCCGAGATGGTTGAGCAGAAAATCGGGGCCAGGTGTGGCAAGGTCCAGGTCTCCTACATCACCAATCCCCGCTATGACCAAGGGGCGATCGTGTCGCTGTGGAGCGCCCGCCAGGAGTTTGACGACGATCTCCTCATCATGGATGCCGATGTCCTGTTCCCGACCGCCCTGCTCAGCCGGCTCATCACCTCCCCCCATCCGAACTGCTTTCTGCTCGACGCCGGTACGGCCAATACCGGAGAAGAACAAATGCTGCTGACCCGGGGCGGCCGGGTAGTGACGATCGTGCGGGGTGGGTCCGGGGAGTATGATCTGATTGGCGAGTCCATAGGCTTCCTCAAAGTTTCGCGTGACGATGCGGCCCTCCTGCACGCCATTCTTGACGAGCAGATTGCCCAAGGCCGGGACACCATCGAACACGAAGAAGCCTACCCGCTTTTCCTGGCCCAGCGCGTTGTCGGCTTTGAACGGGTCGAAGACCTGCCGTGGATAGAAATAGACTTTCCCCATGACTTAGAGCAGGCCGAGCGGGAAGTCCTGCCGCGCATTCTTGCCCTCGATCGGGCCTAGACGCCCATGCTCCCCTCCTTCCTCAGCCCCCTGACCCGCCTGTCGCCGGTAGCGTTGGCTGGCCTGTTTACGCTGCTGGCCGGCCTCGCCTTCCTGTGGAAGCTGGGCGACGGGCCGATCTACCGGACGATGGAAGGGCGGGAAGCCCTGGTGATGCAGGAGATGCTGCGCAGCGGCAACTGGGTGCTGCCGCTGCGCAATGGCGAGACAATTCCTTCCAAACCGCCCCTGTTACACTGGCTCGGTGCCGGCGTCGCCCGGCTGAGCGGGGGAATGTCGGAATGGGCAGCCCGCTTTCCGTCTGCCCTGTTCTCTGCCCTGAGCGTCGGCCTGACCTGTTTGCTCGGCTGTCGGCTGGCCAACCGTGAGGTCGGCATCCTGGCCCCTCTGCTGTTGCTCACCACGCCCCTGTTTGTCGAAATGGCGCGGGAAGCCTGGGTCGATTCGGCCCTGGCCTTTTTTGTCCTGGCCAGCCTGAGCAGTTTCGCCGGTATGTACGAAGCCGGCGAATGGCGGGGCTGGCGGAGTCTGGCCTTTGCCCTGTCCCTGGCCGGCGCAAGCCTCAGTAAAGGCCCGATCGGCCTCATTCTGCCCAGCCTGGTGATTACGCTCTACCTCACAGCCCAGGGACAACTGTCACGCCTCCGGTACCTGTTGCGCCCGACCAATGTCGTGCTGGCCCTTGGCCTTCCCCTGACCTGGTATATCCTGGCGTTCAACCAGGAGGGCTGGGCATTTTTTCACAAGCAACTGCTCCAGGAAAACATCGTGCGCTTCACCTCCGGTTCGGGCAAACAGATTCCCTCCTCAGCCTTTTTTGTCGTGCCGTTTATCGTGGGCGGCCTGCCCTGGAGCCTGCTGTTCGGCTTTGGCCTGTGGCACTTTGCCCGCCAGGCTCCTATCCGCGAGAAGGGGGTACTGGCCCTGATGTGGTGGCTGGCGACCGTCGCCTTTTTTTCGGTCGCCGCCGGCAAGCGCGAGGTGTATCTCCTGCCCCTGTACCCGGCGGTTGCCCTGTTTGCCGCGCAGTGGGGCTGGGTACATGTCCCCCGCCAGACACGACCGCTCTCCCCCTGGCTGGCAACAGGTCTTGCCCTGGTCGCTCTCGGCCTCAGCCTGGCAAGCCTGCTGGCCGCGGCCACTATTGTGCTCGGCTGGCTTACCGTGGACTCGGCCGCGGTAGAGCTGGTGTTTGGCGACGACAAATGGAAAAGCGCGGCCCGCTTCATCCGCTTTGTGGCTGAGCAACCGGCGTATGCCACGATGTTGCTGGCTCTTGTGAGCAGCTGCGGGCTGGGGGCAGTCTGGACGGCGACACAGGGCCGCTGGCAGACCAGCCTGTGGCTAGTGCTGTGTGTCCTGTTGCTGACGACCGCCGGCCTGTCGCCTTTTACCCGGGCCTATGCCAAACAGTTCAAAGCCCTGACCGGATTTGCCGCCCACATCAGCCAGGCAGTCGGCCCTGACCAGCGCGTGTTCTTCTACACCCCCCGGCCCTATTCTTCAGAGTTTGATGAGTTCTCCCAGGTCTATTTTTACCTCAACCGCCCGGTCCCCCTGGCCGCGTGCGCCGAGCAGCCCGACTTTTCCCGCTGCCAGCCGGGCTACTACATCCTGCGGGAACGGCACTGGCACCCCCGGCAACACACGCCTGGTACCCATCTGGTGGTGGACAGCCGCAACGTCTCAGGGCCGGATGCGCACCTGCGCCTGGTCCTGGTCCGCCGGGATGAAAGCACCCCTGGCAGCAGCTTATAGTTCAAACTACAGTCCCCACCCCACGCCAGGGCTTGGCTTGCATCCTGCCCCAGCTCCAGATACACAGAGCCAGATGGCTGCCGACGCTCCGTCTCCTCCCCCCCCCCCGCTTGGTGAACGTCCGGCCGGTCTGGTCCAGACCGGCCTCGCCGCCTGGCTGCGCCGCTACCGACGTCTTGTCCCTATCCCGCTGTGTGTCCTGGTTCTGATATTCCTTCCTCCCCTCTCCCCGCTGGCCAGCCCAGGGCTTGACTTTGCTAGCGATATCCTTGGCACAGCGGTGTGTCTGCTCGGCCAGTGGCTGCGGGTCTGGGCCTGGGGCAGCAACGCCGTGGTCGGCAAGGCCGGCGTGCGTGAGCGCGGCCCCTACGCCCTGATGCGCCACCCCCTGTACGCCGGCAACTTTCTCATCGTGCTGGGCCTCGTCCTGGTCTATCATAACCCCTGGGTCTATCCGCTCTTCCTGCTGCCCTTTGCCTATCTGTACGACGCCATCACCAGGATGGAAGAGCAACGCCTGCACTGGCGTTTTCCCCACGACTACGAAGGCTATCGGCAAGTCGCCGTACCCCGCTTTCTCCCGGTCCTGTCACATCTGGGCCGGGCGTTTGACACCACGCGCCCGTTTGGCTGGCGGCTGGCTTGGCGCAAAGAGTATGAGTCGCTCTGCGGTTGGCTGGCCGGCATTGTCGGCATTCAACTCTACGAGCGGGTTGAGGTGCTTGGCTGGACGGTCGCTTGGCCGGCCAGCCGCCTGTGGCTCGGCCTGCTGGCGTTGATCACCGTGGCCAATATGGCTCTCAAAGCGCGCAGACGCCTCTCACAGCGGTGAGCCGATGGCCGCGCTCGGGCGCAAACGCCTCATTGTCAACGGCGACGATTTTGGGATGTCCGAGCGGGTCAATGCGGCCATCCTGTACGCCCATCAGCACGGGATTCTGACCAATACCAGCCTGATGGTCACTGCCAAGGCGTGGCGCGGGGCGATCGAGCTAGCGCGGGCCACGCCGAGCCTCGGGGTCGGGCTGCACCTGACCCTGGTCCAAGGTCGGTCGGTCCTGTCACACCCCCATGTCTCACGGCTGACCGACCGCAACAGAAACTTTCTCAATGATCCGACCCGTGCCGGGCTACGCTACTTCTTCTCGCCCCGTGCCCGCTCTCAGGTCCGGGACGAATGCCGGGCCCAGATCGAGCGCTTTCTGGCCACCGGCTTGCCGCTGGCTCATATTGACGGGCATCTCCATATGCACATGCATCCCGTCGTTCTGGACAGCCTGCTGGAGCTGGCCAGGGAATATGGCGTCCGGGCGGTGCGGCTGACCCGGGAATCGCTGGCGCGGAGCTTGGCGCTCGATCCGCGCGCCGCACCTCGCAAACGCCGGCAGTCTTTCATCTTTCGCCGTCTTGCCCGGCATGCCGAAAAGAAGCTGGCCGCGGCCGGCCTTGTCTGGCCGGATGCGCTGTTCGGCCTGCACCAGACCGGAGCGGTAGATGGGCCTTACCTGCTCGGCATCCTGCCCCATCTGCACGCCGGCGTGACCGAACTGTACTGCCACCCCGCCTTTCTGCCCTGTGCCGAGGTCCAGGGCTGGAGCCCGGGCTATCGCCGTGACCTTGAGCTGGCCGCCCTGACCAGCCGGGCCGTTCGGCGCATGATTGACGACCAGAATATTGAACTGATCGGCTACCGCGATCTGTACCGGGCCTGACTGGACATGGGCCTACGGCCAGGGCTGGCTGCGGTCACGCGCTCATGCCCAACTGGTAAGGGCTAGAGCGATTTCAGGGGATGCTAGCAGGCGTTAGCGTTGTGAGGGTGTGAGCGGGCTGGAGGGCAAGCCCCCCTTCGGGGGGGCATCACAATGAAAGAGTGGGGTAGTGCGGCATCTGATATGGGATCACTCGTAGCGGGTTCAGAGTTGCTAGGCCGTCCGTGTATGCCACGCCATAAGGTCATTCAGTCCCTACTATGGTAAAGTTCTGAAGGCTTTCATCCCATTCCAGAATTGACGTTATTCCTGGGCGCGGGAAGTCGGGAACCCTCACCCTGCGAGAGTATTCTTCCCCGAAATGAGCGATACGGAATTCGTTTTGGGCATAGATGGGGTGCTGCCTATTGTAGATGTGCTCGCCAGTTACCACGCCAGATTCACCCAGCACTATAGTAAGAGGCCCGCTACAGTCTAAGCGGTTTTCCCCTATGCAGTACAGGTTCCAGTTCACAAGGACAGAAAAGCCGAGAGAGCTATTCTCGGGCGGAAACAGACAACGCTCCCCCGGCAGGGCGTCCGCCCGTGTTTCGTGGGTCGCTAGATAGCCCAACGCCGGGCGGGGCTCTTCCGATATGCTGGCGGCTGGCCTCCAGCCAACATTAGTAGGACACCAGGATGTTTTCCCGTTCTGGTCTTGAATCCAGCAGTTATGAGCATCCCCGCAGGTCCAGCCCCGGATAACCCCAATGCCTGCTTGTGTAGAGCCGAGGGCAGGTGTTTCTATGACGGTTTCCCCGCGATGCTCGGCATACCCGATAGGGGCAAGCACCGGCACTAGAATCGCCAGGGTGAAGGCGAGGGGTAGATCAATTGCAAGATTGATTTTGCGTATGCTGACGAGGCCAGCCCGCCCGTTCTGGGCTGTCAAGCCGGCGCTAGCAGTCTCACAGAGCAGCTCGTCAAGCCGTCACTTGAAAACTTGATTATTGCAAACGTACCTTGATAAGAAAAAAAGAAGAAGTAGAACTTTTCTCTCCCTTCTTGTCAATGATTTTCGGTCGGCCTACAAGGTCTCGCTGTGTGAGACATCGGGTACGATGTCTTCCGCGGCCATGAGCGCCATCGTGCCATCCCGACGCACCCGAAAGGTATGCTCTCGCCAGCGGACGGTGTTCCCGCCCAGGCTCCAGACCCAAATCCCGAAGGCCATGAGGTCGGTGATGAGGACAAGTCCAAACGTTGCCAGGGGTAGCCTGACCCCCAGAAAATATCGGCCCAGCAGCATAGCCGAGAGACAGCGAACCGCCAGGGTCAGCCCGGACAGGACGGCCAGCGTTGTCCAGCCCGACATAAGCCCCAGCACGGCCCAGACCGTGCCATACGTCACCAGGGTGCCCACATAGCCGACCGGGCGGCACAGGCGTTGGGTTCGCGCCCAGCGCATCTGGTGGGAGACCAGTTCCCGCAGGCTGGCCACGTCGGGATAGGTTTCGACGACATAGGGCAGGATGCGCACCCGGTAGCCGGCCCGGCGGGCAAAGTTCCCCAGATAATAATCATCGGCCAGATAATCGGCCAGGGCCGCAAAGCCCCCGATAGCCTTAGTACACGAATGTGTCACGGCCACGCTTGCCCCAAAGGCGTAGCTGGTCCGCTCGACCTGGCTGGCAAGCAGGACGGCAGGCATGAAAGAGGTGTTGATCAGCACCGATTCGAGCAGGGCCGGCAGGGGCTGGCGAGCGACGCTGCGGTAGGGACAGGTCACGACTCCGACCCGTGGACCGCTCAGGGGTGGAATGATGCGCCGCAGGTAGTCCGCGGCGACCTGCACATCGCTGTCGCTGATGACAAAAATGTCGTATTTGGCCCGCTGTGACAGCGCGTGCAGGGTGTTCACCTTCTGATTGCTCCCGACCGTCTCAGGATCGACGACCAGCACAATATCGCACTCTGGGAAGTCGTGCTGGAGGTGTTGGACGACCGTGATGGCGGGATCGAGCGGGTCGCGTACACCAAACAACAGTTGAAAGGCAGGGTAATCAATACGGCAGAAACTCGCCAAATGCGCGTACAGGTCGGGCGTTGCCCCCTTGAGAGGCTTCAGGATGGACACCGGCGGGCAGGCTGCTAGGGGGGTGGGACGCGGTCGAAATAGTCGCCAGGCGGCATACACGGACAAGAGGTAATACGCCCAGGCAGCACACAGCAAAACGGCGAGGAGGATCGTAAGCATAAGAGCGGGCGGACGGCCGGAGGGGAAGGCTCAGCCCCTCCGGGCACGGTGTCCTAGGCGGCTGGTGCGGTGCTCTTGCCGGCCATCTGACGCCGGGTGCGCATGGTCCGAAAAAAATCTTTGCCTTCTTGCCACATCCGTTTGCGTTCCTCGGGGTTGGCGACCATCTTTTTCACGGCTTTGACGATGTAGCGGGGACGCAGATAGTAGGAGGTGTAAAACCGCTCAACCGTCGAGAAGATCTCCTCGCTCGACAGGTGGGGGTAGTTAATGACGCATTGCTGATAGCCCGTCTCGTCCACCATGTCTTCCGGTTTGATCAAGCCGTGTGCTACGGCGTGGTCGTAGAAGGCGGTCCCGGGATAGGGTGAGGCCAGGGAGACCTGGATCGTCTCGGGGTTCATTTCCCGTGCAAAACGCATGGTCTCTTGCATGGTTTCCCGCGTTTCACCAGGCAGGCCGAGGATAAACGTGCCGTGAATCAAAATGCCGAGCTTGTGGCAGTCTGTGGTAAACCGCCGGGCGGTTTCGAGCGCAACGCCTTTTCTGATGTTTTTCAGAATCTGGGCGTTGCCGGACTCATAGCCAATCACAAACAGGCGCAGGCCGCCCTCTTTCATGATTCTGAGCGTTTCGTAGTCAACATTGGCCCGCGAGTTTGTGGACCAGCACAGGCCCAGCGGTTTGAGTCGCCGGGCGATCTCGCGTGCCCGTTTGGGATCCGCGGTGAAGGTGTCGTCATCAAAGAAAATCTCTTTCATGCCTGGAAACAGACGGGGCATGGCCTGGACTTCGGCAATCACGTTGTCCACCGAGCGGGTCCGGTAGGAGTGGCCGGTCGTGACCTGGGGCCAGAGGCAGAAGGTGCAGCGGGCCGGACAGCCACGGCCGGTGTACAGGGACACATACGGGTACTGACAGTAGGGGCTGTTATACTTGCGGAAGTCGAGGTCGCGGGCATAAATGGAGCTTGCAAAGGGCAGGCGGTCCAGTTCGTCACCGGTCATCGGGGTCCGCTCGGGATTATGCACAATCCGCCCGTTCTTCCGGTAGCTGATGCCTTGGACCTGGGCCCAGTCCAGACCCTCGGCCAGCTCTTTCATTGACCAGTCGAACTCTTTGCGGGCGGCGATATCAATGGCGGTGGATGCTTGCAGGGTCTGCTCGGGCATGGCCGTTGGATGGCCGCCGACAAAGGCGACCGTCGCCCCCGGATTGCTGTCCTTAATCATCTGCGCGGTTTGCACGTCCATCTTGAACGAGGGCGTACTGGTATGCAGGACCACGAAGTCATACGCCTTGGCAATAGCGACGCTCTGGGCCTGACTCAGCCCCTCGGGCGGAGCGTCAAGCACACGGCTGTCTTGAATCATGCCGGCCGGGTAACACAGCCAAGTTGGATACCAGAAGGACCACACCTCCCGTGTCGCCTGATAGCGAGACCCCGCCCCGCCGTCGAAGTTGTCGTAGGCCGGGGGGTTTAAGAACAAGGTACGCATTCCCTCCTCCTTCCCTCATCTGTATCCACGTCACTCTCCTACATACCAAACAGCGGCCCGCCGGCATAGGGGCGACGGCCCGGCCGCTCAGGGCAGGGGCTCGGGCAGGGCCGGGGGATGCTCCCCGGCCCGCCAGGCATAGCCGGCGCGGGTCAGAAAGAGCAGACCAAGCCCGTTATAAACCGCCTCCCGCGCCCGTTTGAGGACCATCAGGGCCAGCCCGGCCCCGACATCGATCCCGAGCAGACGACTCAGAAAGACCCCGGTGGTCTCTCTGACGCCGAGTGCACCGGGAATGACCAGGGCCGCGGCCGTCATGGGTTGCAGCATGGACTCAAGAATCAGTGCCTCGACCGGACTGACGCGGATACCGATCAGGGCAAAGATGACCCAGATTTCGACCGCGCCCAGCACCCAGCCCAACAGGTGGTAGAGGGTCGCGGCAAGAAAGGTGTGCGGCTTGCTGTCGTACAACTGGAGGAGCTGGGCGTCGATGCGCCGCGCGCCGGCTTCCCAGCGTTGCGGGGCCGACCAGTGTGGAAACCAGCGTCCCAGACCCCGGACGAGCTTTTCCATCAGACCGCGCCGCTGCCAGTGGATCAGACCCAGGACAAAGCCGCAGGAGACGGCCAGCAGCAGACCCATCACCCACCAGCCGTGCAGCCCCCAGCCAAAGCGAAACAGAAAAAACGGCAGGCCGATAAGAATAAAGATGACCTGAGAGACGGTCAGCGCGGTTTTGGCCGCCACAACCGAGGCCATGCCCACCTCGGGACGAATCCCACGCCGGCGCAGCAGATAAACCTTGAAGGCTTCGCCGCCGATGGAGGCAGTCGGGGTGAGATTGTTTACCGCCTCTCCGGCAATCCGGCTCAGCGAGAAATACCACAGCGGGATGGGCCGGACAGCGGCGTCTTGGGGAACCAGCCACGACCAGCCCTTGGCATCACACGCGGCAATGGCGGCGTAGGGCAGGAGGACAAGTGGGGCGAACCAGCCCAGCCGAACCGTGTGGCTGGCAACATCGGACAGCCCGACCGTCCACACCAGGACGCCGAGCAGCCCCAGACCAAGCGATACGGACAGCAGTTGAATGCCACGGTGTTTTCGTGCGCTGGTGGTCATGCCGGCGGGAGGGGAGTCAGGGTCGGCGAAGGGACGCGGCCAACTATTGCAGGGCGGTTGGCTCACTCAGGGTAAACTCGGCAATCTGGACATCAAAGCGATCTCCCCCGGTCGTCACCATCTGATATGTCCCCCGCATTGAGCCAAAGGGGGTCGGCAGCGGACAGCCCGAGGTGTATTCAAACGACTGGCCGGGACCGAGGACGGGCTGTTCCCCGACCACCCCCGGACCTTTGACTTCCTCCACATGGCCGGTTGCGTCGGTAATAATCCAGTGGCGGGTGAGCAACTGGACGGTCTCGCTGCCCTGGTTTGAAATCTGGACCGTGTACAAAAAGAACCACTGATTCAGCTGCGGCATAGAGCGGCTGGGATCGTACTGGGTCCTGACCCGGATCCGAATGCCTTTTGTGACTGCTTCAGACCGTGCCACGCCCCACCTCTTTGTGCGGAGACACTCGCGTATTCATATGGGCCGCAATGGCCTCGGCCAGTCGGGTGCCGTCCTCAGCGTTCAATGCGCCGGCTGGCCAGTCAATGCCAAGGCCAGAGCCGTTGGAGAGCTTCGGGATGATATGAAAATGCACATGCCCGACAGCCTGATGGGCGGCCGCACCGTTGTTCTGGAGCACATTGAAATCCCGTGCGCCGGTTGCCCGCAGCACTGCACGACTCAGCCGGGGCAAGACCCGCCCCAAGGCGGCCGCGGAGTCGTCCGACAACTGATCGAGGGTCTCGGCCGGCTCTTTGGGGATGAGCAGGGTATGCCCCGTGCTGAGCGGACCGGTGTCCAGAAAAGCCAGGACCTTGCTATCCTCGTACACCCGATGACAGGGAATGTCCCCGGCCAGAATGCGGGTAAAAATCGTGTCAGGCATGTGGCAAGCGTAGCCCAAGCCCTGGGGGTACACCAGCCCCCGGTGTCTCAACGCCCGCGAAAAACCGGCGGGCGCTTCTCTACAAACGCGGCTACGCCCTCTTTGTGGTCATCGGTCTGGCCGCAGCGTAGATGCGTCTCGGCCTCGCGGTCCAGCATGGTCCTGAAATCGACCGTGGTCGAGGCGTTGATATTGGCCTTCATATAGCGGTAGCTGACCAGCGGGCCTGAGGCTATCCGCTCGGCAATCGCCATTGCCTCTTCCATCAGCCTGTCATGCGGGAACACCCGATTCACCAAGCCGAGGGCCTGAGCTTCCTGGGCCGAAATCATATCGGGCAAAAAGAACAGCTCTTTGGCCTTGGCCTGACCGACCAGATTCGTCAGTTGCCAAGTCGTGCCGTAATCTCCGCCGTAGCCGACCCTTGCATAGGCCGTGCCAAAGCGCGCCTGCTCAGACGCCAAGCGCAGATCGCACGACAGGGCCAAGCCCAGTCCGGCCCCGGCCGCCGGCCCGTTCACCACCGCGATGACCACCTTGGGACAGGTGTGCAGCAGCCAAGGCAGGCTGTGGGCGCGGCGCAGTTCGTCGATATTGTCTTCCAGGGTTGAGGTTTTTTTGCCAATCTCGGTACCTTTGTACATGGCCGAGACATCCCCGCCGGCACAGAATCCGCGCCCGGCCCCCGTCAGAACCACCGCTCCTACATCCGGGTCGTGCATCCATTCTTGAAGCGTTGCCACCCCGATGTCACCCATCTGGCGGGTCAGGGCGTTCAGTTTGTCCGGGCGGTTCAGGGTCAGGATACCCACGCGATTTTTGACACGCACCTCGAGAGCTACCATGTCCTTGGCCTCCTTTCCAGTACACGCTTGCACTCTAGCGTATACTGGGCGTAAAGGAAAAGGGTGCGAAAAAGGAGGCTGGTATGACTACTGTTGATTCCCACCGTATTGCGACCGTGGACGAACTGCGGACCATTATTGGCACGCCCAGCGAACTCGTGCCCCACAAGCTGTGGACCGCCCTGGACGACACTTGTGTGGATTTTATTCAGCGCTCGCCCTTTCTCCTGCTGGCAACCTCGGACGCCGAGGGGAACATGGATGTGTCGCCCAAGGGCGACGGCCCCGGCTTTGTCGCCGTAGAGGACGCTATCACGCTGCTCATTCCAGACCGCAGCGGCAACAGGCTGATCTTTGGCCTGCAAAATATCCTGACCAACCCCCACGTCGGACTGATCTTTCTCATTCCCGGCACGGGAGAAACGCTGCGGGTCAACGGCACGGCAGCCCTCACCAGGGACCCGGCCATTCTGGAGCGCCTGTCAGCCCGGGGCAAACCCGCGGTTGTCGCCATCCGGGTCCACATCAAAGAAGTCTTCTACCACTGCGCCAAGGCATTGCTGCGCGCCCAACTGTGGAAGGCCGAGACTTGGCCGGAAAAGAGACCCATCTCGTTCGGCAGAATCCTGGCCGGCAAAATGGGCGGCGACACCAGGATGGCCGAGCAGATCGACCAGTTCGTGGAGCAGGATTATAAGACGAATCTGTAGGGAGCCGATGCCTAGTCACTTCTTCGCCTATCTGTCGCGCATGAAGTTCATCCGCCGCTGGGGGCTGATGCACAGCACCTACCCGGAAAATATCCAGGAGCATAGCTCACAGGTGGCGATGGTGGCCCACGCCCTGGCGATTATCCGTAACCGAGTGTTTGGCGGTCAGGTCAACCCCGAGCGGACCGCGGTCCTGGCCCTGTATCACGACGCCGGCGAGGTCCTGACAGGCGACCTGCCCACCCCGGTCAAATACTTCAACCCCGACATCAAGACCGCTTACCGCGGCCTGGAGCAGACCGCCAACGCCAAGCTGCTCGGCCTGCTCCCCGCCGAACTCCAGGCCGACTACCGGGCCTGCTTTCACCCCCGGGCCGCGGACGCGGCCTGCCTGGAACTGGTCAAGGCCGCGGACAAACTGTGCGCCTATCTGAAATGTGTGCAAGAGATGAGCGCCGGCAACGCCGAGTTCAGCCAAGCCGAAAAGGCGCTCAGAGCAACGCTGGAAGGTCTGGCCCTGCCCGAAGTGGGCTACTTCCTCAACACCTTTGCGCCGAGCTTCAGGCTGACTCTGGACGAACTCAACTGATCGCGCCGCGCAGTATGTCGCGCGGGCTGTAGCAGTCCTGGAACTCAGCGCAGGCCGCCTCAAAGGCCGCCTCCTGGTCGGCGCTCAGCCCCGAGGCCGGCGGTGTGGTACGCGCGATCGCGGCCCGCCATGCCGCCCGCTGTTCGTCGTCCTGGGGCAGGCCGATGGTATAATGGGTCGTACAGTCGGCGCTCAGGAAGATGACGGCCAGGCGCTTCTGGCAGGGCAGTTTGTCAAGCAGCGTGGCGTCTGCAACTTGGCACGGGTTCACGCAGAATAGTCCGGCCTTTGTCTCACCACAGCTCGGATATAACTGATAGGCGACAGCCGCCAGCCACACCCCCCGGCTGCTCTGCCAGCTACACAAGGCCACGGCGACCGGAAGGCCGGCCTCAACAAACCACTCCAATTCCTCAACCCGAACGACCAGGGCCAGCTCGTCCGTCCCCTCCCGCTCAATGAAGCGGGCCGAATACAGCGGCTCAGCTTGCAGCAGCAGCCAACTGTCCCGGCTAATCACCACGCCCGTCTTTTCCATGCCAGTCCTTCATACAGGTCGCGCAGCGTTGTCAACCGCGTCTTCCCAGCAACTCGTGCAACATTGATATGGATTCTTCTTCCGTATTGCCGAGCCTGCGCAGCTTCGTGAGCAGACGGGGATTAAGCCGACTCGCAATCAGTGGTACTACACTACTCGCTCAGTCGTAATTCAATATCTGCGGGATCAATACCGAACCGTTCCAGCAATTGTTTCGCCCGTTCGACACTCCAATTTGCCTTTCCTGGTTTAGCACACCACATACCTCCGCTTATCCGTATCGGCTTCGGAAGTTTATGACGGTCTGTGTCTACACAATGGAAAGGTCGGCACCCTTTTATTTCCACGGGACAGGCACCTTTGGTCAAATTCCCTTTCTGCGCCAGCCAGTCGGCAAGACACACAAACATCTTCTGCCATGCCGCACCCCCGCTCTCCATCCATTCGCAATCAATATCATTCCCTTTGAACCTGATTTTTGTCGGATGAGGATTGACCTTGTATAGCCCATGACGAGAATATCTGTATCTCTCCACTGAATCGAGGCGAATCCACTTGCCTGGTCGGGCAGGTTGCTGTGGCCTGACGAGGCGATGTATATCTTTCGGCGGCGGATGGCCTCGTCGCTGCTTACGGTAGTCGCTAATGTCGGTCGGCTTCAATCTACTGCATTTCTCCCAGCGAGTATTGAACCATTCCATAACTGATCCCACATCCTCGGTTTCAAAAACAGTTTCCTCGTTACACCCAAATCCTGCCTCTGTGAAATTCGCGCTGCCAATCCAGGCAACCGATTTCTTCGGTCTTTGGAAAATGTACACCTTGGGATGGAACATTCGACCCTTGCGGCCCACAAGGCGGAGTTCCCCGACTTCATTCAACCTTTCCAACGCCTCGGGTTCAGTGGCGTTGCCGAAAATTCTCACAATGGCACCGAGGCCGGACTTTTGGCCGTTTCTGCTTCCTGACAGCATTTTCCAAGGCTTCCAATGCCTTCCCCGATGTTGCCCATGCGGTGGCGATGTCGATTTTATTTGCAAATTTCAGGTTTTTCTGAAACTGGCTTTGAATATCTTTTTCAGTCAGAAACATCAGCCTCTCCCAGTGGGACGCTTCCAATAAGTGACCGAGTAATCCTCCCCCCCCTTACGACCAAGCCATCCTGATAGGCAAGGGGCACATCGCTCATAAATGTCTCTGTTTCCGTTGAGGTTGCAGGCTCCTTGTCGATCCAAGCGACCACACCGCCCTATCAGGCTTGATGGTAGCCCTAGAGTGATTTAGGGGCGTTCTCTTTCTATCATCCCTTCTATGCGTTGGCAAAGTGGCAGGGAGCTTCCCTTGACCACTCTATTTCCCTGCGTTGTCGTTTCTCCGTTCACATTCAACATGGACGCCCGTCACCAAGTCGGGCCGCCTGCTGAATGCAAGAGCCTTCACGCAGGGAGGGAGTAGCTACCCGCCCATGGTGAATAGGCAGGGCCTCACCATATCCATGCTGATGTGAACACGGCCCGGCAACCCCAAGCCGGTCGTGCTCACATTTCTATGGGGAGGAGGTTCTATGACGGATCAGGCAAAACGAGTGTTCATGATGGCAGTACTACTGGGGAGTTCCGGTCTGGGCCTGACCAGTGGGTGTACCCGGGTCCCACCTCGGGTCCAGCTTGTTGCCTTCCCACCGGCGGCGTCGAACCGAGTGGGGGCTGGAGCATCGTTGCATCTCATCGTAATGGATGACAGGGATCAAAGAACGGTCGGACAACGAGGGGTCGGGGCGATAGGGTCAGACATTACGCTCCGGACCTGATGAGCTATCTCACACGGCAAGTCACAAAAGGGTTTCAGGACCGGGGGGCCCTCCTCGTAAGTCAGGACAAAGCGGATGCCGCGCTCACCGTCTCCTTACGGTCCTTCCGGTGGGACATTCAAATGGGCTGCTGACAGGCGGGGAGGATATTTATGTCGCCCTGAAAGCAGAAGGACGGCAGGTCGTCACACAAAAAGAACTCACAGGATCTACCAATATGCTAACGAAATGCGGGCGATCTTTGTGGCGCACGGGTCGGAGATTAGCGAAAAGATGGACGCGGGTTTATCCCATGTGCTCAAACGGTTGTTCACGGATGAACAATTCCTGCGGTTTCTTGCTGGAAAATAGCCGTGTCCATGCAGGCTATGCTTGTGTGAGGGGTCGTCAAGTTTGGTCTATAATTCCCCTTCCAGAAGAGCGGTCAGCTTGCCGACCGCACTGCGCCCGGGCTGGCGCGCCCAGCCGGCGGCAACCCCGGCTTTGCCTCCCACCGCGGCGAGCCCAACCCGGCCAAGCTCATAGCGCAACTCGCTGACAGCCCAGGCGATTTCCTGCTCTGCCCGTCGTGAGCCGAGCGTCCCCTTTGCCTGGAGATAGTGGTAGTGGTCAGCAATGGTCGTGTCCAGCCGGTCAAGGTTCAGCTTGCTCAGTGCGCTGACGGCCAGGACCGGACTTGACCACCCAGCCGAACCCGGCTCCAGCGCCAACGCAGCCCTGACCTCAGCCACGGCCCTGTCGGCCAGGGCTGCGTCGTCGGCCTTATTGACAGCCAGGATATCGGGAATTTCCATCACCCCGGCTTTGATGAACTGCAACACATCGCCGGAGAAGGGCTGGACGACGAGCACCACCGTATCGGCAATGTTCGCAATGTCGGTCTCACTCTGGCCAACGCCGACCGTTTCGACCAGCACCACATCACAGAGATGACGCAACAGAAAAACGGCCAGAAACGCCTCCCGGCTCAGCCCGCCCAGCCGGTCGCGGGCGGCAAAGCTGCGGGCATACACCGAGGCCGCAGGGGAAAGGCCCAGCCGGCTGCGGTCGCCCAGCAGCGCCCCCCCGGAAACCTTGCTCGACGGGTCAATCGCCACAACGCCGAGCCGCCGCCCGGCCTGAACCGAGCATGCGATCAGATGCGCAGTCAAGGAGCTTTTGCCAACCCCGGGCGGGCCGGTCATCCCGACGATGTGGGCCGGGGCCGGCAGGGCCGCCAACTCATCCAGCAGCGCCAGAGCGCGCTCATGGTGTGCGGGGCGGCGGTCTTCAAGCAGATTGAGAGCGGCTGCTATGGCTTGGCGATCAAAATTCAGCAGGGCTTGGCGGTCAATGAGAGGGACAGGAGGAGTGCGCATATTCAGAGTCCTCCTCAAAATCTTCCTTGTAAAAACCCTGGAGCAGAATGCAATGACGCCAGCGGTATGGGGAGGGAACGGCGAAAAACCCTGGTGACAATTCTCATCAAGGCAGGAAAGTTTACAACAGGTGGATTGGTCGTTGGCTATTTTGTCGTGTCACGGCCTATCAGCGCTTTCACCGCTATCTGGGGGGAGGGTTTTCGCCTTGGCCTGTTTTGCTTTGGCCGTCCTCATTTCTTGGGAGTAACACTATGGATGTCATGGGTTATATTTTTATGGCTGGCACAGTGATCGTCCTGATCGTTGGCGGATGGGTACTCTACCAGGACCGTACCCAGCGTGAGTCCGAATAGTGTCTGTCCCGTTTTTGGCAGGCAGCCCGGACGGGTTTACCGCTCCGCGGCTTCGGCCACCTCGACCAGGTCCGACACAATCCGCACCATCTCAAAGTCCTTGGGCGTGTACACGCGCGCTACGCCAGCCCGCCGCAAGGACTCGGCGTCGTCCTCAGGAATAATCCCGCCGACCACAACCGGCACCTCGTCAAGCCCCTCGGCTTTGAGGCCGTCAAGAATCTCCGGCACCAGGCGCAGGTGTGAGCCGGACAGGATGCTCAGGCCAATGACATGTACGCCTTCATCCCGGGCGCTGGCAACGATCTGCTCCGGGGTGAGCCGAATCCCCTCATACACGACTTCCATCCCGGCGTCCCGGCACCACACCGCCACCTGCTCGGCCCCGTTGGAATGCCCGTCCAGGCCAGGCTTGCCGACCAGCACCTTGAGCGGCCGGCCCAGGACCTCGGCCGAGCCGCGGACCCGCTCACGCATGACTTGCATCTGCTCAACCCCGGCATCCTGGCGTGCCGCGGGCGCAGCGCCAAGGCCGGTCGGGGCACGAAACGCGCCAAAGATAGACCGCAGCGTGTCGCTCCACTCGCCGGTGGTCACGCCAGCGTGGGCGCAACGGATTGAGGCCGGCATCAGGTTTGTCCCGCCGGTCGCCCCGTCGGCCAGACTGGCCAGGGCGGCATTGACCTCAGCTTGGTTGCGGGCCGCCCGAAAGGCGCGCAGACGCTCAATCTGATCGCGTTCTGCGGCTTCATCCACCTTGAGAATAGAGGACGACTCCCCGCTGTACAGGGGCGAGGGCGCGGTCTCAGTAAAGGCATTCACCCCGACGACGATCTGCTCCCTGGCGTTAATCCGCCGCACCCGCTCGGTATGACTGGCCACCAGCTGCTCCTTGATGGAGTCCAGGGCGGCAATCACCCCGCCCATGTCCAGCACCCGCCCCAGCTCCTGGCCGGCCGCGGTCTTCAGCGCGGCGGTCTTCCGTTCAATGACCGTGCTGCCCTCAAAGATATCCCCGTACTCCAGAAGGTCGGTCTCAAAGGCCAGGATTTGCTGAATCCGTAAACTCCACTGCTGGTCCCACGGTCGTGGCAGCCCCAGGGCCTCATTCCAGGTCGGGAGTTGCAGGGCCCGGCAGCGGGCGTCTTTGCTGAGGGTCACACCCAGGGCCTCCAGGACAATCCGGGGAACATTGTTCTCGGGTTGGGCCTCGGTCAGCCCCAGGGAGTTGACCTGCACGCCGTAGCGAAAGCGGCGCAGCTTTGGCTCGGTCACGCCGTAGCGGTCACGCGCCAGCTCGTCCCACAACTGGCCAAAGGCACGCAGCTTGCACACCTCCTCAATGAAGCGCACGCTGGCATTGACAAAGAAGCTCACCCGGCCCACCGCCGTGGCCAGTTGCCCGGGGCTGAGCTGGCCGGAGTCACGCACCGTATCAAGAATGGCGACCGCGGTGCTGAGCGCATAGGCCACCTCCTGGACCGGCGTCGCCCCGGCTTCCTGCAAATGGTAGGAACACACGTTGACCGGGTTCCACTTGGGTACCTGGGCCACCGTGTAGGTCATGACATCGCTGATCAGACGCAGGCTTGGCCGGGGCGGAAAAATATACGTCCCGCGCGACAGATATTCCTTGACAATATCGTTCTGGGTCGTGCCCTGAAGGGACGCCGGGGCCACGCCCTGACGCTCGGCCAGGGCGATGTAGAGGGCCAGCAGCCAGGCCGCGGTGGCGTTGATCGTCATTGAGGTGTTCATCTGGCCGAGCGGGATTTTGTGGAACAGGGCCTCCATATCGTTCAGATGACAGACCGGCACGCCGACCTTGCCGACCTCGCCCCGGGCCAGAGGGTGGTCGCTGTCATAGCCGGTCTGGGTCGGCAGGTCGAAGGCCACCGACAAGCCGGTCTGACCCTTGCTGAGGTTCAGCCGGTACAGGTCATTGCTGGCCTTGGCCGTGGAGTGACCGGAGTAGGTCCGCATGACCCAGGGTTTGTCTCGTGACATCGGGCTTCTCCTTTGGCTGGGGCGGTCTAGCGAGACAGAAGTTGGAGCAGCACGCCGTGGGTATGTCTGGGGCTGATCATGGCCATCGGCCCGGCTGAGCCGTTGATCATCCTGGCCGGAATCCCGCCCTCGGCCAGGGTCTGGACCGCGCCCTCCAGATGATCGACATCCAGCGACAGCAGGTACAGGCCTTCGCCCTTGTTGTTGAGAAACTGCCCGATCGGGCTGGGGTCGCCCAGGGGGGTGACCATTTCTACTTTGGCACCCCCAATCGGCAAAAATGTATTACGCAGCCCCAGACCCGGCGCGTCCCTGGCCGCTTCCCGCTCCAGCCCGAAATGCTGCTGATAGGTCGCTACCGCGGCTTCGAGGTCCTTGACCGCAATCACCACATGATCGAGCCGTTTGGCGCTGAAGCGCCGCTCGCGCCCCCGGCTCGGCAAGGAGTGTTCGGCATGACCGACCGGCTGGGCGTATTCGACCAGGACGCTGCAACACGCCTGGGGGTGCAGAAAAGCGATCCTCCCGGCTAGGCCGGCCCGGGGCTGTTGGTCAATCAGCCGGATACCCTTGTCTTTGGCGTCTTGGAGTTCGACTTCGATATTATCGGTCTCAAAACACAGGTGGTGCAGGCCGCCGCCCTTGTTGTCCAGGAATCGGGCCACCCCGGAATCTGGAGTTATCGGCTCAAGCAGCTCAATCTCACTCTCCCCAACGGGCAGCAGGGCGGCTTTGACGCCCTGGTCTGCTATGCGGGCCACCTTGCCCAGCGGCAGTCCGAGGGTATCGCGGTAAAAAGCATAGGCGTCCTCAAGATTGCGGACGACAATCCCGACATGGTGAATCTTTGACAGCATGGCACGCTCTCCTAGCCGACCCGTTTCATCTGCTCCAGAATATTGTAGCCGGTAATGGCCTGGCTCTTGGCCGCCTGTGCGGCCAGATAGGACTGCTCAACCGTGCCGGCCTGGGCGGCTTTGGCCAGGTCCATCAGGGCAATCTTGATCGTCGCCTCGTCAATCATCTCACCGGTCTCGGGGTCGGGCATCGAGCCGCCACCCTTGCCGTGGTACAGGTCAAGGACCCGCATGGCGTAGCCGACCTGCTCCTCAGTCGGGGTAAAGCAGGCGTTGGCAATCGCCGCCTGCTGGGGGTGGATAACCCAGGTGCCATCCATGCCGATATTGGCCGAGCCGACATTCTTGTCGCGCAGGCCGGCTTCAATCTCGGCCACTTTTTCGGGCGGGTCGTCCCTGCGCCACAGCGGCAGATAGACATTATCAACGGCGTGCAGCCCGGCCGCTTTGGCCGCCACCACTACGGCCTGCTTGGAATAGTGAAAGTTGACGTTCTGGCCTTTGACAATCTCCCGAATCCCCAGCGTTGCCGCAAAGTCGGCAATGCCGAAGATCAGCCCGGCCATCCGGTCTGAGGCGCTGGCAATGTCGTAGGCCCTGACTACCGCCTGGGGGATTTCGATCAGCGACTCAAGCCGTACCCGGCTCTGCCAGCCGGCCTGTTTCTCCAGACTGTCAAGCAGCGTCGACACATATCTGATATCGTCCGGGCCGTGGACCTTGGGCAGGATGAGGCCGTGGAACTTGTCCACCGCCCCCAGCATGATCGCCTCAAGGTCTCCCAGAAAGAACTCCGAGCGGATGTTATTGGGCCGCACAGTCACGACTTTTTTGCCGAAATCCAGATTGTTGAGCGCCTCCACCACACAGTTCCGGCTCTGCGGGCCTTTGAACTCGTAGGGGCAGGCGTCCTCAAAGTCCATCATCACATGATCGACCGGCGATTTGACCGGATCGGCCGCGTTCTGGTGGAGCTTCATACTGTGACCGGGATAGGTCATCTCGGTCCGCGGGATCACAAAACGCTTGCCTTCATCAAGCACAAACATGGCGGCCTCCTCATCTGTCGAGAGTCACACGCGCTGTTTAGCAGATTCATGCCAGCTACCCAACTGCCCTAGCCCAGATTCGGAGGGGGTGGTATGGCTGTGCAACCGAAGGAGACCCGCGCGAAGGAGACCCGTATGAGCGACGTACTGCGGCAGACCGAGACCATTGTAGACGCCCTGCAGAAAGTTCGCGACGAAGCCCTCCACTACGGCCGTAGCCTGACCAGCAACGGCACGGCCATTGACGAGCACCAGGTCCACGCCGAACGGCTGGCCTATCTGGCGACCGAGGTCGAAGCCGCCCAGGCCCTGCTCAGCTATGCCAAGGCCGCCAGCCAAAACGGCGACACCGGGGTCGGCGACAAGGCGCTCGGTTTTGCCGCCGAGGTCAGCCACAAGCTGATCGCCCAGGTTGATGTGCATCTGGCCGACTTTGGATTTTCCGAGGCCTTTGTGGCCGACACGCTGGGCAGTGCCACGGTCAAGGCGGCCATTCGCTCAGGCGCAAAAGAGGAGCGCTTTCGTCGCATCGGGCGGGCCGAGCTGGCCACGCAGGGTGCCAACAATTCGTGGCTGGAGAGCGACATCGGGCTGATGACGCGCGATTCGGTACGGCAGTTCGCCAAGACCGAAGTGGCCCCTCTTGCCGAAACCGTCCATCGCAACGACGCCCTCATCCCCGAGCGCATTATCACCAGCATGGCCGAACTCGGCTATTTCGGCATGTCGGTCCCCGAAGAGTACGGCGGCGGCAACATGGGCAATCTGGCCATGATTCTTACCACCGAAGAGTTGTCCGCGGCCTCGCTCGGCGTAGCCGGCAGCCTGATTACCCGGCCCGAAATTCTCATCAAAGCCCTGCTGCGCGGCGGCACCCCGGTCCAGAAGCAGCAATGGCTGCCACCGGTTGCGGCCGGACGCCTGATGGTCGCCATTTCAGTCACCGAGCCTGATACCGGCTCGGATGTGGCCTCGGTGGTGTGCCGAGCCGAGCCGGCCACGGTCGGCGGCAAGACCGGCTATGTCCTGAACGGCGCAAAAGCGTGGTGTACGTTTGCCGGGCGGGCCGATATCATCGCCCTGTTGGCCCGGACCGACCCTGACATGCGCTCTCGGGCGCGGGGTCTGTCGCTGTTCATTGTTGAGAAAGACGCTTTTGACGGACATACATTTGAGATGATACAGCCCACCGGTGGAGTGATGCGGGGTGACGCAATCCCGACCCTGGGCTACCGGGGCATGCACTCGTATGTGCTGAACTGCGACAAGTACTTTGTGCCGGCTGAAAATCTGGTGGGCGAAGAAGCCGGGCTGAACAGAGGCTTTTATCTGCAAATGGCGGGCTTTGCCGCGGGACGCTTACAGACCGGCGGGCGGGCCACCGGCCTGGCCCAGGCCGCCTTGGAAGTCAGCGCCGCCTATGCCGGCGAGCGCAAGCAGTTCGGAGCCGCGCTGGGCAACTTTCAGCTTACCCAGTACAAGCTGGGCCGTATGGCCAGCCACTTGGCCGCGGCCCGGCAACTGACTTATGCCGCGGCCCCGGCTATGGACAAGGACGAGTCGGCCAGCCTGACCGCGGCTATGGCCAAGCTGCTGGCCTGTGACGTGGCTGTGTGGGTCAGCCAGGAGGGCCAGTTGATACACGGCGGCTGGGGCTATGGCGAGGAGTACGCCATCTCACGCTATGTGGTGGACGCCCTGGTGCTGCCGATCTTTGAAGGCGTCAAGCCGGTGCTGGAACTCAAGGTCATTGCCAGAACCTTGCTGGCCTAGCGTCGGGCACTCTCGCTGTCAGGCCGCCCCGCGCTGGGCGGTAATGGCCTCGCGCAAGCCGTCAAGCAGGCCTTCGAGATGGGCTAGGCGCTCGCGGAGTTTGACCTGCTGCTGCTCGAGAGCAGTGAACCGTTGGCCAAAGTCCCGGCGCAACTCTGCCAATTCCGCCCCAAAGTCCCGGCGCAACTCCGCCAATTCCCTGCGCTGGGCCGCCAACTCCGCCCGGAGGGTCCGTTGGCTGGTCAGGATCAGGCCGGCCAGGGTCAGCCCAACAGCACCGACGGCAATCAAGACACTGAATCAATTCGAGACCCATAGAGCACTCAGGGGACAGAGAGCGCCAGGCGAAAGCCCAGGTAGCTGTCCCGGTCGTCCGGCTCACCAACCCCGCGAAATGTCGCCCGGCACTGGTCAGCGGAATGGGCTAGGCCGCCGCCGCGAATCACCCGATATTTGCCCTCCGGAGGACCCTGGGGGTCGCGCACAGGTTCGGACGGGTAGGCCCCATACCAGTCCGCCACCCACTCCCACACATTCCCGTGCAGGTCATACAGGCCCCAGTCGTTGGGTTGCTTGCCGCCCACCGGGTGGGACTCTCTTCCAGAGTTGGCCTCGTACCAGGCATACGTCCCTAAGCGCCGGTTTATATTCCCAAAGTGGTAGGCAGTCTGCGTTCCGGCCCGGGCTGCGTACTCCCATTCCGCTTCGGTCGGCAGCCGGTATAATGCCCCTTCCTCCTGGGCGTTCAGCCTCCCAATAAAGGTCTGAACATTCTCCCACGACACACGCTCGACCGGGCACATGAAGCAGTTGGAGAAGCGCGACGGATTACTGCCCATCACTTGGCGCCACTGGGCTTGAGTCACTTCGTATTTTCCCAGATAAAACGCCCGGCTGATCGTCACTTGATGGACCGGCTTTTCCCCCGGAGCGCCGTCGTCGGCCCCCATCTGAAACTCGCCCGGCTGAATACGCACAAACTCCATGCCGAGGCTGTTGGTGAACTCGGGACTCATGGCGAAGGTGGCCCGCTCACGGACCGCCCGTTCGGCCATCTCGCGTTGTCGTTGGACCGCTTCCGCCTCAGCTTCCCGTTGCCGGCGCGCCTCCTCGGCCGCGGCCTGTTGCCGGCGTGCTTCTTCCGCCGCGGCCTGCTCCGCGGCTTCCCGTTGCTGGCGCGCCTCTTCGGCCGCGGCCCGCTCGGCCGCTGCGCGCTGTCGTTGTGCTTCTTCGGCGGCCGCCTGTTGCTGGCGCGCTTCTTCGGCGGCCGCTTGCTCGGCCACCTCCTGTTGTCGGCGCTGTTCTCCGGCCCGCTCTGCGGCCTCCCGCTCGCGCTGTTGCTCTTCGGCCCGCAGACGCTCTGCGGCCTCCCGCTCGTACTGCTCGGCTGTCCACGCCTGCGCTATCAGCCTGTCGGCCTGGGTGCGTGTCAAAAAGCCCGTCGCTTCAAAGCCCTCAGCCGCCTGCCATGCCTGCAAGGCATGTCGGGTGGCCGGCCCGAACAGCCCGTCTGCCAACTCCACCGAGTAGTTGAGCGACACAAGCCCCCGCTGGACCCTGACCCGCTCCTCCCGGTCCAACCCCAGCCCCCATTCCAGACATATCCGGGCCGCGGCCACATACGCCCCGTTTGGGTAGATTCGCAGATAGGCCTGCACCTCGTCCTCTCTCTCACAATTCACGCTGCCCCAGAAGGCATCCTCAATCTCCCGCCCGGCTTGACCTCGAACCACAGTCGGCACAACTAGCGGCAACACCAGCAGCAACAGGAGAATCATCCCGCCGCCTGTCCATCGAGCCCGCCGGCCACGCTGCCGCGCATCGCATCTCGCTGTTGACCCCGCCATCAATTCACATATCCTTTCCGAACCTGGGACCCTGGGCAGGAAGGTGGATGTTGTCAGCTCATGTTTTCGCCGACATGGGGGGTTATTCAACGCACGCCGGCCAGAAATGTCAAGTGACATGCACGGTGTATGAGTGACGCTGGCGAGGAGAGGGAGCAAGCAAAGCCGCGGGACCTTGGCCACTTCTGGATGTCCTGGCACTCGGGGTCCTCAGGGAGAGCGCGCCAGGCGGAAGCCCAAGTAATAGTTGCGAATACCGGGCGCATCGCTGTTCCGAGAGGCAGCGGAGAGAAGATGGGCGGGTCCGGTCCAGCCTCCGCCCCGGGAGATGCGGCGGATGCCGGTAGCGGGGCCGACGGGGTCGGTGACTGCACCCGCGGGGTAGGGCCCATACCAGTCACCGACCCACTCCCAGACATTCCCGATCATGTCATACAGGCCAAACGCATTCGGCTGCTTTTCCCCCCGGGTGCGAGCCACAGCGCGAGGAGTCATACTGCTTCTCGGGCCACCGGTGACACCGCACCCCCCCCCGGTAGGAGACCCCGCTGTTGCCCCCATACCAGGCGATCGCATTCAGGCCCGGCGCGTTGTTCCAGCCTTGCAGGTTCAGGTCCCCGGTGTACACCGGGGTCTCAGTCCCGGCTCGGGCCGCGTACTCCCACTCGGCTTCGGTCGGCAGGCGATACCGCGTCCCTCCTTCCAAGGCGTTCAGCTTCCCGATAAAAGCCTGGACCTCCTCCCAGGATACGTTCTCGACCGGGCAATTCGCACCACAGTTGGAGAGCGCCGATGGGTTGTCTCCCATGACCGCCTGCCACTGACCCTGCATGACTTCGGTTTTTCCCAGATAGAAAGGCTGGCTGATCGTCACCCGATGGGCCGGGCCTTGACCCGGCCCGCCGTTGTCGGTCCCCATCTGAAACTTGCCCGGCGGAATGAGCATAAACTCCATGCCGAGGCTGTTGCTGAACTCGGGTGCCAGGCTTTCCAGGAGTGCCCGTTGCTGGCGCTGCTCTTCGGCCTGCCGGCGCGCTTCTTCTGCGGCCGCCCGCTGGCGCTGTTCTTCTGCCTGCCGCTGCCGGCGCGCTTCCTCAGCCGCCGCTCGTTCCTGGCGGACCTGCTCGGCTGCCGCCCGTGCCGCGGCTTCGCGCTCCTGCTCTTGTGCTACCGCTGCCCCGCCCTGTGCTATGAGCACATCCGCTTGCTCCCGGGTCAAATAACCGGTCGCCGCAAAGCCCTTCTGCCCCTGCCAGAGCCGCAGGGCCGACCGTGTTGTCGGCCCGAACAGCCCGTCTGCCGGGCCCATCGGGAAGTCCAGCGAAGCCAGACCCTGCTGGATCGTGATACGCGCCTCCCGGTCCAAGTCTGAACCACGCTCCAGACAGCCAGCCGCTTCTGTTACATAGGCCCCATCCGGGAAGGTCTCCAGATAGAGCTCCATGTCCTCGGCGTCCTCACACGCCACACTCCGCCAGAACGCGGCCTCTACTTCCTCCTCGGTCTGGGCACCGACCGGACTGGGCAGCATCAGGAGGAGCAGGGCCCCCACAAGGATGGTGCTGTTCGGGCTTTGCGCTGGCATGGCTGAACATCCCTCCCTGTCTTACTCAGCCAGTTTTCTTTCGGCCAGCTTGGTCAAGGGGCTGTCCGGGTGGCGATCGATGAATTGTCTGTAGGATTCGGGCGTATCAATCTTCTGCGCTTCCTTCCAATCGGTGAGGGCGTTGGCGGTCGTCGGGTCGGGTGGCGCGCTTCTCAGCGCCGGCCTGGACTGGTCTGTAGAGTCAGCGCCGATCATGCTGGCCAAGTCTGGATAGAGCAGCCACAGCCCGGATCCGAGGACCACCGCCCCGACCACGGCCAGCGCCGCTTTCGAGACAAGGCCAAACCCGCCGGCCGGGGACAAGACAGGCGGCTTCTTCGCGGCAGCGGCGTCCGGGGTCGGATGTGGGGACGATGCCGGGACGGGAGGCGGGGCTGTCGCGCCGTTGCCCCCAAGGAAGGCTTCCTGCCAGGCCGCGATGGTCTGTGGTCGGTCTTCTTCGTTGACTCGGATGGCCCAGTCTATGGCCGCCAGAAAACCGGTGTCATACGTCCCTTTGCCCACTTCAGCCGCGGGGGTCAGGTCCTGATCGCCTTTGCGCTGAGCGCGCGCCCGCGTCACCGCGTCGTGCAACTGCAATTCGGCATCGCCGAGGCCGCTCAGGCACCGATAGGCCACCATCCCCAGCGCGTACAGGTCACTCCACGGCCCAACATCGTCTTCACTGCTGCCGTACTGCTCAATTGGCGCATAGCCTGGGGTCAGGATTGAGTTGATGCTTCTCGACCGCTGCTCAACCGCCGAGCGGGCCGCGCCAAAGTCCACCAGGACCGTGCTGCCGTCCTGGCGCAGCATGATGTTGCTGGGCTTGATGTCCCGATGCACATAGCCCACCGCATGGACATCCTCCAGCCCGTCCAGCACTTCGGCGATAATGCGTTGCAGATGCCCGCTCGGCAGGGTGGGATATTTGCTCAGCAGGTGGCTCAAGGTCTGGCCGTCAATATATTCCAGCACCAGGTAGGCCGTGCCGTTGGCCTCAAAAAAGCGGTACACTTTGTTCAGGTGCGGGTGGTCAAAGCGGGCCAGGATGCGTGCCTTGGCCAGGAAGCCTTCCAGCCCCCAGCGGTAGTCTGTGGCCGCGGCATCGGAGTGGGGTGTCACCGAGCCGCCGGCGACACGGGTGGCAAAGTCGCGCGGCAGGTATTCCTTGAGTGCCACAGGTTTGTTGAGATGGGTGTCGTCGGCCAGATAGGTGACGCCAAAGCCACCGTGACCGAGCACATCCCGGATCTCGTATTCCTCTAAGCGGGTCCCTGTTGGCAGGGCGTTAATGTATTCCATGATCATTTCCCTCGATGAAATGCACAGTTGCCGCCCGTGCGGCCGCTGAACTCTTGGCCATGCACCTGGCAGCCGCCGACCTCAGCCGACCGATGGAGCCAGATTTCATACAGCAGAACGCATGGGGACACCTAATGCAGAGCAGTCGGAAATGTCAAGCTACACAGAGCGGAGGGAGAGCCGGTCAAAGGGACGCAACGCTCAGCCGCATATCGCATGGTCAGGACATCGCCGCTGGTGCTAATGGCCGATGCGCACCCTCAGTTCGAGATCGCCGAGTTGGAGGTGGCTGGCGTCGTCAAGTGGCTGGGGCTGACCCGGTTCGGCTGGCTGACCGTTGAGCTGCGTGCCGTTGGTTGAGCCGAGATCCTCAATCATAATCCGCCCCGAGGCCAGGAAGAGCCGGAAGTGCCGGCGGGAGACCTGTTCATGGTTGATGACAAAGGTCGCTTCCGATGGGTTTCTGCCAACGATGGCACCCGGCTGGTCAACCAGGGAAGCGCCGGGGATTTTGAGGGCCACAGGTGGCCTTGTGCCTTCAAGGAACATGTCCGGCGCGCTGCTGCGCAGTCGGTCCCGGGCCGATACCTCGGACAGCGCGGACTGCATCCGGCGCGTTGCGGCTTCTGCGGCACGCAGCCGGCGGCGCTTGCTCCACAGCGTCCCAAGAATGCCGATCAGCAACAGCCCGCCGATAATGGACGCAGAGCGCAGTGTCCGACGGTGTTGCTGCCGGGCTTCCCACTCCAACCGTTCTGCGGCTTCCCGGTCGCGTTGCAGGGCGGCTGATCTCTCCTGGGCCACGCGCTCGGCCGTGGCGCGTTCCTGGGCCGTGCGTTCGGCCTCTTCATTTTTTTGTTGCAGGGCCGCGGCGGTTTCCTGAGCTTGCTGTTCGGCGGCGCGTGTGGCCTGCCCAGCAGCTTCTTTTTCCTGCTGGGCAGGCCGGACTCTCTGGGCGGCCGCGGCGCGCGCACATTGCAGGGCTTGGACCTGTTCCTGCCGGGCTTGCGCTAGCTGCCGGCGCGTTTCTTCTTCGAGGCTCGGGCATTCGGTCTCGATCAGCGGCAGGGACAGACTGACCGAGGCCAGCACGCGGCCCACCGGGGCTGAGGTCAGCGACCGGGCACTCCCGTGCTGCCTGGGATCAAGATTGTCCTGACCTGACGCTTCGTCTACTGCGTCAAGCAGGGCGCGGGCGAGTCCGCGGGCGTCGGTCCCCCGCTGTGCGTTCAGGCCGCTTATCCGCGCCTCAGACAGGACCTCAAGGCCGTCGCTGGCCAGCAGCACCACGTCATCGGCTTTGAGCCGATAGCCGTCCGCGGCGATCTCGACCAGGGGCAGATCACGGCCGGTAATGGCCGACCGTAGATGATGCGCCCGAGGGTCTGCCAGGGCCTCTTCTCGGGTCATCCTGCCGAGTTCAACCAGATCAAACAGCAGCGGGCGCATGGAGTGATCTTCGTTCAGCCGTCGCAGCTGGCCGGCCCGGAACAGCCACAGCCCGGAATCGCCCATGCTGGCCCAGTACAGGCGTTGGCCTGGCACCAGGGCGGCCACCAGGGTCGAGCCCATTTCCGCCAGAGCGGCATCGGACTGCTGTTTCGCTCTGACCGCGGCGTTGGCAGCCTCAACGCCGGCCCGCAGGTTGGTCGCAACCTCAGCCGCGGCCCGGCGAAAGCCGGTCCAGAACGCCTGCACGACCGTGTCGCTGGCCACCGCCCCCCCCGGCGTGGCCGCCCATGCCGTCGGCCAGCACCAGCAGCAACCGGTCGCTGGCCGACCGCTCGCCGGCCAGCAGGGTCAGCGCGAAATTGTCTTCCTGATAGTCGCAGCCACCGCGGATCTGCTCGCCGGCTACCCACTGTTCTACGGCATTCCACCATGCTCTAGTGTTCATAGTCTTCCCAGCCGAACCGCTCGCCACACAGCGGAACGAACAACAGAACGGTCCCGCCAATGGTTATTGTGGAAAATCCTGGCAGCGCGGTCGGGACGAGCACGGGGACATCGCCCAGATACGTCAGGTTCTTACCGCCGCCGTGCTGGAGATAGAACTTCCTGCCCTTGGGGTCATAGGTGACGACGCATGACGGCGGCGGGAAATCATCCGGTCGCCAAAATCAATACAGACCTGTTCGCCGCGGTCCCGGCCAATGGGGCTCATGCCGTGGCCAAGGGTGACAGTCCGGCCCTGGCCCAGCCCCCGGACCACCACCAGCCAGCCCACCGGCGGATCGTCCATTGCCGAGGCTGCGCCTTGGGGTGGATGCGCTGCGGCTGACTTGGCACCGGGCCGGTAGATGCGGGTCAGGTCGGTGGGACTGTCCGCGGCGACTTCGCGTTCCCGGCTGCCGATGCGCCGGGACCTGGCGATCACCGTTCTGGCCTCATAGCCCGACGGCTCAGGGGCTTCAGTGCCCGCGGAGGGTTGGTACGCCCGGCCACGCCCTCCCTTGGGCTGAAACTCGTCCTCAAAGGAAGCGCGTGTCTTTTTCTCAATGCCCTCTCGGTCTGGCCCAGGTTTTACCCGCATACTCCCTCCTGTGACAGGTGAATCAGTTCATCCAGGCAGTAGCGTCAGATGCCATATGGCGATGCTTTGCTTCATCAGGCTTTGCCTTTAATCGGATTTTTGCCCAATGCAACAGCTTCGCCGGTCTCCTGATTAGGGGCGACACGGTGGCCGGCGTCCAGTTCTCTTCCTGCGCTGATCCTGTGCTAGCGTCCGTCTTCGTCAACGAAGACAGCTTGATGTTTGCGCGGTCGGTGGCGAACCAGAGCGACGAAGGCCAGTGTCGACCAACAGTTCATGTTGTCAGCGACAGCACGTCCCGGTAGCGGGCCACAAAGCGCCGATCGATCCAGTCCTTGAGCCGCCATGCCGGGCGGCTATGCGATACCAGCCGCTTATAGCGCAGCAGCGCCCTGCCGTCCGCGGTGTTCAAAATTGATAAGAAGCTGGCCTGCGGCCTGTAGCACGGGGCCGACCGACCGTACAGCTTGGCCGCCAGACTGTCCCACAGCACCGGGCCTTGGCGGACCGCGTACACGCCGGCCTTGGGGGTGCAGGGGTAAGCGGCCAGGCTGGCGCAGTCACCCACGGCGAACACCCGCCCATCGTCAAGCGCGCGCAGGCTGTCCGTGACCAGCAGAAAGCCTCTGTCGTCCAGCGACAGACCACAGTTGTCGAACACCGCCGGCGGTGCCGGCCCGCTCAGCCAGACGGTCAGCCGGGCCGGCAGCGAACGGCCGTTGTCCAACTCGACCGCCTCGGTATGAACGTGGCGCACGCGCTGGCCGGTATACACCGCAATGTTTCTACGGGTAAGAATCCGCCCGGCTCGGCGGCGAAACGCGGCCGAGTAGCCGCCCAGCATGGTGGCTGCCGCCTCAAACAATGATACCTGATGGATCCGGTTGGCCCGCCTCAGCACGGCCTCAAGCGCACACGCCATCTCAAAGCCGGCCGGTCCGCCGCCAACCACCGCAATACGGCACACACCGGCGTTCTGTTCCTGTGCCAGGGCCTCAATGCGCCGCCGCAACTCAAGAGCCTGAGAGAAGGGCTTGAGCACAAGCGCGTGGCGCTTGACCGCCTCGGCCCCCGCGGCTTGGGAGCCAAGGTTGAACGAGACCAGGTCGTAGGCAACCGGCTCGGCCCCGGCCAGCCGCACCGTCCGCCGGGTCGGCTCAAGCCCCAGTGCCTCGGCCCTGATAAAGCGCCCGTTCGCCCGCCGTGTCAGGGCGGCGACCTCAATCCTGATAGCCTCTTGCGGGTATATACCGGCCACATAACCGGGCAGCATACCCGAGTAGTGCTGGTCGTCATCCAGAGAAACAACGGTCAACTCGACATGCGGCAGAGGGTTGAGGATGCACCGCCGCAGCACTTCGAGATGGGCGTGGCCGGCTCCGACAAGGACGAGGCGGGTGGGTTCGGGGCCGGCCTTGTCCTGCATGTCTGACTCAGCGCTTCCTCGGCTCCAGACCCGCAAACCACGGCAACACCAGCTCTGCGTTGATGCTCGACGTATAGGCGTGCCCCCAGTCGGGCAGTTCTTTGTAGGTCGCCTTGTAGCCGATGTGGCGGAGCAGCTCATAGCCCTGCCGGATCGTGGCCACCGGGAAAATAAAGTCGTGGACGCCGTGGACGATGTAGATCGGCAGGTCTTGGCCCTGCTTGCGGCGCAGCATGGGGTCAAGCATGGCGTGAAAGTCGCCGGCAATCGGGGCAATGCCGGTAAACAGGTCCGGCCGGCTCAGGCCGAGCAGGTAGGTGAAGGTTCCGCCGTCGGACAGGCCGGACAGATAGACCCGACTCCTATCAACCGTATAGGCGGCGACCACTTCCTCGAACATCCTGGTGATCGAATCGACATCGATCTGCGGTTGGAGGACCGCCCAAGTCACATCCACGGACTTGGGCGACAGCAGCAGATAGCCTTTGCTCTTGGCCGGCCGCAGCCAGGACCAAATATAGTCCTCGCCGCGGCCGTAGCCACCGTGCAGACAGATAATCAGGGGCCATTCTTTGTCCGGGCTGTAATGCTCAGGCACATACAGGGAATAGGCCGCGTGGGCGTCGGTGCGCTTGGTGTGCATCAGGCCGACCGGTACCTCGGCCTCGGGTGCCGGTGTTTCCAGGGCGTCTCGATGCGCCAGCGCTTCGGGCAGCAACCAGTACTCCTGGAGGGTCGGGGTGTGGGCCCGGATGTCGTACAGCAGGTTCATCGCCTTGCACAAGGCCCAGCGGCTGTGCAAAAAGGCCGCCGAAAAATCTTTGCCGGCCGGCTTCAAAAATGCCTCGGCGGCGTTGCCGCACTGGACGAGAGCGGCACTCAAGGTCGCGTGAAACCCGGTCAGCGAGTCCGGGGGCGAAAGCGCGGCCAACTCAGCACTCAGGGTCGAGAACATATCGCCTGTCACCTCCTGGAGCCGGGCCTGGGAGTTGCCGGTATCGCCGAAGTGAATATGCTCTTGAATTGACTCGAACGTTCGCAGGAAACGGAGCAGTTGCTCCTCAGCCGCCCCGATGGCCCGGAGGTAGTGTTCGTCTGCCATCTCGCCCTCCCTTGTTGCAGTTTGCAGGCAGGACCCTAGCAGCCGAGCGAGTCCAGCCGCAAGAGTTAGCGCAGGCGCTTCCTGGCCGACCGTCGTCTCCCGGAACGCTGAGGCGCGGCTCAGCCGCCCTGCCCGGCTGTGTGGGTCTCCATGCTTGCTCTCTTCCCATGTCAGGAACACAGACCGGCCGGGGTAAATGGGGTGTGGAAAATCAGAACAATAGGACCTTACACCGCGGACAAACTCGCGTCCTAGTGTTAAGTTGCTAGGGGTGAAGGCTTGTCGCCCGTCCTAGGGCAACGTGGGCGGCTTTTCTGGGCTGTCCGCTAGTCCGTCGAGCCTGGAACCAGGACAAAGCCCTGTACGGGTTCTTGCCAGCGGAGAAGCACGTCCTCGTCGGGGGCTGGAAAGTCATTCACCACTACATCCCGCTCTAGCCCTCTGATGAACTCCTCGTCGAGCGTGGTAACGGTGAAGCGGTTTTCTTGAACCGTCCGCCCGTCTACGACAAGCGCCGCGGTGTATGTCCCTTCCCCAAGCAAGTTCCAGTTCCATTGCGTGATAAAGCCGTTATTGGTATCGCCGCATACGGCTTCGGTATCACCGCGGGCGATATTCCGGGCTACCGGCGGAATGCGTAACCCTCCGTCGATAACGATTTCCACAAGCTCCCCCTCGCATGCCCAGCCGGAGATAAAGCCGATACCGCTTTGGAATGAGCCGTTAGCAGGCACCTCGAGCCAAGCACGAGTTGACGTAGCCGTCGACTCCGGTGTGGGGGTTGGCTCTGAGCTTGGAACCAAGACAAAGCCCTGCACGGGTTCTTGCCAGCGGAGAAGCACGTCCTCGTCGGGGGCTGGAAAGTCATTCACCACTACATCCCGCTCTAGCCCTCTGATGAACTCTTGCCCCATTGTGGTAATGGTGAAGGTGTTGCTCTGCATGGTCTGTCCGTCTATCACAAGCGCCGCGGTGTATGTTCCTTCCCCAAGCAAGTTCCAGTTCCATTGCGTGATAAAGCCGTTATTGGTATCGCCGCATACGGCTTCGGTATCACCGCGGGCGATATTCCGGGCTACCGGCGGAAGGTGCAGACCGCCGTCTATGACGATTGAGACAGAACGGCCTTCACATGCCCAACCGGAGACAAACCCTATCCCGCTCTGGAATGAGCCGTCGCTAGGAACCTCCAGGTTGCCCACGGGTTCAGCCGGTTCTTCGGGTTCAGGTCCGGGGGGGGGGTCGGCCGTCTTGTCGTTGGTGGTGGTGTTGGTGGTGGCGGTTCACCATACCGACTATAGCCGGGCGGTAGGCTCTGAATCCGAACCTGGGCAGAGCCTAGAGACGTCCAACCTCCCGCTTGTACTGTCGCGTCAAGAGGTGGCAAGCGGAGTTGGGCGCATGACATTCCTAGCCCTACCTGCCCCCCGCTAAATGTGTCGGTATAAGGCGGCCCTGAATAGCAGAACATTTGCAATCCTGGAAGACAAGCCGATGTCAAAGCATAAACCCCGTCAGGTATGCCGGTAACGAGGATGTCCTCACCCTCCAACCGCCATGCAAACTCGGCATCGCGCGGGTTAGTGACTGCCGGAAGCCCGCCCGGCGGGTTAGCGTCAAACGTGAGAAGTGTCACCGAATCACCGCATGCCGCGGCCGCATAGCGGATAGCCCATTCCCGATAGCCCGCGGCTGTAGTCACGTCATAAGGCGGGCTTGACGTTGCCGTTGTGGTGGCCATTTGCCCAAAGGCGGGCGGACTAGCCAAAAAGCCCAGGACGAGGGCGATACCCGAAATCACCTGGGACTTGGGCGACAGCAGCAGATAGCCTTGGGTCATAGATTTTCCTTCCTGAACACGCGCTAGGGTAGGTCTGCTAGCCCTTCCTTATCACCTAAGCCATTACACTGATATAGGGGTAAGAGATTTAGCCCGTTCTAGGGCAACGTGGGCGGGTTTTGATGGGGTAGGGATAGCCCGCCCGGACGGGCGGGTATGGGGTTAGTCCTGCTTCCCGGCTCCGGGTAGAGCCGGGGCTGTCCGTTTCAGTCTTTGCCCTCTGCCTCTGCCTTCTCCGGTTCAGGTGCTGGGCAATGCCGTTTGACGAACTCCTCGATAGCCTGCCTGTAGAGCCGCGTTGCTGATACTCCCCGGTCGAGGGCAAGGCGTCTAATGGCGAGTGTGTGGCTCTGCTCGACCTCAAAGTTGAGCGTTTTATGCGTCCGTTCCTGCATCATCTTTCCTTCCTTCCAGGCTCTCTAGCAGGGTTTCCGCTCTGCCCTGAAAATCGCCCGCAAACTTGGCCACGGCCGCGGCCATTGCTTCCACCTTTTCCCGGAGCCGGACGGCTTCCGCCCTGCCTTGGGCAAGGCCGGCCTGGTAGCCCGCCGCATAATCGCCTTCGGCATCTTTCAGAGCGGCCGCATAGCCCGCGTCGTAGCCTAGCCGTGCCTTCTGGGCGGCTTGTTTGGCAATGCCAGCCCCGGCCTTGGCCAAGCCTTTTCCTTGGTTCAGGGCGGTATCAAAGAACCCGCTCTGCCAGCCTGACCCCCACCGCGTACCGTCCGTGTGGCCCCTGGGCAATCTCAAAGGCAACCCGGTCGCCCGGTCTCAGACTGCGGTCGCCCTGACCCGGAATACCGCTGAAGTGGACAAAAATCTCTTCGCCCTGATCCGAGTGTATCAGCCCCCGCCCGGCGGCGAACCATGCCACCCTGCCCCGTCCCTGCCCGACTGTCCGCCACGGTGTGAGCGCGGTCTGTGCGTGCCAGTAGGCGGCCGGAACGCGGACCGCCTTCACCGCCGGGGTATCCCAGGCGGCGTGGGCATAATCGGCCAGCCGTGATCTGACAGCCCGGATATCCTGGCGCAACTCTTCCACGCTCGGTCGCCCGGCCAGCCACCAGCCGACATACACGCTGTGGATGCTCAGATCGGGTGCCAGACACAGGGTATGCGGAATAGCGACATCGGGGTATTCGCCGTCGGTGGTATCGACGATGTTCAGCCGCCGAATTGCCTGCCGCTGGTAGTCGCTCAGAAAAGGAAAGCGAGCGCCCAAACCCGCCCGATAGGCGGCGGCAACGGCTGGGGTATCGGTGCTGATCGCCACCAGCCCGGTGTGGTTGAGTTCGACCTCGGGGTAAAAAGCGACCATCTGGCTGAGTTGGAGGCGGTCTCTGGGACAGAAAAAACCGCGATACACCACAACGATCAGCGGTCGGCCATGCGCAAAGCCGAGGTGCCGGTCGAATTCATCCGGGGCGGTCAGCTGCGACAGGCTGACGCGCCGACCGGTGTGGTCGGGCAGGGACAGGTCGGGAAACCAGGTACCGGCATGAAGCGAGGTAGACATGCGTATCTCCGGGACTGAGGATGGACCCCAGTTCAGCCCAACACCCGCGGAAACTCTTCCCGCCAGCGCCGGCTGAAGATCAGGGTGTCGTTGTAGGTGGCCTGGAGTTCAATCACAGCAAGAAAGGTTTGCGCGGTGCAACTCAGCGTGATCGTGCTGTCGATGACAATTTTCCAAGCCGTCCGTTCCCACTCCAGGTGGCGGCGCATCTGGGCCGTGCAGCTCAGGGGGTCACCGTCTCGGAGAGACAGGTCTTTGGCGTTGGTCTCGGTCATGCGCAGTCCCTGTTCGGTCAGGAAGCTCGTGCCGCCGACCCGGCTGCTGAGCGTGCTTGTGCCATCGACCATATCGTGCCGAACGGTGTATGCGCGTTCGGTGTCTTCTGAGCGGACAGGGGCGGCCGGCACCTCGGGCAGAGCAAAGACCGGTGCCGGCAACGCCGGAGACCGGGCCGGGATAACGGGCAGGACGAGCCGAGAGGGATGGGTTGCGCCGTAGTACAGGCTCAGGCTGGTCGGGCGCGGGGGCGGCCAGACCAGCGGCCAGTCGGCCCCGGCCAGACTCAGCCGCAGGCGACGGCCCGGGGCAAAAACGTGGCAGATGCTGCTCAGCTCAAGGCGGACCGGGTAGACCCGACCGGGTACCAGTGGGGTCGGCTGCGCGTGACTGTCCCGATGGGTCAGGTTGAGCACGCCACGGGTTACGAGCAGGGAAGAGCCGTCGGGGCCGACATCGCACAGTTTGACCGCGAGCTGCGCGACCGGCTCCGAGGCGGCAAGGTAGAGCTCGAGTCGGGGGAAGCCCAAAATCTCCAGCGGCTCGGACAGGGGCGGGGTGGTGAATGTCAGCGAGCAGGCGTCATCGCGGCGTTGGTCGCGGGGGAGCCCGCCGGGCCGCGGGCCGGTACACCAGAACGGGGCGGCCAGACCGGGGCTTGGGGGGCCTTGCCAGGAAACCGGGGGCGTGTCCGGCGGCGGCTGTAGCCCAAACGTCCCGGCCGGCCCGAGATACCAGGTCTGGTAGTCGGTTCGAGCCACCGGCCACTCGGTTTCAGACCGCCAGTGACCGGGCGTGATATCCCGATACGGATCGGGCGAGCGCGAGCCCTGAACCCACACCGTCAGCTTAGGCTCGTCCATGACGCCGTTCTGAAGCCCCTTGAGCCAGTAGTCCCACCACCGCCGCATCTCTCGCAGATGATCGATCTGGGGACCGGGCCGGGCCACATGCGGCATGTCGTGCAGCCACGGCCCGATGAGGCCCTTGCACGGGGCGCGCAGGTGCTGCAACATCTGGAGAACAAAATCCCGATAACTGTCGGCCCAGCCGCCAATGGCGAACACCGGGCACTGCATTGCAGCCCAGTCCTCACACAGTGAGCCATTCTGCCAGTAGGCGTCGCGGGTTTGGTGGCGGAGCCATGCAAACGGCCACTGTGGGGTGCGCTCAAGCCGCTCCCGCCAGCGTGCCTCCCACTCGTCGCCGGCGATTTCCGGCAGCGGCGGCAGGGCGTTCAAGGCCACCATGCGGCCCGCCCAGGCGACCGATTCGTTGACCGGCAGACAGCCGCCGTGGTAATGCACGTCCTGGCCGTAGCGGTCAACGAGGGCGTGCAGGGCAACAATCGCCTTGAGCTGGGGCGGGGCGTGCATAGCAGTCTGAATGGCGCTGATCCCCCCGTAGGATGAACCGTACATGCCGAGCCGGCCACTACACCACGGCTGGTCGGCCAGCCAGTCCAGCGCGTGCAGGCAGTCGAGTTGTTCCTGGCGGGTGTACTCATTGTCGGCAATGCCCTCCGAGGCTCCACTGCCCCGGGTATCAAGCCGGACCCCGATATAGCCCTTGCGGGCCAAATAGCTGTGGGTGCGCCAATCACGCGCGATCTTGTTGTCGTCTTTGCGGTAGGGGTGGGCCTCAACAATGGCCGGAAACGGTCCGTCGTTTGGAGCGTCCGGCATGTACAGGCGAACGCCGAGCCTGACCCCGTCCGGCATGGGTATGGCGAGCTGGGGGATGATGCGTATCGGGTAGTCCACAGAGTTTTTCATCCCACTCTCTTTGCCTTGCAAGCTCCGGCACAACAACGATAGCGTTCGCTGACAGGAAGCGGTTTCAAGCCCATGCAGAGTACCAGACGGAAGACGCCCGGCAAACAAGGAGCAGCCCCATGCCACAGGCGCGTAGCGACGCCAGCGTGACCCTGCACTACGAACGTGACGAGTACACCGATATCGTTGCCTGTGCCGGCAGCATGGACATCACCCCCTTTCTCCCCTCCTGTATCGGAGAGCGGCAAGCGTGACGGCGACGCTGAGCGACACGCCAGACAGTGTGTGGCTGACCGAGCCACCTGCGACCGCCCCGCGGCTGCACGGTCGGGTGCGGGCCGACCTGGCTATCGTTGGCGGCGGGATAACAGGGCTGAGTGCTGCTTACCATTTCAAGCGGCGCTATCCCGACAAACATATTGTGGTGCTTGAAGGACAGCGGGTCGGCTTTGGGGCGAGCGGGCGCAGCAGCGGCTTCATCTCGCGCGAATATCACGGCTGGGACAGTCTCTTTTTTGACCAGGGGGTGGCCGCGGTCGAACCCTACGCCCGCTACGCCGAGCGCGGCTATAGGCATCTGGTTCACACCATTACACGGGAGGCGATTGACTGCGACCTCCGGGAGAGCGGCGCGCTGCGGCTGGCCAAGAAAGACGCCGAGACGCGGACGCTGGAGAAACAGGTCGCGGCCTACGCTCAGCTCGGCCAATCGGTTCAACTCTGGCAGGGCCGAGACTTGGCCGCAAAGATTCGCTCGGAGTTTTATCCGGCCGCGGTGTTCCTGCCCCACTGGGCCACCCTGCATCCGGGTAAACTCGTCCGGGGTCTCAGAGCCGCTGTCGAGGGTCTCGGTGTCCACATCTACGAACACACTCCGGTGCAGCGGCTCCGGCGGGGCAAAGCGGTCGAGCTGGTCTGCCCGGATGGCCAGCTCAGGGCCGACACGGTCGTTATCGCCACCAACGCTTACACGCCTCAACTCGGCCTGTTCAAGCGTATTCTGATGCCCCTCCATCTGTACGTCATGGTGACCCAACCGCTGGACGAGACCGCCGTCGGCCACGGTGCCTGGACCAGCCTGCCGGGCCGGTATGAAATGGACGCCAGCCATACCATTCGCCTCACCCCCGATGGCCGCCTGCTGATCAGGGGCGGTGCCCGCTACGATTACAACAGTCGGGTCGCCTCCCGTCACCGGCCCAGGGCCTATCAGCGCTTGGCCGAGCGCCTGGTCGAACGCTATCCCTATCTGGGCAGCGTCCAAGCCGCCTACAACTGGAGCGGCGTGATGGCGCTGACCCGCGCCCATACGCCGCTACTGGGACGGCTGGACAGTGACAAGAGTCTCCTGTTCAGCGTCGGCTACAACGGCTTCGGCTTGGTGAACGGATTTTATGGCGGCAGGCTGATGTGCGAGCTGTACGCAGGCCAGCCCAGCCCGGATGTGGCGCTCATGTCCTCGCCAGCCAGGGCCGGCTGGCTGCCACCCGAGCCTCTGCGCTATCTGTCTGTGAACGTGTCGCTGGCCCTGCGACACCATCGTTTGTGAGGGGGCTACTGCAAAGGCGAAAAACTGGCCGGCGTCAGGATTTTGTTGTACTGGCTCACAATCATCGCCTGGGCGCGGGGCCGGAAGGCCTGCAGGGCGGGATCTGCGCCCTGGGCGGCCCGGGCTTGGGCGCGGTGATTCATATCCTCGTAGGCCCAGATATGGACTACCTCGTTGAGCGGCCCGACCTCGGTTGACCACCAGCCGACCAGCTTGGAGTACTTGCTGATGACGGGCAGGGCTTCGTGCTCTATCAGGGCTTGAAACTCCGGGACCTTGCCCGGCTGTAAGGTGTACACTCGCATTTCGTAGATCATACGATACCCCTCCTTTGTGTGGTGCTTGGCGTGTGGCTAAAAGCGTGCGATCAGACGGCCCTGGACGCCGGAGTCCATGCCGCCGGCGCGTGTCAGGCTGGTCTCGCCGCTGACCTGGGCGGCCAGGCTGGCACCGACCCCGAACTCAATGCCGCCGCCGAAGACTGCGGCCGGCTCGTTGTCGGCTACCTTGCCGGACACGGTTTGGCCGGAGCCGAGCCTGCCCCTGACCTGCTCTTCGTCGCCAAAGTCATACTCCCCGGTGATGCGCAGGTGCGGCGCGACCCACACGGGGCCAAACTGCACGAGGCTGGACACCTGGCCGCCGAGAAAGCCGACCCAGCTTTCGTGGACGCTGCTTCTGACCGACAGGGCGAGCGGGCCGGCGCTTTCCTGGTAGCCGTCGAGCTGAGATTCGGTCCAGCGGCCGCCGATGATCGGCCCGAAGCTCGTGTTGCCGTACTGGAAGTTGTAGCCGCCACTCAGCAGGGCGAACCAGGTTGAGCCTCTGGGGTTGGCTGAGGCGGTGGGACGCGGGCTGAAGCCGGTAGGACGCGAGAAGCGGTAGTCGTCCGCAGCATAGCCGACGGCTGCGTCCACATACATCGCCCTGTTGCTCACCGTGCCGTAGACGGTCCCGAACCAGCTCTCCAGGTCAGCCCGCCCCCGGCCTCCGTCCAACTCCAGGTCGGCCTCGCTGTAGCCAAAGCCGGCCCCGAGCATGGCCGACTGCTGAAACCGCCAGTCCAGCCCCAGCATCCCGGCGGTCGTGTCATAGTCAAAGCCGCGCTGGCCGGCGTCGCCGTCCCGGTCGCCCATACCGAAGTCGCCGGTGAGGTGCAGGGAGAACTGTCCCAACTCAACGGCGTCCGTCCCGAAGCAGGAGCGCGCCGACAGCAGGCGGGCTTCCATCAGGCGCTGCTGGGAGCGCGATGACAGCAGGCCCAGCATGGAGCGGGCGGTGATGTCGGCCCCGGCGTTGGCCTTCATGTCGAGATAGGCGGCCACATATTGGCCGGCAACCTGGTGTGTCCGGGCGGTTGGGTGGATGCCGTCATAGAAGAGGCCGGCGTTGGCCGTCTCTGGAGTCGAACAGTCACGCACCTCGGGGCTGGCCACCGCCGTATAGAAACAGGGGCGGCGGGTGTCGCTCAAGCCGTAGAGAGCCGGGTTGTCCAGCATGTCGGCGAACAGGTCGTCCATTGCCACCAGCGTGATGTCAAGCTCACGCGCGGATTCAAGCACGGTCACTGCGCTGAGCAGGGCGGTATTGTGGGCCGCGGTGAGCTGGCTGAGGCCGGCCGAGATCGACGGGCCGAGGGCCAGCGCGCGTGGCGTCCTGCCCATATCCGGCAGGTTCAGGACGGCAAAGCGTCTCTGACCAGCCCCGGCCAGCGTGCCGAGGCCGGTGTTGATATTGCCGATGACCGTGCCGACAAGGGTCTGGGGGGTGAGCGCGCCGGCGGCAATCCGGCCGGCATTGTTCACATAGTCGTTGGCCCCGATGAAGTAGACGGCCAGGCTGTTCGGACCAGCCACCCCTCGCCCGACCGCCCTGCCGACCTGATCGAGCGCGTCAACGTTGAGCAGGTTGAACAACGAAGCAACAGCCGGGTCCGGGTAGGCGTTCGTCTCTCCCGACTCTGCGCCGGCAAAGGCGAGGTTGAAGACGTTTGACTCAGACACGCCAAGCAGGCCGGGCAGCACCTCAGCATAGGTCGGGCCGTTGGAAAACCGGCCCGAGTAATACGGCGGGCTGGGCGGCTGCACCGGCACCTGGGGAGATCGGGCGTTCAGGACGGTGGTTGCCTGGTACAGGTTGCCGGTGTCGGTCAGGCTGTCGCCGATGAAAAACAGGCTGGGCTGGGCCACGGCCGGCCGGCCGGTCAAGGTGCCGGCCAGCAGTAGCCCCACGGCGAGGCTCAACCGGACAAGCCGCCGGCTCCTTCCTGTTGTCCGCGATGTCAACATAGTGCTCCCTTTCTCTGGCATATCCGCGGCGTGTCGTGGCGGGCTAGGCGTCGGCAAAGGCCGGCGCGACCTTGGTGGCGAACATCTCAATGTCTTCTATCAGCTGCGCCTGCGGCTCTAAGCCGTTATAGGCCACCAGGGAAAAATACTCGAACGGAATCTCGCTATAGATCTCGTCGATCTGGCGTTTCACCTCGTCCACCGTGCCGGCCACAATCAGGCCGGTGTTCATCACCCGCTCAAACAGTGAGCCGTGCCCTTCGGCCAGCAGCCCAGGGAAAAAATGGCCGGCAAACTGCGAAAAGAACGGCACTATCGTGTGGTCCACCTTCTCATACGCCTCTTGGCGCGTTTTGCCGACAAACAGGAAGCGCAGCAAGCCCTGACCCTGGCCCGGGCTGAGGGTTCTGCCGACCTGGGCCGCCCCCTCACGATAGGCCAGGTCTTGGGCACGCGCACCCTGGACAGGCGCGAAGTAACAGCAGGTAAATCCTTCTTGTCCCGACCAGCGGGCCGACTCGGCGCTGCCCGACGAGCTGATGAACACCGGCGGGTGGGGCTGTTGATAGGAGGCCGGGACGACACTGATCTGACGCACGCGGTTGTGTTCGTCGATCTCGCCCGGGGCACCGTACTCCCGAGCGCAGGGGTAGGCCGGATAGTTCTCAATGCCGGTATGGGGGTAAGGAACCTTGAAATATGCGCCGTCGTGGGCAAAGCTCTGCTGCGTCCAGGCTTTCTTCACAATCGTGACCATTTCACGAAAAATGCGCTGGTTGTTCTCGTCGGCCTCGGCCTGATCGGGCGACTCGCGGTGCGACAGGGTGGGCAGCGATTGGTAGGCCTGGCCCAGGGTCCGCACCCAACGTGCCTGGTAGCCGCGGGCAAACCCGACAAAAAAGCGGCCTTTCAGAATATGGTCCAACAGGGCGGTTTCTTCGGCTACCCGCAGCGGGTCATGCGTACCCATAACATAGCCGAGTTGGCCCATCCGCATACGCGTGGCATACGGCCCGAGCCAGGCGTTCATGATGCCCGGGCAGGGCAACATCTCAAACCCCTCGGAATGAAAATGGTGCTCAATAAAACTCATGCCCCAGTAGCCCAACTCATCAGCCGCCTTGACAATATCGACCATGCCGTCGATGATCTCGGCATACTTCTCAACGTTCCGTCCAACCGGTTTGAGTCGTTTGCGCTCGGCGTTCGAGCGGACCGGCATGGACGGGACCATCTGAATCATTGTTTTCACCCGCGTCCTCCCTTTCCCTGCCCTTTAAACCTGCTCAGTCCCACAGCGTCAAGCCCGCCCCGTCTCGCTTGCAGCCGTGTCCGAGGTTTTGTATGGAGAATCATCCCATACCCTGACGGGCATGGTTGACGGGTCCGGCGAGGCAGCGGTCGTAGCACCTGAGAAGGGGAGAGAAAAATGTCACAGGGCGAAGTAGAGATTCACCTGGGAGACAACCTAGAGATTCTCAAAACATTTCCGGGTGAGTCTTTCGATCTGATCTATATTGACCCGCCGTTCAACACGGGGAAGCGACAGGGAAGAACAACATTGAAAACGGTCCGGGACCCGCACGGCGATCGTACCGGCTATCAGGGCCAGCGGTATCGCACGATTCAGCTGGGGACGGTATCGTACACTGACTCTTTTGGGCAGTATGAGGAGTTTCTGGAGCCGAGATTGCGAGAAGCCTATCGGGTACTCAAAAAGACGGGGGTGTTCTTCTTTCATATTGATTACCGGGAAGTGCATTATTGCAAGGTGCTGCTGGATCAAATTTTCGGCAGAGCATCCTTTATCAACGAAATCATATGGGCCTATGACTACGGCGCACGCTCAAAGCGGAGATGGTCCCCGAAGCATGACAACATTCTCTGGTACGCCAAGACACCAAGCGCATACACCTACCGCTATGAAGCGATTGATCGCGTCCCATACATGGCCCCCGGCCTGGTCGGGAAGGAGAAAGCGGAGCGGGGAAAAACGCCAACCGATACCTGGTGGAACACCATTGTTCCGACGAACGGGAAGGAAAAAACGGGATATCCGACCCAAAAGCCTCTGACTATTCTGAATCGAATTATCCGAACGCATTCTCATCCGGGCGATCGGGTCCTGGATTTCTTTGCGGGGAGCGGAACGACAGGAGAAGCGGCGTTCACGAGCGGGCGGGATGTTGTCCTGGTCGATAACAATCCAGAGGCGATTCGGGTTATGGAACACCGCCTGGCGCGTGCGAAGCCGACTCTCTATGAAGAGGGAAAACCGATTTCAGAGCCTCGAGAGCGGCGAGACTTGTTTGACGTGCCGGAAAGGGCTCCAGAATGTCACGCATAACAGACGCAGAAGTCCGGATTCTCGCACAAGAGGCGGATACATTGAGTCAAGAATACGCAGCGAAGAGGAGGGATTGGGAAGGGAGTCCTTTCGGATGGATACGGGAGGGGGTCTCTTCAAGACAAAAAGGAACGATCGGGGAAAAGATCGTGGAAAGGTATCTGGCTGGTAAAGGATTCGATGTCGCTCGAAGTCCAAACTCCGAAGCAGACCGTTTGATAAATGGGATCAGGGCAGAGATAAAAATGAGTACCTTATGGGAAAATGGAACTTATACGTTCCAACAGTTGCGGGATCAGAATTATCAGTTTGCGGTATGTCTCGGCATTAGTCCGTTTGACGCGCACTGTTGGGTTCTACCGAAGCAAACAATCATGCGACAGAGGGAGCTTGGGGGGATCACGCCACAACATGGCGGGGCCGGGGGAACCGATACGGCATGGTTGAAGGTAGACCCCAAAAATGTAGCTGCCTGGCTGAATGATTGCGGGGGTACGCTAAGTCAGGCTGTGCAACGCATTGCCGAAATAGTGAAAACATCAACCTGAGAAACGTCTCGTTATCGCTCCGGCAGACCTGGACACAGGGCTGGCTGAGTGACGCGGCCGCGCGCATGAAGGAAGGCTCGCCGGTCTACTCCATGCCCAGCGCGTCCAGCCCGGCCTGGGCGGCCTCGATATCTTCGGCCTCCGTCCCTCCGCTGGCACCGACCCCGCCCAGCAGCTTGCCATCAACCCTGATCGGCAAGCCACCGCCCGCCGGCAGCAAGGGCTCACCGATCAGCTTCTGCACACTCTTGAACAGATGCGGGCGACCCTTGGCAAACTCTTCAACCGAGGCTGAGGAGCGGCCAAAGGTGGCCGCGGTCAAAGCTTTGCTATAGGCCACCTTGGGCGTCATCCAGCGTGTGCCATCCATACGCGCCATAGCGACCGGACGACCAAAATTATCAACTACCGCAAAGCTCATGGCCCAGCCTTCCTGCTCAGCTTTGGCCTTGGCCGCGGCAATAATTGACTCCGCCATCGCCAAGCTCACCAGAGACGGTGCGGCGGCCTCTTGGGCGCGGAGCGAAAGAGGGCTGAGAACGAGACCGACCATGATCCACAGTCCAGGGAGAGATATCTTTTTCATGCCGTTTGCCTATCCTTTCTTCCGGCCAGCCGACGACCGCTGAGAAGCTCATACAGCATCAGCCCTTTCCTGTCCAGGCGGCGGGCGTCCGGCGTGCCAGGACACGCGAGAACAATGAATCGTCTTGTCTTCCTCTCGAAAGGTGCTAAGATGACCCCCTCTCCGAGGACATAGCGTGGCAGACGCCCATCATCACGCTCACCATCACGGCCCGGGTTTCCGTTTCTGTCCCAAGTGTGGAGGCCGGCTGGAACGCAAAAAAGTCAAGGCCAATGAGCCCGAGCGGCGCGTGTGCGGCAGCTGTGGGTTTATCTTCTACGAAGACCCAAAAATCGCCGCCTGCGTCATCCCGGTTATTAACAACAAGATCGTCCTGCTCAAACGCGGCATCGAGCCCAGCTATGGCAAGTGGGTCTTTCCCGGCGGCTTTATGGACCAGGGCGAGCGGGTTGAGGACGCGGCCATTCGGGAAACCCGGGAAGAAGTGAATCTCAAAGTCAAAATTGACCGGCTGCTCAATATCTACTCGTATACCGGCTACCCGGTCGTGATCGTGGTCTATCTGGCCACTATCGTGGGTGGACAACTCAAAGCTATGGACGAAACGCTCGAGACGGCGACCTTTGCTCCAGACGAGATTCCGTGGGATAAGCTGGCCTTTGACAGTACCCGGGACGCGCTGCGTGAGTATGTAGCCTTACACACTGCGTCCTAAGGGCGGCATCGCTCACCCGCTCCTTACAGATAGTGAATAAAATTCTTCATCGCCGACAGCAGGGCTTCAAGGTCGGCGTAATCGTGCAGCTCGTCGTACAGGAAATCATACTGGCTGCGGACCTCGGCCTCGTCCTGCTCGGCCTCGTCCACCGCCACCGCGGCCTCAAATTCTTTGAGCATGGCCTGGGTCTGGAGTTTGGTCTCAACCGGAATCGTGTCGTCGGTTGCAATCAACAGGCGGGTCTGGTGGATCAGACGGCCAACGATATAGGCGTCGCTGTGTTCGGCCATACACCTACGCGCGCCCGCCCAGCTTTTTCTCTTGCAACTCCCGCTTCCAGTCCAGTACGCGGGCCTTGGCGGCCTCGGCCTCAGCCTCGGGAATCATGCCCTTCTGCTGGTAGAAGCGGGACAGGATGGTGAACCCCATCGCGTCATCCGGGGTCAGGGCGATCAGCTGTTTAGCCGTCTCAATCGCCTCGTCAAGCATGTCGTTATCGGCGTAGGCGTGGGCCAGATCATGTACGGCATCAACATGGCTGGGATCGTGGTCGAGAATCGCTTTATAGGTTGCAATCGCCCGGTCGGCTTCCCCGTCACACAGCAGCTCGTAGGCTTGATCGTACAGTTCTTCAATGGATGGCATGGCTGCCTCTCCTCACGGCCCAGAGTCTTGGGCTCCTGGTGTAGCCCATTTACACCCCATAGCCAAGCCCGCTACAGTCTGGCGTATGGCTGCGGGTATCGAAGCGGAGGTGCTCAACTTTATTGCCGCCCCTGAGGGCAAGGACTTCAGTGCCCTGGCCCTGGCCGTTTTTGCCTACCAGTTCGAGCGCAACGATCCCTACCAACGCTTTTGCGCGGCCCGGGGGACCAGACCGGCTACGGTCAGCCGCTGGCAGGATATCCCGGCTGTGCCGACCGTGGCCTTCAAAGAGTTGGACCTCGCCTGTGGCCCGCCTCAGAAGATCTTTCGGACCAGCGGCACCACCCGTGGCCGGGACAAACGCGGCCGTCACCTCATCCCCGACCTGCGCTTATATCATGCCGCGGCCCTGACCCATTTTGATCGCTGTGTGCTGCCCGACGGCGGGCGGCTCAGGGTGCTGGCCCTGATCCCATCGCCCAGCGTCCGTCCGGACTCTTCGCTGAGCCAGATGGCGGAATGGATTATCGCCGAGCGTGGGGCAGCCGGCAGCCGGTTTTTTATTGACCACACCGGCATTCAGCTCGAGGCCTTTGCCACCGCCCTGGCCCAGGCCGGGGCCGAGGGCAGCCCGGTGTGTATTCTGGCCATTACCGCGGCCTTGGTGGCCTTCTTCAACTGGTGTACCGGCCAGCAGACAGCTTTCGCCCTGCCCGCCGGCAGCCGCGTCATGGACACCGGCGGCGATAAAGGTCAGCCGCGGCCGCTGTCTCGGAACGGATTTCTGCACGCCTGCTGGAAGTATCTGAAGGTCGCCGGCTACTCGTGTGTCAATGAGTATGGCATGACCGAGATGGCCTCACAGTTTTATGACAATGTGTTGTACAACCGATTTCATCACAGCACCGAGCCGCGCTATAAAATCGGGCCGGCCTGGACCCGCACGCTCGTGGTTGACCCGGACAGCCTCCAGGCAGTCCCGCCGGGCCAGCCCGGCATCCTCCGTCACCTTGACTTGGCCAACTGTGGCTCGGTCATGGCGATTCAGACCGATGATGTCGGCCATCTGACGCGGGCCGGGTTCGAGCTGAGCGGGCGCGCCCCAGGCGCAGAGGCACGCGGGTGCGCCTTGGCCCTGGACGAGTTTCTGGCCGCGCTGGACACGACCTGATCCGCCGCTGTGGCGTTTGACTGCCTATGGCCGCCCTCACGCCCGACTCCCTGCGTTCCATTATCGCCGGCCTGCTGAGCGCCCGAGAATGTCACCTCGTCCGGCGTCCGGTTCAGGATATTCTGGCCAGCATCAGCGCGGTTGTGGCTCGCTTTCTTGACCCCAGTTCAGACGAACGCCAACACGCCGAGGCGCTCCTGCCGGCAGAAAGCGGACTCTCACCGGAGATGGTCCGGCATAGCCTGCCGCTTCTTTTTCAGGAGTATCAGCCCGAGCGTTTACGCGGTCTTGTGGCCGCTGAACTCGGCGGCGTCCTTGACCGGGTTGAGCGCGGCCTCCGCGCCCGGGGGCCGCGGCTGATAAGCCACATCCTGGCCGGCAATCTCCCAGGTGCCGGCCAGGACGCCATTGTCTTCTCGCTGCTGGTGAAATCAGCCACCCTGGTAAAAGCCGCCTCCTCGGGCGGCGGCCTGCAAGGCTTGTTCGCCGGCAGTCTGCGCCAGCACGACCCCGAGCTGGGCAGCTGTCTGGCCGTGGTCACTTGGCCGGGCGGCACTGTCGAGCTGGAGGATATTGCATTTTCCGAGGCCGGGCTGGTCGTGGCCTCAGGTTCGGACGAAAGTCTGGCGGCGATTCGTCGCCGCGTGTCGGGGCGATTCATCGGCTACGGCCATAAGCTGAGCCTGAGCCTGCTCACCCACGAAGCCCTCGATCAGGCCCAAGAGGCGGCCGAGCGGACAGCCTACGACATGGCGCTGTTTGACCAGCACGGCTGCCTGTCCCCCCAGCTGGTCTATGTCGAAGACTACGGCGCGGTCTCACCAAGGGCGTTTGCCGGGCTGTTGGCAGGAGCGCTGGCAGGCTGGCAGACCCGCCTGCCCCGGGGGCGGATCAGCCCGGCGGCCAGCAGCCAGATACGCCGGGCACGCGACGAAGCCGAATGGCAGGCCCTGGCCGGCAGGGATATCGTCCTCCACGCCAGCCCAGAGGGAACGGAGTGGACGGTCATCTATGAGGCCGACCCGACCTTTGTCCCCTCACCGCTTTACCGCACGGTCCGGGTCAAGCCGCTCGCCACATTCGATCAACTCAGCGCACTGCTCGCTCCGTGGCGACCCTATCTCGAAGCGGTTGGAACGGTCGTGCCGAGCGCGGGCCACCGCCGCCAGGCGCTGCTTGAGGTCCTGACCGACAGTGGGCTGAGCCGCATCTGTCCGGTCGGCACCATGCAGACGCCGCCACTCGGCTGGCGACACGGCGGTCGGCCACGGCTGGCCGAGCTGGTGAGCTGGACGGCAATGGATTCGGGCTGAGGCAGACGCCCCGTTTGCCGGCGACATGGGCCTGACGTATGCTCTGCCCCTATGAGTGCCCTGCGTGACGATTTCCTGCGTTTTGTGTGTCAAACCTCGCCCGAACCGATGGGCATTGAGGTGGCTTCGGCCCGCGGCTGCGTGGTGGTGGATGCCCGCGGCCACGAGTATCTGGACTTGCTGTCCGGCATCGGCGTTGCCAGCATCGGCTATGCCCACCCTGCGGTGCTCCGGGCTGTCCAGGACCAGGCCGCCCGCTATCTGCATACGATGGTCTACGGCGAATACATCCAGGAGCCCCAGGTACGGCTGGCCCGTCGCTTAGCCGAGATGACGCCTGAGCCGCTGTCAGTGACCTATTTTACCAACAGCGGGACCGAAGCGGTTGAGGGCGCGCTCAAAACCGCCCGCAAATACACCCGCCGCTCACGCCTGGTCAGTTTTGTGGGCAGCTTCCACGGTGACACCCTCGGCTCGGTCTCGGTAGGCGGCAATCCCACATACCGCACGCCGTTTGAACCGCTGCTGCCGACGGTGACGTTTTTGGCCTTTAGCGACAGGCGGGCGCTCGGCGCGATCGACGACAGTGTCGCCGCCGTCATCATCGAGCCGATTCAGGGCGAGGGCGGCGTGCGGATTCCAGATGCCGGGTTTCTGCCGGCCCTGCGCCGGCGCTGTTCCGAGGTCGGCGCGGTGCTGATCTTTGACGAAGTCATCACCGGCTTTGGCCGGACGGGAAAAGTCTTTGCCGCCGAACACTGGCAGGTCGTCCCCGACATCCTGGTGCTGGCCAAAGCCCTGGGCGGCGGTATGCCGCTCGGAGCATTCATGAGCAGGCCGGACATCTTGCAAACCCTGTCACGCGATCCGCCTCTGGCCCATGTGACAACTTTCGGCGGCCATCCGGTGTGCTGTGCAGCCGGCTTGGCCGCCCTGGATGTCATGCTTGCCGACCGGCTTCCCCAGCGGGCCGAGGAAAAGGGGCACGAGTTTATGACCAGACTGCGCGCCCTGCTCGGCCGCGGCGGGCTGACTGGAGTCCGGGGTCGGGGTCTGCTGATCGGGCTGGACTTTCGCCATCCCGGGGCAAGCCAGCGTTTTGTCAAGCGGTGTTTTGCCGGCGGCTTGGTACTGGGCTGGACGCTGCACGACGATAGCGTCGTGCGCCTGGCTCCGCCCTTGATTATCTCGTCAGCCGAGATTGATCGGGCGATTGCGATCATGGCTACAGCGCTTGATTAGATTTCTCCTAAAGAGTCCGCTAACAGGCTGTACCGGAGTCTTCTGCATCTTTTAGAAGAGCGCCAGAGTCGCAACCCTTACCGATTTGCCCCGTCGTTACCGGTAGGGGCAATAATCGTCTCGGACGGAGCATCAAGCGATACGCTCATCAGCCGCCCTGAGTCGGCTGATCCTGGTTGATCCAGTCACGAGCCAGCCGTGCCGGGACCCATACAGCAATCACAGGTACAGTCGCTTTGATCACCTTGCTCCCTTGCGTGAGATCAAGCATATGGATTTGAATGGTTACAGTGTCCCGGTCGTAGATCTCACGATCACCTGGATACACCTTACCGCGCTCCTCACGCGGCTGAACGGGCGCTTCACCCTGAAAGAGATTAGTAATCTCCCCCTTCCTCTTGATACCCCGTTGCCGCTTATTACCACGACTCATCTGGTAGATAGTACAAAGCTCATTGGGGTCGTTTTCCAGCGCGTGTCTGAGTTGAAGAAGCAGGCCAGTATTACGCTGTGAATCAGATGTGCCGGTGATTCGCACGCGGACGAGAAGTTGATCAAGCACATCATATAAGCGAACCCCAGCGCAAACCAGATGGCGTTGGATGTCGGTGCGATTAGGATGCCCATCGTTATCGACAAACTCCTTCCCGTTCAAGAATGCTTCAACAGCCTCCCGGTTGGCCGAGATGACAGGATCGGGCTCCATCACAACGCGCGGCGTCACCCAATCGTCCGAGAATCGACCACGCATGTAGTCGAACTCAAGCACATTGTGGCGACAGGGCTGTAATCTGCTATCAAGAATGAAGGTTCGCTTCCATTCATTGAGGGGCCGGTTCTCTTGTTGAATAGCCTGCAACTGCCCCCGGATGTCCTCTTCATGCTCTACATAGCTCTGAAGGGCATTGAGTACGCTTTGCTCAAGATAAAGACGACAATAGCCAAGATACGATCTCTTGTAACCGAAGAACCGGGCGCGCTGCTGCATGGCATCGGCATTACCCACGCCGATGCCCCTAGGCATATAGGTGACCGTGAGGCCCTCAACGGTGAAGCCACGATCCATGGCCTGTCCACCGACAAGTATCCAGCCATAGGTACTCTGCCAGTCCACAGACGGAGTAGATCCTGCTCGAGCATTGACCTCTAGGACGCGTGTGTGGAGAAATGCAAGACGCAAACGGGGTACGAGTTTGTCGAAGGCAGGCAGGTCTGCTCCCGCCGTCTCAGCCAATTCGTCATAGGCTTCACGAAATTCCTCAATCAGTTCCAGTTTGTCGGGATCGGCATCCGGCAGACCGGAGATGCGCTTCCATTCCTCGAAAATGTTCCGCACCCAGTTGTGGAACTCCTGATGCTGAGCGGTACGGTGAGACGGATGAACCAGCATTGAGCGGTTGCCGGTATTGCCACTGGTGAGAAGACCGGCTGTAACGCCCACCATGAAAACGCGGAGCGCTCCCATTAGAGATTCAGGGGGCTCGCTCAAAGGATCGGACTGGCTGGGCACATCCTGTGAAGGAATGACGCGGACATAGCTGGGATTGTCGCCGAAGAAGTCCCTCCCACCTACATAAGTGTCACCGGGCTCAAGAACCTGAACGAAGTTAGGGGACAGGGAATCTATGATGCTCACGAGCAACGGTGCTTGGGGCGTCGCAGTATATTGCAGATATGTATGGCTAGGTATTGCCCGCTTGAGTTCCATCAGACAGCGGTAGGTTGTACTTTTCTGGCCTTGCTCCACCTTTGTGTTCAAGCTGGCCTGATCCGCTTCATCATCAATAATGAGAACGGGGACGTTCTGCATGTCAAGGTTGCCAATGAGTTGAGCAAGCTTCTGCAAGTACCGGTGATTCTTGAGGACTGTGATGAGAACGGTCTTCCTATATTCCTCGGGTGTTCCGGGATCCCTCCAGCCCTCCAGCACATTACGAATGTCTTGGAGCGTCGCATGATTGTAAGATGGGTTCTCAAACCGAAGCCAACGCCGTGCACGCGGACCGTCAAGCCTCAGATCGCGGCTCAGTCGGTCCGTCGATTGTTTAAGTAAGATCTTAGAGCTGCCAGCGACGATAATAACGATCTGGAAGGTGTTATCGCGGGCAAGAGCGACGACGGTCTCGAATGACATCGTCTTACCACTTTGAACATATCCGACCACAATCCCCGTTTCCTGACCGCTGGCTGTCGTTGGAGGAATACACTTGGCAAGAATGGAGACGGCGTCATCGAGTACACTTTCGCGGCTCTCTTGCGGGACCACATTCTCCAGAAAGTCCGTAGTTTCCGCCCCCACCGAAGGCGTCCAACGGTCGCCGCCAATGGGCTTGGCTATGCTATGGGTTTCATCAGCCATGAGTGGATATCCTATTCTACGGTTCTGAAAGCGCGGCCCTTAGAATCTCATTCACGTTGCGCCGAACAGTGCCGGCCTTGCGCACCCCGGAGTCACGTGCAAGCACCTCGGCCAGCGCGAACGCTGCCGCCACCCGAAGCAATCCTTCGATATTCTCAGTACCGGTTTGCGCAAAGCGCACCATGAACGGATGGGCCATGGAAACGCGGATGCTGAGCCGACGAGGATCGCTGAGAGTCTCAGCAATATCGCTAGGGGTAATCCATTGGTCTTCAGCCGGGTCATTGGTGAGTTCGACCTTAATTGACCAACCTCTGTCACGAAAACGAATGTCAAACTGCCGTCCTGCGAGAAGAGATTTCTGCGGTGCTTCCTCCGTCGGTGTATCCACCGGCTCAGCTTCCGCAACGGCTGGCAGAACTTCAGGCAAGTGAGTCTCCATCGCCTGCGTTGTGTTAGTGACAGCTTGTTGGGCAACTGTCTTGAGTTGCGCGCGGGCTCCGCGGACTCGGTAGCCCTCAGCCTGCTTCAACAGGGGCACATCTCCGCTATCCAAGTGCTCCCGCAACAACTCCAGAAACGGCTGCTCATTCTCGTCCCACCGGAATCCATCCTTCGTGTGGCTCACCTCAAAGCCGGCAAGGTGAAGTTCCCCAAAGAGCCGCTGGTAACGGTAGCTGTTGGAACTACCAAAAATATGGGATGGGCGGTATCCCTCATCGCCACTGCCCTGAATCACACGGCCCCGCCGAAAAAGTGAGAATCCGGCCTTGGTCGTGTTTGCCGTCTTAAGCAGTGCTGCGAAGCCACGGACAGAGAGACCTTCACCGAAATCAAACGCAATGTCTTTGCGCCAGACACGATCGATCCCCTCCTTATCCTTGAAGTGCGGGGCTTTCAGAACTTTCGGCTCTCTGTAGGTTAATACCTCGCCCTTGAAGCGCAATTCGAGACGGTCGTCTCGGATGAAGGCTCGGTAGATATCTGTGAGATGCTCCTTGAGTTTCGCAGTCGTGCGCCCGACAGGGACATGAAAGATGTCCTCAAGGATGATTTCCGTATAGTGATTTTCAGCCTTCTCCTGAACTTCGCGGATTGTGAGCTCCTTGATATCGTCATTCACGATGTTCTCAATATCAAAATGAACCTTACGGGCGACCGACTCACCAAGTGCGGAGGTGCGCACGATCCACCGCGGAGCGAACCAGCACGCCGCACTCTTCATGCCCATGCCGAACTCGGCAAGACCGGAGCGGTCCGGAGGGATGGCGGCCGGCCGAAAGGCCCGTCCATACTCCTGCTCACAGATACCGGCAGCGTTGTCTCGGATAGAGAGGCGGGCTGGCGAGGCCGTGTCGATGTCAATATCGACACGGAGCTTGATATGCTCGCCGTGAGCCTGTTCCAGCGCCTCCCTATGCTTACCGAAGCTCTCTACGGCGTTGTCGACAAACTCGCCCAGCGCATACCACGGCTTGTAGTTAAGATGTCGTAACACAGCCAAGACGCTTACGCCGGGCCTGATATCAACTGTTCTCGGTGCCAATGCTCTTCATTCCCCTTTTCACGGCGCGTTGGTTGTCTCGGCGATAGGCGGAACGTTGTCAGTTGACCAGTGGTCTCATGCTGCCGCGGTATCCCGCCGTGATGAACTCCCGCCGTGGTCCCCGTGCTATGATCCCTCAAGAGGTGTTGAGCAACCTCCTGCACCACACGCACATTGACCGCGTTCCCAAGGGCCTTGAATGCAGCGGTCTGCGTTGGCGGAAGTTGGAGGTCTCCCATGCTCTGAAGGCGGCTGCATTCGCGGGTCGTCATGTACCGCCGTTGCGCGGCAATGACGGGGACCTGACTCGTCGTCATGGCCACAAGGGAGGGGGCCACCGTTGGGCGCTTGACGCGAATGCCGGATGCACGAAACTGAAGAAGAGCGTTCCAGATATTCCGTGGCTCCCCTTTGCAGTTCCATTCCAATTTCTGAAAGCTCGGCGCGAACTCAAGGATTGAGGGAAGCCACGGGTCGATCCAGGCTTGGTGACGCTGATACAGGGTCCGGTTCTTGTGGATGAAGTCCCGCTTCCATTTCGGAAAGCATGGGGCCGGGTTGCGCGCATACGCGGGCAACGCCGCAAGCACCTCCTGCTGAGAGAGGCCGTGGAGTGGACGGCCAAAGCTCCCCTTGCACGCCCCCATTCTTGCAAGTCCCATCCCGGTTGGTGACGTGTCCCTATACGGATATGTGGCCCCGAACTCCATGCTCCAGATAGGAAAGGACGGCAACTCCTCATCTGCGGGATATTGATCAAGGAAGTGCTGCCACGCCTGGAGGTAATGCACGAACTGCTCCGACAGTGGGCGCGCATTCTCGGGATGCTGGTCCAATATGGAGTCCAGAGACAACGTGGACGCGTCGGAGACCACGGGCCAGGAGAACCCGCCCAGTCCACCGCGACGGCCAACGATAAACACCCGTTCACGAATATGTGGTACATCGAAATGGTGCGGTGACAGGAGCGTATCTCGGACGCTGTAGCCGGCAAGGCGCAGCCTGTGCTTAATCGTCCGCCACGTTTTTCCCTGGTGGTGTCGCACGAGGTGAGGCACATTCTCGATGAGGAAATACCGCGGCGTGTGGGTCCTGAGAATGCGGATGATGTAGCTCATGAGGTCGCCCCATTGGGAGCAGTCAAACCCCTGCTGATTGCCCGCCTTGGAGAAGGGCTGGCAGGGGAAGCCAGCACAGAGGATGTCGTGATCAGGCAGTGACGGGATATCAAGGGCACGGATATTGCCAAAAGGACGGAGGCCGAAGTTTTTTTCATAGAGGGCGGCAAGACCCTCATCAACCTCGCACGCAAAGACACAACGGTGTCCGAGGTTTTTGAGCGCAAGATGAAAGCCCCCAAGACCTGCAAACAAATCAATGAAGCGGAGCGGCTGTGCCATGTTGTTCTGCGCTACTCCATGGCCAGAGCAGGCGGCACCTCTCTCCATGTTCTCCTTACATCCTATCCACTTGTCAACGGCTGGAGGGCCACCATCTCTGATCATGACGCAATGCGGCCCCAGGCATTCACCTTGGTGGGGGTAATGCGCACCATCGCGTTGCGGCCAAAGCGCAGGTCCATCGCTCGGTACTGCGGGTAGCGCTTACGGAGCAAGGCCAGGGCCCGGTCGTACTCGGCCCGGTCCTCAACCAGGGCGGTCGTGCCCCGTACCATCACATACGCCAGCCGGGTCCAGTCGTCGGCGTAATCGTCAACGACCAGGGCCGCCTGGGGATTCTCCATCATGTTCCGAATGCGCTTGAGCGGTTTGCCCGTGTGGCGCTTGGGCTTGTGGTCAACCACAAAGTAGAAGTGCTGGCCGTCACAGGCATAGCAAAACGGGATGACGTGCGGCTCGCCGTCCCGACCGGCCGTTGCCAAGCGAGCCACCTGGTGGGCGTCAAGAAAGCTTCGCACCGGCTCTGGAATCAGATCGGGCATAGGCTAGACCGTGGGGGGATGCCCCTCAAAGGTCTGCCGGGCCTCCCGGTAGAGGGCCTCGGCCCGGCCCGAGTAGCGGGGCGAAAAGTGAAAGACGACCAATTTCTTGACCCGTGCCGCCCGGGCTAGCAGACCGGCTTGGTGGGCCGTCAGATGGTAGCGTCGGGCGGCCTGCCCGTGGTCGGCGTCTAGAAAGGGCGACTCACAGAACAACACGTCCGCGCCGTGGGCTAAGTCGGCAATCCGAGCCGCGTTGTCCGGGCTGTACAGCGTATCAACCACATAGGCGAGCTTGTGGCCCGGACGCTGTTTGACCAAGCGGTCGCGCAGCTCGCCGAGCGCAAAAGCCCGCCCCTGCCGGCGTCCGTCGTGGCCCCACTCGGCCCGAATGCAAAAATCGTCTGGCCGCTCGGCACGCACCGCGCGTTTCAGTTCAGATAGCCACGGTCCGGGGCCAAGCCCGAGTTCGGCCAACACCGCGGTATCCACATTCAGGCGCGTTTCTTCCTCCAGGGCAAAGGCCAAGGAGTCGATCCGGTGATCGAGATGCGAGGTCCGCACGCAAAATCCGGCCTCCTCCACCAGTGTCCCGGTAAACGGCAGCGAAGCCAGCGGCCGCGGCCTGAAACCGGTGGCCGCCTCAAAGCGTGCCCGCGGCATGGTCTGGCGTCCAACTTCGGTCACCTCAAGGCCAAAATCGCAGCCGTCAATCAGGTTCCAGGTATAGCCCCGGAGTTTTCCGGCCACACAGTCCAGGATGCCCGGCGGTCCAAACAGTTGGAGGGTCTTCTGCTGGGACAGAAACACCCGCAACAGCCGATCAAAGCCAATGAAGTGATCCATGTGGCAGTGCGAGACAAACACATGGCTCAGCCGCAGTATTTCGGCGATTGACAGGGCGTCATTATGGCCAAGGTCACACACTACCGCCCGTCCCTGCACGGGCAGAGAGATATACAGGCCGGGGTCGCCAAACGGCCCATTCACCAGACGCGCGGCAGGGTTCATGACCAGACTATTATCCCGGCTCGCCGCCCCCTTTGCAAGGCGTTCCGGCACGCTCCAGCCGCGGGGACATTGACAGCCGCGGGCAGGAGCGTTAGCCATGAGGGCAGGCGGACGGTCTGGAGAGGGAGACAGCAGCTATGGCAACCATGATCACGAACGACTGCATCAACTGCGGAGCCTGCGAGCCGGAATGCCCGAACACGGCCATTTACCAGGGCGGTGCAGAGTGGGATATGAACGGCGTGAACAGCCCTGCCATCTCGGACGATATCTTCTACATCGTGCCCCAGAAGTGTACCGAGTGCGTCGGCTTTTTTGACCAGGAAGCCTGCGCCGCGGTCTGTCCGGTTGACTGCTGCGTCCCCAACCCGGATATCCCAGAAACAGAATCGGTCTTGATCGCCCGGGCCAAAGAGTTGCACCCGGAAGAAACCTTTGAGGCCGATTTTCCGTCTCGCTTCAAAGGTGCCGACGCTGCCGAACCCGCTGCCGAGCCAGCCGCGGCTGCCGAACCCGTCCCAGTCGCCGCTCCGCCAGTCGCCGCCCCGGCTCCCGTCCCAGCCGCGGGCGTAGAGGTTTCAACACTCATCATTCCCGAAGTCAAGGACTGGGAGGTCCCGCTGAGCTGTTATAAGTGCGAACAGGAATATGCGCTGGCCTTTGAACGCTTTCGGATTGGCACAGTACTGAACTGCCCCAACCCCTATTGCACGGCCAGCCTGACCGTCACCTCAAGCCTGTACAAAACCGTGGCCAACGCCCTCGACGCCTTCCATGCCGGCTGGAACGCCGATTTTGACGCCTTCCGGGAAAAGCGACGCCGAGAACTCGAAGCGTTTGAGGCCAAGAAACAGGCCGAGCTTGAAGACTTTACCGACAGCCTCAGAAAAGCGGTGGCCAGCGTCAAACCGGCCGGCAAACCCTGGCGGCGACTGTCGCTGTTCGGCTTTCAGCGCGTGGGATAGAGAAGCTCAAGTGGCGTACTTCCTGCCAATCTCCATCGCTTCGGGGACGCCCAGCAGATTGGTCATTTCCTCAAAGCAGCCCCAGCCGGCATCGGCGGTGATCTGGCCGGTGGCCTTGAGTTCCTGCATGGCGTCCCGCATCCGAATATAGGCCGCCATCAGGGTAGCCGAGTAAATGGTGAGTTTGAAGCCAAATTTCCGGATTTCCTGGACCGGAAGCAACTGCCCGTTGTAGAGCAGCGGCAGGTCGCCCAACTCGGTGGCGTAGCGCTGGATATCGGTGAGGGTCCTGATACCGTCCACAAAGATCAGATCGGCACCGGCCTCTCGGTAGGCATGGCCGCGCGCGACAACATCATCCCAGCCCTTGACCGCCAGGGCGTCGGTTCGGGCAATGATCACAAAATCGTCACTGTGCCGGGCATCGCAGGCCGCCCGCACCTTGGGCACCATGTCGTCCACAGGAATGACTTGTTTGCCGGCCAGAAAGCCGCAGCGTTTGGGCCACACTTGGTCTTCGAGGTGCAGAGCCGCGGCCCCGGCCGCCTCATACTCGCGCACCGTCCGATACACGTTGACCGGATTACCATAGCCGGTGTCAGCGTCACAGATCAGCGGAATCTCGACCGCGTGAGCGATGTAGCGCACGTTCTGGACCATCTCGGCCATGCTCAACAGCCCGACATCGGGAAACCCACGGGCCGCGGCCGTACCAAAACCGGTCATATACACGGCCTCAAAGCCGGCGGCCTGGGCAATCCGGGCCTGGAAGGCGTCAAACACAAACGGGGCGACGACCATATCAGGGCCGTTGAGCAGCTGGCGCAGACGGGGAACTGGAGCGGGCATACGGTTCTCCTCATGGCCGCTTATGGCCACAACTCGGCAATGGACAGCTTGGCGGCCGGCAGTAAGACAGGGGCGATCTCATCATCGTTGGCCGGCCGCAGGACCTCGGCATAGCCGTCGGCCCCGGGCTGACGATAGACCTCAAGCTGGGCGTTGCGCAGGTCAAGCAGCCAGACTTCGGGGATGCCGTGGCGGGCGTACAGCGGGAGTTTGATTTCCTGGTCATAGCGGATGCTGGTGTCTGCAACTTCAATGATGAGCAGCACATCTTGCGGCTCTGGATGGGAGGCTTCATAAAAATCGCTGCGGGGACGGAGGACGGCAAAATCAGGTTGAGGCTCAGAGTGATCGCTCAGGCGGATGGGATTCTGCGAAGAAATCAGCGCTCGCCCCGCCAGGACTGAACTGAGTAGAGTCGTGAATCGGATAACTTTTCCGGCGTGATCGCTACCTACGGGTGCCATATCAATGAGCCGGCCCTCAATCAGTTCCACTCGCTCATGGGGGCCGAAGATGCCGGCCTCGCCCATCTTGTAATAGTCGTCCACGCTCAGGCGGTGCTGGGGTAGCAGGGGCTCGGGCTGGTGCATGGGGTTTCCCTCCTTGGCGGCCGAGCGTCTCACCACTCGGTGCGTGCGGGTGGAAGTGCTCCGTCGGGACGCGGAGCCTGAACGATTGCCTCGTTGCTCACAATGTCCTTGTGCAAATACTCCTCAAGCAGCGTGACCGCGCTGCGCAGCAACTCAGCCTTGTCGTCAAACACCGCTTCGCATACCCACTCGCCCTGAATCCAGCAGTCAAACGAGGCTTCGTCAATAAAATTGAACTCCAGCAGCCGCTCATACATCGGCGTTCCGGTGATCAGGGCCCGCAGCGACAGGCCGGAATCAATCAGCACGGCGTAGACATCGGAGGGAATTGGCAGCGCCCGCTTGACCTGTTCAATCTCTCGGGCTGGACAGCGCTCTTTGACCGGTGCGCAGTAGGCCCATTGGCCTGGTTCGGGGTTTGCCTGTTGGATCAATTTGATGTTGGGCTCGCTGAGCCACTCCCGCGCTTCCTCTTGATCGTAGTGCTCAAAACTGCGAAAAAACGCCGCCCCGGCAGGTTCGCGTTGGTCTTCGGACTGCTCGGCTGAATCGCCCAAGCGCAGCCCCGAGCGTCTGGCGGCATTTGCGGGTCTGTCTTCGGGTTCCCGCCAGTCCTCACGTTGCGGCTCGGAACGAGCGGGACGTGCCGCCCCCTTGGGGGCCGGCCTGTTGCGGGGGGGGGGACGACGCTCGGCCGGGGAGCCGGCCTGCGGTGTAGCCATTTTTCTGCTCGGTCCGGGCCGATCTTTTGCCCGGCCCCGGTCGATCCGGGCTGGCGGACTGTCCGACTTGGCGGCTCGGCCCTGCTGAGACGGCGACGGCTTCTCCTGAGAGCGGTTCCGAGCCCGGTTTCTGGACCGGCTGCGGCCGCGTTTCTTCCGACACGCCTTCCCGATGGACGGCTCAGCCGCTTTGTTCTCGTCGTCCGGCATGTCTTACCTGTGGGGTAAAAAGTACGAAAAGCCGGCCAGGAAGATGTGCGAGTTCAGGCCGTCATTTTCGTCGTACAGGCTGGCGTTTGAGGTGTGACGGAAGCGATAGCCCACGGTGAGGGACAGGTTATCGTCCAGAACATACGACAGGCCGGCTCCGGCCATCTCGGTGAAACTGAAGCCCCCGCCCAGGTCATAACCCTGGTAGTCATGGTAGAGGAGGCCTAAGCCGCCCTCAATATACGGAGACAGCCGAGCGCCGAGGTCAAAATGGTAGCTTAAGACCGGCAGCATAAGGCCGGCCTCAATTGAGGCGTCGCGCTTTCTCCCCCGTATTCCCTGTGTGACGCCACTCCCCTCTCTCTGGTTTGAGTCGCACACCACCGCGGACAGGAACGGCTCGGTCGCAATCTCAAACGCGCCTTCAGGAAAGAGCCACGGCTTTCCCTGAAAGAGGATATAGCCGATATGGAGGTTCAGCGGCACGCTATCGACATCCCGTTCGCTGATGGAGTAGCCCGAGCGCAGGCCAACGTTCCACAAGCCTTGGGCCGGCCCTGTCTTTTGGGCTTGGGCGGCACTCACGCCTACCAGGAACATTCCCAGCAGGCAGCCGCCCATGCATAGAGCCTTTTTCATGATCCCCTCTCTCGTATCCACGCTCCCGCTCCTATCCTACCGGCCCGGCTTGTGCAAGCCGATTGACAGCTCGGTCTCAACAAAGTCGCGCTGCGCCTCGTCCCACCGAAAGGCTTTGATCGTGCGCACTTGGCGGTCGTAGATTGAGACCACCAGATAGGCCGTATCTGGATAGGACGGCTCATCGCCAAACATGGCCTGGCGTGTGTCCTCGGCCGAGAAATAGGCGTCGTGATTCGGGTGCGAATGGTAAAAGGCGGTCAACTCGGCGTTGCCGCTGTCGGCCTCTTGGATCACCGCCAACAGCTGCTTGGGCTGCATGAAATACGCGGTGGCAGCATCACGCGGATAGGTCTCCGTGTCCTTGTCACGCATGACGTTCTGAATGTTGTCAATGCGCCGCACCTCGGCCCGACCGTCCCGGGTCAAGATGGCCCCACAGCATTCGTCGGGAAACGTGTCTTGGGCGTGTTGAGACAGGGCACGCCAAGTCCTTGCGTCTATGTGAAACATATCCCGTTCCTGTCCTCAGCCCGGCTTGCGGGCCAGCACCAGGCCGGTGAAGGCCGGTGGCGGCAGGCTTCTTTTCTGCCCATCAACAAAGCCGATGTCGTGCAGCCAGCCAATGATCTCTTCGCCCGGATAGGCTTCCCCGTGGGGAAAAACCAGCATCATAAACAGCGAGAAGACCACCGGTTGGACCGGTTCTATCAGGTTTGGCTCGGGCATAATCCCATGGATGAGAATCTGACCGCCGGCCTCCAGGGCCTCAAAGGCTTTGCCCAGCACCATCTTGCAGGTCTCGCGGCCCTCGGTCTGGAGCATATTCGACAGGACAATCGTGTCATGGCCGCGGCCAAAGTCATCGCTGAAATAGTTGCCCTCGCGGACCGTGACCCGGCCGGCCATGCCCTCCCGCTCAATAATGTCGTGCGTGCGTCGCAAAACAGGCGGCAGGTCAAACACGGTGGCAGCGAGCTGCGGAAAGGTCTGACACAGACGGATTGAGTACACCCCTGAGCCGCCGGCAACATCAAGCAGACGGCGGGACTGGCTCAGGTCCACCAAGCCGGCGATCCGCTCGGCCAAGCCTTTCCCCAGCTCAAACAGCCCGTGGACATAATTATCCAGCACCTCGGGCGACGCCTGCTCAAGCTCTGTGCCGGTCAGGGGCAAGACCGGGCTATCGCTACGAATGGCCTCGGCCAGCTTACCCCAGGCCTGGTAGCGGTCGCTGGCCTGTTTGAGCATATTGCCCACATACCCCGGTCTGTCTCTGACCAGAAAGGCATCGGCTACCGGTGCGTTGTGGTAGTGCTCGGCCTCCCTGGTCACAAAGCCCAGCGCCGTGCTGGCGTTAAGCAGACGCGCCACACCGCGCAGGGGCAGGCCAGTGTGGGCGGCCAGCTCGGCCGCGGTCAGCGGCCCGTCAGCCAGCGGGGAGAACAGGTCGAGCTGCGCAGCCCCAAGAAGCACTGCGGCCTGCTCAAATCCGTTGACAATTTTCATCAGGCCCGGCATATCGGCCGGGAGTGGTTCCGGCATGGTCTTCCCTCCTGCCTCTGAGATTGCTGCCAGCCTCCGTTGCGCCGGCTGACAGAGTCACTATAGTGCATCAGAAATCCGCAAAGGAGTACAGGCTGATGATGAGTATTGAGGAATTTGGCAAGGTTGAGTTGCGGGTGGCGACCGTCACTGCGGCCGAGCCCCACCCCAACGCCGACCGTTTATTGGTGCTCAAGGTTGACCTGGGCGACGAACAGCGCCAACTCGTGGCCGGCATTCGGAACCACTATACGCCCGAGGCCCTGGTCGGCAGACAGATCGTGGTGGTGGCCAATCTTCAGCCGGCAAAGCTGCGCGGGGTTGAGAGTCAGGGGATGCTGCTGGCCGCCACCGATGCCGGTACCGGCGGCGTGATTCTCTTAAGCCCAGTCCAGCAGGTCGCCCCCGGCTCCAAAGTGTCCTAATCGCTAGCGTCCGTCTGGAGCTTGGCCTGTTTGATGGAGAACAGGTTTCAGAAAGCAATCCGTGTGATGCCTTCGACAAGGTCGAAATGGGCGTCGTTACTCAACACTGGGAGAGCGTGCTGGCGGGCGAGGGCGGCAACCCAGATGTCGTTGAGAGGGATGGGCTTAACTGTCCGTTTCAATTCCAAACGGATCTCGGCATAGACTCCGGCCGTCACTGGGGTAATGGCGGCGATTTCGACCAGCGGGAGATAGCGGCGGAGCCAGTCCTCCTGGCGGGGACGGTAGCGAGATTGGCGATACCGAAATAATACTCACCAAGAACGATGGCGGGAACAAGGAGCCGGTCGGCAGATCGTAATGGGGATTGAACCTCCGGGCGACCTTCCGCCCACGCCGACAAAGCGTTCGTGTCTGAAATCATGCGCTGTCGCCAAGTTCGAGGCGCTCGAACTCATCCTCGATCATCTCAGCGACGGTTTTCACTCGACAGGTCGGACAGCTTGCCGAACCCTGCCATCCAGGGAGCTTCCTGTTTGTCTATGAGTGGGTCGGTATCAGCCTTGCCGACTATGCTCTTCAGGGCACAGATCTGGTTAGCGTCCTGAACTTCTTCGCTCTTTTTGTCGTACCTATCAAGAAAGGACTTTCTCGATTCGGCGTTCTCTTCTAAGGTACGCCTGTATTTCCCGAATTCCAGACAAAGAGCCTCACAGAGCTGCCTCACATTGAGTATCAGGTTGGGAACTTCGTCAATCTTTCGTCGTGAAAGATGCTTGCCTTCTTTCCGCGCAATAGCGATCCACAAGGTTTGTCGAGCGAATCTCCGGGGCCTTGTAACGGTGAACGAGACCGTTCCTGAGAACGTTGTAGAGTGGCTTTGCTGCAGCCTTGCAGGGGCCCGCCCGGAAAAGGTCTCTAAAGACCTTAGAGCCTTCGCTGCTCCCGTAACGAAATTTTGCCAGGGTTTCGCAGGCACAGGTAATGAGGAGGGTAATGGCGAAATTTCCTCCTGCTTCAAGTTCGAGAATTCGCTCCAAGTCACGACGGATGAAGCCGAATACTCGGTCGAACTTATCGTTGATATCTTCGAAACTGACGACCATAGGAGTTTCTCCGAATTCCACCAAATAAGGGCGGGCGTGGGCCCTCACTCAGATTTCAATCACCCGGTTGTTCGCTCGGGCTTGCCTGAAGGTCTCAAAGTCTTTGAGCGGGCTGTCTTTCACGATCCCCAGGATGCCGCTGAGGGCCGTATCCATCGCGTGTTCATTTTTTTCCTGTACCGCAGTATGCAGAACGTCAAAGAATCCGTTTAGCGCAGCTTTACGTTCCGCAAACCGTTGTGCGAAATACTCCAGGATAATTTCTCTTTCAGACTCGATAAGTCTGACGGCAATGTCGCGCTTCGCTGCGATGCGTGCCCGCTCTGTTTGTTGTTCCTCTGCGGTTTTTCGGTACGATATATATTCTCTCAAGACTTCGAGCGGATCCAGGTTCTGAACAATCACCTTGCCGCCGCCTATATGCTTTGCCAGAGAAGAAGCAGCTTTTCCAATTGGAGATTGTGGCATACTCAGATAATCCTTCCGTCGTTATCAAGGATCGCGACATCCAAAAGCTGTCCCAAGGACACCGCGACCTTTGCAACCCGGTAAGCGTCATGTTCATTGTCGGGCGAAGATGAAGAGAGCAGGTGTTCCAGTTCATACGTCAGCTTGATGGTGCTCTCTTTCAATTCGGTGACGCGGGCGAGAACAGCGTCCAAAGCAGCGACCAGTCTCCGCTTTTTTGCCTCGTCAATATCCAACTCCGCGATGGATTTTTCTACTTGGTTCTCTACATCACCCGCCCGCTTAAGCCTCCAAAGACCAATAACGAGAATGGCCGGTACGACAACAAGACCGCCGAGAACTGTCGTTCCAGCGGCAACGCCGCCTCCGCCGGCGGCTAGGGTCCCTCCTCCCAACCACGCTAGCGTCGCACTTTTTGCGGCAGCGCCCGATAAAGCTGAAATGGCCGTACCAGTCCCGGCCTTTGCGAGCATTCCCACCAATCCGTAAGCCGCCGTCGCAGTGGCAACCCCTGACCTAAGAGCGGCAGCGCCTCCCGCAAGAATTTCATGCGCGGAAACAGAGGCGTTGCTGAACTGGATAAGCTGTTCCGGGGTGATGTTGAATTTTTCAAAAGGCTCTCTGTTCTTGAGTTTGGCCTGTTCGAGAAACTTCACCGCTTTGCCAAGCGTCACCATCGATTCAAGGCGAGTCTTGCCAAGGTCCTCAAACCTTGAAGCTACATAGGCGTGTTTTTCTTCATACTTCCGAATCTCTCCCTCGTACCGTCTGCGGCGATCCGCGTATTTTTGCTTAGCTCTCTTAATCCGCTTATTGCCGCGAATAAGAACGAGGAGAGGGGAAGCAGCAGCGATTAGTCCCAATAGAGGTATTGGCATGATAGCTCCTTTCGTCAGACCCTGGTCGAAAGCACTGAGTCTGTTTTCCGGTTTATGGCGATGCCACGACCTACTCCTTGCCGGCGAACCGGTCGATACTGATGACCGCCCGTTCGTGCGTGCCTGCACCGATTTTGGTGCCGTCCTCGTTGTAGGCTTCGACGCTGAATGTGAGCCGCCGGCCTGTGATCTCGGTCAGGCTGACCTTGCCGGTGACTTGCTGGCCGATCGGGGTCGGAGCCAGGTGTCTGACATCAATGTGAAAGCCGACCGTCTGCTCGCCGGCGTCCATATGGGGCGTCAGAAACTCGACACAGACGCCCTCCATGAGCTGGATCATGGCCGGGGTGGAATACATCCGAGGGGCGTCCGGCCCGAGGTGGACAATGCCCATGTCCGGGGTGGTGGTAATCGTTCGTTCTGAGGCCATGCCGGGTTTGAGCGAGTCTTTCATGCGCATTCCTCTTGTTGTCAGGGGACCAGGGCGGCCCGGGTAATCTCCTTGCGGTTGGACTTGTCCAGCGCTTCAGCCGCATTCTTCAGCGGAAACTCGGCGTCAACCAGTTCGTGATACGGGTAGTGGTCAATATGCTCGGACAGGAACTGCAAGGCTTTGTGCAGATAGTGGGGGTTATAGGTGGCGACCCCGATAAGCGAGATGGACTTGAAGGTGATCAGCGATGGGGAGATTGTCGCGTGCAGGCCCATTGAGATATTGCCCAGCTCGGCAATCCGACCGCCGCTCCGCACCAGTTGAATGGCTTCCTCAAAAGCGGCCGGCACGCCGGCGACTTCCAGCACAACGTCCGGCCCAAGTCCGTTTGTCAACTCCCGGACGCGCACCGTGCGGTCTTTGACCGAGGCGTATTCGCGCAGGTCAATCACCTCGTCGGCCCCAAACGCCTTGGCTCGCTGCAAGCGCAGGTCCACCCCGTCAATGGCGATCACCCGCGCCCCGCGGGCCTTGGCTACGGCCACTGCGTGCAGCCCCAGGCCGCCCGCGCCCTGGACCACCAGGGTCTCATCGTAGCACAGCTTGACCCGGTCGAGGCTGAAAAACACCTGGGAGAGGGCGCAGTTGGCCGACGACGCGGCATGGTCGGGCACATTATCAGGGACTTTGTAGACGTGTTGGCCGGAGTGGATGTAGTAGTGGGTCGCCCACGGGGTATGAAAATGCGGCGCTTCGTCTGGAATCAACCGTTTGGCCCGGATGCTCAGCCCGGTACAGGCCGCGGCATTGCCCTCCCGACAGTTGACGCACAGGCCGCACACCCGGTAGTAGACCGGGGCCACCCGGTCGCCTTCCTTGAGCGGCTGGCCGGCCGTGTCGGTGGTCACGCCTTGGCCCAGGCTATGCACCCGCCCGACCATTTCATGCCCGGGCATGGCTCCGCGTCTACCAAACTCGCCCCGCCACATATGGACCTCGGAGCCGCACACATTGGTCTGCGTCACCTCGGCCAGCAGTGCTCCGGGCTCGGGCTGAGGCAAGTCGTACTCATAAAAGTCAATGGTACGGGCTTCAGGAATAAAGCTGACCGTCCCTTTCATAGTTGTCTCCTCATTACACGAATGACGGGGCGCGGTACTCGCCAAAGACCCGTCGCAGCCGGTCGGAAATCTCTCCCAGGGTGCTGTAAGCGCGTACCGCATCAATGATGACCGGCAGCAGATTGCTGCCGTCGCGGGCGGCCGTCTCCACGCGATCCAAGGCTGTTTGGGCCGCGCCCTGATTGCGCTCGGCGCGTAGCGCGGCGAGCTTTTCTCTCTGGCGCTTTTCGAGATCCAGGTCAATTTTGAGCAGTTCGTTGCCAGACGCCTCTTCAACGGTAAAGTCGTTCACCCCGACAATGATGTGTTCCTTGCGCTCAATCGCCTGCTGGGCGCGGAAGGCCGCGTCGTGGATCTCGCGCTGCTGATAACCGGCCTCAATCGCTTTGACGGCTCCGCCCAGCGTATCGATATGCCTAATATACTCAACCGCCCGGGCTTCTAACTCGTCGGTCAATGATTCTACATAGTAGGAGCCGGCCAGCGGGTCGATCGTATCGGCCGCGCCCGATTCGTAGGCAATCACCTGCTGGGTACGCAGGGCGATCCGTACTGCGTCTTCGGTTGGCAGGGCCAGGGCTTCGTCTTTTGAGTTGGTATGCAGGGAGTTTGTGCCGCCCAGCACGCCGGCCAGGGCTTGGAGCGTCACGCGGATGATATTATTGTCCGGCTGCTGGGCGGTCAGGGTGGAGCCGGCGGTCTGGGCGTGGGTGCGCAGCATCCACGAGCGGGGGTTTTTGGCCCCAAAGCGCTCTTTCATAATCCGCGCCCACAGCCGGCGGGCAGCCCGGAACTTGGCCACCTCCTCAAACAGACTGTTATGCACGTTGAAGAAAAACGACAGGCGCGAAGCAAAGGTGTCCACGTCCAGGCCAATTGACAGCGCGGCATCAACATAGGCAATGCCGTCGGCCAGGGTAAAGGCGATCTCCTGGGCTGCGGTCGAGCCGGCCTCACGGATGTGGTAGCCCGAGATGGAGATTGTATTCCAGTTCGGGACGCGCTCGGCGCAAAAGGCAAAAATATCGGTGATGATCCGCAGCGACGGGCTTGGCGGATAGATATAGGTCCCCCGGGCGATATACTCTTTGAGCAGATCGTTCTGGATTGTGCCGTTGACCTTATCCCAGGCCACGCCCTGTTTTTCGGCCACCACCAGGTAGAGCGCCAGCAGGATGGCCGCGGTCGAGTTGATCGTCATTGAGGTGCTGACCTGATCGAGCGGAATGCCGTTCAGCAGGGTTTCCATATCGGCCAGCGAATCAATCGCCACCCCGGCCCGCCCGACCTCACCGGCGGCCAGCGTATGGTCCGAATCGCGGCCCATCTGGGTCGGCAGATCAAAGGCAACCGATAAGCCCGTCTGGCCCTGGTCCAACAGATAGCGGTAGCGCTCGTTTGACTCCTCAGCCGTGCCAAAGCCAGCATACTGGCGCATGGTCCAGAACCGGCCCCGGTACATGGTCGGCTGTACCCCGCGGGTGAACGGGTATTGACCTGGAAAGCTCAGCGCCGCCTGGTAGTCCTGAGTAGCCGTATCGGCCGCGGTGTACAGGTGTTTGATGGGGATGCCGGACGAGGTCTGGAAGGATGTTTTACGCTCTGGCGCTCGGGCCAGGGCTTTTTTCAGCGTCGTGTCTTCCCATTCCTGATACGCCTTGACAATGCTCGCGCTCATAGTGCCTCTCATCGACCAGGATTCGTCAGATGCGCCAGATTCCCAGGCCAATCAGAGCAATTGACCAAATCAGACGAATCGCAGTTCAGACAGCTTCCTGCCTAACCTAAATAGGATACCGAGACAAGGGTCAGGGCGTGGTCGGCAGGGCGTGAAAGCGCAGACGCAGCAGGGTGGTCGGTGCCCGAGGGATGGGGTTTTCCGTCGCCGTGGGAGCGATGCCGAGCGCGGTTAGCCTCTCCCGCAGCTCGGACAGACGGACGGTCGGCAGAGAGAGTACCAGCAGGCTGTCTTCCTCTTTGACCAGCACAACGCTGGTCATCTGAGTCACCGCGGCCTTGACTTGGGAGCGCAGGCCGGCCGGGTCGGCCGCGGACAACCGCCAACTCCGCGTTTCAATAACGCTGGCGCTTCCTTCGGGCCGGGGAGCATCCTGGGCCCAAGCGGTAGCGAGCATGGCCAAAGCCACGATACTGAGGAACGCTCTATTCATGGCAAGCTCCTGTCCGAAAAGCGCGCCCGCTTACAAAGAGAAACCTGAAACCTGCCGGGCTCCACAGGGCTCAGGTTTCTCTTTTTCAAGCTGCCCGACAAGGTCCCGGGCCGCCCGCAGGACGCCCGGCATATCACCCGCACCCATTCCTGGGGCAAAACGCACCCGCTCGCACACAGCCAGGATTTCGGCAATACGGCTCGCGCAATCTGCGGATACCCCGCGCTCCGCAATCGGCCCGGCCTCAATCTGGCCCGGCGGCAGGTCGAGCTTGGCTGCTAAGTATTCTTGGACGGCGCGCGACAGCAGATCATAAAACGTGGCCGGGTCGGACTCGCCAAGCGCCCGCTCAGCCGCCCCTAGGCCGTGACGGGCTTGGCGGCCGGCCCGGGCAAAACGCGCGTATCCGGCATCCCGGCTGAGCCGGCGGCGGTCGCACCACACGGCCACACCAAACAGGCCGAGCGGCACGATATGCCACAGTGCGAAAACCGACCAGGATGGACCGGACTCAATGGAGGAACAGGATGATCCTGCCACTGCTACAATCCTGTCAATTCCACATATCAGACGCATCCCGGTCACCTGGTTATGCAACGGCCCAAGCTCGTCTTTGATGTACACAATATCCCGCCCCAGCCGTTCTGATGGCACCCGCCCGCCCACTACACCGACCCGCTGACCCTTGGGCGCGGGACGCAGCAGCAGGCGAATTGGTTGGCTGGTGAGTGTCCGGTATTGGGCCACCTCGGGATCAAAATAGCTGAAGTGGACCGCAGGAATGGCCTCAAGCATCTTGTCCTGGGGAATCAGGACCTGTTCAAAGACGGTAGTATCCGGGTTGGGCCGGTCCATCTGAGAGGGATAGGTCCGAAAACCGTCGGTATTGACCAAACCCGGTAGCTGGGCGTCGGTCACTTGTCCGTTTCCGCTCAGCAGCATGCGCAGCGTGAGCGGGTCGCCGACCTGCAACTGGGTTGGATCGGCCGTCACCTCCATCCTGAACTGTCCAACCGCCCCGGAAAAGGTGGCTGGGCGGCCCTCTTCCGGCAGGGGGGCGACACGCAGGCTGAGCGCGTTGGAGTGCAGCGTCCGGGGGCGGCGTTCCGTCCCAAGCAGGGAATCGGAAAAAAACCGATCAAACAGGCTGGGCGAGCCGCGCGGAACTGGGCGTATCACGTTCAGTTGGAGCGAGGCCGGGCCTAGTTCAATAGTGCCTGAGCGGAGCGGCACGACCGTCGTCCGAAAGCGCAAAACACGAAACATATCGCCCCGCACAGTGCGTCGCTGTCTGACCGGTTCCTCAAACGGCTCAAGTGACACACCGTCTCCGGGCAGGACTGGATATTGCGCATCGGCAATGCGCATACCGCCAATGTATAACATAACCTCAAGCGGGATAGGCTGGTGCAGAAAGACCTCGCGCTTGGGAGTCCTGATCTCAAGCCACAAGCCCTCCCCGCTGGGGTCTGACCGATCGCCCAGAGTCCGGTCGGATGAGGGCGGTCCGGCGGCCGGCCGGCCAGAACGGATATCGACCTCGACCGTTCCCGTCTGATACTCCCGCCCCTGGTGTTTGAGGCGAAACGGTCCAAACGTGAAACGTCCCTCTTGACGCGCCCGCAGCGTGTAGCGATGTCGGACCGAGGCGCTATACCGATTGTTGACAATCGACATCTGGGTCGAGGGACCGATATAGCGGGTATCGAAGCCATCGAGTCCGCTCAGAGCGGGCGGCTCAACGTTTTGCGCGCCCCGGACCTCAATCACCAGCGTCAGCAACTCTCCCGGCTCGGCCTGTCTGGGTGTGATGTGCAGTTGGACCTGGATGTCCGCCTGTGCCTGCGCACCTCCGAGGCCGAGCAGCAGGCCGAGCAACCAGACCCCAGATATCCGGCGAGCGTGGCCGCCCATTACCAATCTTCCAGGGGCTCGGCCACGGCCCCACCCTGTGCCTGACGAATGAAGTCCTCAACGCGAAGCTCTTCGCTTTTTGCGGTGTCGATCAGAGCCGAGGCTTCTTCTTCCGACAGGTCCGCCCCGTCCAACTGCTGCGCCTGGCCACCGCGGCCCTGCGGCTGCTCGGGGGCGGACTCTTGACGCCGGTCGGCCTGGACCGAGCGCTGGTCTTGCCTGTCGGGCCGCGGCTCAGACTGGCCCTGGTTTGGCTGCGGCTGGTCGGCTTGTCCGTGTTGCGGCTGATTCTGCATCTGCTCTTTAAGCTGTTCAATTTTTTTGGCCACCAACTCGTAGTTGAACTTGGCGTCCTGGTCACTGGGATCAAGGCCGAGCGCGCGGCGATAGGCGGCCAGAGCCGAGGTGTAGGCTTTGAGCGCGGCCTGGGGCTGGGCGGTTTCCGCCGCAGCACCGATTTGATACTGGGTATTGCCCAGGTTATAGGCCGTCCGAGCGGCCTGGAGCTGGGTGTCATCCAGGCTTGGCACCCGGGTAAAAGAGGACAGAGCGGCCACATAGTCGCCGGCTTTGTAATGGGCAGCCCCCATATTGAAATTGACCAACGGCGAGTCCGGATCGTCAACCAGGACCTCGCCGTAGCGTGTCAGCGCCTCCTCGAACTGTCCGGCGTGAAACAAACGGTTGCCCTCTTCAAGTCCGTTACGGACCGGGTCGAGCCAAGCCACATTGCCGATCGCCAGACCTACGGCAAGCACGCGCCACAGGCGGCTCAGACCGGGCGCGTTTGTGTGTCGTTTCCTTTCCAGTTGCACTTCATTCTCCTCTGGCACGCAGACTGCGGCTCACTGCGGGTCTGACTATGGGGAGCGCGGCTTCGAGTCCGATCAGCACCAGGGCAGCGAACAGCGGCCACTGAAAGCGCTGGCGGAAGCGCCGCTCCACCGTACTCGTCAACACCCGGCCTTCGAGACGACCGATATAGCGCCGATAGACCTCATCCAGGCCCAAATTCTGGCCGGCGGCAGAAATGTATGCCCCGCCGGTCGTAATAGCGATATCCTGCAAACCTCCAACATTGAGACGCGATTTCACAATCCGACCGTGGCGATCTTTCAAAAACCTGGACTGCCCGTCCTCGCTCATCACGATCAACTCTCCCTCTGGGGTACCGATCCCAACCGTATAAATCCGAATCCCTTTGTCACGCGCCTGCTCTGCGGCGGCCTTGACCCGCCCCTCATGATCCTCCCCATCGGTTATCATCAGCAAGGCGGCGTTTTTGCCAGAGCGGCCCTCAAAGGCCTCAATCCCGGTCTGAATCGCGGCCGCCAAGGAGGTTCCGCCCTTTGGAATAATGCCGACCTCAAGGGCGTGCAAGTTTTCGGTAAACGCCCCATAGTCCAGGGTCAGGGGGCATTGCACAAAGGCCGAACCGGCAAAGGGCACTAGCCCGACCCGGTCGCCACGCACCTGTTGGATCAGGTCCTGGACCGCCAGCTTGGCGCGCTCCAGCCGGTTCGGTTTGATATCCTCGGCCAACATGCTGCGCGAGGTGTCGATCGCAATCACGATATCCGCCCCACGCCGCTCGATCGTTTCCCAGTGAAGCCCCCACTGGGGACCGGCCAGGGCAACCAGCAACAGGGACACCACCCCGAGCATCAGACCGGCCCGCCAGAGCTGATGGCGATTATCGAGGCTGGGCGAAAGAGCCGGCACCAAGCTCTCCAACAAGCGGGCCTGGGCAAAACGTAGCAGTGCGAGACGGCGCTGGCGCAAGGCCCACCACAGGCCCGCTCCGAGCAAGGGCACAAGCGTCAATAACCATACAAGATGTGGAGCGCGCCAGCTCATCAGGGCAGCTTTCGTAACAGGCTATGCCGCAGACCAAGCTCAAGGCCGATCAACACCAGAGCCGGGACCAGCAACCAGGGGTAGAGTTCGTCATAATCAAGGGAGCGCGGAACGTCAAACTCGGTGCGCTCGAGCCGATCGATCGCCCGGTAGATGTCTTTGAGGCTCGCGGTGTCGGTCGCTCGGAAATATCGGCCACCGGTCGTATCAGCAATCTGACGCAAAGTCCGCTCATCAATATCAACCTGGACAGGACGGTAGACCAGGTTGCCAAAGGCGTCCCGGGCTGGATACGGTGCCATGCCCTTTGTCCCGGCTCCAATGGTATGGACTTTGACGCTGAGCGCCCGGGCGGCTTCGGCCGCGGTCAGCGGAGAGATTTTTCCGGCGTTGTTCTGGCCGTCGGTCAACAGGATGACGACCGCGCTCTTGGCCGCCGCACGTTCGAGACGGCCAACCGCGGTGGCCAGGGCCGAGCCGATCGCCGTGCCGTCTTCAATCATCCCGATCCGGGCCCGTTCAAGATTCTGCAAGAGCCAGCCGTGGTCCAGGGTCAGCGGACACTGGGTATACGGCCGAGCGCTGAATAAGACCAGGCCGATCCGGTCGCCCGGTCGCTCGGTGACAAAATCCGTGACCACCGACTTGACCACATCAAGTCGGCTGACGCGACGCCCCTCCAGGCGAAAATCCTCAGAGCGCATGCTGCCCGAGATATCGACGCTCAGCACGATATCGATCCCGGTTCCGACATATCGGCCCTCAGCTTTGCCGATCTGGGGCCGGGCCAAGGCCAAGCTCAGCAGGACGAGCGTCAAGCCGCGAACGACCGGCAACACCCAGCGCCAGCGCTGGCGTCCGCCCAGCGGCAGACCACGCAGCGGGCCGAGACTCGGGTAGCGCACGGCCGCCTGGTAGGCACCTCGGCGATGCCAGACAAAGACGAGGGGGACCAGGGCGAGCAGAGCCAGGGCCCACGGATCATGAAAGCGCATCCGACCCCCCGTTTGTGGCCGCCGGAGAAATGTGGGCGGTGTGCTGAGCTTGCTGGGCTTGCTGATTTTGGCGGGGCAGGGTTTCTTCGATAAAACGCTGGGCGGCCTGGTAGGCGGCTTCGCTCTCGTCCGAGCCCGGCCGGTGACGGGCAAATTTCACCAGATCGGCCTGGGCTAGAAACCCGGCCAGCCGGTCTTGCTGCACGGCGCTGAGCTGACTGTCGCCGGCCGCGGCAGACAGGAATTCTTCGGTCGTCATCTCTGATGCTCTGAGCCTGAGGCCGTCTTCCAGATACTCCCGCACAATGGCAGACAAGCACACATAGTATGCCTCAAACTGGCCCTTTTCAATCAAGCCCTGGGTGCGCAGTCGGCGCAGGGCTTCCAGAGCCACCTGATAGGCCGCAGGAGCGGGTGGGGCCATTGCCGGGGAGGGACGCCTGAGGTAAAAAAACAGCCCGCCGCCAAGCCCGGCCAGGACCAGGACGGCGAGCGCCGCAAGCGCGTATGGCCGCCAATCAAAGGGAGGGACTTCCGGGGGCTTGATATCCCGGATCGTCGCATTTTGGTCGGTTTGGGCCAGCAGGCTGATGACCGTGACCGAAACATCATTGCCGTCAACCCGCTGCCGCTCCGCACCGGACTGCCTATAATGGACCGTCGGACCGGGCAGCAGGTGTTGGCCGGTCTGAAAAATAGTCAGCCGAAACCAGCGACTCGTTACTACCCGGTCGGTTTCGGTCCAGGGCGGCAGGTCGCCAAAATCAAGGACGATGAAATCCCCCAGCCGCTCGCCCAGCAGCGGGATCTCGATATCAATGTCGGCCGGGGCCGTCACGCTGATGGTGTAACGGATGGGATCGCCAATCGTCACCTCGTCCCGATCAACGCTGGCGCGGACGGTCACGGCTGGCACCTCAGCCTGCTCGGCCGTGACCCGGCCAAGCGTCGCGCCCCAGACAGACACGACGAGCAGGCCGAACAGGAACGCGCCGTCGCCAAGCCACGCCGCCTGACCCCTGTCTTTCCGCGGGCGCAACTTCACCTGCTCCTCCCTCTTAGTGGCGGCGCTCGCGCAAGCGAAAGAAGCGCAACAGCACCTCAACATACGAGCGGTCGGTTCGGACGGCAATTGTATCAATGCCCGCACCGCGCAGCGTGCGGGCGCGTTGGCGTCTGGCTTCCTCGGCTCGCTGCTCAAACGCCTGACGGACGCGCCGGCTCCCCGTATCAACCGTCAGCCGCTCACCGGTCTCGGCATCCTGAAAGACCATGAGGCCGACATCCGGTAGCGTCCACTCGCGCGGGTCATCCAGCATCACCCCGATGACATCGTGCCGGTGACTGGCGATCTTGAGTGCCAGGCCGGCCCCGGCGTCCAGAAAATCGGAAATCAGAAACACCACCCCGCGCCGCTTACTGACACGATTGAGATGCTCAAGCGCGGCGGCAATATCCGTGCCCGCGTGTTGGGCCCGAAAAGATAAGACCTCACGAATGACCCGCAGGACGTGGCGGGCACCCTTCTTCGGTGCCAGGCTCAGCTCAACCCGGTCACTGAACATGACCAGGCCGACCTTGTCGTTATTGCTGATCGCCGAAAAGGCAAACAGGGCTGCCATCTCGGCCGCCATCTCGCTCTTGAGCTGAGAGACCGTGCCAAAACGGGTCGAAGCGCTGGCGTCAACCACAAGCATCACCGTTAGCTCGCGCTCTTCAACAAAGCGTTTGAGGTGCGGTATCCCGGTCCGGGCGGTGACATTCCAGTCAATTGCCCGGATATCATCGCCCGGCAGATAGTGGCGGACCTCGGCAAACTCCATGCCCTGGCCCCTAAACGCGCTCTGGTACTGGCCGGCAAACAGATCGCTGACCAGGTGGCTCGTCCGCACATGGATCTTGCGGACGGTTTTGAGCTGTTCGGTGCTCAGCATAGGTGCGCCCCTCGCCGGCGTACCGGCCTAGGGCACTGGCACGCCGTCCAGAATGCGCTCCACAATGCGCTCCGCACTGATGTCTTCGGCCTCGGCCTCATAGCTTACAATGATCCGGTGGCGCAACACATCCGGGGCGAGCGATTTCACGTCTTGGGGGGTCACATAACCGCGGCCGTTCAGCAGAGCGTGGGCCTTGGCGGCGAGTGTCAGATACAGGGTCGCCCGCGGCGAGGCACCATACTGGATGAAACGTTGCAGGTCGAGCTGATAGGCGGTCGGCTGCCGAGTGGCAAAGATCAGGTCAAGAATATAGTCCTTGATCTTGTCGTCGAGGTAGATGCGATCGACCACACCCCGCAGCCGGAGTATATCGTCCGTCTGAAGCACGGTCTGAGCGCCGGGGTGGTCAGCGGTCGAGGCCATCACATCCAGAATGTGGCGCTCCTCCTCTTTTGACGGATAGCTGACCCACACCTTCAGCATGAAGCGATCGACCTGGGCCTCGGGCAGCGGATAGGTGCCTTCTTGTTCAATCGGATTCTGGGTCGCCAGGACCAGAAAGAGCGTGGGCAGCGGATAGGTTTCCTCCCCGATCGTCACCTGTCGTTCCTGCATGGCTTCGAGCAGGGCGCTCTGCACCTTTGCCGGCGCACGGTTGATTTCGTCAGCCAGCACGATATTGGCGAAGATCGGGCCTTTCTTGGTGGTAAAGCTCCCATCGCGCGGACTGTAGACCAGCGTCCCGATGAGATCGGCCGGCAACAGATCGGGGGTGAATTGCAGCCGCTGGAAGCTGGCGCTCAGGGTCTGGGCCAGGGTCTTGACCGACAGGGTCTTGGCCAGTCCAGGCACGCCTTCAAGCAGAACATGGCCGCTGGCCAACAGCCCGATCAGGAGCCGGTCAATCAGCGCGCGTTGACCAACGATGACCCGACCCATTTCTTCCCGCAAACGGGTGAGGGCGGGCACTTGGGCCTGCACCTGCTCGTTGAGCGCACGCATACCGACCGCCTCTTGCTGTTCGACCGCCCGATCATCATCCATAGCGTATAGCGTTCCTCCGCTCGCCGAGGTCTCCAACCGCCCCATGTCGCGCGGACGGAGCCGGCGTAGCATTCACCGCCCGCCTTGTGCTTGACAATGGACAGGGGGGTGTATACGAACATGGTGTTCAGCACGACTGAACAACGATATCTCAAGCAAATGTAGGGGATGTATGCGCATTCTTCAATCTCCCTGGTTGCCGGGAGCCGCTGTCCGGCAGAGTGGCCCGTCCTCTCTTTCTCTTGCGAAGCTCAAGATGAACCCCTGTGTCTTGATCGTCGTCCTGGGTGCGGGCTGGGTTTTACCGGGGATCGTGCCTCCGGCCCGGGCGGCGACACCGTCGGTCGCCGGGATTGCCCAGAAGTCGATGCCCGCGGTCGTCAATATCTCCACCAAGCGTAAACCCGAGCCCCGCGCTCAGCATCGGCGTCAATTCCCGCCTATGCCTGGCCCGTTCGGCCCGAACGACCCCTTTGAAGAGTTCTTTCGGCGGTTTGGCCCCAGAGAGCGCCCGCCCTCACGAGAGCAGCGCAGCGTAGGGTCCGGGTTCATTATCAGCCAGGACGGCTATATCGTCACCAACAACCATGTCATTGACGGGGCAGACACCATCATCGTCCGCATGTCTGACGAAGAAGAGTACGAAGCCGCCCCGATTGGAACGGACGAAAAGACCGACCTGGCGCTGATCAAGATTGAACCCAGACAGCCCCTCCCCAGCGTGCCGTTTGGCCAGTCGGCCAACCTGGAGGTCGGCAATTGGGTCATTGCCATCGGCAACCCGTTTGGGCTGAGCCAGACCGTGACCATCGGGATTGTGAGCGCCAAGGGACGGGTCATCGGTGCCGGCCCCTACGACAATTTCATTCAGACCGATGCCTCCATCAACCCGGGCAATTCCGGCGGTCCGCTGCTCAACCTGCAAGGCGAGGTGATTGGGGTCAACACGGCCATCTACAGCCGGCGCGGCGGCAATATCGGCATCGGCTTTGCCATCCCGATTGATCTGGCCAAGTCGGTTGTGCAGCAACTCAGAGAAAAAGGTTCGGTCACCCGGGGCTGGCTGGGGGTGATGATCCAATCCGTCACCCCGGAGTTGGCCAAATCGTTTGACTTGGCAGACCCCAAGGGTGCCCTGGTGGCCGAGGTCACGCCCGACAGCCCGGCCCACAGAGCCGGCCTGGAGCGGGGCGACATCATTGTCGCCTTTAACCAGACCGAGATCGCCAACTCGCGCGATCTGCCCGCCCTGGTGGCCCAGACCCCGGTTGGCACACAGGCAACAATCGGTGTCTTGCGCGGAGGCAAAAGCCAGACCTTGGCCGTCACCCTGGGCGAACTCAAGGACGAGCGGCAAACCGAAATAACCAGCGGCAAAGCCAGCCCCGGCAACTGGGGCATGACGGTCACGGACCTCACGCCCGAGATCCGCCGCCGACTCCAACTCGAAGCCGCTCACAACGGCGTTGTTGTGTCCGAGGTCGATCCGGGGAGCGCGGCCAGTCGGGCCGGCATTCGGCGCGGGGACATCATCCAGGAAGTCAACCGCAGAGCGGTGGCATCGGTCCGCGATTTCATGACAATCGTGTCCGAGATGCAGGACCAGGACCGTCTACTCCTCCTGATTCGTCGCAGCGACTTTACCTCATTCTTTGCCCTACGCCGGGAAGACTAGACAAGGCTCTCGTTTTACGGCTGGCCCCGGGCCGGGCATCCCGTCTGCCGCAAGACCGCGCGTCCAGCCCAGAGCATGTGCCGCTGGACTCAATAGTGAATGAGGCCATCATCTCAAAGGGCCTCCACTTTGGGGGATATGCTCCAGAGCCTCCCCTCACAACTGCTGCCAGTTACCGCCCTTGACCTGGAGACCAGCCGTCAGGGCTCCAGGTCTATTCGTCATCTGGGCGCGCTTACCAACGCCGGCCACAGCTTTGAACACAAAGGCGGCGGAGAAAAAGAGGTCGTGGCCGCACTGCTGAGGCTGGACTATGTGTGTCGCGCCTCCCGGTTCATCCTCGGTCATAACCTGCTCGGCCATGACTTTCCGGTTTTACGCAGCATCAGACCGGAGCTGGCGCTGCTCAACAAACCCGTTATCGACACCCTGTTTCTCTCCCCGCTGGCCTTTCCCCGCAACCCCTATCACCGTCTGGTAAAAGACTACAAACTGGTCCGGGATTCGATCAACGACCCCGTCGCCGACGCCCGCCTCGCCCTGTCCGTCTTCACCGAACAATACCAGGCTTTCCTGGAGCAGCGGACACAGGAGCCGGGGCTCCTCCGCTTCTACCACTACTGTTTTGCAACGGCTGCCGATGACAACGACTACCGGGGGCTGGCCGAGGTATTTCGGTCCCTGATTGAGGAGCCATTCGGCTCCGATTGGCAGGCATTCCAGGCCCCGCTCGACATCTGTCAAGGGCTGGCGTGTCCACACCAGTTGAGAAAAGTCGTCCTCCACCATCCACCCGAACAGAGGGTCAGCCTGCCCTACTGTCTCGCATACCTGACCGTCTCCGGCGGCAATTCTGTACTGCCCCCGTGGGTCCGCCGCCATTTTCCGGCCATACCCACGCTGCTCAAACGGGTGCGCGAGGAGCACTGTGGCAACGATCGCTGTCCGTACTGCACCGACAATCACGATCCGGTCAAACACTTGCAGTGCTATTTCGGCTACCCCGACTTCCGCACCACCAGCGACGGCCAGCCGCTGCAACAAGACCTTGTCAGGGCCGGCATGGATGGCCAATCGCTGCTGGGCATTTTGCCCACCGGCGGCGGCAAGTCCCTCTGTTTTCAGATTCCGGCCCTGGTCCGCTACGAGCGGCGCGGGCTGCTGACCGTGATTATTTCGCCGCTGCAAGCCCTGATGAAAGATCAGGTGGGCAATCTCACAAAGAAAACCGGCTCCCCCGCGGTCGCCGCGCTCTCCGGGCTGCTGACCCCGCCAGAACGGGGGGCCGTACTTGAACGGGTCCGGCTGGGCGATACTGGTCTGCTGTATATTTCGCCGGAGCAGCTGCGGAACACATCGGTGACTCGCGTCCTTGCGCAGCGTGAAATTGGCTGCTGGGTTTTTGACGAAGCCCACTGCCTGTCAAAGTGGGGGCATGATTTCAGGCCCGATTACCTCTACTGCAGCCGCTTTATTCGTGAGCAGACCAGCAAAACCAACTCTCTCCCGCCGCCAATTGCCTGCTATACCGCTACCGCCAAAGCCGAGGTGATTGAGGATATCCGCGGTCACTTCCAGACCACACTCGGTCAGGAACTCATCCTCTTTCAGGCTGGCGTCGAGCGGTCCAACCTGTCCTACGAGGTCTATCCTGTCAGCCAAGTGGCCAAAGACATCAGGGTTGCAGAGCTGATTGAGGAGCGCCTTCCCGAAGAGGGAAGCTGCATCGTCTATTGCGCCACCCGAAGACACACAGAAGAACTGAGCGCCTTTCTGGGCCACAAGGGGCTAGCGACCGAGCATTTTCATGGCGGTCTGGAAGCTCCCACCAAAAAAGACATCCTGGAGCGGTTTGTTCAGGACAAGCTCCGTATCATCTGTGCCACCAACGCCTTTGGCATGGGCGTCGATAAAGAGAATGTCCGCCTGGTCGTTCACGCCGATGTGCCTGGCTCCCTGGAGAACTATCTCCAGGAGGCTGGCCGCGCCGGTCGGGATGAACAACTGGCCGAATGCGTCTTGCTGTTCGACGAACAGGATATTGAAGCCCAGTTCAAACTTGGTGCCATATCAGAAGTCCGGCAACGGGACATCCAGCACCTCCTCCGGGGCATCCGTCGTCTGGAGAAGAAGAAACCCGGCCAGGCTGTCGTCCTCACCACCGGCGAACTGCTCCGTGCCGAGGCAGTCAACACCTCTTTTGACCTTGACGATAGCTTCGCCGATACCAAAGTCAAAACCGCGGTTGCCTGGCTGGAACGGGGTGGTTTTCTGGAGCGCAACGAGAATGTCACCCAGGTCTTTCAGGGCAAGCCCCTGTTCAGCAACCTTGACGAAGCGACAAAAAAGCTGGACTGCCTGCACCTCTCTCCCCCTCAGCGTAAACGCTGGGATCTGATCCTGTCCGCCCTCATCAATGCCGACCCAGACGAAGACATCAGCGCTGATCGCCTGGCCGAGCAGATTGGCCCCCACCTCACAGACAAAGACCACTTGGCGACCACCGACATTATGGCCATCCTCAACCAGATGGCGGATGTCGGACTTGTGTCCCACGGCTTGCTGATGACAGCCTTTCTGCGGCCCAAGGGGAGAAATAACGCCAGGGATGTCCATCAGAAATTGTGCCGTCTGGAACGCGCCATGCTGGCCGCGCTGCGGCAAGCCCACCCGGACGACCACGACCAGACCGCCTGCCCACTCGATTTGCGGGCGCTGAACCAGAAGCTGTTGGATGACGGGCTGGAGTTCAGTACCCCCGCTCTGCTGCGCATCCTGCTGAGGAGTCTGTCCGAAGACGGTAGGGGGCTGGCCGGGGTACAGGGCAGCGTTGCAGTGCGCTACGCGTATCGAGATCACTACCGCCTGAGGCTGCATCGGACCTGGACCGCCATCGAAGCGATCATGGAGAGACGCCAGGCACTTTCCCAACATATTCTGGACGCGCTCTATCACGAGATTCCTCCGTCCGAGCAGTCCTCCCAGGGAGAGGTGTTGGTGGAGTTCTCCCTGCAAGCCCTGCGCGAGGCCATCAAGCAGCACATGACCCTGGCCGTCCGTGCCGATAAGGAGCTGGCCGCCATTGAACGTGGCCTGCTGTTTCTACACGAGCAGAGCGTCATTCTTCTCCAGCACGGCCTGGCAGTCTTCCGTCAGGCCATGACCCTCAAGGTGAATCCCGCGGCTCAGGGGCGGCGCTACAACAGAGGAGACTACGACCCGCTCAGCCGCCACTACAAAGCCCGTGTCACCCAGGTGCATGTGATGAACGAATATGCCCATCTGGGGCTGGACAAGATGCGCTCCGCCCTGCGACTGGTGCGGGATTATTTTGAGCAGGACACCCCCAGCTTTCTCAACCGCTATTTCAGAGGCCGGCGGAAGCTGCTGGAACTGGCCACCAGTCAGCAGTCGCTCAGGGATATTGTTGAATCGCTCGGCAACCCCCACCAGCAGGCAATTGTGCAAGCCCCGGCAGATACCAACATGCTGGTGCTGGCCGGCCCGGGCTCGGGCAAAACCCGCGTGGTGGTGCATCGCTGCGCCTACCTGACCCGGGTCCAGCGCGTTCAGCCCTTCAGTATCCTGGTGCTGTGCTATAACCACAGCGCTGCCGTTACCCTGCGGAAGCGACTCAAGCACCTGCTGGGCCGTGAAGCCCGAGAAATTATTGTGCAGACCTTCCACGGCCTGGCCCTGCGTCTGACCGGGGCCAGCCTGCACCCCAGCGTCCGAGAGAAGGGGTTTGACGACCTCATTCCCAAAGCCACGGCCCTGCTCCGGGGCGATATCCTGCCACCGGGCATTGCCGCGGACCAGATACGCGAAAAGCTGCTGGCCGGCTTCCAATACATCCTGGTTGATGAATATCAGGACATTGACCAACACCAGTATGATATGATCTCCGCCATTGCCGGGCGGACCCTGAGTGAGGGCGAAGAAAAACTCAGTATTCTGGCGGTGGGCGATGATGACCAGAGCATCTATGGTTTTCGCCGGGCCAACATTACCTACATTCGGCAGTTTGAGCGGGATTATCAGGCAGAGCGCCGCTATCTGGTGCAAAACTACCGCTCAAGCGGGCATATCATCAACGCGGCCAACAGCCTGATCGCCCACAATCGGGACCGGATGAAGACCAAGCAGGAAATCGCTATCAATGACGCCCGCAAAGGGCAGTCGGCCGGAGGAGTGCTGGCGAGGCGTGATCCGGTCGGCAGGGGCAAGGTCCAGCTTCTTGTCTGCCGCACCATCATCGCCCAAACCCTGGCTGTGGTGCAGGAGCTCAAGCGACTGAGACGGCTGTGGCCTGAACTGCGGTGGACAGACTGCGCCATTCTTGCCCGCCACGGTATCGGCAAACCGGAGCTGGCCCATATGCGGTCGGCTCTGGAAAACGCGCATATCCCCATCAGCCTTCCTCTGGAAACCGGGCACTCCCTCCCCCTGCCCCGTATCAGAGAGTTTGACGCCCTGCTGTGTCATCTGGCCCGGCATCGAGAAGCCTTGATGAACGCCGAACGGCTGAGTGGCTGGATCGCCCAGTTGAACCTTGCTCCCGGCCCTTGGAGCGGCAAGTTGCGTGCCCTGGTGGAGAGTTGGGAAGCAGAAACCGACGGTGCTGAGCTGCCTGTCGGCGCTTTTTCTGCGTACCTGGTGGACGCTTTACGCGAGGCTGGCCGCGACCAGCGTCTCGGAGAAGGGGTTCACCTGGGCACGGTTCATAGCGCGAAGGGCATGGAGTTTCCGGTTGTGATTCTGCTTGACGGCGGCTGGCAGACGCACTACCAGAATGACCGGGAAGAAGAGCGTCGACTGTTTTATGTCGGCATGACCCGAGCCAGGGACTCCCTGGTCGTCTGTCAGCGGCAGGATGCCCAGAACCCGCACCTCGAGCTGCTGGCTGAAGAAGCCTGCTTGGAGCGGTCGGTCTCACCTCCGGGTCAGTATCCGCTCAAACACTATCAAGTGCTGGGCATGAGAGATCTCTACCTCAGTTATGCCGGACGGTTTGTGCCAGAGCACACAATTCATACCGTCCTGAGCCGGCTGAATGCGGGTGACCCGGTTGTGCTGCAATCTGACCGGCATGGCACAAAAATCTTCAGTCACGATCTCGCCATTGCCGCCCTGAGTAAAGAAGCGCATGGCCGGCATGGGCACAGGCACGGCGGCCGGGTGGTAGCGATGGTACGGCGTCGGCGTGACGATGGGGACGAAGCCTATCGAGACAGATATCGGTGTGAAGCCTGGGAAGTCCCCCTGGTGGAACTGGTCTGGAACGGGTGAGTCGGCGATGGGCCGGCTGAGCCGTCGGGCGTAAGCTGACCTGTCGGATTACGCTTCGCTAATCCGACCTACCAGGAGAGAGGCCGGCCATGTGGGCGGGTCAGTTCGCCTCTTCCCGTTCTTCCTCCAGGGCTGCTTCTGCTGCTTCGGGAGGCGGCTCAAGAGGCAGGGTAATTCGCAGCTCGGTGAAGGTGCCCTCTTCGGTGTCGAGATGGATGGAGCCGCCGTGGCGGGTGAGAATGTCGGCGGTCAGGGACAGGCCAAGCCCGGTGCCCTCGCCCGGCTTTTTGGTGGTGACAAAAGGCTCAAAGATCTGCTCACGCATCGCCTCTGGGATACCGATGCCGTTATCACGGATGCAGAACTCGGCCTGCTCTTTGAGGCGACGGCTGGAGATGCGTAACTCCGGCTCATAGCCGCCATTCGCCTGGTGGCGTTTTTCTTCAATCGCCTGGTAGGCGTTGGTGGCCAAGTTGAGGAACACCCGGCCGAGGTCCTGGGGAATGACCGAGAATTTGCCCATGTCGGGGTCGAGGTCATCGGTCAGGGTCACATTGAAGTTGGTGTTGTGGGCCCGCATGGCGTGATAGGCGAGCTCGACATACTGCTTGAGCAGGGCGTTCACGTCAATCTCGCGCCACTGGCCCGGGGTAGCCCGGGAATGGTCAAGCATGCTGCGCACAATGCCGTCGGCGCGCTGGCCGTGCTCTTTGACCTTCTGGAGGTTGAGCCGCAGGTCTGAGAGGATGGGGCTGATCTCTTCGGACAACTCAAGCGGCTCTTCTTTGGCTTCCTCCATCACTTCTTCAATCTCGTCAACGAGTTCAACCGAGACATCCGAGAAGTTGTTGACAAAGTTGAGCGGGTTCTTGAGTTCGTGGGCCACGCCGGCGGTGAGCTGGCCGAGTGAGGAGAGCTTTTTCTCGGCAACAATCTGTTCCTGGGCGCTCTTGAGGTTGTCCAGGGTTTGCTCCAGGGTCTGGTTTTTGGCGTTCAACTCTTCGGCCAGCTTCTCAACCAGGTTCAGCCGCTGGACCTCGAGGGCATGGCGGCGGAAGACTTCCAGGGCCTTGGCCATATCGGTCACTTCGTCACTGCCCTTGACCTCGACCGGCACTTCGAGGTTGCCGCCGGCCATAGAGCGCATGGCCGTGGCCAGCCCGACGAGGCGGCGGACGAGGTGGCGGCCCACAAACAGCCAGCCGATGAGGAAGGCACCGGTGACGCTCGTGATGTTGAGCATGACCAGGAGTAGCAGCCCGGTCTGGGCCGCGGACCGTGAGGCGTTACTGACGTTGACGGCCTCGTCGCTGATCCCTGTCACCAGCTTATTCACTTCGGCCAGGAGCAGGCTGGAAGCGGTGCGAGCTTTGGCCAGCGCTTCCTGCTCTCGTTCCAGCCGCAGCAGGCCTTCCTGGCGGAGGGGAATGATCCCGCCGCCGCCGGATTCTCCTGTTTGCGCGAGGCGTTCCAGGTCTCCGCCCAGCAGGCTGGCTGGCATTGAGATACGGGACGACAGCCCAACATAGGCGCGCTGGAAGTTCTGGACGGCGCTGCGGAAACGTTCCCGCAAGGGCAGCAGAAGCCCCCGGTCGGACAGGACAAAGGCTTCGTCAAGCAGCAGCACGGCCAAGTTGGCCTGGTGGTTCACCTCGGTCAGGTCCCGATAGTAGGCCAGTTCGGTCCCGGAGGCCCGCTCGGCCACCGGGTCGGGCTGGTCGTCGTTCAGGCTGCGCAGACCCTCCACCAGGTAAAAGCCCTGGTCGTCAATAGCGTTTACGATATGGCGTTCAATGCGCCGGCTGGTCTCGGCCAGCTCTCCCCTGAGACGCTCCAGGATATCGGCGATGACGAGCCGGCGGGCCGACGATTCCCGGATCTCTTCCATGTAGCCGCCGAGTTCGTTGAGATGCGCTTTGATCAACTGGGTCCGCTCGCCAAAGGCGGAGCGGGATTCAAGCTCGTTGATGAGCGTGCTGAGGGCGCTCCGCTCGTCCGCAACCGTTTTGGCCACGGCCTCATGCTGCTCGGGTGAAGAGGCGGAGATGAGACGCAGTGCGCCATTGACCACCGCGGCGCTCTGGCGGGCCGTATCTATCGCACTGCTCAGGTTGGGGATGCTGTACTCGGCAAGTCGGGCTTCGTAGTAGAGGATCTGGCGAAAGGAAAAATAGGCCACCAGGCTGGCGAGCAGGGTGAGGGCGACACCGCCGGCCAGGCCGAGGTAGAGTTGCTGACCGATCCCGAGCCAGCGCTTCTTGTCTGGCGCTGAGCTCCCCGCCGGCATGACCGGTGGTACCGCCAGGGCGTCGCCGGCACTGGCGGTGGGGGGGTCGCTCTTGCTCGTTGCGGCACCGTTCTGCACACCGGCTGGAAGCGGGCCGTTGGGATTGGCGGTAGGGCGGTCGGTAGTACTCATTGCGGCACCATTCTGCGCATCGGCTGAAATGCTCCCTGCTCGTCAATCCTCGTCAGATACACCCGGTCGGACCCCTGGTTGTCCTGTGGGCCGTAGTGCAGGGGGAAGCCACCCAGGTCAATCGTCTCAGCCTCTTGCAGCGCTTTCAGAAATCCTTCCCGGGTCGGCTTCAGCCCGGCCAGCCGCAGCCCTTCTATCACCAGGCGGCCGGCCAGATAGCCTTCCAGCGACACAAAGCCCGACACGCTCTCAGGGTCTAGGGCGGTCAGGGCCTGCCGATATTCCGCTACCACAGGCGGGCTGTCCCCTCTGGGAAAAGGGACGACCTGCGTGACGTACACCCCGGCTCCATCAGGGCCGAGTTCCGCGGCCAGGGCCGAACTGCCGACAAAGGAGATGTTGAGAAAATAGGGGTTGAAGTTGATCCGTCTCGCCCAGCGGATCATGGCTGCCGCCGGCTTGTAGGCCCCGATGATGACGATGGCCTCGGGACGGAAGCGACGCAGGTCAAGCAGGGCGATCTTCACCGCCTCGGTGTTGCGCAGATAGTCTGCCTCGGCGATGATGTCCATGCCGCGACGGGTGACAGCCCGGCGCAACCCCGACAGCCCGGCCCGTCCGTAGGAATCGTTCTGGTACAGGATACCGATACGTTGGACTTTCAGATCCTCGGTGAGGCGGGTCACCATCTCCTCGGTTTCCTGGTAGTACGAGGCGCGCACATTGAGCACATTGGGCCGCGGCCCGGCGTCGCGTAGAAACTCGGCCCCGGTAAAAGGGGCGAGGTAGGGCACGCCGGCCTCGGTGGCGATGGGCTGGGCCGCGGTGGAGGTGGGAGTGCCGACCGCGCCGACGAGAGCAAAGACACCGCGCCTGATGAGTACGCGGGTGTTGGCGATGGCCGCCTCGGGCTCATAGGCGTCGTCCAGAGACTCAAGGACGAGACGCTGACCGTGGACCCCACCCTGATCATTGATCCACTTGAAGGCCGCCAGGAGACCGAGGCGCATCCCCTGGCCGAGTTCGCTGGCCGGCCCGCTCAGGGCCGCGGACTGGCCAAAGACAATCCGGTTGTCTGCCCGCGTCTCCGCTGGCGTCAGCCCGAGCAGGACCACGGGGAACAGCGCTGTGCGAAAACAGCGAAGCATGGTGCCACCTCTCTCGATTATGCCATTTTACTTGTCAGGGCCGTAAGCGTGAACGATGCTCTCGTCCGGCTCTCACGAAAGCGTAGCGTTGAAGCGCATCGCCACGCAGGTGATGTCGTCCGATTGCGGGGCATCAACAGCAAACGCCTGCACGGCCTCAACCACCCCGGTCACGACTTCGTTCACGCTCGCCTTGCCCAGGCTGGCGAGTTTCTGGTCAAGCCGATCTTCTCCAAACTCCTCCTGGCCGGGGCTCTCGGCCTCGGTGACTCCGTCAGTGTACAGGAAGAGTGTGTCACCGGGTGCGAGTTGGACCTCGGCGTTACTATAGTCATGCCCGGCGGCTACCCCTAGGACAAGGTTGCCGGTGGGCTGTAACTCTTCAACCCGGGAGCCGTAGCGCACCAGACGGGGAGGATTGTGGCCGCCGTTACAGTACTGGAGGCTTCCGCTGCGCAGGTCAAGCACTGCGTAAAACAAGGTGATAAAAATCAGCGCCTCGTTGTCTTCAGCCAGCAGATTGTTCACCCTGGTCAGGCAGTCAGCCGGCGACGGGGAGCTTTTGGCCACACTCTTGAGCAGGGTCCGGGTCACCATTGTGAACAGCGCCGCCGGAACCCCCTTGCCCGAAACATCGGCGATGACTACCCCGACGAGATGCTCATCAAGGCTGAAAAAATCGTAGAAGTCCCCGCCGATCTCGCGGGCCGGGATCATCCGTGCCTGGATGGTGTGGGTCTCGTTGCTCGGCGGGGACTTGGGCAGGACAGACATCTGGACTTCCTTGGCCACTTCGAGTTCCCGCGTGATGGCAACCAGACGGTCGCGCGACTGCAGCGCGCTCTGTAAGGCCTGGATATGTTTGAGGGTCTTCTCGATGGTGATTTCGAGATCATTGAAATCAATCGGCTTGGTGACAAAATCAAACGCGCCCCGGTTCATGGCGGTACGGATATTTTTCATGTCGCCATAGGCGGAGATGATGATCGCCCGCACATCGGGTTTGACATCCTCAAGTTGGCTCAACAGCGTCAGCCCGTCCATCACCGGCATGTTGATGTCCGAGAGCACAAGGTGGATGTCAGGGTTCTCTTTGAGCCTTTCGAGCGCCTCCTTGCCGTTATGGGCAAAGATAAAATCGAGTTCGCCACGCCGGATACGCCGGCGAAATTTCTGACGCACCAGCAGTTCAACGTCCTCTTCATCATCTACCACAAGAAGCCGGATGGGTGAGTTCTCCAAGATAGACTCCTTCTTTTTGGACACAGCGAAAGATGATGACAACTTTTCCTCTGGAATGCGTTTCACAGACTGCTCAGGGCCTCGCCGCGGCTGTCGTACATCGCCAGGATGTCGGTGAAACCGCTGATTTCAAAGACATGGGCGATGGGCTCGGTCAGCCCGCAGAAGCGAGTTGCACCCCCTTCCGCCTGCAAGCGACGGGCCGTTCCCAGAAGCACCCACAGACCCGCACTGCTGATGTAGTTCAGGTCGGTCAGATCGAACACGAGGTTCTGTTCGCCGGCTTCCGTCTGTTCCCGGATGGCGTTTTCCAGGATTTTGACATTGTTCCCGTCAACCCGCCCCACGGGACAAACGATTATGGCTTTGTCACTGCGCTCGGTTTGCACCAACAGCGTATGCTCACTTGTCACTGTGCTGTCCCCCAATCACGATTTGCAAGGTAATACGATTCCGGTCGCCGACACGCTCATAGGTGCTGCTGTCGGTGAGTTGCTTAGCCAGAAAGACCCCTAGCCCTCCGATCTGTCGCTCCGTCAACCCCAGGCTGGTATCCGGCTCCGGGGCCTCTTCAAAAGGGTCAAATTCCGCGCCGTTATCCTCGATCTGCGCCACCACCTGACCGTGGGCAAGCGCGAGACGCAGGCACATCTCGGGCTCGGCAACCTCCGGCAAGGCGTAGCTGACGCTGTTGGTAATAAGTTCGTCCAGCGCCAAGTTCAGGCGTCCCTGGAGGTCTTCGCCCAAGGCGTGCGCGGCTCCGAAGTCCTGTATGGTCTGGGCGAGCATGGCAAGGGCCGACAGGTCGGTAGGCAGAGAGACCTCGACGCTGTTGCCGCTCGGTGCAGATTCATCAGGCTTCATTGGGTGTCCCTGTCAGACGCTCATGTGCTGGGTTCGGCCGGGTAATACACATAGGTCCGCTCCAGGGCTTCATGGAATAATCGGCACAAAGCCACGAATTGCTCGAAACGCTCTTCGTCTCGTCCGTCGACCGCCAGATTGGTTGCAGAACGGGACAGGGCCGCGTCCAGCCGTTCGGCAATAAGGTGTGGCTCTGCAGCAGGCCGGCCGCGGAGCCGTGGATCAATAATCTCCAGGCTGCCGCGGAGCTGGTCTACCGCAAAACGCAGCGAAGAGGGCAGCTCGGGGTCGTACACCAGAAAGTTCATCACCTCTTCGCCCCTGACCTGGGCCCCATGCACTTGGCAGTAGGCTTCAAAGGCATGACAACCCCCTAGCAGGCCGGCCCAGTCTGCCTCCTCGCCGGTCGAGTCCTCGAGCGCAGCGCAGTGCGCGCCGAGCAGAGAGCCGATGAGCTGGGCACGCTCCAGGAAGCGTCCGAGGCGCATGAAGTGCCAGCCGGTATCACGGCGCATTGAACTGGTGCATACGCCGTCAAAGAGTTGCACCGCCTCAACGATAGCCTGGTAGAGCCTGGCGGGTTCTGTGGCCCACACATCTACCAGAGCCAGGGACCGGAGGCGGAGGTATTCGCGGTTGAGGCTTGACCAGATTGCGTTGCTGATGGAGTCGCGGACCTGGCGGGCGTTCTCCCGGGCCGCGGTCAGACAGAACATAATAGAAACGGTGTTATCAAGCTCAAAGGTCAGATAGTCAGTCAGGGCGTAGCCGTCGGCAAAAAAGAACTCGTCCGCGTCCTCCGCGTCGCCATAGCTGTCCGCGCCCGGCGGACGGGTGTCAATGCTGCGGAAGAGCCGTTGCCAGCCGGCGGCGATTTCTCGGGCCGGGCTGGAAGGCAGGCGCTCGAGTTGCAGCCTGAGGAGGCGGGCGGTGTGCTCAGTCCGCTCCAAATAGCGGTTCATCCAGTAGAAGGAATCGGCGACACGGGCAAGTATCATAGATCGTCCTGTTCAATAACCCAGGCATCTTTGGAACCGCCGCCCTGGCTCGAATTGACCACCAAGCTGCCCTTGCGCAGGGCCACCCGGCATAACCCGCCCGGTACCAGTCGGGTGTCTACCCCGTGGAGTACAAAGGGTCTGAGGTCAACGTGACGCCCTTCGAGCCGCCCGTCAATCAGACACGGTGCCCGTGACAGGGCCAGGGTGGGCTGGGAGATGTAGGTGTCGGGCCGATCGCGGAGCCTGGCCGCAAACTCCTCACGCTCTGCCTGGCTGGCGTGCGGCCCGACCAGCATCCCATACCCGCCCGACTCGCCGACCGCCTTCACCACGAGTTGATCGAGGTGGTCCAGGGTGTAGGCTAACTCATCAGCTTCCCGGCACAGGTGGGTTTCTACATTGTCCAGGAGCGGTTCCTGGTCAAGGTAATAGCGGATCATGCGCGGCACATAGGCGTACACCGCCTTGTCGTCGGCCACCCCGGTGCCAGGCGCGTTGGCCAGGGCGAGGTTGCCGGCACGATAGACCTCAAACAGCCCGGGAACACCCAGGCAGGAATCCGGGCGAAAGACCTGTGGGTCAAGGAAATCGTCGTCAAGCCGCCGGTACAGCACATCCACCGACTGCAAGCCCTGGACGGTGCGCATGTACAACCGCTCACCCTGCACAATCAGATCATCGCCCCTGACCAGTTCAATTCCCATTTCCCGAGCCAGAAAAGCGTGTTCGTAGTAGGCCGAGTTATAGACCCCGGGCGTGAGCAGGGCGATAGTCGGCTCTTCTCCCGGCCGGGGCGTGAGGGAGCGCAAGACCGCCAGGAGTTCCTGGCCATAATGCTCAACCGAGCGGACACGGTAGCGGCGGAAAAGACGCGGAAAGGCGCGCCGGATCGCATCTCGGCAGGCCAGCAGGTACGACACCCCGGACGGGACCCGGAGGTTGTCTTCCAGCACTTTGAAGCCTTCCTCGGTCCGTACAATGTCGCTGCCACACACCGACACATAGGCCCCAAGCGGAACCTGTACGCCCTCCATCTCGGGCCGGTAGTTGGGACAGCCGCGCACCAGATCGCGCGGCACAGTGCCGTCATTCAGGATGTGGCCGGGGCCGTAGACATCGGCCAGGAAGAGGTTCAGGGCTTCTACCCGCTGAATGAGACCGCGCTCCAGACCCTCCCACTCCTGGGCCAGCAGGAGACGGGGGACACAGTCAATGGGAAAAACCCGCTCAACCGATTCCTCGTCCCCGTACACCGTAAAGGTAATGCCTTCGTGGAGAAATGAGCGGGTCACCCGGTCCTGGAGCCGCTCCACCTCGTCCCGGGGCATCTCGCGCATGGCGTCAATAAGCATCCGGTAGTGGGCGCGCGGCCGGCTCTCAGACTCAAAGGTCTCATCAAAAAAGCGGCTGTCAATCTCGTAGCGCTCAAAGAACGCCCGCGCCGCGCTGTTGTCCTGGCTGCGATCCGACCCGTTGGAACTCATACTGCCTGGTATCGCCATTTTTTATCGGCCTGTCAAGGCTTGCACACCGCCACCAGAGACGACAACGCACCCGCGCCGGCCCATCGGTCTCAGTCCTCATCAAATTCCCGTACCAGCCACATACGCCCGTCCCGGGGCGCGGCCATTCTGGCCAGCCAACTGGCGCGAGCCGTCAGCTTTTTGCGGGATACAATGCCCCGGTCCGTGAGCAGAGATTTGAGGCCGGCCAGCCAGCACTCGTAATATGTCGGCCTGACTGTCGGCTCCTGCCTTCCCGCGGCGGCGATATGGGCAATCAGCCGCGCCTGAAAATCCGCCCAGGCATAGTGTCCCCGCTCGCACAGGGCAACTGCCAGCGCAAAAGCAATGCCCTCCCACGGGTCCTGGAACAGCAGTTCACCGCTCTGCCGAGGCAGGGCGGCCTGTCCGGCCATATCGGCAACCCGACGTTGGGCGCTGCTTTCCCGAACCTTCGGATCAAGCCGCACCTCAGCCACGCCAATCATGGCGTCTCGCGTGACCAGCCCTGCCAGCTCGTCTTCGCCCAGATGCTCAGTTCCGGCCGGCCGTTGCGGAAGCGCCATATAGCGGGTCTGGGCACTGCTGTTCCAGACCAGGATTTCCCGCTCCGGACCGATCTCCACACCAAACTCGCTCAGCACCTCACGCGGCCGGCCACCGACCCGCGAGCGGTAGGCGTGGCTCTTGTACCAGAACGGCGGCAGACCCAAGACCGGCCAGGGATAGCACGAACACAAGACGCACACGACCACATTGTGAACCTGAGGGGTGTTTTCGACGACCATCAAATGCTCGCCCTGCAAGCCGCCAAACCCCAACTCGGCAATCGCCTCGGCCCCGTTTTGCAGCAGCCGTTCCTTATACGCCAGATCAACCCAGGCCCGAGCAACCACCTTGGCCCCGTTCAGGGGTCCAATATCATTCTCATACGCCTCCACAACCGCATCCAGATCCCGGGGCGTCACAAGCCCATCTTCCTCCAGGACAGACCCTAGCGCCGTGGTCTGGATCTCACGCGCCTTGGTCTCCGCTCGACTGAGCTGCCGTTGCGTATAGGCCGGTGCAGGGCCGTAGTGGCCGCGCTGATCGCTCATGTCCAGTAGGCTAATGCCGACCGACCGGCCAGTCAAGCCGCAAGGCTCTCCCCCACCTTGACGTTCCCTCTGACCCGGCTTTGAATGCTCCCATAAGCCGATCCTTTCTCTGCTGCGTCCCGGCACTCCTCCTTATGCCCGGCCCCCCGTGGGTGGTGGAGGCGACCCCGGCCCTGACCGACCGGGAGATTGCAGAGCGGCTGACCCGGCTTGAAGAAGGGCAGCACGGGCTGCGGAAGACATGGGCCAGTTGCGGGCCGACATGCAGCAACTGCGGGTAGACCTTGACCAGCAGTTTACCCGCCAGTCTCAACCGACCCTGGCAGTGTTGGCCGCCTTCACAGCCCCCGTGGCGGCTATCATCGGCTTTGCGCTGTGAGGCCGGCGGACCATGATTCGCCCTTTTGAGCGGACGGTGCGCAGTCTCGCGGACCATATCGGCGGCAATCGGCGTTAGCTCGAAGCACTCCTCAACGCCTTCCGGGCCTCAGGTCAACGCACCCCGGAAGTCGCCGGGGTGCTGCGCCATTTTCACCTGTTGTAAGGCCCGCCGGCTGCGCCCGCTCGCAGCACTTCTCCCCGGACCTCCCGCATCTTGCTCTCGCTCCCGCTGACGCGATAAGCTACACCGGCAGAAGGAGGATGCCGCTGTGCATGAGTTTGATTTCGCTGTCCCAGACACCTTACACCAGGCGCTTGAGTTGCTGAGCCGCGCCAATGACGAGGCACGCCCCCTGGCCGGGGGGACCGACCTGATCCCCCAGCTTAAAGAAAACCGCTGTCGCCCGAGTCTGGTTGTGGACATCAAAAACATTCCAGAACTCAAGGTGCTGGCCTACGACGCCAACGGGCTGCGCATCGGTGCCGCGGTGTCGTGTACCCGTATCGCCGGCTTTGCCGCAGTCAGGCAACACTACCCGGCCCTGGCCGAGGCCTGCGGCCTGATTGGCTCGTACCAGATTCAGAACCGGGCCGCCCTGGGCGGCAATATCTGTAACGCCGCTCCGTCGGCCGATGCGGTGCCGCCGGTCCTGTCATACAGCGGCCGGCTGGTGATTGCCGGCCCGAACGGACAACACCGCGAGCTGGCGGCAGAGACATTTTTTACCGGCCCGGGGCAAACCGTTCTGAGCAAGGGCGAAGTGCTGCTTGAGATATATCTTCCGCCACCCCCGGCCAACTCGGGCGCGGCCTATCTGCGTTTTATCCCGCGCGAGGAAATGGATATTGCGGTGGCCGGGATCGGATCGTTTGTTCAACTCAGTAGCGACGGCCAGCGCTGCCAGCAGGCTCGGATCACGCTCGCCTCGGTTGCGCCCACCCCGGTCCGTGCCACCGAAGCCGAAGCGTTTGTAGCCGGCAAGGTATTAGACGCGAGCGCCATCGCCGAGGCCGGCGAGTTGGCAGCCAAAGCGGCGCGGCCTATCTCGGATGTGCGCGCCTCGGCCGCCTATCGGCTTGAGCTGGTCAAGGTCCTGACCCGCCGGACCTTGCAGACCGCGCTGCAAAGAGCCACTGGCTAGGAAGGAGACGCGAATGAAACGGGCCATAGACCTCACCGTCAACGGCGACCCCCACACCGCAATTATTGATGCACGCGAGACCTTGCTCGACAGCCTGCGCTATACCCTGAACTTCATGGGTCCCAAGGAGGGCTGCGGAAACGGAAACTGTGGAGCCTGCACCGTCATGCTGAACGGCCAACTGGTCAATGCCTGTCTGGTTCTGACCCTGGAGACAGAAGGGGCCGAGGTGCAGACAGTCGAAGGTGTGGCCGACGGAGACCAACTCCACCCGGTCCAGCGGGCCTTTATTGATAACGCCGGGCTGCAATGCGGGTTTTGTACGCCGGGTTTCATCATGTCGGCCAAGTCCCTCTTAGAGCGTAACCCGAATCCCAGCGAAGCCGAAATCCGTCTGGCGATTTCGGGCAACCTGTGCCGCTGTACCGGCTACGACAAAATCGTCAAGGCCATCCAGGCCGCATCCCAGGCTCTTTCACGCGCCGCCTGAGACAAGGAGAATGTATATGGCAGAACATACGGTTATTGGTACACGTCTGGCAAAGGTTGATGGTCCAGAGCGGGTGACCGGCAAGGCCACTTTTGGCGCAGACCTTCTCCTGCCCAATATGCTGTGGGCCAAGCTGGTCCGCAGCCCCTACAGCCACGCCCGGATTAAAAAGATCGATCCCAGCAAAGCCCTGGCCCTGCCCGGGGTCAAAGCCGTCATCTGTGCTGCCGACCTGCCGCCCCTGGCCAAGGGTACGACCGCGCCGCTGGTCGGCGAGGTGAGCATTGACATGAGTGCCATTCGGGAGCTGGTCATGGCCTCAGACAAGGCGCGCTATCACGGACAGGCTGTGGCCGCGGTGGCCGCCACCGATCCGTTCACGGCCGAGGAAGCCGCGGAGTTGGTTGAAGTTGAATACGAGGAACTGCCGGTGGTCGGCAATGTACTCCAGGCCATGCAGCCCGACGCCCCGCTGGTGCATGAAGACTTATACACCACCGAAGAGGCGACTCAGGAAAAGTCGGCCCAGCCGAGTAATATCGCCACCCATATGGTCTACACCCACGGCGACCCGGAAGCCGGTTTTCAACAGGCCGATGTCGTCCTGGAAAAGACCTATACCACCCAAATGGTCCATCAGGGCTATATGGAACCCCAGGCGTGCGCGGCCCGGGTCGAACCCGACGGCAAGCTGACCGTCTGGACCTCGGCCCAGGGGCATTTTACCGTTCGCAACCAGCTCGTCGCCCTGCTTGCTCTGCCAGCCAGCCGTTTGAACGTCATTCCAATGGAAATCGGCGGCGGCTTTGGCGGCAAAGCCCTGGCCCTGTTCGAGCCAACAGTGGCCACCCTGGCCCAGAAAACCGGCCGGCCGGTCAAACTCGTGATCTCCCGAGAAGAAGTCCTGCGCGCAACCGGTCCGGGTTCGCCGGCGGTGATCACCGTCAAAGCCGGGGCCAGGAAGGACGGTACCCTGACCGCCGCCTCAGCCATCATGCGCTACGACGCCGGGGCGTTTCCCGGCTCGCCAGTCTCGCGCGGCCTGCTCGTTGGCCTCGCGCCCTACAGACTGGCCAACCTCCACGCCGAGGGCTATGACGTAGTCACCAACAAACCCCGGGTGGCCGCCTATCGGGCACCGGGCGGTACGCCGGCCGGGTTTGCCGTTGATTCCCTCATGGATGAGCTGGCCGAAGCCCTTACCATTGACCCGCTGGAGTTCCGCCGCCGTAACGCCGCGCAGGAGGGCGATATCCTGCCGCTAGGTATGCCGCTCAACCGCATCGGCCTCAGCCAGATGCTCGACCAGATCACCACCCACCCGTGCTGGACCGACCCCCTTGACGGTCCCAACCGGGGCCGGGGTCTGGCCTTAGGCTATTGGATCGGAGGGTCTTTTACGTCCAGCGCAGAAATCAAGATCAACCCCGATGCAACAGTGGCGATTTTTGTCGGGACCGTTGACCTGACAGGAACACGGACGACGATCAGCCAAATGGTGGCCGACGAACTCCAGCTTGACCCCGGTCAGGTCACTATCAAAGTCGGTGATACCGACAGCGCGCCCTACGCCGACCTCAGCGGCGGCAGCCGGATTACCTATACAATGAGCGTGGCCACCCATCAGGCCTGTCAGGATGTCCTCGGCCAGCTCAAAGCCCGGGCGGCCGAAAAACTCAAGGTCTCGACCAACGAGGTCGAGTACACCCAGACAAAACTGTGGGCCAGGAGCGACCCTCAGCAGGTGGTGACGCTGGAAGAGCTGGCCCGCGAGAGTGTTGCCTGGGGCAGCGGGCCGATCGTCGGCAAGGGCAGCACCACCCGCATGCAACCGGCCCACGCCTACGCCGCCCATGTTGCCGATGTGGAAGTCGATCCAGACACGGGCAAGGTCACAATCCTGCGCTACACCTGTTTCCAGGATGTCGGCAAAGCCATCAATCCGGCCCAGGTCGAAGGCCAGATTCAGGGCGGAGCGGTGCAGGGCATCGGCTGGGCGCTGAACGAGGAATATATCTTTGACAAGGGGGTGCTGGCCAACGCCAGCCTGCTCGACTATCGCTGCCCGGTTGCGCTTGATCTGCCAATGATCGAGGTCTCGCTGACCGAGGTCCCGGCCTCAGAAGGCCCCTACGGGCTGCGCGGGGTGGGCGAGGTGCCGATTGTGCCGCCCGCGGCCACCCTGGCCAACGCCATCTATCGGGCGACTGGAACGCGCTTGCAGGAACTCCCGATGAACCCGGAGCGCATATTCTGGGCGCTGCACAAGAAAGACGCCCAGCCGCTGGCCGCCGCGGACTGAGGACCACGCCATGCCATCAGACCCCTTGAGCCGGCGCTGGTCGCCAGACGCGCTTGACGATCTGGCCCACAAAGTCGGCACCCCCTTCCTGCTGTATGATGCCGCGGTCATCCGCCGCAAGATCGCCGCTATCAAAGACATAACGGCCGGCCCAGGTCTCCAGGCCCGCTTTGCCATGAAAGCCTGCTCCGGCCACCAGGTCTTGCACGCCATGCGGCAGAATGGCATCTGGATCGACGCGGTGTCGGGCAATGAGGTCTTGCGAGCGCGGAAAGCCGGTTTTCCGCCCGGCCAGCAGCCACCCACAATTCTCTACACCTCGGACGTGTTCCGTGATAACGCCCTTGAGGTCATTGTGGCCGAGAACATCCTGCCCAATGTCGGCACCCCGTCCATGCTCGAGGCCCTGGCCCGGGCCGGCTATCGGGGCGCGATTGGCCTGCGCCTGAATCCCGGCTTCGGTCACGGCCATGTCCAGGCCTGCGATACCGGCGGCCCCAGCTCAAAACACGGGCTGTGGTACGAAGATATTGACGCGCTCAAAAACGCGCTTGAGACCGCCGGCCTCACCGTCAGCCTGCTGCACGCCCATATTGGAACCGGCCCCGAGATCGCCGAGTTTCAAGCCAATATGCGCCGCCTCGTCAATTTTTTTAGCGCTCGCCTGCCGCTCTTTCCCCAGGTCGAGGCGATCAACTTCGGGGGGGGGATTCCCCACCCGTACAAGCCCGGGGCGGCCAGTATTGACCTCGACGCCTGCGGAGCGGTGTTCCACCACGCCCAACAGGCGTTTCAAGAGGCGGCCGGCCGCGCCATCCGGGTCGAGATTGAACCGGGCCGTTTTTTTGTCGCTGACGGGGCATCTCTCATCACCCGGGTCCACGGCTTGAAATCGACCCGGACCAACGAGAAAGGCCCGGGCCAGAGGTTTGTGATGGTGGACGCCGGCTTCTGCGACCTGCTCCGCCCGGCCATGTACGGTGCCTACCACCATATCGAAGTCGTCGGCAGAGCCGGCCAGCCTCAGGAAGACCTGATCGTCGCCGGCCCCATGTGCGAGTCGGGCGACGTATTTACCCGCGATGCCGACGAGATGCTCGACCCCCGCCCCCTGCCGGTCCCGGAGGTCGGCGACCTGCTCGCCATCCACGACGCCGGTGCCTATGGCGAGACCATGAGTTCCAACTACAATTCGCTCGGCCGCGTACCCCAGGTGTGGTGCGACGACAGCGGGGCCTACCTCGTGTCTCGCCGTCAGACGCTGGACGACATTATTCGGACCGAGTGTTTTGAGAAGTTGTGACGCGCGTACCAATGTGGCCTTGCTGTGCCTCACCGCCCTGTGCTTGGTCCTGTGCCTGCTCGCCGGCGGCCCAGACGCGGCCGCCGGCACGCCCCAAACCGTCTTTTTCCAGGCCAACGCCTTATACAGCCAGGGGCAGTACGCCGAGGCCGCCCGGGCTTATGAACAGATCCTGGCCGCCGGCCATCGCAGCGGCAACCTGTATTTCAATCTGGGCAACGCCTATTTCAAAAATGGCCGGCTCGGCAGCTCGATTCTGAACTACGAACGGGCACGCCGCATCGTGCCCGGCGACACCGATGTCGAGGCCAACCTGGCCCATGCCCGGTCTGTCGCCGGGGTAGACGGCTGCCCACCCCGGCTGTGGCACACCCTGGCCTTTCCCCTCACCCACCGCTTGTCCACCAACGGCTTGGTGTGGACGGCGAGTGCCGCCTACAGCCTGGCCCTGGTGGCCTGTGCCGGCTATCTGCTGTGGCCCCGTCGGCCGTGCTGGCTGGCGGCCGCGGCCCTGCTGGCCGGCGGACTGTTCGTGGTGGCCGGCGTGTCGCTGGCACGCCAGATTTTTCTCAACGACTGGCAGCGGCCGGCGGTCGTGCTGACCGACGGGAAGACGCCGGCCCGTTTTGCGCCAGCCGAAACCGGCACCGAACACTTTGTCCTCACACAGGGCGCACTCGTCCGCCTGCTCGTCAGCCGCCCGGGCTGGCATCAGATTGCCCGCTGCGACGGCAAGCGCGGCTGGGTGGCTGAACACCACCTGGAACGCCTGTGGAAGTAGCGCATCGGGCAAACCAGCAATGCTCTTAAGGATTACGCGCCCTCCAGGAAGAAGGTATCTGCCAACGCTTCTACCTCGTCTCGCAGGACCCGGTTGAGCGGCTGGCAGACGGGACCACGCGGTTCATTGGCGGACCTTTCTGAGTCGTGTATGGGCGGGGCAGCCGTAAGCGCCACCTTCCTTCGCTGCCTTCGCGTTTATTGAAAGAGAAGCGAAATTTTTCAGATTTAAGGTCAGAACGCTTGACATTCTGGCCTAACTCTGGATATTCACTTCGCCAGGTATACAAGCATGGTGTATGTTGTCATTCCCTTTCGGCCAGGCCCGGCGATTCAGCAACTAATAGAAGCCCTTCCCAATATGGGCGTATACATCGCAATGGCCCCCTCCGCCTATTTTATCTCCTATCGAGGCACCACCAAGGAATTGGCAGAAGCGATTGGATACAACGGGGATGAGGGGGCAGGAACTGGCATCGTCCTTCCCGTCTCGAATTACTTCGGCTATGCATCAAAAGACTTATGGGAATGGTTAGCGATTCACGCCAATGACTGACCACCAGAAAGAGACGCCCCCGCCTCCAGAAGGATCGACCCCAGACTACCCGTCAGGAACCCTTCCTGGTACGCAACAATGGTTGATGCTGATGCTCAACCAGATGTCCGACCGGCTCACCGCCATAGAACAACGCCTCAGCAAGGTTGAGAAAATGGCATGGGTTCTAATTGGTGGCCTGAGTGTCATAGCGGTGGGATGGGCGCTGGTTCAATTCTTTTTCTCTCATTTTGAGCTCACCATTGTTCCCAAGCGATAGAGCCCTCACTCTCTATCGCTGATGCCGTCCGTGCCGCAGATGGCGAGGTGATATTCTTCACGAGAGAACGGGGTCAGGGCTAGCGCTCTCATCAGTTCCTGGTGACGGTCACGCAAGACCCGAAAGAAGTGCATCACTTCGCCGTCGTGGAAGTAGCGCATCGGGCAAACCAGCGTGTGAACAGTCTGCCGTTGCCTCAAGACCGATTGTCGCTCTCGGCAGTGTGCCGCAAGGCGAGGAAGGCTTGTTTGAGGGACTGACTGACGGCGGAATCAGGCTCATTGAGAACCAAGGCCTGATACGCATTCAGGTAGGCAGTGCGGATGCGGGAGAACAGGTGCAGGAAGTGTCGCAGAAAACCAACGCAATCGAGAACGGCAATCTCGACTCCATCCGTCTTGTCGTACAACGTGGCCGCGTATTTGGTCACAACAGGGTCAATCACATCCGTGGTCACAAACAGGTAATTATGAATCCTGGGCAGACAGAATCAACCCGCTCCCTGATATCCGAGTCAAGGATAACGGACGTGTGCAAGGTCTCAGCAGCGCGTTCATAGATGTGACGCAGTATGTCTTCTGGCCTCATGCAAAGAGTCCCTTTTGGACTTCCGGCTCATAATTGGTCCACAGCACTTCGCGGCGAGTGCCTTTGGTGGAGTGGATGGTCTTGGCCGGACCACAGGTCTTGCGCCAGCGTCCAGGACTGAAGAGATCATCCATCAAGGGATGATCGTAGCCAGAGACAGAAACCATACCCTGACACGCATTCACGGCTTGTGCAAATTCGCGGTGCTGGCTCTCGTCCATTTCAAACCCGTAAGCCTTGGTATCGCCGCGTGTGGCGTGCAGGTATGGCGGATCACAATAGAACAGGGTCTTGGGGCTGTCGTAGAGGCGAATCACATCAAGCGCCGGCCTGTTCTCAATCTGCACCCGCACCAGACGCCGGGCGATATCATCGAGCGCATTCACCCCACCCAACCAACGGGAAACCACGCCGGACATGCCAGCACGGCTGGTCTCCTTGCAGTTCGCCCAGCGTCCAAGGGAGGCCGATTGCGCAAGCCCGGTGCGGGTCTGCCGCGCCCTGACATAAAAGCGCCGCGCGCGTTCAACATCGCTGAGGCCATCCGTGCTGCCATAGACGGCGAGGTGATATTCTTCACGAGAGAACGGGGTCAGGGCTAGCGCTCTCATCAGTTCCTGGTGACGGTCACGCAAGACCCGAAAGAAGTTCACCACTGCGCCGTCAATGTCGTTGTAGGTTTCGACCAGTGCCGGCTCTCGGTTAAGCAGCACGGCCGCGGAGCCGGCGAAGGGCTCGCAGTAATGGTGACACGGTGGCAGCAGAGGCAGCAGCCAATTGAGGTGTGAGAACTTCCCGCCATACCAGCCAAAGGCAATGCGGCGGCGTCTGTGGCAGGTGACGTTTGAGTGTTCGCGCTGGCCGGCCTCATCAAGATAGATTGGGGAAGGGCCTCGCCCGCGTGTTGTGGCGTGTTCGGCCATATGCTCCTTTCCGATGGGTGATGGAGGGCCTAGCCCCAGCTCGCCTCATCGTCGCTCATTGAGATGTCAAAGGCGGTCTTGCCCAGCAACTCCAACGTGTCGTCGGCGTCAACCGGGTGAAACAGGCCGGCCCGTACATCACGGAAATAGCGTTCTAGGGGCAGCCGCTTGTAGTAGGAGATGCCACCGACCGCGCGCATGGCCAAGTCAACCACGCGCACCGCGTTTTCAATCGCGATCAGCCGGGCGGCCACGCTTTTGCGGCCCCACAGGCGGATGTCGTCGCGTTCGACCTCGGCACCGGCTTTCCACATCGCCGCCCGCGCACCCTCGATCAGCACATCCATCTCACCGACTTTGTTATACACGCTGGGCAGGTGACTCATCGGCCGCTTGTGCGGAAAACGCGACCGGTCGCGCATGAACTCGACCACAAAGTTACGCGCCGCCACCGCAATGCCGAGATAGACCGCGCCCATTGAGAACGGGGCTTTGAGAAACAGGCTCAGGAGGCCGCCCCGGGTAAAGACCGGCCGTTCCAGAAAAACCGCGTCGTTCGGCACAAAGGCATTCTGGAGCTCGGTGCTGCGCGACTCGGTCGCCCGCATACCCATCGTATTCCAGTCGTCTTTCATCAGCAGACCGGGCGTGTCGCGGGGAATCAGAAACGAAATAATCGTGCCCTCTCTGGGGTTGTCGCTCGGCCCCCAGGTGGCCTCGGAAAAATAGCGATCGACGGCAATGCTCTGGGTGCTGAAAATCTTCTTGCCGCTGACCCGCCAGCCGCCGGTTGCCGGCTCGGCGGTGGCCCTCGGACGCAGCACCGTGACCGCGTTATCGGCCTCTGAGCCTGAGCCGCCGACAATCCAGCGGTGGTGTGCGATCTGGCGCAGCAGGGCTTCGGCCCGGGTGTCTTTGGTCGTGCGCCACACATCGGTCACTACGCCGAGAATGTTGAAGTGCATGTTGATCGCCAGCGCGGTCGGCCCGCAGCCTTGGGCCAGACGTTCCTGGGCCTTGATCCGCTCCAGCAGGCTGGCCCCACCTCCCCCCAACTCGGTCGGGATGGTCATGCTTGAGTAGCCTGTCTGGCGGAGTTGGGCGTAGTTTTCGTAGGGAAAGGAGCGTTCCTCGTCGTGCTGGGCGGCGCGCTGGGCGAAATCATCGGCCATGCGGCCGGCCACCTCAATCCAGCCCTGCTCGCCCGCGTTGTGATGTTGTTGCATGTCCATCGGGTTCCCCTGTGTTGGCCTGCCTCGGGGTGAGTCCAGCCTCGCCGGCAAAGCGTTCCATCAGCCGCAGCACCTCGTCGAACTGATCGGTCCAGGCGAAGAAGGCCAGGACGACATGGGTCAGACCGCCGGCCTCATAGCGCGCCAAGGCGGCCAGCACATCTTCAAAGCTGCGCTCATAGGACAGCGCGGCATAGCTCAGCGAGTCGGGGTCGCGGCCGGCCTGCTCGGCTCGGCGTTTGATCGCCGTAATATCCTGGGCAAAGCCGTCCGGGTCGCGCCAGAACACATGCCCATACCAGCCGTCGCCGAGCGTGGCGGTGCGCCACAGGGCGCGTTTGCTGTGGCCCCCGATCCAGATCGGCGGATGTGGCTGTTGCACCGGTTTGGGCGCGCAAACAATGTCTGAGAAGTGTTCGTAGCGACCCTTGAACTGTGCCCGGTCCTGGGTCCACAGCGCTTTCATGACCTGGAGATACTCATCGGTCTGGTTGCCGCGCTCGTGGTAGGGGGCGTGGAGTGCAGCAAACTCCTCTTGCAGCCAGCCCGAGCCACCGCCGAGGATCACCCGCCCGTGCGACAAGACATCCATGCTGGCGACCATCTTGGCGGTCACGACCGGATTCCGGTACGGCACGATCAGCACCCCTGTGCCCAGCCGGACGCTCGTGGTACAGGCGGCGACATAGCTCAGGACGGTCAGGGGGTCAAGAAAATTGTCGGTGCTGTCAACCGGGAATTTCCCCTCCGGGTGATAGGGATACCTGGACTGGAGCCGGGCTGGAAACACCACATGATCGCCGACCCAGACCGAGTGATAGCCCAGCCCATCCGCCTGCCGGGCCACAGCCTGAATCCGCTCAACCACCCGCTCGCGGGCAAACGCGCCGATATGGGGAAGCACAACGCCGAACTCCATGCGCCCTCCTTGTTCGTCAAAAAAGCGGGGGCGACGCCCCACTCTCAGCGTCTTGTCACGTTTCGGCTCAAACCACAAGCGACATGGCCTGTGGAGGGCGACAAGCGGCCCGGTCAGAAGGCGTAGGTGTCGAAGGAGTAGGCGAGCGAGACGCTGAACACGTCGGAGGCCGCGGTGTTGCGGCCGTCAATGACGGTGGCGTAGAACAGGCCAAGGCTGATCTGGTCGGTGAGGGCGACGCTGAGACTGCCGCCGAGGAGTTGCAGTTCTTCCTTCAGCACTTGGAGCAGGTCCAGGGCGAGGGGTCGGCCCACTGGATGTCCTCCCACACGACCAGCAGGGGACATTGGGCGGCCTGGCGCAGCACGCCGGCGACAATCGCCTCTTGGCTGCGCTGCTTTTGGCGCTCGGGGCTTCCCTGCCAAGCCGTATAGCGTCGTCCAACGGGATGGACAGCAGGGCCGCGCGCAGCGGGATGACCTCGTGGTTGCCAAAGGGGTGATCGGCAAACAGGGTTTCCAGCCTGAACAGCTTATCCGCGGCCGGCTCCTCCCGCCAGACCTGGACTTGGCGCTGGAAATACTCAATCTGGGGATAGAAGGCGCTATGTCGGAAGTGGTCTGAGCAACGAAACTCGATCTCGCTCCCGCCCTCAACCGGTATGCGTTCCTTGAGTTCCTGCACCAGACGGGATTTTCCGATTCCTGGCTCTCCACTCAGCAGCACGACCTGGCCGGTGCCGTTTTTGGCCTTCTGCCAACTGTTGAGCAAGGCTTCCAGCGTCTCCTGGCGGCCAACCAGGGGCGACAGACCGTGCCGAACCGCCACCCGAGAGCGGTCCCACATCCCGCTCTCGGCTATGACCTGATAGGCTTGGACAGACCGCGGAGCGGACGCTCACCAGCGCCCGCCACTCCACAGCCCCTCAACCAGGCGGGCGGTCGCCCCGCTGATGACAACCGTATCGGGCCGGGCCAGGTTCTGGAGGCGCGCTGCGATATTCGGCGTCTCGCCTAGTGCCAGCCGTTCATGCCGACCACTACTTGGCCGGTATGAATCCCGACCCGCACCCGGACCGGCTTGGCAGCCTGCCTGAGCGGGGGTGAAGTGCACACCGCCTCAACGATGCGCAGACCAGCCCCCACGGCCTGGATCGCGTCATCCTCATGGGCGACCGGATAACCAAAATAGACTAGCAGCCCATCGCCCAGGTATTGGGCGATGGAGCCGTCAAAGGCGACCACCACCTCCGCGCACAGCTCCTGGTAGGCGCGGATGACATCGCACAGCTCCTCCGGGTCGAGCCGTTCGGCCAGACGGGTTGAGCCCACCACATCGCAGAACAGGACGGGCAACTGCCGCCGCTCGGCCACAGGCCGGTCGACCCCGGACGACAGATCGGTTCCGCACTCATCACAAAACTTGGCCGCCGAGCGATTTTGCGTTCCCCAGCGTGGGCAGCGCATACGACCCTCTTCCCGTTATGAGACCCCGTTGAACGCTGCGTTCTCTGTCATGCCGGCGCGCAGTGGATCGTTCACCGGGCTGGACTCAAGGACGCTGGAGCCAGAAAGCGGGGCAGCGCGCAGGCCGTCAGCCCGAGCGCCGCCGCCAGCACGAGGGCCGCCCCAAGGACATGTAGTCGTTCGGTCACATAGCCGCCCAGCCACGGACCGAGGACAAGGCCGATGCTGAAGGCGACATTATAGAAACCAAACGCCTTGCCGGCCTGGCCGTGGATCAGCTCGTCCGCAATCAGCGGCATGGACGGGGCCAGGGCGGCCGACAGGGCGATGATCACACCCAGAGCCAGGACAAAGAACCAGCCCGACTCCAAGGCCAAAAACAGGCCCGGAATCAGGAAGGCCGCGGCCACCAGGCCCAGGATCATCGGCTCCTGGCGGCCGCGCCGGTCTGACCAGGCACCGATCAGCGGTTGACACAGCAGGGCGGCCGCCCCCCAGGCGGCAAACAACAGGCCGATCTCGTGGCGCGACCAGCCGATGTGGGCGAGCTGGAGCGGGAGGAGCATCTCCATCGCGCCCAGCGCCGCGCAGGACACCAGAATGACCAGACAGGCGCTGCTCAGACGCGACGACAGGACTTGGCGCAGGGCCGCAAGCGACAGGGGATCGTCGGACCCAGCCGCCGCTCGGCGGTCTGGAATGACACAAAAGGCCAAGCCGGCCAGGACAAGGGGCAGGACGGCAAAATATGCAAACGGCTCACGCGCTTGGCCAAAACTGCCGAGGACCGGCCCGCCAATTGCCCCCAGACTGAAGGCGACCGGCACGATGCTCATTTCCAGCCCGCGCTGGTTTTTGTTGGCCAGGCGGGCGGCCAGCGGCAGGGTGGCCGCCCAGGTTGCCGAGGCGGCCACCCCTTGGGCAAGCCGACACGCCAGCAAAGGCCAGAAGCCCGACACGAGCGAAAACATCACCGCGGTCAGGCCCAGCAGCAGCATTCCGGCCGTGAGCCACAGACGCTCCCCGACCCGATCGACCACATGGCCAAAGGGCAGGTAGAGCAGGAGGGAGATCAGCCCATACGAGGCGTAAAAAATACCCGCCCAGGTTTCGGTCAGTTCCAGTTCACGCGCCAGGGTTGGCAGCACAGGGATAATCAGGGTATAGCCGACCGAGTCGGCAAACATGATAGCGGCGGCAACGCCTAAGACACACCAGCGTGACATCGTCCTCGTTTGACTCGTCCGTCAAGGGCAGGAGGTCAGGCCCTCCCCAACCGTAGGCGCTTTCCCGGCGTTCGGCAATAGCGGGATGGTCGTGCAGCAGGCGCTAGGGCAGGACCAGGGCCACACCGCCCAGCGCCCAGCAGTAATAGGCAAACGGCGAGAGACTGCGGTCCCGGGTCAGGCCGACCAGCAGCGGAATGCTGGCGTAGCCGACCCCGGCCGCGACTAGCGCACCGAGCGCATAGGACACCAGGTCAAGCCCGTTGACGACTGCTTCCCAGTGCGATGCGAGTTGCAGGACAAAAGCGCCGCCAACGGCCGGAATCGACAGCAGGAATGAATAGCGGACCAGCGGCCCGCGTTCCAGGCCGAGAAAGACGCCGGTCGCAATCGTGGTCCCCGAGCGGGACAGACCAGGAATGATCGCCAAGCCCTGAGCCAGCCCGATCAGCGCCGCGTCGCCCAGCCGTATCCCGGTCCTGCCCCGTGGCTGAACCCGGTCGGTGGCAAATAGCAGGCCGCCGGTGACCAGCAGGGCCAGCCCGGCGCTGTGGGGGTCGCTGAACAGGGCTTCGAACTGCTCACGAAAGCTGAGGCCGACCGCCATTGTCGGGAGCGAGCCGGCGATCAGCAGCCACAGCAAACGCCGTGAGGCCGCGGCCCCCGGATGGTGGGGAGAGACGCAGGCCACCGCCAGGAGAGACAGGTCGCGCCGAAAATAGACACATACCGCGGCCAGCGTGCCCAGATGCAGCACCGCGTCGAGCAGCCCGCCGGGCTGAGAGAAGCCGGGGATGGCGTACTGGGCCACCACCAGGTGGCCCGAACTGCTGACCGGCAGGAACTCGGTCAAGCCCTGGAGCAGGCCGAGCAGTGCAACCGGCAGGCTGACCCCCACAACTCGCCCTCTTGAGTGGAGTCTTCAGACCGAAAAGATATGGATGGAGGCCGCGGCGTTTTCTCCGCCAAGCACCCCACCCCCATTCTCGGTCAGCCCCACCCGCGCGCCGGGCACTTGGCGTTTATCGGCCTGACCGCGCAGCTGCCAAAAGATTTCGGCAATCTGGGCCACCCCGGTTGCCCCCACCGGATGGCCCTTGGCCAACAGGCCGCCGCTCGGGTTGACCGGCAGCCGGCCGCCCAGCGCGGTGGTGCCGTCGGCAACCAGTCGGCCGCCGCCGCCGGCCTCACACAGCCGCAACTCTTCGTACACCAGCAACTCGGCCGGCGCGGTGGCGTCGTGGACCTCAACAACGTCGAGTTCGCCCGGCCCAATCCCGGCCATAGCGTAGGCTGTGTCGGCTACCTTGGTGACAATACCGGGGGCGTGCGGACCGGGCTCTTCGCTCGAGCCGAGCGTAGACGCTCTGACAAAGACCGGCCTGGAGGTGAACTGGCGGGCTTTGTCCGCCGTGGTGACGACGGCCGCGGCCGCCCCGTCGCCAATCGGGGAGCACATCATGCGGGTCAGCGGCTCGGCGATCAGCGGGGCGGCCAGAATCTCGTCAACGCTGCGCGGGGTCTGGTACTGGGCGTGCGGATTGAGGCTGCCGTTGGTGTGGTTTTTGGCCGCAATCCGGGCGTAGTGCTCTTTGGTCGTGCCATACTCGGCCATGTGGCGGCGGGCCAGATTGGCGTAATAGTCCATGAACACACTGCGCGATTCACCCGCCCCGGCGCTCTGCTCTCCGCTCATTTCACGCGCAAACGCCTCGGCCCGCTCCAGGTCAATGGCGCTGCCAATAGCCTCAAAGGTCCGCCGTTTTTCAGTGTGAAAGAGCTTCTCCATGCCCAGGGCCAGCACCGTGTCATACAGGCCCGAGGCAACGTACAGCCAAGCCAGATGAAAGGCGGTGGACGAACTGGCGCAGGCGTTTTCGGTGTTAATGACCGGGATGCCGCCAATCCCCATCTCGCGCAGCACGACCTGGCCGCGAATGCACTCCTGGCCGGTGACGAGGCCGGCCACCGCGTTGCCGACTGCCGCGGCTTGCAGCGCGCGCCGCTCAAGGCCGGCCGCGCCCAGCGCGCGTTCCACGGCCTGCCGGGCCAAGTCTTTCATACTCCGATCGAGATATTTGCCAAAACGGGTCATGCCCGCGCCGATAACTGCGACCTCTCGCATACGCGCCTCCTGTTTGCGCCGTAGTCCGCCTCATGTTCGCCAACCAACTCCAACATGATAGGCTGGACAGCTTAGCAGGCAGGACAGCAAACGCAAAGGAGACCGACATGGAAGACGCACTGGCGGTGGTGGGGCATTGGATCGGTTTACTCAAGGCGGCCAAGTTTGCGGTGGCCGAGGTCAACCGCGACTGTGAGGAGCGCGTCGCCGCGGGGAGTGCGGAAGCCGAAGACGGGTTCCGCCACGACCTCGATACGGTCTTTGAAGCCCTGAGCGCCCTGCTCGTCCGCCTGGAGGAGCAAGCGGAAAGCCTGGAGGACGAGTTGGAGGACGAGTGAGGGGCTGCCCGCCCCGCCGCTATGGCCCGGGCCGGCCCGAGTCCTGCCAGCGCAGCAGGCGAAAGCGGCCAGCCCCCAGCCGCTCCACAACGCCGGCCACCCGGCGCGTCACCTGACTGTCATCCAGGAAGCCGACGCTCTCAATCGTCATCACGGTCGGCAGGCTCAGACTCCCCGAACGCCCATAGGCGGCCAGCAGGCCCGAGGCGTCAGGCCCGGACATCTCGGCCCGCTGCTCGGCAAGCTGCTCGGCCTCCTCGGCGTCAATGCCCAACACCGCCTGCAAGACCAGCGGGCCGGCCGTCATCAGGTTGACCCGGTCCGCCCCGTATACGGTAAAGACCTCGGTCAGAACGTGCTCGTACAGCTCGGGGCTGACCCCGCGCACCAGCACCAGCTCGTCCGGGGTGTCAAACGGGCCGTCCTTGGCCGGATAGGGCAGCGGCAGGCTGAGATAATAGTCGCTTTCAACGCCGTTCAGGCGCTCCAGCGGGTCCGGGTCGCGCCAGTCCAGAACGGCCGCGGCCAACTCCTGCGCCGGCTCGGGGGCCAGGTCAAGATGCTCAAAAATCTCCCGCAGGGCAGGCTCCTCAACGGTGTTGAGATTGACCTTGCCGCGCTCATCCCTGACCCGGACCCGATAGCCGCCGGCCCCAAACGCTTCGAGGACCCAGCGCCCGTCAGCCCGCAGCCAGATATCAACCGGGTCGGGATCAGCCGACGGATCGAGCGCCCCCGGACTATTCGCCAAGTCCTCTCCGGCCTGGGCTGCCCGCAGGACAGCGTGCAGGGTCCGGTGAAAACCGGCCTGGGCCAGATAGTAGGCCCGGGTTTGCTGGGCATGGGTCAGGGCTGTCAGCGCCTCAACCCGCATCGTCTGCGACAGCTCAAAGGACACCACCATCAGCGCCATCAGCGCCCACAACACCACAACCAGGACAAGGCCCTGCTCGTTTCTCATGCGTGTCGACGCCTCGGTGCCTAGCGCGGCTCCCGCCTTTGACGGCTGCCGCTCTGCGGGCTGGCCCGCAGTTCCGGGGGGGCGGTCTGGACCTGGATCGGGACCTCCACCTGCCACTCCAGGGGCAAGTGGCCGAGCCGGGCGTGCCAGACGCAGCGGATGGCCTTGGGCAAACGCCCGTACTCCTGGCCGTCCCATTGGTCGGTCCACTCATCCTGGGTCTCGACCTGCCCGAAATAGCCCCAGCGTAACTCGTCCACCTGGGCAAGCAGCCGGGATTCCTGCACCACGCCGCCCTCAACATCGTCGAGCAGGTCAACTGGCAGAACGGGGGCGCTGGCGCGGACCCACAGGCCGAGCTGCCCGTCCTCTTCTCTGAGAAAATAGGTGATTTTGCTCAGCCCGCCCACTTCGGCGCGCCCGTCTCCAGAGATAAAACTCAATTCCTGCGGTCCACCAAAAAAATACACAAAGGGTTCGCCCTCGTCTTGGAGGGTGAGCGGGTAGGCCGATTTGAGTTGACGGGTCAGCAGCGACAGCGCGGCCCGGGCGTGCTGGTTGTCAAGCGCCCGCGCCGTTCCCCGCGCGGTGGCTTCGGCCCCGATATTGAGAGCGGTGTAGACCGCCACAATGATCAGACTGAAGATGGTCAGGCTGATCAGCAGTTCCAGCAGGGTAAAGCCGGCCGCCAGGCGTCTCACGGCTCCGGCCCCCTGGCGGCGTCCGGGTCCAGGCCGGCCTCCGCCTCTTCGGTGAAAGCGCGCAGTGAGCGCAGAACAAAGACTTTGGGCGCGAAAGATTCCTGCCACTCAACCCGCACCTCAATCTCTTTGAGATGCAGAAAATTCGTCGGGCTCTCCTCCTCGGAGCGCAGGCGCTCATCAGCGTCGTCTGGAAGGCGTTCCCGGACCAGGACCTGCCAGCTATAGCCGTCGGGCAATTCCCCGGTCTGCTCGCCGTTTTCAAGAACGGTCTGGGCAAAGAGCCGCTCCATGACCTGTTGTCCGTACAGTGCGGCCCTGGTGCGGGAGGAGGCCCTGCCGCCGAGCCGTATGCTGCCGGCGAAGAGTTCCAGGACGGTCACGAGGCCAACCGCCAGGATCATCAGGGCGATCATGACTTCGAGCAGGGTAAAGCCGGCCCGGGCCGGCGTCTGCCGAGTCCTGGCCGACGCACGGTGTGGCGTATCCATCCTCAGTCTCTTTCGCGGTGGACGCTGACCGTGCCCAGGAGCGGGTCAAGGGCAACGACAAAGACCAGCCCGGGGCCGGCGTCTGGTCCAGTCCGGGCCGGCTCAATCCGGATTTCCCCCCCGGAATTTGTCCCGTCTGGATAAAAACGAAACTCCACCTCGTCATCCTCGCCCAGCCACCGACCGGAGGCCGACAGCAGGCCGTCTCGGGGCGCGACCTCGATCACTGCGCCGCTGCCCTGGTGGCGGTAGGTGTTGCTGCGCGGCTCCACCACAAAGACCTGCTGCTCGGCGCGCTGGACGGCATACAGCCGCATCAGGCCGAGCGCCGAGCGCAGCCGCCAAGCGGTCTGCTGGGGGTCTCCCCGGCTCAAGCGCTGTCCGATCATCGGCACCACCAAGCCGACAGTGATGCTCAGAATCAGCACAACCAGGAGCAGTTCCAGAAAGCTGAATCCGGCGTGTTTCCACAGGGGGCGCATGGTACGGGGGCGTGTCCTGTTACCGCTTCGGGAGTGAGACACCCGGCGGTCCACCGCGAGCCAGGCGGGGGCAGCCTTACTCGTCTGCCGGGACGTTTTTGAGGGCCTGTATTTTGAAGACAATGACCAGGCCGGCCAAGCCGGTCGCCACCAGACAGCGGACCTCGCTGAGCGGTGCCGGCGAGGCCAGCAACTCTTGCCCACACACAAAAATCACGAGCGCCATCAGGCCGATCATGACCCGGTCCCAGAGTTTGCGCATCGCTCGTCCCCCGCAGTGAATGATGACGACCTGCGGCGTCGGGCAGGCGGTCATCGCTCCCTCTGCCTAGCGGATCACCTCCGGCCGGCGGGTCAAATCTTTGGTGATATTTTTCTGATGGGCCTCCAGCGTCCCGCCGCCAATCTCCAGCAGCTTGGCGTCCCGCCACAAGCGTTCGACCACATATTCGCTGAAATAGCCGTAGCCGCCCAAGACCTGCATGGCGTTGTCGGCCACCTGCTTGGCCATGCTGGTGGCAACGAGCTTGACGCCGTCCGAGTCGATCCGCTGGCCCGGGCTGTCGAGGCTCATGCGTGTGGCGGTGTGGTACACATAGGTGCGGGCGGCCATGTACTGGGCGTAGGAATCGGCAATATAGCGCTGGACCTGTCCAAAGGCGTTGATCGGCTCGCCGTAGGCCGTCCGTTCGCTGGCGTAGCGTGTCATGATTTCGACACACCGCCCGGCAATCCCGGTTGACATGGCGGCAATCGTGACCCGTTCGATTTCGAGGTTGCGCATCATGTGCAACAGGCTCTCGCCCTCTTGGCCGAGACGGTTCTCAACCGGCACCGCGCAGTCTTCAAACACCAGCTCGGCGGTCATCGAGGCCCGCATCCCGGTTTTGCCGTGCAGGCGTTGGCCGAGCGAAAAGCCGTGGAAGTCTTTCTCGACCACAAACGAACTCAGACCCCGGTCGGTTTTGGCGTAGACCAGGAAGATATCGCCGAGTGTCGTATCATTGAGGGCACCGTTGGTGATGAACATTTTGCGGCCGTTCAGGTAATAGCTATCCCCGCGCCGGACCGCCTGGGACTTCATGCCCAGCACGTCCGTGCCGGCCGAGGGCTCAGTCATGCACATGCCGCCCACCCACTCGCCCGATATCACTTTATCGAGATAGCGCCGGCGCTGGGCGTCGTTGGCGTTGCGGCAAAAATTGTTCACAAACAGCATGGCGTGGGCCAGATAGGCCAGACACAAGCCCGGATCAACGGCCGACAGCTCTTCGTGGACGATGACGGCCGCCACCGCGTCCATACCGGCCCCGCCGTAGCGCTCCGGCACCGATATCCCGAGCAGGCCCAAGTCGCCCAGCCGACGGAACAGACCGAGGTTGAAGCGCTCCTGTCTGTCCGTTTCGAGCGCCTGGGGTTCGACCTGTTCACGCGCAAAATCGCGCACCGTCTGGCGCAACAGGGCGTGCTCGTCGCTTGGCTGGAACAGGCGGTCGGTCTCCATGCCACGCTCTTCTGCAACGGGCGGCTCTAGGCCGTCCCGGCAGCTCCAGTGCTGTCGGACAGAAACTGCTGGACCTGCGGCTCAATGGCCGTGCCGGCAAAGAAGTCGGGGTTCATCCCCGTCCACAGGCGGACCGGATTGGTAAACACAAAGTCGCGGAAATCGTCCGGGCTGATAACGCCGTCCTCAACCCCTTCATACGCCTCGCCTAATACATCGGTCATATTCGGCACGTCAAAATGGCCGATGTCCGAGCCAAAGACCGCGTTCAGCTTCGCCCCCAACGGGTTCACCTGACGATTAAACGCCCAGGCGTTGACCGGATCATCGGCCTCGCAGCCAAAATAGAAATTCGACACAAACAAATCCCGGATATCCTCGGCGCACCCAATCTGACACCGGGCAAAGTCGTCGAGTTCGTCGGGGCGGTCGGTCAACAGCCCGCGGCCGATGGCGGTGTGGAGCTCGCCGGCCTTCTCCACCACCCCGGCAGAGCCGTAGCGTTGGATCAGGTCAAGTAACAGTTCGTGGTTCAGGTTGGCCGGATCGACCTCTTCCAGCGCCCTGGGGTTGCGCTTGCTCCAGTGGCCAATCAGGTCGCTGTACAGGCTGCACGCCCAGCCAACCCCGCCCTCCAGAAAGGACAGGCGCAGACCCGGAAAGCGCCGGGTCACTCCATTCAGAAAGAGGGACTTGCACACGGCTTCACTGGCCGCGGCAAAATGGCCGATGTGGTTATACACAAAGTTGGAGATTGAGGTCCGCAACCCGATTCCTGACGAAGCCGAATGAAAACTGGGCGGGATGCCGAGTTCCACGCACTTGGCCCACACCGGGTCGTAATCGTGCTCGCTGTCCAGCCCCAGGGTATCGTGCCATTGGGCATAGCGGCTGGCCTCGGGCGTATTTTTGGCCACCGCGGGGACCGGTCGGCGCTGGAGGCTGGCCAGCATGGCCGCTTTGGTACCGAGGTTTTTGGCCACAAATTCCAACTCTTCAACCGCCTCTTGAGGCGTGTGCATGGGAATCACCGCGGCCGGGGTCAGCCGGTCCTCCAGGCCCTTGAACTGATCGGCCGTATACATGTTGAACGCTCGGCAGGCGGCCCGGCGGACCTCCTCGTCCCGCAGAAAGGGCGCAAACAAGGCCCCGCCGGTGGGGTACATGACCGAAAAATCCAGCCCCAACTCGTCCATCCGTTCGTACAGCAGTCCGGGCAGCATGGCTGTTGCCCGGTCGCGCGTGTTCCTGGTCGGCACGCCCCACCAGGCGGGTTGCAGCATCCGCCGCTCACGGCGGTCTTGGGGCGACATCCGGGCCCACTTTTTATTGCCGAACTGGTTGGCGACCTGCTGGTAACGTGCAACAATGTGCCCGCCGCCGACCTGGCGCAGATAGTCCAGGGCCGCGGGTTCAAACTCGATCCAGTGACCGTCAGAGTCAATCACCGGATGGCCCAGACGGGCGTGAATGCTTGCCGGAGATGGGTATGACATCGTGTTCGTCTCCTTGTGTCAGGGTGTGGACCGCGGCGCAGTCCGCCGGACCATCCTACTCGGCCCCGCCCCCGATTCCTAGACCCATGTCCGGGACCTGCGCCGGCAGACCGCTCAGGGAGGACGGAACGCGTCGCCTTCCGTTCAATCTGATGACACGTTCCGTCCTCAGGACACCAGACAGACCCGCACGGGCGCGAGTTCGTGTTTATCTGAGGGTGGGGACAGCGGATAGTCGAGAACCGGATAGAAAGGAGTGTAGCCGGAGCGGATTTTATCGGCTCGCTGCAACACCTGGCGGACATATCGCTGCGTCTCCCGATAGGGGTGGTAGTCCCGCTGTTTCAGACGGGTCGGCCCCATATTATAGGCGGCCAGAGCGGGCTCCATATCATCAAAGCGGGACAGCATGGTTTTGAGATAGGACAGCCCGCCGTACACCAGGACCGGCAAGGCGTGCTCAGACCGGGACAGGCCGACTTCCTCCAGGGCGACAGGTCTGATTTGCAGCGGTCCACGTCCGCCCCGCGGGCCGCGTTTCATCGGGTCTCGGGTGTCGCTCTCCTGAAGCAGGAGCGCAACGGCCAAGGTCTCGTCCAACTCCAGTTCCCGCGCCAGGCAGCGGGTATACTGCTCAAGGGTAGGCCCGCCCCGGGGGGTCTTGTCCACGGCCGGCGGCCTCACCTGTCCCGCCGCTACCGCCGGCGGCTTTTGGCTCGGCTCCGGCTCTTGGCCAGGAATCGGCGCGACGCGCGGTGGTGGCTGAAGGAGGAGGAACGTGACACTCAACAGCGCGACAGCCAGGCAGCCGTAGCGGTAAGCCGGATGACTCGGAAAGGGGGAGGGGTCAGTGTTCATACGATACATTTCTCCTTGGGATGCAAGGTTTCTCAGCAGACGCAAGGCAACACGGCAGGGCTGGCGGATCGGCCGGTGTCGCTCAGCAGCGATGATAGACGGGGGGGGGTATTCCACCTGGATTGATTCGCGGTGACAAGTCCCGGCATGGGAGATGCCAGACTTGCGCGGGAGGGCTGATATGGCAGCATTTCACTATCCGCAGTCCGCGACGACAGAGGCACCGCTTGATCAGCTTGCCCAGCGGGCGATTCCTCTGGCTGCCGGCCTTCTCGCCAAGCGGCAGCACAACAGGTCGGCCCATAGTGCCAAAATTGCCCGCATGATGGAAGACCCCCTCGCCCTTCACTCCCGGGCCAGAGCAAAAACCCACAGCACACCGCCCTGCGGAACGTGGACCGTGCGGCCAAAGGCTTTATCAAGCAACTCTTGTTTGCGCTGGGCGTCCACGCCCCAGCCGGACTGCACGGCGATATACTGGACGCCGTCAATCGCATAGCTGCTGGGCACGCCGGTCACGCCCGAGTTGGTCCGCTGCCGCCACACCACCTCGCCGGTTCTGGCGTCAAAGGCGCGGAAGTAGCGGTCGTTGGTGCCGCCCGAGAACACCAGGCCGCCGCCGGTGGTCAGCACCGGTCCCCAGTTATGCGACCGAAAGGTTGTCGTCCAGACCCGCTTGCCGGTGTTCATGTCCCAGGCTTGCAGCTCGCCGATATGCGCCTTGGCGTCCTCGTGCGGGATGACTTCGATATCCGAGATTTTCAGACCGATGAACAGCTCGCCCGGCCGGTAGGTGGCCGGCTCGCCCCGCATGGCCCCACACAGGTTTTCGTTGGCCGGGATGTACACATAGCCGGTCTTAGGGCTGTAGGCCGAGGGTGGCCAGTCTTTCCCGCCCCAGACCGAGGGGCAGAACTCGGCCCGTGTGCCGATATCGGGAATCCTGACCGGGTCGTACTCGGGCCGGCCGGTCGTGGGATCAAGCCGGGTGAACACGTTCTGGCGGACAAAGGGTTGAGCATCAACAAAGCTGATCTTGTCGGCGCTGCGCTCCAGCAGCCACAGATAGCCGTCGCGGCCGGCGTGGACCAGCCCTTTGAAGGCGCGGCCGTCCCGCTCCACATCGATCAGCAGCGGGGCGGACACCTCGTCCCAGTCCCAGGAACCGTTCCAGTGGTACTGGTGCCAGCCCTTGAGTTCACCGCTGTCGGCGTCCAGGGCGATGACCGAGGTGGCGTACAGATTATCGCCGGGGCGGGTGCTGCCCATGAACGGCCCGCCGTTGCCCGTCCCCCAGTAGGTCAGATTCGTCTCCGGGTCATAACTGCCGGTGATCCAGATCGACACCCCGCCGGTTTTCCAGGTGTCGCCGGCCCAGGTGTCGTGGCCGGGCTGGCCGGGACCCGGAATGGTATAGGTTTTCCACACCGACTCACCCGTCTCGGCGTCAAACGCCTGGATAAACCCCCGAATGCCCATCTCACCGCCGGACACGCCCACGACAACCTTGCCCTTCACAACCAGGGGGGCCAGGGTCATGTAATAACCGGCCAGGTAATTCTCGACCTCGGTCTCCCACGCCACCGCCCCGGTCCTGGCGTCCAGGGCCACCAGATAGGCGTCCACCGTAGCGACATACACCTTGTCGCCATACAGGCCGACCCCTCTGTTGGTCGGGTGCAACTGGAACAGGTCCTCGGGCAGCTCACGGCGATAGCGCCAGAGCAGGTCGCCTTTTCTGGCGTCCAGAGCCAACACTTGGTTCTGGGGGGTGGTGATGAACATCACCCCGTTATTGACAATCGGCGGGGCCTGGTGGCCCTCATCAACCCCGGTCGAGAAGGTCCACACCGGCACCAGCTTGTTCACATTCCGGGGCGTGATCTGGTCCAGCCGACTGTAGCCCCAGCTGTCGTACGTCGCCCGGTACATCAGCCAGTTTTCCGGCTCGGGTGTGAGCAGCCGCTCGTTGGTGACCGGGCTGTAGTCAAGAGCCTCAGCGGCCGCGGAGCCGGGCAGCAGCCCGACGCTCAGCAGCATGATAAGAACGCGCAGTAGGGACATGGCTATTTCCTTTTCTTGCCGGCGTCCGGCCGCTCAGCCTCCGACCGGCCTGAACTCGATGTGCAGCTCCTTGAGCGCCCGCAGGGCGAAATTGGGAGCAACGCTGAAGTCGTTCTTGCCCGGCGCAAACCACATCTCCTCAACACGGTCGAGCAACGCCTTGAAGGCCCAGTACAGCTCCCGCCGGGCGAGCGGCGCGCCCAGGCAGTGATGGACGCCGGAGCCAAACGCGAGGTGCCGGCCGGGCTTGTCACGCTCCAGGTCCAGCACCTTGGGGCGGTCGAACTCGCGCTCGTCGCGGTTGCCGGCGGCGTAGCGGATGTTCAGGATGGAGCCTTTGGGGATGGCGACGCCGTGCAACTCAAGGTCGGTGGCGGTCGTGCGGAAGAGGCCCTGCACTGGGCTTTCCAGGCGCAGGGCCTCTTCGACAAAGGTGCGCAGGTGTTTGTCCGGGTCGGCCTTGAGCATGTGCCAGGCGGTTGGGTTCTCAATGAGCAGCTTGACGCCAAAGCCAATGGCGTTGGTCGAGGTCTCGGAGCCGCCGACAAAGGTATCGGCCATCATTTCGGCGTGCAGCTCGTTGTCGCTCAGCGGCCGGCCCCACTCGGGGACGGTGCGGTTGACCAGCTCAGACAGCAGGGTGTCGTCCGGCTGTTGGCGCAGGCGCTCAAAGATGGGCTGAAAATAGTGCTGGGCCTCTATCTCCATCTCCACCGACCATTGTTCTTCCTCCTCGGTCTGCATCATGCCGAGACGCTGCACCCAGGCGTCTGTCCAGGCCTTGATCTGCCAGATATCGGCTTCGGGCACGCCCATCTGCCGGCCGATGACGATCAGGGGCAGCGGCACGGCGAACTGCCGCACCCAGTCGCAGGAGCCGTCATCAAGAAAACCGTCAATGAGCCGGCAGGCGGTCTGCTCAACAAAGGGGTCCATCTCGTTGATCCTGGCCGGCCGGAAGGCTTCGTTGAACATGGCCCGCATCTGGCGGTGGCCGGGGTCGTCGCGGCCGGCCAGGGTCTCGGCCGGCAGCCAGCCGTTTTCTTCGTACAGCTTGCGCATCCGCTCGGCGCGCTGCGGGTCAATCCGCTCGCGCCCCCCGCCCTGGCCGCCGCGCATCCCGTTGACAAAGCGTTCGGTGTCGAGCAGGACGCGGCGCACATCCTCAAAGCGGGTGATGACGTAGAAGCCGGTCAGCGGGTCTTTCCATACCGGGGCCTGGTCGCGCAGCTTTTGATAGGCGTGATACGGGCAGTTCTGCAAACCCGTATCCAGCAGCTTGATATCGTCGAGGGATTCGGGCCTGATTGGCTGGGAGGGCACTTGTTCAGTCATTTGGGGTCCTCACTATTTCTTGCCGCCGACCCGGCCGCTGAACGGGCCGGCAACCCGCAGACTGCCGTTGACGACTTGCAGCGGCAGGGCCGGCAGCGGTTTGGGCGCGGGTCCGCCGTGAATCCGCGCCCGGTCTTTGGGGTCAAAGGCCGAGGAATGGCACGGACACACAAAATGCTGCTGTTCGGCGTCCCACTCGGAGATGTTGCAGCCGGTGTGGGTACACACCCCGGAATAGGCCACAATGCCGTCCACCGCGCCCGGCCGGGTCCTGACGCTCAGCTCTTCCGGGGCAAAGCGGACCAGGAGAATCTGGTTCAGGCGTGAGCGGTCGCGGGCGACTTGGGTTTGCGGGTCTCTGGGATAGGCCAGGACCGGCGGGCCGCCGAGCGGGATATCAGCCTGGGTAATCAGCCGTCCGTCGTTTTCCCAGAACGGATAGACCAACTCATCCCCGGCCCGGGGGCGGAGTTTTCTGGGGTCGTCCTTTTTCCTGGGAGCACCGGCCGCCCTGTCGGCCAGCGACAGGCTCGCCCCGGCCGCTCCCAGCAGCGACTTGAGCAGCGTCCGCCGGCTCAGGCTCCAGCCATGCGGACAACCGGCACAGTGCATTGTCGGAGGCTCCTTTGCATCGGATTCTTTTACTGCCGGGGGCGAGCGGAGTCAATTGAGGCACGGGCCTGTTGACAGCCAGAAGCGCCCTCCGGTAGAACAGCAGTCGGCCACAAGTTCCCAGTGTGCCGGGATGGCGGAATTGGTAGACGCAGTGGACTCAAAATCCACCGCTGGCGACAGCGTGCGAGTTCGAGCCTCGCTCCCGGCAGTCGCCCACTCCCCTATCCGCCTGCCTCTCCACACAAGCCCTGATATCTGTTACCTGTAAGGTAATGTAAAGCAGATACCAGGGTGGAAATCGTCTTTCGGACTACACGGCTCGCCAAAACGTTCAACTCTGCCAGCGCTCTCCAGGCGGCATACGGCGGCCGCATAGCGCCTGTTATTATGAAGCGTCTTGCAGTTCTCAAGAACGCCAGGACACTATTGCTGGTACCGACCAGCCGGCCGGAGCGACGCCATCAGCTTCGTGGTGGGCGGAGCGAGCAGTACGCCGTCGATCTCGTGCATCCCCACCGGCTGGTTTTCACACCAAACCATGAGCCGCTCCCACGCAGGGCGGATGGAGGGGTGGACACGGACCAGGTAACCGCAATTACCATTATTGAAGTAGTGGACTACCACTGAAGGAGGGTAAGGACATGGGGACTGAGGCCCATCACTACCGACCCGACTACGCGGTTGCGCCGGGCGCAATCGTGCTCGAGCGCCTTGCGGCGCGTGGCATCTCGCGGGCCGAGTTCGCCCGGCGGTGCGACCGCTCCCCAAAGCGCCTCAGTGAGATCATTGCTGGAAAGGCACCGGTTGAGCCGGAAACGGCTCTGCAATTCGAGAAAGTCTTGGGTGTTGATGCAAGCATCTTGCTCGGCATTGAAACAGACTATCAACTCCATCGGGCGCGTGAGGCTGAGGCGAAAAAAACACAAGAGGCCTCTTCCTGGACACAGGCGTTTCCCCTGCAAGAGTTAGTGAGGCGAGGGATCATGGAGAAGCCTTCCTCCGATTCCAACACGGTGGCACGGCTGCTGACCTTCTTTGAGGTCGGGTCGGTCAAGGCCTGGTACGCGAAGTATGAACGGATGAGCGTTGCCTATCGACATTCGCCGAGCTTCAGGAGCGAAACACCCGCACTGGCAACCTGGCTGCGGCTTGGGGAGTTGGAGGCAGAGAAGCAGGAATGCGCCGATTACGACGCAGAGCAGTTCAGGCGGGTGTTGAGGAGAATTCGTGGGCTTACCCAGACGCCAGTAGCAGACGCTATAGAAAAGGCGCAACACCTCTGCAACAAGGCCGGTGTTGTGCTGGCTCCGCTCAAGCCTTTCCCCAAAATCGCGCTCAGCGGTGCCGCCTGGTGGTTGACCCCTCGCAAGGCGGTGATTACGCTCAGCGCACGCCATAAAACAGACGATCACCTGTGGTTCAGCCTGTTCCACGAAGCGGCCCACCTCCTGCTGCATAGCAAGAAGGCCGTTTTTCTTGACGGGATGCAGAAGAATAACACTGGTGCGGACATTGAGACGCAGGCCGACAAGTGGGCGTCCGATTTTCTTGTTCCTCGTTCTCATTGGGAGCAGTTTGTCAACGCGGCTTCCTACAGCGAAAGGGCTATCCGTCAATTCGCCAGGGAACAGGACATAGCCCCAGGCATCATTGTCGGGAGGCTTCAGCACGAAAAGCATCTCAGCTGGGGAACGCCTCTGAACAAGCTGAAAGTACGGCTGGAGTGGAAAACGGCCTCGTGAACGATCCAAGCCTGTCTGCAATGACAGCGGTCCCGGATTCCAAATTTGACCGCCTGAAGGCCATCCTGCGGACGATGTTCCAGCTCGACCGCGGGGATCTCGACTTCGGCCTGTACCGGATCATGAACCGGAAAGCCGGGGAAATTACGCATTTCCTCGACACCGAACTGTTGCCGCAGGTCCGGGCTGCGTTGGCCGGCAACAGCGCCGGCCAGCAGGCCGCACTGAACAAGGAACTGGAGCAGGCCAGGCAGCAGGCCAGGGGGTTGGGCGTTGACCCGGACACCACCCCCGCGGTCCGGGAGTTGCAACGCCGGTATGCCAATGCCAGGGCCGACGCCAACGCAGAGGCCGAGGTCTACAACCACCTGACCAACTTCTTTAGCCGCTATTATGACGAGGGCGACTTCATGTCGTTGCGCCGGTATTCGGGCGGTGGCCGGCCGACCTATCTGATTCCCTACAACGGCGAGGAGGTGAAGCTGCACTGGGCCAATGCCGACCAGTATTACGTCAAGTCAACCGAGAATTACGCTGCCTATGTTTTCACGCTGGCCACGGACGCACAAACCCGCCGGGTGCGCTTCGAGATCACGCGGGCGGACACCGAACGGGACAACGTGAAGGAAACCGCCGGCCGCCAGCGTCGCTTTGTGCTGGCCGAGGACCCAGGGTCGGTCGTTGTTGACAAGGGCGAACTGGTCGTTCGTTTTGAGCACCGGCCCCTGACGGCCACCGAGAAGAAAGCCTATCCCTCCGGCGGCAAGCAGCAGGACCGGATCAACGAGGCGGCACGCGACCGCATCCTGAAAGCCCTGCCCCCGGACTGGCTGAGGCCGCTGGCCAGCCCCGCCCCGTCCGAGAGGACGAAACGTGTCACCAGCTCGGGAGGAGGGCGATACGTTTCGTCCTTGAGCCAGCCCGATCGCACCGTGCTGGACAAGCACCTTGCCGTCTACACGGCCAAGAACAGCTTTGATTATTTCATTCACAAGGACCTGGGCGGCTTCCTGCGGCGCGAGTTGGACCTGTACCTGAAGACCGAGGTGCTGGACCTGGACGACCTGGCGATGAGCGACACCGCCCAACTCAACCGGGCCTTGGGACGCCTGCGGGCCGTCCGCCAAGTGGCGGACAAGATCATCGCCTTTCTGTCCCAGATTGAGGACTTTCAAAAGCAGCTCTGGCTCAAAAAGAAGTTCGTGCTGGACACGCACTATTGCGTGACGCTCGACCGCGTGCCCGAAGCCTTCTACCCAGCAATAGCGGCCAACAAGGCCCAGCATGACGAATGGCTACGGCTGTTTGCCATTGACCGGATTGCGGCCGCCCTGACCACCCCCGGTTACACCAACCCCCTGACCGTGGAGTTTCTGAAAGCCAACCCCTTTCTGGTGCTGGACACCCGCCACTTTGACCGGGACCTGAGCGACCGGCTGCTCGCCGCCCTGTCAGACGCCGGGCCGCTTGACGAGCAGATGGACGGCCTGCTTGTCCACGGCGAGAACTTCCAGGCGTTGCACCTGCTCCAGACCTGCTATCAGGGGCAGGTGCAGTGCGTCTACATCGACCCGCCGTATAACACCGGAAATGACGACTTCCTGTACAAAGACAGCTATGAAGATTCAAGTTGGCTGTCCATGATGCAGAACAGACTGACGCTAGCCTATCAACTGCTTGATAAGAATTCAGGAAGCCATGCAATCAGCATTGATGACCGAGAGTTGTCCGCTCTCTTATTTTTGCTACGAAGCGTTGCTCTCGAAAAGGCTGCTAAAACCGTTACTGTGAAGATGGCTGAACCGACCGGAGTGAAGATGGCACATGTTGTACGCTCTGGTGGGATTCCTAAGCTCAAGGAGTATATCGTCCTTGCCAAACCGTCGGGAATTCAGGGTTTTCATCTTGAAAAAGTGCCAAAGGAACAATGGGACGCCGAATACAACTTGATGGTGACCGGTATCTCGCATGATGAAGTGAGATGGCTGAAGGACATCATCCATGACTCAAATAGAACGGATGGAGATGTGAAAATTGCTGATGATCTATGTCAGCGTATTTCCCTACGGCCAGTTGCGGAGATACTTACTGAAAATGGTGTTCCATCCAAGCAAACCGATTCTTGGAAGCGTGAGAATGCCTGGCGGATCGTTCGCACGGTTGCCACAACCGCTAGCGCAAAAACTTTGGCTGATGAAAAGAAGAGGCATTTTCCCACAAACTGCTTCACTGTGGTGACTTCTTTACAGCGAATGTACGTTATGAAAGCTGAATATGAACGGGAGGCAGAACAACCCCGCGTCCGCATTCTATTTGCGGATGACTATCTGAACGTTCATCCTGGCGATTTCTGGCAGGACATTAAAACGACCGGCCTGGATAATGAGGGCGGGGTTGAGTTGATCAGTGGGAAAAAGCCGGAAAAGCTCCTCAAGCGTATAATTGGAATGGCCTCTTCGTCTGGAGAGTTGGTTTGTGATTATTTCCTCGGTAGTGGTACAACCACTGCCGTAGCTCAGAAGATGGGCAGAAAATGGCTTGGAGTCGAGTCAGCACCCTTCTTTGCGAGTCTTCCACTTAAGCGGATGAAATTGGTGCTCCGCGGAGAAAAAGGTGGAGTCAGTGAAGAGGAATCTTGGAAGGGCGGTGGCCTATTCAAATACATCCGCCTCGAATCCTACGAAGACACGCTGGACAGCCTCGAACTTACCCCCCGCTCAGACGCGCAGGAGGAACTGCTGACCGCCAACCCGGCCCTGGCCGAAGATTACCTGTTGCGCTACACCCTTGGCGAAGAAACAGCCGCCAGCGCATGCCTGCTGGGCACGCATTTCACCGACCCCTTCGCCTACACCCTGTCGGTCGTGCGGGACGGCGCACGCCGGCAAACGCCTGTTGACCTGCCCCAAACCTTCAACTACCTGCTCGGCCTGCGCGTCTCAGCCTGGCGTCGCCTTGACGGCCTGCTGACCATCACCGGGACCGATGCCTCGGGCCAACGCTGCCTGATCCTGTGGCGCAATCTGAACGACACCGACAACGCCGGCCTGAGCGACTGGTTCACCCGCCACCGGCCGGCCTTTGCCGAGCCGTTTGATCTGCTCTACGTCAACGGCGACCACACCCTGAACGCCTTGCGACAGCCACACGACACCTGGACAGCCCAGACCATCGAGCCGGTCTTCCGGGAGCTGATGTTTGCGAATACCCGGAAGATGTAGGTCGGCTCAGCCACCAGGCGTAAGCCGACAAACCAGCATCCGCCCCTGCCCACACGGAGAAAAGATGAGCCCAGAAATTATTGCCATCGCCACCGTAGGCACAGCCCTGGCCGCCCTGATCCTGACCGGCCAGCGGACCATCCGCGCCGAACTGGCCGCCCAGCGTCAAGACCTCGCCGCCCAGCGGCAGGACTTGGCCGCCCAACGCCAGGACCTCGCCGCTTTGCGTGAGCGAATGGCCCACCTTGAGGGGCTGCTTGAAGGGCTCCGGGAAGCCCTCACCCGCGAGCGAGCCGCCTAGAAGCCTGATGTTCAAAGGAAAAATGTGATGGCATCCAAAGACGACGATTTCTACAAGCAGACCTTTTCACAACGGGAAGGCAAGGCCCCACTGCCTGAGCCTATGCGGCTGGAGCATATCCCACAAAAATTCAGACAGTTGGTATGGGGCTTTATAGACAAAGAAATTGCTGCCTCGCGCTGGCTTAGTCCGGGTGAATTCGGTCGTGGTTCGTCTCAATGGCGCGACCGTAGCAGGAATCTCGGGATCATTATAAGAGCCTACAAATTCAATATCCTGGGGATGTTGCATGATGAAATAGGTCGATGTGACCCGGAAGACTCTTTAATATTTTTCAAGCAAGTGATAACAGAGGGGAAATACCACGAAATCCTGGCGCTCATTGAATTCGTCCTGCGACACGAACTCTGTTCGGAAACTCTCCGCAAGAACCTCGTTAGCGCTTTTGACGACACTCCAATCGCTTATTTCGTTGAGGAGATAAATGGGGTTCCAACCATTATGCCACGGGTGAGCCGTGAAGCTGGTGAGGGGACACAGCAAGCCGTCCAGAGTATAAGCGCAGGTGGCTTCGAAGGAGCGGCAACCCATCTACGGCAAGCAGCGGAGCAGATAAACACGGGACAATATGCAAAGTCGATTGTGGACAGCATCCACGCCGTTGAATCCGTAGCGCGTGAAATTGCTCCAAAAGAGAGCAAAACCCTCGGCCCCGCGCTCAATTCTCTTTCAGAGGCCGGGCTTCTGCATCCGGCGCTCAAGGAGGGATTCAAAAAGATATACGGTTACACAAACGACGAGCAGGGAATACGACACCCCCTTGTTGATAGGGACTCCCCCGATGTCGGGCTGGATGAGGCCATGTTCATGTTTGGGGCGTGCGCGTCCTTTACCGCTTATCTCGTCAGCAAACACCGGAAGATGCAGGGCGGCTCAGCCACAGGCTAGCGGCTTCCGCTCCGTCTATCCGCCCCGCGGCTGCCCACACGGAGAAAAGATGAGTCCAGAGATTATTGCCGCCCGGGTCAGGATGCAGCTTGCCCGTTGCTCCATAACTCATACTCGCTGATATCAATATCGCTGCTCCACACCACCGCATAACCGCCCCGCTCTACTTGAACGGATCTGAAGAAAGCCGGGGTTTTCAGAGGGGCAAACCGTTCTCTTTTGAGCAAAGGCACCACATCATATGTTCGTTTTTGCGCGTTATCAAATCCAACCAGAAGAGTATGGTCGTCAATGATTTCAACAGATTGTATCCTGGGATATGGCATGGCTACTCCAACGGTGGTAGTCTGCGAAACTCCTGAGAGTTCCACATTTCGTTCAGTTCCCGCCTGTTCAGAGTTGCCCACTCACTAACAAGTTTTCTGGCTCTTTGCGGCAGATCGCCTTCTATTATTTCCAAAGTAAGGAGGTAAAGATGAGTCCAGAGATTATTGCCATCGCCACCGTAGGCACAGCCCTGGCCGCCCTGACCCTGACCGGCCAGCGGACCATCCGCGCCGAACTGGCCGCCCAATGTCAGGACCTCACCGCTTTGCGTCAGGACCTCGCCGCTCTGCGTGAGCGGATGGCCCACCTGGAGGGGCTGCTTGAAGGGCTCCGGGAAGCCCTCACCCGCGAGCGAGCCGCCTAGCCGGCTGTGTCAGCTTCCGCTCCGCTCTTCCGCCCTGCACCCCGGCGGCTGACCAAAGGATGTTGCTCATGCCTCAGACAGGCACCACGCCCCTGCAAAACCGCCTCGTGCTGCACCGCTTTGTCTGTCGGGAGTTCGGCTATGAGGACATGCCGGCCATGCTGGACCGGCTGCGCAACGTGCCGGCCCGGCTTGACCCCAGTGGCGAGAGCGAGTACGCCCGCGCCCTGTACCTGAACCCGGATCGCGCTACAGTCAGCCCCGAGCATCTGGCCACCTACGACGCCAACATCACGGCCCACAGCCGCCGGCTGCGCCTGGCCGGCGAACACGGGCGGACCTGGAAGCCCTATCAGTACCTCGCCCTGCTGTTCACCGAACACTACCTGTGCCGCTATTTTGACGACCCCGAAGGGCTGCGGGCTGCGCTGAACGCGGCCAGAGGGCTTGACCCGGCCATGCCCGAGTATACGCCCGAGGAACTGCGCACCCTGGCCTTTCAGAGCGCCACCGGCTCGGGCAAGACCCTCCTCATGCACGCCCACATCCTGCAATTCCAACACTACCGCAAGCGGGCCGGCCAGCCGCTCAACAACATCGTCCTGCTGACACCCAACGAGCAGATGTCGGGCCAGCACGAACGCGAGTTGCGGGCCAGCGGCCTGTCGGCGCGCCTGTTCTCTGCCGAAGCCGGGGCCGAGCTGTTCTCACCCATCGAGATCATTGACCTGAACAAGCTGGCCGAAAAGACGGGCGTCAAGCGGGTGGCTGTGCAGGACTTTGGCGACAATAACCTTGTACTGGTTGATGAAGGACACCTGGGCGCGTCCGGCAAGGTGTGGCGCGAGCGGCGCAAGGAGTTGTCCCGCGGCGGCTTTACCTTTGAGTATTCGGCCACCTTCAACCAGATCGCCACCAAGAAGGAAGCCGACCTGCTCAATGCCTACGGCAAATGCCTGCTGTTTGACTACGCCTACCGCCAGTTTCACGACGACGGCTACGGCAAGGACTACGCCATCTCCAACCTGCCGGAGGACGCCGGCAACCGCATGTACCTGCTCGGCTGCCTGCTGACCTTTTACCAGCAGTGCCGCATCTGGCGGGACAAAGGCGCGGGCTGGGCGGCCTTCAACCTCGCCAAGCCGCTGTGGGTCTTTCTGGGCAAAACCGTCACCGGCTCCAGCCAGACCAACGTCCAGACCAGGTCTGACGTTGCGCTCATCCTGGACTTCCTGGCCTGGGTGCTGGCACACGGGCAGGCGGTCCGGCCCATGCTTGCCCGCCTGCTGGCCGGTCAATCCGGCCTGTCTGACGAGCGGGGCCGGGAGTATTTTGCCGGCCGCTTCGCCTATCTCACCCAGCAAGGAGTGAACGTGTCATCAGATCGACAGGAGGGCGACACGTTCACTCCTTCCCGCGCCGGCGACCTGTACGCCGATATGTGTCAACTCCTGTTCCACGGCCAGGGCCGGCTCCATGTCGTCTATCTGACCGCCGGCGAAGGTGAACTGCACCTGCGCAGCGCCGATAACCCGGTGTTCGGCGTGGTCAACATCGGCGACGCCGCGGCCCTCTACAGCCTGCTGACCGAACAGGCGAACCCCGACCTGTCCACCGAGCGGGAAGCCGGCTTTGCCGAGCGGCTGTTCGCCGACATGGACCGGCCGGACTCGCCGGTCAACATGGTCATTGGCGCACGGCGCTTTATTGCCGGCTGGAACTCCTGGCGGGTCAGCACAATGGGGCTGATGCATGTCGGGGTGGGCGAAGGGCCGGAGATCATCCAGATGTTCGGCCGCGGCGTGCGGCTCAAAGGCTGGAAGGCCGGCCTCAAACGCCACCGCCACAGCGCAGTGCCGCCGCCCAAGGACAGCGCCGAGCTGGCCGAACTGGAAACGCTGTACATCTTCGGGCTGCGTGCCAACTATATGCAGACCTTCCGCGACCTGCTGCACAAAGAGGGGATGCGGGTGGAGCGGGAAACCGTCAGGCTGCCCGTGACCTGGAACCTGGGCCAGCGGCCAGACCTGAAACTGCTCCGTATCCGGGCCGACCAGCAGTTTGAATGCTCCGACGAGCACCCGGTCCTGCCCAACCCTGATGAGCCGGGCCGGCCGCTGGTGACGCTGGACCTGTACGCCCGGTTGCAGGCCGTGGCCTCCGGGGCAGCACCGGCCGGCCCCATTCAGCACCAGACCCCGGTTACACTTGAGCCGCGCCATACCGGCTTTTTCAACTACAGCCGGCTCTACGACGCGCTGCTGAGGCAAAAGCAGCACAAGGGCTGGCACAACCTGCGTATCAGGCCAGAGACAGTTGAGCGTCTGTTGCAGGATAGCGGCTGGTACAAGCTGTACATGCCGGCGGAGCGCCTGAATGTGGCCGATTTTCAGGGCGTGAGGGCGCTGGAAGACATCGCGCTTGCGCTCATCACCGCCTATGCTGATCAGTTCTGGCGCGCTCAGCGCCGGCGCTGGGAGAGCGACAACATGGAGGTGGTCAGGCTGGACGAGGCTGACCCCAACAATGTGCGGACCTACGAGTTGTCGGTGGATGCCGCCCACAGCCGGCTGATCGACGACCTGCGCCAACTGGCGGCAAATGTCAGGGAAGGTTATTGCGCGAGCCTGCAACTCGGCGTCATGCTGGCCGGGGCGCACGCCTATCAGCCGCTTGTGTACGCCGGGGAGGGCTGCCAAGTCAGCGTCCGGCCGCTGGCCCTGGACGAGCATGAGAAACTGACGGTCGAGAAACTCGCGGCACTGGCCGAGGGCCGGGACCCATGTCTCGGCGGCAGAGATCTGTATCTGATCCGTAACCTGAGCCGGGGCCGGGGCGTATCGTTTTTTGACGACTTCGGCTATTACCCCGACTTCATCGTCTGGCTGAAAAACCCGGACTGCCAGCACATCATTTTTCTTGACCCCAAAGGCTTGGGCCGGTTCGGGGGCAGAGAGCGCCGAAAGGTCGAGTTGCACCGCACCATCAAAGCCCTTGAAGAGCGGATTCGGAAAACCGACCCCGACCTGCGCCTGCACGCCTACGTCCTGTCCGTCACCCCGGCACACGAGATTGACGACGGCAGCCGCCCTGCCTCCGCCTGGCAGAACGCCGGCGTCTATTTCCTGGAGGAACCCGATTGCCTGAAGCGGGTGATTGAGCACGCCTTGGGCGCGTAGCCGTCGCCCGGGTCAACCACGGGCACGGCCCGACACCAGGCCGCCGGCAACTCTACGGTGAGCTCGCGCCCGAGCCGGCGCAGGGCTTTGTGAATACGGTTTACGGTAGTGTGACGGCGCAGGTCAAGCAGCTGCCGGACCACTTTGGCGCAGGGTGACAAGCGGCTGTCACGAAAGGCAAGCGCGAGGGCAGGCTTTGCCGCCATGTCGGGCATGTCGGGGGGCACACTGATGAGCCGCTCGCCGGTGCGTCGTCGGCAATGCGGCCGGCGACGGCTTCCTCCAGCGCGTCCCGGGCCTCGGCTTTGTCGGCCCCGGAGGTGAGACACTCGGGCAGGTCTCTGAATGAGACAATGAGTTGGCCCGAGCTATAGGGCTGAAGCCGTGCCGGGTAGCGGAACTGCATGGCTCTCTCCTTACTCACGCGGGGCCCGTATTGTCAGCCCTCCCTCAGCGGCGGGTCGGCGATTTTCAGCAGTTGCTTGCCCAGGTTTTTGCCCTCAAACAGACGCAGGAAGGTACGCGGGGCGTTGGCAAAGCCGGTCTGGATGTCTTCCTGGTGGACGAGCTGCCGGCTGTCGAGCCAGGTCCGCAGTTCTTGCACTGCCTCGGCAAAACGCGGGTAATAATCGACCAGAATAAAGCCCTCCATACGCGCCCGCTGAAGAATCAGATTGAAATAGTTTCTGGGGCCGGGCTGGAGGGCTTCGTCGTTGTAGCGGGAGATGCCGCCACACAGCACGATGCGTGCCTTCATCGCAATCTGGGCCAGGGCCGCATCCAGAATCTGGCCGCCAACATTATCAAAAAAGAGGTGGATGCCGTCCGGGCACAGCTCCCGCAGCCGGCCGGCGACATCTTCGGACTTGTAGTCAATCGCCGCGTCAAAACGGGCCGTCTCGGTCAGCCAGGTACACTTGTCCGGCCCGCCGGCAATGCCAACCACCCGGCAGCCCTTGATTCTGGCGATCTGCCCGGCAATAGAGCCGGTCGCCCCCGCCGCCCCGGACACCACACAGGTCTCCCCGGCCTTGGGCTGGCCGATATCGAGCACCCCAAAATAGGCGGTCAGGCCGGTGATGCCGAGCACCCCGAGCGGGGCGGTCAGCGATGTCCCAGGGGGGATTTTTGAAGCCGGCATCAGGCCGCCCTTGCCGGTGGTAACGGCGTAGTCCTGCCAGCCAAAGCCGCCCTGCACATAGTCCCCGGGCTGATAGTCGGGATGTCTGGAAGCCGCCACCTGTCCGGTGGTGACGGCCCGCATGACCTCGCCGAGCTGGATCGGCGGAATATAGCTGGGCCGGTCATCCATCCAGCCCCGCATGGCCGGTTCAAAAGCAATGTAGCAGTTACGGACCAGGAACTGGCCATCGTCCAACTCTGGAACAGGCGCTTCATGATACTCAAAATCGGACGCTTTGACCATGCCCCGGGGGCGGGCGGCCAGCAGCCATTGGCGGTTCATCTGGGTCATTGTTTCCTCCTTGGAGTATTCGTCGGCGTGCTTCACAGGCCGGCAAAGTAGGCGCGGACAATCCGCGCCACCTCGTCCGGCCTCTCCATCGGCAAAAAATGGCTGGTGTCCGGGACCGTGACCAGGCTGGCGCGGGGAATGCGCCGGGCGGCACGCTCGGCAATGGCGAACAGCGGCGGGTCTGTTTGCGCGCCGCGGATGACTACCGTCGGACAGTCCACCCGGCTCAGCGGGGTGTACAGGTCGGCAAGCGGGGCCTGGGCGAAGACATGGGCTTCTACCCTGACCGGACATTTGAGCTGGATACGTCCGTCGGGCAGGTCGGCCGTGCCGTGGGTGACATAATCCCACAGGATCGCTTCCTGCCAGCCGGCAAAGGTGGCTTTGGTCCGGTAGGCGTCAAACAACTGTTGGCGTGAGTCCCACACTTCCCGCCGGCGCAAGGTCTGCTCAACAAGCGGTCGCTCGGTCGGAGAGGCCGGCCGCAGTTCAGGCGGAAAGGTCACCGGCTCAAGCAGGGCCAAGCCCTTCACCCGGCCATGCTGGTTGGCCGCGTAGCCGGCCAGCAGGGCCGCCCCGCCGGAATGGCCCAGCCCATAAAAATCACCCAGCCGCAACTCGGCAACCGTCGCGGCGACATCCCGGGCCATGTCCTGCCAGTGGGTGTCTCGGAGGGCCGGCTTGTCGCTGTCGCCCTGACCACGCAGGTCAAGGGTATACACCTGGTAGGCGTCTTCAAGGTGCCGGATCAACTCCCGGTAGACCTGGCCAAGAAAACCGTTGGCATGCACCAGCAGCAGGGCCGGCCCGGCACCGCCCCAGTCGGCAACATGGAGTTTGACACCGCCCACCTCAATGAATTGGCTGCGGGGCTTCATAGCGTTAAGGACGGAACGTGTCGTCAGAGCAAATGGAAGGCGACATGTTCCGCCCTCGTGGTGTAAACCACGCGCTGGCATTTGTCCAGTACGCAGCTTCAGCTTCGAATCGGGGGCCGTATCCCTTGCGCAGACCCCCGGCCTTTAGTAAGAGGTGTACTGAATGCCGAACGATCGTATGAAGGAGGACCAGCGTATGAGTGCCCACGAGATCGAAGCCCTCACCAGAGAGTTCTTTGACACTTTCAGCCGCAACGACATGGCCGCGGCGGCAAGCATGTTGTCCGATGACCTTGAGGTCATTGACCATGTGCCCTATCGGTTTGACACCAAGCAGGAGTTTGTCGAGTTTCTCCACAGCGCAATGGCCGGCATTGAGGCCGGAACCTTTGGCTGTCGGCAACTGTCGTGCCGGGTGTTCAATGACAACGGGGCGGTGGCCAACACCTACGACACCTTTTCGGGCGTGGGCAAAAACGGCAAACCCATGAGCTCCCACGGCCGCACCACCCTGGTGTTTGCCAAAGAAGGCGGCCAGTGGAAGATTGTCAGTTGCCACTTCTCGCCGCTGCCCAGCCACTAAACGCGATATCCCTTTTCAAGGAGGACCGCCCATGAGTGCAGAAATTGAGGCCCTGGCCCACGAATTTTTCGCCGCCTTCACCAGAAACGATATCCAGGCCGCCCTGGATATGCTGTCTGACGACCTGGAGGTCATTGATCATGTGCCCTATCGGTTTGACACCAAGCGGGAGTTTGCCGGGTTTCTCCACGGCGCGATGGCCGGCATTGAGTCGAATACCTCGGCCATACGGCAGCTCTCGTGCCGGGTGTTCAACGACAGCCTGGCCGTTGCCAACGGCTACGACACCTTCAGCGGGGTGACAAAAAGCGGACAGGGCCAGAACCTGAACGGCCGCACCACCCTGGTGTTTGCCAAAGAAGGTGGCCAGTGGAAGATCGTCAGCTGTCATTTTTCGCCGCTGCCGACGCACTAGCCGCGTTCGGAATAAGCAGGGGGCCTCTGTCAGAGGCAGCGTCAAGGAGGACAAACGGATGGCAGACATGTTGAAAGACAAGGTGGTGCTCATCACCGGCGGGAGTTCGGGCATTGGCCGGGCGACCGCCCTGGCCTGTGCCCGCGAGGGGGCCAGGGTGGCGGTTGCCGACATCGTGGTGGCCGGCGGCCAAGAGACCGTCCGGCAGATCAAAGAGGCCGGTGGCGAGGCCCTGTTCATCCAAGCCGATATGACCCGGGCGAGCGACCTCGAGGCGATGGTCACCACCGTCGTCAAGACCTGTGGGCGGCTTGACTGCGCCCACAACAACGCCGGCATTGAGGGCGCGTTGGGCAAGACCGCCGACTACGACGAGGCGGCCTGGGACCAAGTCATCGCCATCAACCTGACCGGGGTATGGCTGTGCATGAAATACGAGATTCCGGCCATGCTCAACACCGGCGGCGGAGCGATTGTCAACACCGCCTCGGCCGCCGGCCTGCTGGGCGTGCCGCATATGCCGGCCTACGCGGCCAGCAAACACGGCGTGATCGGTCTGAGCAAGACGGCCGCCCTGGAATACGCCAAGGCCGGCGTCCGGGTCAACGCGGTGTGCCCGGGCATTATTCAAACCCCGATGGTAGAACGGCTGACTGGCGAGCGGCCGGGCATGTTTGAAAAAATCGCTACCGCCGAGCCGGTCGGGCGGGTTGGCCAGCCGGAGGAAATCGCCGAGTCGGTGGTCTGGCTGTGTTCGGACGCAGCCTCTTTTGTGACCGGTCACGCCATGTCGGTTGACGGCGGCGTTGTGGCCCAGTGAAGACAACGGAGGCACACATGCGGTACGGCGTACACATAGGCGGCGGCGCGGTCATGGGCAAGCCCTCAGCCGCCCGGCAGATTGGCGAACTGGCCGACGAACTCGGCTACGACGGCATTGTCACCGGCGACCATATCACCATTCCCAAACAGATCGGCTCAACCTACCCGTATACCAAACTGGCCGAGTCAATGGGCTACAACCCCTATGCGGTATTCACCAGCATGGATTGGCTGGACGCCTTTACGGTGCTCGGCCTGTTGGTGCCAGTGACCAAGACGGTCCGCCTGGGCACGAGCGTCACGATTGTGCCCTACCGCCACCCCCTGGATATGGCCCGGGTGGTGGCCAGCCTGGATGTAGCTTCCGGCGGACGGATTATTTTTGGGGCCGGCGTCGGCTGGATGCGCGAAGAGTTCGCCCTGCTCGGCGTGCCATACAAAGAGCGCGCGCCACGCACGCGCGAATATCTGCGCGTCATGCAGGAGGTCTGGACTAAGGACACCCCCCGCTTTGACGGCGCATACGTCCAGATCGACAAAGATCTGCACTTCGCCCCCAAGCCGGTCCAAAAGCCCCATCCGGCCATCTGGGTCGGCGGAGAATCCACCCCGGCCTTGAAACGGGTGGTTGAGTTCGGCTCGGGCTGGCATATCGGCCCGGTCGATATTGAAGATGTCCGGCCCCGCTTTGAGGAACTGCGGGGGCTGATGGAAGCCGCCGGCCGCAATTACGACGAGCTGGAGATTACCTGGATGGTCGATAACACGCGCACAGATGCGGCCGCCATCCGGGCCTATCGTGACCTGGGCGTCCATGGCTTATATGTGACCGCGGCCGCGGCCGACCCGGACGAGGTGTGCGCGATCATGCGCGATTTTCCCAAGAAAGTGCAGGACGCGGTGGGCTGACCCGGCCATCGGACACAGCGGGCCGGGGCCGACCGGCCCGCTGTGTCAATTCGAATACCATCGGCCTGCTAGATTCTGAACACCACGCCCCCGCCGCTCTCCAGCCGACCGTTCTGACTACCCCAGCAAAATCAAGACCTTAGCGCGTGTCCGGCCAAGCCCACACGCCTGGCACGTTTTCTGCACACCCAAGGGACAGCCTTCTCTCCCCAGCGCAACGCTCGGGTCCCTCCTCCGGGCCTTGCCTCAAGCCCCCGGGGCCTCTGTTCCCGGGGGCTTTTTCAGGCTCCTGTCATCAGATAGTGTGGGTAGCCGGCTATGCTTACACCCACCCGCCGCACCCCGCTGAGTTGGACTGTGCCGCTGAGCGTCGCCATCAGCGTGTTTCTGCTGTGGTTGATCTACTGGAAGCCGGCCGCCACCAGCCAAGCCGGCTGGGTCACGGCGCTGCCGGCCACCAACGCCCTGTGTAACGGGCTGAGCGCGGGCTGCCTGGTGGCAGGATTTGTGAACATCCGCCGCGGCCGGCGGACGGCCCACATCCGCTGTATGCTGGGCGCGCTGGCGTGTTCCGGCCTGTTTCTGATAGGCTATGTTGTCTACCACCATTTTCATGGCGATACGCCGTTTCCGGGCCAGGGGCTTGTACGACCGCTCTACTTCACCATTCTCATCAGCCACATTGTCCTGTCCATCGTCGCCCTGCCGCTGGTCTTGACCACACTCTATTACGCCGCAACCGCCCAGTACCAGACCCACCGCCGGCTGGCCCGCTATACCTTGCCCATGTGGCTGTATGTCTCAGTCACCGGCGTGGCCGTGTTTTTCTTTTTGCGCGCCTACACCTGAACCGGGATGGAGCCATGCGTATCAGCCTGCTTGCCGACACCCACCTGCCGAGCACGATCCGGGACCTGTGGGGCGAGGGCAGAGAGGTCTTTGCCGGGGTGGACCTGATGGAGCCCGAGGAATATCCGATTGTGTGCCTCAGAGAAGTCTATCCTGGCGGGCAGCCGGAACAAGGCAAAGCCCGGCACCTCGGCCCGTTGGGGATCGGTCGCACAGACGCCGACTTTCACCGTGAAGGCGTGTGCGGCAGAGGCTCGGTGCCGGTCTGGCCGCCAAAGCGCGGCAAGCTGTCTCCGAGCGTGACCCACTCGGCCCGGTCCGAAACATAATAGTGCGCTTGTGGCTCACGGTCGATCGGGTCGTGCACGTTGGCCAGGACGATATCAATCACGTCCGGGTGGCGGCTGGAGATGCAGAACAGGGTGCTGCCGCAGGTCCGGCAGAACGAGCGGCGACCGTGGTCTGAGGAGTGGTAGACGGTCAGGGCTTGTTCGCCGGCCACAAAGCGGAACTGGGTGTCCTTGACCCCGATCCAGGTGACATAGCCGGCCCCGTGGCTCCGCCGGCACATGGAACAGTGGCAGTGGCCGCAGAAAAGGGTCGGCAGCGTGATTTCAAAGCGGACGGCCCCACAGAAACACCCGCCCCGGACCGGCCTCAACTCGCCGTTGGTTTCGCTCATCATTTCCTCCCCACGCGATCGGCCATATACGCCGGCAGGCCGGTCGGGTATACACGCGGGAAATCTAGCAGCCGGGGAAGGGCCGCGAAAGAGGCGAGAGCGAGGCATATGGAGCAGGGACAGGTGAAGACGAAATCCCGGCCGACATCCTGGTCCTGGAGCGGGAGACCCAGCGGCTGCTGGGGGAGATTATCGGCACAAACGAAAAGTGAAAACCTGACCAGACTCTCGCCGCTTGACGGAAGGGCTGGGGACGGAGGGGAAACATGAGCGCAGACGGGCAGTGGCAGACGATCAATGAGGACGGGTTCCGGCTGTATCAGCAGGGGGCGTATGAGCAGGCCGAGCGGCACTTTCGTGAGGCGCTGGAGTTGGTTGAGGCTTTTGGGCCAAAGGATACGCGGGTGGCGATGGTGCTCAATAACCTAGCCAACCTGTGCCATAACCAGGGCAAATTCCGGGAGGCCGAGCGGCACTATGAGCGGGCGCTGACTATCCGGCGGGAGCACTACGGCCCGGATCATCCCTTTGTGGCCCAGAGCCTGAACAATCTGGCCTCGCTGTACCGCGAGCTGGGCAAACTTGACGAGGCCGAGGCCTTCTTGCGCAAGGTCCTGGCGATTGCCGAGGCCCTTGTCGGCCCTGACCACTGGCGGGTCACAAACTGCCTCAATAATCTGGCCGCGGTGTATATGGAGCAGACGCGCTATGATGAGGCGTCGGCTCTGTTTGCGCGCTCGCTCAGCATCCGCACCCGCTTTTTTGGGCCTGAGCATCATTCGGTGGCAACGACCCTGTGCGGGCAGGCCGAAGTTGCGGTGGCCCGGGGCCGGGATGACGAGGCCACCCCGATTTTTCAGCGCGCCCTGGAGATCCGGCAGCAGAAGCTCGGTCCTGACCACCCCGCGGTGGCCCTGTTGCTGGAGAAGTATGCCCCGCTGCTGCGCCGGGCAGACCGGGTAGATGAGGCGCTCCGGCTGGAAGCCAGGGCGAAGGCAATCCGTGGCAGGCAGGCTGAGGCCAGCGGCGGGTGAGGGGCCTAGAGTTGGGTCAGCAACTCAAGCGACGGGGCAAAGAAGTGTGCGCCTGAGACGGCCTGGGTGAAGTCCATCAGGCGGTCGTGGTGGCCGTCGCCAGTAGCGCCGAGCATCCGGCGCAGCATTTGTTCTGGAATATCCAGGTTTCTGGTGTAGGCAATGAAGAACAGGCCGTGCTCGTTCAGGGTGCCGTAGGGAAAACTGTGGCGGACGATCTCCAGCTCCTCGCCGTTCTCCTCAATCACGACCCGGCTGATGTGGGCACTCGGCGGTTTGATGGTCTCGGGCAACTCTTTGCTGTCGGCCTTGCTGCGTCCGATGGCCGCTTCCTGTTCCGGCTCGGAGAGGGCGGCCCAGGTATTCAGTTTGTGGACATAGCGCTGGACAAAGACATAGCTCCCGCCGGCAAAGTCGGGGTCCTCGTCGCCGATCAGAGCGACCGCCGCCCGCTGTGCGTCTCCTGACGGGTTTTCGGTGCCGTCAATAAAGCCGGTCAGGTCGCGGGAGTCAAGGTAGCGAAAGCCGTGGACCTCGTCCAGGACTTTGACTCGGTCGCCCAGCCGCTTGGCCAGTTGCAGGAGCAGTTCAAAGTTCAGGTCGTGGCGCGTGGAGAGCATATGCAGGAGCACATCCCCGCCGGTGCTCGGCGCGGTTTTGCCGCGGGTGTCAAGAGCGGTGAAGGGCCGCAGCCCTGCCGGGCGTCTGGCCGGGGAGATGATATCCCAGAAGCCTGAGCCAAAACCGACCGTTCCCACCAGGGCCGCAGCCCGGTCGCTTGCGCCAAGGCTGCCAAGCAGGGTCGGGACGCCGGCCAGGATGTTGGCGACAGAGGGGCCGTCGTGGATCGGATCGCGGACGCGCAGAATCGCAAATAAGGCGTTGGGGCTGGGTTCGGGCACGATCCCGGACTGGGGAGTGGGCATGAATCTATGGAAAAGCGTTCGGGCTGGTATGTCAAGCCCTGTTTGAGCGGCTCATCTTTCGGCGGTGGCCGGCGGAAAAAAGCTGGCCCAGTCAACCAGGGATTGATAGACCGCGGCGACCTGGAGCAGCACATCTTCCCGGAAGTGCTGGGCGACCAGCATCAGGCCGACCGGCAGACCCTCGAATTTTCCGCACGGGATGCTGAGTGCCGGGTGGCCGGTCAGGGTGAAGGGAGCGGTGTTGTGGGCGGCCAGACCAAGGTCCATGCCCAGCACTTGCGGATAAAGACATTGAGCGGGTGTTCTGCCTCGGTCCGACGATCGCCGGGGTCCCGGTCGGTGACGGTGAGGGGCAGTTGCTCTTCCTCAATCGCAAAGCGTGAAAGGACTCAAAGCTGGCGATGTGCTGAGCCATACGGGACTGCATGCTGCGTGCCCTCGGCTTGGCTGAGGGCCAAGCCGAGGGCTCTGCCGTATTCGAGAACATCCTCAATGCTTGGCTGTGGCAACATGCTCTGGCCTTCCTGTACCGAGGGTGCTTTGTAGCCTGCGCTTTGCGCTCCAAGCCTGGTCACGATGTCAGCTTCACCAGGGCGACGGTGAGGCTGACCGTCAGCCCTACAATGCCGGCGGCCATCGCCCACAGGTGGCGGTAGAGGCGCGTTTCCATTTCTGCCAAGTCAACCCTGACTGCGGCGACATCGGCCTTGAGTTCGGTCTTGACTTCGCCTAGCTCGGCCCTGACTGCGGCGACATCGGCCTTGAGTTCGGTCTTGACTTCGCCCAAGTCGGCCCTGGTGGCGATGTTCTCGCCAAAGGCATCGCCAATCGTGACAACGACGGCTTCAGCCAGGGGTTCATCGGCCCCGGCTTCCCGGAGCGCCTTGACGGCTTTATGCGTATCGAATACGAGACCGGCCATGCGTTCTGTCCTACTGCACGCCTGCCGACTCGTCAAGGCTGAGTGCCAAATCCATGACTGCTTATCGGAGGAGCGAGGCTGTGCTAAGGTATACACATCAGAGCGTCCGCCGGCCGGCATGGTGGGTGGGCGGAAGGAGGGTGTCATATGACGCAGAAAGGCTTTTCGCATCTTGGCATGTCCACCTTGGACTTGGACAAAACCCGTGACTTTTACGAGAATATCCTGGGCTTTAAGCCGGTGCGCTGCGATACGATCAAGGTGAAGGAGGGCGGGCAGATCCGGCACATCTTTTTTGATACCGGCCGCGACCAGTTGTTGGCCTTTATGGAGGCCCGCGATGTGCCGGGCGTACCCAGGGAATACGACGCCGGTATCAACCGGGGGCTGGGTGTGCCGAACGCCTTTTATCATTTTGCGTTTGAGGCCGGGACCGAGGCCGGTCTGGAGGCTAAGCGTCGGGAGTTGCTGGACAAGGGCGTGGCCGTGTCCGAGGTGGTTGATCACGACTGGGCCAAGTCGATCTATTTCAAAGACCCCAACGGCTTGCAACTGGAGTTCTGCTGTCTGACGCGGGATTTTGTTGACGACGATGCGGTCATGCAGGAGCGCTTTCACGCCTCGATCCGGGCGCTGGGTCTTGATGACACGAGCGAGCTTAAGGCGACCGACTGAGCCCGGCTGTTGGGGCTGCTCAGTCGGCGATCTTGTCCAGCAGACGGGCCACCATCGCCTTGTACTGCTTGACCGCGGGCGAACGATAGAAGCGGGCGCGGGTGAAATTGGGGTCGCCGGCGTAAAACCATTCGTACTGGAGTTGGCGACTGCCGAACTGCTCGCCCAGCATGTCCCAGGCCAGCTTGAAGAGTTGAATGCGATCCCGGGCCGGCCGGTCCTTGCCGGCCAGGTATTGTTCAAGATAGGCCGCGATGTCGGGATTCTGGAGGTCTTTTTCGGTCGGGGTCAGAATCAGGCCGCTGCCGCTGAGTTGCCGCAGGACTTCGGCCGCCCGCATATGGGCTTGGGGCAGAAACACCCACAGGCTGGCCGCCAGGGCGCGCAGTGAGGTCCCTTCCTGCCGGCCCCTGTCTACATCCTGGGCGGCTGCCCGCAGTAAGCCGCCGGCGATTTCGACGTTGGCGACCAACTCGCCGAGTTGGGTCTGAACCTGCGGGGCCGCGGTCCGGCCTATGGCTTCAGCCACCGAACACGCCAAGCCGGCCATGAACCGCAGCTTGACCGTGCCGCGGATCACCCCTTGGAGCAGGGCATAGCCGGGTGCGTGGCCAAGAATATAGTTTGCCGCCTCAATATCGCCATTGATAAAGACTCGCTCCCACGGGACTTCCACGTCATCGAAAATCGCCAGTGCGTCTTCCTCGTCAAAGCGGGACGACAGCGGCCGGTCAAAAGCGCTGCGGCCGGCGCTGTACGATTCACGGCAGACAAATTTCAGGCCGGCGATATCCATCGGCACGGCAAAGCACAGGGCGTAGGCTTCTTCGCCCGGCTTGCGCGGATAAAACGGGCCGACCCACAGTTCATTGGAGAACGGGGCCAGGGTGGACAGCATGCGCGCCCCGCGGACAACCAAGCCCCGGTCGGTCTCCCGAACGCGGTGCAGGGCGGCTTCGGGGTCGGCCTGCTCGGCCGGGCCTTTTGAGCGGTCAATCTGGGGATCGACCAGGGTGTGGGTCAGGCACCAGTCCCGGTCCCGGCAGGCTTCGTAATAGCGCAGGATATTGTCGCCAAACTGTGTGTTGCGCTGGCTGATAAACGTGTGGGCGACCGCCGCGTCTGTGACCAGGGCATTCATAAAGTCGGGCAGCCGGCCCATCAGCCCGAAGGTGGCCTCGGCCCGCAGTTCTTCGGCCCGGACACGACGGTCTACATCTGCGGCGGTGTCGGTAATCAGGAAGGACAGGCTGACCGGCTGAGCGTCGGCGGGTGAGGGATAGGTGAGGAGGGGCTGATGTTGGGGGTCGTGCTGGAGGTCGTACAGCATGGCCAGGGTACTAATCGCGCCCTGAAACGGTGGATAGGCGGTCACATCTGTGAGCCGTTCGCCGTTGACGTAGATGCTGCGCTTGTCGCGCAGGCTTTGCCGGTACTCTGTACCGCTCCGAATCCCCATCAGAATCCCTCCCTGCGTCTATTGCCGCATGGCCGCGATCACGTCGCGCACGCCTTTGTCCTGCTCGGCGTAGTCGAGCTTTTCCACGCCCAGATAGGCGTTGGGGTAGCGCACATATTCGGCTGGGTCGTTATCACAGTAGACTTCGAGTTCGTAGCCGTCCGGGTCTTCAAAGTAGACGCTTTTGGTGATGCCGTGGTTGACCGTAAAGTGAACCGGCACGCCTTTGTCCTTGAGTTCTTCGTAGGCGGCCTTGAGCGCTTCCTGACTGCTGAGGCGAAAGGCGAGGTGGGCCAGCCCGACCGCCTTGGGGTTCGGGGCTTCGGCTGTAGAGCCGATTTCAAACAGGGCCAACTCGTGGTGGTCGCGGCCGTGGTTGGCCAGAAAGACGGCCCGAATCTCGGGCACATCCTTCATGACCTGCATGCCCAGGACTTCGGTGTAGAACTTGCGCGAGCGGTCTAAGTCACGGACCTTGATAACGGCGTGGCCAATACGTTCGGGGCGAATCATGGGGACCTCCTTTCATAGGGCGTGGAACTTCGGTCTGCGTACTCTTAGGCGTTTTTCTCGATTTTCTCCACAGGGCGTCCCTTGTCATGCTCCGGGGTGGAGCGGGCGATGTCATAGCCAGCGACAACCGCCGGCTGGCCGAACAGTTCCACCGCGGGGGCGACTTCGGCCAGCGACAGGTCAGCGGCGAGGCGTAATGGTAGCTTTGTATGCGCCTTAGGTCGGAGAAGCTTGCTTTAATTGTTCTACTAGGGCGGAAAATGTGTCCTTAAAGTCTTCAAAGTACTTCTCGACAACAAAATAATATCGTTGTTCTGTGTCATCGTAACCGGTTGGCGGTGCCAGACTAGAACCTTGCAGCATTGCGATAGTACAGGTTTTCCTGACGTAATACTCATGGGCCAAGCCGCAACGAAAAATTTTCAGGAATACCGGCTTTTTCGATCAACACTATTCCTTCTGGCCTCTCGCTGGCTTTCGCCAAGGCGATTTCTCGTTCTATGTCCCGGCTTCGATGTTGGTTGTGGTGGGATTCATATCGCGTCATACTCCTCTCAGGGCCGTGCGAGACAGTTGGTGAGAGTCCTCTTCAGGGAATGTACCACACCCCCTAAGTGGAGAAGGACTTGAGCAGCAGGGAGATGACGCCGGCGACAATCGCGCCGGTCATCCACTTTACGACCGACAGCTCCCGCTCAAGTCGCACAATATCGGCCTTGGTCGCCAGACTTTCTTCTGACATGGCTTGGGCGGCCGCGCGCGCTTTTTCTTCCGGCGCACCAGCCGCCATCAGCGCGTCATACAGTTCAGTCACCATCGTACTCATGGCGCGAATATACGATCTCACCCGGCAATGGGCAAGGAGGGCAGGCGAATCCAGCCTCAGCATCCGACTCTGCCCGCTCCTTACTAATGCGCGGCCTTTTTCTTGCTCTTCTTGCGTTTGACCCGGGTGAGCAGCGAGACATAGCTGATGCCGTCCCGGTTGTCCTGGGTGGTGGGCAGCTGGTGTTTGCGCCAGCCGGGAAAGCCGTCCGGCATGACACGCACATCGCTGTAGCCGGCTTCGGCCAGCTTTTGGGCCGCCTGACCGGCCCGCTCCCCGTCGTCGCAGCCGGTGATCAGCGGTGCGTCTTTGGCGTACAGGTCTTCCACCACCTGGAGAAAGCTCTGGTTGGGGAAGACCGCTTTGGTGCCAGGATGGAAAAAGACCAGCGGGATATTCACTACCCTGCCCTTGGGGTGGCCGGTGGAAAACTCGGCCACCGTCCGCACATCAAGATAGGTCGCGGGATTCTCGCCGCCCAGGGCGGCGCGGACTTCCGGGGGGCTGATGACTGGGTGATTCATACGCGTACTCCTGACGATGCTGAGGCGGCTCAGGCCACGCTCTCGAAGCTGTCGAACTCGTTGACCAGGGGTGGAATAATCCGGCAGCGTTCGCGGCCGGCAGCCGGCGGCTGGCCGTTCAGGCGGTAGACGATACCGTCGGCCTCTTGTGTCGCGGTGCTCTCTTCAAGATGATAGTGGAGATACGGGCCGTCCGGCGACAGGGCAAAGATACATTCTAAGACTTTGCGGGCGGGCAGTTTGCCCAGCGTGGGATGTAACAGGGCCTCGCTTGGTTTGCTGTTACTCATGCGGCTGGTCTCCTTCGGCGTCTCGGATATTTCTTTTTCTCCATACGTCTTTTTTCCTTGACAGGCAATCAAGAACCGGATTACATAGCGGACACGGAAGGAGGGCCGTATGTCTGCATTGCCCCAGAAAGAGCTGGCCAATGGGGAGGTCTGGTATCAACCGGGCGAAAAAGTCCCCAATGTCAACAAAAAGCTCTTTGCCCTGCAAAACCTGTGCACCGATTGCAAAATCTGCGAGGTGGCCTGCTCGCTCATCCACTCGCCCGAGGGGGAACTCAATCCGCTGTGGACCCGCATCAAAATTGAGCATGTGCCGACTGTAGACACGCGGGTCAGCAAGGACGGCTTCGGCTTTGTGGCCGAGATCTGCCATCACTGCGCCAACCCCCCGCCGTGCGCCAAGGTGTGCCCAACGGACGCCTTCTACTATGACCCCGTCACCCAAGCCGCCATTATTGACCAGGGCAAGTGCATCCAGTGCATGGAATGCGTACCGGCCTGTCCGTTTGACACGGTCTTTGTCGCTCCCAGCGGTGAGGTGCTCAAATGCGACCTGTGCGGGGGCGATCCGGCGTGTGTCAAGGCGTGCTCGACCCGGCCTGAACTGCTGAACGCGGGAAAACAGTACAACCGCTCAAGCGTACTGTTCTTTGAGGAAAAGGCGGCATTCAGCGCCATACTGCGCCAAACGCCAGAGCGACGGGATGAAGTCGGCATCATGCAAGCCATGCTGTCAAAGGGGAAAATCAGCAGCTCTGCGTGACGCTTAGAGCGGACCGGACAACAAGGAGTCTCAGCTATGGAAAGTCGTCTGCTGCGGGTTGATTTAAGTACCAACGAGATCAAGACTGAGAAGATTCCCCACTCGCTGTTTGAGCGCTGGATTGGCGGCTCGGGGATGAACAACTGGATCATGTGGGAGCACTTCCTGAGCCACGATATCAACTGTGATCCGCGCGGGCCGGACAATATCTTTGTGTTTGGCGTCGGGCCGCTGGCCGGCACCGGAGCGGGGATTGGGGTCAAGGGCCGCATTACGTTCAAAAGCCCATGTTACGGGATTTTTGGTGACTCGACCGGTGGCGGCAAGTTCCCCTACGCTATTCGCTTCAGCGGCTATGACTATATTGCCGTGACCGGCAGAGCGCCCAAGCCGGTCTATCTGCATATTGCCAACGACGAGGTGACGCTCTGTGATGCCCGACACCTGTGGGGCAAGGACAGCTCAGAGACGCACGCCGTGCTGCAAAAAGAGTTGGGCGACTATCCGTCACAGGCCTATACGCTGTCCATCGGTCAGGCCGGCGAGAACCAGGTCGGCATTGCCGGTGTGATCTCGGACGGCTGGCGGATTCACGCCCGCTGCGGCGGCGGCGCGGTGATGGGCTCTAAGAACCTCAAAGCCATTGCGGTCCAGGGCAATCTGGGCATCAGGGTCGATAACCCTGCGGGTCTGCTGGACTGGTCGGACGATTTTCGCCAGAAAATTGATACCAATGAGGCCGGTTATGGCTTTAAGCGGCGGGGCACGCTGGGGGCGGTGGAGATGTACCAGCGGATCGGTGGTAATTTCTGGCGGAACAACCAGGGCAGCCTGTTCCGGGGCGAAGAAGTCCGCTCCGACAACTGGGTCAAGAAGTACCACAAATACTCCGAGGTCTGCTCCTCTGACTGCTACATCGCCTGCGATGGTCGGTATAAAATCGAGGGCCATGAGTCAGACCGGGCCGGAAAATATATTGGCGAGTCCTTCCGCCATCCCGAGTATCTGACCACCGGCAGCAGTGCCGGTGCGCTGGATGTCCGTGACTGGGCCGAAGTAGCCCACTGGGGCAAGATCACCAACGAGTACGGCATTGATAACCAGGACCTGAGTTGCTCCATCAGCTTCGTCATGGAGTTGAGGCAGCGGGAGCTGATCTCCGACGCCGATGTGGCCGAACTGTTCGGCAGACCCCAGCGGCTCGAATGGGGCAATATGGACGATATTGAGAGCTTGGTGCGGAGTGTGGTCTACCAGGAGAACCCGTTCGGCTGGATGTTCCGTGATGGAGCCTACTGGGGCGCGCTGCGCTACTCCGAGAAGATGGGCCAGAACTTTATGAAATACGCCATCTACGGCAAGGGCGGGGCCAGCTTCACCGAGGAGATGCGGCCGTTTCCGACCTGGATGAACAATATGGCGGTAGCGTCGCGCGGGGCCGACCATCTCAAAGGCATTGGCCTGATCGAAAAATTCCAGCGCAAAGACCTGTCCAAGGCGTATTTTGGGACACCGATCGCCGGCGATCCAACCGTGCCCGACCTCAAAGGTGCCTGCACCGCGGTCATTGAGAACCAAGTGGCGCTGATCAACTCCTACGGGGTGTGCATGTTCCACTGGCTGCTTGACCCGCTGGGCTATGCGCCGGAGAGTTACTACGGCAAAGCCTACGCTGAGGTGACCGGAATTGACCGGACCAAAGAAGAGTTGATGCGGGACGGCGAACGGATCTGTAACCTGGAGAAAGCCTTTAACTCGCGCCTGGGGATGCGGCGGGAACACGACACCATCTGTGAGCGCTGGATGCACGAGCCCGCGCCGGAAGGCATGTATGCAGGCCGGGTGGCGGCCGATATGTTTGATCAGGTCCTGGACGAGTACTACGAGTGGCGCGGCTGGGACACCACAACCGGCCTGCAAACGCGCCCCAAGCTCGAAGAACTGGGCCTGGAAGATGTGGCCGATGTGCTGGCCGCAGACAGAGCCCTGGCCGGTGAACAGGGCCGCAAGTCGGTGCAGGTGCTCAAAGCGCCAAGCGCTGAGCCCGGTCTGCCGGACTAAAGCCTGGAGGCCCTTTCCTGTCAGGGGAGGGTCGCCTAGCAACAGAGGACCCTGGCGTGATTACAGTCCACACGGAATATCAGGCCCGTTTCCGGGAAATTACCCAGGTTGCGGGAGAGAGTTTCCAGCTTGAGCAGCCGCTGGTGTCTGAACTGGCCGAGCAGATTACCCAAAAATATGGCACCGAGATGCAGGCGTTGCTGATCGATCCTGACACGAACGACCTGAACACCAAGGGCACGCTGTATCTCGACTCAAAGGGCAATCGGATTTTTATTGACGATAGCCTGGAAGACGGCGAGACGGTCATCTTCATGGTCGGGATCGCCGGCGGCTGAGGCGCACCTTTCCCATGTGGCCGATGCTCTCCGCCGGGCCGGCCTACTCTGAAGGAGCGGTCTCCCCGCCGATAAAGACAATGTGCCCGGCTTCGTTCTGGGCCTTGATGCGGGCTTCAAGAGCCGCCGGCAGCGTAATCGTTCGCTCGGTCGGAAACTTGTCCCGGTACAGATGCGGGCGCAGATAGAACTCTTCGGGGCTGCTCACCCCGGCCTGGGTTTTGAGCGGCACTGGAAACCAGCCACGACGCATGAAATCGGGATTGAAAAACACATCTCTATCGGCTTGGCTCCACTCGCGCAACTCCATCGCATCATGCACCCCGTAGGAATAGAAGTCCTGCTGCGGGTCCCACCACAGGGAGAGCAGGTTGTGATAGCCCTGCTCCTTGAGCGCGGGGTTCATCAACTCGGCGAGGCGCTCTTCAATCAAGACAAGTTCGCCCTCCGGTCCATAGGTCTCACTGCGCAGGGGATAGAAGTACTCCTGGTCAACCCAGTACAGAATCCGGGGCGCGTAATAGCCGGGCAGCCAGTCCTGTTTTGCCGTGGCCTCCATCACATATGTGCGGACACCCCCGTCTTCGGTGTAGTAAGGGTAGGCTTCGCCCATCAGCTTGAGGTCTGAGGCCGGCACGTCGATAAAGGAGCCGTCTTTTGTGCGCAGGGTCATGAACTGACGGGTGGTCGGAAACCGGGCGGTCTCGTACAGGACATCGGTGCCAATCACCCGCCACGAAAACTCCCAGGCGTCACGGCCTAAAAAGTCGTCATAGGCGACCGGCTGGTTGGGAAATTTGTCCTGACGCCGCGGCTGCGGAAAGCGACGCACGCGACGCAGGGTCGGCGAGTAGCCGAACATGTCGGCCTTCTTGGTGAGTTCTTTATCGGTCCGATAGGTGGTAAACAGCAGTTGGTTGCCATGCCTTTCCGGCGGGGCGATATCCTGGCTCAGCCAGCGTGAGAAGATGTCGCCGGGTTTGGCCCGGATCTGGCCCATCAGGCCGGCCGGCTCCTGATATTGGACCAGGACAATAATCTGGTTAATGAACAAATAGCCGGTCGGGGTCAGGGTGCCGCTGTCTTCGATCTGGACACAGTTCCAGCGTGGCATGTGGGGGAACTCCATCGCGCGAAAGCCGATCTCTTCGGGCGTGTAGGGCGGATCGAAAGGGTAGGGCTCGGCCGGCATATACGGGATGGTGGCATCGCGTGGCGTATCGGTTGAAAAGTCGAGCCGCTGACGTTCTTCGGGCGTCAGTTCTGACACAAGCCGCCAGCTGCGTTCGGCCGGCGTGTCGGCCGCCCAGGTCGGCGTATGGAACACGAGCAGTGCGGCGAACAGACACGCCAAGCGTCGGTAAGCTGTGGACATAATAATTCCTCCTGTCAAGCACCCATCCAGCATACCACATTCGTTGCCAGGGCGGGAGGGGACCCCATCGGAGTGCGCGAGATTGGTCGGGTGATCGAGGCTCTCCCTGACAGTTGATCTCTGCGCGCAGAGGTTTAAGATAGGCTCAGTTGAGTGCTCTGGGGCCGGTCCCATGAGCGTAAGGAGGGGGTATGAAACAACTCTGTGTTATCACCGATAAATGCACGGGCTGCGTGCAGTGCGAGTTGGCCTGCGCGTTTGTCCAAACCGGTACTTTTCAACCGGCCCGATCCGTGATCCGGGTCCACATCTTTGACGAGCAGGCCGTGTACTCGCCCTACACCTGCTTTCAGTGCGAAGAAGCCTGGTGTCTGACCGCCTGCCCGGTCAACGCGATCGCCATTGACCCCAACACGGAGGCCAAGGTTGTTATGGACGATGTATGTGTCGGCTGTGCCGTCTGCACGGTGGCCTGTCCGTATGGGACGGTTTTTTACAATCCAGACACCCATAAGGCCCTCAAGTGCGACCTGTGCGGCGGCGAGCCGGCCTGCGTCCACTCGTGCCCGACCGGAGCCCTTGAATATGTTGACATGGAGCGGGCCGACTGGCTGAGCGGCTGGGCAGACCGGGTCAATCATGGGTTTCAAGGTGAACACAGATGACCCCCTCGTCAGAGCGGCGTTTACCCGGTGACCGAAGCGGCTGACAAAGAAGGAGGCGGCATATGGCAAACGGATGGACAGGAACGGTGCTGCGTATCAATCTGACGGAGCGGACCGTCACCAAAGAGCCTCTGAACGAACAATGGGCCAGAGAGTATGTTGGCGGACGCGGGCTTGGTGCCCGCTATCTGACCGAGGAGATGGACCCGACGGTTGACGCGCTCAGCCCTGACAACAAGCTGCTGTTTGTGACCGGCCCGCTGACCGGAACCAGCGCCTCGTGCGGCTCACGCTATATGGTTGTCACCAAGGGGCCGCTGACCAACGCGATCACCACCTCGAACTCGGGCGGGTACTGGGGGCCGGAACTCAAGTTTGCCGGCTATGACATGGTGATTCTTGAAGGCCGGGCGTCGTCGCCGTGTTACCTGTGGGTCTATAACGAAACGGTCGAAATCCGGGAGGCCGATCACCTGTGGGGCAGAACGGTCTGGGAGACCGAGGAACGGCTGCGCGCCGAGCTGGGCGTGCCCGACACGATTATCGCCAGCATCGGCCCGGCCGGTGAGAACTTGGTGCGCTTTGCCTGTATCATGAACGATCTGCACCGGGCGGCCGGCCGCTCCGGGGTTGGCGCGGTCATGGGCTCAAAAAATCTCAAGGCGATTGCCGTGCGAGGGACCGGCGGGGTCACGCTGGCCGACCCGCCAGCCTTTATGAAAGGCATGTGGGAGATGAAAGAAAAACTCCGCGAGTCGCCGGTCACCTCGCAGGGTCTGCCGATGTACGGCACCGAAGTCCTGGTCAATGTGATCAACGAACACGGGGCACTCCCGACCCGCAACCACCAGCAGTCGGTGTTTGAAGAGGCCGAAGACATCAGTGGAGAGACGCTGACCGAGACGCGGCTGGTGGCCAATAAAGCCTGTTTTTCCTGCGCGATTGCGTGTGGACGGGTGTCAACCCTGCCGGGCGAGGCGTCAAGCAAATATGAAGTCAGCACCAGCCCGCGCAACTGGAACATTGCCGGTGAAGGACCGGAGTATGAGGCCGCCTGGGCCATGGGTTCGGAGTGCGGCATCGGCGATTTGGACGCCCTGATTAAGGCCAACTGGTTATGCAACGATCTGGGTATGGATTCAATCAGCTTTGGCGCGACAGTGGCCGCGGCAATGGAGATGTACGAAAAGAAAGTCGTGTCGCTTGAACAGACCGAGATTCCGCTGAGCTTTGGCAGTTCTGAGGCGCTGCTGAGCCTGGCCGAGCGGATCGCCTATCGTCGGGGTTTTGGTGCCGAGCTGGCCGAAGGCTCGAAGCGCATGACCGAGAAGTTCGGTCGCCCAGAGTTCTTCATGGGCGTACGCGGTCAGGAGTTTGCCGCCTATGAAGCCCGCGCGATTCAAGGCATGGGCCTGGGCTATGCTACCTCGAACCGGGGCGCATGCCACCTCAAAGCGTATACGGTGGCGGCCGAGATTCTGGGTCTGCCGCGGCAGATGGACCCCAACGAAACCGAGGGCAAGGCCGAACTCACCAAACTGTTTCAGGACGCGACCTCAACGGTTGACGCCACCGGGCTGTGTCAGTTCCTGACCTTTGGCGTGGGACTGGAAGAGATGCTGCCGCAGTTGGTGGCGGCCACCGGGGTCAATTTCAGTCTCGAAGAAACACTGACCATTGGCGAGCGGATCTGGAATCTGGAGCGACACTGGAACGAGCGGGCCGGAGTGGGCAGCAGCGCAGATACCCTGCCCAAGCGGATTCTGGAGGAACCGCTGCCGTCCGGCCCGGCCAAGGGCAAGGTCAACCGTCTGGGCGAGATGCTGCCTGAGTACTATCAGCTCCGCGGCTGGGATACAGACGGCAGGCTGACGCCGGAGAAGCTGAAGGAGTTGGGCTTGGACAAAGCCTGAGGGGTCAACGATGGCACAACATATCATTATTGGCGCGGGTCCGGCCGGCCTTGCCGCGGCCGAAACGATTCGGGCCTGCGACCCCAGCGCGGCAGTCAGCCTGATCTCCAGCGAACCGGCCTATTCCCGCATGGTGCTGCCATATTATCTGGCCCGGGAAATCCCGGAAGAGCATGTCTTGACCGGCAACGAGGATTATTTTGCCGAGCGGAATATCGAGGCGCTGCTCGGTACCACAGTCACACGGGTCAATGGCGGGCAAAAGACGGTGACGCTCAGCGACGGGACGACCCGTGCGTTTGACCGCCTGCTGCTGGCGTCCGGTTCGTCCGCCCAACAGCCGCGGATCCCGGGCGGTAATCTGGAGGGAGTGTACTCGTTCTGGACCTTGGGCGATGCGCAACAGGTGATCGCCAAAGCCCGGGCCAGGCCGAGCGCGGTGCTCATCGGCGCGGGCTTTATCGGTTGTATCGTCCTGAATGCCATGGTCAAACTGAACTGGAAGCTGTCGGTGGTGGAAGCGGAAAGCCAGGTCCTGCCACGGATGCTGGACGCGGCCGGTGCCGGCGCGGTGGAGGGCTGGCTGACGGCCCGCAATATCGCCGTCCATACCGCCGTCGAGGTCCAGGAGATTCGGCGCAACGACGGCGGGAACCTGTCGCTGTCGCTCAGTTCGGGACAGACGCTTGAGGCGGAGCTTGTCATCATGGCCACCGGCATTCGTCCCAATGTTGCTTTTCTGGACGGTTCGGGGGTCCATGTCAAACCCGGCGGTATCCCGGTTGACGACCAGATGCAGACCAATGTCCCGGGGATTTATGCGGCCGGTGATGTGGCGATTGGACCGGATATGCTGGCCGGCCGAACCGGGCACGACACCCCCGCCACTGCCCACGCCATCCAGCCGACCGCGGTAGACCACGGCCGGATTGCCGGGGCCAACATGGCCGGCCACGAGATCCATTATCCGGGCAGCCTGCTGCTCAACGTCCTCGACGTGGTCAAGTTGCACTGCGCCAGCTTTGGCCTGTGGCGGGACGAGGGGCACGACACCACAACGGTGTTCAACCCCAGCCGGCCAATCTACCGCAAGTATGTGTGGCACGAAGACCGTATCGTTGGTGCCCTGTTTGTCGGGCCGATTGACGACGTGACGATGCTGAACGATGTAGGCATGGTCAAGGGTTTGATTCAGACCCAGCAGCCTCTGGGTGAGTGGGCTGACTACATCAAGACCCACCCGACCGATATCCGCCGTGCCTACATTGCCAGCGGGGCGGCCCAGGCCCTTATCGGGCGGACGCTGCTCGGCGCACCGTCCCGCGACCGCGCCTATCGGGTTGGCGGGAAAGTGCCGCCGGTCTGGGATAAGACCGCCACCCACATGCCGCTGCTCAGCGCCCAGTCCGAGCGCTACCGTGAACTGAGTCCGACACCCACGCCGGGGATTGGAAAGGCCGACTGATGGAAGTCAAACTCAGGCTGTTTGCCACCCTGCGCAAAAAGCTGCCGCCCGGCTCCAAGGCCGGCAAGGCAGTCCTGACGCTCGGCCAGGACGCCACCATACGCGACGTGATCCGGCAGCTCGACATCCCGGAAGACTTGGCCCAGATGGTGCTGGTCAACGGCGAACAGACCCGCGCGTTTGATCGATCCCTGACCAACGGCGACAGCCTGAGTATTTTCCCGCCGGTAGCCGGTGGCGCGGGGCAGCCCTCAGCCAATCACGCCTGACGTTTCCCCTTGGCCAGTCGGATCATGCCCCCGAACAAATCGGTACAAGCCGGCGGGTCGGGTCGCCGCTGAACTTCCGGTACAGACTATTGACATTGACCGCAATGCGCTTGGCGTCGCCCCGGGCCGAGTACTCGCCGAGTGCAATATCGTCCGCCGCTTCGGTCCACGACAGACCGGCCTCATACCGTTTGCGGGCCTCGCCCTCAGTATATTGATATTGCACCTGTGACCGCCTCCACGCCACGTTTGACCCTGTCGGGCCTCCGGGCTGCCGAGTCTGCAAGGTCTGCATTTGCGCCGGTTGTGGGACGTGCTATAGCAGCCGAAGTGATGCGTGAACTCCTGACCGCCTGCCAATTCCTGACCTGCTTCTACTTCATCCGCCCGCCGGTGTTTGACCATGCCCATTTTGGTCGATCGGGGGTCTTTTTTCCGCTGATCGGTCTGCTGCTCGGGGCCACGGTCTGGAGCGTGGACAGCCTGCTGCGGCCGGCGCTGGCGGTCGGCCTGCTGAGCGGGGTCTTGGTCGTCCTCTTGGGCGTGTTGAGTCGTGGCTTGCAGTTCAGAGGCGTGGCCGCTAGCGCGGTTGGACTGCTGGGCCGCAAATCGCGGGCGAGCCGTCTGGCTGACATGAAAGACCGACCCTGGGGCCTTGTCGGGATGACAGCACTGGTGGCTATCGTGAGCCTGAAAGCGCTGGCTTTTGCCTGTCTTGATACTGGCTACCGAGGGGCGGCGGTGCTCTTATGTCCGATGTTGGGCCGCTGGGCGTGTGTGGTGATGGCCTATAGCTCGCGTCCGGCCCGCAGCCACGGGCTTGGTGCCGCGTTTATACGGGGCGTTGGGTTTCGGGAGTTTGGCGCGGCTAGCGTGATGACGCTGTTCCTGGTGTTGAGCCTGGTAGAAGTGGGCGGCTTGCTCGTCTTCCTGGGGCTGGCGAGCGTCGTGATCGGCTGGACCTTATACTGTAATCGGCGCTTGGATGGAGTGACTGGAGATGCGATCGGAGCGCTGGGCGAGATTGTTGAAACGGGGGCGGTGTGTTTGTTTGCGGCGCTGGAGAGTGTGGTCGGGTGAGCGCGGCACCGAGAGGCCGGAAGGATGGCGGGGCGCTCAACACCCCGCGTCATGGGCCTAGTTAGCGGGCTGGACCATTTCGGGCTGGGAGAGTCTGGGCTGAACAGGGATGCTTTGGCTCAACTCGAGCTCCGCCGTTTTTTGCTGCTGGAGGACATTTTCTCTCCACTCCTGAAGAGCTTCACGCATCCGACCAGGATGGATGCCAAGGATTTCACAGATGTTCTCAAACGAGAAAAACCAGTAGGTGTCGGTTGACTCGATCCATTCCTGGGCTTCTTGGAACAGACGGCATTCGTGTGGTTTGCGGGCCAGCAGATAGGTCTGGAAACAATGTACAGCATCCTCTAGCATAGCCAGGAGGAGGCGCTTTTCACCTTGCAAAGGTTTTCTTCCCAGAATGCTGAAAAACTGTTCTGGGAGAAGAGTATCCGGCTCGAACATAATTCCTCTCCTTACTGCAGCGCTATGCGTGAAGAGTTGCACCCCGCTGCCTCATGTGTGAGATCAACAGGATACCGAAATCTGCTCTATAAGTAAAGTGAAAAAACCTGCATAACATTATTAGCAACATGCATATTGAAACGCTCAAGGTTTTTTGTGATCTGGTCGAAACGGGCAGTTTCTCGCTGGCAGCCTCAAAGAACTTTGTGACCCAGTCCGCGGTCAGTCAGCAGATCCGGAGTCTTGAGGAACGCTACGGCCGCGAGTTGGTTGAGCGCTCCAAAGGCAATGTCCGGCTCACCGAAGCTGGCCAGGTGTTCTATGAGGTCGGCAGGGAGATTATCCAAAAATATCGGGAAATTGAGAACAGTTTGCACAGCCTGTCGCGCTCGGTGGCCGGCACGGTGCGGGTTGCGACGGTGTATAGTGTCGGACTGTACGAACTGTCTTCCCCGCTCAAACGCTACCTCCAGGCTTTTCCCGAGGTCAATATTCATCTCGAATATACCCGGGCCAATAAAATCTATGATGAGGTGAGCCGTGGGGATATTGATCTAGGTATTGTTGCCTATCCGAGCAAGCGCCCACAGATTCTGGTCATTCCCTTTCGTGAGGATCGGCTCGTCCTGATCTGTGCCCCCCAGCATCCGTTTGCGACCTTGTCGGAGTTGTCGCTTACGCGGCTCAATAGCGAAAAATTCGTCGGCTTTGAGCGTGATATTGCCACCCGGCGGGCCTTGGACCGCATCTTCCGGCAGTATGGCGTCAAGGTGCGGTATGCGATGGAGATGGACAATATCGAGACCATCAAGCGCGGGGTCGAGATTGGGGCTGGGGTGTCTATCGTGCCGGAGCCGGCCATTGGCCAGGAAGTGAAAAATGAAACCCTGGTGGCGGTGCAGATTCGGGATGAAGCCCTGACCCGGCCGCTCGGTATTATTTCCAAACGGGGGCGGCAGTTCACGCCTGCCGTCCAGGAGTTCCTCAATTTTTTACAGGAAAAGACAGCCCGGCTGCCAGAGGAGAACGCTGCTCAGGCCGGTCGGACGCTTGACGGTCTGGTGTGAAGGGAGCCGGGCCCATATTCTGCGGGAGAGGAGGAGTGCGGCTATGGATGGCTTGGCGGCTGATTCGGTTTCCACGGCGCTCAGGCAGGCACGCGAGCAGCGAGGCGTCTCTGTGCCAGACGCCGCCCGGGCGGCGAACATCCCCCTGTCCTATCTCCGGGCACTGGAGGCCGGTGGCGACTATCGTCTGCTGGTTGACCCGATGTACCTCATCCCGTTTCTGCGGACCTACGCCGTCTACCTGGGCCTTAGACCAGATGACGCGGTGCGGCAGTTTGTCGCTGAACTGCAAAGGACGGCGGTCAGTACGGCCAGAAATCCGCCCGACACACCCCTCAGCCTTCTCAGGCCGGCCCAGCTTTCGGCCTGGATTGTGCCGTTGGTGGTGCTGGTGGGCGGCTTGGTCGGTGTCGGGCTTGTCGTCCAGTCAATTGAGCCGCCTGCCTGGCGGGCGGAAGAAGAGGAACCGGCCGGCGGTTCGGTCGTGGCTGAGGCAAAGCCGGCCGAGCCCGCTCCCAGCGGCGAACGGCCATCCGTCCCGTCGCCGGCCACCGAGCGGCAACATACCGAGGAGTTGGCCGACAACTCTAGTGGGGCTGAGCAAGAGGCAGCTCCGGTCGCCTCAGCCCCTGGCGGCGAGCGGCCGATTGCCTTGCCGCCCGTCACCGAACAAGAACCCCGTGTGGAAATCTCGCAAACCCCAGAGCCTGCCCCGCTGGCATCTGAGCTGCCAGAGCCGACCGGCCAGACTGTGCCGGCTCCCCCCGGGCTTCATCGGCTCCATATACGCGCGCTGGAAACAACGTGGCTCCACGTTGTGATTGACGGCGGACTCCCCCGGGAGGTTCTGCTTCAACCCGGCGATCATCTGCGCTGGGAAGCGAGCCGGCATTTCATCCTGACGGTGGGCAACGCCGGAGGGGTGGAACTCACGTTTGACGACAATCCGCTCCGCCGGCTGGGAGGGTCTGGGGAGGTGGTCCGTGAACTCCGTCTTCCGGCCCTTGAAACGCCATAGTCGCAGAGCGAAAACGGGCGCTTTTCCTAGGGTTTTTTCAGAAACTCTGAAAACTCATACACGCCACGCGCTTGACGACCCTGCCAGCAGGTCTTGGCCATCCCAAATGTGACGGCCAAGGCCCGGCCCTGGCTGACATGCCGGACCACCGGAATAGCCGTTGTGGTTTCTCCCCGGCAGCTCAAGCGGAGGGAGAAGTCCGCCGAGTCTGGATGGAGGGACAGATGAAACATGACCGGCCGGCCGTGGTCGTGGATATAGTCCAGTTCCCAGTCGGTAGGGCGTACCGGATAGGGCCGGCCGTGGGCATAGATGACCCCGACCGAGCGTGGTCCTTCGGGCAGCTCGGTGCGGACCAGGAAGACGCCGAGGTCCGGGCCAAACGGCAGCGAGACGAGCTGCCGGGGCAGCAGGCGGCCGGCCTCCTCAGCACGCAACATGTCCATGAACCCCCAGGCGTCAATGGCGGTGCGGCGGTCGCGCAAGCGGATCTCACCGTGCAGGCGGGCGAGGTAGACCGGTGCCGGCGGCTGGCTTGAGGGCGGCGGGATGCTTAGCTGCAGCTGCATGTCAACCGGCTCAATCCAGGAGGCGGCCAAGCCGTCCTCTAGGCGGATAAACGCCTGGGGGTGGGAAAAGCGCATGGCCATGCCGCGATATGAGATCGACAGGCCGTCGGCATGACGCTGCCAGACATAGCCGCCAATACGGACTTGGTGGGGCTGTGGGCTGGCGTCGTCCTCGCCGGTAAACAGCAGCATCTCGGTCCCGCCCAGCGACAGCAGCAGCCGCCCCGAGTGGGTGGTCGCGCCGGCGTCAAATTCAATACCGCCCGTCAGGCCCAAGCTGCTGACCGGATCGTGGAAATGGAGGCTCATGCGGCTTGGCTGCGAGGCGTGGTGAACGGGCAGAAACGCGCCGTCTCGACCGGCGGAGGAGTTTGACCCGGCCAGGTTCAGCTCGGAAAAGTCGCGGCCGCGCCGCGGCAGAGGCTCTGACGCTTGGCCCAAAGTCCGACAAAAGAGTTCAATAAAGCGGTCCCGGCCAGGGCCGGGCCAGCGCAACCCTACGCCCAGTTCGAGTTGGACGGCGTGAATCTTTTCCTGGCTTGACAGCTCTGCCAGGGTCCGAATTGGGAGCGACTCGTCCTGGACAAAACGCGGGCTGAAGACCTGCATGAAGTTGTTCTTTGCCGCGGCTGGATAGCGGCGACCGAGTGCCACGTCGAGCCCGGCAGCCACCCCCGCGGTCTGAAACGGCAGCAGCTCTTCAGACAAAAAAGCGGCACCAACGGTTGGCGCGCCCTTGCCGGCGGGCACAAGGCGGGTCCCGTGTTGTTTCACCCCAATCCCCAGATCGCACACCGGCTGGACTACATTCCAGCCGTGGACAAAAAACAGCTTGGCCGTGCCATACTGGGCGACCAGATGGGAGACGATCTCGAGCAGCGCGGCGGGAAACCACGGGGCATGGGTGCGCACCTGGTTGACCCGGTTGAGATCAATCTCATTGCGGTCGAGGGACCGGTTGATGAGGGCATAGCCACCGGTCCGGGCGGCCAGATGTTGGGCCAGTCCGGCGGTGTGCAGATCATTGACCTTGACACTGTCCTGAATGGGCGCATCGCTCGGCCGGCGTCCGCCGTGGGGGGCCACCAGCACGATGGGTGAACGGCCCTCAATATACTCTACCCAGTCCGGCAGGCTAGCAACAAGAAAAGACACAGGGCCCAGTATAACCGATTCAGACACAAGCGGAAGGCGCTGGCTTCAGCGTTCCGCGTCAACCAGCTTTTGCAATTCTTCAACGCGATAGCTGCCAGGCGCTTGACCGGTCGCCGCCATGTGGTTGGCAATACGCTGGAGGACACGGTTATAAGGGGTGGGGACGCCGTGCTGGTGGCCGAGGAGCACAATCTCGCCGTTCAGAAAATCGGCCTCAATGGTCGGCAGCCCGCGTTTGAGGCTCTGCCACGACGAGCCGCCGCCACGCGGGTAGCCCTCAATATCGACCAGTCTGATCTGGCTGCGCACACGCATCCGCAACTCCGCCTCGGGGGCAAAGGCAATGCCAGCCGCCTCATAGCACGCCCGCGTCTCCGCCCGAACTGCCCGCCCGAAGTCTGTGGCTCGGGCCTCAAGCCCGCACGCGGCCTGGAGGGCGTTTTGTACATTGGACAGCAGTTTGGTGTACTTCCAGCGCATGATGTCAGGCTCGGGCCGGGCACTGAAACCGCTGTGGCTGAGGGCGGCTGTGACCTGAGTGATGCGTTCATCAACGCCGCCGGGGTAGCGGCCAGCGTCAAGAATGCCGCCGACCGGGACCGCGTGATTGAGCACCAAGCCGGGCTCCAGAGAGGTTCCGGGCATCCACACCACCATGCCGTAGACGTGCCGAAAACGCCGGGCGGCCATGCGCTCGTTATCAACGCCGTTTTGGGCGCACACCACGGGCAGCGTGTCGCCAGCGGCCTGATACAAATCGCGCAGGGCTTGTTCCGTATCCTGGGATTTCATGCACAGCAGCACCACATCGTGCTCGCCAAAGCTGAGCCGTGACGGATGGCCGACGGCCGGGATGTTGAGGCGCAGGCTCTCGTGTGGGGTCTTGAGGGCCAGACCCCGGCGCTGGATGGTGTCCAGGTGGTCGCCGCGACAGATGAGAACGACCTGATGACCGTGCCGAAATAGCTGGCCGCCAATCCCGCCGCCAATCCCCCCGGCTCCGTAGATGATGTATCGCATTTCCGTTCTCCCTGTGTAACCTGCCTCGGCGCTTTTTTACCCTGAGATGAGAATGAGACGCAAACGGCTTGCGGGAGCGGGTGGTTTGTTGTAGCAGGCCAGTACAAGAGACGTGAGGAGGAAGACATGCCACTCAGTTCAGACAGTGTTGGAAGTTCGGGCGAGCCTGTTGTGCATGAGGTTGATGCCCGCTGGGCGATGGCCTACGCCACCGGCATTGGGGATAGCTCGCCGTGTTATCTCGATACCCTGCGCCCCGAGGGCGTGATTGCGCATCCCGTGTTTCCGGTGTGTGTAGAATGGCCGGTGATTGTGGCTATGCGTCAGCATCCGGTCAACGCTTCGCTGAGCCAGGAGGAGTATGTGCGGGCGGTCCACGCCACCCATGAGCTGGTGATCCACCGTCCAATCCGAGCTGGAGACAGGCTGACCACCCGGGCCACGATTGTCGGGGTTGAGCAGCGCAGACCCGGGGCCTATCAAACGGTCCGCCTGGACACGACAGACGCCAAGGGCGAGCTGGTGAGTTCGACCTGGCAGGGGGCGATCTATCGTGGGGTTGAGGTCAGCGGCCCGGACCGTGGAGCGTGCGATCTTCCCCCGCCCATCCCTGCCCTTGGCAACGACGGGTCGACGCGGGCCGATGTGCCGGTCTCGATTGGACCCGGGGCCGCCCATGTCTATACCGAGTGTGCGCGCATCTGGAACCCGGTCCATACCGACGCCGCGGTTGCCGCTGCGGCGGGTCTGCCGGCGATTATTCTGCACGGCACGGCGACCCTGGCGATGGGGGTATCGCGCGTGCTTGAGTTGGAAGCCGATAACAGGCCCGAGCGGGTCAAACGGGTGGCGTGTCGGTTTGGGGCGATGGTGCTGATGCCCTCACAGCTCACCGTGCGTATTCTGTCGCGCCGCGCCACCCCACACGGCGAGGCGATTCACTTTGAGGTCCGAGCCGAGGACGGCGGCCCGGCCGTGCGGGACGGGTTGGTGATGCTGCGGCCGTAAGCCGCTCAAGCTGGAGGAAGGAGGAGAAGTCTATGCGACGCGGACTGATTTTTCCCGGCGGCGGGATGGCGCAACAGGACATGATTCGGATCGCCCAGGAAGCCGAGGCCGCGGGTCTTGATTCGCTGTATGTCACCGAGGCATGGCGCAGTGCCTTTGTGCCGCTCACCGCGCTGGCGCTGTCAACCGAACGGGTGCGGCTCGGCACCTATGTGCTCAACGCCTATGGCCGCAGCCCGTTTATTACCGGGATGAGCGCGGTTGATGTCGATGAGCTGTCCGGCGGGCGGCTGCTGCTGGGTGTGGGCAGCGGCAACCGCTTCATCAACGCCGACTGGCAGGGCGTCCCCCACGAACGCCCATACCAGAAGATGGCTGAGTATGTGGACCTGCTGCGCCAGATTTTCCATACCAGGGCCGGTGAGCGGGTCTTATACGAGGGCGAGATCCACCGCATGAACTGGGTGCCGGCGGTCACACCGCTGCGTGACAAGGTGCCCATCTATCTGTCGGCGGTCTTTCCCCGCATGGTCAAGGTCGCTGGGCGGGTGGCCGACGGCCTGGCCCTGGGTGCCATCCTGTCCGCTGAGTATGCGCGGGACGTGATTCAACCCGCGGCGCGAGCCGCGGCTGAGGAGGCCGGGCGCGACCCCCGCCAGTTGGGCTTTCTGATGGGAGCTATGGTGGCGATTGACGATGACCGCGAGAGGGCCAGGCGGGCGGCCCGCGAGGCGATCTGTCGGCTGTTTGCTCCTCTGCCGCACCCCTATTACGAGTATATGCTGCGTGAACACGGCTTTTCGGCCGCGGCCGATGCGGCCTGTCAGTATGTGCCCGAGGGCAAGCTGGAGCGGGCGGTTGAGGCCATCCCGGACGAGGCGGTTGATCGTTTGACAATCGCCGGTACACCGGACGAGGCGCGTAGACGCTTGGCCGATTACGAGGGCATCGTCAATGAGGTCATCTGTGTCAACGTGTTCTACTCGGCCAGCGATCAGGCATCCATGCTGGCCGCGTACCGCCGGCTGATCCACCTGTAGGGTGGCGGTCCCTCCCCCGTTGGGGGAGGGGGCAGCGTTCCGGCCTTAGCCGGCGTCCTTTTTATCAATTGAGTCAAACACCTCCTGCGCAATCCGCAGGCCGTTCACCCCGACCGGCCAGCCGCCGTAGTGGGCCAGATGAATCATGATCTCCTGGATTTTTTCGCGGCTGATGCCGACGTTGATCGCCCCCCGGATATGAACCTTGAGTTCCGGGCTGCGGGCTAGGACGGTCAGCGCGGCGACTGTAATCATCGAGCGCTCGCGGGTTTCCAGACCCGGTCGGCCCCAGATATCACCGAACAGGTTCTCGACCGTAATGTTCAGAAAGTCGTTCTGCATCATGCCCGGTCTGGGTTCCGCGCCAAACAGTTCTTTCATTTTGGCGGCACCTTTCTGGTAGCGTTCAGATTCTGCCATTGTTTCTCCTCCTTGGTCTGAGAGCGCACCCTTGCGGGCCATACATGGGTTGTCTAGTATCAGACGCGCCGTCTCCGAGTCAAAGTAAAGGACCCCTATGGTTGCCGAGATTTCCGCAGGTCCCCTGCATGGGATTCGTGTTGTTGAGTGTGGTCATATGGTCGGCGCAGCGTATGCCGCCAAGTTGATGGCTGACCTTGGGGCTGAGGTGGTGAAGGTTGAAGAGCCCGGCGGCGATGAGGCCCGCCGGCGAGGGCCGTATCCCGGCAAGCCCCATCTGGAAAAGAGTGGGCTGTTCCTCTACCTGAATGCCAACAAGCTTGGGATCACACTGGACTTGCAACGCAACAGGGGGCGAGAGCTGTTCCGAGGTCTGGTGCAAGAGGCCGACCTGCTCGTCCACAATTATCCGCCACCGCACATGGTGGCGCGTGGCCTGGACTATGAAGCACTCCACAAGCTGAATCCCGGCCTGGTCATGACCTCGATCTCTCCGTTTGGCCAGACTGGCCCCAACCGGGATTACCATGCCCACGATCTGACCATGTGGAGCGCGGGCGGGATTGTCTATCTGAGTGGAGCCTCAGGCCGAGAAGACCTGCCGCCGCTCAAGGCCTTCGGTCAACAGGCCGGCTTGCAGGCCGGGGTCAACGCCGCGGTTGGCTCGCTTGGCGCACTCTTCAGACGTTTGACGACTGGGCAGGGACAACACATTGATGTGTCTGTGCAGGAGTGTCTGGTCGCTATTATGGAGAACAATTATATCTCCTGGCCGTATGACGGCAGTGTGGCCTCACGTCTCGGCTTTCGTCTCATTCCGCAGGATGTGCTGCCGTGCCGTGACGGCTATATCTATGTCTTGGCGATTGAAGATCACCAGTGGCATGGAGCGATAGAGTTGATGGGCAACCCGGAGTGGGCGTCGATGGACCTGTTTGAGGATTTCCCCTCGCGGTCGGCCAACTGGGACGCGCTGAAGCCCCTGCTGGAAGACTACCTGCAGGATAAGTCGGTCCAGGAAACCTACCATGCCGCCCAGGCCCGGCGGGTTCCGTTTGCGCCAGTGTCAACAATGGGCGATCTGTTGGACTCCCCACACCTGAGTGCCCGCGGCTTTTTTGCCACCATCGGTCATCCTGAAGCGGGCAGGCTGCGCTACCCGGGCGCTCCGTATCAGTTCTCGGCCTCGCCGTGGGCGCTGCGGCGTCCGGCCCCGTGTCTGGGACAGCATAACGCCGAGGTGTTTGGCCGGCGCTTGGGGCTGGGGCAGGCGGAATTGGAACGGCTGAAGGAACACAGCGTCATCTGAAGAGAGCACCCCAATGGACAATCAACTTCCCCTGTCCGGTATTCGTGTGGCCGACTTCACCTGGGTGTGGGCAGGCCCGTTTGCAACCCTGCAACTGGCCCATCTGGGCGCTGAGGTGATTCGTATTGAGACCCGGAACCGGGTGTGCGTCACCCGTCGCATTCCGCCTTTTGCCGACGGTGAGCCGGGGCCCAACCGCAGCGGCTATTACAACCAGTACAACCAGGGCAAGGCGTCCATCTGTCTGAACTTGAAGAAGCCAGAGGGGATAGATATCGCCAAAAAGCTGGTCGTTGCCAGCGATGTGGTGGCTGAGAACTTCGCCGGGGGGGTGATGAACAAGATGGGCCTCGGCTATGAGGTCCTCAAGCAGTTGAAGCCCGATATCATTATGATCTCCATGTCGGGTTATGGCGCGACCGGGCCGGAGCGTGCGTATGTGTCCTACGGCCCGGCCCAGGTACCGATGAGCGGCCTGTCGTCGGTGACGGGGTTTCCGGGGTTTCCGCCCATGCATGTCGGATTCTCGTATGGCGACCCCAACGGCGGGCTGCACGGCGCGTTTGCCGTGCTGGCGGCACTCATGCACCGGGCCCGGACGGGCGAGGGCCAGTATATTGACCTGTCCCAGTGGGAGACCTCGGTTGCTCTATTGGGCGAGGGACTGATGGCCGAGCAGATGCACGGCGATCCTCCGCCCCGGGCCGGCAATCGGGACGCGCATATGGCCCCGCACGGGCTGTTCCGGTGTCAGGGCCAGGACCGCTGGGTGAGTATTGTCGTGGCCAACGAGGACGAATGGCGGCGTCTGTGTCGGGGGATGGGCCGGCCTGAGCTGGCGGACGACGCCCGTTTTGCCAGCTTGGCCGACCGCAAAAAAAATGAGGATGTGCTTGAGTCGGTGATTGGTGAATGGACCCAAGCCCGGACCGATATCGAAGTCACCCACACCCTGCAAGCCGCCGGGGTAGCGGTTTTTCCGGCTCTCACCAACAAAGACCTGGCCCAGGATCAACACCTGCAAGAACGTGGCTTTTTTGTCGAGCGCGAGCATCCCGAAGTCGGTGTCCGGCGTCATGCCGGCGTGCCCTGGGTGTTTTCTGACACGCCCTGTCAGGTCCGCCGGTCAGCCCCGTGTCTGGGCCAGGACACCGATGCTGTTCTGCAAAATCTCCTGGGATACTCTGCCGAGGAGGTCACGGCCTTACGCGCTGGTGAGGTGTTGACCTAGAGACATGGGGTTACAAGGCTTGAGGCTGCCCTGGTCGGCTCAAACATTGCTCTCCCTGCTGTCTGGCCTGGTCCTGTTGCTGGGCCTCGCCCCACCGCTCGTTGCTCAAATGGGCAGTCGAGGGACCGCGCTGATCGAGTTCACCGGGATGGTCCAGAACCGGGCCGGTAACGATGTCCTGACCCTTGAGGTGAAAAAACAAACAATCCTTTTCGCCCTCTGCGATGTGCAGAGTTCCGGCCACCGCTTTCTCCGCGAGCGCTTTCTTTCCGAGTTGCGTATCCGAACCCCGAGCATATACATCCGGGGGCCGGATTATCTGCTGGAAGAACTGCTGGCCGAAGAACCCAATAAACGGGGGCTGAAAATGCGCGGCCTGTACTACAGCGATTCGCGCGCCTTTGTGATTAACCGGCTGTCTCAGTTTCACGGCACGAGACCTGAACACTAGACATACAGCGCCGAATCGCCTGCCGGCACCTTTTTCCTCTCACCGAAAGACGAGTGTATGAGTGACACATCCACCAAATCTATGGACTCCATCGTTGCCCTGTGCAGACGCCGGGGCTTCATTTTTCAGTCGTCCGAGCTGTACGGCGGCATCAACGGGTTCTGGGACTACGGCCCGCTCGGTGCCGAGCTGAAACGCAACCTCAAGGAAGCCTGGTGGCAGGACGTGGTCCGCTGCCCGGCCGCCGGCCCTGACGGCAAGCCGATTGATATCGTTCCGGTTGACGCGACCATCATTATGAACCCCAAGGTGTGGGAAGCCTCGGGCCATGTGGGCGGCTTTGCCGACCTGATGAGCACCTGCCGGCAGTGCAAGAAGCTGATCCGTTCCGACCACGCCTGGGAGATGGTCCGCGAAGGCACCTGGTATGCCTCGCTGGCCGAGTTGTACGCCAAGGACCGACTAAACATCAGACAGTTGCGGCGCTGGGTTCAGAAATCGGGTAAGCTGGCACCAGGCTTGGCTCTGGTGCGTGAGCCGGACAAAACGCTGGCCAGGGTGAGGGAAGTTGTTGTCGTCGATGTCGGGGCAAAGGTCGCCAACAATCCGCCCCCCATGAGAAGGGGCGAATCCCATGACGATCTGCCGCTCCCGTTCGCATTCGACGACGTGGTCAAACGTCTGGTGGCTCCGTTCGCATTCAACGATGCCAAACCTGACATCACGCCGTGCCCGTTCTGCGGCGGTGAACTCACCGAGCCCAAACCCTTCAACCTGATGTTCAAGACCACTACCGGCGCGGTCGCAGATCCGTCCGCGGTTGCCTATCTGCGCCCGGAGACCGCCCAGGGCATCTTCACCCAGTTCTGGAATGTGCTGGATAGCAACCGGGTGAAAGTGCCGTTTGGCATGGCCCAGATAGGCAAGGCGTTTCGGAACGAAGTCACGCCGCGCCACTTCACATTTCGGTCCCGCGAGTTTGAGCAGATGGAGTTGGAGTTCTTTATTCACCCCGGGCAGGCCGCGGAGTGGTATCAGTATTGGCGCGATACGCGCTTCAGCTGGTGGCAGTCGATGGGCTTGGCCGGCGAGAACCTGACCCTGCGCGAGCACGACCAGGACGAACTCGCCCACTACGCCAGAGACGGGGCCGGCACAAGCGATGTCGAATACCGCTTCCCGTTTACCGCGCCCGGCTATGGCGAGTTGGAGGGCATTGCCCACCGCGCCGACTACGACCTGCGCCAGCACGCCGTGCATTGCGGCCAGGGCGATAAGCTGCGCTACTTTGACCCGGACCGCAACGAGCGCTATTTCCCGCACGTCATTGAGCCCAGCGCCGGGGCTGACCGGGGGACCCTGGCTGCGCTGTGCGAAGCCTACACCCCCGATGAGCAGCGGCCCAGCAAGGTCTACATGAAGTTTCACCCCCGACTCGCCCCGATCAAGGCGGCTATCTTCCCGTTGGTCAACAAAGGGGCCATGCCCGAGATTGCCGACAAGCTCTACAACGAACTGCGGCCCAAGTACGCCGTCCAGACTGACGCCAAACAGAGCATCGGCAAGCGCTACGCCCGCATGGACGAAGCCGGCACCCCGTACTGCTTCACCATCGACGGCCAGACCCTCAGCGACCAGACCGTGACCGTGCGCCACCGCGACACCCTCCAACAGGAGCGCATCAGCCTCGACCAGGTCGCCGCCTTCCTGGCTGATAACATCGAAGGCGCGGAAGCCGGCGGCTGAGCGACATGAACACACTCGTTGAACGCCGGGTCTGTCGCCGCCTAGCTATTTTGCACCCAGGTCGAGCCTTCGCTCCTCGTATGCGCCCCCGTTGCCTCCGTCAGCCTTGACGCCGTGGGCGGTCGGCTGGTAGCGTCTTCGTATGGGGACAGTGGCGTTCGACACGCACAAGGTCGTCAAAGACCTGAAGCGGACCGGGTTCAATGACGAACAGGCCGAAGCCGTGGTTTCCGCGGTTGGCGAAGCGGTTGGGGAGACCGTTGCCACAAAGGCTGATCTCGATCCCTTGGCAACGAAGGCCGATCTCTACCGGGCCTTATGGATTCAAACCGGGGCCATTCTCGCCGCGGTGGCCGCGATTCTGCGGCTGTTCCGCTAACCCAATGCTATACCCGAGTCCTTTACAGAAGGGGGAGAAGATGAAGCCAAGCGAGAACTTGTCAAGCATCGAAAAGGTTGCTCTGCGGGAGGTGTGGTTGAACGAGGCGCAGGATTTTACGCCGTGGCTGGCGGAGCATCTTTCAGAGCTTGGCGAAGCCTTGGGGCTGGACCTGGAACTGGAAGCGCGTGAAGCCCCTGTGGGTGGCTATTCGCTGGATATCCTGGCGCGTGACCAGGGGAGTGACGGCCCGGTCGTTATTGAAAATCAACTCGAATCTACCGATCACACTCACCTCGGCCAGTTGCTCACCTATGCGGCTGGATTTGACGCTCATGTGATAGTCTGGATTGCCAAAGAGTTCCGGGATGAACACCGGGAAGCCCTGAATTTGCTCAACCATCGCACGGGTGAGGATACGCAGTTCTTTGGCGTGGAGGTTGAGTTGTGGAAGATCGACGATTCTCGCCCCGCCGTCAATTTCAAACTCGTCGCCACGCCCAACGAGTGGCAGAAACAAGCGCGGGCGACGAGTGAGGTGTCGGAACGAAATGATCGATATCGGACATTCTTCCAGAAGCTCATAGATACCCTGAGAGAAGAGCATCAGTTCACGCGGATGCGGAAAGCACAGCCTAAAAAAAGCGCCTGCCGTTTTTCAACGGGGCATAGGGGAATTAGCTATGATTCGGCTTTTCGCAGAGAGGAGACCGCTATGGTTGATGTGTACATTGATAACGGTGATAGAGATTGGAACAAAAATTTGTTCGACAAACTGCAGGAGGACAAGGAAGCCATAGAATCCGAACTCGCGGAATCCCTTAAGTGGGATAGGTTGGACAATCGCAGAGCTTCCCGCATAGCGGTCGTGCGCCCCGGCTCCATCGATGACGATGAGGAGATGCTGGGAGAAGTACACGACTGGATGGTTGAAAAACTTCTGGCCTTCAAGCGCGTGTTCGGCCCGAGGCTGGACGAATTGGTACAACAATAGGTCGGGGGGCTGCGTTCCGGCGGTCAGCGCATAATCCGACAATCATTCACTATCCGCCCTCCGCTCCGGGGTGCTGTTCCCCGGACGGGATTCCTTTTTCCCGCCCTTTTTGCCAGAATACTGCTCGCCTGCGCGGGAGCGAGCCCATGCCACATATTATCGGGACAGCCGGTCACATTGACCACGGAAAAACGGCCCTGATTAAGGCCCTGACCGGCCAGGACACCGACCGCCTCCAGGAGGAACAGGAACGCGGCATTTCTATTGAACTGGGCTTTGCCCATCTGGACCTGCCCAATGGCGAGCGGGCGGGGATTATCGACGTGCCCGGCCATGAGCGTTTCATTCGCAATATGCTGGCCGGGGCGCACGGCGTTGATCTGGTTGTCTTCACCGTCGCCGCGGACGATGGCGTCATGCCGCAGAGCGAAGAGCACATGGATTTTCTGCATGTATTGGGCCTCAGCAATGGCATCTTTGTGATCACCAAAGCCGACCTGGTTGACGCCGAGCGGCTGGCCGATGTGCGTGAAGAGATCGAAATCCTGAGCCTTGATACAACTTTGGAGGGCGCGCCGGTGGTGGCGGTGTCTTCGCTGACCGGCCAGGGCATTGAGGAACTCCGCGACACGATTACCGAGCGGCTGGCCGGCTATGAACGGCCGTCCCAGCCGGGCTATTTCCGGCTGCCAGTTGACCGGGCGTTTGTGATGAAGGGGCACGGCGTGGTGGTGACGGGCACGGCGACCGCCGGCAGCGTGCAGAGCGGAGCGACCGTCAGGCTCCTGCCCGGCGGCGAGCAGACCCGGGTGCGCTCGATGCAGGTCCACGGTGAGGCGGTCGCCGAGGCCGGTTGGGGCCAGCGCGTGGCGCTCAATCTGGCCGGTCTGGAAAAGAGCGCGATTGCACGCGGCCATGTGGTATGTCATCCGAGAATTACCCGCACGACCGAGCGCTTTGACGCCTGGGTTGAGATCAGACCTGGGGCCAAGCGCGAGGTCGTCAACCATGAGCGGGTCCGGGTGCATGTCGGCACGGCTGAGGCGCTGGGGAAAATCATTCTGCTTAATGGTCAAGACAGCCTGGCTCCCCGCTCAACCGCCTTTGCTCAGATTGTCCTGGAGGAGGCGGTGCTTGCCCTGCGCGGCGACCGCTTTATTCTGCGTAACCAAACCGCCCAAGCCACGCTTGGAGGGGGCGAGGTCGTCAACCCCTTTGCCACCCGCCACCGCCGATTACGGGTCAGACCGGACGAGCTGCAAGATCGGCTGGCCCTGCTGCGGACGCCCAAGCTGCTCCAAGCCTGTCGCGCCTATATTGCAGTGCAGCCCGAGTTTGCCGTTTCACTGGAGGACATCTATCAGGGCGTCAACGCTCAGGAAAAAGAAGTCGCCCCGCTCTTGCTCTCCGATACGGAGATTCTTCCTCTGCCAGACGCTGACCAACCCGAGGCATACGCCGCGCTCAGTAAGTGGCAGCGGCTCACCGCGGCGGTGGATCGTATCCTGACCGACTTTCATGCTCGCACGCCCCTGGCCCGAGGCATGGAGATGGAGTCGCTGCGTAGTCAACTCGCCTTTTCGCCTAGAATTTTTCGGGCGGTGACAGATAAACTGGTCGCCGAGAACATCGTTGTGCACGAGCAGAGTACGCTCCGCCTGCCGTCACACCGCGTGAAGTTGAGCGAGGCTGAACACAGGCTGAGCGCCCGCCTTGAGCGGCTGGTGGCCGACGGTGGTTTTACGCCGCCGGAGGTCAGAGACCTGGAGGCAAAGCTGGCCGTCCCACGCAAGCAACTCGGGGACTTACTGGGCGTGTTGGAGTCCCAACGCAAGGTGGTGAAGGTCGCCACAGAGTTGTATCTGAGCTGGACGAGCCTGGAGCGGGCCCGGGCTGTCCTGGTTGAATGGCTCACCGGTCACGGGGAAATATCGGCCGCAACATTTCGGGATGTGTTGGGGAGTAGTCGGAAAACGGCCATCCCCTTACTGGAGTACTTTGACCGGACTGGGCTGACGCTGCGGGTTGGCGATGTGCGGAAATTGCGCAAAGCCTAGATACGCTTGGCAGGCCCTCCACCATAAAGGATACTATGGGCATAACACGGCCGCGGGCTGAGGATCAGCGTTCGAGAATCCGCCTGACCGAAAAAGTGAAAGCCGCGGGTTGAGCGGGGAAATTGGGTCCGGCGGACCTTGAACATATTCTGAGCGGGCTGCCGCGTGAGCGGCATCCCGATGTGCTGGTTGGTGTTGAGACCTCTGACGATGCCGGTGTCTTTCGCTTACAGGATGACGTGGCCATTATTAACACAGTCGATTTTTTTACCCCGGTGGTCGATGATCCGTATACCTATGGGCTTATTGCAGCCACCAACGCGCTCAGCGATGTGTATGCCATGGGTGGCGAACCAAAGACGGCGATGAATATCGTGTGCTTTCCCCAGGATGGTCTTGATAAGACTGTGCTGGCCGAGATCATCCAGGGCGGGGCGGAAAAGGTCCGTGAGGCTGGGGCGGCGCTGGTCGGGGGGCATTCGGTTGCCGATGATGAGATAAAATACGGTTTGGCCGTGACTGGGGTGGTTCATCCCCAGCGCGTGGTTCGCAATGTCGGCGCTCAGGTGGGCGATGTGCTGGTTCTGACCAAACCGCTTGGCACAGGTATTGTCACAACGGCTCTCAAACGCCACCACCTCCACGATACGGAATACGCGGCAGCGGTTGATTCGATGTTGAGCCTGAACCGAACCGCCAGCCACGTCATGGCGTGCTATACGGTCCACGCGTGTACCGATGTGACTGGGTTCAGCCTGATAGGTCACGGGTATGAGATGGCGCGCGGCAGTGGGGTCAGCCTCCGGCTGCGGGCTGCCCATTTCCCGGTTTTGCCGGGCGCGCTGCGCTTGGCCAGCGAGGGCTACATGACCGGCGGGTGCAAGCGCAACCGGAACTATCTGGCCGATAAAGTCCGCGTGTCCCCGCAGCTTACTGCTCAGCTTGATGAAGTGGCCTTTGATCCCCAAACCTCGGGCGGCCTGCTCATGGCCGTTCCTGAGTCTGAGGCGAGCGCCTGTGTCCAAGCGCTCAAGAATGCCGGTACCCCAGCCGCGGCCGTGATTGGCGAGGTCGTCCCGCGCGCTGAACCTTGGGTAGAAGTTGTCAAAGACTAGGATTTCTCGGCGTTGGCGCAGGGGGTCTCCGGTGTCGTTTAAGGCGCATACCTGAGGGCTTGGGAGCGAAATCTTTTCTGTGCATTACGAACTCTTTATCAGTGTCCGTTATCTGCGTGCCAAGCGGCGTGAGATATTCATTTCTCTGATTACAACGATATCGACTCTCGGGGTCTTGATTGGGGTGATGGTGCTCAATGTCACCCTGGCCATTATGACCGGGTTTGAAGAAGATTTGCGGAGTCGGATTCTGGGCTTTAATCCGCATATCCTGCTGTCCAGCCTGGACGGTCCCTTAGACGCCTATGAGCCGGTGATGGAACAGGTACGCCAGATGCCGGGGATCGCTGCCGCGGCACCCTTTCTCTACGGCCAGGTGATGGTCAGTTCACAGCGTGGAGTATCTGGGGTTGCGGTGCGTGGGGTCGAGCCTGCCCTGGCCAGCGCGGTGGTCAATATCACAAATCATATCAAAGAGGGGGATCTGGCCCAGCTCGGCCAAAAGCAGGTGGTGAGCATTCGCAATGGCGCGACCCGGCACAGCGTTGAACTGCCAGGGATTGTGATCGGTGGGGAGCTGGCCGATCAGCTCGGCCTCTTACTCGGCGACCCGATTACCCTGATCTCTCCCATTGGCGGCACCCCGGGACCGCTCGGCATGGCACCTCGCTTCAAACGCTTTGTGGTGGTCGGCCTGTTTGATTCCGGCATGGTCGAGTACGATAGGGGCCTGTTATACATGGCCCTCCAGGATGCCCAGCAGTTCTTCAAACTTGACCGTCAGGTGTCTGGGCTTGAGATTCGGCTCCAGGAAGTCTACGAGGCGCGGCCGATTGCCCGCCAGATTGAGGACCTGCTCGGTTTTCCCTACAAAGCCCGCGACTGGACCGAAATCAACCGTAACCTGTTTGCGGCCCTGAGCCTGGAAAAATTTGTGTATTCGATTGTGCTTTTGCTGATCGTGCTGGTTGCCGCGTTTAACATCATTGCGACCCTGATCATGGTTGTGACGGAAAAACGCAAAGATATTGCACTGTTGAAGTCGATGGGCGCTTCGGATGCGGCGATCGGTTGGATTTTCGTCTACAAAGGGCTGATTATTGGACTGATTGGGACGCTGTTGGGGACGCTGACCGGTTTTATCCTGTGCTGGTTGCTCCAGCGTTATGAGTTTATCGAGCTCCCGCCCGATGTGTGGTACGTTTCGACCGTCCCGATCAAGATGTCTGTCTCCAATTTTCTGATCGTCGGCTTGGCATCTCTCGCTATCTGCCTGGCGGCTACGATTTATCCCGCCCGTCAGGCGGCCCATTTAGCGCCGGTTGAAGTCATCCGTTACGAATAGAGGGCATGTGGCGCAGGTTTTGATTCGAGCCGAACAGCTCGGCAAACACTACGGCGAGGAGGAGCAAACGATACAGGTCTTCAGCGGCCTGAACCTCGCCATCCGGCGGGCGGAACGCATCGCTATTATTGGCGAGTCCGGGGTTGGCAAAAGTACCTTGCTGCATATCCTCGGCACGCTTGATCGGCCCAGCGTAGGCAAGGTGTGGCTGGACGGCCAGGACGTTTTTGCCCTGCCGAGCGAGGAGTTGGCTGTCCTGCGCAACCGGGAAATCGGGTTTATTTTCCAATTCCACCATTTGCTGTCCGATTTCAGCGCAGTTGAGAACGTGATGTTGCCCGGACTGATCGCCCGAGTCCATCGCTCCGAGGCTAGCCGGCGGTCGATTGAGATTCTTGAGCAGGTCGGGCTCAAGGATCGGCTGACGCACCGGCCTGGAGAACTGTCCGGGGGCGAACAGCAGCGGGTTGCGGTGGCGCGGGCGCTGGTGTTGCAACCCCGTCTGGTGCTGGCCGATGAGCCAACCGGAAACCTTGATCCCGGGACGGGGGAAGGTGTCCTGCAACTGTTGCTCAATTTTAATCGGGCCATGAATATCACCGTGGTGATTGTTACCCACAACGAAAAAGTGGCCTCGTGTATGAGTCGGACGCTCCGGCTCGAGGCGGGCCAACTGCACGAACTCCCACCCCAGGCCGGGGTGAACGCGGTCTCGGATGGCTCACAGTCGGGCTGAACGGCTTTACAATCTAGGGGGATTTTGTTATGAGGAGTCCGGGTGGGGAGAGGTGCGCCAATGCGGGGAATAGTGAGAACACGGTGGCTGGTCGTGGCCCTCGGTGTGGCCCTGCTCGGCCTTCCTGGTCAGGGACGGGGGGATACGTCAGCGACGGGTCAGCCGCACAGCTCAGCCGCACAGCCCCCGCCCCCTCCTCAACAGACGATTCTGAGCGAAATTGCTATCGGCGGGAATGAGCAGGTCGATACTGAGGCGATCCGTATCCGTTTATCATCCCGGCCCGGCCAGCCGCTCAACCCTGAGACGGTTGATACGGATATTCGATCGATCTACGAGATGGGCTTCTTCAAGAATATTGAGGCCCGTCTGGACGAGCACGACGGCCAACAGGTGTTGACGTACTGGGTGCGGGAACGTCCGCTTATCCGTCAAGTCCGGGTGGAAGGGCATAAGAAAGTCAGCCAGGAAGAGATCTTGACGGCGCTGAAAATCCATCCCCGGACCATTCTGAATCCAGTCAGAATTCGCAGCGGGATTCTCGAGGTAAAAGCCCTGTACGAGGAAAAAGGGTATCTGGATGCGGATATTTCGTACCGGACCGAATCGACCGTCAACGGCGAGACGATTGTCTCTTTTACGATTTCTGAGAACACAAAAACGAGTGTGGTTGATATTGTTTTTGAGGGCAACCAGGCTTTCTCTGGCAAGATTCTGGCCGGCTTTATGCAGACCAGGAAGAAGAACTGGTTGTCCCGTTTTTTGCCGTTTGGAGTCCTGAGCAATGAAGCGCTCAGGACCGATGTCGAACGCCTCACGGCGTGGTATTACGACAATGGGTATATCAATGTCCGTATTGATGAGCCCGAGGTGACACACCGTGAAGATGGCTTGATCGTCACTATCCGCCTTGAGGAAGGGCCCAAGTACAAGGTCGGTGAGGTCCGTGTTGTGGGTGATGTCGTGGGCGGTGAAGCCGCGGCAAAACAGGCCTTGACCCTGCGATCAAAGCGGACGTTTAAGGCCAGCGTCCTGCGCGATGACGTGTTTAACCTGACCGGGTATTTCAGTGACCAGGGCTACGCTTTTGTCAACGTTGAGCCGGAAACCGATGTCCAGCCCGACGAGAAGCTCGTGCATGTCTCCTACCGGGTGAATAAAGGCCCCGAGGTCTACATTGACCAGATTGCTATTGCCGGCAACAGCAAGACCCGGGACAAAGTCATTCGGCGCGAACTGTCGATTGTTGAGCAAAGTCTGTTTGCCGCCTCAGCTCTTCAGTTCAGCCGCGACCGGGTGAGGCGGCTGGGACTGTTTGACGATGTCAATCTCACCACCCAGCGGGGTAAACGAAAAGATCTGCTGAATGTGCTCGTTGATGTCAAAGAAGCCCAGACCGGCTCGTTCAGCATAGGAGCCGGGTTTAACTCGGCAACCAGCGTAGTCGGGAATGCCCGGATTCAGGAAAACAACCTCATGGGGCGTGGCCAGCGGCTCATTGTGGGGGGCAGTATCGGAACCCGGTATCGGAATACACAGGTGAATTTCATGGACCCGTATTTCATGGATTCCCACCTGCGGCTTGGGCTGGAGTTGTTTGACTGGCGGTTTATCTTTGAGGATTTTGACCGCTCAGGAACCGGCGGAGGCTTCCGACTGTTCTATCCCCTGACTGCTCTAGGCTATAGCTCGGTCTGGGGCTACTCCTTGAGTGATGTGGAGGTTGGTTTCCAGTATCAGTGGGAACGGTCACGTATTAGCAACTTTGATCCGATTACGCCGGATGCTGTCCGCTCCGAGCGGGGGGCGCAAACCGCCTCGTTGATCTCGCCGGTGCTCATGCGGGATACCCTTGACCACCCCTTTGAGCCGACAGCCGGCTCACTGCAACAAATCTCCTTCTCTTATGCCGGACCCGGCGGGAGCGCCGATTACACCAAGATTGAGCTTGAGGGGCGCTACTTTTTGCCCGTTTGGCGTGGCCGCCGCTTTGGCCAGTTTACCCTGATGACCGGCGGCGTCTTCGGCTATGGCATGGGCGATATCGACTTTACTGAAAATCGTCACATTGCGACTCAACGCACGCGCATCCTCAAGGATGATGTACCCCTGTTTGATCGCTACTTCCCGGGCGGAATAAACTCGATCCGGGGCTTTGGCGAGCGCAGCCTTGGCCCTCGTGAAGAAGTGGTGGTCGTGGTGAGTGACGGTGGCTCGCCTGATGGGCGAAAAGCACGCACCTACCATCGTCCCATCGGCGGCAGCCACCAACTGATTATTAACAATGAGCTCCTCGTCCCGCTTGTCCCTGCCCTCAACCTCAAAGGGGTGTTGTTCAACGATATTGGAAACGCTTTTACTAACATCCAAGGCATTGACCTCGGCGATTTACGCTATTCTGTCGGAGCCGGGGTGCGCTGGAAATCGCCGTTTGGTCCGATTCGCATTGAGTTGGGAAGACCGCTGAATGCCAAGAAGGATGAGCGTACCAGTAGCGTTCACTTTTCGTTTGGTGGTTTTGGCGGTATCGGCCAGGGCGGTGGAGGCAACCGTTTTAGTTCGCTGTTCTAGCCCTCACATGTGCAACTCCTCGCTTATATGGATACCACCGTTACGGCCCTGCTGCCCCACCGCTACCCTTTCTTGCTTGTCGATAGGGTCGTGGAGATTGTCGCTGCTGAGCGGATTGCGGCGCTCAAAAACGTGACCATCAACGAGCCTTTTTTCCCCGGCCATTTCCCCGACTATCCCGTTATGCCTGGAGTCTTGCTGTGTGAAGCCGTTGTCCAGGCCGGAGGCATTCTGGTCTGTTCGTCCACGCCGGAAAGTGGTCGGCCCCAACACGCGCTGCTGACAGCGCTTGACAAGGCACGCTTTCGGCGGCAAGTCACCCCGGGCGATCAGCTCCGTTTGGAGGCAGAGACCATCTACCGGCGGGGAAAATTCTGGAAGATGCGTGGCACCGCATCAGTGGACAATACGGTGGTGGCCGAACTCGAGTTTACGCTTGCCGAGGCCGACCCCCAGGACGGCCGCCAAGCTGCCCGGCGAAAAGATGAAGAGCGACCATGACGGCAGCCACGCACATACACCTCTCGGCAGTCGTTGCGCCGGGTGCCGAGCTCGACAGCGGGGTCAAGGTTGGGCCGTATGCGGTCGTTGGGCCCCACGTCAGGCTCGGGCGGGAAACCCAGGTCGGTCCGCACGCTGTTATTGAGGGCCGGACGACAATCGGACGGCAGAACCATATTTTTCAGTTTGCCAGTATCGGGGCAACTCCCCAGGATAAAAAGTACGCCGGCGAAGACAGTCGGCTGATTATTGGCGACTACAATACCATTCGGGAGTTCGCTACTCTCCAACCCGGCACGGCCGGAGGCGGCATGGTCACCCGGGTCGGCGACCATAATCTGTTTATGGTCTATTCACACATTGCCCACGATTGCACGCTGGGCAACTATATTGTGATGGCCAACAGCGCCAATTTGGGCGGCCATGTGACGCTTGAAGACTGTGTGGTGGTGGGTGCTCTGGTCGGCATCCATCAATTCGCCCGGATTGGTGAATCGGCGATTGTCGGTGCCGGTGCCATGGTCTCTCTCGATGTTCCGCCGTACTGCATGGCACAGGGGGACCGGGCCTATCTGTTCGGCCTGAACCTGATCGGGCTCAAACGGCGTGGTTTTACGATCTCCCAGTTGGAGATACTGAAAAAAGCCTATCGGACCCTGTTTGCCGAGGGCGAACCGCTCAAACAGGCTCTCGCCCGCGTCAGTCAGGAGTATAGTGGCTGTCCCGAGGTCGCTCACCTCGTGGAGTTTATCTCGCACTCCCAGCGCGGGATTTGCCGGCCGCGGAGTTGGGTGTCTGCCGACACCGACGAGGCTTCCGCTTAGGGTCCGGCAGACTCTCGCTGGCAGACAGGATGGCTCAATTAGCACTGATTGCCGGTAACGGCCGCTTTCCCATCCTCTTTGTTGAGGCGGCCCGCGCCCAAGGGCTCGACATTGTGGCGGTCGCCCATCAGGGCGAGACACTGGAGACGCTCAATGACTTGGTGTCTGATCTGCGCTGGGTTCGGGTTGGAGAACTGGGTAAAATTATCGACATCTTCAAGGCCGCCGGCGTTACCCAAGCTGTCATGGCTGGCGGGATCCACAAATCCGGAGCGCTGACCAATATCCAACCCGACGCGCGCGGCTTGGCGTTCATCAGTCGGCTGCCGAGTCTGAAGGACGATGTGATCCTGCGTGGCATTGCCCAAGAGTTGGAAAGCGAGGGCATCAGGGTAGTGGAATCCACCCGCCTGCTGCCCGACCTGGTTCCCCAGCCGGGAGTGCTCACCCAAGCCGCTCCAGATGACAAGCAGTGGCAGGACCTCCGGCTGGGGGCCGAGGTGGCCAAGGAAATTGGCCGCTGGGACATTGGCCAGAGCGTAGTGGTCAAGCATGGCACGGTGTTTGCCGTCGAAGGGCCAGAGGGAACCAATGCCACGATTCGGCGCGCTGGAGAGCTGGGTGGACCGGGACTGGTGATTGTCAAAGTGAGTAAACCCCACCAGGATTTGCGCTTTGATGTGCCAACGGTTGGACCGGAGACGATTCAAGAGATGCGGGCCGTCGAGGCTCGTGTGCTTGCCGTCGAGGCCGAGACCACATTGATTGTGGACAGACCCGCGGTTGTCCGCCAAGCTGATGCCGCGGGGCTGTGCGTGGTGGCCATCGCAAGGCCCAAAACAGACCGGGGTTTTCGTGCCACATAAGGGTTCAGGGAGGGGCGGAAAATGACACATATCCTGCGCCGATTCAGCGCCGTGCTCTTGTGGAGTGGGCTGGTGTTTGTTTTGCCCCGCAGTGGCCTGACCGCTATTGAATTCTCCTTTGAAAACCCGGCGCAGGCCCAAGTCATCAGCGGGGTGAGCGTGATATCGGGCTGGGCTTTCTCGACCGTGCCGGGCGCGTCGGTCACTGTCCGTTTACGTATTGATGCTGGAGAAGCCAGTCGGCTCCCGTGCTGTTCCGAACGGGGGGATGTGGTGGATGCCTATCCCGATCATCCCCAAGCCCTCCAGAGCGGATTTGGGCAGGTCTTTAATTTTGGTTTACTCGAACAAGGTACGCATACCCTTACCCTTGAGATTGAGGATACGACCGGCACCCGAGAGATACACGAGCACAGCATTGAAACCGTGAGGCCCGGTGGGTTTGAATTTCTCAGTCCGCTTGATCTCACCCAGGCCGAGGCAGAACTGAGCGAAGACAAACAGCAGATTGTGATCGAAAGCGCGGTCGCCCGGGATAAAGCCAGCGGCGCGTCCGAGGAAGTCCGCTTCAACTTGGCTTGGCAGGAAAACCTCCAGGCAATGGGTATTGTCGCCTCGCAAAACACAAGCGAGCAAGTCACCTCTGCTGCTGTACAAAGCACGGCCCTCCAGGCTGTTCAGGTGGCTACCGAGGACCGGGCTGCTGAGCGTATGCAGGTGGATGCCGAGGGCCAGGCTGCCCAGCCCGATTGGGTGCAAAACCCGGCCCTCATTCGGATTGACCCGGTCAGTGGCAGTCGAACGATTGTGTCCGATGTGAACATCCCGACTGAAGAAGACCTGAGCGATGCACAGACCGACCCTGGGCCGACTTGGCTTATCCCCCAAGGAGTCACGGTTGAGCCGGACGGCCAGATCGCCGTGACCGATTTTGGCCGCCAGGCTCTGGTCCGGGTTGATCCTGTGACCGGTCGACGACAAGTCGTGTCTCGAACCGGGCCAGCCTTTCTGCGGCCAAATGGGGTTGCGGCCTATGGCGAAGCGTCGGGCCTGGACAGCACGCTTGTGATTGCGGATTCCGGCCAATCAGGCATCATTGAAATGAATGACGACCGCCAGACCATTATCTCGGATATCGGGTTTGAGGGCGAACCGGTCAACCTGAGGGCACCGTTTGGTCTTGCGATTGAGCCCAATTGTACGCAAGAGGACTGTCGGATCGTGGTGGCCGATGCCGGCTTGGCGGCGATTGTGCGTCTTGATCGGGCCACCGAAGAGCGGACCATTATTTCAGATGAGGGCTGGATGACCCCGGTTGATATTGATGTCGCGCCTGACGGCCAGTTGGTCGTTGTTGATGTTGGTCTCAACGCTCTTGTCCGGGTCAATCCAGCAAACGGGAATCGGACGGTCGTGTCGGGTGCCGGGGCTGGCGGCGGTCCGCCTTTCAGCCGAGTCCGCGCCCTGGTCATTGAGTCCGATGGTCAGCTAGCGGTCCTGGATGAAGGCGCTCGGACCGTGTTCCGCGTTGATCCAGGCAACGGTGAGCGCAGCATCATCTCAGGGCCGGACACCGGTAGTGGGCCTGAATTGCGGCTGCCGGTTGATATCGCCGTCGAGTCCAACGGCCAGCTGATCGTCGTTGATAGCGCGCCTCTGTCGTCCGTTCTTGAAAATCCGTCTGGAGATTTTGCCGGCGGTATCGGTTTGGTGTCAGGCTGGGCCTTCGCCAATGCTCCGGCGGCTACGCCGAGCACCATCGAACTCAGGATTGACGACAACGCGCCCATAGATGTGCCGTGCTGTTCTTCTCGTGGGGATGTCCAGGCATTTTTCCCCGAGCGGCCGTGGGCACCTGAGAGCGGTTTTGGACTTGTCACCAACTTTAATCTCCTGCCCAGCGGGCCCCACATTTTTGAGTTGACCGTTGAGGACAAGAACGGCGCTTCACACACCCAGAGTCGCCTCGTGGAGACCGTGAGGCTGGGCGGCTCGGAGTTTCTGGACCGCTTTGACATGACAAACGCAGAAGTGAGCCTGTCTTCTGAAATCGTATTCATCGATCAGGTCAAGGTGCGAGACAAGGCCAGCCAACTCAGCCGTGATATCAACGCCAGTTTTATCTGGCAGGAGAGCTGTCAGTGTTTTGTTGTGCAGGGCGAATGTGGCAATGGGAGTGTCGAATCCAACGAAGAGTGCGACGGCGCGGCCTTTGGCGGACAAACCTGCCAGAGCTCAGGGTTTTCTGGTGGCAGCCTGAGCTGTGGTGCGAGGTGCAATCTTGACTTCAGCCAATGCACGGGGGGGAGGCCGGTTTTGGTTGCTAATAGCGGAGACAATACTGTTTCCGTGGTCAGCCCCACGACCTATGCGGAGGAACTCACCATACCTGTCGGCGAAAATCCCCGGGCAATAGCCGTCAGCCCGACCCACCCGGTCGCGTATGTGACCAACGCCGACAGTGCCTCTGTGTCGGTCATTGACCTCAACACCAGGACCGCCGTAGATGACATTGCCGTTGGCGGTACGCCCGTCGGCGTGGGCTTTGCGCCGGATGGCAAGTATGCCTATGTGGTCAACGCCGGCCACGGTCGGGTCAGTGTGATCAACACGGCGTCACGCGCCGTTGAGACATACATAGGCGTCGGCCATGAACCTCAGGAGATCGCCATCAATAGCGCCGGCACCCGGGCCTATGTCACAAACTATGGGGACGGGACCGTGTCGGTTCTTGACCTAGCGACACGCAAGCTGCTGAGCACGATCGACGTTGGCAACGAACCCAACGGTATTGCAGTCCGCCCGCACGCCGCGGAAGTGTATGTGGTCAACTTCGGGGATAACAGCGTCTCAATCATTAACACGAATACGGGCAGCGTCGTGCAGACCCTCACCAGAGAAGCGGATGAGGGCCGCATTGGACTCCTGCCCCAGAAGGTCGCGTTTTCGCCCGATGGACACAAGGCGTTTATCACCAACGCGCTTGACTATACGGTGTCAATTCTTGATGCGGTGACACGAACCAGCCTCGATAAGCTCTCTATCGCCAGACAGGGCTACAGCTCGGTGTACGACGAACCAAACGGCATCTTTATCCCTCCAAATGGACTGCGCTTCTATGTCTCGCTGTTCGGTCGGAGTGGACAGGGCAGATATCTCGGCGTGTATGGCGTGTTGAACCACCGGTTTGAGGCCTCCGTTCAGGTCGGGGATGGGCCGATCGGTCTGGCGGGTGGCCCGGGCTAGACGCGCTTGACTCCTGAGACAGAAAGTGGCACCTTCGCTTAGCTTGTGGGGCCGTAGCTCAGCTGGGAGAGCGCTTGACTGGCAGTCAAGAGGTCGGCAGTTCGATCCTGCTCGGCTCCACTCGTCCAATCCTCCGCCCGTCCTCCTTGCCGACCAGACCCTGCCGACCCCCTCCCTGAGCGTAGCCTGTCCCTCCTGACCGGAAGTGGCCGGCCAATGCCGCCGCGACAGGGAAAACACCAGAGAGCCGCGGTGCGCGCCTTCAGTTCTGCCGACTACACCGTTCCGCTGGGGCGTCACTCATATCCGATGGACAAATACCGCCTGGTACCGGAGCGTCTCCTGGCCGATGGCATCCTCACGCCGGATGAAATCCTTGCCCCCCAGCCAATACCGCACGACGACATCTTGCGCGTGCATACTCCAGGGTATGTCTACGCCTTCTGTAGCGGCGGCCTTGAGCGCCGCGCCCTGCTGCGGCTCGGTCTGCCCTGGTCAGCGGCTCTCGTCCGCCGTGCCTTTATGGGTGATTGGCGGGACCCTGGAAGCGACCCGCGCCGCCCTGTCCGGCGGGCTCGGGGTGAACTTGGCCGGCGGCACCCACCACGCCTTTGCCGAACACGGTGAGGGCTACTGCATTTTTCACGATATGGTCATCAGCCTGCGGCGGCTCCGGCGCGAGGGCGCGGCGTTCTCTGACTATTGACCTCGATGTCCACCAGGGCAACGGCACCGCTGCCCTGTGTCAGGCCGACCCGGATGTCTGTACTTTCTCCATGCACGCCCAAAACAATTACCCCGCCCGCAAAGAGAGAACTCGTGGGACATTGCCCTGCCCGACCGGACCACGGATGATCCCTATCTCGATTGCCTCTGCGCCGCCCTCCCCCGCCTCCTGGAACGCTGCGCGCCCGAGCTTGTTTTGTACCCAGGCCGGCGTCGCTGTCCTGGCCGGGGAGCGTTTTGGCAAGCTGGCCCTGACCATGCGCGGGGTCGGAGAGCGGGACCGCGCTTGTGGCCGCCTTTGCCCGGCAGGCCGGCCTGCCCCTTGTTGTGACGTTTGGCGGTGGCTATGCGCGTGATATCAGCATGATTGTTGAGGCGCACTGCCAGACGGTGGAGATTGCCAGGGTCTGTCTGGGATGAGCGCCTACTCATCGGCGCTGACCACCGGCAAGTCCTCCCCGAGGGCTAGGCGGGAGAGGACGGCACGCAGCTCGTCGTTCGATACGCCCGAGTCGGCAGGCGTATGAAAAAGGAGGGCCACCTGCTGGTCTTCCAGGGAGCGGCGGGCTAAGCGGGCCTGGGCACGCAGGCGGACCAGGGGGCCGATGAGCCGGGCCAGCTCGGAGGTGAAGCGGGCGGCCAGCAAGAGCGCTTGGCCGGCACTCTGCGCTCCAGCAAGAGCTTTACGATAGACGGCCACTATGCCGGCATGAAGCACAAGCCCGGTTTTTCTCTCCTCCCATAGTTCGCCCTGGACCGTTCCCCAGCTTAGGCGCATTTCGTCAAGGACCGGCCACAGCTCGGGGTGTAGGGCCGGGGCGCTCTCAGCTGCAATCAGACGGACAAAGACTGCTTTCAACTCGTCCGACAGCTGGGTCGGCTCTCGGACGTGCCACCGTCGAGGGGGGGGAGGGCGGGCGATGATTGCGCCCTCGGCACTGAGAACGAGATGGTCTTCGACCGATTGGCCGAGCAGCGTCAGGCTGGCGGTATAGCGGACATAGCCGTCCGCGGTGTGCTCCGTCCGTAAGGCGTGGGCGTTGACCGCCAGCCCGGGATGATAGTACACCCGGCCCCGGTCATACACCTTCTCAATCCCCTTGCGCAGCTGCACGCAGGTGTGGGCAGCCGGGAAGAAGTATTCATATGGGGAGGGCGTCCAGTCAACCTCAGCCTCTCGCATCTCCATGCGCAGGGCGGCTTCTTGGGTACCACGGGTGAAGCGCTCGCGCGTGCTCCCGGCTTCTCCGCCGCTGTGAAAAGCTTCGCGCAGCGTGCCAAACAGTCGTTCGCTGGGGTATGGACCACGGTAGCGGAGGACGCTTTTGCCCTGGTCCTGGCTCAGCAGCGACAAGACATTGAGCACGCTTGAACCGGCCCCGGTTGGCAGGCTGCCGGGGTCATCGACAGGCGGAATCGCTGCCACATCGGTGTAGCGCACCGCCCGAAAAAGGCTCAGGAAACGCTGCTGGCGAAAGCCGAGCTCACCGTCCAGGGTCCACAGGCAGTCCGAGATGCCCCACCCAAGATGTGAAGCCGTGGCCGCGCTGACGCCCAGGAAGCGGCCATCAAGGCCACGGACCTTAAAGCGATGAAGTGTCCGGTCACGCCCCTCGCCCTGCCAGCTGAGGAGGAGCAGCAGGCGTCCGTGTCGGTCAAAGCTTGCCAACCGCAGCGGTTTGTGAAGGGCTGGAGCATCGGGCACAAAGAAGCTCAGGCTGCCGTGTTGAGAGCGCTGGGCGATGAGGCGGGCATGGTGGCGCAGGTCCCCCGCTGGGTCGGCGACCGCTTGGCCGAGAGCATGCCTCAGGCGGCCGAGCTGCCCGGGAGCAAGGCCCTCCAGAGCGAGGGTTTTGATGGCAAGAGCCAGGCTGTCGGGAGCGATAGTGTCAGGCATGAACGGAAGCTGCCTTGTCTGATTCCTGGCATACGAAGCGCGCGGCTGAACGGCTCAGCCTGCGGCCTGCAAGGTCTCAATCTGAATGGGCGACAGGTAGGTGGCCAAGACCTCCGGGGACGCCTCTTGGACTGCCGCCGGCGAGTCAAAGCCGGCCGCCACCAGGGCGCGGACCGCTTCCCGGTCAAGGCCGGGCAACTGGGCGCGGGCGAGGGCCAAGCCGTCTGGCCCAACGCCGAAACGCACACAGTCGGCTAGGTCCTTGAGATGGTCGGCTTTGGTCCAGCCCATCACCTCAGCCACCTCGTTGGCCGCATCGGCCAGCCAGCCGATCTCGTCGGTCAGGGTTTTGATCGTTCCGGCGTAGCACCGATAGCGGCTTTCCAGGCCGGACAGGGCGTCGCCCCCGATCCATTCGCTCAACAACAGGGAGAGTTTGGCCGAGCGAACCTCCGTGCTTGTCGGGAGCATACTGGCGTGCAAGAGGCGGCCAAGCTCCTCGCCGGGCGGCTGCTCGCCCTCGGGCAGCCGCTCATTCAGCATACTTTCATACATGCGGCTGCGGTGTTCAGCGCTGGACAGCGGCACATAGACCCGTTTGCCGTCCGCGGTCAGGCTGAACAGGTGAAACAGCTCCAGCTCGGGCACAGACCGGTCCCGGGCCCGGCTGAAAAAGCGGGCCAGCTTGACCGCGGTGGCAGCCCGAATACCCCGGCGAGCGGCGACTTCGCCCAGGCTAGAGGCTTCGAGCCGGCCGTCTTCGCCGCGGATGAGGAGTTGGGCCTGCACCAGCTCCTCAAGAGTCTGTTCGACCTCGTGGGCCGTGTCTGCGGCCTGGGGCGACTTGGCCCCGCGTCGCAGAAAACCCAGATAGGTCAGGCCACAGAATGACACCAACTCATCGGCGGTGGAGCAGACCCTGGAGGCAATAAGATTCAGCACCCGGTCGGCAAAACCGGACTGGCCGGGGGCCAGGGCAAATTGTTCCTGCTCGCCCAGAATATAGCCGTTCCACAGCAGGTCGGCCTGAAACTGGTTGACGGCGATGACAATAGAGCGGCCAAGCTCTTCACGAAAGCCCAAGCGCCCGGCACGGCCGGAGATATTTTCGTACTCGGCCCATGACACCGGGACCTCAACCGGCGTGCCGGTCCGCTCGTCGGTCTCCCACTTCATCGGCTCAACAAAGACGGTTGAAGCCGGCAGGTTGACGCCAAAGGCGAGGGTGGTGGTGCAGGCAATCACCCGCAGTTCTCCGCGCCGATAGGCGGCTTCAACCACGCCGCGTTCCTCAGAGGTGAGATCCGCGTGATGAAAGGCCACCCCGCCGGCAAAGGCGGTTGTGAGTTGGGATTTGAGCGCGGTTTCTTCATAGCTGTCGAGTTCGGCCAGGGCGGTATGGGCGGGTGGGAGTTGGGCGCTGGCGGCCAGGGCCAGGGCGCACCGCACGGTGTCGCGCTTGCTCTTGAGGAAAATCAAGATCTGCTCGTCCCGGTGAGCTAGGTGTGTGACCGCGGCCAATAAAATCTCGGTCGGATCGTCGCTTTCGCACTCAACAAGCCGCTCCCGGCCTTCTTCTCCGGTGTTATAGGCTTTGTAGCGAAATGTGCCGTTCAGCAGGATGCCGCGGTACAGTTCGACCGGCCTCTCGTCTTGCAGTAACAGGTCGGCCTCCAGCCACTCCGCAATGTGTTCGGCCTCGCCCAAGACCGCGGACAACCCCAACATCTGCGGCCGCGGCTCAGAGCATAAAAGTTTTGCCAGGCTCAGTTCCAGCCCAGCCCCACGCTCGGCATCGCCCAGCATTTGCAACTCGTCCACCACGACCAGAGCAACGCTGCGTAGCAGATGGGGATGACGGACCAGGAGCTGGGACAGCTTTTCATACACCAGGACGGCCATCTGATAGTCGCCCTGTTCAATCGCTTGGTCAAACTCGTGACGGTCGCGGCTGGCAACCGCGACCTTGACCCCATACGCGCCATAGCGGTCGTGGAAGGTCTGGTATTTTTCTTCGGCCAGGGCGCGCAGCGGAGTCAGGTACAAGACCCGTTTGCCGGCAAAGGCAGCCCGCATGGCGGCCATCTCCCCCACAAAGGTTTTGCCCGAGGATGTGGGAGAGGAAATGACTAGGCTGCGACCTTCAAACAGACTGTAGCGTTGCACCGCCACCTCTTGGACGGGCAGTAGAAACTCGCCCTGCTGGCGTTCCCAAATCTCCAGCAGGCTGTCCGGCAGACCGTATTTGCGTAAATCTCGAATCCGTCGCACTGGCTCGCCTCCAGACGCGCTCATGTTACCAAGAGGCCGCAGTGGAGAAAAGGGTGGACAAGAGCAGGCGGCGCGGCTGGAGAGCAGCCCTCAGCCCGAGCGTGACCGCTCAGCCCGAAGCGCCAGCACATAGCCGCTCATCCCACCACAGCTGAGGATGTCAAGAGAGCGGTCTGACAGGTCCCGGATCGCGTAGCGCGTGCCAGAGCTGAGGTCTTTGACAATGGCGTCGTTGACATCAATGCGCAGCCGGTCATGGGCCCGAATCTCGGCCGCCTCCCACAGGGTGAGCGGGGCGAGGCCGGTATTGATGCAGATACGGAAAAAAGGCCGGGCAAAGCGTGGGGCAATGATGGCCTCGATGCGGTGGTGGTGCAGGGCTTCGGCGGCCCGGGCTGCCCCTGGGCCGTCTCCGACCAAGCCGGTCGCCAGCAATATATATTCCCCCGCGGCACGTTCCGGCCCGGCCAGCCGGCTGACAATCGCCGCGGCCGAGACATCGCCCGTCACCAGCCGGGCCCGTCCGGTCAGAATACGCTCGTCTCTGTCCATATAGTGCCCCGCTGCTCGGCGTACAGCATAGTGGTGCGGTCGTGGCTTGTCGAGGGTGGCTTGGCCTTGCAAACCCCGCTTGGATCGATGGCAATGGGGGAAGTCCGACCGAGAGGGGGAAGACGGCTGGCGAGGAGGGATGTGCATCAAATTTGGGCTTCACTATCAGATGCCATGTACTGGCGCGCAGTCTCCGGTCCAGCGCTATCGGGACACAATTGAGCAGGTCGTCCACGCCGAGAGCTCGGGCTTTGAGTCGGTCGGCCGGTTGAGCAACATTTTAACCCTCAGTTGTCTATCTTCCCCGCTCCTCTGCTGCTGTTGGCAGCGGTGGCAGAGCGCACCAGGACCTTAGGCCTGGGGATTGCGATTGTCTTGTTGCCGCTCTCCCATCCGGTGCGGGTGGCTGAGGAGATTGCCGCCCTCGATGCGATCAGCAATGGCCGGGTTGAGTTTGGGATTGGCCAGAGCGAGAGTCGTGAGCGGATGATGGAGGCGCTTGACCTGATCCGCCGGGCCTGGACCTCGGAACGGGTATCCTTTGAGGGGCAGTTCTATAGTGTAGAGGACATTAGTGATGCGCAGCATGGAACTGTTTGCGGCTGCCGCATTTTGGCAACGCGCCGTGGCCGCCACCGCACGCAGCGGACCAAGGGCGTGTTGGCGGGTGCTGCTAGTCAACTAGCCTGAACTTCGGCACGGCAATGTTCTCGGTCCAGTCCTCAAAGATGACCTCGACTGTCTTGCCTATCTCTAGCTGCTGGGGGGAGCAGTTGACAATGTTGCTCATCATCTGCGGGCCTTCGTCAAGCGTTATCAGGGCGACCACATACGGCACCTCGTCGGCAAACGCTTTGGTGACTGGTCGATAGACGGTGGTAAACGACAGCACGGTTCCCCGGCCCGAGGCTGTGACCCACTGCACCGCCTCGCTCATACAGGCGGTGCAGTAGAGGCGCGGGTAGAACTGACGGTGGCCGCAGGCGGTACATTGCTGGACCCGGAGTTCATGGTTTTTGCACCCGTCCCAATAGGGCTGGGTCTCGCTGGTCGGTTGCGGAATCGGTTTGCTCGCTGCCATTAGCCTCTCTCCTTTGCCAGAATCATGGAGCAGTGGGTTGACATAATGCCGCCCTGGGCGTGAACAAAGGCCACCTCGGCATCCTGGACTTGGCGCGGGCCACACACGCCACGCAGCTGAAACACGGCTTCGGTGACTGAGAACATTGAACCCGGGTGGCCCGGATGGCAGTGGGACATCAGCCCCCCGTGGGTATTGACCGGCAGCTCGCCGCCGAGCTCAATCCGCCCGCCCTCCACAAAGCGTCCGCCCTCACCCTTGGGACAGAAGCCGAGGTCTTCGAGTTCGACAAGGAGGACCGGGGTAAAACAGTCGTACAGCTCGGCCACGTCAATATCCCGGGGGCTGAGGCCGGCCATAGCGTAGGTCCGCTCCCCGGCCTCCCTGGCCGCGGAGGTAGTCAGATTTCGGGCCTGACTGATATGCTCGTGCGAGTGGCCCTCGCCCATGCCGAGCAGATAGACCGGTGGTGTGCGGAAGTCTTTGGCTCGTTCCACGGCGGTCATGATAATCGCCGCCCCGCCGTCTGATACCAGCGAGCAGTCGAGCAGGTGCAGGGGGTCGGCGATCATCTTTGAGTTCAGCACATCGTCCACCGTAATGGGGTCGCGCATCTGGGCGGCCGGATTCAGCGAGGCGTGTTTGCGGCAGGCCACCGAGACCGCGGCGAGCTGTTCGCTGGTCGTGCCGTAGGCGTGGATATGGGCCTGGGCGATCAGGGCGTAGAAGCCGGGGATGGGGGGACCGTAGGGCCGCTCAAACTGGGCGTGGCCGGCCGTTGACATGGCCTCAATCGCCCTGTCGCGTGAGAGGCCGGAGAGCATGTTGTCGGCCATGGTGATCAGGACGGTGTTGCACACGCCGGTGGCAATGGCCGTTGCCGCGTGCTGCATGATGGCCAGGGTTGTGCCCCCGCCGGTCGCTACATTGAGGCAGTAGCGGGGAAAAATCTGCATATACTCGGCAATCATCTCGGCGTGATACATATACGGCTCAACCCACGAGTTGCAGGTGATCAGCCCATCAACATCGTCTTTGGTGATGCCGGCATCTTCGAGGGCCAGCTTGGCCGCTTTGACATACATCTGGGTCGCGCTCAGGTGGGGGACGACGCCGACCTCGGTATCGGCCGCGCCTACAATAGCGACTTTGCCTCGGAGCGATTCCATATGGGTGTCCTCCAGTGTGGTGATGCCTCTTGTCTAGGAAAGTTTGTTGCGCTGGTCAAGCTGCGGCTGACTGAGTGCCGCGGGTCAGACCGCTGTCGGCAGTTGGCCGCGGGGGTGTTTACGACACGGGCGGGGGTTCGACAATATCAACACCGGCCGGGATGGTGAACTGAAAGAGGCTGTCCGGCAGCGGGAGGTTGCGGGTGATATTGCGAAACTGCAAACGGGTAGTATTGCCCAGCGGGTCGCTCACCGTTGCCCGGACAATATCAAAGCTCGCGGCGTCAACCGCCAGGGTCAAGTGCCCCACCGCGTCGGCGTCGCGCTTGGGGCTCAGGTTCAGGACATAGGTTTCGGCGGCCGTGTCCTGCACCCTGATCGCAAAGTCATCCTCCAGGCGTCCTACTCCGGTCAGAAAAGCGAGAGGCGTATGAGACTGAAAAGCCTGGTGAAACGGAGTTTTGACGACTTGGCGCTCAGCCGCCTGGTAGAACCAGAAGAAAGCTCCATCCGAGATGAGCAGCTGTGCCGGCTGGCTGAAGTCCCAGCGCATCTTGCCCGGTTTCTTGAAGAACACCTTACCCTGAGAGCGTAGCGTGGAGCCGAAGGTCGCCGATTCGACCTCCTGGATAAAATCGGCCCGAAAGCCCTGGGTTTCCTGGTAGCGGGTCTGGAGCCGGGCGACAATCTCTGCCGTCCCAAGCTCTGCGGGCGGAAGTGGAGGGGCTGGTTCGCCGGCCAGCAGGGGTACGGTCGGGCGAAAAAAAACGGCCTGAACCGTCAGGCTGAGCAAGACCCAGTACGAGAGGCGTTTTGTCATCCGGGTGTTGTTCCTTCGGCGGGTTCTTCACTCTTCGGCCGCGGCTTCGACCAGCACTTGGCGTGGTTTACCTGCTTCCGCGGCGGGGGCGATCAGCCCCTCACGTTCCATGCGTTCGATCATCCGGGCGGCGCGATTATAGCCGACCCGCAGGCGACGTTGGACCCAGGAAATAGACGCTTGGCGGCTTTCGATGACTAGGTCCCGGGCTTTTTCGTACATCTCGTCATAGGTGTCATCGTCGTCGGCATCAGCGCTCTTCTGGCTATGGGCCTTTTCCAGGGCGCTGACCAGCTCGGAGTCAAACACCGGCTTGGCCTGCTTCTTAATCGCCCTGACCGCCTTGCTGATCTCCGGTTCGGACACAAACGCGCCGTGAATACGCTGCGGCTTGGCACTGCCCGGCGGCAGGAACAGCAGGTCACCAGCACCCAACAGGCGCTCTGCCCCGGCGGCGTCCAGGATTGTCCGGGAGTCGATCCGGGAGGACACCTGAAAGGACACGCGGGCCGGAAAGTTGGCCTTGATCAGGCCGGTAATCACATCGACCGAGGGACGCTGGGTGGCCAGAATGAGGTGAATGCCCGAGGCACGGCCCATCTGGGCCAAACGGGTAATTGGCTCTTCTATCTCGCGGCCGACGGTCAGCATCAGGTCGGCCAGCTCGTCAACAATAACGACCAGATAGGGCAGACGCTGGTGGGCCAACTCCCCGGTTGCTGCCCTCGTCTGCGGAGCCGGGGGCGGCTGATCGTCCAGTTCGGGCCGGCCGGCGAACTCATCGCCTTCGTCCCTCACGACCTCGGTCAGCTTGATCACCTCGTCTGTCTCGCCGTGCTCCAGGGCGTAATTATAGGAAGCGATATTGCGCGCCCCTTTGTCGCGCAGCAGTTTGTAGCGGTGCTCCATCTGTCGCACGACTTCCTGGAGGGCGGCACCGGCTTCTTTGGGGTTGGTAATGACGTGTGAGAGCTGGTGGGGGAGGTTTTCGTACAGCGAGAGTTCCAGCATCTTGGGATCGATCATAATGAAGCGCACGTCCCGCGGCCTAGCCCGGTACAGCAGGCTCATGATCATGGCGTTGAGGGAGACCGACTTGCCGGTTCCGGTGGCCCCAGCCACCAACAGGTGGGGCATGCGGGCTAGGTCGGCGACAACCGGATTGCCGATCGAATCTTTGCCCAGGGCTAGGCCGAGCGGTGATTCGGTCTGCTGGAAGCCCGGACTGTCCAGAATCTCGCGCAGGTAGACTTTTTCGCGGTCGGGGTTTGAGACCTCAATACCGACCACCGCCTTGCCCGGAATCGGGGCCAGGATACGCACCGAGACCGCCCGCAGGGCCATTTGCAAGTCGTCGGCCACCGACACCACCCGGTTGACCTTGACCCCCGGGGCCGGCTCGAACTCGTAGGTAGTGATGACCGGGCCGGGCCGGACGGCCACGACTTTGCCCTTGACGCCAAAGTCCTTGAGCTTACTCTCGAGAATCTGAGAGCTGGCGTGCAGGGCGTCCTCATCAACCTTGAGCCGGGATTCGGGCGGCGGGTCAAGCAACTCCAGGCCGGGCAGGGTATAGGGTGTTTCGCTGTCGGGGGTGGGGACGGTGCTCGGCCGGGTGGCCGGACGCATGGCTTTGGGCGCGGGGGCGGGTGGCGGCCGGTTAATAATAATGGGCGGCGGCTGTGCTGCTCCGGGCTGCTCCTCGGCCTTGTGGTGCGCCTTTTTGGGGATGGCGTTTTTGGCTGGCGCGATGCTCGGAGGCGTCTCCGGTTCGGGGGCGACAAACCGGGGCCCGGTCTCTGCTTCTGGCTCGGGCGCAATAAACCGGGGTTCGGGCTCCAGATAGGGCTCGGCGGCCACTGGCCGGCCAGACTGGTGGCTGGGAACAAGCGCCGCGAGACCGCCCAGCCCGGCACGCAGCCGCTCGGCCAGTGGACCTAGCCGGTCGGCGCAGTGCTTGCCAACAGACCGGCCAGACCTCATCAGCCGACCGCCCAGAGTGTGCAAAGACAGACGAAAAATCCCCATCAGAGAGACGACGAGAACAGGAATCAGCACCAGATAGGCACCGAGCTGGTTGAAGCCATAGCGGAGAGACACGGCGAGCCAAGCTCCGAGCCAGCCGCCGGCCTCGACCGCTGGCCGGTCCCCGTACCACAGAGATAACAGGGCCGTACCGGCCAGACCACAGACGCCCAGCGACAGCATCTGGGAGGGCACGGCCGGGCAGCACCACAGCCGGAACTGGAGACCCGCGGTGTACACGGCCAGGGCCGGTACACCATAGCTCATTTTGCCCAGCGCAGAGCAGAACAGGTCGGCCAGCAGATAGCCGATGATGCCAACGAGATTGGTCTGCGGACGGGCCGGTTGGTAGGACAAAAAAGCGATGCCTAAAAAAATCGCCACCACGACCAGGGCGATCCCCACTATCTCATAGCCAACGGAATGTTGCCCGGACTCCGGCTTGGATGCCGACACGCTGACCTCCTCCTCACATCTCCGTCACAAACGCTAAGACAACCGGCCGACGCCCCAGGGTACGGCGAAAATAGCGGCGGAGCGACAGCCGGACCTGCTCCTTCACCGTCCCAATATCGGTCCGGGACTCCAGTGGCTGCTCGCCGAGTGCGCTGCGCACGACCTCTTTGGCCTCACGCAAGCCCTCACCGTTGGTGTTGGCTAAGAACCCGCGCGACAGCAACTCCGGTCCGCTGACGAGTTCTCCGGTCTGTTGGGCAATGCTGAGGATGGCGACCACGATTCCATCGCTGGCCATATGGCGGCGGTCACGCATCAGCTCTTCCTCAATGCCTGCCAAACCGTCGACAAACACCCGTCCGGCCTGAACAGGGTCGGCTTGAAACGCGCCGTGGCGGTCGATCTCCAGTACCTGGCCGTTTTCTAACAAAAAGACCCGGTCCGGCCCGACACCGACCTGACGGGCCAGGGCCGAGTGACGGACCAGATGGCGGTATTCGCCGTGGATGGGAACGAAGTAGCGGGGGCGAACCAAGTTGAGCATCAGGCGCAACTCGTCCTGGCAGGCATGGCCGGAGACGTGGACGCAGGAGATCGCCTCGTAATGGAGATCGGCCCCGCGGCGAGACAGGTGGTCAAGCAGACGGGCGATTGTGCGTTCGTTGCCGGGAATGACTCGCGACGACAGGACCACGGTGTCGCCGGGGGCGAGCTGGACCTGGGGGTGGGTACCGGCGGCAATCCGTGACAGGGCCGACATGGGTTCGCCCTGGGAGCCGGTCGTGAGCAGGGTTACGGTCTGTGGGTCGCGCCGTGCGATCTCAGCAAGGTCAAGCAGGCTATCCGGCCTAAAAGACAAATGTCCAGTGTCCCGGGCGATACCGATATTGCTGACCAGCCGCCTGCCAACCACACCGACGGCTCGGCCCTGTTTGAGTGACAGCTCAAGAATTTGCCGAATACGGTGGATGTGGGAGGCAAAGGTGGCGACCAAGACCTTGCCTTGGGATTGGGCAATCATATTTTCGAGTGGCCGGGTCAGGCTGCGCTCTGACGGATTTGAGCCAGGACGCTCGACATTGGTTGAGTCGGCCAGCAGGAGTAAGACGCCGCGTTCTCCCCATTCGGCCAAACGCATCAGGTCGGTTTGCTGGTCGTCAACAGGGGTATGGTCAATCTTGAAATCGCCGGTGTGGATAATGGTGCCAAGGGGAGTTGTAATGGCTAAGGCCGAGGCATCCACAATGCTGTGCGTCACCGGAATGCCCTCTATGCGAAACGGCCCGATTTGCCATTCCTGACGGGGACGAAACTCGTGGAGAGTCGTCTGCTCAAGCAAACCCCGTTCGACCAGTCTGTCGCGGAGCAGCCCCAGGGTGAAGGGGGTACCATAGACCGGGACATCAAATTCCTGGAGGAGATAGGGCAGGGCACCGATATGGTCCTCGTGGCCGTGGGTGAAGATGACCGCCTGAAGATGGTGGTGCTGGCGCAGATAGCCGAAATCCGGGATGACCACGTCAATGCCGAGCATCTCCTGCTCAGGAAACATCAGGCCACAGTCAACGGCAATTGCCGTTGGGCGACCGCCTTCGGCTGAGCAGTATTCGATCAGCATGAAGTTGAGGCCGATCTCGCCCAGGCCGCCGAGGGGAATAATACGCAACTGGCCCTCACTCATGGGCTTGTCCGATCACGCACCGCACAAGACGATCCACGCTCCGAGTGTCCGGGAGCGGCAGGCCGAGCGGGCCGCTGTCCGCCGCATCATGGTGTTGGGCAATCGCTTTTTCGACCTGGACCATGAGGTCCTGTCGGGCCGTTTTTTTGGCCACTGCCGGCTCTCTGGCAATAGGCGGGCTGAAGACGACACTCATCCGCCCAGACCGGATCTTCCAACTCCCCGAAGGGAGAATATCCCGCCCGCCATTTACCGTCACCGGAACAACCGGGCTGCCGGTCTCCACCGCAACGGCGAATCCTCCAGGTTTGAACGGCAGCAGGCGTCCGTCCCGGCTGCGGGTCCCTTCAGGAAAAAACAGGACCGAGATCCCGGCGTGCAGCAGTGCTTTGACTTTCCTGATCGTTGTCACCGCCTGGGTTCTGCTCTGGCGGTCAACCAGGACCTGATGCGTCCGAGCCATGCACAGACCCAGGAGTGGAGCCTTGCGCAGTTCGTGTTTGGCGACCCAACGCAACTGAAACGCCTCAAGGCTGACCATCAGCACCAGAATATCAAACATGCTCTGATGATTGGCCATGAAAACATAGGCTTGGCGGGGATCAAGCTGTTCCCGACCACGGATATCGACCTTCACCCCACACACGAACAGGTTGCTCTTGGCCCAGAACCGAATATAGCGGGCCGCACATTGGGCGTACCTGTCGAGAGGTGCGAGCAGCAGAACCGGCACACTCCAGAATACGGTGTTCAGGGCGATGAAGACAAGACGCACGATAGCTAGCAGAATCACGCCGCTCCCCGGTGCTGAGGGCCAGATTCGCACCATTATAGTTCCTCTTGTGACTTGCCGTCAATGTAGTTGATTTTTCTGCACTTCTTTCTGTACAATGGATCGCTCTGGCGGAGGGGCTGTTGTGACGGTTGAATGTCCGGCGTGCAAGACGCGCTACCGGGTTGACGCGAGCTTGGTGATGGCAGGAGAGACATCGTTTGAGTGTTGTCAGGAGGACTGTGGACACATCTTTGTCTATACGCCTCCGGTGATGTGGAAGGGAAACGGTCCAGAACCCGATACCGAGCCTGTGCGCTCCTCGTCTCGGCCCGAGTCTGCCCCCAACAATGGACAACAGGTCAATCTCGAAGCCGAGCCCAGCGTCAAGGCTGCCGATGTGCTGGACCGTGTCCCGGCATTTGTCCATCAAGAAATCGAGCCGCCCCCACTGGCCGCGATGGAGGACCACGCTGAGCAAGCGAGGCAGGATGAGTACGACACGCAGACCGAACCGGATGTCGGGCCGGTCTCTGAAGACGCCCCGGACATCGGGGCTGAGCCGCTGGAGACACCAGAGAAAGCGCCGAACGCCAGACAGCCTGTATCCAATCCCGCCGAGCCGGCCCTCCACATGATCCCCGCCTCCACGGATTCGTCGCCTGCTGACAAGCCAGATGCAGCCCTTCTTTCGGTTCGCGGCGTGTTTATCCTTATCGGGTCTTTTGTGTGCGGTTATGCCCTGCTGAGCTATGCGGCGCTTTCCTACCCCCGGCAGACAAAGCTGGCGCTCCGCCAGCTTCCTGTAGTGGGTCAATTCTTTGCCTCCGAGCCGTTCTCCGCCCGCCATATTCGGCTGGACAAGCTGAGCGGCAGTTTTTGGCTGAGCAAAGATAACCGTCGCGTGTTTGCCATCGCCGGTACGGCGCGGAATACCGCCAGCGTGTCTGCTAAGCTGGTGCAGATTGAGGGCACGCTCTACAACGGGGTCGGCAAGCAGGTTGGACAACAACTCGTGTTCTGTGGTCACGAGGCCAACGCTGCGCTGCTCGAAAGCCTAACGGTGCGTGATATGGATACCCTCCAGAAACTTGTGCCGCCAAGAGACTTCCACATCCCCGCCGGCCAAGCCGCAAACTGCCTGTTGGTCTTTACCCGGCCGCCCGGCTCTGTCTCGGAGATTTCAGGACGGGTAGTGTCTGTCCAGTTTGAAGACGCCTAGAGAATGGCGTGAGGACGCCGGGACTGGACCGCCATGAGGGGGGATTGCCGGACCGATCGTCTGAGAAGATAGCGGTCCTCTCTTCCTATCTGCCATCACCGCTGTCTTTTGTCTCGCCGTCTGGAGTGACATCAATTTCTGGCGACTTGACCGATTTCCGAAAGTTCTGAATCCCCTTGCCCAGACCCTCGCCAATAGCCGGTAATTTCCCTGCACCAAAAATGATCAGGACAATGACCAGGATGATCAGCAATTCTCCCATACCAAGACCAAACATAGTTTTTCCAGTATATGCGATGTCTCCGCCCGTGAGCAAGGCGGGTGAACCTTTTTCTTGCAGGCTCTGGTCAAGCAGGCTAGAATGCGGCCGATGTCAACAGCCACCCTCACCCTTGCCCACCCCCAGCAACGCGACCCGCTCGTCCTGTTTCTGCTCTTCTCGCTCCTCTTCCACCTGATCCTGTTCCTCTTGTTTCCCGCACTCAGGCCGGTAGTCCCGCCCGAGACAGAACGGTTGACCGAGGTGGAGTTGTTGCCGGCCGAGGAACCCGAGCGGCTGGCCGTTGATCTGGACATTCCTGAGGAAGCGCCGAAAGAAGAGCCGGTTGAAGAGAATAGAGCCCAACCGCCGCCTCTGCCCGAGCAGATCGTCAATCCGCCTGATGTCATCAATGAGCAGTTCCCGGACCAGACCCGCTTCCTGAGCGACCGGAATACCACCGCGGAGGACGAAACGGTTGCCGCTGGTACGCCGCTGCCGGCCTCGAACACCGAGCAGGAAACCCCGGACAGCCAGCCCCAGCCGTCCCAAGAGCCTACCCGGCTAGCCGCCCTCAAACCGCTTGACAAGGCGCTGAAGCAGAAAAAGGCCCCTGACCCTGACGCACCCACGGCCCTGAAACGCGCCCCCCGGTTGTTTGCCAGTCCTGCCGATCTGTTAGCCCAGGGGTTTATTAAAGACCGTGGCACACAGCAGGAGCAGCAGGACGAACAGCGCGCCCCAACTGGCAACGAGCTCCTGAGCATGGCCCCTCCGGCCCGGCGGAATCCCTTGTCCCTGCCCGGCCCGAGCGGAACGCCGGATCACCTGCCCGATGTGCGCCGTGGCAACATGACCTTCCTCAACACCAAGGCGCACCGGTTTGCTCCGTTTGTCCGCCGGGTGGCCCAGCGCGTGTTTGAGCATCTGGTGATCGATCAGCGCAGAAACCTCAGGCTCGACGATGTGATTGCGGCCCGCGACTGGGTGACTATCGAGGCCAAGCTGTCGGTAGATGGCGAGCTGGTCGGACTGGTCTTACGCAGCCGCTCCGGCAGCTATTCAATTGACGAGTCCTTGATGAACGCCTGTGAACAGGGTGCCTGGGACCAGAATCCTCCGCCGGAAGCCCAGGCCGAAGACGGTTTGATTCATTTCATCTTCCGCTCCGATATCAACGCCCAGTACGATAACCTGGGCCTCAGAGCGATTGTGACCTTTCTGCAAGTCGGTCTGAGTTGAGCCGCTTTCCCTCTGCCAAGTCCCCGCCTCTCTGGGTATGCCTCGGCTTGCACAACCCTCACCCGGCTGTTAGGATCCAGGGCATCAATTGAAGGTAAATCGTCTCATCCGGTCGAGAGGAAAGCAAGACGATTCACCTTTGTGGGGCCGTAGCTCAGTTGGGAGAGCGCTAGAATCGCACTCTAGAGGTCGTGGGTTCAAGTCCCATCGGCTCCATTTCCCTTCCTATCAGTTCGCCCTGTGGCCGGGATGCGGATGTCTTCCACCATGTCCTGTATGGTTTGGGCCGGGGGGTGGGTGAGGGACGCGACGAGGACCGCTACCCCGAAGTTGATCGCCATGCCAACCCCGCCAATGCCTTCCGGCGAGATGCCCCACAGCCACTGGGCGGCGGTGTTGGCCTCGGGGCTGATGAACTTGAAATAGATGATGTAGACGCTGGTGAAACCCATCCCGCAGACCATCCCGGCCACCGCCCCCCAGTGGTTCATGCGCTTGGAGAAAATGCCCAAGACAATGGCCGGGAAGAAGCTCGAGGCGGCCAGACCAAAGGCAAAGGCCACGACCTGGGCGACAAAGCCCGGCGGGTTGATGCCGAAATAGCCGGCAATACAAATCGCCACGACCGAGGCCAGCCGCGCATAGCGCAGTTCTTGCCGCTCGCTCATCTGGGGGCTGAGCACATTTTTCATCAGGTCGTGGGAGATGGAGGTGGACAGCACGAGCAGCAGGCCGGCGGCTGTAGACAGGGCCGCGGCCAAGCCACCGGCCGCAACTAGGGCCACGAGCCAAGCCGGCAGCCGGGCAATCTCCGGGTTGGCCAGCACGATGATATCGCGGTCAATGTGCAACTCATTGCCCTTCCAACCCAGGGCACTCGCGCGCTCGGCAAAGGCCGGATTGTGGTCGTTGTAATATTGGATATGTCCGTCCTGGTTCTTGTCCGAGAAGCGAATCAGGCCGGTCTCCTCCCACTTGGAGAACCAGTCGGGAACCTGGGCATATTCGGCATTGTGGACGCTGGTCAAGAGGTTGGTGCGGGCAAACGCGGCCACGGCCGGCGCGGTCGCGTACAGAATGACAATAAACAACAGCGCCCAGCCGGCCGAGATGCGCGCGTCTCTCACCCGGGGAACGGTAAAAAAGCGGGTGATCACATGCGGCAGACCCGCGGTCCCGACCATAAGCGACAGGGTGATAAAAAAGACATCAACCACGGTTTTGCTGCCGCGACCCGTGTACGCGGCAAAGCCGAGTTCCTGACTCAGCCCGTCGAGTTTATCGAGCAGCGAGACGCCAGGCTCGGCTTTCAGTTCCGCGCCAAACCCGAGCTGCGGCAAGAGCGTATCGGTCATCACAATAGAAAGAAAAAAGCTCGGTAGCATATAGGCAAAGATCAGCACACAGTACTGAGCGACCTGGGTATAGGTAATGCCTTTTTGTCCACCGGCCACCGCGTAGATGAGGACGATAGCCATGCCAATGACCACGCCCAACTCGATCGGCACTTCCAAAAACCGGGCAAACACCACCCCCACCCCGCGCATCTGACCGGCCACATAGGTAAACGAGACAAAGATGGCACAGACCAGGGCGACTATGCGGGCGGTCTGCGCGTCATAGCGCTCGCCGACAAAATCCGGCACGGTGTATTTGCCGAACTTGCGCAGATACGGTGCCAGCAACAGCGCTAACAACACATAGCCTCCAGTCCAGCCCATGAGATACATGGCACCGTCACGGCCCAGGAAAGACATCATGCCGGCCATTGAGATAAACGAGGCGGCGCTCATCCAGCCGGCCGCAGTTGCCATGCCGTTGGCTACCGCGCCGACCCGGGAGCCGGCGACATAAAAATCACTGGTTGACTCGGCCCTGGCGCGCCAGGCGATCCCGATATACAGGGCAAATGAGAGTCCGACGATGATGAAGGTCCATAGTTTGACCGGATCGATGTCCATCACTGGGCCGCTCCTCCACGCCTCGGGTCGTGTTCGTGTACGCCGTAGGCCCGGTCCAAGCGGTTCATCAGCCACACATATACGAAGATCAGGAGGACAAAGACATACAGTGAGCCCTGTTGGGCCATCCAGAACCCCAGCCGAAAGCCCCCCACCCGGACGGTGTTGAGGGCGTCAACAAAGAGGATCGACAGGCCAAAAGATACACTGAACCAGATACTCAACAAGGCCGCCACAATCGTCAGATTGTCGCGCCAATAGCCGCGACGGCGCGTCTCAGACAGGGAGTTGTTTTTCATGCCAGTAGGCTAGCATAATCGTGGTAGCGACGTAACAGAACGGCCCCCGGCAGGCGTCGGGGGACGCCCTATCATCCCCGCTGACCCGCTTGTCAGAACCCGCATTGCCCTTGGCACAGTCCTGACCCTGTGCCCCGGCTGTGCGGCCCTCGTCTACACCGAGGCGTATTTCACCGCAATGATGGCACTCCGGGCGAGCCATCCTCGCCTAGCCGCGGCTGGGCTGAGCAGTTGTACCAGACCTGGGCGGTGAGCGGGAGGCTGGTGGGAAGCGGCCTAGCCGTCCTGCTGGCTCGCTTTGCTGTCCGGGTCCTCCGGTCCGGCCACACCCCACCGTCGGGTATGCGGGTGGCGTTTCCAAGCAGGCTCCGAACCGGCAACAACGCCACCCTGATCGCTAGCACGAGCCTGGCCTCGGCGGTCGTGCGCTGCTCGGCTATCGGCTGTGGACCGTGGCTCTGGAATATGGGGTCTTGTCGGGGCCGTTTCAGCGGACCTAGAGCGTTGCTCGGTGGCGGGTCTCGCCGCCGGTCGGCCAGACTGTCCCGCGGTGTGTCTCTACGCTAGGCTGCCCGGCAACACGCCGAGCCAGACCGGCCTGTTGCGGTCGCCACCCTGAAACAGCAGCCAGACCGTTTCTCCGACACCAGGCAGGGTCTTCACGCCGGGCGGCAGGCACGGCAGTGCCCAGTCGGCCACGCCGGGCACTTCAAAAACCTCGACTTTGAGCCGCAGCCGCCCTTCCGGGTCCCGGTTCTCCCGGACTATGCCCTGATAGACTCCGACGACATGATCCATTGTGGCTTCCCTATCGCATCCTGCAAAGAAAAGACATCAGGCTCGGCCAAGACTTGGCGCGGCTCGCCGTGGCCGATTGGAGCGCCCTGTCTGAGCACGCTCAGAGCAACACGCCCATGTCCGGGGGCTCTTTTTTCCAGATTTTCCGCTAAGATGCCCAGCCGTGCCGGCCGGTCCGCTGAAGCCACGCCCCGACTCCAGCCGAATACAGGATCCTCAACCAGCCGGGAGCGGCCACGCCGGCCCGGCACTGTATCAGGATGGCCGGCTGTTCAGTCTGAAAACCCCGCGGGGATATCTTTAGGGGTCTGGTCTCGGCCATGGTGTCTCTGCCGCCGGCCCTAGCCTCACGAAGGCGAGAGAAGTGGCCTGAATACAGACAGCGAGGCCGGCACCGCGGCAGCCACAGGAAGGGAGAAACGCCATGAAACGATGTATGCCTATCACGGCTTGGCTTGGGATGGTCCTGTTCAGCGCCGGGGCAAGCCTGGCTCAGCAGGACTTCAGCGGCGTCGATATCTCGGCCACCGCCCTGCGCGGCCCCATCCATATGCTGACGTCCAGCGCCCCGGCCGGGAATATCGGGGTATCGGTCGGCTCAGATGGGCTGCTGATTGTTGATGATCAGTTCGCGCCCCTGGCCGACAAGATACAGGCCGCGCTGAGCGGCCTGGGCGACGGGCCGCTCAGATTCATTCTGAACACCCACTGGCACGGCGATCATACCGGCGGCAATCCGGTATTTGGCAAGCAGGCCCCGATCGTCGCCCATACTAACGTCCGCAAGCGGCTGATGACCGAGCAGCGGATCGGCACCCGGGCCGTTCCCGCCGCTCCGCAGGCCGGCTGGCCGGTCGTCACCTTTGACGAGTCGGTGTCGATTCACTTCAACGGCGAAGAGATCAGGGTTGTCCACTTCCCCCGCGGCCATACCGACGGGGACAGCGTGGTGTTCTTTACCGGCTCAAACGTCGTCCATCTGGGTGACCATTTTTTTGCCGGCAGCTTTCCGTTTGTTGACCTCGACAGCGGGGGCGATGTTGAGCAGTTCACCGCCAATATCGCCACTGTGCTCGCTCAGCTCGCCGACGATGTGCAGATCATCCCCGGCCACGGCCCCCTGTCCAGCAAAGCCGACCTGCACGCCTATCACCGGATGCTGGTCGCAACGACCGAGTTCGTCCGCCAGCAGGTTGCCGCGGAGAAGAGCCTGGAACAACTCCAGGCGGCCGGCCTGCCCGATGAGTGGAAGGACTGGGGCAGCGGCGCGATCACCGCCGAGCGCTGGATGGCGATGGTCTATCGCAGCCTGACCCGAGCGGGTAGCGGGCGGTCGGGGAGTTGAGCGCCCGCAGAACAGCTTGACCCGCCTGACGGCCGCGTGTCATACGAGAACCACCAGCCGGACCGAGCATGAGGAGACGCCCATGAAAGCCACGGCACTGGCGCTTGTTTTTGTTGGCTGCTACTGGATTCTGAACGGATACCAGAGCATGGACCAAGGGGGGTCGGCTGGCATCTGGCAGATTGCCCTGGGTCTCGCAACCCTGCCCGTTGCCAAGTTCCTGTGGGACCGGGATATCGGGCCCAGGGAGTCTTAGCAGCCCTGTCGGCTTACCTGCTCATACATCAGCACCGATTGCGGCCAAGCCGGCCTCGGAGTACTCAATGTCTTCGTCTTCCGTTCCACCGCTGGCCCCAAGGCCGCCGATCAACTCACCGCCGACGATGAGCGGCAAGCCGCCGGCCAGCAGCAGGGGGCGGCAGACAATGTTCATCACACTGTCGATCAACTGCGGTCTGGCCTCGGCCCAGCTTGCCAACCTCTCTTGAGTTGCGCTTAAACGTTGCTGCGGTAAACGCCTTGCTCTGGGCGATGCCGGCGGTCATCCAGCGTGCTCCGTCCATACGCGCGAAGCGACCGGATTGCCGGCGGCGTCAACCACCACAAAGCTCATCTGCCAGCCCTGGTCGTGGGCTTTTTCTTCGCACACGATCATACCCTTCCGGGCCAGGGCTAATGTCAGTGCCATTGCTTTCCTTATCTTAACGCTGGTGGTACAGCGGATGGCCGTTGACCGAGGTCTGCACACAACTGAAATGGTCGCCCTCCAGGTTGGCAAAGTACAGGGTCTGGAGGCCCGGCCCGCCAAAGGCGCAATTGGTCGGAAAGTTGAGCTTGTGGCCGGCTGGATCATTGACCAGCATGGTCCACTTGCCGTTGGTATCGACCTTGATTATCTGATGGGCTGGGGTCATGCCGCCGTTTTCAATCCGGGCCGGCAGGGTGATGTACAGGTTGCGGTCGGTGTCAAAGGCCATGCCGTCGGGCAGGGCCGGGAAGCCCTCGGAGTAGACTTCGGGCTTGCCGAAGGTCCCGTCCTTGTTGATCTGGATACGCAGACAGTCGTTGCGGGTGCTCTCCAGCACATACACGGCATCTTCGTTGGGGTCAATGGCTGTGCCGTTGGCCAGATACAGGCCGGTGACGACCACATCGCCCTGGCCGTTGGGCCGGACGCGCACTAGGGCACCGTTGGGAGCCGGGGTTTTCATCTCGTTCAGGACGGACTCAATGGTGGCCGTGCTGGAGTTGGAGATGTACAGATTGCCCTCGCCGTCGTAGCTGGCAAAATTGGGCAGGCTCAGCTTGACATCGCCCACCCGGTCGGCCACCAGTGAGACTTGGCCACTCTGGGAGACCTTCATCACCGCTTGCTTGCCGAGGTCGCAGTAGACGATGTTGCCCTCCTGGTCCAGGGTGATGCCGTTTGGAATTGAGCCTTCGGGCAGCCGCGCGCACTCGCTGACCGCACCGTCTGGCGTGACCTTGTACATGACGCCGTTGCGCCCACCGCCGTAGACATTGCCGTCTGTATCGACCACCACGCCCTCGGCCTGCACCACGCCTTTACCAAAAATTTCCACTTGATCGACTGAAAATATCGCCACGGATATTCCTCCTTGTGTGTGTCAGTAGGTTGATTCGGGTTGTGCGTCGTTGATCTCGACAGTATAGCGTCCGGCCAGAATGTCGGCCTTGAGCTGCTTGACCCTGGCCTTGGCCGCGGCAGGGATGCGGTCCTCGAACTCGTAATAGGGGGCAAGCCTGGCCCCGCCCCGCCGCATCATGCTCCATTCCCGGTAGTCGGCAGCCTTGAAACGGCCCTCCCTGACCGCTCGAATGGCCTGGCTGATGGCGGCATTCATATCCCACACCGCGGAGGTGACCACCACGTTGTGGCCGTTTTCCTCTTTGTTCATGTCGTTGACATTGCCGAAGGCGATCAGGCCGTGCTCGCCGGCGGCCTCGACCACGCCGGTACGCTCGGCGTACAGTGCGTCAACGCCGGCTGTGATCTGGGCCAGGGCGGCCGCCTTGGCCTTGGGTGGGTCATACCAGGAGTTGATAAAGGCCACCTTGAACTCGACCTGGGGGTTGACCGAGCGGGCACCGTTCATAAAGGCGTGAAACAGACGGTTGACCTCGCCGACTGGGTAGCCACCGACCATGCCGAGCCGGTTTGATTTGGTCATGGCACCGGCCAGGACGCCCATCAGGTAGCACGGTTCGTGGAGCCAGTTGTCGAAAACCGCAAAGTTGGCTCCGTGCGGCTCAAAGGGGTCGCCCATCAGGAAGGCGACCTGGGGGTAGGCGTCGGCCAGCCGGCGGGCCTCCTGGCTGAGACCAAAGGTTTCGCCTACGATCAGCCTGACGCCGCTCTCGGCGTAGTCGCCGAGCACGCGAATATAGTCGGCGGTCAAGACCTGCTCCGAAAAGACATATTTGATCTCGCCGCGAGCCGCGGCCTCAGTCAATGCCTGGTGCAGACGGGCGTCCCATTTCTGATGAATCGGCTGGGTGTAGACGCCGGCGACTGTAATCGGGTCGGCCGCGGCCCTGTGGCTATCGAAGGCAGTCAGCGCGACCACGGCGAGGGCCGCGGCAAAAATCCTGGACATGGCTCCGAGTTCAGGCGGCCTTGGTGCGGGTAAACGTCACCTCGCCGACCTCAGGGCCGCTCAGCACGACGAGCAGGTGGCCGTCTTTGTCACCGATATTGCGGAAGCCCTCGTTGGTTCGGGCGGGAAAGGATATCGTGTCCCAGGGGCCGAGCTTGACCTCGTGCTCGCCGTTCTCCCCCCAGAAAAACGTCCACTGACCGTCCATGACCACAAACACCTCCGGCTTGGGATGGCTGTGTAGGGGAGCCCCCTTGCCTGGGCTGACTTTGTTGATGGCCATGTAGAAACCGTGGTCGCCGGCAATAGGCGACTTAGTCTTGCCGGCCTTGCCGATCAGGGCATAGCCCTGGGTGCCGTCCGGCCTGTAGTCCTTGATGAAGCTGGAGTAGTCAATCGGTTTGAGTTCAGCAAAACGCGCCACCGTGGTGCTCATGGGTGTTGAAGCCATACTGTCCCTCCTTGCTGTGACATTGGGCGACAGCATGGAACATCTGGCCGGGCGGTGTCAAGACATGGCCGCCCGGCCCAGGCAGCGATCAAGGTTGGCGAGTCATGCCTCGCGCCGTCTGTTCCATCAGCACCGATCGTACACCGGCTGACCTTTGCGGCACGCCCGTCTACCGCCCCATTTTGAGACGATCTTCCTGGGCCCAGCCCTCTTTCAGCGGCACGGTGAAGTACGGGGTGAGGTGCATTTTTTTGAACTTCCAGCGGCCGTTCTCCTTGGCGTACTCGTCGGCGTAGCGGGCGGCCACTAGGTAGGGCTCACCCTTGGAAATCGTTTTGGCTTCGAGGTAGCTCAAGCCGGTCCCGGTGTCCTCCTTAAGTTCAACGGCGTGGTTGTGGACGAACTGCTTGACAAACGACAGGAGATGGGAGACGCCGCCGAAAAATGTGGTCAACTCCTCCCGGCCGTGCGCTTTGCCCAGATAACCAAAATCCAGGTCGCCGTCTTTGGTAAATAGAGCGGGAATCTCGGCCAACTTCCCTTCGTTGATACACTCGTGATAACGATAGCGCAGTGCCCGGACCGCCTCGCGGTCCTGCAATGCCTGCACCTGGGCTTCCAGGGCTTGAATGCGGGCTTCGAGATCGTGTGCCATAATCCTCTCTCCTCGTGTGTCGGACGAATACGGACCCCGGTCTGTACAACGCCCTGGGCCGCTGTGGGGTCAGCGCCGGCTTCAGGCGTAATGGCTGCGCCGTTTGGCCACCATCTCGCGCTCCAGATAGAACACTTCGCGCCGGTCCCAGCCGCCGTCTTTTTCCACAAATTTATGGCCGCGCAGGATCGTTGCCACAATACCCAGGTCGGGCCGGCCGGGATAGTCGCGCCGGTCGCTGATCTCGGTGGAGGCAAACACGGTATCGCCGACAAACACCGGGCCGGTATGACGGCCGCGGGGATAGATCATATCGCCGACGGCGTTGTCGCCTATGTCGGGGCAGGACAGCCCTAGGCACAGGTTAAATACCAGGCCGCCGTAGACGATCAGCCGTCCACCGATATATCTGGTCGGATTCTGGTCAATCAGGTGCTGGTTGGTGTGGACCTGAGAAGTGTTGTCGAGCATGGCGGTGAGGGCCATGTGGCTGGCAGTCACGGTCCTGCCCCGCGAGTGCTCAATAGTCTGAGCGGGGGTCAGGTCCTCAAAATAGGTATCGGCGTTGCTCAGGTGCGCCAAGCTGGGATAGTCCCGGCTCGCGTCATAGGCCGGTACGCCCAACTCGCATCGAATTTCTGGAATAGCCGCCAACTCGCCGGCCTCAACCGGTGCGTCGGTATCTTTCCAGACCTGGACCTTGCGGCGCAGGGTCAGTACGACCTCGTTGTTCTGGTTGCGACCGGTGGTCTGCACATGAACAACCCCCCGGTCCGGGTCACGCGACGAGGGCGTGAGGCCGATGATGTGGGTCTCGACCTCAATTGTATCACCAATATACACCGGTGTGCCAAAGCGTATGTCCTGATACTCCAAGTTGGCCCGGGCATTCTCGGAAATATCCTCGACGCTCTGGCTGAAGACCATGTTCATGACCAGACCCGGCGGAGCAACCAAGCCGCGGTAGCCGTAGCGGGTGGCGTAGCGCAGGTTTTTGGACAGGGGGTTGGTGGTCATGCCGAACTCGGTGAAGGCGTTAAACAGGCCCTCGGTGAGTGTCTTGCCGACCTTATGGCGAAAGTGCTGCCCGGTCCGAAAGTCTTCAAGGAAATTGCCGCGTTTCTTGCGGGTTGGCATGGCTAGCATCCCAGTGCGGACAGAAATTCCTGAAGGCTGCGTGTGGTCAGGTGCAGATACATGTTGTGTTTTTTCTGGTTGCCCAGCGTATCGGACGGCTGGCCGCCATAGTTGTGGCCGGGAAACAGCTTGGTCTCGTCCACGAGTTTTGAGAGTGTCTGCAAGCTGTGGTACATGTCCTCCGGGCTGCTGCCGGGCAGGTCAACCCGACCGCACGAGTTGATGAACAGGGTGTCCCCGGCTACCAAGCTGTGGCCGATCAAAAAACACTGCGAGCCTGGAGTGTGGCCGGGGGTGTGAATGAATGTGACTGCTATGTTGCCGACCTGGGTGGTATCGCCGCCCTCCACTTTGACCAAGTCGGAGTCGGACAGCCCGGCGATCCGGTGCAGGAACTCGGCCTCGGCCTTATGAATATAGACTTTGGCCTTGACCTGATTGAGCAGTTCGGCCGCGCCTTGAATATGGTGGCCGGAAAACTCGCCGCCCAGATGGTCTTGATGATAGTGGCTGACCAGGGCTTTGCCGATCGTGTAGCCGTCCTGTTGGGCGATATTGACTAGGGCCGGAATATCCCACGCCGCATCAATTACCAGCGCCTCGCGGGTCTGTGGGTCGCCGATAATATAGGCGAAGTTCTGCATCGGCCCGATTTCAATCTGCTTGAAATAGAGAGGCATTTCAGCCATTACTCGGCCTTTCTCCTTTGGGCTCGGGTGTCGTGGTCCTGGCCCGGTCGTGGCCGCGCAGGCCTCGCTCCCACAGATACTCCGGCTCGCCCAGGTGGGTACTCACCCAGCGCGACAGCACAAACAGCAGGTCGCTCAGCCGGTTGAGGTATTTCAACGGCCAGGGACTGAGGGTTTCTTCCCGTGACAGCCGGACAAGGTCGCGCTCCGCCCGCCGACAGACGGTCCGTGCCTGGTGCAGAAAGCCGCCGACTTTTCCGCCGCCGGGCAGGACAAAAGAGTTCAGCGGTTCCAGGTCTTTCTGGAGCCGGTCAATCGTCCGCTCCAAAGCCCTGACTTCCCGTGAGCCGGCCCGAAACATGCCCTGGTAGGAAAAATCCGGCGGGGTGGCCAGCTCGCTGCCCAGGTCAAAGAGTTGGTTTTGCAGCCGGCGGAAAATCTGCTCCAGGGCTTTGGACGCTCTGAGGCTGTCTTTGAGTTCGTCGTTAAAGACCCGAGCCAGTCCAATGACGGCGTTCAGTTCATCAACTGTACCGTAGGCTTCAACCCGGGCGGCGTCTTTGGCGACTTTCTGACCGCCGACCAGCCTAGTGAAGCCGGTGTCGCCGCTGCGGGTGTAGACCTTGGTAATGCGAATCGCCATTACATGCCAAGCCGATGTTTCAGCGATGTGTGTTCTTGCCACATGGCCTGCGGCATACGATCCCCGAACTGGCTAAAGAATTCCTGCTGGCCCTCGGTGGCGTGCTGCCAGCCCTCGCGGTCAACCGCCAGGAGTTCTTCTATGATCTCTGGGGTCACATTCAAACCGCTGGTGTCGATGTCTTTGGCGTAGGGCAGATAGCCAATCTCGGTTTCACGAGCGTCAGCCTCGCCGTGGACGCGGCTCAGCACCCAGCGCAGGGCACGCAGGTTTTCGCCAAAGCCGGGCCACAGATAGTTGTGGTTTTCGGACATGCGAAACCAGTTGACGCGAAAAATTTTGGGCGGGTTGGCGATCCGGGCACCCATGGCCATCCAGTGGCCAAAATAATCGCCCATGTTGTAGCCGCAGAAGGGCAGCATGGCCATTGGATCACGCCGGATCACCCCGACTTTGCCGGTGGCCGCAGCGGTGGTCTCGGATGCCATGGTCGAGCCCAGAAAGACGCCGTGCTGCCAACTCAAGGACTGAAAAATCAGGGGGATCAGGTCGGCCCGCCGACCGCCAAATAAAATAGCCGAAATCGGTACGCCCTGGGGGTTCTCCCACTCTGGTGATATCACCGGACACTGACGCGCTGGGGTGGTGAAACGGGAGTTGGGATGGGCGGCCTTGGTCTCGCTGGCCGGGGTCCACGGCCGGCCCTGCCAGTCCAGGGCTTCAATTGGGGCTGGGCCGTCCATACCTTCCCAGTAGGGACAGCCGTCCGGGGTCAGGGCCACATTGGTAAACAGGGAGTTGGAGCCGACCGTGGCGATCATATTAGGGTTGGTGTGGGAGTTGGTGCCCGGCGCGACGCCAAAAAAGCCGGCCTCTGGGTTAATCGCCCACAGCCGCCCGTCGGGACCGATATTCATCCACGAGATATCGTCCCCGACCGTCCAGACTTTATAGCCCCGCTGGCTGCCCGGTGGGACGAGCATGGCCAGATTGGTTTTCCCACAGGCGCTCGGAAAGGCGGCCGCCATATAGGTCGTGCGGCCGCTCGGCTCTTCAATGCCGATAATCAGCATATGCTCGGCCAGCCAGCCCTCTTCGCGTGCCATATAGCTGCCCAGTCGCAGGGCAAAACACTTTTTGCCCAGCAGCGCGTTGCCGCCGTAGCCAGAGCCGACCGACCAGATCGCCCGCTCTTCGGGGAAGTGCATGATATAGCGTCGGTCGGGGCTCAGGTCGCCTAGCGAGTGAAGTCCTTTGACATAGTTGTCGGACGAGCCGAGACGGGCCAGGGCGGCCTTGCCCATCCGGGTCATGATCCGCATACTGGCGGCCACATACGGGCTATCGGTGATTTCCACCCCGAACTGGCTGTAGGGTGAGGCTTGGGGTCCCATGATGTAGGGCACCACATACATGGTGCGGCCTTTCATCGCCCCGCTGAACAGGGTACCGGCTGTCTCTTTGGCCTCAGCCGGCGGCATCCAGTTATTATTCGGACCGGCGTCTTGTTGCTCGGCGGTGTTGACAAAGGTGAGGTGTTCGGTCCGCGCGACATCGTTGGGGTCGCTGCGATGCAGGTAACAGTCGGGATACTTTTTGCGGTTGAGCTCAATCAGGGTGCCGGAATCAAGCATCTCTTCGAGCAAGCTTTGGTTTTCTTGCTCAGAGCCGTCACACCAGTGGATACGCTTGGGTTTGGTCTGGGCGGCGGTTTCTTCAACCCACTGTTCTAAAGGTGTTGGCATGAATCTTGTCCTCTCTGCTTAGAGTTGGGATACACACGAAATTTGTGAGGGAGCCGTTTTATCCATCGCCCTGTAGGGCATCAAGACAGGATACCACAGGCGGCAGCCAAAGCGAATGGTGAGAGGATGGGAAAGGACTGCTATTGCGTCGGGTGTGTGGGACGACAGCGTTGCAGGATGATTTCCTTGAGTTTCTCTGGATCGAGCGGTTTTTTGAACACTACTTCCTGCAAACCTTCGAGCTTGCTACGCTTGATAACATGGTCTCTGTCAAAGAAATAGGCCGTCATCAGGACAACCGGGATATCGGGAAAGCGCTCCCGGACCTCCATATATAGGTCATAGCCGTCAAGGTCGGGCATGACCACATCGCTGATGACGAGATTGACCATTTTGTAGGTCAGGATGTTGAGCGCCGGCAGGCCGCCTGTGGCGACTTCGACCTGCGCGCCGTCTTCCTGCAAGACGTCGCGCAACGAGTAACACACGCCCAGATCGTCATCGACGACCAGAATCGTCAGACCGGCCAAATCCTGGCTGGGCGCTTTCTGGTGACTGTGGTGGGGGGCGATAATCTGCTCGTCACGGCCGAGGTCGGCCATCCGCGAACCGTGGAGGTATTCGGTGGTATCGTAGCGTGCACCGTGGGCCATCTCGTCAATACGGCCAATAATCGTCCGAATCTTCAACATCTCGCGCTGGATAGACTCCACCCGCTCCTCCTGGACGACGTATTCTTCGTCGGGGAAGGTCTGGGCCATGTGTTTGTTGAGGACATCGAGGTTGTTGAAAACGATCTCCAGCGGATTGTTAATCCGGTGGGCCAGCCCAACCGCCAACTCGCCCAGGGTAGCCAGTTGGTCACGCCGGCGGATGTCGCGCAGATCCTTGATAAAGCCGACCGAGCCGACCTCATAGCCCCTGCTGTCATAGATGAGCGAGCCGGAGATGGAGGCCGGAATGTGCTCGCCGTTTTTGCACACCAGGGCTATCTCAAAGTTTTTGACCTTGCCCTTTTCGCCGCTCTCTTCACTCCGCATGGCTTCCATGACACGGCGCGCTTCCTCCAGGCTGGGATAAATCGTCGGCCACACCCGCTTGCCGTGGATTTCGGCCGAGGTATAGCCCAGGGTTTGATGCGCACCGTCATTGTAGAAGACGATCTGACCCCTGCGGTCCACCGCAATGACGATATCGAGCGAGCTTTCGAGCAGACGCTCGAAGTATTCCGGGGGTAGGTGGATCCCTCGCATGTCGCGATGGAAACCGATTGAGCCGATCTCCTCTCCCCGCTCGTTATAGATGAGCGAGCCGGAGAACGAGACAGGAATCTGTTGCCCGTTCTTGGCCACCAGCATGGTCTCAAAGTTTTTGACCTTGCCCTTTTCGTCAAACTCCTCGCCACGCAGCGCCTCCAAGACTCGCCGGGCTTCGGTCAGGTCGGGATACAGCATTACCCGATGGCCACGGCGATGTGCCTCCCGCAACTCCTCAAAGGTATAGCCCAGGGTCTTGCTTGCGCCGTCGTTGTAGAAGATGATTTGGCCTCTGCGATCAACGGCGATCACGATGTCGGGGAAGCTTTCGAGAAGATGTTCGAAGTACACCGGAGGAAGCTGGAACATGAACAGATGCCCACTCTTTGGCCCGGTTCTGGGGTTGTTCGATCGTCTCGGTTACACTCGGTCTGTTGACCTTTTCTCTATGTTAGGCTCGGCTTTCCGTGATCGTCAAGACCTCCGGCACAATTGTCGATGTGAGAACGCCGCGATGGTGGCCTGTGCGTTCGTCGTGTGTCTCAGCCTCAGCGGCTGCTACTGGCTCAAATACCCCAAGCTGATGCGGACCCACGTCGAACTCTTGCTGGCCATGACCGATAAAATGGGCAGCTTTTTGGAGGATGGCAGGGTCATTACGCCGGGAATGATGAACGAGTTTGTGTACCCCTTGGAGCGCGCCCAAGATTTTGTCCCAATTGTCAAACGTTTCTACGCCGGCCGGACCTCGCTCCAGCAGTTTGAACACTTGCTCGCCGTGTACGCCGGCTTGGTTGAGGAGACTGAGCGTCTGCGGATCCTGAAGGGAGATCTGACCGACTTTCACGAGCGGGCCGAGTTGTTGCGCGAATGGGCGGGGCGGGTAGAGACGGCCTTAGTCAAAGAGGCAGCCTGACACGCCGAACGATGAGAGGGGTGTGAGTGGCTGTGGGCCGGAAGCTTGATTACCCGTTTCTCGTCGTCCAACTCAGCCAGCAACTCGGCAACCGTCCGCCGGAGGTGGGGATGATAAAAGTCGGGGGCAATCTCACACAAGGGTTTGAGCACAAAACGCCGCTTGTGCAGTTCGGGGTGAGGGATGTGTAACTGAGGGGTGTTGATACGCTTGTCGTCAAAGAACAGGATATCGAGGTCCAGGGTACGCGAGGTCCAGTGCTCGGCCGAGCGCACACGGCCGAGCGCGCGTTCGATGGCTTGGAGGCGGTCGAGTAAAGCCCCGGCTACCAGTTCGGTGCGGATTTCGATCACCCCGTTCAGATACCAGTTCCGTGCCTCACCGAGCGGCTGGGTTTCATATCGGGAAGACTGAGCAACGATGGTGGTGGCGGGGAGGGCGGCAAGGTGCTTCACAGCGTGTCGGTAATGCGCCTGTCGATCGCCGAGATTGGAGCCTAGGGCGATAAAGACCTGGTGTGTCGTGCTCATGACGCAAAGAGCGGTGTCCTGACTTCTTGGCGGCCGCTGTCTGCCCCGAAGGAGACCGCCCCTACAGTTCAAATGCCTGCACGGCTCGCTCGACAATCATCCGGCCGATCGCCAGCGAAGCGGTCGCACCGGGTGACGGAGCGTTCAGGACATGGAGCGCATTGCCAGTCTGGGAAATTACAAAGTCATCCACCAGCGCGCCGCTAGAGGCAATCGCCTGCGCCCGCACCCCGCTCCCGCCCGGCTGGAGGTCAGACTCAACTAGGTCTGGCAGCAGCCGTTGCAGGGCGCTGAGAAACGCCCGTTTGCTGAACGAGCGGTACATTTCCCCCAGGCCGGTCCGCCAATACTTGCGAGCCATGCCCCAAAAACCGGGGAAACTCAGGCTTTCTCGCGTATCGCGCCAGTTGAAGTCGGATTTGCGATAGCCCTCACGGGCCAGGGCCAAAACGGCGTTCGGGCCTGCCTCAACCATGCCGTCGATCGTCCGGGTGAAATGCACCCCAAGAAACGGCAGAGCCGGGTCGGGAACCGGATAAATAAGATTGTTCACCAGCCCGTTGACGCTGGGTCGCCAGGGTATAGTATTCGCCCCGAAAGGGGACGATTTGTAACTTGGGCTGCGCCCCGACCAAGCGCACCAAGCGGTCACAGAACAGCCCCCCGCAGTTGATCAGACAGGTGGTCTGAATGGCGTCGCCGGTGGTTTCCAGGACCAGCTTGCCCTGGGTGTGGCGCAGCGTCTGAACCTGATGGTTGAGCAGAATGTTGCCTCCGCGGTCGTGGACAAGTCGGGCATAGGTCTGCGCCACCCGGGAAAAATCGATAATGCCGGTGCTCGGCACCTGGAGCGCCCTCAGGCCGGTAGCGTGCGGTTCGAGCTCCTGTAAGCGTTCCGGCCCAATCATTGCCAAGCCCTGCACCCCGTTGGCCGTTCCGCGTCGGTGGAGTTCCTCAAGCCGGGGCAACTCGGCCGGCGAGGTGGCGACGACGACCTTGCCGCAGCGTTCGTAGGGAATGTCGTGTTGTTCACAAAAAGCGATCAAATCCTGGGCACCACGCACACAGGTCTGGGCTTTGAGGGAGCCGGGCCTGTAGTAGATGCCGGAGTGGATCACGCCGCTGTTGTGGCCGGTCTGGTGGCTGGCCAGCCGGTCTTCTTTCTCCACAATGGCGAGTTTCACCTGAGGCAGGCGTTGGGTGAGTGCCAGTCCGGTGGCCAGACCGATAATGCCTCCGCCAACAATGCTGACATCGAACTGCCGTGTCATACGCTGTTCCCCAAGCAGTGTGTCGCCCCGACCATGCGGTCTCCGCTCAGCCTGACCGAGTCGGGCCGGAGTGTCAAGCGTGGCTGACCCCTACGGTGAACGAGGCTCTCTTCCTCAATGCCCGTGGTCCTCGGTGTTCACCGTGTTGCCATTCCAGCGGCGAGGCAGTACCCTGCGACTAGTGTGCCTGTCCGTTGCTTGCGGGCCTTGACATGAACGCCCACCACTTCATCAGAATTCACAACCAATCCCATCCCCTGGCTGCCGTGGCCTTTGACCTCGACAGCACGCTGACCAAACCGTATCTCGACTTTGCCAAACTGCGAGCTGAGCTGGGACTTGCCGACGGGGACATTCTTGACTGGCTGGGTCGGCTGCCGCCGGCTGAGCAAGAGCCGGCCAGGGCCATAATTGAAGCCTTTGAGCAGGATGGAGTGGAGCATGTGGAGTGGAATGACGGAGCGGAACACACCTTGCGCGCGGTGCAGGCGATGTCTTTGCCAGTGGCCATTATTACCCGCAACAGTCGGACCTCGCTGCGGGCGGTGTGTCGTCAGCTCGGCATTCGGGTTGACCTCTTGGTCGCCCGGGAAGACGCGCCGCCAAAGCCCGATCCGGCCGCCCTGCGTTTCGTCGCCCGACGGTTCGGAACTGGCCCGGAGTGTCTGGTAATGGTTGGCGACTTTCGGCATGACACCCAGGCTGGCCGAGCGGCCGGAGCCTGGACAGTCTTGCTCACTAATGGACGCGAGCCGTCCTGGCCGGTTGAGGCCGATATCCTCATTGAACGTCTGCCCGGGTTGCTCGGCTATCTTGGCTGGAAAGAGGAAACGGGACCTCCAACTCCCTGAAAACGCTGACACGTTTACTCTTTGTGAATGTCTTAGGAGGAAGAATACGATGGAGTTTGCGATTGCCTATCCCGCCCGGCCAGACGCCTGGAAAGACTTGGTGATTGCCGAAGACCACGGCTTTTCTCACGCCTGGTTTTATGACTCACAGATGCTCTACAGCGATGTCTATGTGTGCATGGCCCTGGCCGCCGAGAAGACCACAACCCTGACCTTAGGTACCGGAGTGGCGATTCCCGCTAACCGGATTGCGCCCGTTACCGCCCATTCGATTGCGACGATTAACCAACTCGCCCCGGGCCGCGTGATTCTTGGCCTCGGCACCGGCTTTACCGGCCGCAATACTATGGGTTTGCCGCCCTTGCCGCTCGGCGCGCTGCGCGAACAGACCGAACAGTGTCGGGCTCTGCTGCGGGGCGAAGAGGTGTTGTATCGTGATGGCGAGTGGCAGCGCTGGATCAGATTTCTGCATCCCGCCCGCGGCTACATCAATCTCGACGATCCTATTCCGATCTACATCGCCGCCAACGGCCCCAAAGCCCTGGCCCTGACCGGGGAGCTGGCCGACGGCTGGATTACGACCCTGAGCGACTCTGACAGCTTTCAGAAAAACCTGGCCCGGGTCCAACTCGGCGCGGATAAAGTTGGTCGTCAAGCCAGATCCCTGCCCAACACGATGTTGACAACGAGCTGTGTCTTGCAGCCCGGAGAGTCCGCGGCCGCGCCGCGCGTGGTGGAGCGGGTCGGCCCGTTTGCGGTTGTTGCCCTGCACGCCCTGTGGGAGCGCTCTGCGGTGGCGGCCGATCTGCCCCCGGGTCTGCAACAGCTCTATGAGCGCTACGACCAGGAATACGTCGCCGGTCTGAGCACGCCGGCCGACCGGCTGTATCTGAAGATCCACGAGGGTCATTTGATCTATACGAAGCCGGGCGAAGAAAAATATCTGGACGAGACACTCATCCGCGGCTTTTCGCTGACCGGAACCGGAGAAGAAATTATCGCCCGCCTCAGAGCCTTGGAGGCCGTCGGGCTGAAGCAGGTTGCGATTCAGGTCGTGAGCGACGGCCGGCAGACGATTGAGGAGTTTAGTCGCCAAGTGATTGCCAAATACTAATGAGGAAGCCCCATGCCACTTATCACAAAGGACCGCAGCGGCCCATCGCCCTGCGGTCAAGGACGATGAGAGCGACGAGGCACGGGTGGCTGAAGCACAGCCCCTCTATCCCGGTCCGTTTTGGACGGAGTAGCGAAAGGAGCAGTTATGGGACGTTTGGACGGAAAAGTGGCGCTGGTCACCGGCGGAGCGTCGGGTATTGGCCGGGCGATTTGTCTCAGTTTTGCCCGCGAAGGAGCGACCGTGGTGTGTAACGATCTGCGGGTTGAGAACGCCCGGCAGGTTGTTGAGGAGTGTGGCCAGCAGGGGCACGGCCTAGCGGTCAGGGCCGACGTGTCCAAAAGCCGCCAGGTGACCCAAATGTTTGCCAAACTGGCAGAGCGCTACTCGCGGCTCGACATCCTGGTCAATAATGCCGGGATTGGTCTGGATAACCCGACCGTTCGGGCACGTTTTAACCGGGTGTTGGCCAAGCAACAGGCCGAGTTGGCAAAGACGGGCAAAATCAGGACCGCGCTTGAAGCCACCCAGAATATGACCGATGAAGAGTGGCGGCGGATGCTGAGCGTTCATCTTGACGGCACGTTTTACTGTAGCCGAGAGGCGCTCAAAATCATGCACAAACAGAAATCGGGCAAAATTATCAGCATTGCTTCGATCTGCGGGATGACCGGCTGCGCCGGCGCGCCACACTACAGCGCGGCCAAAGCCGGCATCCTGGGCTTTACCCGGGCGCTGGCCCGTGAGGCGATTGTCAGCGGGGTGCAGGTCAACGCGATTGCGCCCGGCTATATTGATACGCCCATGACCGAAGGGCTGAACGATAACGTCCGGCGGGCGATCGCTATGGCGACACCTGCCGGTCAGTTTGGCTCACCCCAGGACATTGCCACTCCGGCCGTCTATCTGGCGTCTGAGGAGTCGAACTTTGTGGTCGGCCAGGCCATCAGCCCCAACGGCGGGTATGTCATTGCATAATCAATCGAAACCGTTGGCTGGATCCCGGCAACCGGCGGCAAGAACCCGGACGGTTGACACGCGCCTGCCTTCGCGTGAGAGGGGTATGGACAGCTACCTGTCTGATGAGGACTATACCCGCCTGATTGCGCGTCTGGATCGTCGTCTGTTCAAGAAATTTGAACAGGCCTTCGTTGCCGACCCGGCGTTGACAAGACCGCTGGTCAGCTTTCAAGCGAATAAACAGCGCCCGGTTTATCGCTGGTATAAGTTTAAGGAAGGCTTCTCCCAGAAATTGGTGAAATATCTGGTGGAGTCATGGAAGGCGGGAGACAGGGGAAAACTCCTGGACCCGTTTGCCGGATCGGGAACGACCCTATTTGCCGCAAGCGAGCTTGGCTTTTCGGTTGACGGTATAGAGTTGCTGCCTGTCGGCCAAGAGATTATCAACGCGCGACATTGTGCTGAACGCGAGTTGGACGAGAAGGATATGGAGAGCCTTCGACGATGGCAGCGGGACAAGCCCTGGACGCAGGCGGAGCGCCGACAATTTCTCAATACCTTGCGAATTACCAACGGGGCGTACCCCGTCGAGACGCACTGGAGTATTGAGCGGTATCTGACACAGAGTGAGAAAGAGAATACCCGTGTCAAGATCATGTTGAAGTTAGCGCTTCTGTGTGTCCTTGAGTCGGTAAGTTATACGAGGAAAGATGGGCAGTATCTCCGCTGGGATCATCGTTCTGGACGGCGATCGGGCAAGAAACTTTTTGGCAAAGGATGTATCCCTAGTTTTGACGAAGCCATCTGTCAAAAAATTGACGAGATATTATCTGACCTTGATCAGAAGCACCTAGGCGGCGATCTCTTTGAAGAGCGAGATAGGATAGCCGGTCCTGTCACCTTATTCCGCGGTTCCTGCCTCGATATCCTTCCTACCCTGAGTGGAGAAAGATATGACGCAATTGTGACCTCTCCACCGTATTGTAACCGTTACGATTATACCCGCACCTATGCTCTCGAACTTGCGCTTTTAGGCACTGACGAACAGGATCTCGCTGCTCTTCGGCAGCGAATGCTCAGTTGTACAGTCGAGAACAGAGAAAAGGCTCTGATGCGTATCAATCCCAAATGGAAGAGCGCAGTAGAAGTGGCCGATAATCAAAGTCTGCTCCAGACAATCATCGAATATCTTGAAGCCCAGAAAACCCACAAGAGGCTGAATAACAACGGCTTGCCACGAATGGTGAAAGGCTATTTCTACGAGATTGCCTGCGTTATTTATGAATGTACCCGCGTATTGAAAAAAAACGGTCTGATGTTCGTCGTAAACGATAATGTCCGGTATGCCGGCGTAGGAATTTCAGTCGATATGATTTTGTCCGATATAGCGTCCGAATTGGGTTTACGGATGAAAAAAATCCTTCTGCTTCCCAAGGGAAAAGGAAACAGCAGTCAACAGATGGGCGTTCATGGGAGAGAAGCTTTACGCAAATGCGTCTATGTATGGGAGAAACAGTCTTGAATAATCGTCGTGCCTATGAACATCACTTGAAATCCTCCAGAGATCTGGTCACTCCGCACGAGGCTACCCGATCTGGATTTGTCTCTCTCGCTCTGGAAAAGAACAGAAAAGCGACTCCACTCGTTACGGAGGCCAGAGCACTCAAATCCGTTGCGTCTCAAGCAATCCGCCCGCGTCAACTGTTAGAGTTGGAATTTTTCCCTGCCAGGAATTCCTTACTTGCCGCGGCTGGTGTCTCACACAAAGCGACAAACCATCTGTCTGATAAGGACAAACTGGAAGCAATAGAAGGACTCATCGAGAATTTTCTGGAACCATCTGGAGCCGATTTTGTTGAAGAGCTTGTGTATAGATTTCTGCTTACCAAGGGCGATGCGCTTGGTGGTTCGATAAGGAATCTTGCCGGGGCCATGGGTGAACGAAAGCTGACAAGAGGACTCATTTCGGCACTCAACATTTTTGGTTCAGATTATTGCTGGCTTCCCCTAAAAGGCAGAGAATGGATTTGGATCTCAAAAGATGATGAAAGTAATGTAAAAGGAATCAGTTGGATCGCGAATGATATACCTAGGACCTTGATCTATAATCTCACCGTTCCGATAGTTGGGAAGAACGTGGATATATGTATTTTTAATTCACCTCCCGAAGATATGATTTTCAGAAACAATACATACTCGGTACACCATAAGCCAGAAAAATACATCGCGCTTGGAGAGCTAAAAGGAGATATTGCTCCCGCCGGTGCTGACGAGCATTGGAAGACTGCAAATTCAGCATTGGGAAGAATCAGGAAAGCATTTTCATCGAGGAACCTCAGACCCCACACGTTTTTTGTAGGTGCCGCTATAGAAAACGATATGGCGAAGGAGATATTTGTGCAATTACAATCTGATATTATGGATAATGCCGCGAATTTGACGAATGACGATCAATTAGCGTCTCTTTGCAACTGGATAGCGAGATTGTGATTGCCTATCCTACGCGGTTGGGGGACATAATAAAAGCCTGGTTGCGCACAATGATGCGCCGCCGACAGTTCGGCACAGAACATCCTCCCTTCGAGTAGCCAGAAATCAGAGAATGGGTTACATTCATCCTATGGCATCAAAGCGGACTTTGCGGACAGTCGACACCCTGCCTGTCTCTCAACTTTGTCCTTTCCCCGTTGGCGTAACAGAGGGGTGGCGAGATGACGAAGGCTGAGGAGAGCATTGCGGCGAGGGTCTGTCGGCTGTGGCCGCTGTGCGTCCTCGGTCTCAGCCTGCTGGGCGCGTCGAGCGTCCCCGCTGAGTTGCCGCCGGACCCACTGCCCCTGGCCTGGTGTCTTGATCGGGCTGAGGACGCCAACCCTGACCTGGAGGTCGCCCGGATGAACGTCGAGGCCGCCGAGCACCGCGTCTATCCGGCCGGCGCACTGCCCGACCCTCGCTTTCACTACGATCTCAGTAATGTGCCGACCAGCGATTTTGACCTGAGCTTGACCCCGCTTTCCGGCCAGCAGTTCGGCCTGAGCCAACGTCTGTTCTTTCCCGGCCTCCTCAGCAGCCGGCGCGCCGTGGCACGCTCCGCGGCCGCGGTCGCTCAAGAGACGCTCGGCGACGAGACCCGACGGATCGCGGCCACGGTCGAACGCGCCTGGGTTGAGCTCGGCTTTGCCCAGCGCGCGCGTGATGTCACCGCGGAGAACATTGACCTTCTGCGCCAGTTGGCCAAGATCGCCGAGGCCAAGTACCGGGTTGGAGAGGGCCTTCAGCAGGATGTCATCCGCGCTCAGGTCGCGCTGACCGAACTGCTTGACGAACGCCTGCGGCGCGAAGCGACTATCCGTTCTGCCGAAGCTCGGCTGGCCGGCCTGCTCGACTTGCCTCCCAGCCTGTCGTTTCCCCTGACGGCGTCGCTCCGCGACTCGGTACCGCTGCCGGTGCCGGACCTGGACCTGCTCCTCGCTCAGTTGGAGTCAAGCAGCCCGCGGCTGCGCGCCCTGGCCGGACGTGTTGAGGAGGCCGAGCATCGCCAGCGTGTCGCCAGGCTGGAGGGATACCCCGATTTCGACCTTGGCTTTGGCTACCGCCTGCGCCGGCGGGTCAGCGGGGACCCGGTGAACGGTGACGACTTCCTCGGCGCGAGCCTCGTGATCCGGCTCCCGATTGACCGCCGCAAGTGGCGGGCGCAGATCGCCGAGCGAGACGCACTCATCCGCAGAAGCAAGGCGGAATATCGCAAGGTCCGCGCCGGCCTGCGTAACGCGGTGCGGGCGCGCTATGCGGACCTGGAACGCGCCGACCAGACGATCTCCCTGCTCGAGGACGGCTTGGTGCCCCAGGCGCGTCAATCGCTGAATTCGAGCCGTTCGGACTATACTGTGGACAAGGGGAGTTTCCTGAGCCTGATTGACAGCCAAGTGCGGCTGCTTAACGCTCAGCTCCGGCTCGAACGGACCATCGCTGACCGCCGCGCCGCCTTCGCAGCGATTGAGGCCAGCGCTGGGGTATCGTTGCGATGAAGGCCAGGCACTGGATCACGATGCTTGCGACTGTTGTCGTGGCAGCGCTCGGCGGCTGGTGGGTTGGCGTGCGGCTCGGGCCGGACTACCCAGGGCCTTTGTCCGCGTCCAGCCCGGACGGCCCTTGCCCGAACGGTGCCGACCCCCTCTACTGGAAGGCACCAATGGACCCGACCTATATCCGCGGCGAGCCGGGCCAGAGTCCGATGGGCATGGACTTGGTACCTGTCTGCCAGGGTGAGACAGCCGCAGTTGGCGCAGCCGGTGTCCGCATAGACCCGATGCTCGTCCAGAGCATGGGCGTCCGCACGGAGCCGGCCGCCCGACGCGACCTCTCTCGCAAAGTCCGCACCGTGGGCCGCGTGACCTATGACGAGCGCCGCGTGAGCCATGTTCACACCAAGGTGCAGGGCTGGATCGAGCGCCTGTTTGTCGGCTACGAGGGCGACTTGGTCACACGCGGCCAGCCCCTGCTGGAGATATACTCACCCGAACTGGTCTCTACCGCAGAAGAGCTGCTGTTGGCGAAGCGTTACCGCGACTCCACACGCCATAGCCGCTTTGAGGATGTGGCGCGCGCGGGAGAGGAACTCTTCCGGGCCGCGCGGCGGCGCCTCGAACTGTGGGACATCGCCGAGCGCGACATTGAACGCCTGCTGGAAACCGGACAGGTGCAAAAGACCCTGACCCTCCACGCCCCCACAGAAGGCGTGGTCACCCACCTCATGGTGCGCCAGGGCATGGAAATTGGGCCGAACAACAACCTGTACACGATTGCCGACCTCTCCCGGGTATGGCTCTACGCCGATGTGTACGAGTACGAACTGCCCTGGGTCCGAGAGGGCCAGAACGCGGTCATCGAGTTGAGCTATCTGCCCGGACATAGCTTTGAGGGGACCGTGACCTACATCTATCTGTTCCTTGACCCCAAGACGCGCACCGCCCGCGTTCGGATTGAACTCGACAATCCCAGCCTCCTGCTCAAGCCTGACATGTTCGCCAACGTGATAATTGAGACCGGGGCCCGCGAGGATGCCCTCGCCATTCCAGAGGAAGCTGTCATCCGTTCTGGCCGACGCTCGATCGTTGTTGTCGCCAATGGCGATGGACGCTTCGCGCCTCGGGAAGTCCGGCTTGGCATTGACAGCGGTGACGGCTGGGTCGAGGTGCAGGGTGGCTTGGCCGAAGGCGACCGGGTCGTGACCTCCGGTCAGTTTCTCATTGACAGCGAAAGCAAGCTTCAGGAGGCCATCAAGAAAATGCTGGTGGCGACGCCGGCGATGGAGCACGAGGAGGCCGGGACGCAGGTGTCCGCTCCAGCCCACGCCGACCATACGCCGTCCAGGCATGGGATGGCCGACCATGCCGGTCACACAATGGCCGGTGCCACGCCCGGGGCCGGGGAGTAGCCCATGCTGCGCCAGCTCATCGCCGGCTCGGCGCGCAATCCCCTGCTCGTCGGCCTAGCCACACTCGTGCTCGTCCTGTGGGGCGGCTATGCCAGCTACAACATGCCGCTCGACGCCCTCCCCGACCTGTCCGATGTGCAGGTCATCGTCTTCACCGAATACCCCGGCCAAGCCCCGCAGGTAGTTGAGGACCAAGTCACCTACCCGCTGACGACGGCCATGCTGGCCGCCCCCTTTGCCAAGAGGGTGCGCGGCTACTCCTTTTTCGGCTTCTCGTTCGTGTATGTGATCTTTGAGGACGGGACTGACCTGTATTGGGCGCGCTCGCGGGTGTTGGAGTACCTGAACTTTGTCTCCGGCCGGTTGCCGGCCGGCGTGACGCCCTCCCTGGGGCCGGACGCGACTGGGGTCGGCTGGGTGTACGCATACGCCCTGGTTGATCGCAGCGGTGCGCGTGACTTGGCCGAGCTGCGCTCAATCCAGGACTGGTACCTGCGCTACGAACTCCAGACAGTTCCGGGCGTGGCCGAGATCGCCTCGGTCGGGGGTTTTGTCCGCCAGTATCAGGTGGAGGTTGCCCCCAACGCGCTGGCCGCCTATGGCATTCCTCTCTCGCAGGTGCGCCATGCCATCCAGCGCAGCAACAGCGATGTCGGCGGGCGGCTGATTGAAATGGCCGAATCCGAGTTCATGGTCCGGGGCCGGGGCTACCTCAAGTCCATCGCCGACCTGGAGCAGATCGCTATTGGCACGGACGGACGCGGCACGCCGGTGCTGCTGCGCGACGTGGCCCATATCCATACCGGCCCTGAGCTGCGCCGTGGCCTGACGGAGCTGAACGGCGAGGGCGAGGTTGTTGCCGGCATTGTGGTGATGCGCTTCGGCGGCAACGCCCTTGAAGTCATCCACAACGTCAAGGCCAAGCTCCAGACCCTCAAGGCCGGGCTGCCCGCCGGGGTTGAACTCGTTGAGGTGTACGACCGGTCGGGGCTGATCAACCGGGCCGTAGACACCCTCCGGGAGAAGCTGCTCGAAGAGATTGCCATTGTGGCCCTGGTGTGCGTGGCCTTCCTCTTCCACGCCCGCAGCGCCTTTGTGGCCATTCTCACCCTGCCGCTCGGCATCCTGGTGTCGTTCATCGTCATGTACCACCAGGGCCTCAACGCCAACATCATGTCGCTCGGCGGCCTTGCCATCGCCATTGGGGCGATGGTTGACGCCGCAGTCGTTATGGTCGAGAACGCCCACAAGCACCTGGAGCGCAGCGCCGGTACAAAGCCCAGGACCGCAATCCTGATTGACGCGGCCACCGAGGTCGGCCCTTCGCTGTTCTTCTCGCTGCTCATTATCACCGTCTCCTTCTTCCCCGTCTTCAGCCTCCAGGCCCAGGAGGGCCGGCTGTTCTCACCCCTGGCCTTTACCAAGACCTACGCAATGGCCGGGGCGGCCGTTCTGGCCATCACCATCGTGCCGCTGTTCATGGTCTGGTTCATCCGCGGCCGGATTGTGCCCGAACACCGCAACCCGCTGAACCGCTTTCTGCTGTGGGCCTACGCCCCGCTCATCCGCCTTGTCCTGTGCCGTAAGGTGGTCGTCATCATCGCCGCGGCCGGTGTGCTGGCGGCAACGCTCGTGCCGCTGCGCCAGCTCGGCTCCGAGTTCATGCCGCCGCTCAACGAGGGCGACCTTCTCTACATGCCAACCACCCTGCCCGGCCTGTCCATCACCAAGGCACGCCAGATTCTCCAGCAGACCGACCGCATGATCCGTCAGTTTCCCGAAGTCCAGCACGTCTTCGGCAAGGTGGGCCGAGCCGAAACGGCCACCGACCCAGCCCCGCTGTCGATGATTGAGACCACCATCACCCTCAAGCCGCCCGAGCAGTGGCGGCCTGGCATGACGGTCCAGAAGCTCATTGCCGAACTCGACCGGGCCGTGCGCCTGCCCGGCGTGACCAACGCCTGGACGATGCCAATCAAGACGCGCCTCGACATGCTCTCGACCGGCATCAAAACGCCGGTCGGCATCAAGGTGGCCGGGCCCGATCTGCCGACCCTCCAGGAACTCGGCGAGCGGATTGAATCGATCCTGCGCAAGGAGCCGGGGACGCTCGGCGTGTTCGCCGAGCGGGTGGTCGGCGGCAACTACCTCGACTTTGCAATTGATCGCCGCGAGATCGCTCGCTACGGCCTGACGGTCGGTGATGTCCAGGATGTCATCGAGTCGGCGATTGGCGGCCGCAACGTCACCTTTACCGTCGAAGGGCTGGAACGCTACCCGGTCAACCTGCGCTACCCACGCGAGCTGCGCGACAACCTGACCATGTTGCGCCGCGTCCTGGTGCCGACCCCGACGGGTGCCCAGATTCCCCTTTCCCAGCTCGCCGCCCTTGAGATCAAAAAAGGCCCCCCGTCAATCAAGAGCGAGAACGCCCGCCTCAACGCCTGGGTCTATGTGGACCTTGACGGCGTTGATATCGGCACCTGGGTGAACCGGGCCAAGGCCACGCTGGAGCGTCAACTTCGGCTGCCGGCCGGCTACAGTCTGGCCTGGAGCGGGCAGTACGAGTATATGGAGCGGGCCGCGCAGCGCTTGCAGATTGTGGCCCCCCTCACCCTTGGCCTCATCTTCCTGCTGCTGTTCCTGAACTTCCGCCGGCTGTCGGACACCTTGATCGTCATGCTGACCCTGCCGTTCGGCCTGATCGGTGGCGTGTGGCTGCTGTGGGTGCTCGACTATAACCTGAGTGTCGCCGTTGGTGTGGGTTTCATCGCTCTGGCCGGCGTGTCTGCCGAGTTGGGTGTGCTGCTGCTTGTCTTCCTCAACGAGGCGGTGGCCCGTTTCCGGCGCGAGAATCGCCTCCACACCCGGGGCGATGTGCTTGAGGCGGTACGCGAAGGGGCCGGGCTGCGCGTCCGGCCGATTATGATGACGGTCACGTCCACAATTGCCGGGCTGCTGCCCATCATGTGGGGGACCGGGACCGGGGCCGAGACCATGCGACGGATCGCCGCCCCAATGGTAGGCGGGCTGGTCTCGGCGACCGTGCTTACCCTGGTGGTGATCCCGGTCATTTTTGCCCTGGTGCGCGGCTGGGGCCTGCCCAAGCGCGCCACCGGCCCGGCCTCTTTTGCCTGACCCCAATAGCTGATAGCACAAGCCGAGAGCCATGAACGAAACCCTGATTATCGCCGCCGGCTGGCTGCTGTTCGCCGGTAGCCACCTGCTGCTGTCCTCGGACTGGGTCCGGCCCAAGCTGGTGGCTGGCTGGGGCGAGCGGCTCTTTCAGGGCGTCTACTCGCTGGTCGCGCTGGCCACCTTCGTGCCCCTGTGCGTGTATTATGGCCGGCATAAGCACGTCGGGCCGCAGTTGTGGATCACCCTGGAGCCGTATCTGCTGGCGCGTGACTTCAACATCGGCTGTATGCTGCTCGCCTTTGTCCTGCTGCTGGGGGGCGTGCTGGACCGCCCGCCCAGTTCCCTGCTGGCCCAGGGCACGCCCCGGGCCTACGGCCTGACCCGCATTACCCGTCACCCGGTTCTTGCCGCGGCCTTCCTGTTTGGTCTGGCCCATATGGCGGTGATTGGCGCGCTGGGCGATCTCGTCTTTTTTGGCGGCTTTGTAGTGTTTGCCTGGGCTGGGGCCAGACATCAGGATCGGCGCAAGAGCAGAGACATGCCCGGCTATGCCGCGTTTCAGGCCGCGACCTCGTTTGTCCCCTTTGCCGCGATTGTGGCGAAAAAACAGCCCTTCCCTGGTCGCGAACTGCGCTGGGGCATGATTGTGCTTGCCCTGATCGTCTTCTATGTCGTGCGCTTTTATCATCCCGCGGTATTTGGCGGAGTGTTGATGACCCTATGAGCGGGGAAGGCTCCCACACCACCGCATCGGCCGCTCCGCTCGCTGAGCCACTGGTACTTGACCCGGCCCTCCAGCACCACTTTGGCTTTGATTCGTTCCGTCCGGGCCAGCGTGAGGTGATTGAAAGCGTACTGGCCGGTCGTTCAACGGTCGCCATTATGCCGACCGGGGGCGGCAAGTCGCTGTGCTACCAACTCCCGGCCCTGCTCAGCCAGGGCGTCACCGTGGTCGTCTCTCCGCTGATTGCGTTGATGAAGGATCAGGTTGATCAACTCCACGCCCGAGGCATTCTGCACTCTGCGGCCCTGAACTCCAGCCTGTCACGCGCCGAGGGTGAGCGGCGGATTCAGCGGCTGCTCAGCCAGCAGTTGAAGTTGCTCTATGTTGCTCCGGAGCGCTTTGGGGTGCCGGGTTTTCTTGAGCTGCTCCAGCGCGTGCCGATCGGGCTGTTTGTGGTTGACGAGGCCCACTGCGTGAGCCAGTGGGGACACGACTTTCGGCCCGATTATCTCCAGTTGCGGGGGGCGATCCGCGCGCTCAAGCCCCGCGCCGTGCTGGCGCTGACGGCAACCGCTACGCCCGCGGTCCGGCGCGAGATTGCCTTCCAGCTCGGCTTGGCCGACCCGTTTCTGCTGGTCAATTCCTTTGATCGTCCGAATCTGTTCCTGGGCGTGGTGCCGTGTGTCACCAAGGCCAAGCCCGAAACCCTAGTTGCTCTCCTGCGGGGCGTTGACGGCAGTTGCATTGTGTATGTCTCACGCCAACGGGACGCCGAAGCGCTGGCCGCGACCCTCAACGAAGCGCAGATTGAGGCCGTTCCCTACCACGCCGGTCTGGAGCCGTCGCTACGCCGCCAGAACCAGCAGGTCTTTATTGACGGCACCACACGAGTCATCGTGGCCACCGTCGCCTTTGGCATGGGCATTGACAAATCCGATGTCCGGGCGGTGATTCACTATCAGCATCCCGGCTCCCTGGAGGCGTATTATCAGGAGGCCGGCCGGGCCGGCCGGGATAAGCAGCCCGCCCAGTGCATCGTGCTGTACGACAAGCGCGACAGCGGCTTGCAGCGGTTTTTTATCAACCAGCGCTACCCAGACTCCGGCGAAGTGCGTGCCATCTATCGTCTGCTCAGCGACGCGGTCGCGCCGCGTGACATCCCGCTGCGCGCCCCTGGGCTGAGTGAGGAAAAGGTCAATGTCGCCCTGACCCTGCTCCAGGCGCAGGGCTATATCGAATGGACGGGTGCAACGGTCCGCGTCCTCGGCCAGACCGGTGCCCGGGACCTGCGGCTCGATTTTTCTCTGGTCAGGCAGCGGCACCGGGCCGATTACCGCCGGCTTGACGAGCTGATCGAGTATCTGACGACCGAGGGCTGCCGGCGAACCGTGATCCTGCGCTACTTTGGGGAAAAAGTGACGGTCGGTCAGCAGTGCGGGAACTGTGACAGGTGCCGTGCCGAGCGGCCCACCACAGTCGGCCTGCCAGAAGAGCCGTCCGCTCCGTCCCTGCCCGACAGCCGTCCGATTATTCTGGCCGCGGTCGCCGACCTTCAGAAACGCGGTCTCGGCCGGTCCGGCTTAGCCCAGGTCTTGTCCGGCAGCAGGTCACAGCGGATGCGCCAACTCCAGCTCGACTCTTCGCCACACTACGCGGCCTTGGCCCGCTTCACCCAGGAGCAGATCATTGAGCAGATTGACGCCTGTATTCAGGCCGGGGCGCTGCGTCTGATTCCCGGCCAGTACCCGCGCGTTGTCCTGCCACCGACCCAAGCCAAAAAGGCCGCTTCGACACCGACCGAAACGCCGGCCTCCGAGCCCTCCCCGCCTCCCCAGGCTCGTCCGGCCCTCGGCACCTCCTCCAGCCTGTCTGACTCGGTGCCGGCTGAGGTCTGCCGGGCGGTGTTAGCCCTTATACGGACGCAGGACGGCCAGTTGTCGCGCTCTGAGGTGGCCCATATTCTGCGCGGCACCACAGCGCCGGGCGCACCTCCGGCGGACAAGACCGCCGCGGTGCCGGGCTATCGCTCTTTGGCCCGACATTCCCACCAGGACCTGCTGCGCGCGGTCGATGTACTGATTGAGCAGAAGCTGCTGGTGATAGAAGCCTCCGAATATCTCCATCTGTGGCTGACCCAGCGGGGAGCGGCCAGCCTCAAAACGATCAAGGCCCCAACAGAAATTGCGCTCCGGGCGGATGGGATATAGTCATCGGCAGTCCTCCGCCAGCGTCTTGAGGCATGAGAGAGTACCTATGGGCAGGCTTATCAGCTTGGAGGAAGCTGTAGATATACGCCGGCAGGCCAAACAGGCAGGGCACCGGGTTGTGTTCACCAACGGCTGCTTTGACCTGCTGCACCGCGGCCATGTCGAATATCTCGGGCAGGCAAAAGCCTGCGGACAACTCCTCATGGTTGGCCTCAACAGTGACCGCTCGGTCCGTGTGCTCAAAGGTCCTGGCCGCCCTGTGTCGAACGAGCACGACCGGGCCGCGGTGCTCTCCGCTCTGGCCTGTGTCGATCATGTGCTGATTTTTGATGATCCAACCCCGGCCCGGGTTATTGCACGACTGGTGCCGGACGTGCTGGCCAAAGGGGGAGACTGGCCAGTTGAACAGATCGTGGGCCGTGAGGCGGTGGAAGCCAAGGGCGGACAGGTGGTGTCCATTGGCAGCAGTGTGCCTGGGCAGTCGTCAACCCGTCTGCTGGAGCGGATGGACGCCGAGTTGGTGATCCGACGGCTGCGGGAGAGCGCGCTGACCAAACAGGCGGTGGCCCAAGCCCTGGCCGACGACATTGTGACCGCTGCCCAAACCGTGGCGCGGGCCTTGCAGCGCGGCAACAAACTTCTGCTGTGCGGCAACGGCGGCAGCGCAGCCGATGCCCAGCATATCGCGGCCGAACTGGTGGGGCGGTTTGAGGTCGATCGGGAAGGCTTGGCGGCGATTGCGCTGACGACCGATTCCTCGGCCCTGACCTCCATCGCCAACGACTGCGGTTTTTCCGTGCTGTTTGCCCGCCAGCTCGCCGCCCTGGCCACGGCCGGCGATGTGTTGCTGGCGATCAGCACCAGCGGCAATTCTGCCAATATCGTGCGGGCGGTTGAGGAGGCCAAGCGCCGGGGTCTGACCACTGTCGGCCTGTTGGGCAAAGGCGGCGGGCGGCTGGCCGGGCTGGTGGACTTGGCACTGACCGTGCCGGCTTCAAACACGGCCCGCATCCAAGAGGCGCATATCACCATCGGCCATATTGTGTGTGAATGGGTCGAGCGCGCCTCCAGCGGGCAAAGTGAACGATGGTGACCACCTCATCCAGAAGAACTCATCGCTCACTCTGGTTAAACCCATGTATAAGTCTGTCAAGCCGATTGACCTGGGCCGGGTGACGACCTATCCGCTGGCCGAGCGTCGCAACAAGGTCAGCGTACAGGACTTTGCCACCGTGTATGAGCCACGGGGCGGGCTGCGATCCTTTCTTGACAGCCTGCCCAAGATTCTGCTCGGGCAGGATTTCCCCGCGGTTGTTCGGGCTATTGTTGCCGCCCGTCGGGCTGACAGGCCGGTCATCTGGGGTATGGGCGCACACCTGATCAAATGCGGCTTGAGCCCGTGGATTATCGAGCTGATGCGTCGGGGGGCTATCAGTGCCATCGCCATGAACGGAGCGGGCCCGATTCATGATGTTGAGATTGCCCTCCTCGGCGAGACCTCCGAAGATGTGGCCTCGGGTCTGGGCGACGGCAGCTTTGGCATGGCAGCCGAAACCGGTCAGTTGATAAATGACGCCCTGGACCGCGCCGAGGTGCGAGCCGGCCAGATGGGGCTCGGCGAAGCCCTGGGCCAGAAACTCGCTGCGCTGAGTCCGCCCTATATGGCCCACAGTCTGCTGACGGCTGCCTTTCGGCTCGGCGTGCCGCTGACGGTCCATGTTGCGCTGGGGACCGATATCATTCATATGCGGGACAACGCCGCCGGCGGCCTGTTAGGGCAGGCCAGCTTTACCGATTTTCGGCTGTTGAGCAGCCTGCTTGCCGGGCTGTCGGACGGTGTGTATCTGAACATCGGCTCGGCGGTGATTCTGCCCGAGGTGTTCTTGAAGGCGTTTACCATCGCCCAGAATCTGGGCGCGAATCTCAGCCGGTTTGTGACCGTTAATCTCGATATGCAGCAACACTACCGCCCGCTCCAGAACGTTGTGGGCCGGCCGGCCGGGGTCGGGGGCCGGGGCTACGCGATCACCGGTCATCACGAGTTGATGGTGCCGCTGCTGGCCGCAGCCGTACTGGAGGCGTTGGCCGAGGAGGGCTAGGGGCGACGGTGTGTGTCTGCCCGGTTTCCACCCAAGGAGGAGGACATCGATGGTGAAAAAAACTGGCCGCCATGAACCTGATGATCGTGGAGGGAGAAGACTGAGCGGCCACATTCTCTGCCCGCCGCGGGTAGTGTATAGTACCCGCCATGAAGGCTGGAAGGTATCGGCTAGGGATAGATATTGGCGGCACATTTACCGACTTGGTCCTGCTGTCGGACGACGGCGCGGCGGCTGTCGGCAAGGTGCTGACAACTCCGCACGACCCGGCCGCGGCCGTACTCCAAGGGCTAGGCGAGCTGTTGGACCGGGCGGCTCTCAGCCCCCGGCACGTCTCGCACCTCGTCCACGGCACGACGCTCATCACCAACGCAATTATTGAGCGCAAAGGTGCCAGGACGGGTCTTATCACGACCGGGGGCTTTCGGGATGCGCTGGAGATTGGCCGCGAGCGACGCTACGATATTTACGATATTTCGCTGGAAAACCCCCAGCCCTTAGTCCCGCGTTTTCTCCGACGCGAGGTAGCCGAACGCTTAGACCACAACGGCCAAGTGCTCATCCCGCTGGATGCAACACAAGTCCGGGCGGTGATCCAGGAGCTAGTTGATGCTGGTATTGAGGCCCTGGCCGTATGTTTCCTCCACTCGTTTCGCAATCCGGCCCATGAACAGATGGTGAAGCGGGTTGTGACCGAGCATTTTCCACACCTGAGCTGCTCGCTGTCGTCCGAGGTCATGCCGGAAATCCGGGAGTATGAACGGACCTCAACCACAGTCGCCAATGTGTATGTAAAACCCCTGGCCCGTCGCTATCTGGATAAACTGAACACCGCTCTGCGTGCCCTGGGTGTGCCGCGTGATATGTTCGTCATGCTGTCGAACGGTGGCATTACGAGCTGTGAGGTGGCCGGCGAATATCCGATCCGGCTGATCGAATCCGGTCCCGCGGCCGGCGCGCTGGCGGCCAGCTTTTACAGCGCCGAGCAGCAACTTGACCGGGTGATTTCGTTTGACATGGGCGGCACAACGGCCAAAATCTGCCTGATTGATAGGGGCCGGCCCATGCTGACAAGCGACTTTGAGGCGGCCCGGGTATACCGCTTCAAAAAGGGCAGTGGCCTGCCGCTCAAAGTGCCGGTGATTGAAATGATCGAGATCGGTGCTGGCGGGGGCAGCATTGCCCGGATCGATAGGCTCGGGCTGCTCAAGGTCGGCCCGGACAGCGCCGGATCTCAGCCCGGGCCGGTGTGTTACGACCGGGGCGGAACCGAGCCGACCGTGACCGACGCCGACCTGGTGCTGGGCTATCTCAGCCCGGACTATTTTCTGGGCGGCACGATGCGGCTCAACCGGGGAGCGGCCGAGCGGGCGATTGCCGACACGATCGCAGGGCCGCTCAAGCTCGACACGCTGCGGGCGGCCTGGGGGATTCATCAGGTGGTGAACGAGAACATGGCCAACGCGGCGCGTATGCACCTAGTTGAAAAGGGCCGCGACCCCCGCGACTCGCACCTGATCGCCTTTGGCGGGGCCGGCCCGGTCCACGCCTGCCGGGTGGCCGAGCGGCTGAAGCTCACAACGGTGGTGTGCCCGCTGGCGGCCGGCGTGACCTCGGCCTTTGGGATGCTGACCGCGCCGCTGGCCTTTGATTTTGTGCAGAGCTATGTGACGACTCTGTCAGCGTTGGACCTTGCCAGCCTGGAGCGGTTGTACGCCGACCTGGAAGAGCGTGGCCGGGCACTGCTGACCGCGGCCGGGGTAGAGGGGGATATCAGCCTCAGCCGCTCCGCGGACATGCGCTATGTCCAGCAGGGGTTTGAGATTCGTGTGCCGCTGCCCCCGGTCCTGAACGCTGAGCAGTTGCCGGCCCTGCGCCGGGCCTTTGCCGAGGAGTATGAGCGGCTCTACAAGCGGCTCAACCCGGGCGTTGAGATTGAGGTGGTGAACTGGCGGCTGCTGGCCTCGGGGCCGCGGCCCCAGGTAACGCTGCCGTCGGCGGACAGGTCGGGCCAGACCCTCGAAGCCGCCCAAAAGGGCGAGCGGCAGGTCTACTTCCCCGAGTATGAGGGCTATGCCCTATGTCCGGTCTACGACCGCTATGTGTTGCCGGCCGGCGTGCCCTTTCCCGGCCCAGCCATTGTCGAAGAGCGGGAATGCACGGTCGTCATCAGCCCCAAGGGCCAGGGGCAGGTAGACGCCCAGCAGAATCTGGTGATTCGCCTCTGAGGCCAGGATTGCTGAAGAGTTCCTCATTGAGCCTGGTAAAGTGGAATGTGCTCAGTGCGCTCTTGGGAGGATTTTGCCTGTTGCGACAGACTGAACGTGTTTGAGGATTTCGGCGCTGTAGTAGCGATTGGCGCACCTATCACAGGCTCCAATCAGAACATCCTCCAGGATGACAAAGCTGGTTCTGTGTTTGAAAGGGGAATTATAGCCCAAACGTGGCACGGGGCTTTTCGGCACACAATCCTGGAATCGGAATGAGGACAAAACCGTGTTCGTCGACGCTCATGGCTTGACCTCTTGCAATCGTATTCGTTCCTTAACGTTCCGGTCATGCTGCCAAAACAGCGCCTTGGCGAGCACTTTCGGGTCCTCCGGCATAGGGTGGGGCAGAGTGCGTGCGCTTGGATTGTTTCGTGGTCTTCTCAGCCGCCATTTCCGTTCTCCTTCCCCTCTATTACATGACTCGTGACGAGCATTTTTCCAGCGGGGCATAATTAATCATGCTTTGGTTCCCTGCTGATGTGTCTCCCATCATTGAGCCAAAAGATACGCATGTCGATTCTCCTTATCAGAATGGTATGGCCGGCGGGGTCTTGGGTCTGGTGGTCTTCTTCGCTCGTACCATGTTCATTGAGGAGTGAACGTGTCGCCTTCCTCTCGATCTGATGACACGTTCACTCCTTTACTCCTGTCCTGTGTTGTCGTCCCGGTAGAGCTGTCCGCGGCCGTTTCGTTGTCCATGTAGGCACGCGCCGAGGAGAAGGATGAGACGCTGTAGGGGACGAGGAAGGTCAGCCCGATTTTGGCCAGTAAACGCGGCGAGAAGTCGAGGCTCAGCAGCACGTCATACTGGTTGATGAGGGTCAGGATCGGCCCGACGATGCCGGCGACCTTGAGTGCCCGCAGGACGGTCTCGCGGCGAAACAGGTGGTGGACAAAGCGACGCAGGGAACTGGCGTACTGCACACGAACGAGACAATCAGGCACGCAGCCATTTGTCCAGACATCGGCCCCCCAAGCGTTTGCCCGCCCGGGTGACTTCTACAGGAGGGAGAGGCAGCAATTGAGGATCACCAGCCAGACGATTCATACCAGTGCCGGGGCGGTGTGTAGGCGGAGCCGGCCCGCTCGTTGCCAGCCGCCTCGCTGCTCTATACCGCCGCTTGCCGTGGAGGTGCGGGGACCCGTTCCTGATTCAGCAGCTTCAGGCACAGGGTGTTCACGCCCGCTGGGCGCGTTCCACAACAGGGGCCAGGCTCTTGACCGCTTCCACCCCGCTGCCGCTGGCCGCGGCCCAGGCCAGGACGACCAGCCGACTCAGGCCGGCTTCTGCATAGGCTTGCATCGTATCGACCGTCGGCCCGTCTCCCTGGACCATGAGCAGGGTTGAGAACTCCAGGCGGTCCGGGTCGCGGCCGGCTTGTGTAGCCAGGCGTTTGATTTCAGGAATCGACGCTGCGGCCTGCTCGGGACTCAGGTTGCCCGGACACCAGCCGTCGGCGTACTGGGCCACCCGCTTGACGGCGTATTGGGGGTCGTGCGCGCCGAGCAGAATGGGCGGGTAGGGCTTCTGGACCGGCTTGGGGAAGAGTCTGACCCGCGGGAAGTTGACGAACTCACCCGCATAGCTGGTCTCGTCGGTGCTCCACAACGCACGCAGGGCCTCGATCGATTCGCGCAAATGTTTCCAGCGACGATTGAAATTGACGCCCATAATTGCGGCCTCTTCCGGGAACCAGCCGGCCCCCGCACCAAGGATCACCCGCCCCTTGGAATACAGGTCAAGCGTGGCCACCGCCTTGGCGGTCGTGATGGTATCACGCTCCGGCAGCAGGCAGACGCCGGTTCCGAGTTTGATCGTGCTCGTCGCCTGAGCCGCGGCGGCCAGGGCAACAAACGGGTCGGCCAGATGGGCGTAGAACTCCGGGACCTTGCCGTCGGGCGAGCGGGGATAATAGGTCGTATAGGAGGCGGGAATGACCAGATGCTCGGCCACCCACAAGGACTCAAAGCCGAGCTGCTCCGCGGTCTGGGCAATAGCCCCCGGCTCGCCCGACTGTTCTGTCAGAAATACCGAAACCCCGATTTTCATAGCGCTGTCCTCCCTGGTCAGCTGAGTCTAGCACAGGAGGCCGACAGGAAGACAGGACGCGGTTTGTGTTGGCCGCCCACCTCGGTTATAGTCTGGCCATGCTGCAAGCCGGTGGAGCAACGGTTCATTTCTTGAACGCAGGCTTCTGGTATGACGACGGCGGGGCCCAGTTCGGCATTGTGCCGCGCGAGCTGTGGGCCAGAGAAAAGCCGCCCAACGACCGCAACCGGATCAGGCTGAGCCTGAGTTGCCCGCTGATCGTCTGCGGTCAGGACGTGATCCTGGTCGATACCGGCATCGGCAACCGCCTGAGCGAGCGTGAAGTCCAGGTCTACACCCCCGACCCGGCCGACAGGCTGGTCAAGGGATTGGCTACGCTCGGCTTTGCGCCCCAGGATGTGACCCATGTGGTGATCTCGCACCTGCACTTCGATCATGTCGGCGGGCTGATTGACAAGACGCCTGACGGTGAAGCGCGGCTGATTTTCAGCCGGGCCCAGGTTCTTATCCAGAAAGCCGAATGGGAGTTGGCCACCCAGCCGCCAGACGAACGCCTGGCCGCGGCCTATCGCCACGCCCCGGAGTGCCTGCCCCCGCTCAAGCGCGTCGAACTCCTTGACGGCGATACACGGCTGACGCCGACGGTCCGCACCGCAGTCTCGGGCGGGCATACCGCCCCGCACCAGTGCGTGATTGTCGAGGCCGGCGGAACCGGCCTGATCCACTTGGCCGACATTGTGCCGACCACCTCGCACCTTCGGCCGGCCTGGAACGCCGCCTATGATACCGACCCGCTGACAACTCTTGCGGCCAAGAAGCGCTTTCTGGACGAAGCCCGGACCAAGAACCTGTGGGTGTCGTTCTCGCACGATGACACGGTTGCGGCCGGCCGCCTCGCCCCCTCAAGGAGCAAAAGGCCGGAGCTGGCAGAGACCATAGCGATTGCAGCGACGGAGAGGCAGGAGACACAGGCGGGAGAGGTTGAGCAATGGCCACACTGCTAAAACACGAGAGAGCGAGCCACGGCCGCGCCGCCTGCTGAGCGTCTGCTATGGCCTACGCAACAAGCATTCGATCCGAGCGCTTTGTGTTTGCCGACCTGCGCGAGGTCCTGGCCAAGGCCAATGAGGACAAATCAGGCGATTGTCTAGCTGGGATCGCGGCCTGCTCCGAACAGGAACGGGTCGCCGCCAAATGGGTCCTGGCCGACATTCCCCTGTCTGATCTGCTTGCCTGCCCCTTGATTGATCCCGATCAGGACGCGGTCAGTCGCCTGATCCTCGACAGCCTGGACCACGAGGCGTTTCACACGCTGGCCCATTTGACCGTTGGGGAGTTTCGGGAATATCTCCTTGACGACGCAACGGGTCAGCCACAACTCCAGCGCCTGCACGGGGCTATCCCGCCCGAGGCCGCAGCTGCGGTAGCCAAACTGATGAGCAACAAGGACTTGGTGCTGGCCGCGGCCAAAGTCCGCACCGTCACCCGCTGTCGCAATACAATGGGTGGGGCCGGGGTGCTGGGTATCCGTCTTCAGCCCAACCACCCCAGCGATGACCTGGGGGGTATTCTGTTATCAGCCGTAGACGGCCTGCTGTTTGGCTGTGGGGATGCGGTGATTGGCGTCAACCCGGCCACCGAATCGGTTGACACCGTGTCAGCCATCTTGCACGGCCTCGACCGGCTGATCGAGACCTGTCAGATTCCGACCCAGGCCTGCTGCCTGGCCCATATCAGCACCCAACTGGCCAGCCTGGAGCGGGGCGCGCCGGTTGACCTGCTGTTCCAGTCGATTGCCGGCACGGAGGCGGCCAACGCCAGCTTTGGCATCACGCTGGAGCTGCTGCGTGAAGGACAACAACGGGTGCTGGAGCAGCATCGTCGGCGCGATGTGGAATGGGTCGGGGACAACGTGATGTATTTTGAGACCGGCCAGGGCAGCGCCCTGTCGGCCGATGCCCACCACCGGGTTGATCAGCTGACCCTGGAAGCCCGGACGTATGGGCTGGCACGGGTCTTTCAGCCCTTTCTGGTCAACAGCGTGGTCGGCTTTATCGGACCCGAATATCTGGCTGACGAACGCCAGATCGTCCGCGCCGGCCTGGAAGATCACTTCATGGGCAAGCTGCTCGGTCTGCCGATGGGCTGTGATGTGTGCTATACCAACCACGCTGCCGCGGACCAGAACTCGGCAGACAATCTGCTACTCCTGCTGGCCGCGGCCGGCTGCAACTATTTCATGGGCGTGCCGGGCGCAGACGACATCATGCTCAACTATCAATCGACCAGCTTCCACGACGCGCTCGGCGTGCGCCGGCTGTTTCAGCTCACACCCGCCCCGGAGTTCCTGGCTTGGCTTGAGCAGACCGGCATTTTTCACAATCGGCAGCCGGCCGAGGCCGACAGCCCGCTCCGCCAGCAGCTCGTTCGCCGTGTGCAGACAATTGAAGGGAGCCTCGGCGTATGAAACCTCCTGCTCACCACCCCCGTCAGGCCGACCTCATCCGAGCCGTTCGACACCGGACGCCGGCCCGCATCCTGATCGGCAGGGCCGGGCCCGCCTATCGGACCCATACCCAGCTCGCTCTGCGCCGGGATCATGCCGCGGCTCTTGATGCAGTCCAGGCCGAGCTTGAGCTTGAGCGAGACTTCGCTCCCGAACTGGTCAAGGGCTGGGGCTTGTTTATGGTGACGACCCGGGCCGAGACCAAGGCCGACTACCTGCTGCGGCCAGACCTGGGACGGCGTTTGAGTCCCCACGCTCGGCAACGCATCCAGGAGCGATGTCCACGCCGGGCTGACCTCCAGCTCGCCATTGGCGACGGTTTATCGGTGGCCGCGGTCAAAGCCCAGGTGCCGACGCTGCTTGATGAGCTGGCCCGGGGCGCGCAGCAGCAGGGCTGGCGCTTTGGTCAGCCGTTTGTGATTCGCCACTGCCGGGTGGGGGTGCTGAACGATATCGGGGAGATTCTTGAGCCGAGTGTGGTGGTGTTATTGATTGGTGAGCGGCCCGGGCTGGCCACCGCCCGGAGTCTGTCGGCGTATATGGCCTATCAGCCACGCGCCGGCCATACCGACGCGGAGCGGAATCTCGTCTCGAATATCCACCACCGGGGCGTGACGCCCATCGCCGCGGCCGGACGCATTCTTGGGCTGGCGGAACGTTTGCGCCGCGCCCGGCACAGCGGGGTCAGTGTCAAGGAGCAGATCGCTGAACACCCGCACACGGGCCTGACAGGCTGAGGCCGAAGAGGGTGTCTGGACGAGAAAGGGGGAGCGGTGGAAGACACGCGCCAGGCTCAGCAGGAATCACAGCCGGCCCAGGAGTTGCCGTTGTGTCCCATCTGCAACCTGTACGCCGCCCAACTGCGCCGCGGCAAGCTTCAATGCAGAAACTGCGGGTTTATTGAATCGTGACATGACTGTTCGTCCTCTGGCAGAGGACAGGCCGAGTGGATTCGGGCCTATAGCGCCGAAGGCTTTGAGGCGCATGTGGAGCAACAGTTGGGGCTGCTTGACCGTCTCGCCGCGGCTGTACAGCGGCCGAGCGCGAACGGCTGGTCAAACATTTACGAATACCTGTTCCGGGAGCAGGCCTATCGCCAGGAGCAGTGACCGGTCTAGGAGCAGTGATGAACTTTGGGACAATTGCGGCCAGAGCGATGGCCGTGGCCGAGCGAGCAGCGACTCCGTGGTGCCGAGGTCCCGGCCACCTTGTTATGTGCGTTGACCGAGGTAGCGCCGCAGGACATACAGCCCGTCGGGCGTATACGGCTCGGTCTGGGCATGGCGCAGGGTGTCGTGTGGCGTCAGCAGGATGACGCTTTCGATCTCTTCTACCTGGAGGCGCAGCGCTCCGTCGTAGACGCAGGTGAAGGCACCGCCCCAGACATGATTGTGCTCGTCCTCAAAGGAGAACTCAAACAGCTTGGTCAGCGGCACGTCCCGAATGCCCAACTCCTCTTCCAGTTCGCGGACCGCCCCCTGTTCGTAGCTTTCGCCAGCCAGCACCACGCCGCCCGTAGCCAGGTCGTACCAGCCCGGAAAGACATCTTTGGTCATCGTCCGCTTCTGGACATGGAGTTGCCCCTGAGAGTTGAACACCAGGATATAGGTGCTGCGGTGCGGCAGACGCTTGGCCCGCATTTCACTGCGCGGGGCCGTGCCAACCAGCCTGTTGCGCTCATCCACAATGCCAACGATTTCGTCTGCGACGGTCATGCCGGCGGCAACGGTACTGGGGCGCGCTAAGCCTGTCAAGCGAGCATTACCCCGGGCCGGCGCGCTACAAACCAGGCAGAGCGCATTATTCACTCAGAGGACCGCGTCATGTCAAACGCCCTTGCGATTTTTGCCAAAGCGCCGGTCGCCGGTCAGGTCAAAACCCGCCTGTGTCCGCCCCTGACACCCGAGCGTGCCGCCGAGCTGTCTCGGTGTTTTTTACTGGATACGCTTGAACGGATGTGTGGGCTGGAAGCGGTTGAGGTGTTCGTGGCCATCAGCCCGACCGACAGCGAGTCGCTCTTTCGCTCCTTGATTCCCTTTCCGGTCCGCTATCGGCCTCAGCGCGGTGCCTCGCTTGGCGAGCGCCAGCTCAATACGCTGGGCGATATGATGAGTGCCGGCTTCTCGCGTGCCCTCATCATTGGCAGCGATATTCCGACCCTGCCCGTGGCCTACGTTCAAGAAGCCTTCCGGCGGCTCGAAGACCCGGCCTGTGACGCGGTGTTCGGCCCCAGCCATGACGGCGGCTACTATCTGGTTGGCGCTCGCCAGCCACACCGCCGGCTGTTTGAAAACATTGTGTGGAGTACCCCACAGGTGTTACAGCAGACCCTGGCACAGGCGCGCAAGTACGGCTATGCGGTGGCCCTGGTCCCGCCCTGGTACGACGTTGACAGGCCGCAGGACCTGCCCCGACTGGTGCGCGATGCACAAGAGCGGGCCGGCGGACCGGACGACGCGCCCAGAACACGGCGAGCGCTGGCGCGGCTGGGGGTGACAAAATAAGGAGGGAAGACAATGGCGGGCTGTTTAGACGGTATCAAGGTCCTGGATATGGGGCGCTACCAAGCCGGGCCGCGCTGCGCCATGATGCTGGGTGATCTGGGCGCGGAGGTGGTCAAGCTGGAGGCCCCAGGCGGGGATGAATCGCGCGGCATCGGCAAGGTCTACTGGTCGGTCTATAACCGGGGCAAAAAGAGCATCACGCTCAATGTGCGCAGCGAGCGGGGGATTGCCCTGATTAAGGAACTCGTTCCTACCTTTGACATGCTGCTCCAGAACTTCCGACCGGGGGTAATGGAGGCGATGGGTCTGGGCTATGAGACACTCAAACATCTGAATCCGGGCCTGATTCTGATCAATGTGTCCGGTTTTGGCCAGGACGGGCCGTACAAACACCGACCCGCCTATGACCCGGTCGGCCAAGCCATGTCCGGGCTGATGAGCTTGACCGGCTTTCCCGACGGGCCGCCGGTGATGACCAACTCGCCCATCATTGACCGCATGACCGCTCTGCACGCCACAATTGGGGCACTGGGGGCTTTGCACCGGCGTGATGTCACCGGCCAGGGCCAGTCGCTCGACGTGTGTTTGCTGGATACGGGTTATACGCTGATGGAGATTCCGATTGTCAACTACCTGCTGACCGGCAAAGCGCCCCGGCGAAACGGCAACAGCCCCGGCGGCATCTCGCCCTGTAACGCCTATCAGGCCAAAGACGGCTGGGTCTATATTCTGGCCGTGCCCCAGGACATGTTCGTCCGCTTCTGCAAGGGCCTTGGACGAGAAGATTTGCTGGCCGACGGGCGGTTTGCGAGCATTGCCGGGCGGGGCAAACACGCCGAGGAGATTGACGCCGTGGTTGCCGAATGGGTCAAAGGCCGAAGCGTGGCAGAAGTCAGCGCTGTTCTGGAGCGGGCCGAGGTGCCCTTTGCGCCGGTCCATTCCATTGCCCAAGCGGCCACCGACCCGCATCTGTGGCAGCGCCGGATGTTGGTCGAAATTGAGGATCAGGGCGACAAGACCTATGTCCCCGGGCTGACTGTCAAATACTCCGAGACGCCCGGGGCGATTGGGAGGATTCCCCAACCCGGCGAGCATAACGAAGAGGTCTATTGCGGCCGGCTGGGCTATACGCCTGAAGACTTGGCCGGCTGGCGAGAGGCCGGGGTGATTTAGCGGCGGAATGTGGCGCAGGGAGGGCAGCTTCACGCCGTGCTGTCTGTGGCCGGGCTGGGCCGCGGGGATGAACGCAGTGTGAGCAGCGCGATCTCGGGGGCAATCCCCAGGCGCATCGGATAGCCGTAAAAACCGACGCAGCGGGTGACAAACATGCGCATATCTCCCCGCTGAAAGATCCCCTGGTCCGGGATGCCGAGCATCCCGACTACCGACACAAGCGTGTCCTGACCGAGCTGGATGCCGACATGTCCGCCGTGGGTATGACCGGACAGGACCAAGTCCGCGCAGTTGTTCGGCAGGAGGGCAAACCCGCGCGGGTCATGGTTCAGCAGGAGGCGGGGTGCCTGGGGAGGCCAGGCGTGCAGAACTTTGGCATACCGCTCGGCAGGGCTACCGGGGAGGCGCAGGAAGTAATCCAGGCCCACGACTTCCAGGCGGTGGCCGTCGATGGACAGGCTGACCAGTTCGTTGCGCAAGGTAGTGACCCCGGCTTGGTGGAGCAAAGAGACGAGGCGGGCCGGGTTATCAAAATCGTGGTTGCCCAGGCAGGCCCATTGTCCATACGGGGCTCGAATCTGGGCCAGGGCTTCGTATAAGGGGATATCAAAGTCGCCGACCCGGTGGGTCAAAAAATCGCCGGTGTGGAGCACGACATCGGCTTTGGCGCTATTGGTCAGGCTGGCCATATGCAGCAAACGCCGGCGATTCATATACCCCCCGACATGGATGTCGGACAGATGGGCAACGCGCAGGCCGTCCAGGGCTGGCGGCCAGTGGGGCAGAACAAGTTCCCGCTCTTCGACCTGAAAGTCATACGAGGTCTTCATGCCTGAGGCGGAAAACGCAAAGGGCGTGGCCACGCCGAGGGCACCGGCCTGCTGAAGAAACCGCCGGCGGTCGGGCGAGAGCAGGTCGGCCGGAGCGGAGGGGTGAAAGAGCCGTTGCAGACCACGCCGGCCGAGCGTCCAGCCATCGAGGCCCAGATAGCCGAAGGACAGCAACAGATGGGCGCTGTACCAGATTGCGCCGAGCCAGGAGATGCCGGGTGCATGCAGGACCGGCAGCTCGTCGCTCCAGCGGGCGGTCAGAAACTGGGCGGCCAGAATGGCGTCGCAGCCAAGGCCGAACCAGAGAGCGAACTGGGGGAATTTGCGGGCCGACCCCCAGACCCGCTCAAGGCCGGCGTGGAGCCGCAGCCGGGCATACGAAAACGGCACAAAGCCGACCGGCACAAACAGGCTGAAATACAGCGCCCGGCGGTAGAACAAGAGGCCCGTCACCAGGACGCCCAGGATGAGAAACAGGTTCAGGGCATACTGCCAGCGGCGGAGCCGACGATAGCTGGCTGAGACTTCGGTCATGGCCGTTTCACCTGAGCGCGCCGCTTGAGAGCCTTGAAACAGGAGCGCCGTGCTCCCAGAGCAATCCTGACCCGCTAGGACCAGGCGTCTATATCAAACCCGTCCGGCAGGGGGACAAAGAAGACGCTGGCCGGCCCGCCAAGGGTCCGCGTGGTATGCCCTTTGCCGGTCAGGTCGTCGGCCAGAAAGGCTTGGCCGGCCTGCCACTGCCGGGTCTGCCCGTCGGTCGTGCCGACTTCGATCGTGCCCGACAGCACGATGACGATCTGCCGCTGGGGAGCGTTATGCCAGGTCTGGGACATGCCGGCCGGCAGTTCGACAAAGCGGACCGCGGGAGAGGCGTAGGCCCTGGACAGCATCAGGGTATGGCCGTCCGCGTCCTCTTGCGGGCTGTCAATCGGAATGTTGAGGGCCATGAACCGTGAGCCCCCTTCGTCGGTGGCGTAAAAACGGGTGATCTTCACCTTGGCCCTCCTTGCAGGTCTGTTGAGTCGGGCTGAATCGGATACAGCTTCAGGGCGTTGTCCCACATGATTTTCTTTTTGCTGGCGTCTGAGACGCCCTCAAGGTCCATGAGTTCTTTCACCGCCCAGGCGTACTGGCGGCCTTCGGGATGGCCAAAGTCGGTCGCGGTCACGATATTATCATCGCCCAGCAGATCAATCGTGTGTTTGATGCCCGGGTCGTCCGGGTCGGCCGAGATGTAACACTGGCGCTGGAAGTACTCAATCGGGTGCCTGGTCAGGCCGGGAATGTCGAGGCCGCGAAAGCCGCCCTGTACGCTGGCCCCCAGTCGGTCGAGCCAGAACGGCACCCAGCCGGCCCCGGATTCCAGATGGACCACTCGCATGGCCGGATGCCGTTCCAGCACGCCGCCCATGATGAGCGAGGTGCAGGCCAGCATATTGCCAATTGTGAAGGCGACGGTGGTCTGGGCCGAGCGCAGCCGCGGAATATAGTGATACAGCATGTCGTCGGCCGCGGTACCGGTGCCGGTATGGACGGCCAGCGGCACGTCAAGGTCTTCAAGAGCGTTCCACAGCGGCTCGTAGAACTCGTCGTACAGCCGATGCGGACCGACCGGGACCGGATTGATATGGATGGCTTTGAAGCCGAGGTCTGTGACGCATCGCCGGGCCTCGCGAGCCGCCTCCTCGGCATCACGCAGGTCTACCGAGCCGGCCCCGAACACCTTGCCGCCGGCCGCCGAACAGAAGTCGGACAGCCAGTTGTTATACGCCCGGCGGTAGGCGGCCGCGGTATCGGCGGCCATGTTGGGGACGGCGACTGACAGCAGCCCGGCTGAGGGGTAGACGACCATGTAGTCGATCCCGGTCCGTTCCATAGCCAGGGGGTACATTTCGGGGGGGAAGTTGTGTTTAGCAAACTCGGCGTAGGCTTCGTCCTGGCCTGGCAGCGTGACCCTTACTCCAGGATCAAACGAGGCCGGCCCCATTGCGCTGGGGTCAATCGGGTCGCGGCCAAAGGGCATGGTGTAGGCACCGCCATCAGGGTTGGGAACGGACAGCTCAAAGCGGAAGGCCAGCGGCTCGCCGTCGTAGACCGACCAGGCTTTGGGCATCTGGTCGTGAAACGCGGGGTCAAGATAGCGCTCGAACATGTCGTTTGGTTCGAGAATATGGGCGTCGCTGTCAATAAAGCGGAATCTCTGTGGCACGCGCATCCTCCTCGTGAAACCTGGACGGGGTCAACCGGACTGTACCATCGTGGGCGCGTGGGCTGCAAGAAAGGGCAAGCGCTGCCGGGCTGGGACGGGCCGGCTCACGATGAGGGGTCCGCTCAGTTCTCAGCATGGCCCTCAAACTCACAGCTCAGCCCCGTCCGTCCCAGCTTGCGCCGCACCTCATCGAGCCCCAGCCGAAAATAGACCGGGCGGTTATGGGCACAGGCATGGGGGTTGGCGGTCTGCGTCCAGGCCGTGAGCAGGTGTTCTTGCCTCTCGCGTGTCAGGGTGTGCCCGGCTTTGAGCGCAGCCAGGCAGGACAGGGCCTGTTTGATATCTTCTTTTGCGCTGCGCAGGCGGCTCAGCAGCCGCGAAAAAATCAGCCCTGAGGATTGGGGCTCAAGAAAATCCGGTATGCCTCGCACGGCCAGGACCCGTGGCCCGAAGGCGTCGAGGGAAAAGCCGCAGGCTGTCAGGGCTTCGGCGTTGGCATTGACAAGAGCCTGTTCGTCAATTGACAGGTTCACCACCTGGGGGGCAATCAAGCGCTTGGTGTGGGCCCGCCCGTCTTGTAGCTGTTCGTAGAAAACCCGCTCCTCAGCCGCGTGCTGATCCAGCAGGTATAAATGCCCTTCAGACAGGGTGAGCAGAAAGGTGTTTTCAATCTGACCGACTAGCGAGAAGCCGTTGATTGACGCCCCGTCGTAGGCCGCGGAGGGTTCGGCAACGGCGTCTGTTTGCAGCCAGGCCGGACGCTGACGGTGGTCAAGGGCTGCCCGGACCAGGGTGTAGATGGCGTTCTCATCCCGGAACCGCACCTCGGTCTTGGCCGGATGGATGTTCACGTCAAGCTGGGAGGGGTGCAACTCAAGAAAGAGAAAGACCAGGCCACCCTCGCTCCCGCAGGCATCCCGGACGGCCCGGTAGAGCGTGCGGTTCCGAATCGGACGGCGGTTGACAAACAGATAATAGCGCCGTCGCCAGACTTCCTGGCTGGGGAGGACTGCTCCCCACACCCTGCCACTCAGCCCGGCGTTCTCCAGATCTTCCAGACCCGCGGTCGTCTCGCGGCCAAAGCATGCCGTCATCCGCTCTTGGAGCGAGCCGGGCTGGAAGGCATAGACCTCACGCCCGTCAAAGGACAGGGACAGGCTTTTGTCGGGAAAGGCCAGCGCAAAGCGGGTAAACGCGCCCAGAATATGGCCATACTCGGTACGCAGGCTGCGCATGAACCGGCGGCGGGCCGGCGTGTTGTAAAACACATCCCAGACCTCGACGCTGGTGCCGACCGGTGCTCCGGCTTCGCGGTGCGAGAGAAGCCGGCCGCCTTCGAGGCGGTGTTCGATTCCGAGCCGGGCCGTTCTTTGGCGGGTCAGCAGCCGCAGCCGAGAGACCGAGGCAATGCTGGGCAGGGCTTCCCCCCGAAAGCCGAAGGTCCGAAGCTGAGCGATGTCGGTGGCGGCGGCAATTTTACTCGTCGCAAAACGTTCACACGCCAGTCGGACATCCGTGGCGGCCATACCCGGCCCGTCGTCGGTGACTTTGATCAGCCGCCGTCCACCCTCTTGGACCTCAACCCGAATGGTGTCGGCCGCGGCATCCAGCGCGTTCTCGATGAGTTCTTTGACCACACTGGCCGGCCGCTCAATGACTTCGCCAGCGGCGATCTGTTGCTGAACGTCTGGGGGAAGGATGCGGATTATCATGAATAGCGGGGACAGCCTAGCAGAAAGCGGGCGGGCTGTCTGTGTTGTTTCAGGCAAGCCGTTGAAAAACCCTTGTCGAAAGATGCCAAGTGCGCTAGAACATATTCCTGCGTTCAAAAAATTGATTTGCCAGTTGAGGAGGAAGATCTATGTCGTCCATCACCAACAATAAAGCGTTTCCCTATCCGGGTGCGATTGACGCCGACGGGCATATCCTTGAGACGCCCGATGCCTGGGAGAAGTATATTGACCCCAAATACCAGGAGCAGGCCATGCGGATTACGATTGGCCCGGACGGGCTGGAAGTCCTGGAACTCGCCGGCCGGCCGGCCAAATACATGAAACCTGGCCAGTTGGCCGCGTTTGGCGGGATGGGTAAAACGCCCGAAGAGGTTGAGCCGCACCCCGACCGGACCTATGTCAATATGGCCCCCTTTGGTTCAATGGACCCCGCCCAACGCCTGCAACGCATGGACGCCGAGGGGCTGGACAAAGCGATCGTCTATCCCAGCCTGGGCCTGATTTGGGAGACCGAAGACCTCGAAGACCTCGGACTCCAGGCCGCTTATGCCAGGGCCTACAACCGCTGGGTCGCCGACTTCTGCCGCGATTCATCCGGGCGTCTGGTGCCCATCGCTCACATTTCCTTCGGCGATCCCCAGGAAGCCGCCCGCGAGCTGGAACGGGCGGTCAAAGACGGCTGTCGGGGCGCTTTTGTCGTACCGTTTACGCCCACTAACAAATCCCACGCCAACCCGGACTATGATCCCTTCTGGGCCAAAGCCCAGGAGCTTGACGTGCCGGTCGGCATTCATCCCAGCGGCGAGCCACCGGCCAAGCGGGTCCACCAGCGTTTTCACGACATGCAGAAGTGGGCCATGTGGCATTTTAACGTCCACGGCGGTCAGGGGCCGCTCCAGGCCTTTACCGCGCTGTTTCAGTACGGTCTGTTTGAGCGCTTCCCGCAGGTGAAGATCATCGTGCTGGAGTCCGGCGCGGGCTGGGCGGGCTATTTGCTCAACCGGATGGACGCGGTGTACGACAGCCCGCTGGGTGAATCTGTGCCGCTCAAAGAAAAGCCCAGCTATTATTTTCAGCGCCAGTGTTGGATCTCGGGTGACCCCGACGAGAAGGCGTTTGGCAATGTGGTGGAGTTTGTCGGCAATGACAAATTTTTCTGGGCCTCGGATTTCCCCCACTTTGACCATCCCGACAACTACATGGACGAGCTGTTAGAGTTGGTCGAGCCGATGGGTGCCGAGACCCGACGCAAGGTCATTGGCGAGAATGTCGCCCAGGTGTACGGCTTATAGGCCGTAACTTCCTCAGCGTCCCTCTCCCGCGTGGAGAGGGACGAAGGAGAATCCGTTACCCCGCCGCCATCTGCCGCTTGATAGTCGGCTTATGGCAATCCCCTCTCCCTAAATTTCTCCCTCGGCCAGCTTCTTCAACTCGGCCAACACCCGCAAGGCATCGAGCGGGGTGGTGTGCAGCGGGTCAATCCTGGCCAGTCGGGCCAGGACCGGCTGCGCGTCCTGAGAAGGCATTCGACCATTCTTCGTGAGCCCCGCGGGACCGGCCTCTGCCACATATACGTCTGTGTTCCGGTCCGTTTGCCAGTTCCGCAGCAAATCCCTGGCCCGCTGCACAACAGGCGAGGGCAAACCGGCCATCTGAGCCACATATACCCCGTAACTCTTCTGGGCCGCGCCGGGCGCGACGGTATATAGAAACATCACCTCGTCCTGTTCTTCCCGGACGGCCAGGCGGGCATTGGCAATCCCCGGAATAGCGTCTGCCAGGCCGGCCAGCTCGTGATAGTGGGTGGTGAACAGCGTTTTGGCCCTGATCTCCTGAGCAAGGTTTTCGGCCACGGCTTGGGCAATGGCCTGTCCGTCCGAGGTGCCGGTGCCGCGCCCGACTTCGTCAAGGACGACCAAACTCCTGGCGGTTGCCTGACGCAGGATGTTGGCCGTTTCGGTCATCTCGACCATAAAGGTTGACAGCCCCTGGGCTAGAAAGTCGGTCGCTCCGACCCGGGTGAAAATCCGGTCAACCACACCGATTGTGGCCGCTTCGGCCGGCACAAAGCTGCCGATCTGAGCCAACACCACCAGCAGCGCTGTTTGGCGCACATAGGTGCTTTTGCCGGCCGCATTCGGGCCGGTCAGCAGCAACAGGTGGGTGCGTTCGTCCAAGCTCAGATCGTTGGGAACAAAGGTCTCGGTCTGGGTTTCAAGAACCGGATGCCGGCCTTGGGTGATGGATAGGGCGTAGTCTTGGCTGATCTGAGGCTGGACCCAGCCCTTTTTGCTGGCGACCTCGGCAAACGCGCACAGCAGGTCAAGCAGACCGAGCGTGTGGGCAGTCTGGCGGAGCCGGTCGGCCTGAGCCGCGACATGGCGGCGTAGCGCGCTGAACAGCTCATATTCGAGCTCTTTACCCCTGTCGGCGGCCGACAGCATCTTGTCCTCAAAGCGGTGGAGGGCGGGAGTGATAAACCGCTCGGCGTTGACCAGGGTTTGCCGCCGGGTGTAGGTTTTGGGGACCAGATTGAGGTGGGATTTTGTCACTTCAAGATAATAACCGAACACCCGGTTGAAGCCGACTTTCAGGTTGGGGATCGTCGTGCGCTTGCGTTCTTGCTGCTCATAGCGGGCCAGCCAGCCGCTTCCGTCGGTCTGGATGGTCCGCAGTTCGTCCAGGTCGGCGCTTACCCCGTCCCGAATCAGGCCGCCCTCTTTGGCCCCGGCTTTGGGCTCCTCAACCAAGACCCGCCGGATTTCGGCCTGGATATCCTCCAAGGGATCGAGCCCCCGGTGCAGCTCAGCCAGCAGCCCGGTGGGCAGTCTGGACAGTACGGCGCGGATATCGGCCAACGGAGCCAGCGAGCTCGCTAGGGCCGCCAGGTCGCGCGGCGTGGCAATGGCAGAGGTCGTGCGCGAGGTCAGGCGTTCGAGATCCAGAATTTTTGCCAGCCCGGTCTGTATGTCGGTGCGTGTCTGCTGCTGAGCAAGCAGCACGGCGACCGCCTCCTGACGCTGGCGTATGGCGTCCACCGAGCGGAGCGGGTGTAGCAGGCAGTGGCGAAGACGGCGGTGGCCCATACGGGTTTTGGAGGCGTCAAGGACCGACAACAGCGACCCGTGCGGGCCGCCTTCCAGCAGGTTTTCGACCAGCTCAAGGTTGCGCTGGGTCTGGGGGTCGAGAAAGACAAAAGCCTCGCTGTGGTAGACTTGGGGGGTTTTGAGGTGGGGAAGAAAAGCCTGCTGGGTGTCGGTTACATAGGCTAGCACAGCGCCGGCCGCGGTCAGAGCATTCGGGTGCGAGGCAGCCAGCGGCGCGATGTGGGTCTGGCCAAAGCTGCGGGCCAGGGTTTTGCGGGCTGCGGACAGACGAAAATCCGTTTCCGGCCGCTGGGTGACATACGCCTGAGTCTGCCAGTTGGCGTTGTCGAGTTCGGCCGTTCGCAGAAGTATTTCCTGGGCTGGAAATTTTGCCAGCAGGCCGGGCAGCTTGGCCCAGTTTGTCTCGGCCAGCACAAACTCCCCGGTGGCCAGGGCCAGGAAGGCTAGGCCGACCCGGTCCGCGGAGTCGGAAAACAGAGCTGCCAGGCTGCGCTCCGCGCCGCTGGTCTCAAACAGTGTGCCCGGGGTGACAACCCGGACGACCTCGCGCCGGATCAGCCCCCGTCCCCTGTGCGGTCCTTCGATCTGTTCACAGATAGCAACCTTAAAGCCTTTTTCAACCAGGCGGCTGAGATAGGTGTCAAGCCGGTAATGGGGCACGCCACACATGGGGACCCGTTCGGCATTTTTGCTCTGGGGCCGCCAGGTCAGGGTAATGTCGAGGGCGCGGGCGGCAACAGTCGCATCGTCGTAAAACATCTCATAGAAATCGCCAAACCGAAAAAAAACCAGCGCCTCTTGGTGCTGGGCTTTGACTCGGCGGTATTGGGCCATCATGTCCGTCTTGGGACTGGGGGCGGTGGCGTGGGGCTGTTGCTGTGTCACTCTGCCGGCCTGCTGGCTTGAAACATTGTTTCCCATCCAACAATGGAGACAAAGCGCATGGCGTGCAAGAGGCGTTGCCGGACGCCGACAGCTAGGCTAGAAGAACCTGGAAACAGGAGGATAGGCTATGACACGGCCCGTTTGCGTTATTTCCGGCGTTGGTCCGGGGACTGGGGCGGCCCTGAGCCGCCGTTTTGCCGCGAGCGACTATCAGGTCGCCATGCTGGCCCGCAACGGACACAGACTTTCGCAGTTAGAGCAAGAGATTCCGCACGCGACCGGCTTTGTGTGTGACGTGTCGGACCCGGCCGCGGTGCAGACAACGCTGGCCGCGGTCAAAGAGCGCCTGGGCACGCCCGAGGTGTTGATCCACAACGCGGTGGGCGGTGCCTTTGGGACATTTCTGGAGATTGATCCGACGGTCCTGGAGCGCAATTTTCAGGTCAATACAATGGGGCTGCTGTATCTGGCCCGGGCCGTGGCCCCGGACATGATCGCCGCCGGCAAGGGCACTATCGTTGCTACCGGCAATACCTCGGCCTTGCGCGGCAAGCCGCGCTTTGCCGGCTTTGCGCCGACTAAAGCCGCCCAGCGCATCCTGGCCGAGTCTATGGCCCGCACGCTCGGACCGCAGGGCGTCCATGTTGCCTATGTGGTGATTGACGCGGTGATCGACCTGGAATGGACCCGCCGGATGTTCACGGACAAGCCGGATGATTTCTTCATCAAGCCGTCGGCGATTGCCGATACTACCTGGCAGCTCGTCCACCAGGATCGCTCCGGCTGGTCGTTTCATGTTGAGCTCCGGCCGTTTGGCGAAACATGGTGATAAGGAGGCTCTGACATGATTGCACTCACCGACTACACAGCATACGACGGACTCGGCTTGGCCGACTTGGTGGTCCGCAAAGAGGTGACACCCGAAGAATTAGTCACCACCGCTCTCGCGGCGATTGACAAGGTCAACCCGCGGCTCAACGCCGTGCTGCAAACCCTGGCCGAGCAGGCGACCGCAGAAGCCCGCGGCGACCTGCCCCAAGGACCGTTTCGCGGCGTGCCGTTCCTCATCAAAGAGTTAGTGCTGCCTGCCGGAGGCGTGCGCTGCGATATGGGCTCCAGGCTGGCCCAAGGTTATGTGCCGGAGAACGACTCCGAACTGATGGCCCGCTTTCGGCAGGCCGGCCTCGTGCTCAGCGGGACCACCCAGACCCCCGAGCTGGGCTATAACCCGACCACCGAGACGACCCTGTTTGGTCCGGTACACAATCCCTGGCGGACCGGACATAGCGCGGGCGGTTCAAGCGGCGGCTCGGGCGCGGCGGTTGCCGCCGGCATTGTTCCGCTCGCCCATGCCAACGACGGCGGCGGCTCAATTCGGATTCCTGCCTCGTGCAACGGCCTGTTCGGGCTGAAACCGTCGCGTGACCGCGTGCCGACCGGGCCCGACTTTTCAGGCCCGCTGTGCGGGCTGGCGTGCGAGTTTGTGGTCTCTCGGAGCGTACGCGACTCGGCCGCCCTGCTCGATGTGGTTGCCGGCGCTGACGTAGGCGCGCCAGGTCTGCCCGTTCCTCCGGTCCGGCCCTATGCAGAAGAGGTGGGGGTACCTGCCGGCCGGCTGCGGATCGCCTGGACCACAACGCCGGCGTCGGGCGACAGCATTGACGCCGAGTGCGAAACAGGGGTGCATGAGACGGTCCGCACGCTGGAGGAGTTGGGGTATGGTCTGGTCGAGGACCGTCCGCTGTACGACTGGGAGGAGTTTCTGTCCAAGGTCCACATTATCTGGACGGCCTATACGGCCTCGGCGGTGGATGATCTGGCGGTGCTGATGGGCCGCGCGCCCGGGCCTGACACCCTGGAAGCCGTCACCCTGGCCTGTTATGAGGACGGCAAACGCCGCACCGCGGTTGAACTGCTGGGCGCGATGGCCCACAACAACACCTTATCGCGTCAGCTTGGAGCCTTCTTCCAGAAATACGACGCTTTTGTCTCCCCGACCCTAGCCCGCCGGCCCGCTCCCCACGGCGAGATCAACCAGAACCGGGCCGGTATGACGGCGATGGAGTGGACCCAGCAGGTCTTTTCCTACGTTCCGTTCACACCGATCTTCAACACCACCGGTCAGCCCGCGGTGTCGCTGCCCATGCACTGGACGCCGGAGGGGCTGCCGGTTGGCGTCCAGATCGCCGGCCGCCTGGGCGACGAAGCCGGGCTGTTCCGGCTGGCCGGCCAGCTTGAACAGGCCCGCCCGTGGGCCGGCAAACGCCCGGCGGTGCATGTAGCTGACTGAGCCGGGCCGGCGAGACCCCGACTATCTGAGCGACGGACGGTCTGCCGCCGGGGCCGTGGCAGGCTCGCCCGTGTCCCTGACCGGCTCTGGGGGAGCGTGGGGAGAACTCAGGCCGTGGGAGGGAAGCGGACCGGCCGAGTGCCGCTCAAAAGCGAGCACGTCTTGCCTATGACCGAACACCGGCGCGAGGGCCGGCCGGGAGACAAGGCGGTGGAGCGGCCGGGTAATGAACCGCTCCAGGCCATAGCCCACGGCGTGGAGCGGGTAGGCCATGATCCGCAGGGGGTGGGCGTCATCATAATCATCGTATTCGCCGCTGTGCGCGGATAGGGGCAGGCCACAGGCCAGGGTAACAATGCCGGCAATGATTGCCTTTTTCCACATGCTCACTCCTCCTGGTCTTCTTCAACTAGCCGCTCCAACTCTTTTTGCCAGGCCCGCCGGGCAGAGGTTCGGCGGTACTTTGTGTCGTCGTCCTCAGCCCGGCCCGGTGGCGGCAATGCCTTGCGGACCCGGCGCAGCGCGTCAAGCTGGGAGAGGGCGCGGCGTTTCTTTTTTTTGCGTGGCATACCCACTCTGAAACAAAAAGGAATCGTCTTAACCGGTCGAGAGGAAGACAAGACGATTCCTCTTTTCGGACCTGCTCACGCCCGTGTGAGCAAGCGGGCCGCGGCTTTGGCAAAATAGCTCAGGATCAGGTCGGCCCCGGCGCGTTTAATCCCGGTCAGGGCTTCCATCATCACCCGTTCTCCATCCAGCCAGCCGTTGAGGGCCGCGGCTTTGAGCATGGCGTATTCGCCGCTGACCTGGTAGGCCGCAACCGGGACAGTAAATCGCTCCCTGACCCGGCGGATGATGTCGAGGTAGGGCAGGGCCGGTTTGACCATGACCATGTCCGCGCCTTCCTCAATATCGAGGGCCACTTCCCGCAGGGCTTCGGTGCCGTTGGCCGGGTCCATCTGGTATGATCGGCGATCGCCAAACTGCGGGGTTGATTCGGCCGCCTCCCGAAACGGGCCGTAAAAACCGGAGGCGAACTTGGCGGCGTAGGCCAGAATCGGAATATGGGGGAAGCCCTCGGCGTCGAGCGCCTGGCGGATGGCCCCCACCCGGCCGTCCATCATATCCGACGGGGCAATGATATCGGCCCCGGCCCGGGCGTGCGAGACGGCTTCTTTGACCAGGATTTTCAGGGTGGCGTCGTTATCAACGTCCCGACCCTTGATAATCCCGCAGTGGCCGTGGTCGGTGTATTCGCAAAAGCACACATCGGTCAGCAGCAGCAGGCCCGGCACTGCTTCTTTGAGCGCGGCTAAGGCCCGCTGAATAATGCCGTCAGCGGCATACGCCTCCGAGCCGACCGCGTCCTTGCAGGCGGGAATGCCGAACAGGATGACGCCGGGAATGCCCAGGTCACGGATCTCTTTACACTCCTCGACCGCCCGGTCGATCGACCGCTGGGCGATGCCCGGCATTGAACCGATCGGATTGGTCACCCTGGAGCCGGGGACGATGAACAGCGGCATGATGAGATCATTGACGCTGAGCTGTGTTTCTCGCACCATGCGCCTCAGCTGTGCATTGCGACGCAGGCGACGTGGACGCTGGGTCGGGAAGGACATAGCTGTTCTCCTGTATGCGGTCGATAAAAGTCTCTCTTGTTCCGCTCAGGGATGCAAGCCCTCTTTCTTGACGAAAGAGCCGTAACATGAGCAGATCCGCGTGACGCCGGCTGACCGGGGAGCGGAAGACGGCAACGGCTGGAGGACAAAACCATGCAGGAGCGGATTGAACGTGCCGCCCGGGCCATTCGGACTTCACGCAAGACAATCGCCCTGACCGGGGCGGGCATTTCGGCTGAGAGCGGTGTTCCGACATTTCGCGATCCGGGCGGACTGTGGGATCGCTATGACCCGGAGGAGTATGCGACGATTGACGCCTTTCGGCGCGACCCGGGTAAAGTCTGGCAGATGATGCGCGACTTCACCGAGCTGAAAACAGCCCAGCCCAACCCCAGCCATTACGCTCTGGCGCAGTTGGAACAGATGGGTTTTCTGGGCTGCATCATTACCCAGAATGTCGATAATCTGCACCAGGCCAGCGGCAGCCAGGACGTGATTGAGTTTCACGGCAATATGCGCCAAGTGGTGTGTCAGCGGTGCGACAAGCCGCTGCCGCTGACCGAGGTGTCGCTCGAGACCTTGCCCCCGTACTGCTCGTGTGGTGGCGTGTTCAAGCCGGCCGGGGTGTTTTTTGGCGAGCCGATTCCGTCCCACGCCCTGTCTCGCTCGTACCAGGAGGCGCAGAACTGCGGGCTGATGCTGGTGGTCGGCACCTCAGCCGTGGTCTATCCAGCCGCGGCCATGCCTGGAGTGGCCAAGGAAGCCGGGGCGCAGGTGATCGAGATCAATCCCGAACCGACCGACTTGACGGGCGCAATTTCCGATTTCATCATCCAGGCCAGGGCCGGGCTTGTCATGCCTCAGATTGTGGCCGCGATCAAAGCTCTGGCGTCATAGGAGGAGAAGCATGAGCCTGAAAGGAAAAGCGGCAATTATTGGATTTGCCGAAATGACCCCCCAAAAGGGAGGCGGAGGGAAAACTCCACTGGGCATTATTGGCGAGGTGGCGCGGGAGGCGATTGCTGACGCGGGTTTGAAAAAGCAGGACATTGACGGCCTGCTGACGGGCATGGCCATCGGCGACTACAGTGTGCTGTGGCCGTCGGTCATTTCAGAATATCTCCAGTTCCAGCCCCGCTATTTTGATCTGGTGGAGTTAGGTGGGGCGTCGGCCACCGGCATGTTCTGGCGGGCGGCCGCGGCCATTGAGGCCGGCATGTGTGAGAACGTGTTGTGCGTCTTGGGCGATTCGTGGACGAGCAAAACGATGCGCGTTGGCAAACCCCCGCCCTTTCCGCGGCTGGACGCCGAGTTTGACGCGCCCTACGGATTGATTGCGGCCAATCCGGGCTATGCCCTTATCGCGCAGCGCCATATGCACGAGTTTGGCACGACGCCCGAACAGTTGGCCAAGGTCGCCGTTGATCAGCGTAAAAACGCGTGCAGAAATCCCGCCGCCCTGTTCGGTAACAAGGAAATCGGCATTGAGGATGTGCTCAGCTCGCGTATGATTGTTGCTCCCCTGCACCTGCTGGAGATTGTCAGCCCGTGTACGGGTGGCGGTGCGTTCATCGTGACCAGCGCCGAGCGGGCCAAGGACAGTCCTCACACCCCGGTCTATCTGCTGGGGGCCGGTGAGGCCGGCGGCCACTGTAGCATTACGCGCGCCGAGAGCCTCACCACCTCCCTGGTCAAACCTGCCGCGCAGGCGGCCTTCCGCATGGCCGAGCTCAGGCCCCAGGACATGGACTTTGTGCAGCCCTACGACTGCTATACAATTACGGTCCTCGTGACGCTGGAAGACGCCGGCTTCTGTCCCAAGGGCGAGGGCGGTCGCTTTGTGGAGGACCACGACCTGTCCTGCCAGGGGGATTTTCCGTGCAATACCCACGGCGGCCAACTGTCGTTTGGCCAGCCCGGCTTGGCCGGCGGCATGAGCCATTTGCTCGAAGGCGCGCGTCAACTGATGGGCCGGGGCGGGGCGCGCCAAGTCAAGGATGCCACGATTGGCTATGTCAACGGCAACGGCGGCATCATGAGTGAGCAGTGCAGTGTAGTGATCGGCGTCAACTAGGAGAAGCGCATGGCAGACTATACAAAGCCTCTTCCCCGTCCGACCGCCTCATCGCAGCCGTTCTGGGACGCTGCCAGACGCCACGAACTCCAGCTCCAGCGCTGTGGAAGCTGTGGCGCGGTCGTGTTTTACCCGCGCGAGCTCTGTTCAGAGTGTCTGTCGTCAGAGCTGAGCTGGATAGAGGCGTCCGGCCGGGGCACGGTATATTCGTATACCATCGCCGAGGCCCCGACCCATCCCGCTTTTGCCGAAGATGTGCCGTATATTGTGGCCATTGTCGAGTTGGCGGAAGGCCCGCGGTTGACGACCAACATCATTGGCTGCGAGCCAGCGGCGATGCACATCGGTATGCCGGTGGTCGCCACCTATGACGACGTGACGCCGGACATGACGCTGGTCAAGTTCCGGCCCGCCAAGTCGGTTGAGTCGGGCGGCCAGCGTCCATCGGACGGTTCACCGTAGTTGCTCATGGTGTATGATGTTTCAGCGCACCTCAGACAGTGCTGCGCTTTGACCACTGGCCTCCTCCTGGCTTGCCCCTGTCGGTTGATCCCAGGGGCAAGCCCGGCGCAAGTCCAGCCAGTTCCGGGGGGAGCAGGGTTGAGAAAGGACGATGTATGCACATACGACGATTTCATCTGCTGATTGGCACACTCGTCTGGCTAGCGCTGAGCAGCCAGGCCTGGGCCAAGGCCGAGGTCGGCAGCCCGGCTCCAGATTTCTGTTTGCCGTCAAGCAAGGATGCCCAGGTCTGCCTCAGAGACTTTCGGGGCGCGCACAATGTCGTCCTGCTGTTTTATGTCCTTGACTTCACCTCGGGTTGAACCCTGCAACTGTCCTCCGGTCAGGGGGTCCAGAAAAAGCTGAACGCAAAAGTCCTCGGCATCAGCACCAATCATGGTGCCTCACAACAGGTCTTTACCCAACAGTTGAAACTCGATTACCCGCTGTTGAGCGCCTTTGAAGCGCCCGAGGTGATTCGGGACTATACCGGCTGGCTGGACGAGGAAAAACGGCTCGGCAATCGCGCCTATGTCATTATCGACAAACAGGGTATTGTCCGCTTTAAGCAGGTCGGCACAATGGTGCCGGTAGAAGACCTTGAGCAGGTCCTGGCCGGACTTGAATAAGGCTGGCTTGCCTGTTCTCCCGACCGTGGAAGAAGAGCCCCCCTCGGTCGACCGCCCGCACCTGTCAAGGAGGGAGAGCGATGAAAATCCATGCCTCTGGGCTTGTGGCCGCGCTTTTCCTCTGGCCGCTCGCTGTCTGCGCTCAAGGCGGCGATTCAGCCCAAGGCGGAGCTGAACACGCACCTGGCGGCCCGCAGGTTCTTGACACCTCCGTGCCCCAGACATCCGAGGCGTCTGTCGCCCCGTATCAGGTGCCCGGTCACGTCCCGGCTCAAGACCCCTCTCAGACCGGGTTCGCCTCTGGCGATATTCTTCCAGACTTTCCGGACTCTTCCGTTACCGACCAGCGGCCCTATCTTGGGGCTTTGTATGTGACGCCCGAGCAGGGCCTGCAAGGGGTCCATGTCCTGAGCGTCATCCCCGGCAGCCCGGCAGCCCGGGCCGGATTTATCGGCGCGAATACACCCCAGCCCAAAGGCCCCAACTGGTTCAGGGTCGCCGTCTTTGCCCTGTCCATGTCTCCCGCCGGAGCCTTTGCCATTCCGCTGACCATTGCCCACCATGTGTATACAAACCGCACCGTGGCCGCGCCGGTGGATTTACCGGGGGATCTGATCGTTGCGGTTGATGACAAACCTGTCCGGGACGCCCAGGCTTTCAGCCAAGTCCTGAGTTCCTACGAACCTGGCACCAGGGTCTCCTTCTCCATTATCCGGGCCGGAAAACCCCTCCAGCTCTCTGCCACCCTCGAGCGCGAACCGTTCTGAGAGGGCGGCCCCGCCGGGACTCACGGTGAAGCATGCCCGGTGCGAAGCGCTCCCCCGGCCTGGACGACAGCCGCCTTTTCTGCCAAGCTCAGCCCCAAGGAGGAGGCTATGAAAACCTTCTTTGAACGATTTCTTGACGAGATTGAGCGCAAGCGGGAAGCGGGGGAGATTGACGAAGAAAAAGCCCAGCACTGGATTGTGGAGATTCAGACCCAACTCCAGCAGTACGCCAAAAAGCACCCTTCCGCCCCGATCGCTAAAATGCCAGTCCTGCATTGATCGTGTGGCCTCACGCCAGGGAAAAACTATGGAAAAGACTCCCACCCGAGCGGTCCGGATTGGCAAGGTCGAGCTTGGTGCCGGTAGCCCTGTTATCGTCCAGAGCATGTGCGCGACCAAGACGACCGATATTGACGCCACGGTTGCCCAGGTCCACCAGCTCCAGGAGGCCGGGGCCGGCGTGGTTCGTATTGCGGTTGATAACCCCAAAGAGGCGGCTGCGCTCAAAGAGATTCGTGCCCAGACGACCGCCACCCTGTCGGTTGACCTGCAAGAAAACTACAAGGTGGCCGCCACGGTCGCCGCGTATGTGGATAAGGTCCGCTACAACCCCGGCCATCTGCACCATATTGAAAAGGCCAAGAGCATTCCCCAGAAGGTTGCCTGGCTTGTCGGTATCGCCCGCGATACCGATGTGGCCTTGCGGATCGGGGTAAACTGTGGTTCGGTCGCCCCGGCCTTTCTGGCCCAATACCCGGGCGATCAGATGGAAGCCCTGCTCCAGTCCACCCTGTACCATTGCCGGCTGATGGACGAGTTCGGCTTTGAGCGGTTTGTGGTATCGCTCAAGGACTCAGACCCGGCCAAGGTGGTTGAGGCCAACACGCGCTTTGCCGCCGCCCGGCCCGATGTGCCGCTGCACCTCGGCGTGACCGAAGCCGGGTTGCCCCCCGACGGGATTATCAAGAGTCGGGTCGCGTTTGAAAAACTGCTGGCCAAGGGCATCGGCGATACGCTGCGCGTCTCCCTCACCCTGCCCAACGAGCGCAAGCACGAGGAAGTCACGGCCGGTTTTCAGATTATTGAAGATGTCAAAAACGGCCGCTTCCGGTCGGTGCCCGACCTCGACTCAGGGCTGAACATCATTTCCTGCCCGAGTTGCTCGCGGGTCGAGAACGAAAAGTTTGTCGAACTTGCCCAGCAGGTCAAAGCCATGACCACCTACGCCAAGCAGCACGATATCACTATCGCCGTCATGGGCTGCCGGGTGAACGGGCCGGGCGAGACCGACGACGCTGACCTCGGCCTGTGGTGCGGGCCGACAACCGTCAACCTCAAAAAGAAAAGCGCCAAGCTCGGCCACTTCGGTTATGACGTGGTGCTTGACCGCCTGCGCCACGAACTCGACGCCCTGATCGACGAACGGAATCAATAAGGCTTGCCGTTCGCCCGGAAAACTCGAAAGCTACCACCCATAGCGCTCTTGCTAGTAGGCCGCCCACTCCGAGACCGCCCCGCCACAGTCCCGCCTCACGGCCTCAGCAAGCACGGACGGACAGACCCCTGAGAAGGCGTCGTCGGGTCGCCTCAAGGTGGCGCGGACCATGGCCTCAAGCGTTTTCAGCCCGGGAAATCGCCTGGTCAGAGGCGGAGAGGTGACTTTCTCCCGATACGCCCAGTTGCCCTCAGGCACGACGCTGACGAGTTTCGCCTCTGAAACGCCGAACTCTTTTTGCTCAACCATCCGGTCGGCCAGCAGCCGCAGGCGCATGATCTGGTAGAAGGGTTCGTAGAGCAGTTCTTCCATCGGAGCCACGCCGTTGAAGGAGGAAGAGCCGGCGGAGTAGCGAGCGGCATAGCGCTGTCGCCGCGTCCTGCCCTGATTTCCCTGGCCTTTATCTTCTCTCTGGTATTTCTCCGTGTACTTCCACTCCAGGAGATAGGCGCGCCGTCTGCCGCCATTGGTCGTGGCGACCGCAAAGGCATCAATGCTGGTCACATTCGCTCCCCGGGTCAGGGCCGCGTCCTCCTCAAGCGGACGATCGAGGCCGACCCATTCAAACTCGATAGGCGACACGGTGCCCTGGTGGGAGATTGGAGCGATATCGCTGACATCGCTGTCAATGCTCCGAATACCCGCCGCCAGTGCGCCGGGTATGTCAGCCAAAGGAAGCAGAAAGTTCACACATGCAATCTGGGAACTCGCCATGTTGCGGGTCGGCCTCTCCCCCTTGGAACGGTCGCCGTTCCGGCCGGATTGCCACCAGGGGATGTTGCGGTCTTTGAAAAATCTGACCGCCCCGTCCTCGCCCCGGAGTGGCGGGTAGAGGTTTTCTTCCTCACACCCCACACTCAGGAGGTAGCCGTATTTCTGCCCGTGAGCATCCGAGGGCGAGCGTCCCTGCTGGCTGACTGTTGCAGAGGTCTGCCGAAAATGCGCCTGGCGCTTTTTGGCGATATCTTCGAAGTTTGGCATCTCGATTCCTCCAATGACCCCGCCTGTGTTTTCACGTTTCCTCCCGCGCAACCACCTTGACCCCGCGCCTTGACGCAGATAAGGCCAGACGAGATGGGTGCGCAAAGGGGACAGGTGTTGTGAAGGTCAATGTGGCTGCCGGCTACCACGCCCGGCTGCGCCGGCAGGCGTTCTACACGCCCATCCTGGTTGGCTTGGCCGGTCGGCGCAAGACCGGCTTGGCCATGCGGGTGCCTGAGCTGTTCTCCTTTCGCCGCGAAGGGCTGCCGATCACTGTGCGCCTCATCGGCTATCAGGGCCGGGAAGGGGTATGGCTGGTGGCTGTGGCGTTTCGGATTGCGGCTGACGCCCGGTTTCTGCTTGAAGGCATTGCCTATCTGAATCCCCATCAGGCCGACGACTATCATCTGCTCCACAATCTGGCCCAGCAGGAAGGGTTTCCGCTGATCTTCCTGAACGACAGTCTGAAGGTCGGGGTCGGCCAGGAAGTCGTCTGGTCGGTCTATAATCGGCAACAGGTCAGGGTCTTGCTGCACCAGCTCGATCATGTCCTGCCCGAGCTGCGCGAAGACGGATCGGTCGATCCCGCCTTCAGCGCCATTCGCCGCGAGTTCCATACCTGCCACTCCGTCCAGACCCTCCTGGCCACCCAGCCCCATGTGACCGGGGTGAGTTTTGGCCCGTCGTTTCGGGGCGTTGTCTTGGAATAGGCCAGTGGTTCATGCGGAAAGACACCGATCGCTATTGCTACAGCCCGTCTGACCTGCTGGAGTTTCTGCATTCGCCGTTTGCGAGCTGGATGACGCGCAGGGGGCTTGACGACCCCCAGGCCGCTCAGCCGGACGCCGAGTCGCCCCAGCAGTTGATCCTGGCAGAGCACGGCCGCCGCCACGAGCAGGCTTTCCTCAAGCAGCTCCACGACCAGGGCCGCCAAGTGTACAGGGTTCCGCCCGGCGGCGACCGTGCGCAGCACACCCTGCGCGCCATGCAGGCTGGACACGAGGTGATTTTTCGAGGCGTGCTGGCCCAGGCTGATTATGTCGGGGAAGCCGATTTCCTGGTCCGGGTTGAAACGCCGTCGCGGCTGGGCGGCTATGCCTACGAGGTGTGGGAGACTAGGCTGGCGCGGGCGGTGCGGCCCGAGTTTCTCATCCAGTTGTGCGGCTATGCCGAACTGCTTGAGGCGGTCCAGGGCCGCTGTCCTGAGCGGCTCTCCTGCGTGCTGGGCAACGGCCAGGTGTGCGCCTTTCGGACGGCCGATTATGTGTATTACTACCGGGCGCTGAAAAGCGCCTTTGTCGCCTTCCTGGACGACTTTGCGCCCGGCCGTCCGCCGCCGCCCAACCCGTGGGGCGAGAACGGCCGCTGGCAGTCGCACGCCGAGGCGTTGCTTGAAGCCAGCGATCACCTGTGCCGGGTGGCCAACATCAACCAGGCCCAGGTCGAAAAGATCCAGGCCGCGGGGATATACACCATGCGCGGCCTGGCCGGCACCGACCGGCAGCGTGTGGCGCAAAGGCGAACGATGACTCAGAAGAGCTCATCGTTCGCCTTCCTGGACGACGCGGTTTTTGCTCGCCTGCGGGAGCAGGCCCGCCTCCAGTTGGCATCTGTCGGTGCCGATACACCGGCCTGCCAGCTTGTGACGCCTGCGGCGGACGACCCGCGCCGCGGGTTGGCCCTGCTGCCGCCCGAATCGGCTCTTGATATCTATTGTGACCTGGAGGGCTATCCGCTGATTGAGGGCGGGCTGGAGTACCTGTTTGGGGCGAGTGCTCTCGAGCCCGCCACGCCCAGGTTTTTTGACTGGTGGGCCCACAACGCCGAGCAGGAAAAGCGCGCCTTTGAAGCCTTTGTTGACTGGGCGTTTGCCCGCTGGCAGGCCGACCTAGGCGCGCATATCTACCACTACGGGCACTACGAAGTAACGGCCCTGCGGCGTCTGATGGGCCGCTACGCGACGCGCGAGGCCGAGGTGGACGCCCTGCTGCGCAACGGTGTTTTTATCGATCTGTACACGATTGTCCGCCAGGGGCTGCGGGTTGGCGAGCCGCGCTACTCGCTCAAGAACCTGGAGCGGCTGTTTCGTCCGAAGCGGACCGGAGCAGTCGGCACTGCGCTTGACTCGGTAGTGGCCTATGAACGCTGGCTGGCCAGCGATGAGCCGCCGGACTGGCGGGCCTCAGCCATGCTGCAAGAGATCAGGGCCTATAATCGGGAAGACTGTGAGTCGGCCCGGCAACTCGCCGGCTGGCTGCGGGAGCGGCAGCGCGAAGCCGGCATGGTCTGGCTGCCGGCCAGCCCGGGCCGGTCTGAGGAGGGCACACCCGAAGTGCCGGCCCAGCCCAACCCGCGCCACGAGTTGGCCGCGCAATTGTTGACCGCCATTCCTGAGCGACGGGAAGAGCGGGCGGGGGACGAGCCGCGCTGGCAGGCCCAGGAGATGCTGGGCCAGGTGCTGGAGTTTCATCGCCGCGAGGAAAAGCCGATGTGGTGGGCAACCTTTGAACGCCAGGCCATGACCGAGCAGGAACTGATTGAAGACGGTGACTGCCTCGGCGGGCTGCGCCGCGAGTCTGAGCTGCCCGTTTCCATCAAAAAATCGCTGGGTTTCTGGTACACCTTTGACCCGGACCAGGACACCAAACTGACCGAAGGCGCGGCCTGCTTTTTTGCTCACGATCTCGATATCACCACCGAAATCCACGCCCTCAACCGGGACGCGGGGCGGGTGTGTCTCAGGTTTGGCCTCCGCAAACTCCGGCAGTTCGGCGACGCTCGCCCCCCGGCCCGGCTGTCCCTGATTCCGAATGAGCGCGTCCCAGCCCAGGTGATTGCCGAGGCCATCGAACATACCGCCCGAAGCTGGCAGGAAGGCCGCCCCCTCTCTCCTGCCCTGGCCGACTTCCTGGCCCGTCGGCCACCCCGTCTGCGCCCGGCCTCCGACCCCGCCGGCGTGCCCCAGCCCCTCGTCGCTCCCGGCGAAGACCTGTGCGCCGCGGCCGTGCGTCTGGTGTCCGGGCTTGACCATTCCTGTTTGTGCATCCAGGGCCCGCCCGGGGCCGGTAAAACAACCGTTGCCTCCGCGGCCATTGTATCGCTCCTGGAGCAGGGCAAGCGTGTTGGGATCAGTTCAAACAGTCACGCCGCGATTCTGAATCTGCTGGAGAAATGCGGCGAGCTCCACAACGGTCGGCTCGACTGCATCAAGGTCGGCGGTCCGTCGGACGCCCCGTTTTTTGCCCGCTGCCGCGGGGCGCGCTACGCCCAATCGGTCCGCTACGCCCTGCCCGAGTTGGACAAGGTCGGGCTGATCGGCGGTACGGCCTGGGCCTTCAGCGCCGCGGACATGCGGGAGCGGCTGGACTACCTGTTTGTTGACGAGGCCGGCCAAGTCTCGGTGGCCAACCTGATCGGCATGGCCCCCTCCAGCAAAAACCTCGTTCTGCTCGGCGACCAGATGCAGCTCAGTCAGCCGATCCAGGGCTCGCATCCCGGCCACAGCGGTCAGTCGGCTCTCGAATACCTGCTCCAGGGCCGGGCGACCATCCCCGACAGGCTGGGGCTGTTCCTGGATACCAGTTGGCGGCTCCATCCCGAACTGTGCGGCTTTATTTCCGACACTATGTATGACGGCCGGCTGCGGGCCGCGGCCCACACCGGCAAGCGGCTTGTCCGCCGGCCGCCAGGCGCAGGCGGGCATATCCGGCGGGAGGCCGGCCTCGTCTTTGTGCCGGTCGTCCATAGCGGCAATACCCAGGCCAGCGACGAAGAAGTCGCCGTGATCCGGGAGATTGTGCATGAACTGCTAGGCCGGGCGCTGACCGATGAAACAGGCCAGCCCGCCGGAGCGGTCGGCTGGGACGATATCCTGATTGTTGCCCCGTATAATATGCAGGTGCGTAAGCTCCAGTCGGCCCTGGGGCCGTCGGCCAGGGTGGGTTCGGTCGATAAGTTTCAGGGCCAGGAAGCCGCGGTGGTGATGGTGTCCATGTGCGCCAGCCACGGCGAGACTTCGCCCCGGGGCATCGAGTTTCTGTTCAGCCGCAACCGTTTGAATGTCGCCCTGTCCCGGGCCCGCAGCCTAGCCGTTGTGGTGGCCCATCCAGGCCTGTCGCGGACACCCTGCGCCACCCTGGCCCAGATGGCGGCGGTGAATGTCTTCTGTCGGGTGGTGGAGGAGGGCGGAGCAGCGGGAACTGCCGGGGTATGAGCACGTTTCGGAAATACCTGCTGCTCCAGGTCCCTGGCTGGGTCCTGTGGGGGCTGATTTTGGTCGGGGCTCACGCGTGGCTCGCTCTGCCGCGGTGGGCCGGCCTGCTGTTGCTGAGCCTGGCCATCGGCAAGGACTTTGCCCTCTACCCGTATGTACGCTCGGCCTACGAGTCTGAGGTAAAAACCGGGGCTGCGCGGCTGCTCGGCGCGCGAGCTCGGGTGTGCCAGGTGCTGAACCCCCAGGGCTATGTGCGGGTCAACGGTGAGCTGTGGCGGGCCGAACTTGAACACGCCAAAGAGAGGCGGCCGGCCCTTTTCCTGCCGGTCGGTCGGCGGGTGGTTGTGCAGGGCTTTCGGGGGCTCACCCTTGTTGTCGGTCCAGAGGAGAGCGTGCCAGAAAAAAGCCCTGCCGCGGCTGAGACCGGGCGGGGCTGTGAGAGGGCCTGCTGACGCGCTCCGATTATTTGGCGTGCAGGGCTGAGCCGACCGCCACATCAACCGGAGCCTGAACGGTCTTGGGCGTCCAGCTGTGGAGTTCTTGGCCGACGGTCCGGGCGAACAGCCTCATGCAGCGTTCGACCTCGTCGTAGGGCAGGCTCTGGTAGCTGAAGCAGCCGTTGATCTCAAAGTCGCCGATGACCTCACGGCGTTTGCGGACTTTCTCAACCAGCATGTCGGGCGTGCCCCACAGGTTGGCGTTCAGGAAGTCTTCCACCACCGCGTCCATGCCGGCGGCCTTCATTTGCTGGGCGGCGTGGGCGTAGTGGGCGTAGGATTTGCCGGTTTCGGCAAAATGATCGCCGGTCATTTCGTAGTGCTCCATCACACTCCAGTAGTAGCCGACGATATTGACCCGGGCGATCTCTTCGGCCCGCTTGACATCCTCGGTGCAGGCCACAAAGTCGGCGCAGTTGATCGGCGGGGCTTCTTCGCCGTTGTTGTGTTTGCGGAAGTTTTCCCGGTACTGATGGATGTTGTCGGCCACCTTTTCCCAGCTCATCTGGGAGAACATCATTGCCCCGAGGCCCAGCCGGGCGGCCACGTCAAACGACTCGGGCGACATGCACACCATGTAGCGACGGCCCTTGAAGCTGCCGACCGGCCGCGGCCGGACCTCAATCCGCGCCTGTTTGTAGTGCTGGGTGTCGGCTTCGACAAAGCCGTTTTCCAGGCCGTTGACGATGATCTCGGCCGCTTCGTTAAAGCGGTCCCGGGCCTCGGACATATCCACGCCAAAACCGCGGTACTCGCGCCGCGACAGCCCCCGGCCAAGCCCGAGGACGGCCCGCCCGTCGGACAGGTGGTCAAGGAGGACCATTTTTTCGACGACGCGCATCGGGTTGTTCCAGGGCAGGATGATCGCGCCGGTGGCCAGTTGCAGGCGCTCGGTCCGGGCGGCGATATAGCTCAGGTACTGCATGTTGTCGGGGCAGATTGAGTAATCAAAGAAATGGTGCTCAACCGGCCAGATTATATCAAAGCCCATGCCCTCCGATTCGATGGCGAGGCGGGTTTCATTCTTGTACATTTCCCGGTCGTCGTGGGCCTTATGGTTCTGCAGGACCATCTGTATGCCGATTCTCATGGTCACTCCTTCCTTTCCCCCCTGGTGTTCCAAAGGGTCTGTTCACATATCGGGCCAGCCTAGCCCAATCGGACCGATCGGACAAGGGACGCCGGCCGGGACACGCGGGCGTTGACTTCATTGCCGGTGTCGCGTTTCATAAGACCCATGCCGGGGTGTCTGAAAACTGCTGTCCTGCTCCTGGCACTGCTGTGTCCCGTCGGCCTCGGAGCGGTTGAGACCGCCCCGCGCATCTCAGACCGGGAGATCGTTGAGCGGCTGACCAGGCTGGAAGCGGGGCAAGGCCACTTGGCGAGCAAAATTGAGGCGAACACCGCGGCCACTGACCAGTTGCGGACGGGTATGCAGATGCAGATTCAGCAGTTGCGGACGGATATGCAGACGCAGATTCAGCAGTTGCGGACGGATATGAATGCTCAGTTTGATCGGCTTTCGCAACTCATGCTGGGGATTGTTGGCGCGTTTGCCGCGCTTGTGGCGGCGACGCTTGGGTTTGCGCTGTGGGACCGGCGGACGCTCGTGCGGCCCCTTGAGGGCAAGGTGCAAGCGGTCGAAGAGGAGTTGGCCCACAACCGCGCACATCTGCACTCCCTGCTGGAAGCCTTCCGCTCGCTGGGGCGTCAGGATGAGAAGGTAGCCGCGGTGCTGCGGCAATTCCGGCTGTTGTAGGCCGGTTGTTCAACTCATCGGCTCAGCTTGTGTCACTTGTACCTTGGACTGAAAAAGGCTCACCATCGCGGTCATAGGCAAAGTCCGGTCCGGCGTAGTCATTCCAGCGGCGGTTATAGGGACCGGCTTCGAAGCGTGAAACGTCGTCGGTCGTGCCTGGGTCTCCCTCGTCAAGCCCGTGGCCGAATTCCACGCCACCAAGGTTGGTCAGGATGTAGCGATTGTGCATCTTGTCGCCATCCTCACGGTTTTTCCAACGATGTACGGTGAGTGTCGCTCCTGCGGGAAGAATAGGAGGGAGCTTAGCCCTGCATTCTTTCTGAAACTTCTCCCAAATCGGCGCACCATCGCGATCGGCCGTATGGAGTTCGATTGTGAGATCTGAGGCTCGGGTCCCGATGATCCTGACAAATGCGGCCAGAGGTTTCCTGAATCTCTCTTCGGTAGCGCGGAAGTGCGGGTCTACAAACAGTACTTTTGTTGCGCAACGCAGCATCGGCGCAACGCATTCTGCCATTGCTTCCGCGGTCCGTTTGACGGTTCTTGTACCCGGGGTGTTCCAGAGTTCAGGCGTTCCATCTACGATGGCGTCTTCAAGTATGATGTTTGTGTTTCTGCGTGGGTTGTCGCGGGCCAGGATTGCGTGAAAGGGTTTGCGGGTGTGTTCATTCTCCGCGTTGGTGAGCCAGCCGAGGGAGTCGTCCCAGATATATCCCGGACGCTTAACCACGGGCATAGTCAACTGTTTTACCAATTCTTCTATCCGTCCCCGTGCCGTTTCTTTTTTGCTGGGGGGGCCGCTGAAGGTGTCATCAAAAGCTTCCCAAACCAGTCTTTTCCATTTCTTGGGGTAACGTGAGACAACTTTTCCCTTGTCAGAACCAAACTGGCTAATAAAAAATCTTCCCTTTAGGCGATCATGCCAGGACGCGACAAGTTCAGGCTCTAGCGCATATTCGTGAATCATTGTCAGAATAATTCCTTCGCTCGTTCCGGAAAGAAGCCTTGTGGCCAGGGACGGTCGAATTCACCGTCTTCGGTTACGGGAATCTCAATGACCCGTGCCCCCTTCTCGCCAGGCTCGACGTACAGGACGGCGACATCCTCCGGGCGGATGCCCGGGAAGCCGTCGGGCAACTCGTCTTCCGTTGTTTCGCGTATCCGTCGCAGGATGCGGAGCAGCAGGTGCTCGCTATGCGTCTCCAGCAGGAAGGTGTTGCCCCGCTTCAGGAAGAGGTCGCCCCGCTTCTTGGCGGACCGGATGAACAGGTCGCCGAGTTCGGCCTGATGGGCGGGGTGAAGGTGGATTTCGGGCTGTTCAATCAAGAGTGTCTTCGCTTCACAGAGCTCAGCCTGTGCCACGATGGGCAGCACTTGGCTGATACCGAAGCCGACATCCCGCAGGCTGACATCTACGTCGATATTCTTGTCGGTAAGGCGTAGAGAAAAGACGTTGCTGGGGCTTGCGTCTTCTTCGTGTTGCAGTTTGGAAACTTTCAGGGTGTATTGCACGCCGAGACCTTTCAGGTCGGCGTTGATTTTCTCCACTAGATCGGGGTTCTCAAAGAGAATGGAAGGCAGAAGCTCGCCTGACTGTCCGACATACTCAGTCGTGTCGCCGCTGTATTCGTAGACACGTTTTGGCGGATTCCGCAGAGGCCCTAGATATATCAAACTTTCCAGGTTTGCGCGGAACCTTGAAAGAATTCGGTTGCGCGGGAGACTCATCCATGTGCCCATTAGATTGGACAGATCGGAGCTTGAGAAATCTATTCTCTCAGAAGAGTGTTCGGGTAGAAAATTCTGATAGGTAGGGATGTCTAGCTGGTGTATTTCCTCTGCACCCCTTTGAAGAGCGTCTTCAAGCTCGCTGCAAAGGGCCTCTTTAATTTTAGAACGTTCGATAGTCCGCAACCTCTCCTTTATTTGATTGCTTTCGAGGCCAGGAATGATATGCCCGCCATCAGAGTTTTTTGACAGCAGAAAAGCGAGATCTCTGTATTCGGGATCATTACCAGTATAGCAAGAATGAAGGGCGTTCCACCAGCGCCCCCAGAATTCCAATTTGGATTTGGAAGAGAACCGAACCGTCTCCATGACATGTTGCGTATCATATCCGAGCCCCCAGCCAGGAGCCGCAATTTCCAGGATCTTTTGCGCATCATCTCCGACATTCAGAGCTAGAGCGACAGCCCAGGGATCCGCTAGCGCCAGAGCTTCTTTTGAATAGGTGAATAGGACTCCTAGAGCGGCTTCCCGTATCGTCTCGTCAGGAGACAGGAAGAGAGGTATCTCCAGATCAAACCGTGCCCAAAACTCAAAATCCCGCTCTGTCTCATGCCGATGCACGAAATCCTTATATGACCCCAAATCAACCAGCGAGCCTTTGGGAAGCAGGGCGGTGTGGGGGTTTTTCGCCTCCTCAAGCGTCTGCTTCAGGAGCAGGAGCGATTGGAAGATGGAGCTTTTGCCGGACGAGTTGGCCCCAAAGATGAGGGTAAGCGGACGGATCGGAATCGCGACTGTCTCGCCAAACGCCTTGAAATTGGTAAGCTGGTATTCGCGTAGCATGTTCGTCCTCCCCTTGCTGCCCTTGGGAATAATGCAAGGTGCGTGCCACTTGTGCCAAACAGGGCTACTATACACAAATCAGCGCCGTTTCGCTACCAAACCCCCTTCCCTCTCCCCTGGAGAGAGAAGAAATGTTGCAATTCACAAGAAATCTTGTATGAACAAGGCATGAGCGGATGTGTCCTTGTCGCCTGGCTGGGCAATACCGACCTGCGCGTCTCCGGCGGTGAGTTGGGGGACGCATTGGGGCCGATTGGACAGGCGGCGCGTACCTTGGACTTGGAGGCGGTCCATCTGCTCAGCGACCATAAGCCCCGACAGTCGCAGCGCTATCGGGCGTGGCTGAGTGAACGCCTGGGGATAGAAGCCAGCCTGCACCCGGCCCGGCTGAGCAGCCCCACCCGCTTTGATGAAATATACGAGGCCGCGGTTGCGGTGCTTGACACGCTCGGCGCTGGAAACGGCGCTCCGCGCCTGGTCTACCATCTCAGCCCGGGCACGCCGGCAATGGCCGCGGTGTGGATTGTGCTGGCCAAGACCAGCCACCCGGCTGAACTGATAGAATCATCCGTAGAAGACGGCGTGCGCACGGTGTCGTTTCCGTTCGAGATTGCCGCGGAATATCTGCCGGGCAGCACGGGCCCGAGCGATGACCGGATTGTACGCCTCACCCAAGGGCTGCCCCAACACGCCCCCGAGTTCGGGGCGATCATCCATCGCTGTGAGGCCATGAAAACCGAGATTGCCCGGGCCAGACGGCTGGCCGTCCATAATGTTCCGGTGCTGATTCAGGGCGAGTCAGGAACCGGCAAAGAGCTGTTTGCCCGCGCCATTCATGCGTCCAGCCCCAGGGCCGGCGGACCGTTCCTTGAGGTCAACTGCGGGGCCATTCCGGGCGAGCTGCTTGAAGCCGAGTTCTTTGGCAGCACCAGAGGGGCGTTTACCGGGGCCGAGGCCAAGGCCGGCTATCTTGAAGCGGCCCACACCGGCAGCCTGTTTCTGGATGAGATCGGCGAGCTGCCGCTGACCGCCCAGGTCAAACTCCTGCGCTGCCTCCAGGAAGGCACGGTCCAGCGCCTCGGCTCGACTCAGCCCAGAAACATTGACATTCGGGTGATCGCCGCCACCAACCGCGACCTGCACGAAGAAGTCGCCGGCCAGAAATTCCGGGAGGACCTGTTCCACCGACTGGCGGTTGGCGTGCTGCGCCTGCCGTCGCTGCGCGAGCGGACCGGCGACCTTGGTCTGCTGATCGATCATGTCCTGGAACGCATCAATGCCGAGTGTGGGCGACAGCCCGGCTGGGTGGAGAAGACGCTTGCCGTTGAGGCGCGCAATCTGCTGCTCCAACACCCCTGGCCGGGCAATGTGCGGGAACTGTCCAACACCCTGTCGCGGGCTGCTATCTGGACGGTCGAGCCCAGCATTGACGCCCACGACATTCGGGCGGCCCTGTTCCCGGCCAGAAAAGACGCCCGGGCTGCTGACCCGGTGCTGAACCGCAGTCTGGGAGACGGCTTTGCGCTGCCTGGCCTGCTGGCCGATGTGGCCCGGCACTACCTGAGCCGGGCGCTGGCCGAGACCGGGGGCAACAAGTCGGCAGCGTGCAGGCTCGTCGGCCTCCCCAACTCCCAGACCTTCACCAACTGGCTGAAAAAATATGGGGTCGGGAGAGCGCCGCGCTTGGGATAATCCTGACCCAATACCTGAAGGGCGGCACCTCTCCCTTCATCCTGTCCCCCTTTGCAGGCCGTGGCCGGCGACGCGCTACAATACCGGCCGTGCTGTCACATCCCCGGACACGCGCCGCTTGAGCCAGCGGCCGTCGCTCGAGCTGCCCACCAGTTTGCCATCCTCAACAATCACCTTGCCCCGCAGCAGGGTCATAACCGGCCAGGCCCGGGCGGCAAAGCCCTCCCAGATGCTGTAGTCGGAATTGGCGTGCAGGTCGTCCAGGCCGATGGTCTTGTGCAGCGTGGGGTCAAGCACGACCAGGTCGGCATCGTTGCCCGGCTGAATCGTCCCCTTCTGCGGATACAGCCCGAGCAGCTTGGCCGCGTTGGTTGAGGTAATGTCCGCAAAGCGCTGGAGGGACATCTTCCGCTCGGCCACAAACTTGGTGTAGGCAACCGGGATGCGGGTCTCAATCCCGTTATGGCCGCCACACACCGTCTCAATGGTGTCGCCCCACAGTTTGGGGCCCTTGTGGGTGGTATATTCGTCGGTGGCGGTGGTGGCCAGCCGTCCGTCCATCAGGCCGGCAATCAGCGCGTCCCGGTCATCGGCGAACTTGATGGCCGGGTAGGTATGAATGGCGGTTCCGCCGGGCTTTTTGTAATCGTCGCAGGTGAACTCCAGGTAGTTGTGCAGCGCCTCGCCGTACACCGGCTGGCCGGCGTTGCGCGCCTCGGCAATCGCCGCCACGCCTTCCTTGGCCGTGGTATGCACAAAATACACCCCCACGCCGCTATGCCGGGCCAGCCGAATAATATGCCGGAAGGCCAAGTCTTCAGACAGATTGTTATGCACCAGGTGCAGGTTGTAGCCCTGGGCGCTGTTCTCGCGCTTGAGCTTCTCGGTCATATAGCGCACGACCTCATCCTCTTCGGCATGCACGGCCATGATGCCGCCGTGCCTGGCGACCTCGGCAAAGATGGCCGACAGATGGCCGTAGGGGACCCGGATAGGATGAAAGGTGGTGAAAATTTTGAAGCTGGCCACGCCCTCCTGCACGGCCTCAGCAATCTCGCCGATGGTCTGCGGGGCCACCTCACCGGCCAGAATATAGTGGAAGCTGTAGTCGGTGTAGGCGTGGGTCCGAAACACCTCACGGCGCTCTTCCAGCACGCTCATCATCGACCTGGCCGGCGCATCGCCCTTGTCCTGGAAGCTCAGGTCTCCGGCAAAATCGACAATCGTTGTCACCCCGCCAAAGGCCGCCGCCCGGCTGGCGTCCTGCGGTGGCTGGGTCATGATGTCGGGCTGGCCAGACCACTGGCTGGGTACCGGAATGCCGATATGGGCGTGGGGCTCGATACCGCCCGGAATGACGATCTTGCCGTGTGCGTCAATCTCCCGTCCAGCGTCCGCGGCCAAGCTGCCGGCCCAGCCAAGCGCAGCGATTTTTTCCCCCTGAATGCCGATATCCATCTCCCCAACGGCCTGGGGAGTGACAACCTGTCCGCCTTTGATAATCAGATCGAGCATGACTCCCTCCTGCCCTCCCTTATGGGCGAGAAGGGCGCGGAATACAAGGGAAAGCCGGCCACCGAAACGCCCTGGGCCGGGAAGAGCTTGTGTCATCCAGAAGAAAAGGTGCTATGACACATCCGTGGAACACAGCCAGGAACTCAAGCGAAGTCTGGGGCCGTTGATGCTGTGGGGTCTGGGGGTGGGCTATGTCATCTCCGGGATGTACTTTGGCTGGAACCTGGGCCTGGCCGAGGGCGGAACCCTGGGCATGGCGGTTGCCACCCTGTTTATCATCGTCCTGTACGTCTCGTTCACCTTCAGCTATATGGAACTGGCCTGCGCCATCCCCAAAGCCGGCGGCGCGGCTGACTACGCCTGCGCGGCCCTGGGTCGGCGGTGGGGGTTTGTGGTCGGCATGGCCCAGAATATCGAGTTCATTTTCGCCCCGCCGGCCATTGCCTTCGCCATCGGGGCCTATCTGGCGAACTGGATTCCGGGCACGACCACCACCACAATGGCCGTAGCCGCCTACCTGCTTTTCACCGTCATCAACATCATTGGGGTCAAAACCGCGGCCCTGTTTGAGCTGCTGATGACCGCCATCGCGGCGCTCGGCCTGCTGGTGTTCAGCGGCGTCAGCCTCCCCTATTTTGAGTGGCAGCATGTCACCGCAAACGCCCTGCCCAAGGGCTGGGGCGGCGCTTTTGCCGCCATCCCCTTTGCCATCTGGTTTTTCCTGGCGATTGAGGGGGTGGCCAATGTGGCCGAGGAGACCATCAACCCCCAGCGCAACATCCTGCTGGGCTTCGGCCTGGCCCTCCTGACCCTGGTCGTCCTGTGCCTTGTGGTATTTACCAGCTCCGTCGGGGTAGCCGGTTGGGAGGCGGTCGTCTATCCCGCCCACAGCGCCCAGCCCTCCGACTCGCCCCTGCCCCTGGTGCTGGGCCATATCGTCAGCGACAACGACGTGACCCGGCATGTGCTGATTGCCACCGGCGTTTTCGGTCTGATGGCCTCCTTCCACGGGATCATGCTGGCCGGCGGAAGAGCGGTCTTCGAGTTTTCCCGTCTGGGTTTTGCGCCCGCGGCTCTGGGGACCATCCATCGCCGATACCGGACTCCGGTCAAAGCCTTTCTGTTCAATACCGGGCTGGGGATCATCATCCTGTTTTCGGGCCGAACCGGTGAGGTCATCGTCATTGCCTGTTTTGGGGCCTTGACCCTGTACATCGTCTCCATGCTGGCCTTTTTCAAACTGCGGCAAGACGCACCCCATATGGACCGGCCTTTCAAGACCCCCTGTTATCCGGCAACCCCGGCCCTGGCCCTGCTGACGTCGATCGTCAGCCTGATCTCGCTCAGCATCTATCATGTGTATCCGGGCCTGATTTTTTATCTGCTGCTGGGGCTGACATTTGCCGGCTTCCGGTTTTGTGTCGAGGACAAGCGCCCTGTCTGAGGACGGTTTTCCTGCTGACCCTGGACCTGGCCTGCGTCTCAGGATAGACAGGCAGCATGAGCAGTTACGATTACGACCTGTTTGTGCTGGGAGCCGGCTCGGGCGGGGTGCGGGCCAGCCGCATGGCGGCGGCCTATGGCGCACGGGTGGCCGTGGTGGAGGAACGCTATCTCGGCGGGACGTGTGTGAATGTCGGCTGTATTCCGAAAAAACTGTTTGTGTATGCGGCCGAGTTCCGGGATCATTTTGAGGACGCCGCCGGCTTTGGCTGGACGGTGGGCCAGTGCAGCCTTGATTGGCCGCGCCTGGTCGCCAATAAAAACGCCGAGATCGAACGCCTGAACGGCATCTACCGCACGCTGCTGAGCAACGCCGGAGCCGAGATTATCGAAGGCCGGGCCCGGCTGCTTGACCCGCATACGGTTGCCGTTGGCGACCGGCGCTCTACGGCCGAGTATATTCTGGTGGCGACCGGCAGTTGGCCCTACCTGCCCCCGATTCCGGGCATTGAACACGCCATCTCGTCCAACGAGGCGTTTTATCTGGACCGCCTGCCCGAGCGGGTGCTTGTTGTCGGCGGAGGCTATATTGCGGTTGAGTTTGCCACAATTTTCCACGGCCTCGGCGTTAAGGTGACAGAGCTGTACCGGGGTGAGCTCTTCTTGCGCGGCTTTGATAGCGATGTCCGTCGGGCGCTGGCCGAGGAGATGCGCAAACGGGCCATTGACCTGCGCTTCCAGGCCGATGTCGCCCGGATTGAGCGCAACAACGGCGCTCTCACAGCCACCCTGACAGACGGCACCCGCCTGGAAACCGAGCTGATTCTGTACGCCACCGGACGCTTGCCAAACACCCGGGATATCGGACTCGAAGCGGTCGGGGTGGCAATGAACGACATCGGTGCGGTCACGGTTGACGCCTATTCACGCTCCACCGTCCCCCATATCTTTGCCATTGGTGACTGCACCGACCGGCTGAATCTGACACCTATGGCTATTGCCGAGGGCCAAGCCGTGGCCGAAACCCTGTTTCACGACCGGCCGACCCGACCCGACCACACCAATGTCGCCACCGCGGTCTTCAGTCATCCGCCGATTGGCGCGGTCGGCCTGACCGAAGACGAAGCGCGGCAACGCTACCCGGCTATCGATGTCTACACCTCGACCTTTCGGCCGCTCAAGCACACCCTGAGCGGCCGGGCCGAGCAAACATGTATGAAACTCGTGGTAGACCGGGCGTCTGACCGGGTACTGGGCTGTCATATGCTCGGTCCCGAGGCCGGCGAGATTATTCAGGGTTTTTCGGTGGCGATACAGTGCGGGGCGACCAAAGCCCAGTTTGACGCCACCATCGGGATTCACCCCACGGCGGCAGAAGAGTTTGTCACCATGCGAACAAAGCGAGACTGAGGAGGAAACACCATGCGCGCGGCGATAATGCGAGACCACACCCTGATCGTTGACGATGTGCCAGCCCCAGAGCCTGGACCGGGCGAGGTCCTGGTCAAAACCCTGGCCTGCGGCATCTGCGGCTCAGACCTGCACACCCTCAAGCACGCCGAGAAGCTGGTTGAGGTGTCCGGGAAGTCGGGCGGCATTTTCAATATGGATATCCGCCGTGATATTGTCATGGGCCATGAGTTCTGTGTTGAAGTCGTCGATCATGGGCCGGAGACGACCCGGACGCTCAAAGCCGGCAGCCGGGCCTGCTCCATGCCGGTCCTGGTCCGTCCTGCGGGCGTGGAGACGGTCGGCTACTCAAACGACAACCCCGGCGGCTACGGCGAGTTGATGCGACTGACCGAGAGCTTGCTGCTGGCCGTGCCTGATGGCCTGCCGACCGACTACGCCGCCCTGACCGAGCCGCTGGCGGTCGGCTCTCACGCGGTCCAGATGGCGCGTCTGGACAAGGACGATGTGCCGCTGGTGATCGGCTGTGGCCCGGTTGGCCTGGCAGTGATTGCCGCCCTGCGCCTCAAAGACATCCGGCCCATCGTGGCCGCGGACTTCTCCCCCCGCCGGCGGCAACTGGCCGAGGCGATGGGCGCGGATATCGTCATTGACCCCCACCAGCGGTCTCCCTACGCCAGTTGGCAAGAAGCCGCGGTGGCCGACCCCGGCACGGCTCCGCAGCAGGCCCCGTGGGCGACCGGTCCGCCGTTGCGGCCGGCCGCGATGTTTGAATGTGTCGGCGTTCCCGGGGTGATTGACCAGATTATGCGCTCAGCCCCGCGCAACGCCCGGATCATGGTGGTTGGGGTGTGTATGGAAGACGACACCATCCAGCCCATGTCTGGCATCAATAAAGAGCTGAACCTCCAGTTTGTGCTCGGCTACACGTCCGAGGAGTTCAGCCAGACCTTGTATGCTATTGCCGACGGCAAGCTGCCGGTCGAGCCGCTGATCACAGGCAAGGTCGGGGTTGAGGGCGTGGCTCAGGCGTTTGAGGAGTTGGCCTCGCCTGAGCACCACGCCAAGATTCTGGTGGAGCCGTGGCGAAGTTGATGCGCGCCGGCCCTATACCGCCGTGCCCGTCTGCTGGGCCCACAGTGCCTGGGCCTGTTCCCAGCCGACCACGGCCAGGGTAGTGCCGGCCTCGTCAATAAACTGCAACGGCCCCAGAAAGGTCATGTAGAACTCGCTGTCCTCGACAAAGTTCGTCTGATCGTGGCGGGCGTTGCAGGCCTCATAACCATAGCCCACCGCGGTTGCGGTGGCCCCGCCTTCCTCGCTCCCGCCCCGGACTTCCATTCTCCCTTTGGTCAAAAAGTATTCGCCCGGTCCGACATGGACGTGTCGGGCAAAAGACGAGCCCCGGGGACAGTCAAAAATGGCCGTCCACGCGCCGGATTCGGGTGAGACGTGGAGGAGCTTCCATTGGATGCCACCGGCTGAAAACTCGCCTGGAAAGGGTTGCCAGGCGACTGAACTGATGTGGACATAGTCTCCGTCAAGTTTTTCTTTGAGCGCCACTGTCGTCCCTCCTGCTGCATGGCTGCGCCTGACATAAAATGATCCGGGCCGGGATGCAAGAGGCGTCCCGGCCCTCTTCTCCCGGCCCGCCAAATGTGCGAGTGCTGCTGAGAGCAATAGACTTGGTGGTAGACGCCGCTCAGGCCGCCGACCGACGCGGACAGGCGGAACACGGATGGAGAGGCGGCTGGGGGCGGTCTTTGGGTCCAGGCTGTGGTGTGGCCCGACCCACCGGACCAAGCCGCCTGAGCCGAGAGACGCTCTACCTCGCCTGACCGTCCTCATCCTCCTCTTCCATCAGCATGACCGGGGTCAGAATGCGCCGAGGAATGCCGTCCAGAAAGCGCGACGGCCGGCTGAAAACCATGCCGGTGGCCCGGTCAAAGATGTTGATCGGATAGCTGATAAACAGGTTCTCCTTGGCGCGGGTGGCCGCCACATACATCAGGCGGCGCTCTTCTTCGAGTTCGTCGTCGTCTTTGTTGTGCAGGCTCGGAAAACGGCCCTCGACCGCCCAGATGATAAACACCGAGTGCCACTCCAGGCCCTTGGCCGAGTGAATGGTCGAGAGGGTCAGCAGCCCCTCGTCTTCGTCCTCGGTCGCCAGGATATTATCAACGCTGCTTGTCGGGGGCTCGAGCGCCATGTCGGACAGCATCCGATTCAGGCTGCGGTAGCGTTCGGTGATGATGGCGAAGTGCTCCAGGTCTTTTTGACGCTTGGGGGCGTCGTCCCGGTGGCGACGTTTCAAGAGCGGCAGGTAATAGCGCACGATGACGTCGAGTTGTTCGGCCGGTTTCAACTCGTCGGCCCTGGCCTGTTGCAGCGTCTCGGCCAAAGTCTGCAAGGCCGTGGCGACTGTGCCTCGCCCCTTATAGGTGGCCAGACCCTGGAATTGGTCCGGGCCGTCAAGCACATGGGCCAGGATCGCCTCGCTGCTCTTGGGCCCTACGCCGTCCAGGAGCAACAGCACGCGGTACCACGAGACCGCGTCTTGGGGGTTGGCGATGATCCGCAGATGGGCCAACACGTCTTTGATGTGGGTGGTTTCAATAAATTTGAAGCCGCCCCGTTTGACAAACTGGATGTTCCGCTTGCTGAGTTCGATTTCGAGATCGAACGAATGAAAACTGGAGCGAAACAGGACGGCGATCTCGGGCAGCGGCACCCCGGACTCGCGCAGCTCCAGGATTTTCTGCCCGACAAAGCGCGACTGGTAGCGTTCGCTCTCGGCCTCAACCAGGACCGGCGCGATGCCGGCCTCGCGGCGGGTAAACAGATTTTTGGTATAGCTCTCTTTGGCCTGGAGGATGATTTCGTTGGACAGGTCAAGAATCGGCTGGGTGCTGCGGTAGTTCTCTTCCAGTTTGATGACGGTGGTGTCGGGGAAGAGGCTGGGAAACTCAAAGATGTTGCGCACTGTTGCGCCCCGAAAGCTGTAGATCGACTGGGCGTCATCCCCGACCGCCATTACATTGTCGTGGGAGTGGGCCAGCAGCCGGACAAGAGCGGCCTGGAGCCGGTTGGTGTCCTGGTACTCATCGACCATGATGTAGTGGAAGGTGCGGGACAGCCGGTCGGCCAGCTCGGGATGGTCGCGCAGCAGTTCGCGCAAACAGCTCAGCAGGTCGTCGTAGTCCAACAGGCTGCGCTCACGCTTATAGGTCCGGTAATACTCCGCAATCTGGCCCAACTCGTCCAACTCATTGAACAAGTGCGGGAACTGTTCGTCGAGCACCGCGGCCACCCCACAGGTTTTGTTGGCCGCCAGGCTGAGGATTTCCAGAATCGTCTGCTTGCGGGGAAAGCGGCGTTCTTTTTTGTCCAGACCCAGGCGGCTGCGGATCAGGTTAATCACGTCCTCGGCGTCGCTGCGGTCCAGAATAGTGAAGGCGTGAGCAACCCCCAGGAGATGGGCGTAGCGGCGTAAAATCGTATTGGCAAAGGAGTGAAACGTGCCGCCGGTGACCCGGTCGCAGCGACTTCCCAGGAGCGCCTCAACCCGGCGCAGCATCTCTTCGGCCGCCCGCCGGGTAAAGGTCAGCAGCAGGATGGAAGCCGGGTCAATGCCCTCCTCAACCATGCGGGCGACCCGGAAAACGAGCGTGCGGGTCTTGCCGCTGCCGGCTCCGGCCAGGACCAGCAGCGGACCCCGGTGGGTGACGGCGGCCTTGTACTGGGAGGGGTTGAGTTCCTCCTGATAGTTGATCAGGAAGCGCCCGGCCCGGTCGTCAGACTCTGGACGCAGCTTGTATGCTGCAGGTCGCGTCTGTTCACTCACCGCTCCGCTCCATTCACTCGGTCTCTGGCCACAGCCGCCCCAGCATAGCGGAAAAGCCGCCGGCCGTCAGCGTGGCCGGCACGAGACGCTTTGCGCTGACAAGCGCGTTCGGGTCTGCTATGTACACTGCCGATGCCCCCCAAGACCGAACAGATGAACTTGCACGGCGTCAAGTGCCCCCTCAACTGGGCCAAGGCCAAGGTCCGCCTTGAGTACCTGGAGCGGGGCGATGTCTTAGCGCTGTTGATTGACGACCCCAAGGGACGCCGCGATATCCCGCGTGCCGCGGAAGCCGAGGGCTACGCCATCGTGGATATCATCGAAGTCTCTGAGCCTGAACGCGCCCACTGGCGTATTCTGATTGAGAAATAAGGAGGGACACATGGACCGCGCAGGGATGCTGCTTGCCGCGTGTCTGATGCTGATGGGCGGCCCGGCCTGGGCCGTCAGCCTGGCCGAGCCGGACGGCGAAGCGCTCTACAATGAGCACTGCGCCAAGTGTCATGCCTCGGTGGCCCGGGCACCCAGACTTGGGGTCATGCGCAAACTGCCGCCCGAGTTCATTATGCGTTCGCTCGAGGTTGGCCGCATGGTCTTCCAGGGGGTGATGCGGACCAAGGCCGAGCGACTGGCCATTGCGGCCTATATTTCAGAACGGGAGTTCGGCGCGGCCCGGGACGACGAGGCCGCCGCGTGGACCTACTGCTCGCTGCGACCGGGCCAGCTCGATCTGTCCGAGCAGACCGCCAACTGGAACGGCTGGGGCGGTGATGTCAGCAACGCCCGCTTTCAGCCGCGGGACAAAGCTGGCCTGTCCGCGGCCGACATCCCCACGCTCAAGCTCAAATGGTCCTTCGGTCTGCCCGAGAACTACCAGACCTCCCAGCCGACCGTGTTTGGCGGCCGGGTGTATATCGGCAGTATGCGGGGGGTCGTGTTTTCCCTGAACGCCCGGACCGGCTGTCTGTACTGGGCGTATGCGACCGGGGCCGGGGTGCGCTCCACCGTGACCGTCGGCCCTCTGGAGGGCAGCGACCCGCCGCGTTACGCAGCGCGTTACGCAGCCTACTTTGGCGATGTGGAACGCAATGTCTACGCCCTTGACGCCCGGACTGGCCAGCTCATCTGGAAAACCCGGATCGAGCAGCACCCGACCGGCCGCGTCACCGCCGGCCCGGCCCTGTACAACAACCGCCTGTACGTTGGCATGGCCTCGTTTGAAGAAGGGGCAGGCGGGGAGGCCGATTACGAGTGTTGCACCTTCCGGGGCAGCATCAGCGCGCTGAACGCCACGACCGGAGAGTTGCTGTGGAAGTCCTACACCGTTGATGAACCCGGAAAAGTCCGCAAGAATAAAATTGGCACCCAACTCTGGGGGCCGTCCGGGGCCGGGGTCTGGTCCAGCCCCACCCTTGACCCGAAGCTCAAGCGCGTCTACATCACCACCGGCGATAACTATTCAGACCCGCCCACCGACACCAGCGACGCCATCATGGCCTTTGACATGGAGACCGGCAAGCGTATCTGGACCCGGCAGTTCACCACGGGCGACGCCTTCAATATCGCCTGCGAGTCGGGCGACGACACCAACTGCCCCGAGGCACGCGGCCCCGACCTCGACTTTGGCTCCTCGGCTATTCTGCGCGAACTGCCCGGCGGCAAACGCCTTCTGCTGGCCGGCCAGAAGTCGGGCGTGGTCCACGCCGTTGACCCCGACCAGGACGGTACGATCGTGTGGCAGCAGCGGGCCGGGGCCGGCGGCATCCTGGGCGGCATCCAGTGGGGGCCGGCCGCGGACGAGTCAAACATCTATGTGGCCCTGTCCGACGTGAAGGTCAACCTCAACCGCACCCAGGAAGGCTCCATCACCTCCTCCATTGATAGCACCCAGGGCGGAGGCATTGCCGCCTATGACATGGCGACCGGCGAGAAACTGTGGTTCACCCCGCCGCCCGGCTGTGGCGACAAGGCGAATTGCAGCCCGGCCCAGTCCGCGGCCATCTCGGTCCTGCCCGGCGTGGTGTTCTCCGGCTCGGTTGACGGCCACCTGCGGGCCTACTCAACCCGGGACGGGTCTATCGTGTGGGACTACGACACCGCCCAGGAATACTACTCGGTCAACGATGTCAACACCAGAGGCGGCTCACTTGACGGCCCCGGCCCGACCATTGCCGGCGGCATGGTGTATGTCTATTCCGGCTATGGCTTCTGGGGCGGTATGCCGGGCAACGCCCTGCTTGCCTTTGAGGCCGCGGCCGACAACGGCACGGCCGCCTCAAGCGGCGAATAATTCCCTTGTTCTCTGCCTGCCTTGAGTCCAGCAAGATCAAACCAGGGAGTTCATCAAATACCAGATTGAGCGAATCCGTATTCTCTCCATTGTTGTTCTGGCTCCGGCTGGAGGAGGGCTGAGTCTGATTTTGGGCGATCTGTCTGGACTACGCCTTTTCTGGTGGTTGTTGGGATTTTGCTGATTGTGCTGCTCCTGGAGTTGCTCAGATAAGGAGACCCCGCCCTTCCTGCCCTTTTGAGGACGATGCTCATGCTTGACATCATTGCCGGATTTCCTGCGGCTTGGTTGGCTGTTGTCATCGGCTACGGCTTCTGGCGTATTTCCAGGCAGGGCCTCCCCAAACAGCCCGGCTGAGCGGAGCCCTCAGCGAAACACCCGCTCGCCGGTCGCAAACAGCAGCCACACCCCTATGCCGGGGCTGCTCATCCGGCCTGGCCCCTGCCGCTGACCTTATGCAGTGAGCCATCGCTCAGCCTGAAGTACACGGCCACCGCTTCCCCCTCACCGGGCAGCGGCAGGCTCAACTCATCGGGGTTGGCCTCGTAGTACAGGCGTTCGGCCTCGTGGCACAGAGAGAGAAAGCCGGCGAGGGCGGCCTTATACTCACGCTCACTTACCGCGAGGCTTCGGAGCCGGAACAGTTCGTCATCCTGCCGGTGAATCTGTTGCCACAGCTCGGGCCGTCGCTCCATCAGCCACCCGTCAATACCCCCGAAGTCCGGACCGAGGCCGCGGGTGTGGTCAACATAGGCCCGCTGCAAGGCCCGCGGGTCAGACACGACTGGCCGGGGTCGGGCCGGTTGTCTCCTGCGTTTGGGCGCGGTCTGTGTTCTCATACTGCTTTTCTATAAGCGAAAGAAAAGCGAAAGCAAGTGGGGAGGGGGGTATAACACCCAAGGCATGAGCTCGTGGGGAAAGCCGGGCTTACTGGCCGACTGGCGGGGGCAGCGGGGTCAGGACGAAGTTCTGGGTGGCCTCCTGCCACACCAGCCGGACCTGTTCTCCGGGGCCGGGGAAGTCGGCTACAAGCGTTTCTCCGGCGGCGTCCCGGACGAACTCTTCGCCGAGGCCGGTAACGGTGAAGGTGGCGGTGTCGAGCGCTTCGCCATTGACGAGCAGCCGGGCGGTATGCGTGCCGTCGCCGAGGAGGTTCCAGTTGAATAACAGCCCGAAGCCGTTGTCGCTGTCGCCGCACACCGCACGGGTGTCGGCCCGGCCGGTGCCGTAGGCCGGTTCGAGCATGATGGTCCCGTTCACCTCAACCTCGACCCGCTCGGCCTCACACACCCAGCCCGACACCAGGCCGATGCCGCTCTGGTAGGACCCGGTCCCCGGTACCTCCAGGATGGCTCTCTCCCCGGCCGGCGGGGTGGGCTGCGTCAGCCGGCCCACGATCGGGGCCAGCATGAAGTTCTGGGTGGCCTCCTGCCACACCAGCCGGACCTGTTCTCCGGGGCCGGGGAAGTCGGCTACAAGCGTTTCTCCGGCGGCGTCCCGGACGAACTCTTCGCCGAGGCCGGTAACGGTGAAGGTGGCGGTGTCGAGCGCTTCGCCATTGACGAGCAGCCGGGCGGTATGCGTACCGTCGCCGAGGAGGTTCCAGTTGAACATCAGCCCGAAGCCGTTGTCGCTGTCGCCGCACACCGCACGGGTGTCGGCCCGGCCGGTGCCGTAGGCCGGTTCGAGCATGATGGTCCCGTTCACCTCAACCTCGACCCGCTCGGCCTCACACACCCAGCCCGACACCGGGCCGATGCCGCTCTGGTGGGACTCGGGCCTGGGGTTTTCGAGGTAGCCGATGAGCAGGGATGTTTCCAGGGTGTAGGGCCCCGACTGATGTGGGGTGCCTTCGACGGCCAGCAGATAGTCGCCCGGGGTGACGGAGATGCTGGACCGAAAGCCCGGCCGCTCGCTCCGGCCTCGGGCGGTGGCCAGGACGCCCCCGGTCTCGGCCTCGGAGAGCGTGCCTTGGGTGTGGAGGTGGCCGGTGGTTCTGAGGAGCAGCCGGGCGGCGACTGGTACGCGCAGGCGGAAGTAGTCCACATCCCCAATGGGATGGATCCAGCCGGTGATGCGGGCGATCCCCCCGAAGGCCGGCAGGTCTACCAGGGTCGCTTCCTCCGGGCTGTCGCCGTGTCGGTCGCCCGGCGGCTGTCCGGACGGGGGGGCAGGGGGAAGGTCGGGCAGGGGGGGACTGGCCGGGCGGAACTGTTCTACCGTCAGCCGGGCCGTGTTGCCGGTCGTGCCATCTTCCACCACCACGAGGGCGGGGTCGAAGATCAGGGGGGTCAGCGAGCCGGTCAACTGGTTGCCCGTGCCGCTGTTGGCTGTAAAGAGAGCAGTCGTCGAGCTGGTCGCTGTGCCGCGCGGGTTGGTGACAATGTCGGCTGGAAAGAGATTGGCACTTGTACTGGTGGCCATGCCTCCCTGGCCTACGATGTCGTAGCGGTTGGCCGACACGTCACCAAAGACATTGCCCTGGCCTGTAACCATCACCCGGTTATTATTGGCCAGCCCGGAGTCGCCGGCCAGCAGCCGCAGCCCCGCGCCGGCCGCATGTCCGGTGAACTCGTTGTCGGTCAGGGTGGCGGATACCGTGTTGCCGGAGACCACCGGCAGGCCCGGCGGGGGAGTAAACGGGGCTCCGCTGTCCAACCATTGTTGACGGAGGACACGGCCGCCAATGAGGGCAATCCCGTCCCGTCCGTTGTTCCTGAGCTGGTTCTGGCTCAGGGTGGCCGTGACGGTGTTGTTGTCGGCCAGAAAGTCCCCGCCGATCACGATAATCCCCGTGTCATAATTGTTCTGCACCGTGTTGCTCTCAAGCGTCACAGTCAGGCTGTTGTTCGAGCTCGACCGGTAGGAGCCTCCTGGAAAGTCACAGCGGGAGGAGTGGACATTGGTGCCGTGTTCCCCGCCGTAGAGCAGAATAGCGGGTATGGGCCGGTTGTCTATTGTGATGGGGTAGGAACCGATGTTGGTATGAGGGGGCCCGGGGGGGGGGGGGATGATGCCGCCGTTGCTCGACAGGGTATTGCGGGCGATAGTGGCGGTCATCTGGCTGTTGCGTGCCCCGCAACTCCCCGCGGTCAGTTGAATCCCGGGATTGTACCTGTAATCCTCAATCCGGTTATCAAGGATGTGGAGGTCGGTGATCCGCATGGCGGACCCGAACGGAGACCACGCCCGAATTCTGGCCCCAAGGGGCTCTTCCCCAATAGGGGCAATCCCATCGTTCCCGATGAGGAGATGATTCCCCCGGATCGTGGTGTTGGTGATGGCGAAGTCTGTGGTACTGAGCGGGTCCGGACCGCCGGCTATACGCGTATTGTTCCGAAGGTTGATGCCGACTATCCCGCCCCTGATGATGTTGCGTTTGGTGGCCAGGACGGAGGGGGGGTCGGTCAGGGATGCGCCGATGGTGGTACCGTCAATGAAGGAACGGGAGCGGTAGGTGTAGAAGCCGATCCCATAAGAATTCCGGTTGGAGAGGCCGCCGCTATTGAAGAGAAAGGTGTTGCCGGTGATGGTGGTGTTGCGTATGCCCCCGGGGCCCCGCGCAGTTTGGCTTGAGCCGGCCTGAAACCGAATGCCTGCGCCACCTGGATCATAGGTCCTGTTGTCAATGATATTATTGGTGATGGTGTTGCCGGTGATGCTGCTGATAGCACCCGGTGTGCTCGTGGCCCCGATGAAGTGAGAGAGGTATACGCCGGCGATAGCAAAATGTTTGATCGTGAGGTTGGTGATGGTGTTGTTATCCGAGAGGATGCCAAAGATCCAATAGGCTGGCCAATCGTAAGGGGGGGGGTGGTTCGGGTCCCCCGTGCCTTGTTGTTGTCGGGTGAGTGCGCTCTGTACGATGACGTCGGGCGTTCCGTCGCTGTTCACGTCACCATCGATCGTGAGGTTGCCCTCGCACATCCACGGCAGAAAAAATTCCCTGTTGCCGAGTGTAATGGTCCGGGCGGTTGAGCTCGCGGTCGGCGCAAAGGCCGTAGAATCAAAGCGGATCGTATCGGCCTCGTCATTATTGTCGGCCCGGATCAGGGCTTCGCGCAGGGTCAGGGGGGTGGTAGACGCGGACATGACCGCCTGCTTAGTCACCCCGGTCGCGGTGTGACAGAGCGTAGAGGAGCTCCGCATGACGGTCGCATATGCTCTACTGACCGTATCGGCATTGCTGGTGACGGTGAGGGTCTCAGCGAGGCCGGCCGCCGGACACAGGCTCAGCAGCAGGATGAGTGCAACGACGAGGATATTCCCCCCCCCCCCCCCCCCGCATTTTTGGGGGCGAAGTCGTAAACGCGGCGGCTGGCATGACACTGCTTCGGCTCCCTGGCATGGTACAGGTGGCAGTCAGTCTGATCTCTCTGAGGGGCCCTAGAATACAAAAAGCCGGCGGTTTGTCAATACCTCAGCTTTTCTCCGAAGCGGTTCTGGCCAGGACCTGGCCGGCGGCCTCTTCAAGCGAGGGGGGGTGTGGCGCGTCTTTATACCCGGACAGGCGGCGGTAGACCTCGGCCGCGGCGCGGTGGAAGCCGTCCGGCAGGCCGGCGGCCGCAAAGGTGTCGGCAATCTCTTGCATCTCGCCGCTGAAACGCCAGGCTTTCCTGGCGTTGGCCCGCATCGCGGCGGCCGATCGCTGGGGCAGCCCGGCCTGTGAGCGTTCCCATTCGCTGGTCAGGGCGGCGTCAACACCCTCGTGGATGGCCAGGGTCCGAATCGCAATCAGCAGCGCGGCCGCGCCCTTGGTATAGGCCGCATACGTCATCTTGAGTGCTGAGGCGGCCCCCGGCGAACCGGCAAGGACCAGCGCTTCAAGCGGCCCGCGACGAAAGCCGGCGGCCACCCGCGCCGCCTCCGCGCCGGACAGGTACAGGCGGGTTGTGCCCGGTTTGCGGGCCGGCGGACCGATGAGCGCACCGTCAACAAAGCGCGCCCCGCCGGCCTCGACAATCTGCCGGATGGCGCGGCTGGTGGCGGGCGAGACGGCATTGGCGTCTACATAGATGCCCGAGAAGTGCCGACCGGCGACGCTGCCGGCCAGCGCGGCCGCGGCGTGGGGCGGACAGACGCTGAGGATGATGTGGCTGCGTTCAAGCAGCGCGGAGACAGAACCGAGGTCGGTCAGCCGCGCCTCCTCGGCCCGGCTGCGGGTCTGGGGACTCCGCCCGGCTGAGGCCCAGACCACCTGCGCCTCGTTCAGCCGGGCGGCCGCTCCAAGCGTTGCTCCCATTTCTCCGGGATGGAGAAGACCAATTGTATGGCTCGGGCCGGGTCTGCTCATACCCTGTTCATCCTCCCTCCGGCGTGCTAGTCAAAAGGCCGCTGTCAGCCCCGCACACTCGTTCAACCGAAAGTCGCCCCTTGGACGCCGCTTCTTCTCCGCACGATGCCCGGTCTGTCTCTCCTCGGCGGCGCATCCTCAGCCTGGCCCTGCCCATCATGGGCGGCATGGTATCCCAGAATATCATGAACCTGGTCGATACGGCTATGGTTGGCTCGCTCGGCGACGATGCGCTGGCCGCGGTCGGCCTGGCCGGATTTACGACCTTCACCTGTGGCGCGTTTATTCTCGGTCTCTCAACCGGCGTCCAGGCCACCTCGGCACGCTGGCTGGGGGCGGGGCGAAACGGCGAGATTGCCCTGCCCTTGAACGGCGGGCTGCTGCTGGTCCTGGTCCTGGGGATACCGCTGTCGGTGTGGCTCATCCGGGTCGCCCCCGGTTTCTTTCCGCTCCTCAGCCACGATGCCGCGGTGACCAGTCAGGGCACGCTCTACCTCCAGGCCCGGCTGGTCGGCCTGACGGCGATGGGAACAAACTTTGTATTTCGTGGCTACTGGAACGCGGTCAATCTGTCGGCGATCTATATGCGCACGATCATCCTCATGAATGTCACCAATATCTTTCTGAACTGGGTGCTGATATTCGGCAACCTGGGCGCGCCGGCGCTCGGCGTGTTGGGGGCCGGGATTGGGACAACGACAGCGCTGTCAATTGGCTCACTGGCCTATGTGTTGACCGCCTGCCGGCGGGCCCGGGCGGGGGGCTTTCTGGTCCGGTGGCCGGACCGGGCAATCCTGTGGACGCTGCTCCGGCTGTCAACCCCGGCCGGCGTCCAGCATGTGTTCTTTGCCCTGGGCATGACGCTGTTCTTCTGGATTCTGGGCACGATCGGCACGGCTGAGCTGGCGGCCGGCCATGTGCTGTCAAATTTCCTGCTGCTGTGGATGTTGCTGACCAACGGCTTTGGGCTGGCCGCGGCCTCGCTGGTCGGCCAGGCCTTGGGGGCCGACGCGGTTGACGAGGCGCGGGCCTGGGCTTGGCGGGTCGTCCGGCTGGCAATGGTGTGTGTGGGGCTGCTGGCACTCCCGGCCGCGCTGCTCCCCGACATGTTCCTGGGCCTCTTTTTGCGCGACCCGGCCACGCTCGGCCTGGCCCGTCTGCCGCTCCAGCTCACCGCCGCGGCAATGGCTCCCGAAGTCATCGGCATGGTGCTGATGAGTGCCCACTACGGGGCCGGCCACAGCCGGCGGGTGATGGTGATTTCCCTGGCCCTCCAGTGGTGTTGCTTTCTGCCCCTGGCGTTTGTGCTGAGCGCGGCCTGGGGCTGTTGGCGATCTGGAATCTGAACATCGGCTACCGTCTGCTCCAGTCCGCGGTCTTTGTCTGGAGCTGGCAGACCGGCGGCTGGGCGCGGGTTCGCATCTGAAGCGCTAGTCTGAGAAGGCTTCGATCAGCGTGTTGCGGTAGTGGTCGCGCTGCTCGGCCGTGGTGCCGGTATTGGGTACGGCCACAATAACGGTGTCGAGCAGGCCGTCGCGCTCTTTGACCCTGGCCCGTACCCGGTCAACCGGGCCGACCGCGCAAAAGGCGTCCACCATGTCCTTGGGGATCAGTTCAATCGCGTCGAGGCGCTGCCGGCTGCGCTGGGTGGCGCGGACCTGAGCCACGGTGTCGGCAAAGCCGTGGGCAGCAAAAACATCATCATAGATCATCGCCCAGATGCTGAACAGCATGGCCCCCGCCCCGACCCGGTAGGCGGTCGCCAGGTCGTCATCCACCACCGCAAAGCACTGGCCGAGCACCTCAATGTCCGAGCGCTGGCGGCCAGCTTTGCGCAGGCCGGCCGCCAGGTTGGGCACGATAGTGTCAGCGATGTGCTTGGGAGAGAACATCGGGTTGCCGACCAGGCCGTCGGCAAGCTCGCCGGTCAGGGCGGCCATGCGGGGTTTGACCGCGGCCAGATAGATCGGCACCTGTGGGCGCGGCTGGGGGTTTGCGCGGCCAAAAAAATTGCGCGCCCGAATCTGGTAGAACCGGCCGTCGTAGTCGATACTGCCGCCGCCCTGCTGGGCCGTGTCCATGACCAGCCGCAGGACCTCGATATACTCCCGCATCTGCGCGACCGGCTTGCCGGCGTCATGGCCGGCATACCAGTTGGTGTTGCGGTTTGGGTGGGCCACGCCCAGCCCCAGGATAAACCGGCCGTGGCTGAAATAGTCCAGGTCGAGCGCCTCAAAGGCCAGCATGACCGGGCTGTGGGTAAAGGCCAGGACCACCCCGGCACCGAGTTTGATCCGCTCAACGGCTGGGGCCACCGCGGCCAGCGGGAGCAGCGCCGAGTTGGTCAGCTCTCCCTGCCAGACAGAGGCAAAGCCGGCCCGCTCAAGTTTGCGCGCCCACTCGATCATGGTGTCGGGGGTGTCGTAGGGCAGAAACATGGCGTATTGCATGGCGGCGCACTCCTGTTTATGACGGCTGGCGTTGACCCCAGGTGTCAAAATGGGTCACCTCGGGCGCGGGCCGACGCTTGACCGGCCCGAACTTGCCGCTGGGAAAACCGATTGGAATGGTTGCCACCACGCCGTAGTCGTCGGGAATGCCGACCTGCTCGTGCAGCTCGTCTTCAAACATCTGGTGCATGGTCGTCAGGCTGGCACCCAGACCCAGGGCCCGGCAGGCCAGCAGCACGTTCTGGACACACGGATAGATTGAGCCATACGACGGCGGCGCGTGCCCGACCCGCTTGTCTTTGGGCACGGCAAACGGCCAGTCGCGCTTGCCGCACACCAGCAGCAGGACGGGTGCCTCGTGCATATGCTCGGCCAGGTGCAGCGCCGAGCGGACCGTGCGCGCCCATGAAGACGTGTTCGCGGGGTCGGGTTGCATGGCGTCGCCAAAGCGGTCGAGGATGGCCCGGTGATAGCGTTCCTGAAAGAACTTTTTTCTGTCCGGGTCTTGCAGCACGACAAACGCCCAGGCCTGAAGGTTCTGGCCGCTCGGGGCCTGGGTGCCGGCTTCCAGGATTTTGCGGATCGTTGCCAGGGGAATCGGGTCGGGTTTGAGGCGACGCATCGCCCGCATGGTGTACATGGTCTCAAAAATGCCCATTTCTTCAGCCATAGTGCTCTTCTCCACGGGGTTGCGGCTGACCGGCTCCCAGGCGGAGGCTCCGGCCCGCCTTGTCATAGGGGGATATCCATCCGACGCAAGGGCGCGGGACGGCTATTCTCTCAGCAAATGCCGGGCAATAACGACGCGCTGAATCTGTGAGGTACCCTCGTATATCTGGAGCAGCTTGGCGTCGCGCATCAGCTTTTCAACCGGATACTCGCCCAGGTAGCCATAGCCGCCAAAGATTTGGACCGCGTTGGTGGTGATTTGCATCGTCCGGTCTGCGCCAAAGGCTTTGGCATAGCTTGACACAATTGAAGCCTGTGCCCCCTGGTCAAGCATCCAGGCCGCTTTGTAGGTCAGCAGCCGCATGGCTTCGAGCTCAATCGCCATATCGGCCAGCATGAACTGAATGGCTTGAAAATTTGCGATTGCCTGGCCAAAGGCTTCGCGTTGCCGGGCGTATTGCAGCGACTCATCGAGGGCCCGCTGGGAGATGCCGATCGAAAACGCGCCGACCTCGGGCCGGCTGTGGTCAAAGGTGCGCATGGCCAGCTTGAAGCCCGCCCCCTCTGCGCCAACTAACCCGGCGCGCGGTACACGCACCTCCTCAAACACGAGCTCGGCTGTGTCTGAGGCACGCTGGCCCATCTTGTTATGCATCCGGTTGGCGGTAATGCCGGGGGTGTCGGACGGCAACACAAAACACGAAATCCCGCCGTGTTTGTGGTCCGTGTCGTGGGTTGCAAACACCACATACCAGTCGGCAATTGTGCCGTTGGTGATGAAGTGCTTGGTGCCGTTGAGGACAAACTCGTCGCCGACCTTGCGATAGCTCGTCGTGAGGCTGGCGGCGTCAGAACCGGCCCCGGGCTCGGTCAGGGCAAAGGCGGCAAAACTCGGCTCTTCGAGCAGGCGGCCCAGATAGCGCTTTTTTTGGTCGGCCTCGCCGGCAAGCAGCAGCGGCAGGGCGGCCAGGTTGTTGGCCACCATATTGAGGGCGATGCCGGCACAGCCATAGATCATTGCTTCATCAATCAGGCAGGTGTCCATCACCCCCAGACCCAGACCGCCGTATTCGGTGGGGACTTGGGGGTTGAGAAAGCCGAGTTGCCAGGCTTTGCGGCAGATGTCGAGCGGCAGCTCCTCTTTCGTATCGTAGTGGGCGGCGACGGGGATGATTTCTTCGACCGCAAAACGATGTACGGTGTCTTTGAGCTGCCGTTGTTCCGGGCTGAGGTCAAAACTGTACACAGGCAGGCTCCTTATTTGCCGTGAAAAGTGGGCGCGCGTTTTTCTAAAAAGGCCCGGATGCCTTCGTTGCCGTCGGCCGTGTGGGCCCGGGCGGCAATGGCCTGGGCTTCCAGTTCCATCTGGGTTTCCAGCGTCTCGGTCCAGCCGGTGTGCAGCAGCCGTTTGGCCGCACCAAACGCGCCGGTCGCCCCCGCGGCGAGCGAGGCAGCCAGCTCGGTGGCGCGGCTCATCAGCTCGGCGTCCGGGACGACCTGATTGACAATGCCCCACTCGCAGGCTTCCTGGGCCGACAGCATGCGGTTGGTCAGGACGAGTTCGGTGGCCCGTTTCATGCCGACCGCCCGGGACAGGAAATAGGTCGAAGAGCCGTCGGGCGTCAGACCGGCCCGGGTATAGGCCATAGTAAACTTGGATGAGGCCGCGGCCAGGACGAGATCACACGCGCAGGCCAGGCTCATCCCCGCGCCGGCCGCCACCCCGTTGACGACGCCGACCAAGGGCGGGTCCATACGCAGAAAGCGCGACACCGCGGCGTGCAGGTACAGCGCGACCTCTTTGAGGTGGCTGGCCAGTGGTGCTCCGCTGCCGTGGGTGGCAAAGCTCTTCAGGTCTCCGCCGGCGCAGAACATCCGGCCTGTGCCGGTCAGCAGTACGGCCCGAATCGCCCGGTCTTCGCTGCACCGGATGGCCGTCTGCATGAGTTCTCTGGCCATGTCGATATTGAGCGCGTTGGCATTATCGGGCCGCTTCAGCCTGATCGTGGCGATACTGTCCTGCGCCTCAAAGCTGATGGTCGAATAGTCCATCGGTGTCCTCCGCTAGGCTAAGAACTCGACAATCGCCTGCGCGATCTCGGCCGGCGAGTCTTCCTGCACAAAATGGTTGCCCCTGACCGTCACCTCTGTTTGATTCGGCCAGCTTCGGCAGAACTCGCGCTGCTGGCCGGTCAGGATGGCACCCGGGTCGGCGTTCACAAACAGCTTGGGGATATCACTGCGGGCCAGCCAGGCGGCGTAGGCATCCACAATCCGGGTCACATCGGCCGGTTCGCCGTCAATGGGAATCTGGCGCGGCCAGGTCAGGGTCGGCCGCCGGGACTCGCCGGCTTCCAGATACGGGCGTCGATACACCGCCATTTCCTCGTCGCTCAGCTTCCGCAGTACGCTGGCCGGCAGAATACGTTCCACAAAGGTGTTCTTTTGCAGCACCATTTCTTCCCCGGCCGGCGAGCGCAGGGCCTGAAAAATCTGGCGTGCTGCTTCGGGCCAGGTCGCCCAACGCAAGGGCTGGACAACGGCCTCCATGTAGGCCAGCGCCTTGACCCGCTCCGGGTGGCGGTGGGCCCAGTAAAACCCCAGGGCCGAACCCCAGTCATGCACAACCAGGGTGACATTGCGGGTCAGCCCCAGGGCTTCAAACCAGGCGTCCAGATAGCGGGCGTGGTCCACAAACCGGTAGGAACCGGCCGGGTTCTTGCCCGAATCGCCCATGCCGATCAGGTCCGGGGCCAGACAGCGGCGGGCTTGGGCCACCCGCGGAATCACATTCCGCCACAAATAGGACGAAGTCGGGTTGCCGTGCAGGAAGACGACCGGATCACCCGAGCCGGTATCGACATAGGCCATGTCGCTGTCCAGCACCTTGGTCCGTTTGCGTTGGTAGGGGTCTTTGGCCGAGATGGCTTCGCTCATGGGGCTCCTCCTTGTGTCAGTGGGTTGTCTTGGCAATATCGGCCATCAGATGATAGGCAGCACGCTGCTGCGAGGACACCAGCATCGTCGTCACCCCGGCGTCTTCCCAGGCGGTGAAGCGTTGCCGGATGCGCGCCTGTGGGCCGCACAGCGACAGCTCGTCGCACAGCTCGTCCGGCACCGCTTCGGTGGCCTCGGCCTTGCGACCGGCCAGATACAGTTCCTGAATCCGGGCCGCGGCCTCACCATAGCCGTACCTGGTGACCATCTCGTTATGAAAGTTCCTGCTGCGGGCACCCATGCCGCCGACATACAACGCCAGGGTCGGCTTGATCTCAGCCAGGCAGGCTTGGACATCATCGCCGATAATCACCGTGCAGCCGGCCGCAATATCCCAGTCCCGCCACGACTTGCCGCTGCCGGCGCGCCGAAAACCGTCTTCGATGTCTGCGGTGTAGATTCCGGTGCGCTGGGGCGAGAACCAGATCGGCAGCCAGCCGTCGGCCACCTCCGCGGTCAGCCGCACGCTGCGCGGCTGCATGGTGGCCAGATAGACCGGGAGTTGGCGGGTATGCAGGATGGATTTCAGCGGTTTACCCAGCCCGGTCGCCCCCGGCCCCTGGTAGGGCAACTGATACGCTTTGCCGTCCACGGCGACCGGCTCTTCGCGGGCCCAGATTTTGCGCAGAATCTCAACATACTCGCGCAGTCGCACCACCGGTTTGTCGTACGGCACGCCGTGCCAGCCCTCAATGACCTGCGGACCCGACAGCCCCAGGCCGACCAGGGCCCGCCCCTCGGACAGGGCGTCGAGCGTTGACATGGTCATGGCACACATGGCCGGCGTCCGCCCGGCCAGCTGCATGATGCCGGTGCCGAGTTTCAGCCGCGTCGTCTTGGCCGCCAGATAGGCCAGCGGCGTGACCGCGTCTGAGCCGTAGGCCTCGGCACTCCACACCGAGTCATAGCCGAGTCGCTCGGCCTCAAGAATATGTTCCATCGGCAGTCGGACCCGCCCGCCAGAATAGCCAATGCCAATGCCCAGTTTCATGCCAATCCCCTTTGCCTGCGTCGGTTTCTGGTCCTACCGCTACCGGTGAGGGCGGGGGGAGTCAAGCCGGGGGGCATATCCCAGCCGGAGCGGTGGGTCACAACGGTCAATTGACAGCTCGCCCCGAAATGGCCGAAGATAGGGCTTATGCACGAATCAGTGAGTACCAGACAGCTTCGGTCGCGCTTGGCCGGCTACCTCAGGCAGGTCGAAAACGGACAGACCCTGATTGTGGTCCGGCAGGGACAGCCGGTTGCCGAGCTGCGGCCCTACAGCGCAAGCGGTCAAGCCGAGCCGGAGGCCCCGGCTGGGCTGTCGCCCGCGGCGGCCGGCATGATCGGGCTGGGGCTGACCGGCTATCAGTGTCATCTGGATAGTCCGGGCGAGGAGGCAGCAGTGGAGGTTGAAGAAGAGCCGGCCTGAGGCTCGGCCTCCAGCCGGTGCTCCAAGGCCCACAGAATCAGCTCAGCCGTCCCCTTCTCGCCCCACTCCCCGGAGTCGAGTTGCAGATGATAGCCCTGGGGGTCGCGCCATTCGGCCTGATAGCAGTTCTGCACATAGTCGGTCCGCAGCTTGTCCATGCCGGCAATCCGCCGCTCGGCCTCTGAGCGGGTCAGCTTTTCGACCTGCCTGGCCCGCTTGATACGCGCCTCCATGGGGGCGAACACAAACACATGCAGGGTATTTGGCCGGTCGGCCAGAATACAGTTGCCGGCCCGCCCGACAATGATCGCCTTGCCCTCCTTGGCCACATCTTCAATCAGGCCGCGGGTCAGCCGGGCCAACTGGGTATCGCTCAGGCGCAGCGGCGGGGGAATGTTATAGGCGGTCTCAAAACCGCCCACCCCAAAAAAGCCGACCAGCCGCTCGATGAACGATCCGACCCGCTCGTCTTTGTTCTCCACATAGCCCTCAGCGACATGCTGCTGCGAGGCTATCGTTCGCACAATCTCCTTGTCCCAGACTGACCAGCCGAGCCGCTGACCAAGTTCGCGGGCAATGAGACTGCCGCCGCTTCCGTACTGGTGCGACAGGGTGAGCATCGGCGCTGTCGTCGTCATAGGTCTGATCCTCGTCCTGTGTTCTCCGCTGCTGCGGCTCTTCATAGCACACTGATTCCCGTCAGCAAGCAAGTATGCGCGGTGCAGGTAGAGACGTTCTGACAAGCTGTGTCAACGAAAGATGAAGGACCTGGGGCGACAGACCACAGGGGGGAGTGTGTGGATTATTCGGGCCCGCCCCACAGGTCACGGCGGTATGCATCGCGTCGTTGCCGAGTCTGGTCCAGCCGTCAAAATCTTACGGCACACCACGGATAAAGACCGTCCCGTTCAGCGCGCTCGAGCCGCCGACCAACTTTGCCGCGCGGTACCGAGTTAGGGGAGTTCGGGGGTCAGCTTGGTCTTGAATGACCAGTTGTTGGGATGGCCGGGGAAACTCGACGCCCTGGAGCCGCCTTGCTGGAGGACGGGTGGAAATTCGTCAATGCGCTCATCGTGGGGTCCGGCGTCAAGCAGCAGATCTCTCCCTGTCCAGCGCAAAGCCGAGCCATTACCAGGCGAGCGGCCGCCGGCTGTCAACCGCGGGTCTGGCCTGCTCCTTCGTGTTGGCCGCGTTTGGAAAAAAGAGCTGCTTGCCGTCAATTGTGTAGGCGGTGATGAGTTGCTGGGCCTCCGGGCCGGTCAGCCAGTCGATAAACGCCTGGGCCTGGTCGGCTTTGACATGGGGATGCTTGGCCGGGTTGACCCGAATCACCCCGTACTGGTTGAACAGCCGTGGGTCGCCCTCGACCAGGACCCGAAAATCGGCCTTGTTGCGAAAGCTGATCCAGGTGCCGCGATCGGTCAGGGTATAGCCCGACATGCCGACCGTGGTATTCAAGCTGGCACCCATGCCCGAGCCGGTTTCCCGATACCAGCTCCCGCTGGCCGCGGTCGGGTCCAGGCCGGCCAGTTGCCACAGGTTCTGCTCTTTTTTATGCGTGCCGCTGTCGTCGCCGCGTGACACAAACACCGCGCGGCTGGCGGCGATACGTTTCAGTGCCGCCGGCGCGTCGGTCAGCCCGCCGACTGTGGCCGGGTCGGCCGCCGGCCCGACAATCACAAAATCGTTGTACATCACCGCGTGGCGTTGTACGCCCCAACCCTCGGCAACAAACTGCTCTTCCGCGGCTTTGGCGTGGACGAAGACCACATCGGCATCACCGTTGCGGGCGTTTCTCAGGGCCTGGCCGGTACCGACCGCCACCACCCGGACCTGGATACCGCTCTGCTCCTGAAAGTGGGGCAGCAGGTGATCGAACAGACCCGAGTTCTGGGTTGAGGTGGTGGACTGGACAACGATGAACCGGTCTGCGGCCTCGGCCAGCCCACCACCGATAAGCGCCACGGCCAGACCGACCGCGCGGAGAAGATGCCTGGGACAATACAGGTGGGCCATAGACGCTCCCTGCTGCGCAGCCGCCTGCCGGCTACAGCACCAGCCGGCCTTCAAGATAGGCCCGGGCTGGATCCGAGCGGGGCCGTCCAAAAAACTCCTCAGCCGGTGTATGCTCGGCAATCCGGCCCTGATGGACAAACACGACCTCGTCGGCGATGCGTCGGGCTTGACCGATATCATGGGTGACAAGAACGATTTTGGCCCCCTGGCTATCCGCGGTTCGGATCAAGCTTTCTATTGCCGCAACCGTGGCCGGGTCGAGGCTCGCGGTCGGTTCATCCAGCAACAAGACTTCCGGCTCCAGGCTGAGCGCCCGCACCAGCGCCAGCCGTTGCTGCTCACCGGCTGACAGGACCCGGGCCGGGCGGTTGGCCACGCCGGACAGACCGGCCAGCTCAAGCAGCCGGGTCAGCCGCCCGGGGCGGTCCGGGTGTCTGCCAGGTCGCAGCCCAAGGGCAAAACGGAGATTGGCCCTGACCGAGCGGCGCAGCAGCACCGGACGTTGAAAGACCAGAGCCTGGCGGCGTCGCACGGCTGCCCCCCAGCCGGTCTGCCCCCACTCAATCAGCCCCGAGGTCGGCCGCAGCAGACCGTGCAAGAGCCGCAGCAGCAGGCTTTTGCCCGCGCCGTTGGCCCCCATAATCACCGTCCGGGGACCGGCGACCAGCGTCAACTCCACCCCCCTGATCAGCGCCGTGCCGTTCACCCCGTACACGAGCCGGCTGACCCGGAGCGGCAGCAGGTCAGGCTCAGCCATACGCCCACCTGTTGGCCGTGCCGCGCAGAACCGAAACGGCCAGGTTGACCGCCAGGGCCAGCGTCATCAGGATGAGTCCCAGGGCCAGGGCCAGGGCCAGGTCGCCCTTGGACGTTTCCAGGGCGATGGCGGTCGTCATCACCCGCGTCACATGCCGGATATTGCCGCCGACAATAATCACCGCCCCGACCTCGGCAATAGCCCGCCCGAAACCGGCCAGGGCAACCGTCAGCAGGCTGTAGCGGGCGTCCCACAGCAGGACCCGGATGGCCGTCAGGGCCGGAACACCCAGCGACTGGAATTGCTCGGCATACTCGTTGTGGAGGTCTTCAAGCACCTGTCGGGCCAGAGCCGCCACCAGCGGGGTGACCAGCACAGTCTGGGCGATAATCATCGCCGTGGGCGAGTACAGCAGGCGCAGCCAACCGAACGGCCCGGCGTTTGACAGCAGCAGATACACGCATAACCCCACCACCACCGGCGGCAGCCCCATCAACACGTTCAGCAGGACGACCGCCAGGCCACGACCCGGAAAGCGTCCGACGGCCAGGCCGGCCCCGACCGGCAGCCCCAGCCCGCAGGCGATCAGGACGGCGGTCATGCTGACCCGCAGCGACAGACCGGCAATTTCAAGCAGCATCGGGTCGGCCCTGACAATCAATCCCCAGGCCAGACCGAGCGCGTGTCCAAAATCGTGCATGGGATGAAATGAGGCTGAATTATTACAAACAACGGCCAGGCATGTCAAAAAAAGAACCGCGCCCGGGCGATCGGAGCAGGTCGGCGACCGGGCCCGGCTTGCGGGTGAAGCTGGTTGTCTGGCAGTTGTGGCGAGCCAGTGGTACAAAGGAAGCTCCGATGGTTCCTGTGCGGAGTCACATACGGAGAATACGATAGCGAGAGGAGAGGAGTATGCCGACCCCATTAGAAGAGAAGATAGCTGAACTTGATACCATCATCGGCCTGGCGTCGGCCTTGATAGCAGATGCCAAGGCCCTGCTCCGAGCCGAGACAGCCGAGCCGGTACCGGCGCTCCGCCACAACGGCAACATCACGCCCCCGCCCTCCAGACCGGCCCCCCCGCCCGCGCCTGGCGTCCTGCACGACATCCGGTCGGTCCTGTTTGCCGCCCCGATGGGCGACCGCCTGCCCACGCCGGCCCACTGGCTGAAATGGGGCGGACAGCTCATCGAGACGGATGAGGTTGTCGATCAGGTGGCGACCTATCTGCGGGAGATGGGCAAGCCCCTGCCGGAATGGGACACGGTCGGTGCCCATGCATGGTCGTTGTGCGTTGGCAGTGACCCGCACGGCCTGGCCCCGTCGCTGCACGTTTCGCTGCTGATCCGTGAAGACGGCTACTGGCAGACGACCTGGAGCAGCAAAGACAAGGCCACCCGCCGGCACACCTCCCTCGGCAAGCTGAGCAACTCCCATCTGCCGAGCCTCATCACCGCCACCGGACACCGGTTGATCCACCTCGGTTGGTATGCCGGGCCGGCAGAGCAGCCGGAAGCCTGATGGTACTATGCGGGAAGCCCGCCCCGCGGTCGTGCAACAGCCTGTACCGGCTATATGCCATACGGAGCAATCTCCGGGGTTGCACAGTAATGCAGCCCGGGCCGGGCCAACTGTGGCCGCTTCAGACACGGTATTCGCCGCAATTGCACTCAAGAATGGAAAAGTGATTCGGGAATGGGTAGAAGGAGGCACTTTGATGACGACCTGCACCGAGGAGGAGTATGGCTCAAGGAATGAACGCCCACAGGCCCGGGCTTGACTGGGATCAATTGCTGCTGACGTATCTCCATGACCCGATTGACAAGGCCCTGGACATCCGCGGCCACGAGGCACGGGCGGCCCGGTACGCCTCTCGCGCTCTCGGCCGGGAGGTCAGCCGGGAGGAGATAAAAAGCGAGTCATCGCTGGCCGACCAGCTTGCCGCCAGAGCCGAACGTCTCCCGATGCCGACCGCCGGCGACAGGGGTGAGCGCGCTGTTGGTCCCGATCAGGGCCGGCTCACTGTCCGCCACCCGGTCAGCGCCCAAACGGACCGGCTGGAAGGGCTGGCTGTTGATGAGACAGGCACGCTTAAAACCATCGGTGGCATTGTTGACGGGCTGCCCGACGCGCGCTCCCGCTTTCTGGCCCTGTGGCGACTCCTGCCCGAACGCCTGGGGCTAAACGCCCGGCTGCCAGCCGATACCCGTGTGCCTGACCACAGCCTGATTCAGCACGCCGATATCACCGCAGGTCTGTGGGCCAGCCAGGAGGGCGCGCGTGGCGCGGCCCTGCTATCGCTCTCGCTCGGGCCGGTGAAAGACTTTATTGCCGCCGCCCGCAGCGTGCGCGACCTGTGGACCGGCAGCGCCATCCTGTCGTGGCTGACCTTCCAGGGTATCTGCCCGGTGCTCGACACACTCGGCCCTACCGTCCTGGTCTACCCGGCTTTGCGCGGCAATCCGCTGATGGATCTGTGGCTGCGGAATCAGCACGGCCTGGAGAACATCGTACCGCTTCCAGCATCAGCCTCACGCCGGTCTCCGTCCATCCCCAACCGTTTCGTCGCCCTTGTGCCGTGGGGGCTGGACGGCACCGAGGCTCACGCGCTGGCCGACAACTGCGAACAGGCGGTCCGGGCGGCCTGGCGTCGCCTGGCGGACGCTGTGCGCAGTCGTCTTAGCCCGACTCTCCTGGACATTGAGCCCGACTGGGCATGTCGCTGGCCGGCACAGGTAGACAGCTTCTTTGAGGTCAGGACGGCCACCCTTCCGGTGCGGGACGTGAGGATGGATAAGACGCTGGCCCGTCTGATTGGGGGTAAGGACTCGTTCACTGAAGTCTGGCCGGAGGCTGAACGGGTGCGGGGGCTGGCTGACGCGATCCCGCTCGACCAACGTCCGCGCTACCCCCAGCGCTCGGCCGGCCTTTGGCAGGCCCAGCTTGAAATGTCGGCGCGGCTGATGGCGGCACATCGGTCCGTCCGGCATGTCCCGGCCACCCAGACCGCGCCGGATGAACCTTCGCCGCCCAAGTGCAGTCTGCTTGGCTCCTATGAGCAGATGGGGCCGGCGGGCCTCAAGGCTTCGCGCAATTTCTGGGCCACAGCCGCCGCTCAAGTTCGCGTCGAAGGCGTCCCTCTTCGTGACCAGGAGCGCTTTTCCGCTATCGCGCTGTGCAAGCGGTTTGCCGCCCCGGCGTTCCTTGCCAGCGAGTTCGGGATCAAGCCGTCCGACCTGCGCTTCCCCGACACGGCGACGGTCGCTGCCGCGGAATGGCTGGCCGAGGCAGGCATTGACCCCGATCAAGTCCGGCGCGAACACGACGGCAAATGGAACGGACGCTGGCTTCACCACAAGCCCCCTGCTGAGAGCGATGACGAGTGCCCTCCAGCGGTCTGGGACCGGATCAAGAGCGCCCGTGCCCGGAAAGCGCAGGGCACGCCGCCGGCCTACTACGCGATCCTGGCAATGGACGCGGACAACATGGGGAAGTGGCTCAAGGGCGACTACGCTCCGCAGGTCCGCCACATCCTGCACCCGAAGATGGTTGACTACTACGAGCGGCTTGGCGACAAGGCCAAGGCCGGCCTCGACGCCAAACGCCCGGTTGGACCGGCTCTGCACGCCGCCATCAGCGAAGCCCTCAACAATTTTGCCAGCCGTATCGCCCCCAGCATTGTAGAGAAGCATAAGGGCACAATGATCTATTCGGGCGGTGATGACATTCTGGCCCTGCTGCCGGCGCGCCGGGCGGTTGACGCTGCTGCCGATCTGTACCACGCTTTCCGCGGCGAGGACGGAGGGCCGCCCGGCTGGACGGAGAGAGACGGACGCCAACTGCTGACGATGGGCGACACGGCTACCCTGTCCGCCGGTATCGCCTTTGTGCATCACATGGAGGATCTGCGCTTGGCGCTTGCCGCCGCCCGCCAAGCCGAACAGGCGGCCAAGAACGGCGGCCGGAACTGGCTGAGGCTGCACTTCATGCGCCGCTCTGGCGAGCATTCCAAGGCCGGTCTGTCGTGGACGTGCGCACCGTGGTTTCAGAAGATGGTGGCGATCTTCGCCAAAGGGGCGACCGACCGCTGGGCCTATCGTCTGCGTCAGGAACTTCCGACCCTCCAGGAAGTTCCCGATGCGGCTGTCAGTGCTGAGATAGGCCGGCTTGTCGATCGGACCACACACGACAAGGCGTCAGACCCAGCCGCTCCTTCGGGCACACACGCAGAAGACTGGTGGCAGAAGTACTACGAGGCTGGCCGGCAGCGGAGCCAACCGGCGGAATTGCCGGAACTGCTCGAATCGTTCACCCTGCTGTGCCAGGGCGCGGCATTTGTAGCGCGAGGTCACGATGGCTGACGGTAATACCCTGCTCCGGCTGAACATCAAGCCGGTCGATAGTCTGTTCTTCCGCGACGCGCGGCCATTTGAGCTAAGCAGCCATGCGGCCTCTGGTCTGCCCATGCCCCAGACCTTGGCCGGCGCGGTGCGCAGCGTATTGCTGGAGCGGCACGGGGCAGATTTCGGCCGGCTGGGAGAACGCACCCGGAGCGGAGCTTCCTTTGCCGAGGCTCTCGACAAGTTCGGCCCCACGGTTGCCTCCGTGGCCGCGGTCCAGATACGCGGCCCGTGGTTCACCCTGAATGGTGAGGTCTTGCTTCCAGCCCCGGCCAGCCTCCAGCAGGAAAAAGAAAGTAGAAAACTCGTGCGGCTTGACCCGCTCCACCCCCCGCCTCCTGGCTGGCGGCCTCCAGCCCCGGGGATGTTGCCCCTGTGGCGGTATGGCCAGGAGACTGTCGAGGCCGCCGACGGATTTCTCCGGCTGTGCGACTTGGCCCGCTTCCTTGAGGGAGGCTGGCCAAAGTCGGACGCTCCGGCCCTGGCAAAGAACGTGCTGGTCCCGGCAAAGAACGTGTACGAGTTTGAGGACCGCACCGGCATTGGCGTTGATCCGCTGCGTAACGCCGCGCAGGAAGGTCATATCTACGCCGTCCGCATGTTGGTCCTCAAACCCGAAGCTGGCCTGTCAGCCGAACTGAGCGGCCCTGCCGGTACCCTGGCCCCGCTTGAGGATGAACCGGTCGTGATGAAGTTTGGTGGCGAGGGCCGACACGTCGTCGTCCGAGCCGAACAGCGGGGCTTTGACTGGCCGCACATTCCGCCTGTGTCGGACAAGGGCCGGCTGGTGCTGCTGACCACACCGGCCTGGTTCAACGGCTGGAAACCGCCGGCGCTTGATCCGATAGCCGCGGCTGTCGGTCGTCATCAAGCGGTTTCTGGCTGGGACCTGGCCAAAGGCGGCCCCAAGCCCAACCGCTTCATGGTCCCCGCCGGCTCTGTCTATTTTCTGCCCCCAGACGCCCAGGTCCCGGCCCAACTGGTCACGGACGAAGATGCAAAGCTGGGCTGGGGATGCTTTCTGAAAGGAAACTGGAGCTATGTCTGACAAAACCCTGCTGTTCATCCATGCCCTGACCGGTCTCCACCCCGGCAGCGGCACAGCCCTGGGCGTCGTCGATTTGCCGGTACAGCGTGAGCGTCACACCGGCTGGCCGCTCATACCGGGCTCATCGCTCAAGGGTGTGATGCGGGCCGGATGCGCCAAGGACGACCGGGAAAATAACGATGTCCTGGCGGCATTCGGTCCAGAGACCCCCGCGGCGTCCGACCACGCCGGCGCGGTCGCCTTTTCGGATGCGCGCATTCTGGCCTTCCCGGTGCGCTCGCTGACCGGCGTGTTTGCCTGGGTGACCTGCCGCGATGTGCTGACCCGGCTTGAGCGTGACCTCAAGCTTGTCGGCGCTGACTTCCCCGCTATCCCTCGTGTTGAAGAAGGCAAAGCCGCCTGTGCCAGGGACAGCCCGCTGATCGCCCACGGCGAAAAACTCATGCTGGAAGAGCTCGAGTTCTCTCACGGCGGCGACGCCGGAAAGATTGCAGACTGGATCGCATCGCAGGCCGTGGAAGACGAGGGGACAAAAGACAGGCTGCGCTCACATCTGGCCGTCCTGCCTGATAACGATTTCACCTACTTTGTCCGCAACGCCACCGAGGTCGTAGCCCGGATCGGGCTTGACGAAAAGAAGACCGTCCGCACGGGCGCACTCTTCTACGAGGAGTATCTGCCGGCCGAAACCCTCTTCTACTCGCTGGTGATATGCAGCGACAGCCGCCGCCCAGGCTCGCGGCTTTCCAGCGCTGCCGACATCCTCAACTGGCTTTGTGACAGTGCGCCCAAGACGCTTCAGATCGGCGGCGGTGAGACAGTTGGCAAGGGCTTCTGCGCGGTCCGCTTCGCCGACCCGGCCAAGGAGAAAGACCATGAGTGACAGCCAGCCGACCCTTGACCAGCGTCGCGCCCAACACGCCTGGAAAGCTGTGGAACGCGCCGGCAAATTACAGGACGCCAAGGATTTTGCCCGAGAAGCCAAGCGGCTGCCCGTCCGCATCAAGACCGCCGGCCTCGGCCAAGCCCTGGCCTTCCTCAACGCCAAGTCCAAGTCAGACAGTGAAGATTATCGGGGCCAATTGCTGAAGGAGTTGGGCAACTGGTTGTTGAAGGAGCGCCGTTTAGCGCCGTGGCCAAAAGGGGCCACCGACCGCGACGCAGTGCTCCAGGCTATCATTGGCGGAGACGCCAAGCTGCTACGCCGCGCCACCGAAGAGGCCCTGTTCTACCTGCAATGGCTGACCCGCTTCAGCGAAGCCAAGTTCAAGCCTGACGAGGAACCCTCAAGATGATGACTGTGGTGCGTTTGTTGATGATCGACGCTTCAGCGAAGCCAAGTTCAAGCCTGACGAGGAACACCAATGACGCATGAGGACTTGTACACGAAGCCGCTCCTGCCGCAGGCCACACGCAAACTTGTGGATACGGAGAAGCCACTAGTTTCACTTGCTCGGCGTCATCCTGGCCTGCAACTCGACAAGCTGTCGGCTGTCGGTGACGGAAAGATGGAAGCCCAGAAAGTTGCCTTGGTCAAAGCCACCAAGACGCTTCGGGACGAGCCTCTGTTCCGGTCCCTTTTGGCCCGCCGTCAGGCCATGCTTGACGCCCTTGGCGCAAAACGCCTGCCGATGATCACCCGCGGCTCATTGACCCTGCACCTGTCGCGTTCGGGGGCGCTGGAGAACGCCGGCATCGCCCTGCATCCGGTCTACGGCTTTGTGTACCTGCCGGGCAGCGGCATCAAGGGCCTGGCCCGTGCCTGGGCCGAGACCGTCTGGGCTTCCGCGCAACCTGACAAAAAGGACGCTTGGCGTCAGATTGAAGAAGCCTGTGGCTGGAGTCCTCAATCGGAAAACCACAAGTTTCCCCAGCCGAAAAAGGGGTTGCCGGGCTGGCGTCCGAGCGAAATAAAGCCACAGCCGGGGGCCGCGGCCGGCCGTCTGGTATTTCACGATGCCTGGCCGCTCCGCTGGCCGTGCCTGATCCTGGATGTCATCAATAACCACCACGCGAAATACTATGCAGATGAAGACGCCCCGGGTGACTGGGAAGAACTGACTCTGGTCTATTTTCTCGCTGTTGGCGGAGACGAACAGTTCGAGTTTGCCATCTCCGACCGCAAGCCCAAGGATGACGGCCTGCTTGATCTCGCCTGTGGCTGGCTCCGGGACGCGCTGACAACCGAAGGCGCTGGCGCGAAGACCGCGGCCGGTTATGGCCGCTTCAAGCCGGCCGAAGGTGAAGCGCCGGCCGTGCCCTCGCCCGATTTCACCAAAGCCGGTTTTGCCAGCGCGAGTTTCAACTTGAAGCTGGTCACACCGGCCTTTCTCGCCGGCGCTTCCCAGCAGCAGGGTGACTGTGACCTGCGCCCGGCCACCCTGCGCGGCCTGCTGCGCTGGTGGTGGCGGACCATGCACGCCGCCCACCTTGACCGGAGCACGCTCAAGAAACTCGAAACCGCGGTATGGGGTGATGCAGAGTCGGGCAGCCCGGTGCGCATCGCGGTGGATTTCGTCAATGGTGGCCAGCCGCAGCAGTACAACAAGAAAGCTCAGCAGTTTCAGAACCTGCCGAAACCACCGCGCGGGCAAAAGGTCACACAAGGCTTGTTCTACGCTTCCTACGGTATGGCCGACGACCCCAAAAAAGGAGGGCGCTGGTACCGACCGGCAGGGTCCTGCTGGCGCGTGACTCTGACAGTAAGGACAGGCCGGTTTAATCGTGTCTCTCTCATGCCCAAACAGTTCTTGGATCAGGCCACCGCGGCCCTGTGGCTGATGACACAGTTTGGCGGGGCTGGGTCTCGTTCGCGCAAGGGCTTCGGTTCCTTCGACGATATTGAGGTCCAGGGCGTTGGCTCAAAAGATGATTGCATAAAGCTGGCAAGTCGGTTCCGAATAGAATGCTCTCTCGAAATAAACAAAGGCAAGACTGCGGACACGCCCGCACTCGAAGAGATGCTGAACATGGGGATGGGGCAGCCTACTGTCTGGAAAGACCCTTGGCACGCGCTTGACCAGATTGGCATGGCGCTCCAACTGTTTGCCAAAAAAGGTCTTGACTCCAAAGAACGCAGCGTACTCGGCCTTCCGCGCCGTGTGGGGAGGGGACGCGAGGCACAGTCTCTCAGAGCCGGGCAGATTGACCGTCACGCTTCTCCGGCCTTCTGGAGCCTTGCCTGCCGCCAAGACGGGCTCCTGCTGATTCGTCTTATTGCCTTCCCCGCCGCCCGGCTGCCTGACAAGCGCGTCAGCAAGGAAAAGCTGGAACATCTGGTAGAATTTGCGCGCAAAAAGCTTGCACAGCCGCGCCCCTCGCCGAGGGTTGCGCCCGATAAAGGCGGAGTCACCCCTCAGCCCGATCAAGGGCTCGTCAGGTCTCAGGAAGTCCAACCCAGACAGGAACGGGCCAACTCCGTATCAGCGGACCCCGCGGGGGAAGAGGCAAAGCGCGTCAAGGGCCGAATCGGGGATCTCGGGGGAAAAGGCGATGTCAGCAAAATGCCGGAGATTGTGAAACAGATCGCTCAACTCTCCGCTCCGGCTGCCCGCTATGAGTGTGCCCAACGACTTAAGCAATGGCTGATGCGCGGAGGCAAGAAAAGTTTGTGGAAGGAGAAGAAACACGCCACCACAGCCTGGCGTCAGCAACTCAACAGCCTGCTTGAGCAAAAGCAGGAATAACGGAACGAGGCCTCCCATGCCCACACCCGACACGGGGGACAGAGAGGAGGACGCCGATGACGGCCTACACTATTGACACCCATGAAACCGTGCGGCAATTGGCGGCCGCCGGCATTCCTGACAATCAGGCCGAAGCCATTGTCGCCGCCCTCAGCCGCTCGGATACCGAACTTGCCACCAAGACTGATCTCAGGCAGGAGTGCGCGGCGGTCAAAGCCGATCTCAGACAGGAAATCGCGGCAGTCAAGACTGACCTTCAGCGGGAGATTACCGCGGTCCGGGTTGACCTCAGCCAGGAGATTGCCACAGTCAAGACCGACCTCCAGCGGGAGATTACCGCGGTCCGGGCCGACCTTGAGGTTTTGCGGTCTGAGGTGAAGGCCGAACTCGGTGCCGCTATCAATAAGGTGTTGCTGGCTCAAATCGCCGTTGCCGGTTTGCTGTTTGCCGCTATCAAGTTGTTTTAGGAGGCATGGCCATGTCACAAACCGAGAGCCGTCAAAGAGTGCTGGTGCTGACCGTCGGCACGGGCAATCCGACTGACCGGTTGCCCGCTATGAGTGTGCCCACCGTCTTAAGCAGTGCTGATGCGCGGAGGCAAGAAAAGTTTGTGGAAGGAGAAGAAGTACGCCACCACAGCTTGGCGTCAGCAACTCAACAGCCTGCTTGAGCAAAAGCAGGAATAACGGAAGGAGATCTCCCATGCCCACACCCAACACGCTGCTTTGTACGGTCGGGACAAGCTTATTCTATCCTAATCTCAATCAACTCGCCTCGGAAACTCAGGCCAACCCTACTCGTGCCGCTCTGTCCAAGGCGTATACCGAACAGAACTGGCCGGAGGTGGCGACCCAACTGCATACCATCCCGCCAACCGAGCGGCTGTGTGGCGCTGAGATTAACTCAGTGGCGAATCTCCTGGAACAGGAAACTGTCGAAAAAGTCCGTTTGCACTTGCTGTTTTCCGATACAAGGGATGGAGAACATATCGCTGCCGTACTGAAGGCATACTTCAAACGCGATGGCTGGCAGCAAGTACAAACCCACCGGATAGAAGACTTGAAAGACGCGGATCCGAAAGCCTTTCGGACCAGAGGCTTGCGTAATCTGGCAAAAACCCTGGGCGAGCGAGTACGCGAAACCGGACCGGCCTACTGCGCTATAAACGCCACCGGCGGCTATAAAGCCCAGATCGCCATTGCGGTTCTCATGGGCCAGGCACTCAGCATTCCAGTGTATTACAAGCATGAGCGTTTTGACGAGATCATCCCCTTTCCTCCGATGCCGGTGGCGCTCGATTTTTCGCTCTGGCTCCAGGCCAGCGGCATGTTCATGGCGCTTGGCCAGCCCAACGCTTGTGAGCCAGAGGAGCGGTTTCGGGAAGACTGGAATGAACGTTTTGAGCCCTTGGTCAACCGGGTAGAAGTCGATGGTACGGTCTGTCTGGAACTTTCGGCAACTGGCCAGATTTTTCACGAGACCTTCCGTTCTCGTTTCCAGCAGCATAAGACCGGCCGGCTGCCGCGTAAGGCAACACAGACCGAGAAGCAGTCGCCCAATCTTGGACAGCATGGCTACGGACAAGCCCGCGCCCCAATTGGGCACTTTTTGCGAAAACTCACCGACGAGCGGTCTTATGTCCGCTTGTGTCACTCAACATACTGGAACCCGGATCTGCCTGAATCGTCTCGATTTCGACAGTCGGGGGGCGAGGTCGAAGGCATATACTCGAACGGGTCCTGGTGTGTGAAGTTCACAGTGCTCACAACAACCGATAAGCAGGACGGCTCAGACCAGGACGCCTTAGCTGTTATTGTGACCGATCTTAATGAATGGCTTGCCACCTCTTAGGATGGAAGAGGGTTGAAGCGCAAATCGCCTGGAGCCGAACTCGATGCCTACCTTGTACGTTACCGAGCCGGGGGCGGTGGTGCGCCGCTCGGCTGGTTCCATTGTGGTCACGCTTGACGAAGACCCCGACGGGCCTGGACCGCTGCCCGAGCGCCGGCGGCGGCTGATTGAGGTCGAACCCCACCGGCTGGAGTTGATCGCTCTCTTGGGCCGGGTGCATATCACCTCGGACGCAACCCAGCTCTGCCTTGAGCAAGGCATTGCCGTTGCCTGGTTCCGGGCCAACGGTGACTTTGTGGGCCGTCTGGTGCCCGAGCTGTCGCGGACGGCTGACTTGCGGCTGGCTCAGTTCCATATGGTTACAGACGAACGGCAGGCGCTCCCGCTGGCCCAGACCTTTGTGACGGCCAAGCTCCACAACGCCGCCGGGGTGCTGACCGCCCTGCGCTCCAACCGCGGTGGCGAGCCGGCCTTGGGCCGGGCGATTGGCGACCTCAAGGCGCTGGCAGACACGGTTTCCGGGGCGTCCAGCCGGGACGTATTGATGGGCTTTGAGGGCGACGCTGCCCGGCGCTATTTCTCAGGGCTGAAGCTTGGTTTTACCGGCGACATTGACTTTACCGGCCGTGCTCGCCGGCCGCCGCCCGACCCGGCTAACGCCCTGCTGTCCTTCGGCTATGTCCTGCTGGCCAATGCCTTGTCCAACCTGCTGGAAGCGCGCGGTTTTGACCCCTATCTCGGCTTCATGCACACCGTCCGCTCCGGTCGTCCCAGCCTGGCCCTTGACCTGCTTGAAGAACTGCGCCACCCGGTCGTGGACCGCTTTGTGTTGCGGGCGTGTAACCTGCGCCAGTTACGCCCCGGGCATTTCGAGGCCGACCAGGAGCGGGGCGGGGTGCGGCTGACACGCGATGGGCTGCGAACCTTCTTCCGCGCCTGGGAGGCGTTCATGGACGCCCCCCTGCCGGGGGTAGAGGAGGACATTTGCCCGGAGGACCTGCTCCGCCGTCAGGCTGACCGCCTGGCCGGCCATGTGCGCGGCCATGAGCTTTACCAGCCCGTGCTGCTGCGCCACTCGTAAGGAGATTCACTGATGCCCCATTTTGTGGTGTGTTATGATATTACGAGCGATCAGCGCCGCCGTCATGTGGCCGAATGCCTGGATACCTACGGTGATCGTGTGCAGGACAGCGTGTTTGAGATGGTGGTCGATCGCGCGCTCTTTGACAGATGTATCTCAGAGTTATCCGGTCTGATTGACCCGACCGAGGACACCGTGGCGGCTTACCGCTTATGCGCCGCCTGCGAGAAAGAGCGGGTGTATCTGGGTCTGGGCGAGCAGGCCGAGCGAGTCGGTGAGGAGGATGTCTTCATCGTCTGAACGGTAGTCGTAACCGCCTCCGGCCCGGAAAACCGGCGGGGGTTACGAAACCGGGGAAGCGTATGAAATCGCTGGGGTTTTATACCCTCCGTCGCAGCGAGAACCGCCCGGTCGGGCGACACAGGCCGTTCCGATCGGGCGGTTACGAAAACCGGCGAGCTAAACGCTTGTCAGAGAAGTGGAATTTTGTTATACGGTTTAACCCACTGCCCCGCTTGCTAGGGGATTGAAACCTAGAACTCGTCGTCTCTGGCCTGTGCGTCCTCATCTAGTGCCCAGTTTAACCCACTGCCCCGCTTGCTAGGGGATTGAAACTGGGCGATGAATGAATCGGTAAAAACCCGCGAGTAATTTGAGTTTAACCCACTGCCCCGCTTGCTAGGGGATTGAAACCAAGATGATGCGTCATGTCGATTGAGGCAATGTGCGCCATGTTTAACCCACTGCCCCGCTTGCTAGGGGATTGAAACCAGCAAGCCCCTTGTGAATGAGTCCGGCAAGACGATACCGCAGGTTTAACCCACTGCCCCGCTTGCTAGGGGATTGAAACTTGGACGCATTGAATATCCGTCCACAGGTCCGTTACCTTAGTTTAACCCACTGCCCCGCTTGCTAGGGGATTGAAACTCGGCCTCGCCCTGCGCTTCGCACAGGTCGCAAAACCCCTCGGCGGTTTAACCCACTGCCCCGCTTGCTAGGGGATTGAAACCTCCCGTCGAGCGGCTCTAGCCCAAGATCAGCCCGTACCTTCGCCTGTTTAACCCACTGCCCCGCTTGCTAGGGGATTGAAACCCCACCTCAAGACCTCATGAGAGAACGGCGCTTCGTCCTTGAGTTTAACCCACTGCCCCGCTTGCTAGGGGATTGAAACAAGGCCGCCATCTGTTTTTGCGACCTGGACGGGCTATCGGACTGTTTAACCCACTGCCCCGCTTGCTAGGGGATTGAAACGCAGACAGGCCGGTATAGCCCCAGGAGTTGACAAGCTGTTTAACCCACTGCCCCGCTTGCTAGGGGATTGAAACCCGACATCTCCAAGATGCTCGGTATTCATCCGGTGGAGCCGTTTAACCCACTGCCCCGCTTGCTAGGGGATTGAAACTAGAATTCGTGCCTGTAAGTGCCTGTAATCATTGGAGAAACAGTTTAACCCACTGCCCCGCTTGCTAGGGGATTGAAACATATGACCGACGCCTACGGATGGATGATGAGCCATTTGCCGTTTAACCCACTGCCCCGCTTGCTAGGGGATTGAAACTTTTTGCGACACGGTGAGCGGTGAGCTACATAGGCATCCCTCGTTTAACCCACTGCCCCGCTTGCTAGGGGATTGAAACGAGGTCAAGCGCGGGGAGTATGACATCGGGCAGCTTGACGTTTAACCCACTGCCCCGCTTGCTAGGGGATTGAAACACTCGGTATTCGGTGGGCGGTGGCCATGCGCAGCATACGCTGTTTAACCCACTGCCCCGCTTGCTAGGGGATTGAAACATCAGTGTCATACTAGATAATCCAAACAATGTCAAATATTTGAGTTTAACCCACTGCCCCGCTTGCTAGGGGATTGAAACCAGACAAGGCATGGCGCGGACGAAGCGCAACCTGAATGTTTAACCCACTGCCCCGCTTGCTAGGGGATTGAAACCTCCAGAGCATCAAGAGGCGATTTCGAGTTGCCGGTCGAGAGGTTTAACCCACTGCCCCGCTTGCTAGGGGATTGAAACGTGGCCTTGGCCTTGGCGTCGATCTCAAGCCGGCAGGTCTTTGTTTAACCCACTGCCCCGCTTGCTAGGGGATTGAAACGCATGTCCCCGTTGTCGCCCATGTGGGCCTCAGCCAGTCCTCGGTTTAACCCACTGCCCCGCTTGCTAGGGGATTGAAACCAGTCTGATCTTCTGGCCGTTGATGGTCTCGTTGATGAGTTTAACCCACTGCCCCGCTTGCTAGGGGATTGAAACAGTATCTCACCAGCGCCGGGGGCCAGATGAGCGCGGAGTTTAACCCACTGCCCCGCTTGCTAGGGGATTGAAACAGGTAGCCCGTCTTACTCTCGTCGCCCGTGTATGCCACGGCTGTTTAACCCACTGCCCCGCTTGCTAGGGGATTGAAACCCGAACCAGCTCTTCCAGCTCGTATGACTCGGACCGGATGTTGTTTAACCCACTGCCCCGCTTGCTAGGGGATTGAAACCCGATGCTCGGCTTTGCCACCACTATCACCGGGATGGGTGCGAGTTTAACCCACTGCCCCGCTTGCTAGGGGATTGAAACGTGCCCCGTGCTCAGCTGCCGCAAGATACGGTCGCCAAGGGTGTTTAACCCACTGCCCCGCTTGCTAGGGGATTGAAACAAGGCTGGTCGAGTTCGCCCAATCGGACCAGGTGCGAAGAGTTGTTTAACCCACTGCCCCGCTTGCTAGGGGATTGAAACCTGGGGGGAGTTGAACGCCGCGGCCAGGGCCTGCACGGGTTTAACCCACTGCCCCGCTTGCTAGGGGATTGAAACCCGTACTGATCTCCTAGAGGTCTAGGCTTTCCTCACTCAGTTTAACCCACTGCCCCGCTTGCTAGGGGATTGAAACCGTCGACCGTCCCGCTATTCATCCCGCGCATGACGTGGATGTTGGTTTAACCCACTGCCCCGCTTGCTAGGGGATTGAAACGCAAATGAGCCGATCAAATTTCTTCAGATCGCTGTCCTTGATGGGTTTAACCCACTGCCCCGCTTGCTAGGGGATTGAAACAGAGACACGCCCGCGGCCAGGGCCTGCACGGGCTGAACCGGTTTAACCCACTGCCCCGCTTGCTAGGGGATTGAAACATAGACACACCAGCAGATAACCCGCGGGTAGGACCGCCAGTTTAACCCACTGCCCCGCTTGCTAGGGGATTGAAACATGGGTCCCTCTGGCGTATGCCTGGTAACTCCGCTCCCCCGTTTAACCCACTGCCCCGCTTGCTAGGGGATTGAAACCGGATGAGCGACCTAACTTTCTGCCAGCTCTTGACCTCATGTTTAACCCACTGCCCCGCTTGCTAGGGGATTGAAACTTCCGCGAGGTCCTCTTGCCGGGCGATCGCCAGTGCCATATAGGGTTTAACCCACTGCCCCGCTTGCTAGGGGATTGAAACTCCCTCACCCTTTTGCATAGCCGCCCATAGTCGCCCGAGCGGGGGTTTAACCCACTGCCCCGCTTGCTAGGGGATTGAAACCGGTTAGTCCGTGCAGGGACACATCCGACTGCTCATATCATGTTTAACCCACTGCCCCGCTTGCTAGGGGATTGAAACTTTTTATTCTTCATGGGTCACTTCCATGGTCACTTCCAGTTTAACCCACTGCCCCGCTTGCTAGGGGATTGAAACCCATTGTGGCTTGACCCTCCATTATGCCCGCGTGTACGCGCCGTTTAACCCACTGCCCCGCTTGCTAGGGGATTGAAACTGTCCGCCAATGGCGAGCCAGCCCCATCTTCCTGCGTATCTCGTTTAACCCACTGCCCCGCTTGCTAGGGGATTGAAACCCGACTTCCTTGAGCTCCGGGTCTCGTCCGAGATGCCCGGTTTAACCCACTGCCCCGCTTGCTAGGGGATTGAAACTTCATCACCTGTTCGTCGGGCCGCCATTGGTAATACGGAGTTTAACCCACTGCCCCGCTTGCTAGGGGATTGAAACTAAACCGCCTTGGCCTATGCCTAGGTATAGGGCGGCATGATAGGTTTAACCCACTGCCCCGCTTGCTAGGGGATTGAAACAGATTGAAGAAGGGGTTAGCTCCGCATTATTGCAAAGTTTAACCCACTGCCCCGCTTGCTAGGGGATTGAAACTTCAGAACACGGGATAAGGGAGGCTAAACACTGGGAGTTTAACCCACTGCCCCGCTTGCTAGGGGATTGAAACCGGCGGATCCGCTCCCCGCCCTCGTCGGGCTCCCCATCCGCGTTTAACCCACTGCCCCGCTTGCTAGGGGATTGAAACCTTGCTGGCCTTGCTGGCCTTGCTGGCCTTGCTGGCCTTGCGTTTAACCCACTGCCCCGCTTGCTAGGGGATTGAAACTTTTTACCCCGTGTTTACGGGGAAACTGTTGGAGGCTGAAAGTTTAACCCACTGCCCCGCTTGCTAGGGGATTGAAACATCGATCCCCTCGTCCAGCGCCGCCCGGGTGTCGCTGAGGGTTTAACCCACTGCCCCGCTTGCTAGGGGATTGAAACCCGATTTGCGAGTAGGCCGCGGCCATGCTTACCCGGGTTCGCTTGTTTAACCCACTGCCCCGCTTGCTAGGGGATTGAAACTTTCGTGGGGCGCTCGCCGTGGGCCTTCGTGCTGACCGAGTTTAACCCACTGCCCCGCTTGCTAGGGGATTGAAACTATCTTACAAACCGCAGCTCCTCTGCATAATCGTTCAGCCAGGTTTAACCCACTGCCCCGCTTGCTAGGGGATTGAAACTCCATCCCCTTTCCTTCAGCAAAGAGAGGGCACTGAAGACTTGTTTAACCCACTGCCCCGCTTGCTAGGGGATTGAAACCGGAGTACCAAATCGGCTTGTCCGATTCCGCATATGTGGGGGTTTAACCCACTGCCCCGCTTGCTAGGGGATTGAAACGTGAGATTCGGCCTTCTTGACATCTCGTCTCTCCTCTCCTGCCGTTTAACCCACTGCCCCGCTTGCTAGGGGATTGAAACTTCCACACGCGGAACCCAGTTTTCATTAATAGCGGAAGTTTAACCCACTGCCCCGCTTGCTAGGGGATTGAAACCGAATCCGATCTCGTCGATAAGCGCCCACCTTGTTAGATGAATGTTTAACCCACTGCCCCGCTTGCTAGGGGATTGAAACCAGTCAGGGCCGGCCCTGCACCCGCACCAGTCCACGATGTGTTTAACCCACTGCCCCGCTTGCTAGGGGATTGAAACACTGCGATCACGCCGGGCTGAGGGGCTACAGCCCCAGCCGTAGGTTTAACCCACTGCCCCGCTTGCTAGGGGATTGAAACTCACTGGCCACTACGAGCTCGGCGTCGCAATCGTCGTCGTCGGGTTTAACCCACTGCCCCGCTTGCTAGGGGATTGAAACACGTCGTCCGCCTTTTTACCGTCGGCCATCAGGTTCTTGGTTTAACCCACTGCCCCGCTTGCTAGGGGATTGAAACGAAACGGGCGCCTGAGGCGACCATGCTTGAACGACCACCTCGTTTAACCCACTGCCCCGCTTGCTAGGGGATTGAAACGAGAGTATATCTTCACCACGCTTGAACCTCCTTCACGAAAGTTTAACCCACTGCCCCGCTTGCTAGGGGATTGAAACAGTTACGAGCTTGTCTTCGGGACATGAACCTGAGCTCGTCTTGTTTAACCCACTGCCCCGCTTGCTAGGGGATTGAAACACAACCTTAGAGAAGGCATCGCAACCATTCCCATGAACTTCAGTTTAACCCACTGCCCCGCTTGCTAGGGGATTGAAACTCTAAAGAAGGGATCAGAGTCAAAGACCCAGATGGCCTTCACCGGTTTAACCCACTGCCCCGCTTGCTAGGGGATTGAAACAAGCCGATTACATATTCCGTTCCGCTCCATTTGCCATCTTTGTTTAACCCACTGCCCCGCTTGCTAGGGGATTGAAACGCGATACCAACGGCCTTGGCGCCAATGATGACGCCGGGAAGTTTAACCCACTGCCCCGCTTGCTAGGGGATTGAAACTCCGGCCATCCTCGGCCACGAGGGGGCCGGCGTTGTGGTGTTTAACCCACTGCCCCGCTTGCTAGGGGATTGAAACTCACTCACCAACCCACGGTGGAGATTGTGGCGTGGTTTGTTTAACCCACTGCCCCGCTTGCTAGGGGATTGAAACAAGTTTTGCAGCCCCGCCCCTTGACCCGTCACGGGGGCTTGCGTTTAACCCACTGCCCCGCTTGCTAGGGGATTGAAACGATGCTGACGCAACGAGTTCATGGCCTTCCATGACTTGGTTTTGTTTAACCCACTGCCCCGCTTGCTAGGGGATTGAAACGCCAATGACCCTTGCGCGGAGACGATGTGAACCATTCGTCGGGTTTAACCCACTGCCCCGCTTGCTAGGGGATTGAAACTACCGGGAGCCTCCTATCGGCTGCCTCGAAGCGGCAACCCCAGCGTTTAACCCACTGCCCCGCTTGCTAGGGGATTGAAACCTTCTTTATCCTGGGCATCTTCCCAGGACACCTCTGACGGAGTTTAACCCACTGCCCCGCTTGCTAGGGGATTGAAACCAGGACACCGCTGACGGCGACAGGGAGTGCGGACCGCTGATGTTTAACCCACTGCCCCGCTTGCTAGGGGATTGAAACCAGGACACCGCTGACGGCGACAGGGAGTGCGGACCGCTGATGTTTAACCCACTGCCCCGCTTGCTAGGGGATTGAAACATAATCTCCCGCCCAGGCCTCTCACAGCTCGGGCAGACTGTAGTTTAACCCACTGCCCCGCTTGCTAGGGGATTGAAACCGGTGACGACTACGTCAAGGTGATCAGACCAGAGGCGATGTCGGGTTTAACCCACTGCTCCGCTTGCTAGGGGATTGAAACATATCCGCATCGCATTGCAACCTGACTGGCAACCATCTCTGCCGTTTAACCCACTGCCCCGCTTGCTAGGGGATTGAAACAAATGGCAGAATGTTGTCGTAGGACGTGTGAAGCTGAGGCATGTTTAACCCACTGCCCCGCTTGCTAGGGGATTGAAACTTGTATTGCCAGTTCTGCTCGATGCTACCGATGGGCGTCTGTTTAACCCACTGCCCCGCTTGCTAGGGGATTGAAACCCGATCTCGCCGTCAGGGCGTACAAGGGCAAGGCATCCGGGTTTAACCCACTGCCCCGCTTGCTAGGGGATTGAAACGAAAAGATGCGTGAAGAGTCCGACGAAACCACTTGATAGTTTAACCCACTGCCCCGCTTGCTAGGGGATTGAGACGAGCACGCTTTCCATTGCAGATCATCTCCATCGACTTCGGTTGAAAGCCGGACGATTTGGGTGTTCCATTCAATCTGAAAAGCCGGGGCGGTGGCGCGAGTGTCGGACGGTTTGGGTCGGAAGGAGAGGAGCGAGATGAGTTGGCACGAGCACATGACAGCACTGCTGGACCGCGTGGCAATCAGGGCGTGGCGGCTTTTGCTGACAACGCCACAGGTCACAGCAACGGTCCCGATGCTGCGTGGCGTGTGGGGCCGCGCGCTGCGCCATGTTGATGCGGAGGCCTACCGGCAGGTGTTTGCCCCGGCTGGGGCGGCCCACCGCCGTTTGCCCCGCTATATCCTGCGGCCAGCCCTGCCCGATCCGACTACGGCCCCGGCGGTTGAGTGGATTCTACTGGGCGTGGCTGAGAGCCTGGAGCCGGCCCTGTGGCGGGCTTGGGATATTGCCAGCGGTATGGGGCTTGGCCCGACCCGCGCACCGTTTGCCATTCGTGAGCGGGTTCCGCTCGGACCGGGGAATGAGGGGACGCGCTCTGAGGCGAAACGCTGGCGGTTGTCCGAGGCTGCCTGGCCGTTGGCGGGCGAGCCGGCTTCGACCCCGTGCCGCCTGCATTTTCTCGCGCCGGTCCGCTTGATCCGCCGGGGTACACTGATTGAAGCCCCCGGTCTGGCTGATATTGCCACCGCGGCCGCGCGTCGTGCCGCTGGTCTGGCGGGTGAGGACAGAGGCGAACCCTATCGGAATCTGATACGCGGCGTACAACACGAGGCGGCGGGTCTGACCGCCGGTCCCTGGCGTGGTGAGCGGAGCGACCTGGTGCGCTGGTCCGCGGCCCAGCAACGTGAGATTGACCTGTACGGCGTCACCGGCGGGCTGGAGTTGCCGGTCGGGCCGGGTCGGCTGTGGCCGCTGTTGGCGGCGGCCGGCTGGACCCACATCGGTAAAGGCACGGTCTTCGGCCTTGGCCAACTGTGCCTGACCGCCGACTCCTAGCGGTTTCATGCCGGAGTGTCACGCGTAGGTCGGAGGTGCGGAGCGTCATCCGCAGGGATGCCGGGCTGTGGCGCTCCGCAAAAAGGAAGACAAGACGACACATCTTTCAGGCTTCAACGCCTCGGGCGACCTCGACCTGTACCGCGCAGTATTTGAACTCGGGGATTTTGCCATACGGGTCCAGGGCCTCGTTGGTCAGCAGGTTGGCCGCGGCTTCTTGGTAGCAGAACGGCATGAAAATCTCGCCGCGTCTCATACCGCGGTCGGCCCGGGCAAAGGCGGTGAGGGCCCCGCGGCGCGAGACGACCCGCAGCAACTCGCCCTCCCCTCCGTCAAGGGCGGCTAAGTCATCGGGATGAATGTTGATGACCGGCTGGGGTTCAATCGCGTCCAGCACCCGCGAGCGACGTGTCATGGCCCCGGTATGCCAGTGCTCCAACTGGCGGCCGGTGATGAGGACATAGGGGAACTCCTTGTCCGGCAGTTCGTCGGCGCTGATCAGCCGGGCTGGAACAAAACGGCCCCGCCGGCTGGGGGTGGGGAAGTCGTCTTGAAAAACAATGGGCTGACCCGGGTCGTCCGTGCTGGTACACGGATAGGTGACGGAGCCGTACCGCTCCAGCCGCTTCCAGCTTATCCCGCCAATGCTGGGCATGGCTTGGCGCATCTCGGCAAACACACTCTGGACATCGGGGTAATGCCAGTCCAGACCCAGCCGGCGGGCGATGTCCTGGATGATGTCCAGGTCCTGACGGGCCGCGCCCGGTGGGTCAAGTGCTCGGCGGCCCAACTGCACCCGGCGGTCGGTGTTGGTGAAGGTGCCGGTTTTTTCTGGAAAGGCCGAGGCTGGCAGCACCACATCGGCAAAAGCGGCGGTTTCGGTCAGAAACAGGTCTTGCACCACCAGATGATCGAGCGTGGCCAGGGCGTGGCGGGCGTGGCGCAGGTTGGGGTCTGACATGGCCGGATTTTCGCCCATGATGTACAGGCCGTGCAGACTGCCGTCCAGAATCGCGTTCATGATCTCAACCACCGTCAGCCCCGGCTTGTCGTCCAGGCGGGCGCGCCACAGGCGCTCAAACTGCTGCCGGGCGGCCGTGTCGTCCACCGGCTGATAGTCGGGAAAGACCATTGGGATCAGCCCGGCGTCAGACGCGCCCTGCACATTGTTCTGGCCGCGCAGGGGGTGGAGGCCGGTGCCGGGCCGGCCGACCTGGCCGGTCAGCAGCGACAGGGCGATCAGACACCGGGCATTGTCGGTGCCGTGGATGTGCTGCGAGACGCCCATGCCCCAGAAGATCATCGCCCCCGAGGCAGTGGCGTAGCGGCGGGCTACCTCACGGATGGTGGCCGCCTCAATGCCGCAGACGGCGGCCATGTCTTCGGGGCTGAAGCCGGCCACATTGTGGCGCAGCAACTCAAAGTCTTCGGTGCGCTGTTCCACAAACGCGGTGTTGACCAGCCCCTCGTCAATAATGGTGTGGAGCATGGCGTTCAGCAGTGCCACATCGGTGTCGGGTGTGAACTGGAGATAATAGCGGGCGTGGCGGGCCAGCTCGGTCCGCCGGGGATCCATGACAATCAGCGTTTTGCCGGCCTTGGCCGCGTTTTTCATGAAGGTGGCGGCGACTGGGTGGTTTTCGGGCGTGTTGGAGCCGATGATGAGAATCACCTCGGCCTCGGCCACCTCCTCAACCTGATTGGAGACCGCGCCCGAGCCGATGCCTTCGAGCAGGGCAGCGACCGATGAGGCGTGGCACAGGCGGGTGCAGTGGTCAACATTATTGGTGCCACAGCCGGTCCGCATCAATTTCTGAAACAGATAGGCTTCTTCGTTGCTGCCCTTGGCCGAGCCAAAACCGGCCAGGGCGTGGCTGCCCCTGGTGTCGCGGATTGTCTTGAGCCCGGCCGCGGCTACATCGAGGGCTTCGTCCCAGTCGGCTTCGCGGAAGAGGGCCTGCCAGTTGTCCGGGTCACAGTCCAGCGCTGCCGACTTGGGTACGCCGGGCTTGCGGAGCAGGGGGCGTGTCAAACGGTGGGGGTGATGCACATAGTCAAAGCCAAAGCGGCCCTTGACGCACAGCCGGCCGTGGTTGGCCGGCCCGTCGCGGCCGGTGACGGACAGGATGGTATTGTCCTTGACATGGTAGGTCAGCAGACAGCCCACCCCGCAGTAGGGACACACCGAGTCAACGCTTTTGTCCGGCTCAAGCAGTTCTACACCTCCGGCCACCGCCAGCGCGCCGGTCGGGCAGACCTGGACGCACTCGCCGCAGCCAACGCACGAGCTGTGGCCCATCGGGTCGGCCAGATCAAATACAATGGCCGCCGCGCTGCCGCGGCCGGCATAGCCGATCACGTCGTTGACCTGCTCCTCACGGCAGGCGCGCTGACAGCGGGTACACTGGATGCAGGCGTCGAGGTTGACCGCTATGGCCGGGTGGGACAGGTCTGCGGCCGGCTGCTGACGGCGCGCAAAGCGGGGTTGACCTACGGCGAGTTTGTCGGCCCACAGGTCGAGCTCGGAGGCGCGCGTGTATGGTGTGTCGGCCACATCGGAGCGCAGCAGTTCCAGGACCATTTGCTGCGAATGGCGCGCCCGCTCGCTGTGGCTCAACACCTCCATGCCGTCGGTCGGCGTTCGGCAGCACGACGGGGCTAGGGGCCGCTCACCCTTGATTTCCACCACACACACCCGACAGTTGCCGTCGGGCCGCAGGCCGTCGGTGTAGCACAGGTGGGGAATCTTGACCCCGTGGCGCTGGGCGGTCTGGAGGATGGTCTCGCCGGGCCGGGCGTCAAGCGTCCGTCCGTCGAGGGTGAAGGTGGTGAGTCCGTCCGTATCGGAAGAGGCACCAGCCATCAGGCAAGCTCCTGGGGAAAGTAGGTGATGACGCTGCGCAGGGGGTTGGGTGCGGCCTGACCCAGCCCGCAGATCGAGGCGTCGGCCATCACTTGGGCCAAGTCTTCAAGCCGGCCGATGTCCCAGCGGTCCTGCTCCATGAGGCCGGCCGCTTTTGCCGTCCCGAGCCGGCACGGCGTACACTTGCCGCACGATTCGTGGGCAAAGAAGCGCATGGCGTTGAGAGCCGCGGCCCGGGCGCTGTCTTTGTCCGACAGGACGATAATGGCGGCCGAGCCGATGAAACAGCCGTGGGGCTGGAGGGTGTCGAAGTCGAGCGGCTCGTCGGCCAGCGTGGCCGGCAGGATGCCACCCGAGGCCCCGCCTGGAAAATAGCCGTACAACTCGTGGCTGGGCAACATACCGCCGCAGTATTCGTCAATCAGCTCACGCAGGGTGATGCCGGCCGGAGCGATGTGGACGCCGGGCCGGCTGACCCGCCCGCTGACCGAAAAGGAGCGCAGCCCGGTACGCCCGTTGCGACCCTGGCCGGCAAACCAGGCCGGGCCTTTTTCGACAATCTCGCGTACCCAGAACAGGGTCTCAAAATTATGCTCCAGGGTCGGGCGGCCAAACAGTCCGACCTCGGCCACATACGGCGGTCGCAGCCGCGGCATCCCACGCTTGCCCTCAACAGACTCGATCATGGCCGACTCTTCGCCGCAGATGTAGGCCCCGGCTCCCCGGCGGACATGGAAGCGGGGCAGGGGCGTGGGCGGGTCGGCCCGCAGCTCGACGATACTGTCCTTGATGACCTGGATGCAGGCCGGGTATTCGTCGCGGATATAGATGTAGACCTCGCTGATGCTGACCGCCCAGCAGGCGATCAGCAGCCCTTCCAGAAAGCGGTGCGGGTCGCGCTCCATATAATAGCGGTCTTTGAATGTGCCCGGCTCGCCCTCGTCGATATTGACCGCCAGCAGCCGGGGGGCGGGGGAGTCGCGGACAATGCGCCATTTGCGGCCGGTCGGAAAACCCGCCCCGCCCAGGCCGCGCAACCCGGCCTCGTCCAGGGCCGTGATGATCGACTCGGCCGTGCGCTCGCCGGCCACGCAGGCCCGCAGGAGCCGATACCCGCCGCCTTTTGTATACGCTGGGCAGTCTATGACGGTGGTCGGGGCCGGGCAGGCTGTGGCCCGCCGGCTGACAGCTTCCTGCACCTTGTCCGGGGTGGCCTGAGCGATGGGATTCTGGCCGACAATGACCGCCGGGGCGACCTCACAGCGGCCAACGCATGGCACGCGCTGCACCCGGATGCTCCCGCCGAGACGGTCGGGCAGAGCCGCCAGCAGCGCCGGCGCGCCGGCCAGCTCACAACTGAGCGAGTCGCACACCCGGACGGTCAGGGCCGGCGGCGGCGCTTCGTGCTCTTTGACCACATCAAAATGATGGTAAAAGCTGGCCACCTCGTAGACCTCAACCGGGGCCAGCCGCATCTCCGCGGCCAGGGCGACGAGATGGGCGGCTGACAGGTGGCCATAGCGGTCCTGAATGGTATGCAGGTGCTCAATCAGCAGATCGCGCCGGCGGGGTGCGTCACCGAGCAGACTTTGGATCTCGGCCAAAGCCTGGGGACTGACCGACCGGCCCTTGGCTCTGGAGCGTCTGCGGCGGCTGTCTTGTTCCATGCTGGTGTCCGACATGTTGAATTGTTTCGGCACTATACCCATTTGGGCCCGGGTCAACAAGGCAGATAGGGCATGACCTGTCCACAACTCCAGAATTGCGAGACCACACAAAAGACCTCTGTCACGGACGGCTATTAAGCCTCTTCTTACAAATCAAGGAAAGAGATGAAGAGGGATTAGGGCACCATGATTGGTCGTTTGCTTGAAAGTCGCCCTGCCAGATGGTTCGATTCGTTGTTCACAGGTGGCTGCCATGCTAACCTGCCTCAGCAACAATGTGGGGGAGGAGAAAGGTATGGAATATTCCGCGCTTCCGCCAATTTTCACGATCGAGCAAGCCGCGGGCTACTTGCAGGTGAGCGTTGGGAAATTGCGTGCCGAACTGGAGAGTGGCCGCATTCCAGGGCTGAAAATCGCGGGTCAATGGCGCATCGAGCGGCGGGCGCTTGACCATTGGCCGAGTCTCCTCTGCATGATTTTGCACTGCACGCCCGCTTGGCGAATGTCGGAACCAACTTGGCGGATACATATATCAGCGCATGGAAGATTTACCAAACAGAGGAGATGCCCAACTATTCCGGCGTCGTCCACGAGATACGAGACATCCTGACCCTGCTGTTGGATACAATAGCTCCGAACGGAGATGTTATGGCTGAAACTGGCTTCAAACTTGAAGCCGGACATAACAATCCTACTCGCCGGCAACGTGTCCGCTACGCGGTTCGTAGACTGTACGACCCCGAACATGCAAAAGAGATCGCGAGCGACTTCGATCTTCTCGAAATCCTGTGTGAACGCTTGGCTCAAGCCGCTACAGGTGCCTATCGTCGTGCATCCGATCTGGCTCATAATTCGACCCCGCGGGAGAGAGCGTATCGGGTGCTCAAGCAATGGGAAGGTCTTGTCGCCCAGCTTCTTCCAGAACGCCAGGACGCGCTTCACGCATCTGGTAGCAGCGGTATGAAGAGGCGAAAGAGCGACGCTTACCCCTCTGCGAGTTTGCACGAACTGAGCAGACGGGGCTTTCTCAAAGGAGTGGGGACATCTGTAGCTGGGTCGGTAGGCGTGCTGACTGCCCTGGCGGTTCAAGCCGCAAAAAGAAAGGATCGGCCTATGACACGCTTTGGGATACAGATCGAACCCCAGTTTGGCTTTTCGTATCAGGAGGTCGCCGGCCTGGCCCAAGACGCCGAGCGACTGGGCTTTGACGGTCTGTGGGTGTCTGACCACCTGTTCTGGGACGCGCAGTCCGAACAGCGCAACTGTCTGGACGCCTGGACCCTGCTGACCGCCCTGGCCCCGGTCACGACTCGCCTGCGCCTCGGCACGCTGGTCAGCTGCAACTCCTACCGCCTGCCCAGCGTGCTGGCCAAGGTGACGGCCAGTTTTGACCACCTGAGCCAGGGCCGGCTGGAGTTCGGCATTGGTGCCGGCTGGAAGGAGATGGAGTATACGGCCTACGGCATCCCCTTTCCGCGGGTTGGTGTCCGGCTGGCCCAACTCGAAGAGGCGGTGCAGCTCATGCAACTGCTGTGGACCCGGCCGCGGGCCTCATTTCAGGGCAAATACTACCAGCTTGAGCGGGCGGTGTGCGCGCCCAAGCCGGTTCAGCAGCCGCTCAAGACCTGGATTGGCGGCATGGGCGAGAAAAAGCTGCTGCGGATTGTGGCCCGCCACGCTAGCGGCTGGAACGCTATGCCCGGCGTACCGGCCGAGGCCATGCAGAAAAAGCTGGACGCGCTGCGCCGGCACTGCGACGCGCTCGGGCGGGACGTGGCCAGCATCGACAAGTCGCTGTTCATCCTGTGCTGCATCGTTGACGATGAGGCCGAACTCAGAACCCACGCGGCCGACCTGGAAAAAACCCTGGGCACGGCCGATATCATCCGGGCTGGGCGCAAGATTCGTACCGCCGGTACGCCCGAGCAGGTGGCCGACACGCTGCGCGGCTTTCAGCGCCTCGGCTTTGACTATTTTATCGCCATGTTTCCCTACCGGCGGGACGCCGAGATGCTGGAGCGCTTCAGCCGCCAAGTCGTGCCGCTGCTGGCCTAGTTCGCTATGGATATCCTGCACGCCATCGGGCCGGGCTCCTGGCTGTGGGCGCTTCTGCCCGTAGCTGTGACCGGCCTGCTCGATGCGGTCCAGCGCTACGCCCTGGGCCGGCTTCACCTGCGGCTCACCAAAACTGCGGCCCGGTGGGACGACGCGCTTGTCCAGGCGCTCCGCGGGCCGCTCAGCCTGCTGGTGTGGGTGGTCGGCCTGGGGCTGGCGCTTGAGCTGGGCTGGGGCCGGGCCGGTGTGGTGGAACTGATCGACCCGGTGCGGGTGGTCGGCATTGTCAGCGCCCTGACCTGGTTTGTGGTCCGGCTGATTGCCCTGCTGGAAATAGTGGTCATCGCTCAGGCCCAGCAGACCGGCGCACCCTGTGAGCGGGCCACGCTCGACGCGCTTGCCAAACTGCTGCGGGTGTCGGCGTGCGTGGCGGCCGGCCTGGTGACGCTTCAGACCCTCGGCTTCAGCGTGTCGGGGGTGCTGGCTTTTGGCGGTATCGGCGGCTTGGTGGTCGGCCTTGCGGCCAAAGACCTGCTGGCCAACTTCTTCGGCGGCCTGATGATCTCCCTCGACCGGCCGTTTGCGGTCGGCGACTGGGTCCGCTCCCCCGACCGCGAGATTGAGGGCACGGTTGAACGCCTCGGCTGGCGGCTGACCCTGATTCGGACCTTTGACAAACGCCCGCTGTATGTGCCAAACGCGGTCTTCTCCACGATTACCGTTGAAAATCCGTCCCGGATGCACAACCGGCGCATCTACGAAACGGTCGGCATCCGCTACGAGGACGCCGACAAAATGGCCGCCATTGTGGCCGATGTCGAACACATGCTGCGCGCCCATCCAGCCATTGAACAGCGGGCGCTGACGATGGTCAATTTCACCACCCTTGCCCCGTCGTCGCTGGACTTCTTCGTCTATACCTTCACCCGCACGACCGACTGGGCCACCTTCCACTCGGTCAAGCAAGACGTGCTGTTGCGGATTATCGGCATTATTGAGCGCCACGGGGCCGAGGTTGCCTTTCCGACCTCAACCCTGCACCTGGCCGACGGCTTTGTACCCGCGCCGCACCATGCTGTGGCCGAATCGGTGGCCGAAGCTCGGGCCGGCGCGCTCTCCCCGAAGGACGAAACGTGTCCTCAGATCGACCGGAAGGCGACACGTTTCGGTCCTTGAAAACAGCCCGGCTTGCAGGGTGATCACGGAAACAGCCGGCCCGGCCCGCGCTGGGACCGACCGAACCAGAAAGGTGGGGCCATGCCACACCTTCGCGTCATTGAGGACGACCTGTCTCGCCTTCCTCTCGACCGGATGAGACGAGTCGTCTTTGAGCCCTGGGCGTTCACCGAGCGCTATACCTTTTCTCCCGCGGTGCGTAAGGGCAAGCGATATCACCTTATCGCCCTTGCTTTGACCTTCGCCCTCGCGCTTCTAGCGCCGGGGCTGGCCCCCCCGGTGTTTGGGGATCATCTGCCAGCGGCTCAAATTTATGATCCCTTTGACCCCAACCAGCGCCCTGATGATGACCCCTCGGGCGGCGCGGGCCAGCAGCACATCGTCCCGGGGGCCGGGGGTGATCGCATTCCCCCACCGGTCGGCCCGCAGGGCATGGAAGACGGCAACATCGGGTCGGATCGGCTGGGCCACTACTACCTGTCCGCCAGGATTGAACGGATTGTCCTGGACGGGCAGATCAGGGCGATAGGTCAGCAGATCGGAGTAGAGCAGACCGCGCACAGCGATAAAGGGCACACCCATCGATCCAGCCTGGATCATGCTGTACAACGCCCCTCAAGTACTATCCTTCATGTTGAGCAAGCCCGCCCGCACGGCGCGCTGAAAGTTGGGTGCCGGGCCGTAGGGGCCGAGGATTCAGGAGCAGGTTTCGTAGCTGTCCGCGAGTCCGTCGCCGGTCAGGGTTACAAGCCCAAGGCGGCCGACTTGGCGTTTGCCCGCGAGAAAGCCGTAGGGGCGTTGTTGAGCACGGCCGATGTCATGTCCAGCAGGGTCCCCGGCCGCACCCCGGCGGCCGCCTCGTCCAGAGACTGAAGTTTGATGCGCATGCGAGGCGCACTACAGTAAAAGCCTCGGTCGCTGCAACGGTGAGATCGGAGGCAGGATTCCCCACACATTTTGACAGGCCGTCCTTTCCCCTCGCCGGCTTTGCGGTCCGGGCGGGACTCTGCTATGAGGGGCGGGGTCTGTGATGGGGGCCGCTAAGGAGGCTGTAGCGGCGCGCTCTTCCCTGGGTTGGACAAACCGGACAACGGCGGGCTTGGGAGGTGTGTGGCTGGAGATCAGCTTGCCGGGCAGGGTCGCCGGCCAGCGCGTATGCGATGCAGTGAATGGATATACGGAGGAGGTGTGATTATGCCATCGGCGATATCTGAACGGGCGTGGGCTGGCAAAAAGTATTGGGTGATATCCGCGGACTGTCATGTGCTGGAGCCGCCGGACCTGTGGGAGCGTCGGGTTGCGCCCAGGTTTCGTCACCGGCTCCCCCGCATGGAGATGGATGACAGGGGCCGCAAGACATTGATTGTTGAGGGTCAGCGCCCTACCCGGATTCGGGATTTCAGCCTGGAGGGCGACGACCTGGATCGGGCCAAGGGCGGCGGTTGGGAGGCGGCCAAGCGCCACGCTGATCTGGACCGGGACGGCATTGATGCGGAGGTCGTCTACCCTAACCGGGGTCTGCTGATGTGGGCCTCGCCCGACCCCGAACACCAGACCGAGATGTGCCGGGTGTGGAACGACTGGGCGATTGAGGTCTTTCCGCCGGCCCAGAAGCGCTCGCTGCCGGTGGCGGCGATTGCGCCCCAGAATGTGGAGACTGCGGTCAAGGAGGTTGAGCGGGTGGCCAGGCTCGGCTACCGGGTGGTTTTTCTGCCGGTCCAGGTGGCCGACCAGCCGTATAATCTGCCGCTGTACGAGCCGCTGTGGGCGGCGGTGCAGGACGCCGGGCTGCCGGTGAGTTTTCATGTCGGAACAGGCAAGGACCCGCGCACGGCAAGCGGCAACGGCGGGGCGATCCTGAACTATGTGTGGCACGCGCTGTCCACCGCGATTGAGCCGGTGACGCAGCTGTGCGTGTCGGGCGTATTGCAGCGCTTTCCGGGACTGCGGTTTGCCACGGTTGAAGCCGGGATCGGCTGGCTGGCATGGACCCTGTGGGTCATGGATGAGGGCTATCAGAAACATCATTTCTGGGTTGCGCCCAAGCTGGAGATGCTGCCGAGCGAGTATTTCCGCCGCCAGGGCTATGCTACTTTTCAGGATGACCCGGTCGGGCTGGAGACGCGCAAGTGGATCGGGGTTGAGAACCTGATGTGGGGCGATGATTATCCGCACCACGAGGGGACGTGGCCGTGCTCTCGGGAGGTTATTGATCGCACAATGGGCGAGCTGACCGACGAGGAGCGCCGGCAGGTGTTGGGGCTGACCGCGGCTACGCTGTACGGGTTTGATCTGGACGAGGGACGGGGGTGACGATGGACCACCTGATTGTGGACTGGGGCGAAGCTGAGCTGGCCGAGGGGCGGCGCAAGCGCTGGATGGGCAGCTGGCTGGTCTCACACGAGGGCGAGGAGGGCGAGTATTTTTATGACGGCCCCGGCGGTCGGCAAACGCGGCACGCGGTGCCGACCGGGGCGATTGGCGTGCGCCTGCGCTGGTGGCCGAGCGCGGACACGGTGGCCATGAACCTGGAGTTTGGGCCGATGAGTCAGGTGGCCGACGATTATTTTTTTGAGGACAACGCAGGGCCGGCGGTTACGCTCCGCGCCCACGATCTGATTCGCGGCTGAGGGGGGAACCGCATGGCTTGGCCTGTGCGCTACAAACTCGTCGGTCTGCTGGCCACCGGCAGCATGATTAACTATGCCGACCGGGTGAACATCTCGGTGGCCGCGCCGGTGATGATGGCCGCCCTCGGCTGGGATGAGGCCCAGTTCGGGCTGATCTTTTCGGCCTTTCTGCTCGGCTACACCCTGCTCCAGATTCCCGGCGGGATTATCGCCGACCGCTGGAATACGGTCTGGGTGGTGGCGATTGCGTGCTTTGGCTTCTCGCTGTTTACCGCCCTGACGCCGTTTGGAGCGCTGGCGTTTGGCCTGATGCTGGTCCTGCGGTTCAGTGTCGGCCTGCTGGAATCGGTCAGCTTTCCGGCCTATGCGGCGCTGAACGCGCGCTGGATTCCGCGCTATGAGTATGGCCGCGCCCAGAACATCAGCCTGTCGGGTTCGCACATCGGTCAAGCCCTGGCCTATCCGGTGACGACCTGGATTATTGCCACCTTTGCCTGGCCGGCGGTGTTTTATTTTAACGGCCTGCTGGGCGGGCTGTGGCTGATCGTGTGGCTGGCTTCGGTCACGAACACGCCGGCCGAGCATCCTCGCATTAGCCAGCAGGAGTTGCGGGAAATTGAAGACAACCTGGCTCCGCGGCCTCAGACGACGGTCTCCCCGCTGCGTCTGCTCAGAAACCGTCACGTTCTGCTGCTCTCTCTGGCTTATATGTACATGGTGTACGGGCTGTGGATGGTGATTCTGTGGTTGCCGACCTATCTGGTCCAGGCCCGTGGCTTTTCGCTGGAGGCAATGGGGGTGCTGGGCATCATTCCGACGGTGGCGGGTGCCTTGGGCCTCATCTCGGGCGGGACAATTTCGGACGTGTTGCTGCGGCGTGGCTGGAGTCCGCGGGTGGCCCGAGCTCAGGCCCCGGCCTTGTGCGCGTTTCTGGGCGTACCGAGTATCCTGGCCGCGGCGTTTGTGCCGTGGCCGATGGTGTCGGTCGGCTGTCTGGCCCTGTATATGTATTTTGCCAATCTGGGCAGCGGCGCGTGCTGGGCAGTGCCGGTCGAGCTGAATCCGAGGCAGATTGGAGCCATATCGGGGGTGATGAACGGGGCCGGCAATTTTGCCGGGATTTTTGGGCCGATGAGTGCCGGCTTTCTGGTGGCGGCAACGGGCAGCTGGGAGCTGCCGCTGGTGGCCATCGCCGTCATGCTGCTGGTAGCGACCCTGCTCTACTATTTCCTGGTTGTGCCCGAGCCGATTGAGCTGTCAGGATGAATGATCCTGACCCGTACAAAGACTTCACCGAGCGCCTGAAGCTGCTGAGCAGCAAGCGCCCGGATTTGATCACAACCACCCTTGGGAATATCTTCACCATGCGTCTCATTGGAAACAAGACGCATGGTGATATGGCGGAGATAGCAATTGCCGAGTTTATCAATCAATACATGTACGACTTCCGCTCAATTCACGTCGGGAAAGACCTGTACCGCGCCAAGTCAAAATCGATTGTTTTCTCACGCCCTTGTAGCCTCGGAGGCTGGCCACACAGCGGCGCTTGAGAAAGTCGAGGACAATATTACGCTGCTAAAGCGGGAACAATAATGAAGACATGGCACACACACTTCCGCTCTTTGACGACCTCGTCCTTGACGCCCCATCTACGGAGGGGATCAAGTACGCTGGGTCTAAGCTGAAGCTCCTTCCGCACCTGCTGCAACTGGTCAAGAAAGTCGGAGCGGAGACGGTTCTGGACGGGTTTTCGGGAACAAGCAGGGTATCGCAGGCGCTTGCCAAATGTGGCTATCGAGTCGTGTGTAATGACATTGCTGTCTGGTCTGAAGTTTTTGGCACCTGTTATCTGCTTAACACCAAAGAACCGGAGGCGTATCAGCCGCTCATTGATCATCTCAACGCCGTCCCGCCGGTTGACGGGTGGTTCACCGAACACTATGGCGGGAACGCTAACGGAGGCTGTGCGATACAGCGCGATGGCCGTAAGACCCCTTGGCAGCTACACAATACCCGCAAACTGGACGCGATCCGGCAGGAAATTGAAGCGCTCGCTCTTGACTCTGTAGATAAAGCGGTGGCCCTGAGCAGCCTGATTTTGGCGCTTGATCGCGTAGATAGTACCCTGGGACACTTTGTCTCGTATCTCAAAGACTGGTCTCCTCGCTCCTATAAGAAGCTGATACTCCAGGTCCCGAATGTCTTTGCGTCGGCGCACGAACACCGGGTGTACCGGAGCGACATATTTGACCTGCTCCCTGGCGTTCCTGTCGATCTGGCCTATTTCGATCCTCCGTATGGATCAAACAATGAGAAAATGCCGCCGTCACGGGTCCGCTACGCCTCCTACTACCATATTTGGACAAGCGTCTGTCTCTTCGATAAGCCAGACCTCTTTGGTAAGGCTAATCGTCGCACGGATACGTCGGATACAGTAGCGGCATCGGTGTTTGAGGAGTACCGACGAAACGCCGCAGGGCGTTTCATTGCCGTCGAGGCAATTGAGAGACTTCTCAAGGCGACCCGGACACGCTGGATTATCCTGTCGTACAGCTCTGGGGGGCGGGCGACAGCTGAAGAACTGAACGAAGTTCTGCGCCGTAATGGGCTCCTCCGAGAGGTTGTTGAGATCGGCTACAGGAAGAACGTTATGTCTGGCATGAAGTGGACCAATGAATGGTTAAGAGATGCGGAGCAAGCAAATCGAGAGTTCTTGTTCCTGCTCGAAAAGTGATGAATAACCCCTCCTCACTTACGCCTCTTTCCACACCGCCGAGACCAGCTCGGTGTCAAGATAGGCCGTGCCTTCGGTGACTTTGCCGCTGGCGAGCGCATGACCCGGCAATAGCTGTTGTGGTAGGATTTGCCGGAGTTCAATCTGTCCGCCGGCGACCCCAATGGAACTCTCAGACCACGTTTGCGCCACCGCATCTCCCTGTGTGCACTCCCCGTGGCTTAGCAAGGCCGCCTGCCGGAGTCAAGGAAAGCGCGGCCTGAGCCGGGGCAATTCTGCTCGAGAGCGGAAAATCCGAGTCACATCAAGCAGAGCGCGATAGCGCTGCCGATAGCCAGCCCAATAATCACTGAAAAGACCAACGCTTTTACAATTGTCCGCCATCTCCAGTTGAAAAAAGTAAAAACAGACGGCCGCCATCTCCAGTTGAAAAAAGTGAAAACAGAGAGAATCAGGGCGAACAGAGAAAAAACAAGAGAAAAAACAGGTGTGAAAGCGTCCAATGTTCGGATGTCAGGCAGGCTAGTTTTGATGCCTGCCATATAGGGGAGCCCGATAGCTGCCATGAGGATCGCTAGTAGGCCGACTACCAGCGAGGTAAACAGGTTAATTTTTTGGTATACTTCGTCCAGCTTGTCTTTTGTTTCACCAGGCCCGCTGCGGAAATCGTCAATTCCGAAGTCTTCTATGACGAGACGTTTGGGGGGCCGTCGGTATCGCTCCCATTCCTCATCTCCCTTGCTGATATCAAAGTAAGTAGTCTTGACGAAATCGAGAACGGCGATAGCCTCGCCCTTTTCTATTGATACTTTTTTATTCGACAGATTGTAAATTGGACAAAACAGATGCCCTACATAGCCCGGGTCAACCTGCGGTCCGCCGACCCAAACCAATCCTTTGTATGCCAAGGCAACTCGAATGTTCCAACGCCCGATGAGGAACCTGGGCAGATTGAGTGTCTCGGCAGTTTGTATGACCGCTACCTCAAACGCGGGGATACTGAGCGAATTGTTTGGCCAGCAGTCGCTGAGATGATAAGGCTTACCACCTACCACTACCTCATCGCCCACAGTCAATTTATAGGAAGCGGGCTTAAGATTCTTCTTATTGAAGGGGTCAATTAGCTGACCCTGCCTTACATAGAACTCTATCTCGTCGCTGAGGAGGACACCAGTCTTCTCCGGGTGGGAGTCCTTTTCCAAGGGCTTGATCTCGGCTAGCCGATCGCATTCCTCCTGTTGCCTCTTTGTACTCATTGCCTTAACCACGCCTGCGATGGCTTGAATTGCTCTGAGGGATGTTGCGCGAAGCTATGTCGCTATGGCCCGGCCCATAGCCAAGGAAATGGACCGGCATCCCGATCTGTTCTTCAACCTTCCGGAGAAACCGCTCTACGGTAAATGAATGCCGGCCGTTTTTCCCGAAAGCTGGATCGAGATAGTCGAGATGATTGAGGACAATCTCCGTTGGAGCGTTCACCTCTATAGCCGATCGTACAATATCGGGATCGAACTTTGCGACCCGGCGGACCTTTCCTGTAACGGTTGTATACTCTCGAACGCATTGACCGCCCCGGCCTTTCGTAATTTCGTCCCATGTCGTTTCGTTCGGGAGAGGGCCGGAAGACCCGGCAACACGAATAGGAAATGCGCGAATGACGAGGACGATCTGATCCACATCCAGAGGACTCAGGCCCGCCTCGGAGACGAAAGCCGCCGCGCTGGTATCGCGGCTGGTCGTGTACGGATAGTCTGGGGCATGGAGCACCGACAAGCCAAAGCCTTGGGTTCCCTCTATGACAATACGGGCACCTTTTTTGAGGGCCTCACGCATGAGTGCTGTCGTGTCGCCGAGAAACGCCGTCAGTCGCCGGTCGTCCGCTGCCAAAATACTTCGTCCCGAGCGACGGGCGCGTTCTATGACCGCCGCACCTGTCCCGCTTCCCGTCGAACCTATCCGGCTCTGCAAGTCCCAGTCATGTTCTGTCTGCTTGTGGGCCTCGGAAATGACCACGGCACGCGGACTAATTCTCAGCCGACTCGCTTCCAGAGGGACATCTTCACGGACACGCTCAATTTCTTTGAGCAGGCGCGGGACGTCAATGTACGAGCCTGGACCGATGATAAGAGTTGGGTCCGGCAACAGACAGGCCGTTGGGAGGTGACGAAACACATGCCGCTTGTTTCTCTCATCTACGACGGTATGTCCGGAATTGGAGCCGCCAACCCGCACAACGACGGAGGCCTTTTGGGTTTTGGTAAGCCAGTGCGCGACTTTTCCCTTGCCCTCGGAGCCGAACTGCCCACCCACAACCACTGAAACCGGCATCAGTTTCCCCTATTCCGTTACAAATCCGTTCGGAGAGATAGCGTCCCGGAATTGGCTTGCCCCGTGGTTGAGGAGACGCCATTTCCGAGTCTGGGGATAATCAGGGGTTCCTCGTCCGCTGTTCCCAGGGCTTCGGACAGGCCAGCCAGATAAAACGTGCCCACAAGGGCCGATGTGATGGCATCGAGTTCGTCATGCGTCACGTTGTGTGTCTCGTAATCACCCCGTATGCCAAATTCCCACAAGCCCGCCTTCAGCCACTCCGGGCCGGCACCCTTGCGGGGGATACGCATGATATCTTGCGCCGCGCCGGGATAGCTCTCAATCACCTGAACATCATGCTCACGGAGTGTGCGGGCGAGTCGGATCCCTCTTGCCGTGAGTTTCTGCATGCTCGGGATAAGACAGGGATAGACATTGATACCGCGTCGCCTGAGCTCGCGTTCGCATTCGCGCGTGATTCCAAATTCCGTCCGACCGGGGTCGTCATCCCCAACGGCAGCACGGCCAGCCGGAAGACATAAAGGGGAGTCGATAGAAACGAGACGTGGACAGGCCCGTATCGTTTTTTCGATCAATGCGTCGTCCGAGAACACTGGCGCTACCTGCGCTTGCGATCCATCCAGAAGGCACCAACCGCTGGCCCGTTCCTCGGAGCCGGTAAGATCGATTCCAACGATTCGAAGTCTTGAGAGAGGACCGGGGCTGAACAGATCAGAGAACCGGAAGCGTCCCTGCATCAACTCACCAGATGGCATGGGAAGGCTCGGCAGCGTCTGCCAGTCCTGCGGTGCCGACCAGTCTCGAAAACATACATTCTTGGAAAACAACTCCAGTTGCGTGCCAAGTCGAGAGACCACCTCGTCAAATATCGCTCCCATGGCTGCGATGTCGGCCCGGTTGTAGCGAATGAGCTTTTGGAGGGCGTCTTGATCGCCACGAACATACCGATGCCAAAGCACGACGGCCGCAGCGCCGTCCAGGCTGGTCAAATCGTTTCGAAAGCCGATACCCAACGCTTTTTCGATGGCCTTTTGCCCACCTGTCAAACCGACGCGGCGGCAAAGATACATCAGGTCAATATGCGGCTCGGGCAGAACGATCTCGGGAAATTCCCGTGTAATGAACTTGGCGTCGAAGCGGATCCCGTTGAAGGTAACCAGAGCCTTTGCGCGCGCGGCGTCCTCTTGTAACTGTCTCGGAGCTTGCCCCTTGATGATCGTTTTCGCATGACCTCCAAAAGACCATCCGATGACGGTAATCTCGTCATAATAATGGCTGAGGCCGGTCGTCTCAATATCGAGAAAAAGAATGTCCTCGGGAGAATCAACACAGGTAGCGAACTGGCGTCGCAATTTTTGCCGGATGGTACGAGGCGTAACTGAGCGCTCTTTCCTGCCTGTTCTCCTTGGTTCCTTTGCCTGATCGGGCGGATTGCCGACGCCGGGAAGGCTGAGGGCGGCCTGTCCGCCGGTACCCTCAATGGAACTCTCAGGCCACGTTTGCGCCACGCTGCTTTTTCCTCCCTGTCTGCGGCTCCCCGTAGTCTAGCAAAGCTGTCAAGGAAAAGGAACGCGGCCCGGGTGCCGGGGAAGCTCGGAATTGACAAAACTGTGAGGTTCAGCGTAGCCTTCTTGCGCCTACGCCAACTGCACTGAGGAGGGGGATATGCAGCCACAGCAATTGATTCGGCTTTCCGCGGCGTTTCTCGTGTTTGGATTCATGCTCGGAGTCCTGCCCGGTCAGCGCGCCAGCGCTCAAGGCTTGACCGAGATGCAGCAGGACTCTGGGCAGTGGGTCTTGCCCGGGAAGGATTATGCCCTGACCCGTCATAGCCCGCTGACCCAGATCACCAGGGATAACGTCGCAAATCTCAAGGCGGCCTGGACCTTCTCGACCGGAGTCCTGCGTGGCCATGAGGGCGCTCCGCTGGTCGTCGGCAGCATGATGTATGTGGTCACGCCTTTTCCCAACATTGTCTATGCCCTGGACCTGAGCAAGCCGGGACCGGCGATGCAATGGAAATATGCGCCTGAGCAGGACGAGGCGGCTATTCCGGTTGCCTGCTGTGACACGGTCAACCGTGGGGCTGCCTACGCCGAGGGCAAAATCTTCTTCAATCAGCTCGACGCCCATACGGTTGCCCTGGATGCCGAGACCGGCGAAGAGGTGTGGAAGGTCAAACAGGGCGATATCGGCCAGGGCCAGACGATCACGATGGCACCCCTGGTAATTCGGGACAAGGTCCTGACCGGCATCAGCGGCGGGGAATTTGGCGTGCGCGGCTTTGTCACCGCCAATGATATCAACACCGGCGAGCAGGTGTGGCGGGCCTACAGCACCGGGCCTGATTCCGAAGTGCTCATCGGCGCAGGTTTTTCGCCGACCTACGCCTCACACCAGGGCAAAGACCTGGGGGTGTCAACCTGGAAAGGCGAGGAGTGGAAGCGCGGCGGCGGCACGACCTGGGGCTGGTACAGCTACGACCCGGAGTTGGACCTGTTCTATTATGGCACGGGTAACCCGGGTGCCTGGAATCCCGATCAACGGCCGGGCGAGAACAAGTGGTCAATGACGCTGTTTGCCCGCAACCCTGACACCGGCATGGCCAAATGGGCGTATCAAATGACCCCCCACGACGCCTGGGACTATGACGGCGTCAATGAGAGTATCCTGATTGATCTGCCGGGCACGAACGGCAGCGCTGCCCGGAAGGTCTTGATCCATTTTGACCGCAACGGCTTTGCCTATGTGCTTGACCGCGCCACCGGCCGGCTGCTCAGCGCCAAGCCCTTCGGACATGTGAACTGGGCCAGTGGCGTTGATCTGGAGACCGGGCTGCCGATTGAAAACCCGGACAAGCGCACCCGGCAGGGGGAGAATGTGACCGATATCTGCCCGGCGGCGATGGGTGCCAAGGATCAGCAGCCAGCCGCGTATTCGCCCAAGACGGGCCTGCTGTATGTGCCGACCAACAACCTGTGTATGGAATACGAGGGGATGCAGGTGAACTACATGGCCGGCGTGCCTTATGTGGGGGCGATTGTGAAGATGTCACCTGGACCGGGCGGACACCGGGGCGAGTTTCTGGCCTGGGACCCGGTAGCGGGTGAGAAAAAATGGGGCATCAAAGAAAAGTGGGCGGCCTGGAGCGGCGCGCTGTCCACTGCCGGCGATGTGGTGTTCTACGGCACGATGGACGGCTGGTTCAAGGCGGTTGACGCCACCAATGGCGAGGAGTTGTGGAAGTTCAAAACCGGCTCGGGCATTATTGGCGCACCCATGACCTATCTCGGCCCGGACGGCAAACAATATGTCGCTGTGCTGTCCGGTATTGGCGGCTGGTCCGGCCTGGTGGTTGCGGGTGATCTGGCCACCGACGACCCGACCGCGGCGCTGGGAGCGGTCGGTGCCTTTAGTGATCTGGGCCAGGACACCAACAAAGGCGGGATGCTGTACGTTTTCGGGCTTGATTCATAGCTCGGTCCGCCCCCCTCCTGTGGGACGAGGGGGTGGAGTCAGCCCACTTGGCCCTCCTGTCATCGTCTCATGCTGTCTCGGAGCTATTCAGCCACCCGGGTTTCTTTCCCGCGCCGCCTCCTGTTCGCCGGGCTGGGGGCGTTTTGCGGGGTCTTCCTGTTCGTCACGCTTGGCTGGAGTGAGGAGGCTGTCGGCTTACGGGTGTGTGCCGACCCGAACAACCTGCCCTTCTCGAACCGGCAGGGCCAGGGCTTTGAGAACACAATCGCCGAGTTGCTGGCCAAGGAGCGGGGGGGTGCCGTGGCCTATACCTGGTGGCCGCAGCGCCGCGGTTTTCTGCGTGGCACGCTGAACGCCGGTCGGTGTGAGGTGGTCATGGGCGTCCCGGCCAAGTATGAGTCAGTGCTTACCACCCGGCCCTACTACCAGTCCACCTACGCCTTTGTGTATCGGCCCGACGCCGACTATCGCTTGGCTTCCCTGGACGACGCGGCGCTGCGCAGCCTGCGTATCGGCGTACATCTGATTGGCGACGACTACACCAACAGTCCGCCGGCCCACGCCCTCAGCCAGCGCGGGCTGGTCGAGAACGTGGTCGGCTACAGCGTGTACGGCAATTACGCCGAGGACAGCCCGCCCGGCAAAATTGTGGCTGCGGTTGCCGCCGGCGAGATTGATACCGCTCTGGTCTGGGGACCGATTGCCGGCTATTTCGCTCAGCGTTACACCCCACCCCTGCGGGTGACGCCGCTGCCGGCAGACGCCGGTTCGGCCCGGCTGCCGTTTCGCTACGGCATAGCCGTGGGCGTCCGTCGCGGCAACCAGGCCCTCAAAGCAGAGCTGGACGCCCTGCTGACTCGTCATGCCGGGCCGATCCGGGCCATTCTGCACGACTACGGAGTGCCCCTGTCGGGCGGGGAGGAGTCCGCCCATGCGCCGACCCCGGATGCCTCCAGACAAACCGCCCAACTGAAGACGCCGCCAGCCGTGGCAGCCTCCAGCGACGAGTTGGCAGGCACCGCCAAAAATCCCTTTACCGGCGACCCAAGGGCCATTGCCGAGGGCAAAGAGTATTACAAGATGCTGAACTGCTACGGCTGTCACGGAATGCGCGGTGGAGGAGGCATGGGGCCGAGCATCAACGATGCCAAGTGGAGCGTTGGCAGGGGGACAGACGCCGATGTGATGCAGCAGATCATGGAAGGGCGGGGCAAGATGCCGTCGTTCAAAGATTCGATTGAGCCGGAGCAGGCCTGGAAGATCATCGCCTATGTGCGGTCCCTGTACACAGGCAGGCCAGAGAAAGTGACTTGGTAGGGGGTCATCTGTGAAACGCCCCAGTGTGGCTTGCACGACCCCAGGGAAACAGGATATACCCCAGCCATGCTTCCATACTCCATTCCCGCAGACAGGAGATCGTTATGAAGCTCGTCAACTCACTCGGTCCCAACCCCCGCTGTGTCCGCATGTTTATGGCTGAAAAAGACCTGACCCTGGAAACCATTGAACTTGATATCCAGGGCGGTGATAACCGCCGGCCGCCGTATACCGACAACAATCCCGGCGGCCAGATGCCGTCGCTCGAACTTGAGGACGGGAGTTACCTGGCTGAGACGGTGGCGATTTGCGAATATCTGGAAGACCTGTATCCGACCCCGGCTCTGATCGGCAGTACGCCCCAGGAAAAGGCCCAGACCCGGATGTGGCAACGGCGGGTTGAGCTGAATATCACCGAGCACCTGTATAACGGCTTTCGCTACGCCGAAGGCTTTGAGATGTTCAAAGAACGGCTGCACTGTCTGCCCGAAGCCGCGGCCGGCCTCAAGCAGATTGTCCAGGAAAAACTCGCCTGGCTCGACGGCTTGATGGCCGGCAAGTCGTTCATCGTGGGCGAGCGCTTTACGGTGGCCGATATTATTCTGTACAGTGCGCTTGACTTTGGAGCCGGGGTCGGCCAGACGATCAGCCCCCAGCTCAGCAACATGACCGCCTGGTTTGAGCGGCTCGCCGCCCGGCCCAGCGCCGATGCCAGCCTGCACGAAAAGGCCCGAGGCAGGCTGCGGGGCGCGTAGGGCAAACCCGTGGCCCGACTGCTGCCCTCAGCGTTGGTCCGCTTGTTTGGGGGCTTGAGTGCGGGGTGTTTTGTGTGGCGGCTCAGCCGGGTAATAGCTCAGCGTCCGATGAACCACCTCTGAGGGCTCGAGCCTGCCGGTTTGGCCGTCGCCGACCCAATCGGCAATCATTTTCCTGGTCCAGTTCCCCCGCTCGTCAAACTCGTAGCGATAGACCTGCCGGCCGGCCAGGCTGCCGTCGGGATGATAGGCCAGCCATTCGGTTCGGTTTCGCGTGTCGTCATAGCGATACACCCAGCGGGAGGACAGCGCGTCTTGACGGTCGTACACTTCGATGGTGGTCAGGTTGCCCCGCTCGTCATAGGCGTACACATTGCGTGACACGGGCTTGCGTTCGTCGTCAACCCAGCTGCGCTCAAGCATCCGGCCGGCCGCGTCGTAGCGATACACGGCGCGGCCAAAAAAAGTCTCGTCCTTATCCTGACTGACCGACTCAACGGGTTTGGGTGTTGTGCCGTTATAGCGGAAGAGTTCTCTGGACAGGAGCGTTCCATCGGCCTCGTAGCGCACGGCCGCGGTTATCGCCCCGCGTTCGTCATAGGTCCAGACCAAGCGGTGCCACAGGGAGCCGTCCGGGCCGTAGACGATCTCCTGGCTGGGCTGACCGCCCTGACTGTAGCTGCGCACTGTGCGCTGAAAGGGGCTGCCGTCGGGGTTATACAAGACTTGCTCGACCAAGCGGCCGGCGCGGTCATAGGTGTCAACTTGTCCCTGGCCACGGACGCCTTCGACCCACTCCCCATCCTGGCGAACATACTGGGCGGTTTCACTCCTCACACTGCGGACCGCCCCGTGCAGTCTGGCCTGTTCCCGGGTGTGTTCGTGCCCGCCCTCGGGCGAGATACCCGCCAGCGCCGTAAACAGCACCGGTAAGAGCAAGATGCTTGCTGTGCCCATCGTGTGTGCCCGCCGCCTTTCCTGCTGCTGGCAGCATAACACAAAGCAATTCTTTTCTCTGCTTGACTGTGTTCCGCTCTCGGCAGGATAATCGGTCGTCAGGAGGATGAGACTATGCGTGAAAATCAGCTCAAGAACACCCTCAAGGCGGGTGACGTGGCGCTGGGGACTCTGCTGTGGGAGGTGCGCGGTCGGGGGGTGCTGCATACCCTGGCCGCGGCTGGGATGGATTTTGTCATGATCTGCAGCGAGCACTCGGCCTATAACCTGGAGACGGTGGTGGAGCTGGTACACCAGGCCCACGCCGCGGGGCTCAGCCCGGTGGTGCGTATTCCTGACCTGGAATATGAACACGTCACCCGACTGCTGGACTCGGGCTGCCAGAGCCTGATCGCGCCCCACATCAAAACCGGGGACGAGGTCCGCCATTTCATTGAAATGGCCAAATATCATCCCCAGGGAAAGCGCGGGGTGGCCATTTATCTGGGTGCCAGCACCGATTACGAGGACATTGATGCGGTGCTGGCTATGGCCCACGCCAATGCCAATACCCTGCTGGGAGTCATTGTTGAGACGGCGCAGGCGGTTGAAAACCTGGACGACATTTTGCAGCCTGGCCTTGATCTGGCTCTGGTCGGTACCCAAGACCTGGCTCACAGCCTGGGGTTTCCGGGCGAGTTTGATCGACCGGAACTGCGCGACATACTCGGCCGGGTGCGGACGCTGTGCAGGGAACGCGGGATTGCCACCGCGGGGGCGCTGACCAGACCGGACGCCGTTCAGGCCGTTATTGACAGCGGGGCCCAGTATATTCTGTACGGCACCGATCTGGTCTTACTCAGACAGGCCGCGCTCGGGGCCGCCCACGCCCTGGCCCCGTTTCGGAAACAGTAGACCCGCCCGGCTCGGGCTGGCCCTTTACCGCCCGCCCCCGTATGCGCTAAGAGGGAGGGCGTAGCCGAGAACGGACACGCGCATCGTTTTCTGGAGGAGGTCGTTATGAAGTTTGGTATTTTTTATGAACTGTCTGTGCCGCGTCCCTGGGACCGGGAATCTGAGCGGACCGTGTATCTGAACGCCCTGGAACAAGTCCGGCTGGCCGATGAGTTGGGCTTTGATCAGGTCTGGGCGGTGGAGCACCATTTTCTGGAAGAATACTCGCACTGCGCCGCGCCCGAGCTGTTCCTGACCGCGTGCGCGATGCAGACCACGCAGATCAATGTTGGCCACGGCATTGTCATCTGTGTGCCGGAGTTCAATCATCCGATTCGGATTGCCGAGCGCGCCGCAGCCCTCGACATTCTGTCGGGTGGGCGCTTACAGTTTGGGACGGGCCGTTCAGCGACATGGACGGAGTTGGGTGGATTTGGGGCCAACCCGGACGATACCAAGAAAAGCTGGGACGAGTTTGTGCATTGCATTCCCAAAATGTGGATGCAGGAGCGTTTCAGCTATCACGGCAAGTATTTCTCCATGCCGTCCCGGGCCGTGCTGCCCAAACCATATCAGAAGCCCCACCCGCCGATGTGGGTGGCAGTGACCAGTCCGGGCACCGAACTTGACGCCGCGGACCGCGGCATCGGCAGCCTCGGGGTGACGTTTACCACGTTTGCCGAGCAAGAGGCTAAGGTCAAAGAGTATCGGCGGCGGATCCGGAACTGTAATCCGGTTGGCGGCTTTGTGAACAACCAGGTCAATACGGTCAACTTCCTGTACTGCCACGAAGACGACGAGGTCGGGGCCACAACCGGGATGCGGATGATTCAGCATTTCAATTATCTGGCTGCCCAGCTCGATATGGCCAAAGAAGCCTACCCGGCCAAGTCCTATCCATCGGCGGGGCTGCTGCCGTCGCTGCGCCGCCAGGCTTCGAGTCCAGGTGAACATAACGCAGCCCCGGAGGGGATTGCGGTCGGCAACCCGGCCCATCTGATTCGGGAGTTGAAAAAGTGGGAAGCCTGCGGGGTGGACCGGGTCGGCTTTATGCTCAACGCGGCCGAGATCATTCCTCAGCAGCAGGTGCTCGATAGCCTGCGGCTGTTTGCCACCGAGGTCATGCCGGCCTTTGCCGACTCGTCGGCCAGCGTGGCGAGTGGAGGAGTGAGCTGATGCCGGTGTTTGGAAAACAGGATGTCGAGGCCGCCGCGGCCCGGGCACCGCTGATGAGCGGGCTTGATACCGACCCGTGGGAACTCAAAGGGGCAGAGATTCTGCAACTGAGTTTTGAGGTTGTTGAAGAGCCGGCCGAATGGCTGATTGCGCCGGCCCTGCATCCGAGTATCCCGCCCTACGCCACGCTGTCGGTTGCCCGTTTTCCTGACAGCCCGGTCGGGCCGTATGCGCTGGCCCAGGTCCGGCTGATCGTCCGGGCCGGGATTCGGCCCCGGGGCTATGTTGTCGGTGCGTACACCGATTCCGAGCGGGCCGCGGCTGCACTCCGGGCACGTTGGGGCTTCGCGCTTGAGCTGGCCACGATCGGCCTTCAGGCGCGTCACGACCGGGTGATTGGGACGGTTGAGCGGGACGGCCGGACGATCTTGGACATGGAGGCCGAGAATCCGGAATATGTCTCTGGGTCGGATGTCACCTATATTGACAGCCTGCACCTGGTGCGGGTGCATGAGGACGGCCAGGAAAAACCGCTGATCGTTCAGATTGACCCGGAATATGTCTTTCACACCGCCCAACGCGGAATTCCGCACCTCAAAACGCTCGACGCCGCGGCCTGGGGTGCGGACAGGCGTTTGCAGTGTACCAATCCGATGACCGCCACATTTACGCGGTGTGACACAGACCTGCCCCGGCTGCGGTTTGTGCTGGATGCCAGCCTGCCGGCCATGCAGGGCAGCCGTAAACTTGTCGCCTAGCGGGCACGCGGCGGTCCTGCCGTCTGTGTCTCAGCCGATGAGCAGTCAGCCGCCGGTCCCCCGGCCCGGCCATTGAGTGCCTTGTCCAGCGGGCTGCGGCCGACCGCCAATGCAAAAAGGAGAGTCGTATGAAGAATGTGTCATGTCTAAGCCTGCTTATCAGTCTATTCCTCAGCCTGCCGGTGTCTGCCGACCAGCACGGACAGGCCGATCCGGTCCAGACGGCTCTGCACGCCCTGGCCGATGGCGAGCACCGCTCAGCCGCGCATAAAGCCCGCAATCGTTACCGCCACCCGGTCGAGACGCTGAGCTGGTTCGGCCTTCAGCCGGACATGACGGTGGTTGAGATTTGGCCCGGCTCGGCGGGCTGGTATATGGAAATCCTGGCCCCGTTTCTCAAAGACCAGGGCAAGTACTACGCGGCCGGCCCGGATGCAGAGTCGTCGGTGGACTATATCCAGCGCTCGCTCACGGCGATGCATGACAAGCTGGCCGCCAACGCCGCGCTGTACGACGCAGTCACCGTGACCGAGCTGGCCCCGCCGGCCGGCAAGACGACAATCGCGCCTGAGGGCTCGGCCGATATGGTGCTGACCTTCCGCAATGTGCATAACTGGATGAGTGGCGGCTACGCTGCCGATGTCTTTGCCGCCATGTATACGGCCCTCAAGCCGGGCGGGATTCTGGGCCTGACCGAGCATCGCGGCAACCCCGCGGTTGCCCAAGACCCCAAAGCCGCCTCGGGCTATGTGAACGAAGACCATGTGATCGAACTGGCCGAGGCCGCGGGCTTCAAGCTGCTTGACCGCTCGGAAGTGAACGCCAACCCAAATGATACCAAAGACTACCAGGGCGGGGTGTGGACGCTGCCGCCCGTCTTACGCTTGGGGGACACCGACCGCGACACCTACCTCACCATCGGTGAGAGCGATCGCATGACGCTCAAGTTTGTGAAGCCGCCGGCGAACTAAATCGACACTTGGTCGGGTGTCGATGCGGGGGCAGAATCCAGCTGGAAACTAACGTGGAACGGATTAGATCCGCCCCTACTTCACCTCCATCTCCCACTCTGGCATGGTCAAGACGCCCGGTTCGGAACCCGGCCCGAGGTCGTGGAGCAGACGCACGAGGGGGCGGAGGGCGTGGAGGGTGGGCCGCAGGGCCGCCCCAGGGGCGTAGACCTCGTCTTCGGTATCTTCGTCCAACAGGCGGGCGAGGAGGGTGGCGACAAAAGACCGCTCACGCGGAAAGAGCCTGAGTTGAACTGGCGCGTCGGCGGCGATCCCCGCCGCTGCTTTGGCCAGCCGGAGGGCGACCGGAAAGCCGCCCAGTTCATCAACCAGCCCGTGCGCTCTGGCGTCTTCGCCGGTCCAGACCCGGCCCTCGGCAACCGAGAGGACGTGGGCGTGGTCAAGCTTTCTGCCCTGGGCCACTTTTGTGGTGAAGTCCTGATAAATCCAGTCGAGTTGCTGATTAAATTTTGCCCACTGGGCCGGGCTGAAGTCCAGGTTGCTGCTCCACATGGTGGCGTTGTCGCTGGTATGGACCTCATCCGACGACAGGCCGAGTTTTTCTGACAGCCCAGCGGTCAGCATTTTGCCGCCAAAGACACCGATTGAGCCGGTAATCGTTCCCGGTTGGGCAACAATTTTGTCGGCCGCGGTGGCAACCAGATAGCCGCCCGAGCCGGCCACATTGCCCATTGAGACAATGACCGGCTTGCCGGCCTGTTGGGCGCGAATTGTCTCGTGCCAGATCGTCTCAGAGGCAACGGGCGAGCCGCCCCGGCTGTCAACGCGAAAGATGATGGCCCGGACATCGGTGTCGGCCACCGCGCCCCGGAAGGCGGCCGCCACCGTGTCGGCACCCATAGTCGGACCGCCGAACAGCGGGTCGTAGCTGGTTTTGCCGGACTGGACGATGCCGACCCCGTAGATCAGGGCGATACTGTCACCCTCAGTATGGGGCCGGCCGGCCCGGTCCAGGTAGGTGAACAGGGACAGTCGGGCGTCTTGTCCGGTTCGTGCGGTCAGCGTGTCGTACACCTCATCCCGATAGGCCAGGCCGTCTACCAGCCCGGCCTTGAGGGCGTCCTGGGCGAGGAACGGGCCGGTGTCAATCAGGGCCCGAACCCGGTCCTGGTCAAGGCCACGGGCTTGGGCAATGCCGTCCACCAGCTGGCCGAACTGCGAATCCATAACCCGCTGCACGGCCTCTTTGTGCGGCGGGGTGTATTTCCGTTGGGTGTAGATATTGACCGCGTTTTTGTACTTGCCGCGCGAACCGATGCGGGGCTCGATGCCGAGCTTCTCAAGCGTACCCTGAAAGAAGGTGCTCTCCACCATCAGACCGGTCAGCCCCACCCCACCGGACGGCTGGATATGGATTTCGTCAAAGGCGGTGGCCAGGTAATACACCCCGTTGCCCGGACCAACGCCGCCCAGCGATTCGGCGTAGGCCAGGGCCGGTTTCCCCTGGGCCCGAAAGCGATTGACCGCGTCCCGGATTTCCTGAATCTGGGCCAGACCCAGACGAGCCGGGCTTATGCGGGCCAGCAGACCGACGACCCGCTCGTCGTGGGCCGCCCGCTCCAGGGCGTCTACCACGTCTCGTGTGGTATGCGCTTTCTCAAACATCAGGCTGGCCACCGGGTCGGCCGGCAGATACTCAACCAGACCCCGGCCAAGGTCCATTTCCAGCACGACGTTGTCCGGGACATGCTGGCGGGACAGGAACGATGACAGCAGGCCAACAATGGCCATGATGACGACCCAGGCACCGATCGTGGCCAGGATGCGAACCACCAATTTCTTCATGACGGCTTCCTCAGGCCATAGAGTAGCGCATCATGCCCGAGCCGCAGCCCAAGGCGTTTTCGTACAGAATCACCTCGCCCTTGGCCCCGTTGACCGCTCCGGCGACCGCAATCCAGTTGCGTATCTCGTGTGTCCCGTTGCCCCGGGCGTCCATCTCGGCATCGGTAATATCGCAGAGCGCCGGGCTGTTGTCGCACAGCAGGTCGAGCAGCCTGGTATCAAAGGCTCATCAACACTGCCCATATCCGGGGTGCCGACGGCGTGCGACAAGCCGCCTGTCCCGAGCAGGGCAACCCGGCGGGGGCTGTCCCAGGACCGAATCGCGTTGCCGACCATGCGGCCAAAATCGTAGCACCGCTTCACGCTCGGCAGCGGGGGCAGGACGCAGTTCTGAATCAGCCACACATACGACAGGTTCCAGTCCGGGGTCATATGGTGCAGGCAGGTCAGAAAGCCGTGGTCCAGCCCGGCCTCGCCAATGCGGGTCAGGTCAAAGCCCCGCTGGAGACCCTCGCGCATGATCGCCTCGGCCAGCTCGGGCAGGCAGTTGACGGTGATGCTGTTGCACGCCACCCCGAGCCAGTTCTCTGACGGACCCCGGCAGGTTTCGGCCGCGACCACGCCAAAGGACGGGTAGTGGCGCGGGCTGAGGGCGTTGAAATGTTCGTCTGAAATGACCACCACGGTGTCGGCACCCGAATCCTGGAGGGTCTGCCGCAGGGCGGCAAAGCCGCGTTCAAACTTGTCCCACATCAACGCTTCCACCCGGGCCGGACCGGCCATCAACAAGGGGTTATGGACGGAGCCCATAGCCGCAACGATCTGTGCCATTGATATCCTCCGTTGATATTCTCCGTGTTTGCTGTGTCAGCGGGCTGCTGGGACCGTGTAGCCCGTGGCCTGCCGGACCTGCTGCATATACTGGCCGAGGTCAAGGTGGATGGTGAGGGCGTACTGGGCCAGGATATAGGGATGGACGCCCCGCACATACAGCCACCCCATGTCTGCGGCTTTGAGTTTGTCCCGCTCTTCATCGCTGAGTCCGTACCGGGCCGAGACGGCGTTCGGGTCCTGGTTGTAGCGGGCCAAGGCTTCTTCCGAGCGGAAGAGGTCTGACAGCATGATGTTGAGGCTCTGTGCGCTCATAGTCCCTCCTTTCATTCTGGTATACGCAGGACGGGCGCGTCAATCAAGAAGTCTGGTGTGTGATGAAAGACGGGGTGATGGAGAAACGGCCGTGAGGCGCATTCAGCCCAGCAGTACCAGCCCAATCCCCAGCAGGATCATCAACACGCCGGGGAGCTGGCGGAGCACCTCGCGTTCCCGCCACACCAGCAGGGCCAGGATGGGGGCCAGGACGGCTTCGATTTGCCCGACGGCTTTTGAATAGGCCACCAGCGTCAGCGAGTAGGCCCAGAACCAACACAGGCTGCCGCTGAAGGACACCGCGCCGATCATCGCCATACGTCGCCAGTGGTTCGACACGAGCCGGAATTCCTGCCGGCGGGTCAGGCTGAGGGCCACGCTCAGCATCACGACTTCCATCCAGGTCGTGTGAAACAGGGTATGCACGGCCGGGGTAAAACGTTCGCTGCCCACGGCCGGGTTGGCCAACACAAACTGGGCGTTGGCGCTCTTGAGCAGAAAGCTGGCCAGGACCAGCAGGACGCTGCACGCCAGGGCCAGCACAGACCCGCTGCTCAGGTGGAAGGCCCGCCGCCAGCCCTGGGGACCATTCTCTCGACCGAGGTTTACCAGCAACACGCCGGCCCCGCACAGCACGACCCCGGCCCAGCCGAGCGGACTCGGAATCTCGGCAAAAAAGAGCACCCCGACCAGGGCGGTGAACACCACCTCGAGCTTATGCAGTACAATCGTCTCGGCAAAATTGGCGTGCCTGAAAGCCGACACCAGCGCGATATTGCCCAGCAGTTGGGTCACGGCGGTGGCCGCGCAGTAGGCAAAAAAGGGCGGGGGCAGGGCTGGCACGCCCACCAGCACCAGCAGGCTGAGCATCAGCAGGGTCGAGAGTGGAAGATTGAAGGTAAAGCGTGACCAGCTGTTGAGCGTCGGTGAGACCTGACCGGCGAGGCTTCTGGACAGGGCGTTGCGGGCGGTTTGCAGGCAGCCGGCGGCCAGACTGAGTTCAATCCAGGTCACAGTCCGGTGTGTCTTCAGGGCGCATCATGCCCATCACGCTGTTGCCAAGTTCCATCGCTTGTCCGCTCGGACCTCTAACGCGCCTCGTGTTTGAGCGTGTGTGCTTGTGGGGGCTGTAGCCATGCCCAGCACCATACCCAACGCGATAAGCCAGTTCATTGTCCTCCTCTCTGAACCCGGCCGTGCTGGGCTATCCTGAGCGGCTTTTGATGGGTCTGGGGTTAGTCCGTTGGAACCAGGACAAAGCCTTGCACGGGTTCTTGCCACCGGAGAAGCACATCCTCGTCGGGGGCTGGAAAGTCATTCACCACTACATCCCGCTCAGCACCCCGGACAAACTCCTCGCCGAGCGTGGTAACGGTGAAGCGGTTTTCTTGAATCGTCCGCCCGTCTACCACAAGGGCCGCGGTGTATGTCCCTTCCCCCATCAAATTCCAGTTCCATTGCGTGATAAAGCCGTTTTCGGTATCGCCGCATTGCGCTTCGGTATCGCCGCGGCTGATATTCCGGGCTACGGGCGGAATGCGTAACCCTCCGTCGATAACTATTTCCACAAGCTCCCCCTCGCATGCCCAGCCGGAGACAAAGCCTATGCCGCTCTGGAAGGAACCATTGCCAGGCACCTCGAGCCGCGCCCGGGTTGGCGTAGCCGTGGGGCTAGCGGGGGTTGGCTCTGAGCCTGGAACCAGGACAAAGCCTTGCACGGGTTCCTGCCAGCGGAGCCGGGTATTCTCTCCGGGGCTAGGAAAATCCTGCACCTCAACATCCCGCTCTAGTCCTTTGATGAACTCTTGCCCCATTGTGGTAACGGTGAAGGTGTTGGTCTGCATGGTTTGTCCGTCTACGACAAGGGCCGCGGTGTATGTCCCTTCCCCCATCAAATTCCAGTTCCATTGCGTGATAAAGCCGTTTTCGGTATCGCCGCATTGCGCTTCGGTATCGCCGCGGCTGATATTCCGGGCTACGGGTGGCAGGTGAAGCCCACCATCAATGACGATAGCGACACGCTCGGCTTCACACACCCAGCCCGACACATACCCTATGCCGCTCTGGAATGAGCCGTTGCCAGGGACTTCAAGGAAGGCAGGGCTAGATGTTGCCATAGGGGGATCGGGTTCCGGGTCTGGCTCCGGGTCGGGTTCGGGCTCCGGGGGTGGGGGTGGACGGCGTGTTGTTGTGGGTGGGGGTGGAGGCAGAGGCCGGCCGTACCGGTCATAGCCCGGGGGCAAGTGCCCATATACCCGTATGCCCCCGGAGCGCGCATACCTTTGCTCAAGCCCCTGTACGCGCACCGGGGGCAAGTTAACTATCCGCGCGCCCTGCGGGGGTAACTGAAACTCGGCGCAACTCGGCCAGTACGGGTCCCCCCCCATACCCGAGCGCGCAGTGCAAGGGGAGAGGCCATTGGCTGCTGATACCAGAAGGAAGGTTCTATAGCCCTCTAGCCAGACCCAGGCGAATCCTCCAGCAAGAATGTGATTGCGGGGATGGTAAAAAAAGCTGAGAGTACGATACCCCTCTATCAGGGTTGCCCTTCGCTCTGCCGGTGTTTGGGGAGGGGTGAGATTGAGATGACCAGTACAGGATAGGGAAACAGTATGATCCTCGTCGTATCCGTCATACTCCACGCATATCCTAAAGTCGTGCTGGTAGGCCGGCACGGGTGGAGAAAGAGAAGTCGTATCAAAAGGGAGATCACAAACAGCGAAGCGCTCCCATACGAAGGTAGGGTTGCTGGTAGCGTAAGGATAAGAGAAATAGGCATGCCCAGCATCATAGATAGAATGGATAGTACGGGGATTACCCGCAGGTGCCCATGGTCCGAACCACACTTCGGTTACATTCCCCGTGCAGCGATTGTTCGCCTCAGCTCGTATGTCGCTGAGACTCGGCGCAATGGCGGCTGGGCTTGACGTTGCTGCCCTTGCCGTAAAATAGTCCTTGATTACCTGGAATTCAGCTTCCACATAGCCGTTGGCGTTATAGGCGCTATACCCGTTGACGGCATGGCCACTATTGTGGCCACTGCCCGGCTGGCCGGGGTGTGCATCCGCCTTGCTGCCCGCTAGTAGCAGGGCCGCGGCCAGAGCCAGCAAGAGAAGCCGGTTCATTCTTTCTCCTCCGCTTTCTTCGCCTTCCCCTTGGGGGCTATGCCGTTCCACAAACTCTTGATAGGCATGTGAGCCTCCTTGCTTGTTTGCCCTAGCCCTACCCCTAAGCCGGGTAAGAAACAATAGGCTATAAGGCTAGGGGTGAAGGCTTTTCGCCCGTTCTGGGGCGGTCCTGGGCGGTTTTTGCTGGGCTATCCGTTAGTCCGTCGAGCCTGGAACCAAGACAAAGCCTTGCGCGGGTTCCTGCCACCGGAGCCGGGTATTTTCACCCGGGCCGGGAAAATCATTCACCACTACATCCCGCTCTAGTCCTTTGATGAACTCCTCGCCGAGCGTGGTAACGGTGAACGTGTTGCTCTGAATGGTTTGTCCGTCCACCACAAGGGCGGCCGTATAGGTTCCATCCCCCATCAAGTTATAGTTCCAATGCAGGATGAACCCGTTGTCTTGGTCTCCGCATATGGCTTCGGTATCGCCGCGGCTGATATTCCGGGCTACGGGTGGCAGGTGAAGCCCACCATCAATGACGATAGCGACACGCTCGGCTTCACACACCCAGCCCGACACATACCCTATGCCGCTCTGGAAGGAACCATTGCCAGGAACTTCGAGATTGCCCACGGGTTCTTGTGGGGCTTCGGGTTCAGGCTCCGGGGTTGTCGGCCGCCGTGCCGGTGGTGGTGTGGCGCTCGGCGGCTCGCCATATTGGTTATAGCTCTCCGGGAGTTGAGAGCGATTCACCGTCGCGCCGGCAGGGGGCAAGCGGAGTTGTGCGCATGAAAGCCTAAGATTGTACCAGAAGTTTGTTCCAAAGGGCGGTTGGGCGTGACACGCATGAAGTAGCGTTAGCTCCCGAAGCCCTAAGGTGTAGGTAACAGGCTCTGTGGGGTTCCGAATCCAAAAGAAACCCGCGTCTGAAATGTCATCTACAGCAGGCAATGCCACAAATGGCCAGCCAGGAGTGTGGGAAGCGCCTTGTGCCGCGGCTCTGATGACCTGTTCCCGATATTCTTCTGCTGTGCTGGAGTAGGGCAGCGTAGACGTTGCCGTTGTGGTGGCCATCTGCCCAAAGGCCGGACTACTCAAAGCCAGCATCAGCACCACCATTAGCCAAGTCATTCTTTTTCCTTGCTGAACCCGCCCGTTCAGACGGGGTTCGGGGTGGGTCGTTCATGCCGAAGCCTTTGCGTTTCAGCTTCGGGGAGGGCCCGGGTGTTGTTCCTGATTGAGCCGGGTGAGCCGGACATTCAGTGGCCGGTCCTGGAGCATTGTGCCAGCCTGAGCCGCCAGTTCCAGGAGAGCCGCGGAATCCACCGTCGGGTGTCAAGAGCCTGGCAGGAGCCGGTTCAGGTCGTCTTGGAGTGTGGCCAGCACTCCATCCGCCACCGCCCCACGGTGACGGATTTTGGCCTCACGGTAGACATCGGGGCGGAGTTCGGCCAGCTGCCTGGCCTCGTTCAGCGTCTCCTCAAGCAGGGTATCGGCCGGACACGCACGGTCCAGAAATCCCGCGTCAACCGCCCCAGCCGGGTCGTACAGACGGGCTTGGAGCGTGGCTTGGGTCAGGTGACGTTTGGACAGCCGTTCACCAGCCAGGGCCAGCAGAAAGTGCGGCAGGCTCATGCCGATAGCGACCTCGTTGAGGCCAATTCTGAAATCTCCTTCCGCTCCGATACGAGTATCCGCGGCCAGGAGCATCAGGGCACCGGCGGCAATGGCGTGACCGGTGCAGGCAATCAGCAATGGTTGAGGATGGACATACATCTTCATCAGCATTGCGGCCCCGGCGGTGACTAAACCACGGGCGGCTTGCGGTCCACCGTCGCGGAGCACGCTCAGGTCGAAACCGGCTGAAAAACGCCCCGGGCGACCGACAATCACAACCGCGCGCGCTTCCCGTACCGCCCGGTCAAGCCCGGCGTTCACCGCGTCAATACAAGCGTGGCTGACCGCGTTGGCCTTGCCGTCGTCAATTCGCAGCAGAGCGACTGAACCCGTGAGCTCGTAGTCCAGGATTTCAGGTGACATCATACAGTATCCCTAGTCTGAATGGCATTGCACTATTCCACTATATCATAGCCTATGCAAGCCTCGCTGTCTGCCGCCCTGTGCTGGGCAGGAGGATTGTTCTCTGGTAGGATGTCCACAGACATGGGCGAAGCAAGCGGCAGAAAGGGGAAGCATATGGAACGTGTGACACGGCTCGGCTATCTCGGACTGAGCGTAAAAGACCTTGACGCATGGGAGCGTTTTGCGGCCGATATCCTTGGCCTCCAGCCAAACGGACGGGACGAGGACGGTTCTCTTTTTCTGCGCATGGATGAGTACCACCATCGCTTCACCGTTCATCCCGACGGCAAGGATGATGTCGCCCATCTTGGCTGGGAGGTGGCGGATGAGCACGCCTGTCACACCCTGGCCGAGCAGCTGGAGGCGGCGGGTTTTGCGGTCAGCCCGGGGACGGCGGAAGAGAACGCCGCCCGTCGGGTGGCGGGGTCAGTGCGTTTTCAGGACCCGAACGGTATTCCGTCTGAAATTTTCTACGGTCCGCTGATGAGCTTTGAGAAGCCCTTTCAGTCGCCCCGGCCGATCTCTGGCTTTCGGACCGGCGAGCTGGGGCTCGGACATTTTGTGATTCTGGTCGATAATGCCGAACAGAGCATCCATTTTTATCGGGATGTGCTCGGTATGCGTATCAGCGACTATGTCCAGCTCACCCCGGCCCCGGGGGTCAGCTTGCAGGCCACGTTTTTCCACTGTAACCCGCGCCACCACACGATTGCGTTTATTGAATCATCGAAAATTGCCCGGCGGCTGAACCATTTCATGCTCCAGGTCCGGTCTCTGGACGATGTTGGCTCAACCTATTACCTGTGTCAGGATCGGGGCGTCCCGATCACAATGAGCCTGGGTCGGCATACCAACGACCACATGACTTCCTTCTATATGCAGACGCCGTCGGGTTTCGCCGTCGAGTACGGCTGGGGGGCCCGCGAGATTGATGACGCGACCTGGCAGGTCCAACTGCATAGCTCGGGCAGCATCTGGGGGCATCAGCGCCTGCAGGCCGGTCTGGCCGGGGTAGCGCAGGAACAGGTCACTACCCACACGAACGGATTGGAGAACATATGCAGTACGCACGACTTGGCAAAACAGGCCTGACGGTATCACGCATCTGTCTCGGCTGTATGAGCTATGGGGGTGGTCCGCAACCCGAATGGGCCATGCCGCGCGATTGGGCGCTCGGCAAAGACGAGGCGCGGGAGCATTTTGGGCTGGCGCTTGAGGCTGGGGTGAATTTTTTCGACACGGCCGATGTGTACTCAATCGGGCTGAGCGAGGAGATCACCGGCCATTGGCTGAACGAGATGGCCAGCCGTGACGATATCGTGGTGGCGACCAAGGTGTGGGGCAGGATGCGGGCCGGCCGGAATAGCGGTGGGCTGAGCCGCAAGCACATTGTTGAGGCATGTGAGAATTCCCTGCGCCGGCTCAGGATGGACTACATTGACCTGTATCAGATCCACCGCTGGGACTTCAGCACGCCGATTGAGGAAACGCTGGACGCGCTCAATTCCCTGGTCCAGAGTGGCAAGGTGCGCTACCTGGGGGCCAGCAGTATGGCCGCCTGGCAGTTTTCCAAGGCGCTCTACACGGCCAAAGAAAACGGCTGGCAGCGGTTTGTGGCAATGCAAAATCACTACAACCTGATCTACCGCGAGGAAGAGCGGGAAATGATCCCGCTGTGCATCGATCAGGGCGTTGGGCTGATTCCGTGGAGTCCGCTGGCGCGCGGGTTTTTTGCCGGGAACCGGGACCCCGAAGGTGGGGAGATGGTGACCAAGCGTGCCGAAACCGACGCCTTTGCCCACAAGAACTATTTCCGCGAGAACGATTTTGTGGTTGCCGCGACCGTTGAAAAGCTGGCCCACGAACGCGGTGTCAGTCCGACCCAGGTCGCGTGTGCCTGGGTGCTGCAAGCCCCGGGCGTAACCTCACCGATTATCGGGGCAACCAAGGTCCATCACTTACAGGAGATTTTCAAGGCGGTTGATATCCAGTTGAGCGCCGAAGAGGTGGCGAGACTTGAAGATCCCTATCAGCCGCATCCGGTGCTGGGCCATGTGCAGCCGGGTCCCAAGAAAATGGTTGGGTGAAAAGCAGGGGGCGGAAAAACTTCCGCCTTTCGTAGCAGCGTGTCCCGAAAGAGGGTGGTCTTGACAAAGTAGACCTTGAAGGTCTATATTCCGGGCCGGTTAGAAAATCCGCAAGTTCCTGAAAGGTCTGCAAAAACAGGCGAGAGCCCCGGTCTTCTCCAGCCGCATGACCCGTCTCTGAGGAATACGCATGCCAAGCGAAGAGGAAATTCGCGCTCAACTCACGCAGATCGCGTATCCCGGTTCAAAACACGATATTGTGACGCTCGGCCTGATTGGAAATATCGGCATTCGAGACGGCACGGTTGTTGTCCACCTGCGGACGACCAACGCGCGGGAGCAGGTACTGCAGCATTTGCGAGCCCGGATTACCGAGGCGCTGTCATCCACCGCCGGGGTTGAACAGGTGCAGGTCCATATTTCCGGCCAGCAAGCCCAGCCGCATACGCCACAGGCCAGACCCCTGAAAGCGCCTACGGTAGTGCCTGGTGTGCAGCGTATTATTGCGGTCGCCAGCGGCAAGGGGGGGGTTGGCAAGTCTACGGTGGCGGTGAACCTGAGCTTGGCGTTGGGGGCTTTGGGCAAGACCGTTGGATTGCTTGATGCGGACGTGTATGGGCCGAGTATTCCGCTCATGATGGGTACCCAGGCGGTGCCTCGGGCCGGCCACAATAAGAAGATCTATCCGGTCGAACAACATGGGATCAGCCTTATTTCCATGGGGCTTTTTGTGGATGACACGTCTCCGGTCATTTGGCGTGGGCCAATTGTGATGGGCATTATCCGCCAGTTTTTGCGTGACGTGATCTGGGGTGAGTTGGAGTACTTGATTGTCGATCTGCCACCGGGCACGGGTGATATCGCTCTGACACTGGCCCAGGAAGTTCCGCTCAACGGCGGGGTAGTCGTCACCACCCCGCAGGATGTCGCGTTGCTCGATGTGCGGCGCGGTATTGCCATGTTCAAGCAGGTGCAGGTCCCAATTCTGGGCATAATTGAAAACATGAGTCTGTTCATTTGTCCTGAGTGCAATCATCAGGAAGAAATTTTTGGCCGGGGCGGGGCAAAAAAGACCGGCCTGCCCGTCTTGGGCGAGGTGCCGCTGGTTGAAGATGTGCGGCTCGGCGGTGATCGTGGTGATCCGCTGATTCTTGCCAATCCTGACCATCCTGTTTCGCAAGAGTTCAGGGCCATTGCCCAGCGGGTCATGGCAGCCGACGAGTTCACTGTTCAACGCCAGGGCCAGTCCATGCACTGATATCTGCTCCATTCTGTAGGGAGAACGGATATGCCCAAACCAACATTGGTGACCCCCATTGACGAAGAAAAGCAGTTGCGCATCCTGTGGGATGACGACGAGTTGAACCAGTTGCCGTTTGCCTGTCTGCGCGGCTGGTGCCCGTGCGCGATGTGCCAGGGCCATAGCGGGGAGCGTCGTTTTGTCAGCGTTGACGACCCGCAGCTGGTAGAGATACGCCCGGTCGGCAACTACGCCCTGAACATTGTCTGGAAAGACTGTGAGAATGGTATTTATACCTTTGACTATCTGAGAGAACTGGGCAAAGACGCCGCAAGCCGGTCAAAAGAGTCACGACAAGAATAAGAGCAGCGTATGCCAAGCCCGCAGGAACTGCTGGAATCCCTCAGAAACGTTAAATATCCCGGATTCAGCCGGGATATTGTCTCCTTTGGCGTGGTCAAGGACATTGCGGTTGGGGTGTCACGGGTAGTGGTCCAGGTTGCGCCCTCGACCGGCAACAGAGACGTGATTGAGCAGATCCGACGCGACGTACAGGCCACTCTGGCGGCCCAGGTTGATCTGCCGGTTGAGGTCGAGATCCTGCGGCCCGACGGTGGCCAGCGGCCGACACCCCAGGCTCAAGCCCAGGTCCATCCGTCCATACCTCGCCTTCCGGGCATTGAGCATGTTATTGCAGTGGCCAGCGGCAAGGGGGGGGTCGGAAAATCCACGGTATCGGTCAATCTGGCAGCTGCTCTGACTCTGATCGACAAGCGCGTCGGTATTCTGGATGCCGATGTGTACGGTCCCAGTGTGCCCCTGATGCTGGGCCTGAAACAGCGGCCCGAAAGCACCCCAGAAAAAAAAATTCTCCCCCTCACGAAGTTTGATCTCAAAGTGATGTCAATGGGTTTTCTGGTGGCCGATGAGCAGGCGGTGGTGTGGCGCGGGCCGATGGTCGATAAGCTGCTGACCGAGTTTCTGCGCAATGTCGAGTGGGGAGAATTGGACATCCTGGTCATAGACCTGCCGCCCGGCACGGGTGATGCCCAGCTGAGCATCGTGCAAAAAGCCCCGCTTTCGGGCGGTGTGATTGTCACTACCCCTCAAGACGTAGCGCTGATGGATGTCCGTCGCGGCGTGCAAATGTTTGAAGAGGTCAAGGTGCCCGTGCTGGGGGTGATTGAGAACATGAGCTATCTGGTGTGCCGTTCGTGTGGACACCACGCCCATGTCTTTAGTCAGGGGGGTGGCAGGCAGGTGGCCGAGCAGTTTCAGGTGCCTCTGCTGGGTGAAATTCCGCTGCTCCGCGATATTGTCTTTGGTGGGGATAGCGGCACGCCGCTCGTTGTCTCTCAGCCTGATCACCCTCAGAGTCGGGTGTTTGTCGGTCTTGCTGAGCAGGTGCTGCGGCAGTTGAAAGGTGAACGATGATGATCTCCTCATCAGGAGATCATCATCGTTCACCCTCGTAATACCCCGATGGCTACGTTGCAGGTCCTCTTTGAGACTGGTGAGTTGGAACGGCTGATCGAATTCGATCCGGCCGATGCCCCTTTTCAAGATGACGGACAACCGGGATCGATTCTGGATGTGCTCCTCGGTCATCAGGTGGCGCTTGAACACGCCTGTGGCGGCCACTGCGCATGTACGACCTGTCATGTGATTGTCAAAGCTGGTGAAGAGCATCTCTCGGAGAGCGAGGAATCTGAGGAGGATATGCTTGATAAAGCGCCGGGCTTGACACTTGGCTCCCGGCTTGGCTGTCAGGCCGTCATTGAGACCGGTCATATCACCATCCTGATCCCGAAGTATACGATTAACCAGCAGATGTGAGCGCCCAGCCCTCCTCCCCCACATGCAGCAGGCTGCACCCTATCGGGCTGTCATTGAGCGTATTGTTGAGCGGGCACCCGACACCCGTTCGTTTTTTCTACGCCTCCGCACCGACAAGCGCCTGCGCTTCAGGCCGGGCCAGTTCCTGTCCTTTCAGTTGCCAGGCAACGGAAAAACTCTGACCCGGGCGTATACAATCGCCTCGAATCCCGAAGATGCAGGGCCGCTGGAAATCTGTTTGAACCGCGTGCCTGGTGGTCCGGGTTCGCACTATGTATTCACCCGCAGGCTTGGCGATGAGCTGTCTTTTACTGGACCCTGGGGCGCTTTTGTGCTTGACCAGGCTCCGCCGGCTGAGTGTGTCTTTATTGCCGAGGGGACTGGGATTGCAGCCATCCGACCTATGCTTCGGCGGGCGCTTGCCGGGAGTCCGCAGCGACCCTTTGCCCTGCTCTATGGAACGGTCGGCGAACAAAACCTGCTGTATCGTGAACAGTTGGAAGATTGGGCCCGCCCGCCCGCCGCGTTGACCTTTCGCCCTCTTTTGTGTCAACCCTCCCCGCGTTGGGACGGACTGCGGGGCGATCTCCTCGCTCATGTCGAAGCGTACTATGTCAAACGCGACACCCACCGGTCTCGCCATTTTTATATTTGTGGGATTGGCAACCGGGTCTTACAGATCCGTGACCTCCTGCGAACCGCCGGCTATGAGCGCCGCGCGGTAAAATATGAGAGGTGGTAAAAAGCCGACTCCCCTGCCACATTGACAACTTGGACCCTGACAGTCTATATTCGGAGTCAGAGGATCGGTCAGTCCTGATTCTGAGCCGCAAATGATAACGTTTTATCCTGAGTTCTTGTGACTGAGGTGAATGTCCCGGAAAGGAGCAACCCATGGCCTACACAGATAAGGTGCTTGAGCACTACGAAAACCCCAAAAATGTCGGCAGTTTTGCCAAAGACGAAGAGAATGTCGGCACCGGCGTTGTTGGTGCCCCTGAGTGTGGGGACGTGATGAAGCTGCAACTCAAGATCAATCCTGACACCGAGGTCATTGAGGATGCCCGCTTCAAAACCTTTGGCTGCGGCTCGGCGATTGCCTCGTCCAGCTATGTGACCGAGCTGGTCAAAGGCAAGACGGTCGGAGAAGCCTACACGATCAAAAATACCGAGATCGTCAAGGAGTTGTCCCTGCCGCCGGTCAAGATTCACTGCTCGGTCTTGGCCGAGGATGCGATTAAATCTGCCGTAGCAGACTGGCGAGAGAAGGGCGACAAGTCGGACGATACGGCGGCATAGCTGTCTGCCGTTCACATTGGATCACGAGGGCAAACAATGGAACATGGCCAGACCTTGACCACGACCCCGCGTTTGCGGGGCGGGGATGAAGCCCTGCTCGGTGACGCGGTGGTCCTCACCCAAATCGATAAGGCCGTCGGTTGGGCGCGGAAATACTCCATCTTTCCGTATCCGTTTGCCACGGCGTGTTGCGCTATGGAATACATGGCCCTGTCAATGACCCCCTACGACATCGATCGCTTTGGGGCGTTGCTGCCGCGTTTCAGTCCGCGTCAGGCCGATCTGCTGATGGTGATAGGGACGGTGACATGTCGTCAGGCACCTGTTCTGAAGCGGGTGTATGAACAAATGACCGAGCCCAAATGGGTGATGGCCTTTGGGGCGTGTGCCTCAACCGGTGGATTTTATGACAATTATACCACCGTGGCCGGTATTGATCGCATCGTTCCAGTTGATGTCTATGTACCGGGCTGTCCGCCCCGTCCAGAAAATGTTCTGGATGCCCTGATGGCCCTCCAGCGAAAAATTCATTCACAGAAGCAAAAGCTTCGAGGGATGGCTGTTGCCTAGAGGCAAGCGGTATGAGCAAGACAGGAAAGTCGAAATCGGTAGAGCGCAGCTCGTTGATGAACATCGGTAAACGGGTTGACTATGCCGTGCGCGCCCTGTCCTACTTAGCCGCTCAGCCGTCCGGAACCGTTGTTTCTCGACGCGAAATCCAGATCAAACAGGATATTCCCTCCTATTTCCTGTCAAAAATTATGAAACAACTCGTTGGAGGCCGTCTGGTGGAGTCGTATATGGGAGCCCGAGGCGGTTTCCGCCTCAAGAAGCCGGCAGCGCACATCAACCTCAAGGAGGTCTATGAGTGCCTTGAAGGCCCCCTCTTGCTGATGGAATGTCTCGAAGGGGGCGAACAGGCGTGTCAGTACTGCGAGGTGTGCAACCAGATCTCCGTCTGGGGCGAAGCTCAGCGGCGGCTTGCCGAATACCTGGCCAGCGTCACGCTGGGGCAGATTGCTGATAAAGTCGGACTGCGGGAGGAGCTTGCCCATCGCGGACAGGGAGGATATAGAGAAGCCGTGCCGCTTGGCCTCACCCCACCCTGCTCCAGCGGGCAGGACAGGACAGCGTAGAAAAGCGGCGTGAACATCGGTCAGGAGTGAAGCGGTGTATTTTCATTTTGGCAACGTTCTGGTGTTCACCCTCATCGGGCTTGGTCTGGGCGCTTTTCACCTCATCCTGGGCAGCTTTCTGCGCCCCCATAACCCTGAGGCCAAAAAGCTGACGACCTACGAGTGTGGCGAGTTGCCGACCGGGAGTGCGTGGATTAACTTCAATATCCGGTTCTATCTCATCGCCCTTGTTTTTGTGATCTTTGATATTGAGGTCGCCTTCATCTACCCGGTGGCGGTGGCGTTTCGGGATTTTGTGCTGGCTGGCAACGGGCTGTTTGCCCTGACGGAAATTCTGCTCTTTCTCGGGATCCTTGGCGTCGGGCTGGTGTATGTCTGGAAGAAGCGTGACCTGGAATGGATTAAGCGCGTCCAGACCCAGCAGACGGAAGAGGAACCGGCGCTTCCCAGGGCGGCCTGAGAGGCTGCGTCAGACCGGATAAGGAGGATTCATGTCGCTTGTCAATAGTGTACCGGAGATGGTGCTCACCACAAAAGTTGACGAGGTTTTGAACTGGACCAGGAAATCTTCGGTGTGGTATATGCTGTTTGGTCTGGCGTGCTGCGCCATTGAGATGATGCAAACCGGCGGACCACGAACCGATTTAGAGCGGTTTGGAGCGGCACCTCGGGCCACACCGAGACAGTCCGACATGATGATTATTGCCGGAACCCTGACCCTCAAAATGGCACTCCGCACCAAGGTTCTGTACGACCAGATGCCCGACCCAAAATATGTGATTTCGATGGGGAGTTGCTCGAACTGTGGAGGCCTGTTTCAGCTCGCCTACTCGGTGTGTGACGGGGTGGATAAGGTGATCCCGGTCGATGTGTATGTGCCAGGCTGTCCGCCCAGACCCGAGGCTTTGACCGAGGGCCTGCTCAAACTCCAGGAGAAGATGATGCAGGAACGCTGGTTGGTGAAAAAAGCGCCGGCCCAAATCGAAGCGGCATAATCCCGTGGGCGGCTGTGGCAAGCCCGGAGCCGACCTCCCGTCTCTCTGCTGTGTGTACTATGTCCCCAGCCGATATTTTCCAGACAATCGTCCAGCGCTTTGGTGTCGAGGCTATCGTTTCCCGTGATGAGGAAGCGCTGGACCCGTACTGCGTTATTCAGCTCGAGGTGGCGGCCGACATCTGCCGTTTTCTCAAACAGGAGGCTGACTTGGCCTTTGACTGTTTGTCAAACATGTCAGGAGTTGATCTCATCAAAGACGACAAAATCCAGGTGGTAATGCACCTGTACTCCTACCTCCACCGGCATCAGATTGTGCTGAAAGTTGATGTCCCGCGTGACGCGCCCGAGATGCCTTCGGTTGAAGGCGTATGGAAGGCGGCAAACTGGCTGGAGCGTGAAATTTATGACCTCCTCGGGGTCAATTTCACCGGCCATCCAGATCTGCGCCGTCTGCTCATGCCGGAGGACTGGGTCGGGCACCCGCTGCGTAAAGATTTTGTGGAGCCGGAAGAGTACCACGGCATTAGCACCCGGCGTGAGAGTCTGCTCAAGTGATACGGTCTGGCCCCTGCCCGATCATTGTCCCCGGAAGCGCTGACCACAGGAGGATGACATGAGCCTGGCAGGGTATGAGGTTGAGGTCCAACGTGGAGAGGGTCTGGCCGCCGAAGAAATGACCCTGAATATGGGCCCCCAGCACCCGAGTACGCACGGCGTTCTGCGCTTTGTGGTCAAGGCGGACGGCGAGGTGATGCGGACGGCTATTCCTGACATCGGCTACCTCCACCGGTCTATTGAAAAAATTTCCGAAAAGGTCGGCTACCACGGTTTCATGCCCTACACTGACCGGGTCGATTATGTCTCGGCCATGCAGTGTAACCAGGGCTGGGGCATGGCCTGCGAACGGCTGGCCGGTATTGAGGTACCCCGCCGGGGCGAGTTCTGTCGGGTGCTTGCCTGCGAGCTGGGCCGGATGGCGAGCCATTTGCTCTCGGTCGGAACGATGGTCATGGATATCGGCGGCTATACGCCCTTTTTGCACGCCATCCGTGAGCGGGAGAAGATTAACAATCTGCTGGAAGAGTTATGTGGTGCGCGGCTCACCTTCAACTACATGCGGGTCGGTGGTGTGGCCTGGGATTTGCCGCCGAATTATGGCGACAAAGTCGTCGCTTTTGTGGATCAGTTTGAGCCGCTGGTTGACGAGTATAACGACCTCATTTCGTACAACAAGATTTATGTGGAACGCTTGGCCAATGTAGCGGTGGTCAGCAAAGAGGAGGCGGTCAGCTACAACTTGGTCGGACCGAATTTGCGCGCCTGCGGTATCAAGTATGATGTGCGGCGCGATGAGCCGTATTCGATATATTCAGAGTTGGATTTTGATATTCCGGTCGGTACCGGGGAGATGGGCCAACAGGGCGACTGCTTTGACCGCTATATGACCCGTATCCGGGAGCTTAAGGAATGCTGCAAAATTGTGCGCCAATGTCTGGCCATGATGCCCGATGGGCCGGTGTTGGCGAAAGTCCCGCGTAAGCTCAAGCCGCCGGCTGGCGATGTCTATGTGCGGGTCGAAGGCTCGCGGGGCGATATGGGCTGGTATGTGGTCAGTGACGGGACCGAGTTTCCGTACCGGACCAAAATCCGAACCGGCTCGTTTTCTGCCATGAGTATTGTCGATAAAGTCAGTCAGGGCCTGATGATCGCCGACCTGATTGCCCTGATTGCCAGTTTTGATGTGGTCGCGCCGGAGGTTGATCGCTAGCCGGCGACCTGGATAAAAGTGGATGAGTAGGGTAGCGCGCTATGCAAGAACTCTTTGACCGATTACTGGCCAACGGGTGGTTTGCCGGGCTGCCGACAGATGTGGTGTATGCCAGCGGCATGATGGTGTTCGGGCTGGTTCTTGTGTTTGGCTTTGTGCTGCCGATGGTCCCGATCACGGTCTGGCTTGAACGGCGGGTGTGGTCGCGTATTCAGTCACGCATCGGGCCGAACCGGGTTGGCCCCCAAGGGGTGTTGCAGGGTATTGCCGACGGGCTCAAAAATATCCTGAAGGAAGACATCGTTCCTGACGCGGCTGACCGTCCTTTGTTCCGGTTTGCCCCCTATCTGCTGGTGTGGGGCTTTGTCGCCACCTTTGTGGTTATCCCCTTTAGCAGCAGTCTGATCATTGCCGACCTGAATGTGGGGATTCTGTATTTGACGGCTATGACCGCCCTGTCGGTGGTGGGCGTGCTGATGGCGGGCTGGTCATCAAATAACAAATGGTCGCTGTTAGGCGGTATTCGTTCTGCCGCCCAGGTCATCAGCTACGAAATCCCGGCTGGATTAGCCATTATCCCCACGGTTCTGCTGGCCGGCACGCTGAGCATGCAGGGCATTATCCACCAGCAGGGCTGGGCCCCGTGGGATTGGTATGCGTTTCATAACCCGTTCACCTTTCTTGCGGCCCTGATCTTCTATGTGTCGGCTCTGGCAGAGGCGAACCGTACCCCGTTTGACATTCCGGAGGCCGAATCTGAGTTGGTGGCCGGCTTTGCGACCGAGTACAGCGGGATGCGTTTTGCGCTGTTCTTCCTGGCCGAATGGGGTACGCTGTATGTGATCGGGGCGGTAATGACGACCCTGTTTCTCGGTGGTTGGCATGTGCCGATCTGGACCGAGAATGTCGCGCTGCTGAATATTTCGCAGTTCGTGGTGTTTTTCCTCAAGTCCTACTTCTGGGCATTCCTCGCCATGTGGCTGCGGGCAACGCTGCCGCGTGTTCGGGTCGATCAACTGATGTCGCTGTGTTGGAAGTATTTGGTGCCGCTCGGCTTCATCAATATCGTGGGCACGGCAGTCATCATGGTCATCTGGCCGCACGGAAGCAGTTGGCTGCGGTATCTGATGTGTTTGGTGTTTGTCATGATTGTCGTGCAGTTCTTTCGACGGGTCGTTTTCCATATCCGGCGTGCCCGGCCTGAACTGTATTTTAACCCGGCCATCTAGGAGTGCAGTATGGCGAATACAAGCGTTCATCGTTACTTCAAAAACCTGTCCGAGGCAGTTAGCACGATTTTTGAGGGGATGAGCATCACCTGTTCGCATTTTGTGCGCAAGCCGTATACCATCCAGTATCCGGACCGAACGCCCGTCAGGGTCCAGGATACCCTCCCGCCCCGCTATCGGGGTATTCTGGCAGTTGATCTCGAAATTTGTACTGGTTGCCTGGCCTGCGAGCGGGCGTGTCCGATTGACTGCATTGTTATTGACGCTCCAAAAGACCCCAAAACCCGCCAGATGGAGTTGGCCCGCTTTGACATTGATATTGCCAAGTGCATGTACTGCGGCTTATGTAGCGAAGCCTGTCCAACCGGCTCAATTCATCATACGGCCGAGTTTGAAGGTGCCGATTATTCCCTGGAAAGTCTGATCCGCCACTATGTGGCTACCCCGGTCGCGGCCTATAAGGCCAAAAAGGGGGAAGAAACCGATCCCGCCATTGCTCCGATTCTGGAACGCGGTCTGGCCTATATCGCGGATTACGCAGAGCCTATTGACATGAAGAAGTACAAAACTGCCCAACAGGAAGAAGCCGAAAAAGCGACCGACAACGGAGCCTAGAGCGCGGACAGCCCGAGAGCTACGATTATGAGTGCATTGGTCTTTTATTTGATTGCCGGGGTGACCATTGGCTCGGCCGCTATTGTTGCCTTTTCACGAAATCTTGTCTATTCGGCCTTTGCCTTACTCGGGACTTTGCTCGGGGTAGCCGGCCTGTACGCCATGCTGGCGGCTGACTTTGTAGCTGTTGTCCAAGTCCTCACCTATGTCGGTGGGATTCTGGTGTTGCTGATTTTCGCGGTCATGCTGACCCACCGTATTTCCGATGTCGCGATATCAAACCGCGTGGTCGGGCCGGTCCCGGCACTGCTCTTTGTGGTCCTTGTCGCCGGGGTGATGGGGATGTGTGTGATAGAGGCAAACTGGATCCAGTTCGCTACGACATCGGCTGAGCCAACCACCGCGGGTATTGGTCAGGCGTTCTTGGGGCCCTATATTTTGCCTTTTGAACTGGCATCGGTCGTGCTGTTAGTGGCCCTGGTTGGGGCGATCGTGATATCCCGCAAGGAAATTCGCGGACAGACACCAGCATCGTAACCGATCTCTCACCTCCTACGCTGAACGGATGGTTATGGACGAAGTTCTGCTCGCTATCGGGCTCCGCCACTTTTTGCTCGTCAGTTTGATCATCTTCGCGCTTGGCCTCTATTGTGTCCTGACCCGCAGAAACGCGATCGGGATTCTGCTCGGTGTGGAGTTGATCCTGAACTCGGCCAATATCAACTATATCGCCTTTTCGCATTACTCTTCCGGCCAGTACGACGGTCAGGTGTTCTCGGTCTTTGTAATTATGCTGGCGGCCGCTGAAGCCGTGATCGGCTTAGCGATCGTGCTGGGCATCTATCAGAACTTTTCAACCATTGACGTTGAGGCAACCGACCGTCTGCAGGGCTGAGCTATGGAGCATCCTGTCCTTGTTTCGTATCTCCGCTGGATCGTCCTCTTCCCGCTGCTGGGGTCCATCATCAACGGGGTGGGCGGTGCGCTTATCCAAAAACATCTTGGTAAGGCGGCCAATCACCTCATCGCGGTTGGCGCGGTTGGCATAGCCTTCGTGTTGTCGCTGGTGGCTTTTGTTCAGGTGTACAACCTTGAGCCGGCCCAGCGTTTCCTGCTGGATATCACCCTGCGTTGGATCGACCTCGGCGACCTGCAAGTGAATATCGCCTTTTGGGTTGATCCGCTGTCCGCGGTCATGATTCTGGTTGTGACCGGTGTTGGCGGGCTGATCCACATCTACTCCATTGGCTATATGCACGATGATGACGCCTACTGGCGCTTTTTTACCTTCCTGAATTTGTTCACCGCCGCCATGCTGACCCTGGTCTTGGCCGATAATATGCTGTTGCTCTTTGTCGGCTGGGAGGGAGTTGGTCTGTGTTCATACGCCCTGATCGGCTTCTGGTATAAGGAGCAGGCCAATACTTCGGCGGCCAACAAAGCCTTTATCGTCAACCGGATCGGCGATGCCGGCTTTACCCTGGGCGTATTCACGATCTTCTGGGCTCTCAGTTCGATGGGTCACGGCTCGGCGGTGTTCCGCGATATGGAAGCCCATATCGGCGTCCTCACCGATCCGAGTGTGGCGGTTTTCGGCGTGTCTGCCGTGACCCTGGCCGCAGTCTTTCTGTTTATTGGTGCGGCGGGGAAATCTGCCCAGATTCCGCTCTATGTGTGGCTGCCCGACGCCATGGCCGGGCCGACCCCGGTCAGCGCTCTTATTCATGCGGCAACGATGGTGACGGCTGGGGTCTACATGATGTGCCGGCTGCACTTCCTGTTCTCGCTGTCACCGACTGCACTCCAACTCATCGCTACGGTTGGGGCGCTGACCGCGGTGTTCGCCGCGACTATTGGTCTGGCCCAGAACGACATCAAGAAAGTGCTCGCCTACTCCACCGTCAGCCAGCTGGGCTACATGGTCCTTGGGGTCGGAGTTGGGGCCTACGCCGCGGCCTTTTTTCACGTCTTTACCCACGCCTTTTTTAAGGCGTGTCTGTTTCTTGGTTCGGGGAGCGTGATTCATGCTATGGGCGACGAGCAGGACATGCAGAAGATGGGCGGTCTCAAGGACAAGATGCCGACCACCTATTGGACATTCCTGATTTCAACCCTGGCGCTAATGGGGCTGCCGCCTTTCTCCGGGTTTTTCTCAAAAGACGAAATTCTGTGGAAGACCTTTTCGGGGGGGCATCAGGTCCTGTGGTTTTTAGGATTCCTCGGCGCGGGCATGACCGCTTTCTACATGGGCCGTCAGGTCTTCCTGGTCTTCTTCGGTGAGAATCGGGCCGACCACCATACCCAAGAGCACCTGCATGAATCTCCGCCGGTGATGACTTACCCGCTCATTGTCCTGGCCGTTGGAACTGTCCTGGTCGGTCTCCTGGGTATTCCGCACGCCCTAGGTGGCAGTCTGCGCTTTGAGCAGTGGTTGGAGCCGGTTTTTGCCGGGGCGGGCCACGCCGGCGGGCACGGGCCGGCGGCGCACGGTCACGGAGCACCCGTCATGGAGTATGTCTTGATGCTGGCGTCGGTGGGGATTGCCCTGTCGGGCGTCCTTCTGTCGGCCAGACTGTACCACTGGAAGACGCTGTCGCCGGACGTGTTCGCGTCGGTGGGCGGGGGACGGCTGTATACGACGATTTTTAATAAGTACTACATTGATGAGATATACGCGGCGACCTTCGTCCGCTTTTCGCTCTTTGTGTCGCGGCTGTGGTCGGCCTTTGATCGGATCATCATTGACGGCATTGTGGATGGGACGGCCAAGGTCATATCTGGTGTCGGGTCAATTGTTGGCATGTTTGATAGTGGCATTATTGACGGGCTGATCAACGTTGCCGCCAATGCCACCTTTGCCCTAGGCAATCGTCTCCGCCAAGTCCAAACGGGCGGCATTAATGTCTACTTGTATATGATTGTCGGTGGTGTGGCGGTGGCACAGTTCCTGCCGCGTCTGGTGCCTCAGACGCTGATCAATGTCGCTCTCACGCTCATTGTCGTGCTGGCAGTGATCGGTCTGATTGCTCTGTTCGCTCCCCGCCGCCCTGCCCCGACCCAGGAGAGCACTGTTTGAGCGCGGTGACGCTCGGGGAAGCTTGAGGAGTCTCCATGGAAAGTTATGTGCTCACCCTGATTATCTTCTTCCCCCTGCTGGGGATGGTCGCCCTGTGGTGTCTGCCGAGCCAGGCGCACGAGTTGATCAGAAGGGTTGCCCTGGGGTTTACCATCCCGCCGCTGCTGTGCGGTTTTTACCTGTATACGGCCTTTGACGGTTCCAATACCGGTCTCCAATTTGTGGTCCAAGTGCCGTGGATTACCTCGTTCAATATTTACTACTTTGTGGGCGTTGATGGCGTAAGTATCACCATGGTGCTGCTGTCGGTCCTGCTGTGTCCCATCTGCATCCTGGCCTCATGGGGGATTGACCGGGCGGTAAAAGCCTATTTTGCCCTGTTTTTACTGCTTGACACCGCAATGGTTGGCGTGTTCTGCGCCCTGGACTTCTTCCTGTTCTACATCTTCTGGGAGTTGATGCTGATCCCGATGTACTTTCTGATCGGTATCTGGGGCGGGCCGCGTCGAGAGTATGCGGCGATTAAATTTTTTTTGTACACCATGTTTGGCAGCGTGCTGATGCTCGTGGCCATGCTCGTCTTTTATTTCCAGTCTGACTTCTCTTTTGATCTGACCAAGCTGCCCGAGGCGGCAAAGACATTCGGGACTGATCCGATTCTGTTCGGCATGACCACGGGTCAGGTCCTGTGGGTTGCGCTCTTCATCAATTTTGCGGTCAAGATTCCGGCCTTTCCTCTGCATACCTGGCTGCCCGATGCGCATGTCGAAGCTCCGACCGCTATTTCGGTTATTCTGGCCGGGGTGCTGCTGAAAATGGGCACCTACGGCATTTTACGGATTAATTATCCGCTGTTGCCGGCAGAGACTTTCTTGTTAGCTCCCTATTTCCTGGCCGCGCTCGGTGCCTGGAATATCATCTACGGGGCGTTCTGCGCACTGGCCCAATGCTTCAATGAGCCGAAAGACCTGAAAAAGCTTGTGGCGTATTCCAGTATCAGCCACATGGGCTATGTCATGCTGGGCATGGCCTCCTTTACCCCCCAGGGCATCAACGGGGCGGTGCTCCAGATGTTTAACCACGGAACGATCACCGCCATGCTCTTCCTGTTGGTCGGGGTGATCTACGATCGTGCCCATCACCGCCGGATCGATGGCTTTGGTGGCCTTGCCTCGGTCATGCCGGTGTATACCGGGGTTGTGGCCCTGGCCTTCTTTGCCGCGATGGGTTTACCCGGACTGTCGGCCTTTATTTCTGAGGTCCTGGTACTGCTTGGGGCGTGGCAGAAGTATAAGATCCCCACTATCCTGGGCGCGGTAACCGTCATTTTTACCGCCGCCTATCTGCTCTGGACGATCCAACAGATGTTCCTTGGTCAGCCTAGGGATGACTATGAAGAGATACATCTGAGCGAGATCTCGAAGCGCGAACTCAGTACCCTGGTCCCGCTGGGGGCGATTGTGATTATCCTTGGGGTCTACCCACACGCCGTCCTGGATTTGATGGATGCATCGCTCCAGCATTTGAACAGTCTTATTGAGGCGGCGGTCTCAGGCAGCGCGGTTGCGCTTCGTTAGGAGCGCACAGGCCCAAGACCGCGGAGCGTATGATGAATCTTGGAAGTGTTGAGAGCCTTCCGTATTTCTATCCCGAAGGGATTCTCGTCCTGGCTATTCTTGTCATCTTCGTTGCCGACCTGTTTGTTGAAGAAAAGGAACGGCTGGGGAATATCGCCCTGATTGGTGTGACCCTGGCCCTCGTCTTTACCTCTGGACTGTCCGTGTTTGGGTTCCGCTTGATTGCCGGACTCCCCGGGGCTGGCGAAGGCTGGCTGTTTCACCGCATGGTAGCGCTCGACAATTTTGCAATTTTCTTCAAAGTGATCCTGTCGCTGTCTGCCGTGGGAGCGATATGGATGTCTTTGAGCTCACGAGAGATCGAGGACTCGGATCAAGGCGAGTATTACGCCATCCTGTTGGCCAGCACCTTGGGCATGTTTTTCATGGCCTCGGCGACAAATTTGCTGATTGCCTATGTGGCGCTCGAGTTTGTCAGCCTCACCTCGTACATCCTGACCGGCTATCTGCGGCATAACCGTCGCTCTGGCGAAGCTGCGCTGAAATATCTGATCTACGGGGGGGTAGCTTCGGGCACAATGATCTATGGCATGAGCTGGATTTTCGGTCTGGCCGGCAGCCTGGATTATGCCGAGATTAATGCCGCTCTGTTTCAGAGCAACCCCGATCAGCTGACGGTTTTCATTGCGCTCGTCCTCATTCTGGCCGGTTTTGGCTACAAAATTGCTGCTGTGCCTTTCCATATGTGGGCCCCCGATGTCTATCACGGAGCGCCCATTCCGGTCACCGCCTTTCTGGCGGTTGGCTCAAAGGCCGGCGGATTCGCGTTGCTGATGCGTTTCTTCTATCCCGCCCTCTCCCAGCTGAACGAAGATGGAGCCTGGCAGTTCCTGCCTGGAGTGGAATGGCCGCAGTTTATGCTGGTGATCGCCATGATTACCATGACGCTGGGCAATTTAGCCGCGCTTAATCAGGGGAATGTGAAACGCCTCCTGGCCTACTCCAGCATCGCCCACGCGGGCTATATCCTGATGGGATTTGTGGTCTTGAGCAACGACGGTTTGCGGGCGATGCTGTTCTACCTGATTGTCTACTATCTGATGACCTTGGGCTCTTTTGTCGTTGTTCTTGTCGTCGCCAATACGACCGGGCGTGAGGACCTTGACGGATTCCGGGGCTTGGCGTGGCGTGGGGGGACGCTGCCGGCCATTGCGATGGGCATCTTCCTGTTCTCGTTGACAGGTCTACCCCCGCTGGGCGGATTCATTGGCAAGTTTTACTTGTTTGCCGCGGTCGTCAAAGAAGAGTTTTACTATCTTGCCGTCGTTGGTATCCTCAATAGTGTTGTCTCTCTGTACTACTACGCCCGTATTGTGAGGACGATGTTCCTTGACGATCCGGTTGGGACAGAGGGCGAGGTGAGGCTCGACCTGCATAACGGCTCAATCTTGGCCCTCCTAAGTGTCGCCACGGTCGTTGTAGGCGTCTACTGGGCTCCGGTTTTTGATTTTGCCGACCGCTCAACCCGTTTCTTTCTTGGCTAGCGGGGGAGATGAGCCAGGGCCAGACTGGGACTTGCCTGCGGTGTCGGACGCAGGTATGATGGCCCTTCCTCTGGTCGGGGCGTAGCGCAGCCTGGTAGCGCACCTGCCTTGGGAGCAGGGGGTCGGCCGTTCAAATCGGCTCGCCCCGATGGAAAGAATGTCAGGGATGAGGGTCCTCAGACTCTCGGCTGGTGAGGGCACCAGTAGCTCAGTTGGATAGAGCAGCGGCCTTCTAAGCCGTGGGTCAGGGGTTCGAATCCCTTCTGGTGCGTATGGTGGGTGTAGCTCAGTTGGTAGAGCACTTGGTTGTGGCCCAAGTGGTCGAGGGTTCAAGTCCCTTCACTCACCCTTTTGGTAAGAGTCTGTTCCGCAGGCCGGACGCATGGTGGAGTTTTGCCTGGGATGAAACAGGCTCTTCCTCTGGGCCGCTAGCTCAGCTGGTAGAGCAGCTGACTCTTAATCAGCGGGTCCGGAGTTCGATCCTCCGGCGGCCCTTCTTTTGACCCGCATTGCCTGGAGAGGGATTGGGGCGTATTCTGCGAGAGTGGCGAAACTGGTAGACGCGCTAGACTTAGGATCTAGTCCGCTTGTGCGGATGGGGGTTCAAGTCCCCCCTCTCGCACTGCCCTGAGCCCGGCCTGCTCTCCACAGTGGTTCCAGTATGAAAGTTTCTATTGATTCCGTTGATGCTGTTCAGAAAAAACTCGCTTTTGAGATTCCCGCCGAGCGGGTAAACCAAGAGCTTGAAAAGGCATATCGGACAGTCCAGCAGCAGGCTCGGCTGAAGGGATTTCGACCCGGAAAGGTCCCCCGGCCTGTTCTCAATCGGTATTTTGGGGAGCAGATTGCTCAGGAAGTGAGTTCCTTGCTGGTGCAGGAGTCTTACCCCCGTGCCGTGGAAGAGCACGCCCTGCATGTCGTGACACAGCCCCAGATTGTGACAGAGAAACTCACCCCCGGTCAGCCGTTTTGCTATTCGGCAACGGTCGAAGTGCGGCCACAGGTGAATATTGCGGACTATGCCGGGATTGCGGTCGAAAAACCGCGGGAAACGGTGACCGAGGAAGAGGTTGAGGCGTCGCTGCAACGCCTCGCCGAAGCGATGGTCCAACTCGCTCCGGTTACTGACCGGGACCGTGTTGAGGCTGGCGATGTGGTGACGCTCGATTATGTTGGGCTGCGGGGGGGGCGTCCGGTGCCGGGGTTTGAGGCCAAAGGCCGCCTCGTTGAGATGGGACGTGAGAGCGTACTGCCTGGCTTTCAGGATAACCTTCTTGGCGCACAACGGGGGAGGGTGCTCCAGTTCCCGGTGTCTCCGCCGCAGCCTGAGGGACAGGCGGGACAGACTGAGCCAGCCCCAGAAAGTGCCCAACCCATGCTCTTTCGGACTACCATCCACGACATCGCGCGCAAAGAAATCCCGGTCCTGGATGACGATTTTGCCAAAGACCACGGCGAGTGCGACACTCTGGAAGAACTCAGAAACAAAATTCGGGACAATCTGCGTCGGGCCGCGGACCGTCGGGCAGAAAATCAGCTCCACGAGGCGCTCCTGGCCGGGGTGTATGAAAAGAATCCGTTTGAGGTACCGCCCGGTTTAGTGCGTGAACAGCTCCGTCAGCTCTTTGTTGAGGCCGGTATTCAAAGACCCGAGGAAGACGTGTCGGTCGGGGAGGGCCGCTTGACAGACGAACTGCGTGACCAGTTCACGGTCCGGGCTCGACAAAACGTTCGGGCCGTATTTATCGTTGATGCCCTGGTTGAGCAGCTGTCCTTGTCTGTGTCTGAAGAAAGCCTGGGTCAGAAGATTGAGGAACTGTTTTCTGCCAACCCGGAGCAAAAACAGCAGCTTGAGAATTTCTATGCCAAGGCTGAGAATCGGCAGACTCTGGAGCGTCAGTTGTTACGGGAGAGAGCGATCCAGGCTGTCGTTGCCAAGGCTGAGATAAAGCCAGTAGACAAGGCCGTTGCTGGTCTGCTGGAAAAAGACTAGGGGGGATGGATCTCGCCATGAACCTGATTCCCATCGTTGTAGAACAAACTGGCCGCGGGGAACGGGCGTACGATATCTTCTCGCGTCTGCTCAAAGACCGCATCGTCTTTCTCGGCACCGCTGTCACGGATGAGGTCGCTAACCTCATCTCCGCAGAATTGCTCTTTCTCGAATCTGAGGACCCTGATGAGGATATCCGCTTCTACATCAATTCCCCCGGTGGTTCGGTCACTGCTGGTCTTGCTATCTACGATACAATGCAGTACATCGGGCCGGATGTCTCGACTCTGTGCTTGGGCCAGGCGGCCAGTATGGCCGCCTGGTTGCTGGCGGCGGGCGCAAAGGGCAAGCGCTCTGTCCTGCCGCACGCCCGGGTCATGATTCATCAGCCCCTGGGTGGCGTCCAAGGGCAGGCCGTTGACATTGATATTCAGGCCCGCGAGATGCTACGGATACGGGAGCAGATGAATGAAATTCTGGTCAAGCACACCGGACAATCGCTCAAGAAGATTGAGCGTGACACTGACCGGGACTTCTTTTTCGAGAGCAAACAAGCCGTGGACTACGGGCTGGTTGATGATGTGGTGGTAAACCGGAAATGACAGAACGGTGAGGAGCGGATATGGCCAGACAGAGTGACGATCGCCCAGGAAACTTAGTGTGCTCCTTTTGTGGCAAAAGCCAGGACGAGGTGCGAAAACTCATCGCTGGCCCCACCGTCTATATCTGCGACGAATGTATCGATCTGTGCAACGATATCATCGCCGAGGAGTGTGATCAGGAAGAATCCTTTACAGCAACCTCCGCTGTTCCCAAGCCGTCCGAAATTAAACGCGTCCTCGATCAGTATGTGATTGGCCAGGAGCGGGCCAAGAAGATCCTGTCTGTGGCCGTCCACAACCACTATAAGCGGGTTGACTCGCAAATGGTGGCCAACGACATTGAGCTGCAAAAGTCGAATATTCTGTTGATTGGCCCCACCGGCTCTGGCAAGACACTTCTGGCCCAAACCTTAGCCCGTTTCTTGCAGGTGCCGTTCACCCTCGGGGATGCGACCAGCCTGACTGAGGCGGGCTATGTGGGCGAAGATGTTGAGAATATTATTCTGAGCCTGCTCCAGAATGCCGACTACGATGTGGAGAAATGTCAAAAAGGCATTGTCTACATTGATGAAATAGACAAGGTTGCCCGCAAGGGGGACAATCCCTCCATCACTCGTGATGTGTCAGGGGAAGGCGTCCAACAGGCGCTGCTCAAAATCATTGAGGGAACGGTCGCCAGTGTCCCACCAAAAGGGGGTAGAAAGCACCCCCAACAAGAGTTTGTCCAGGTCGATACGACGAATATCCTCTTTATCTGCGGCGGAGCCTTTGTCGGACTTGACGATGTGATCCGCAGCAGGACCGGGGGGAAAAACATGGGCTTCGGGGCCGATGTCAAGGCCAGTTCAACTCGGAGCGGGAGTGCCCTGCTTACCGAGGTCCAGCCGGAAGATTTGCTGAAATTCGGCATGATTCCGGAATTTGTGGGTCGCCTGCCCGTCCTGGCAACGCTTGAGGAGTTGGACGACCAAGCCCTCGTGCGCATCTTGAAAGAGCCAAAAAATGCCCTCGTGCGGCAATATCAAAAGCTATTTGATCTGGAGAATGTCCACCTCCGGTTTGAGGAAAAAGCGCTTGAAGCCATTGCCAAAGAAGCCCTGACACGGAAATCCGGGGCCCGAGGTCTGCGGGCGATTATGGAAAACATCATGCTTGACGTGATGTACGATATTCCTTCTCAGCCAAACATCCGAGAGGTTGTTATTTCTGAAGAAGTGGTTACACACAATGAACAGCCTCGTATTGAGCGCAATCTCAAAGCCACCGCATAAGGCCCGGTCATGGTCTGGCTGGCCGGGGGGGCGAGGATCGTCCCGCACTGGGGCGGTGTGAGAAAAAGGACCATCGCGACACAGGAGGGAACATGCGACTTCCGCTTTTACCCCTGAGGGATATTATCGTTTTTCCGCATATGGTCGTTCCGCTTTTTGTCGGAAGGCAACGCTCTATCAAGGCCCTTGAGGATGCAGTTGCCGGCGATAAGCTGATTTTTCTGTCCACTCAACGCGACGCTAAGGTCAACGATCCAACTCCCCAGGATATCTATCAGGTCGGGACCATGGGAACGGTGGTCCAGCTGTTACGCCTGCCAGACGGAACGGTCAAAGTCCTTGTTGAAGGCAAACAGCGGGGACAGATCGTTCAACATGTTGATCATCCGGACTTCTTCGCCGTTGATGAAGTGGAGGAGATTCCAGAGACGAATAATCGCCCGGCGGAGTTGGACTCGCTGGTGAAGAGTGTGAACTCGACATTCGAGAACTATGTCCGGCTCAACAAAAAGATTCCGCCCGAAATGATCATGACCGTGGCGGCGATCAATGACCCCTCCCGTCTGGCGGACACAATCATTGCCCACCTCGGCATCAAGCTTGAGGATAAGCAGACGCTGCTGGAGACGATTGACCCAGCCGATCGCCTCGAAAAAGTGCTGGGCTACATGCGCTCTGAGATTGAGATTCTCGAGGTTGAGCGTCGTATTCGCAATCGGGTCAAAAAGCAGATGGAAAAGACCCAGAAGGAATACTATCTCAACGAGCAGATGCGGGCGATCCAAAAAGAACTCGGCGAGAAGGACGAGTTCAAAAACGAACTCCAGGAGCTTGAAGAGAAGATTCGCCAGAAAAAGATGTCGGCCGAGGCACGGGACAAAATCGAAAAAGAGCTCAAGAAGCTCAAGATGATGTCTCCGATGTCAGCCGAGGCAACGGTTGTCCGCAACTATATTGACTGGCTCTTGTCTCTGCCGTGGTACGAATACACCGAGGACAAGCTTGACATTCAAGAAGCCGAGAAGATTCTTGAAGAAGACCACTACGGTCTGGAAAAGGTCAAAGAACGGATCCTCGAATATCTGGCCGTTCAGAGTCTGGTCGGCCAGATCAAAGGCCCCATCCTGTGTTTTGTGGGTCCTCCCGGAGTTGGGAAAACCTCATTGGGCAAGTCGATTGCGCGAGCGACCGATCGGAAGTTTGTCCGCGTCTCGCTCGGCGGAGTCCGCGATGAAGCCGAGATCCGTGGACATCGCCGGACATATATCGGGGCGATGCCGGGCAAAATTATTCAGGGTATGAAAAAGGCCGGCTCTGGTAATCCTGTCTTTCTGCTGGACGAAATTGATAAGATGTCAACCGATTTTCGGGGTGATCCGTCTGCAGCCTTGATGGAAGTACTTGACCCCGAACAGAACGCCGGCTTCAACGATCACTACCTTGATGTGGATTATGATCTGTCCCAGATCCTCTTTATCTGCACGGCCAACAATCTCGAACGCATTCCCCGTCCTTTACAGGATCGTATGGAAATCATTCGTCTTCCGGGCTACACGGAATACGAAAAGCTGCATATTGCCAAACGCTATCTGGTGAAGAAGCAGCGCGACGCCAACGGGCTGACCGAGAAGAATATCGATCTGCCGGACAGCGTGTTGTCCTCGGTCATACGGTCGTACACCAAAGAGTCGGGGGTCAGAAGTCTTGAGCGCGAAATCGGTACACTGTGCCGCAAGGTTGCGGTTGAGGTGGTCAAGAAAGACCGGGAGACGCATATTCGGCTGAATACCAAAAACTTGCAGAAATACCTCGGCCCACTGAAGTTCCGCGTGAGCAAAGCGGAGCAGGAAGACAAAGTGGGAGTGGTGACTGGCCTGGCCTGGACCGATGTTGGCGGCGAGTTGTTGGCGACCGAGGTGACGGTCCTGCCGGGCAAGGGCAAACTCACCATTACGGGGAAGATTGGGGATGTTATGCAGGAGTCTGCCCAGGCCGCGATGAGCTATGTACGCTCACGCTCAGCCGAGCTTGATCTGGATAAAGATTTCTACCAGAACATTGATATCCACCTGCATATTCCTGAGGGCGCAATTCCAAAAGATGGCCCGTCAGCCGGTGTGACGATGGCCACCTCAATTGTGTCCGCCCTGGCAAAGATCCCGGTCCGCCACGATGTTGCCATGACTGGAGAGATTACCCTGCGTGGACGGGTCTTACCCATAGGCGGTCTGAAAGAGAAGATTCTGGCCGCCCATCGAGGCGGGCTTAAGCGGGTCATTATCCCGGCAGAAAATGAAAAAGATCTCCAGGATGTGCCGGCTCCAATTCTGAAAGCGGTTCAGGTTGAAATGGCTGAGCACGTTGATGAAGTGCTGCGCAAAGCGCTCGCCCTGAGCGAGCCTGAGCAGTTTCTTATTGCCGGAACCTCGGCCGTTGACCAATCCCTGTATCCGCCAGAACCCGATGTCCCACATCCTTCGGAGGTGGTGACTCATTAGGCGGGCAGTCGGATCGCAAGGGCTTTGGGGATTGACACGATGGTGTGGCAGTGGTACTGCTCTCCCCTCCCGGAGAGGAGAGCCTTCGCTCCGCCACACCCGTCCCTCAAGACTCGCTCAAGGGCGGTTAGCTCAGTGGAAGAGCATCGGCCTTACAAGCCGAGGGCCATCCGTTCAAACCGGATACCGCCCAGGGTGGGGTCGTAGTTCAGCTGGTTAGAACGCCGGCCTGTCACGCCGGAGGTCGCGAGTTCGAGTCTCGTCGGCCCCGCCACCTCATCTCCACTGTTTATTTACAAAGGACGCCAGGGTGCAAGCATGAAGAAAGAGACCTCCACACGTCCACGAAGAGCCGCTCTGGCCGCCCGCCGCTGGTATCTTGTTGATGCTGAGGGGCAGAGGGTCGGCCGTCTGGCCAGCGCGATTGTCCAAGTCCTGCGCGGAAAAAACAATCCCGCTTTTTCTCCCCATATTGATAACGGAGACTTTGTCATTGTCATCAATACCGACCAAGTTCGCTTTTCCGGGAATAAGTGGCAGCAGAAAGTCTATTATCGCCATACCGGGTATCCCGGAGGAATCCGCCAAATCTCGGCCGAAGAAATGTTAGCAAAACATCCTGAAGCCATTGTGAAAAAGGCGATTATTGGTATGCTGCCCAAAAATGCGCACGGCCGAGCGCTCGCCACAAAACTGAAAATTTATGCGGGACCTGATCATCCTCACGCCGCCCAGCAACCAATGCCGTTGGCCGTTTGAGGAGAAGCGAAGACATGGCTGAGCAAAGGACCGAATATTGGGGAACCGGGAAACGCAAGACCGCGGTTGCCCGCGTCCGCCTTTCTCCTGGAGAGGGTAAGTACACGATTAACCGCCGTGATCTGAATACATATTTTGGGCGGGAAACCGTTCGCATGATTGTGCAGCAACCCCTGACCCTGATTCAGGGGCAGGACAAATACGACATTATCGCCAATGTCAAAGGTGGGGGCAATTCTGCCCAAGCCGCGGCCATTCGGCATGGGATCACCCGCGCCTTGCTGGAGATGAACCCCGATCTGCGCCCGACTTTGAAGAAGGCCAAGTTCACTACCCGGGATTCCCGCCAAGTCGAACGGAAAAAATACGGAAGACACAAGGCTCGGAAACGGCCGCAATACTCCAAACGGTAAAACAGCCTGCTAATCAACGCCTAACAGGAGGAAGACTCCATACAGTCCGGCCAATCCATTGGCCAGCCAAGCCGCGAGTTGAGGCGGTATTGCGCCGCTGTGCCCGAGAGAGACACTGAGCGCCAAAACGATCCAGTAGCCGAACCCTGTTATGAGGGCCAAGCCCAAGACCGTCGGCAGAGTGTGCTGTCTGGAACTGGGAATGGTCAGGGCAATGCCAATGAATGTCATCACCAGTGCCGCAAACGGCACGGCGCTTTTGAGGTGTAAATCAACCAGGTACTCGCTCGTATCAAGTCCTTTTCGCTGGAGGCCGCGAATATACCTGCGGAGTTGCTCTGAAGAGAACTCCTCGGCTTTCATGTCGATCAGTGAAAAGTCTTCTGGTGTTTCCTGGAACTGGAGATTCAGCCCCTGGAGTTGGGCGTGCTCCTCACCGGTCAACGATGTTTCCTGAACTGCGGTGAGTTGCCACTTGTCTTCCTTCCACTCTGCCCTGGCGATTTCGACCAGGGAGCGTACGCGAAAGCGCTGGTCAAGCGTATACATGGTCAGCCCTGAGATAATTTTTTTCTGCGAATCAAAATGTTCAATATGGTAAAAGGCACCGTCCCCGCGGTACCAGAAGCCATGTTCGTGAAAGAGCCCTTTGAACGGCCGTTGTTTAATTTCAACCGTGTTAATGTAACGGGAATGGTGAAAGGCGGCCGGGACGACCCACTCGTTCCAGGCTCTGACGGCCAAGCTCAAAAGACCAGCCGTCAGGAGGAGCGGGAGCGTCATTTGCCACGGACTCATGCCACACGCTTTGAGCGCGATCAGCTCACGGTTTTTTGACAGCAAACCGCAGCCAATGAGAGCCCCGGCCAGGGCTGCGGCTGGGGCAGCCTGGGTCACGAAGAGGGGAATTTTGAACACAAGATAGCGGACAGTTGCTGACACCGAAGCGCCGTACCTGATGAAGTTATCGAGCCGATCAAAAAAATCGACCAGCAAGGACAGGCCAAGCAATAAGACCAGGGTGAACAGGAAAAAGCGTAGATACTCAATGCACAGGTAGAAGCTCACAAGACGTGTCAGCCCGAAATGGCCAAGGAGTGGGGAGAAGCCGGCCCAAGCGTTTACGGGCGGGCTATCGGCAGCCAGGCTTCTGGTTTTGGGACGGAGCTTCGTTTCCATATCGGACATTTGAAAAGGGGCTTTTCCTGCCGGGCGCGCTCAAAGAGGTAGAGGCCGACAATCCCCAGTATGATGTTCGGCAGCCACAGGGCGATGCCCGGTGGAAGGACTGCCTTTTTGCCGAGCGCTTCCCCCACGGTGAGCAGCAGATAGTAGGTAAACAAGACCGCCATTGTCAAGGCACAGCCGTGCGAGTGTTGCGCTCCTCTGATCTGGAGGCTCAGGGGAAGTGCGAGAAAGCTGAAGACCACGCAGGCAAACGGCACGGACAGGCGACGGTGCAGTTCTATCAGGGCGTCATGTTTCTGCTTTGTGTGGGCTTCGCTTTGGGCGATCGTATTGAGCAGCTGTCCGAACAACATTTCTTTTGGCTTCCACACCGGCTCTTTCACATTGGCCAGGATCGCGCTGACATTCAGGCTCACATCATAGACAGAAAAATGGGTGGTATGATAGACACGGCCGGGCTGTTCAAAGCTGTGGAGTGAGCCATCCATCAAACGGAATGTCAGGGTTTCCCGATCCTCTGCGGTCAGAATGGTCCCGCGTTCGGCAAAGATCGTATGCTGGCTCTGGGCGTACCGATTGTCGGCAATCATGATGCCTTCCAGGTGCGTGCCTGGTGGCCGAACTTCTTCCGCATAAATGACGAGTCCAGCAAAGTCAGTGTTAAACGTTTTCTCTTTCAAGCCAGCCGAGGCGTGGGTTGTCGCAATCATATGCAGTGCCCGTTTGAGGGCGGCGTTACTCCAGGGGCGGACATAGAGGGTGAGGATAGATGTGATACACAGCAGGACGGCCGCGAATATCCAGACGGGAATCACGATCTGAAACAGACTGATCCCACAACTCTTGAGCGCGATCAATTCCCGGTCCGCGGACAGCCGTCCAAGCCCCCATAACAGGGCTAATAAGAAGGCCATCGGAACGGTGATCTCAAAAAAGGCGGGTAAAATATAGGCGAAAGTTTCGAGCAGTTGGGAAACCGGAACCCCCCGATTTACAACCAGGTCAACGAGTTTGAGGCTACGAAGGATAAACAGCAGAATGGTAAAAATCAGCAGGCCGATGAGAAATGGGGGCACGACCTCACGAGAGACATAACGAAAGAGGATGCGGCCCATGACTGTCAATCCTAGAAAAAAAAGGCAGGCTTGTAAACCAAGAACCGTGTATGGGCTTCATCCGGTTCGGGAGTATCTCCGGGCTGCGCCTGAGACGATGCAGCATATTTTCCTCTCGCCGAATCTGAAGCGATCACTGATCGACACCCTGGCCCGTCAACACGCTATTCCTTTGTCGTATGAAGCCCCCTCTTTTTTTCATACCTTGGCTCCAGACGGCGGACATCAGGGGGCCGCCGCTCACTTACAGCCTTTTCCCTACACCCCGCTGCCCCACATCCTGGAGCACCACGCCAACCTGCTCCTGGTACTCGACAGTATTCTTGATCCCCGCAACCTCGGGGCTCTTTTACGCACCGCTGAGGCGGCAGAGGTCGGGGGCGTGGTGCTCCCCCGGCGGCGGGTCGCTCCTCTTTCTGCCGTTGTTGAAAAAACCGCGGCAGGGGCAAGCGCGTATCTGCCGATCTGCCAGGTCAGCAATCTTGCTCGCTCGCTGGATGCTATCCAGGCCGCGGGCTATTGGCTGGTTGGACTTGCCCCCGAAGCACCCCAAACCTTGTATGACTTAGGTCCGCAGCGCAATATCGCGCTGGTGCTTGGGGGAGAGGAAAAAGGGCTGAGGCGTGTGGTGCGGGCCCGGTGCGATTGTCTGGTTGCGCTTCCCATGCGGGGGGAAATCGGGTCCTTGAATGTGGCCGTGGCTGGGGCTATTGCCCTGTATGAGATTTTACGCAGAAATCTGACGAAGTAGGGCCGCTCTTTCAGGCGGTTTGGAGGCGGTGAGATGCCCACCTTGACGCTACTTGACTTGTCCGGGGAAACGGGCTAGGCTGCATCGTCTGTCTGCGAACTGAAATATACCTTCCCGTAGTGGGAGGTTGACGGCTGGAAAAATACTCTCTACTGCTGGCGTAGCTCAACGGTAGAGCAGCTGATTTGTAATCAGCAGGTTGTAGGTTCAAGTCCTATCGCCAGCTTTCTCCTGAGTGGCAAGGAGAGTCAATATGGTGCGGAGAGGTGCCCGAGCGGCCAAAGGGAGCAGACTGTAAATCTGCCGGCGTATGCCTTCGAAGGTTCGAATCCTTCCCTCTCCATTCCTCAGGGACGAATCCCAGGGCGGGAATAGCTCAGTTGGCTAGAGCGCGAGCCTTCCAAGCTCGGGGTCGCGGGTTCGAGTCCCGTTTCCCGCTCCATGCGCCTCACAGGATGAGCCGAAGGACTTCCCAGTTGCGCCTGCATGTGCTTACGATCACGCAAGGGCCCAGGTAGCTCAGCAGGTAGAGCACGTCCTTGGTAAGGACGAGGTCGGCGGTTCAACCCCGCTCCTGGGCTGATTTTTTGCTGAAGTTCAAGACATCTGAGTGATTTAGGGTGAGCAAGGAGCGAGAGGTTTATGGCGAAGGCGCGGTTTGAGCGGAGTAAGCCGCATGTGAATGTGGGGACGATTGGGCATATTGACCACGGCAAGACGACCCTGACGGCGGCGATCACCAAAGTCTTAGCCGAGCGGGCGATGGCCGAGGCGGTGGCGTTTGACGACATTGACAAAGCGCCCGAGGAGCGGGAGCGGGGGATCACGATCAACACGGCGCATGTGGAGTACGAGACGGCGCGGCGGCACTATGCGCATGTGGATTGTCCGGGCCATGCGGACTACATCAAGAACATGATCACCGGGGCGGCGCAGATGGACGGGGCGATCCTGGTAGTGGCGGCGACCGACGGGCCGATGCCGCAGACGCGCGAGCATATTCTGTTAGCGCGCCAAGTGGGGGTGCCGGCGATTGTGGTGTTCATGAACAAAGTGGACATGGTAGACGACGAGGAACTCTTGGACCTGGTGGAGTTGGAGGTGCGGGAGTTACTGAGCAAGTATGAGTTTCCGGGGGACGCGACGCCGGTAGTGCGGGGGAGTGCGCTCGCGGGCTTAGAGGGCGATGGGGGGGCGTCGATCCTGGAGTTGATGGAGGCTGTTGACGGCTTTATTCCCGAGCCTGAGCGGGAAGTCGACAAGCCGTTTTTGATGTCGGTGGAAGATGTCTTTTCGATATCGGGGCGGGGGACCGTTGCGACGGGGCGGATTGAGCGGGGGCAGATCAAAGTGGGGGCGGAGGTGGAGGTCGTGGGGATTCGGTCGACGGCGAAGACGACCGTGACGGGGGTTGAGATGTTCCGCAAACTGTTGGATGTGGGGCAGGCGGGGGACAATGTGGGGTGTTTACTGCGGGGGGTGAAGCGGGAGGAGATTGAGCGGGGGCAGGTGTTAGCGCAGCCGGGGAGCATCACGCCGCACACCCGGTACGAGGCGGAGGTGTATGTGTTGACCAAAGAAGAGGGGGGCCGGCACACGCCATTTTTCACCAACTATCGGCCGCAGTTTTATTTTCGGACGACGGATGTGACGGGGACGGTGGCGTTGCCGGCGGGGACGGAGATGGTGATGCCGGGGGACAACACGGCGATGACGGTGACGTTATTGACGCCGATAGCGATGGATGAGGGGTTACGGTTTGCGATTCGGGAGGGGGGCCGGACGGTTGGGGCGGGCGTGGTCGCTAAAATCCTGGAATAACGACTGTATGTCGTGGTCACTCCGTGACGATGTGGGTCAGTAGCTCGAATTGGATAGAGCACCGGACTCCAAATCCGGGGGTTGCAGGTTCGAAGCCTGCCTGACCCGCTTTCCCGCTCCCGACGCCGACCGTTTCAGAAAAGTCTCAGCTTATGAGAACAGACAGAGGAGACCGGCAAAGTGAGTAGCGCGATACGGGCCGGCTTTGCCACCGCTCGGGCATTTCTGCAAGAAGCCTGGGCCGAGTTGCAACGGGTGCATTGGCCCGCCCAAAAGGAAGTCCGGGCAGCAACCTGGGTGGTGTTGGTTCTGGTGAGTATTGTTGCGCTCTACCTGTTCGTTGTTGATGCTTTTCTCGCTTGGCTCTTACGCCTGCTGCTTGGCTATTAAGTCTTCATCGGGATGACAGGCTACGCTATGGCCAAGCAATGGTACATTGTCCATACCTACTCCGGGTATGAGTGGAAAGCCAAGGCAGCTCTTGAAGAACGCATCCGTACGCTCGGCAAGGAAGACCTGTTCGGCGATGTCCTGGTTCCCGAAGAGCAGGTGGTTGAGCTTGTCAAAGGCCACAAACGGACCTCGGCCCGCAAGTTTTTTCCCAGCTACATCCTGGTCCAGATGGAGATGAGTAACGAGACTTGGCATGTTGTCAAATCAACGCCGAAAGTCACCGGCTTTGTCGGAGGCTTTGATCCCCAAACCATCCCCCCGGTGTCTGAGGCCGAGGTGGCAGCGATTCGGAACCAGGTCCAGGAAGGGGCCCTACGACCAAAGCCCAAGGTTTTGTACGAGGTTGGTGATGGGGTGAAGGTAGTGGACGGACCTTTTCAGGATTTCACCGGCAAGGTTGAAGAGGTCAAGCCGGGCAAAGGAAAATTGCGGGTGTTGATCAGCATCTTCGGTCGGGCAACCCCGGTTGAACTCGACTTGGTACAAGTCGAGAAAACCTGAAGGAGGCACAGGAGAAATGGCAAAGAAGGTGATGACTGAGGTCAAGTTGCAGATTCCTGCCGGACAGGCGACTCCCAGTCCGCCGGTTGGACCTGCGCTTGGGCAGCGGGGGGTCAATATCATGGAATTCTGCAAGGCGTTTAACGCCAAGACGCAGGCTCAACAGGGGCTGATCATTCCTGTTGTGATCACCGTCTATGCAGACCGTTCTTTTTCTTTTATTACCAAGACCCCCCCGGCTTCCGTCCTGATTAAGAAAGCGATGGGGATTGAAAAGGGTTCCCAGGAGCCGGCCAAGGATATTATCGGGTCAATCTCGCGTGCCCAGATAGAAGAGATCGCAAAGACAAAGATGCCCGATCTGAATGCCAGTGATATTGAGGGAGCCCGAAAAATCATTGAAGGAACAGCCCGGAGCATGGGCGTCAGCGTGGTGGACTGATATGGCAAAGAAAAGTAAAGGATACCGGGCCGCGGTCGAGAAAGTTGATCGTGAACAACGCTACCCTTTGGCGCAAGCCGTCGGCATGGTCAAGGGAACCGCCCGGGCGAAATTTGACGAAACGGTGGAGATTGCGGTCCGGCTTGGGGTTGACCCGCGCAAGGCCGATCAAAACGTGCGGGGCACGGTGGTGTTGCCGCACGGAACAGGAAAATCCGTTCGGGTGGCCGTCTTTGCCAAAGGCGACAAAGCCCGCGAGGCCGAAGAGGCGGGTGCCGATGTCGTTGGAGCCGAGGAGTTGGTGGCGCGGATTACCGACGAAGGCTGGCTTGAGTTTGACAAGGCGGTGGCTACGCCAGACCTGATGGGTGTGGTTGGCCGGATTGGAAAAATCCTCGGACCCCGGGGCTTGATGCCCAACCCCAAAGTCGGGACGGTGACTACGGATGTTGCTCAGACCGTTCGTGATCTCAAGGGCGGAAAGGTTGAGTATCGGGTCGATAAAGTTGGCAATGTCCATATCCCGGTCGGAAAAGCGTCGTTCAGCGAACAACAACTGCTTGAAAATGCCAGTTCGCTGATTGAGGGTTTAGTTCGGGCCAAGCCGGCTTCTGCACGGGGGACCTACCTCCAAGGCGTGTGCCTCAGTACCACCATGGGGCCTGGTGTGCGGGTGGAGCCATCAACGGTCCAGCGTGGCTAGCCGTATTCCTCAGACCGGCAGGGCACCGACACAAGGGGAGGGCGAGCATTATGGAGCGTTACGAGAAAGAGCAAGCTGTTGCCGACTTACACGGGGTCTTTCAGAATGTCCACACCGCGGTGATCGCTGAATACAAGGGCCTCAGCGTTGCCGACTTACACGCGCTGCGATGCGAGTTGAGAGAGGTCGGAGGCGAGTACCGGGTCGCAAAAAATACCCTGGTCTCCTTAGCGGTTGAAGGAACTCCGTATCTCTCACTCAGAGAGTTGCTCACAGGCCAAAATGGTCTGGTGCTCGGCTACGGTGAGGCTGTTGACTTGGCCAGAGCCGTGACGCGCTACGCCAAAGACCATCAGAAGTTTACCGTCAAAGGCGGGGTCACTGAAGGGCAGTTCCTGGACGCCCCCCAGGTTGAGGCGCTGGCCAGTTTGCCGAGCCGGGACGTATTGCGGGCGCAACTGCTCGGCGTGCTGTCTCAGACCGCCACGCAACTGGTGGGCGTGCTTGCCGCTCCCGCCTCGCAGCTGGCCCGTGTCCTTGATGCAAGGAGGGCAGAGGGCGACGCTCAAGCCACACCCCCGGCGTCAGCGAATGGAGCGGACGCCTGAGGGTGATACAGACAACGGAGAAAGGAGAAACGCATGGCTCTCAGCGCCGAAAAGATGGAAGAGCTTGTCTCAACCCTGTCTGATTTGACCATTCTCGAGGTCTCGGATTTGGTCAAACATCTGGAGGAAAAATGGGGGGTGAGTGCAGCCGCCCCGGTTGTTGTGGCGGGTGGTAGTGCGCCGGCTGGCGATGCGCCGGCCGAGGCTGAAGAGAAGGACGAGTTTGATGTTGTTCTGACCGGCCCTGGCGAAAAGAAGATCCAGGTTATCAAAGCCGTCCGGGAAATCACCGGTCTCGGGCTGAAAGAGGCCAAAGAACTGGTTGATAACGCGCCCAAGCCGATCAAGGAAGGGATTACAAAGGCCGAAGCCGAAGAACTCCAGAAAAAGCTTGAAGAAGCCGGGGGATTGGTGGAACTGACATAAGGGCGTCTGCGCCAAAGGAGAAAAGGGGAGATGACCTTGCAGCTGGCAGATAATTTCCGCTTCCGCCGGAAGTTCGGCCAAATCGGCGAAATCACCCAGATTCCACACCTGCTGGAGATCCAACGGCTCTCGTATGAGAAATTCCTCCAGGGGGAGCCAGGCCCGGAAGAACGGATGGAATCCGGGCTTCACGGGGTCTTTCGCTCGGTTTTTCCGATCAAGGATTTCAATGAAACCGCTTCTCTGGAGTTTGTGAGTTATACGCTTGGAGAGCCAAACTACACGGTGGAGGAATGCCATCAGCGCGGGATGACCTATGCCGCCCCCCTGAAAGTGACCATCCAACTTGTTCTTTGGGATGTTGATCCGCGGACAGAAGCCCGCACGATCAAAAATGTCAAGGAGCAGGAAGTCTATTTTGGCGAGATCCCGCTGATGGCCTCGTATGGCACGTTCATGGTGAATGGGACCGAGCGGGTTATTGTGAGCCAGTTGCACCGCTCGCCCGGGGTCTTCTTCGATCACGATAAGGGCAAGACCCACCCCAGTGGAAAATTCCTCTATTCCGCCCGGATCATTCCGTCCCGGGGATCGTGGATTGACTTTGAGTTTGACCCGAAAGACATCCTGTATGTCCGTATTGACCGCCGCCGCAAGTTCCACGCAACGGTGTTGCTGCGGGCTTTGGGGATGACGGTCGAGGACCTGCTCACCTACTTTTATCCGACCGATACCATTACTGTTGAGGGCGGTCGTGCCACCAAAAAATTCCAGCCGCAGCTCCTGCTCGGTCTGCGCGCGACCCACGATGTCCGACATCCGAAAACCCAGGAGGTGCTGGTCAAAGAAGGACGCCGGTTCACCCGTAACGCGATCAGACAGATGGAGGCCGCCGAGGTTGAGCAGATCCCGATTGGCCTTGGAGAGATTGCAGGCTCGGTCACAGCCCATGATGTGCTTGACCCGGAGACACAGGAAGTCCTGCTTGAGTGCAACCAGGAGTTGAGCCAGGACGACCTTGACCGCCTGATTGAGCGCAAGGTCTCGACCATAGAGACATTCTGTATTGACGAGTCCCCCATTGGTCCATCCCTGCGGAAGACCTTGCTCCAGGACATCCAGGACAAAATTGTTTCTCCCGAAGAGGCCAAGAAGGAGATTTATCGTCGCCTCCGTCCCGGAGATCCGCCAGCGGCCGAGGCGGTAGGGGTTTTCTTTGAAAACCTGTTCTTCAACGCCGAGCGTTACGATCTGTCCAAGGTTGGCCGCCTCAAACTCAACTATAAACTCCAACGTGATACTCCGCTCGATCTGGGGACCCTGCGCAAAGAGGATATCCTTGAGGTCGCACGGTATCTGTTTGAGTTAAAAAACGGCAACGGGGTCGTTGATGATATTGACCATCTTGGCAACCGGCGGGTGCGGGCGGTCGGGGAGTTGGTTGAGAATCAGTTCCGGATTGGCCTGGTCCGCATGGAGCGGGCGGTCAAAGAGCGCATGAGCCTCCAGGATGTCGAGACCCTGATGCCCCAGGAACTGGTCAACTACAAGCCTGTGTCGGCCGCGCTGAAGGAATTTTTTGGATCGAGCCAGTTGTCGCAGTTCATGGACCAGACCAACCCCTTGTCTGAAGTGGCCCATAAGCGGCGTCTGTCGGCCCTCGGACCGGGCGGCTTGACCCGGGAGCGGGCCGGTTTTGAGGTCCGGGATGTGCATCCGACCCACTATGGACGGGTGTGTCCTATCGAGACACCCGAAGGGCCGAATGTCGGGCTTATTGCAAGCCTGTCAACCTACGCCCGGGTGAATGAATTCGGCTTTATTGAGACGCCGTACCGCAAAGTTGAGGATGGTCGGGTGACGCAGGATGTGCAGTATTTGTCTGCCCTTGAAGAAGAGACGCAGACTATTGCCCCGGCCGACGCCCCAATTGACGAGGACGGGCGGTTTATCCCAGACCGCCAAGGCCAGGTTTCTTCCCGCCAGCGCGGCGAACCTGAGCAGGTCCAGCCTGATCAGGTCCAGTTGATGGACGTGTCTCCCACCCAGTTGGTGAGTGTTGCCGCGGCCCTGATTCCCTTTCTGGAACATGACGATGCGAACCGCGCCCTGATGGGTTCGAACATGCAGCGCCAGGCAGTTCCCCTGCTGCGAACCGAAGCGCCGCTGGTTGGCACTGGGATGGAACAGGTCGTTGCCCGGGATTCCGGCGTGACGGTCGTCGCCCGCCGGAGCGGCTTTGTTGAAAGTGTCGATTCCAGACGTGTTGTGATTAAGGCGGATACGCCGCTCACTGCCGGCGATGCCACGGTCGATATCTACCCGCTCATCAAGTACCAGCGTTCCAATCAGAACACCTGTGTGAACCAGCGGCCGATCGTCAAAGTTGGCGACTCTATCAAGGCCGGCGATGTGATTGCCGATGGACCGGCCACCGACATGGGGGAGTTGGCCCTGGGCAGGAATGTCCTGGTCGCGTTCATGATCTGGGAGGGCTACAATTTTGAAGACTCCATCCTGGTCAGCGAGCGTATGTTACGCGAGGATGTGTTCACTTCGGTGCATATTGAAGAATTTGAATGCGTTGCCCGCGACACCAAACTCGGTCCAGAAGAGATCACCCAGGATATCCCGAATGTCGGTGAAGAAGCCCTCAAGGACCTTGACGGCAGCGGTATTGTCAGGATCGGCGCTGAGGTGAGGCCGGGCGACATTCTGGTCGGCAAGATCACACCCAAAGGCGAGACCCAGCTCTCTCCCGAAGAGAAGCTGCTCCGCGCCATCTTCGGCGAAAAAGCCGGAGAAGTCCGCGATACCTCGCTGCGTATCCCTCCCGGTGTTGAGGGCACGGTGATCAATGCGCGCGTCTTCTCTCGCAAGGGGGTGGAGAAAGATGAGCGGAGCCAGAGCATTGAGGACGAAGAGGTTGAGCGACTCCGCAGAGACCAGGAAGATGAAATCCGGATTGTCCAGGAGAGCACATTCGGAAAAGTCCGCGACCTGACGCTGGGCAAAGTTCTGACCGTTCGGATCCGCGACGAGGAGACCCGGAAGGTCCTGTTTCCCAAAGGCCACGAGATTAGCGAAGAGGTGCTGCGGGCCATTCCCCCCGCATACTGGGGCCGGCTCAGGCTTGGCGATGAGGCGATTGAGGACGAACTGAGCCAGAGCGTCGCCGCCATGCTGGAGCAGATTGGCCGGATTCGTGAAGAGTCTGAGAAGAAGGTTGAGAAGCTCCGCGGTGGGGACGAGCTGGCACCCGGCGTCACCAGGATGGTGAAAGTCTTTGTCGCCATGAAACGCAAACTCCAGGCCGGCGATAAGGTGGCTGGGAGACACGGCAACAAAGGCGTACTGTCCCGGATTGTGCCCGAAGAAGATATGCCGTATCTGGCCGACGGGACCCCGGTTGATGTCGTCCTCAACCCGCTGGGCATGCCCTCACGGATGAATCTCGGGCAGATTCTTGAGACCCATCTCGGCTGGGCCGTGCGGGGCCTCGGCGAGCAGATGGGCAACAGCCAGCCGACGCAGTGCAAAGACCGCCGTGCCCGACTCCAGGATGTCTATGACAACAAAGACCTTGTTGACACAATTCAAGCCTTGCCGGCGTCTGATCTGAACCGCCTGATTGAGCGCGCCCAGACCGGGGTGCATGTGGCAACGCCCGTGTTCGACGGTGCTCCGGAAAAAGAAATTTCTGACCTGCTGCAAAAGGCCGGCTTGCCCGAATCTGGACAAACCGTGCTCTATGACGGGCGAACCGGCGAGCGTTTCGATGGAGATATAACGGTTGGGGTGATGTACATCCTGAAGCTCCACCATCTTGTTGAGGACAAAATCCACGCCCGCTCTACCGGCCCCTATTCGCTGGTGACCCAGCAGCCCTTGGGCGGCAAGGCCCAGTTTGGCGGACAGCGGCTGGGAGAGATGGAAGTGTGGGCTCTTGAAGCCTATGGTGCGGCCTATAGTCTGCAAGAAATGCTGACGGTCAAGTCGGACGATGTGGCCGGTCGGACCCGTATCTATGAGGCGATTGTGAAAGGAGACAATGTACTGGAACCAGGGCTTCCCGAATCGTTCAATGTCATGGTCCGAGAACTGCAAAGCTTAGCGCTCAACGTCGAACTGCTTGAGGACGACGAATAGAGTACGCTGGGGGGGAAAGATGGAAGATCTTCTTGGCCTTTTTGAGAAGCCTCAGAATCCGGTCCGTTTTAATGCTATCCGGGTCGCGCTGGCCCCTCCCGATATGGTTCGTTCCTGGTCGCACGGAGAGGTCAAGAAGCCTGAAACCATCAACTACCGCACATTCAAGCCCGAGCGCGACGGCCTGTTCTGCGCCAAAATTTTTGGTCCGACCAAAGATTACGAGTGTAACTGCGGCAAGTACAAACGGATGCGTCACCGTGGGGTCGTGTGTGAAAAGTGTGGTGTTGAGGTGATTCAGTCCAAAGTACGCCGGGAGCGGATGGGGCATATCCCCCTGGCCAGCCCTGTCACCCATATCTGGTTCCTCAAAAGCCTGCCGAGCCGGATTGGCACCCTGCTGGATATGACGCTCAAGGATCTTGAACGGGTCCTGTATTTTGAGTCGTATATTGTGACCGACCCGCTCCAGACGCCGCTGAGCAAGAAACAGGTCCTGTCCGAAACCCGCTACCGGACACTGCTTGAGGAGTTCGGTTCTGGCAGTTTTCAGGCTGGAATGGGAGCCGAGGCGATCCGGCTGTTGTTACAGGAGTTGAATCTGGAAAAACTGGCCGAAGAGTTGCGCGCCGAGCTGATGGAAACGGGGAGCGAGGCGCGCCGCAAAAAGATCACCAAACGCCTCAAGGTCATCAACGCGTTTCGGCACTCCGGCAATCTGCCCGAATGGATGATCCTGGAAGTGGTTCCGGTCATTCCTCCCGACCTCCGCCCCCTCGTGCCTCTGGACGGCGGGCGCTTTGCCACCTCCGACCTGAATGATCTGTATCGGCGGGTGATCAACCGCAATAACCGCCTCAAACGCCTGATTGAGTTGAGCGCGCCCGACATCATTGTTCGCAATGAAAAGCGGATGCTCCAAGAGGCAGTTGATGCCTTGTTTGACAATGGCCGGCGCGGGAAGCCCTTGACCGGGCCCAGTAAACGGCCGCTCAAGTCCCTGTCCGATATGCTCAAAGGCAAAGGCGGACGTTTTCGGCAGAACCTGCTCGGCAAACGGGTGGACTATTCGGGCCGGTCCGTCATTGTGATCGGTCCCGAGTTGCGCCTGCATCAGTGCGGGTTGCCCAAGCATATGGCCTTGGAACTGTTCAAGCCCTTTATCTACAACAAGCTCGAAGAACGGGGCTATACTACGACCATCAAGAGCGCCAAAAAGATGCTGGAACAAGAGCGCCCGGAAGTCTGGGATATCCTGGACGAGGTTATCAAGGAGCATCCGGTTCTGCTCAACCGTGCCCCAACCCTGCACCGGCTGGGCATCCAGGCGTTTGAGCCCGTCCTGATTGAGGGCAAGGCAATTCAACTCCATCCCCTGGTCTGCACGGCCTATAACGCCGATTTTGACGGCGACCAGATGGCGGTTCATGTGCCCCTCTCGGTCGAAGCCCAGGTCGAAGCCCGTACCCTGATGATGTCAACCAATAACATCCTGTCACCCACCCACGGCAGGGCGGTTATCGCCCCGACCCAGGATATTGTGATGGGCCTGTATACCATGACCCGTGAGCGGCCCGGGGCAAAAGGTGAGGGGAAAATCTTCAGCGGTCCAGACGAAGTTCGTATTGCCTACGATCAGGGTCAGGTCGCACTCCAGGCTCAGATCAGGGTCCGCATGGACGGACAACTGGTCGAGACAACGGTCGGGCGGATCGTGCTGTATGATATCGTGCCGCCTGAGATTCCGTTTTCTGAAGTCAACCGGACGATGAAGAAAAAGGAGTTGGGCAGCCTGCTGGACAGCGCCTTTCGCAAAGCCGACAACAAAGCCACCGTCATTTTTGCCGATCGTCTGAAGGATATGGGCTTTGAGTACGCAACCAAAGCCGGAATCTCATTCGATATTCGAGACATGGTGATCCCCAAGAAAAAAGAGGAACTGCTCAACACCGCCCAGGCGGATATCCAGGAGATCCAGGAGCAGTACTACAAGGGGCTTATCACCGATGGCGAGCGTCATAACAAAGTCGTTGATACCTGGGTCACGGTCACCGATGAGGTGGCCGATAAAATGCGCATCGGTTTTCGGGAGGATCGTCAGGGATTCAACCCTGTCTTCATGATGGCTGACTCGGGGGCGCGGGGTAGCACCCAGCAGATGCGCCAACTGGCCGGGATGCGCGGGCTGATGGCAAAGCCATCCGGCGAGATCATTGAAACGCCGATCACTGCCAACTTCACAGAGGGACTGTCTGTCTTGCAATACTTCATTTCAACCCACGGGGCACGCAAGGGTCTTGCCGACACCGCCCTGAAAACAGCCAACTCGGGCTATCTGACCCGCCGTCTGGTTGATGTGGCCCAAGACTGCATCATCAGCGAACACGACTGCGGCACAATTGACGGCATTGAGATGGGCCCGCTGGTTGAAGGCGGAGAAATCATTGAGGGGCTGGGCGAGCGCGTCCTCGGCCGGGTTGCCCTTGATGATATCCGCGATTCGTTCTCCAACGAAGTCTTCGTTCCGGCCAACGAAGAGATTGACGAGGAGCGGGTGCAGCGGATTGAAGACACCGGTATTGAAAAGCTCTCGATTCGCTCGGCTTTGACGTGTCAGAGCCGACGCGGGGTGTGCATCAAGTGCTATGGGCGTGACTTGGCGCGTGGGCGTATGGTCAACATCGGTGAAGCGGTTGGCATCATGGCGGCCCAGTCAATTGGCGAGCCCGGCACCCAGCTTACGATGCGGACCTTCCACATCGGTGGAGCGGCCAGTGACGAGGCAAAAATAGCGGACCGGTCCACCCGCAACGGGGGGACGCTGCGCTATATTGCTCTCAAGACGGTCAGCAACCGTGAGGGCGATCAGGTCGTCACGAATCGGAACGGTAAGGTCGCTATTGTGGACAGTTCATCAGGTCAGGATCGGGAGTTGGAGCGTCATTCGATTGAGTACGGGGCGAAGCTCAAGAAAAAGGACGGGTCCACAGTCGAACCGAAGGAACTGATTGCGGAGTGGAACCCCTACATGGTTCCTATCCTGACCGAGGTCGCCGGCACGATCAAATTCGTTGACATCAGTGAAGGCATTAATATGGAGGAGAAGGTTGATGAGGCTGGTTTATCGACCCGGGTCATCATCCCAATTCAGACTGATTCGTTGGCTGAGAAGATACACTCTTGTACCGAGGAGATAACCAAACTGGAGGAGGAGCAACATCCAGAGGAGATTCGTAAGAAGTACACAGGGAGGATAAGAAGTCAGAAAACCAAGAGGGCTGCTCTGCAGGACGAGTTGAAGCAGATGCAAAAACCCAAGCCTCCTGATGTTGAGTGGTTTTTCGGGCTTCAGATACACTCTTGTACCGAGGAGATAACCAAACTGGAGGAGGAGCAACATCCAGAGGAGATTCGTAAGGCGTACACACGGAGGATAGAAAGCAAGAGGGCTACTCTGAAGGGCGAGTTGGAGCGGATTCGTAAGGCGTACACACGGAGGATAGAAAGCAAGAGAGCTACTCTGCGCGAACGGGAGGACGAGTTGGAGCAGATGCAAAAACTCAAGCCTCCTGATATTGAGTGGTTTTTCGGGCTTCAAATGCTTGAGGAGATACGCTCTTGTACCGAGGAGATAACCAAACTGGAGGAGGAGCAACAGGAGGAGATTCGTAAGGCGTACACACGGAGGATAGAAAGCAAGAGAGCTACTCTGCGCGAACGGGAGGACGAGTTGGAGCAGATGCAAAAACTCAAGCCTCGCATCTTGATCAAGGACGATAAGGGGAAAACAGCCAAGCTGCCCAGCGGTCCTGATGCGGTCTATACGCTTTCTGCTGGTACCCGTGTTGACGTGGTTGAGGGCCAGCAGGTTGAAGCGGGTGACGTGCTGGCCAGGATTCCTCGAACCACTTCACGCAAGACGAAAGATATTACGGGCGGTCTGCCTCGAGTGGCAGATCTGTTTGAAGCCCGAAAACCCAAGGAATTTGCCGTCATCAGCGAAATTGATGGCATGGTGTCTTTTGGCAAGGATACCAAAGGCAAGCAGAAGGTTGTCATCACGCCGGATGTGGGAGATCCGCGTGACTATCTTATCCCGCGTGGAAAACATATCAGTGTCCGCGAGGGTGATTATGTCCGGGCCGGCGACCCCCTGATGGACGGCTCGCCCAATCCGCACGACATCCTTGGCGTGCTCGGAGAAAAGGAACTCGCCAAGCGGTTGGTTGATGACGTGCAGGAGATTTATCGCTTGCAGGGTGTCCATATGCACGACAAGCATATTGAGGTCATCATTCGCCAGATGATGCGCCGGGTGGCTGTCACCCAGGTCGGCGATTCTGATTTTCTGCTTGGCGAGCAGGTCGAAAAATGGCGATTCCAGGAGGAGGTCGAAAAGGTCCTGGCCGAGCAAGGTCAACCGCCCGAGGCGAAATCACTCCTCATGGGTATCACCAAGGCCAGTCTATCGACCGACAGCTTTATTTCCGCGGCTTCATTCCAGGAAACGACCAAGGTGCTGACCGAAGCCGCCATCAATGGGAAGGTCGATATGTTGTCGGGGCTCAAAGAAAACGTCATTATGGGCCGACTGATCCCAGCCGGGACCGGCAACCCCAGTTATACTGCAATTGAGGCCGAGACTGTCGAAGCGCCGGGTGATGAAGAACAGGGTCAACTGCCGCCGATAGTTGAGGCGTCGTAAGTGGAGAAGACATGCCGACAATTCAGCAACTCGTCCGAAAAGGCCGGGAGCAGCAGCGCGAGAAGTTGACTGCGCCGGCCCTGCAAGCCTGTCCGCAACGCCGTGGGGTGTGTACGCGGGTATACACCACAACGCCCAAGAAGCCCAACTCGGCTCTGAGAAAAGTGGCCCGGGTGCGGCTCACGAATGGGATTGAAGTCACGGCCTATATCCCAGGTATCGGACATAACCTCCAGGAACACTCCGTCGTCCTCATTCGCGGCGGACGGGTGAAGGACTTACCCGGGGTGCGTTACCATATCGTGCGCGGTACCCTCGATTCGATTGGAGTCCAGGAACGCAAACAGAGCCGCTCGAAATACGGAGCAAAGCGACCCAAATAGGCCGCAAGAAGAGGGACCAATGCCACGCAAAGGACCAGCCCCAAGGCGAGAAGTGCTTCCCGACCCCAAATATCACGATACGGCGGTGTCAAAATTCGTGAATATGATGATGCAGAACGGCGCAAAAGGGGTGGCTGAAAAAATTCTGTACAGCGCAATGGAACTAAGCGGAACGCGGAGTGGTGAAGACGCACTCGAAATCTTCAAACGGGCTTTAGAAAACGTGAAGCCCATTGTGGAGGTTCGCTCGCGTCGAGTAGGCGGCGCAACCTACCAAGTGCCTGTTGAGGTCCGTCAAGTGCGGCGCAACTCTCTGGCCATGCGCTGGCTCGTCCAGTCCGCGCGCAGCAGACCCGAGAAAGGGATGAAAGAGAAGCTCGCCGCAGAGTTGTATGAAGCCTCACAGAACAGGGGTGGGGCGGTGAAAAGGCGAGAAGATACGCATCGGATGGCAGAGGCAAATAGGGCGTTTGTCCACTATCGGTGGTAAAGATGGGCACGGGCGGGCTCTTTCCAGTCGGTATGGGGTACAGGCTAGTTGACTCTTGTGAAATAGTCCGTACAATTGCCATCCCTTGAGCGGAGCGTTGGGAAGAGAGCAGGGGACAGGAAACGGCCGCTGAGCGAAGAGAATCCGACCTCTGTCACAGGGATTCCTCCCAGTTCAAGACATCTGAGTGATTTAGGGTGAGCAAGGAGCGAGAGGTTTATGGCGAAGGCGCGGTTTGAGCGGAGTAAGCCGCATGTGAATGTGGGGACGATTGGGCATATTGACCACGGCAAGACGACCCTGACGGCGGCGATCACCAAAGTCTTAGCCGAGCGGGCGATGGCCGAGGCGGTGGCGTTTGACGACATTGACAAAGCGCCCGAGGAGCGGGAGCGGGGGATCACGATCAACACGGCGCATGTGGAGTACGAGACGGCGCGGCGGCACTATGCGCATGTGGATTGTCCGGGCCATGCGGACTACATCAAGAACATGATCACCGGGGCGGCGCAGATGGACGGGGCGATCCTGGTAGTGGCGGCGACCGACGGGCCGATGCCGCAGACGCGCGAGCATATTCTGTTAGCGCGCCAAGTGGGGGTGCCGGCGATTGTGGTGTTCATGAACAAAGTGGACATGGTAGACGACGAGGAACTCTTGGACCTGGTGGAGTTGGAGGTGCGGGAGTTACTGAGCAAGTATGAGTTTCCGGGGGACGCGACGCCGGTAGTGCGGGGGAGTGCGCTCGCGGGCTTAGAGGGCGATGGGGGGGCGTCGATCCTGGAGTTGATGGAGGCTGTTGACGGCTTTATTCCCGAGCCTGAGCGGGAAGTCGACAAGCCGTTTTTGATGTCGGTGGAAGATGTCTTTTCGATATCGGGGCGGGGGACCGTTGCGACGGGGCGGATTGAGCGGGGGCAGATCAAAGTGGGGGCGGAGGTGGAGGTCGTGGGGATTCGGTCGACGGCGAAGACGACCGTGACGGGGGTTGAGATGTTCCGCAAACTGTTGGATGTGGGGCAGGCGGGGGACAATGTGGGGTGTTTACTGCGGGGGGTGAAGCGGGAGGAGATTGAGCGGGGGCAGGTGTTAGCGCAGCCGGGGAGCATCACGCCGCACACCCGGTACGAGGCGGAGGTGTATGTGTTGACCAAAGAAGAGGGGGGCCGGCACACGCCATTTTTCACCAACTATCGGCCGCAGTTTTATTTTCGGACGACGGATGTGACGGGGACGGTGGCGTTGCCGGCGGGGACGGAGATGGTGATGCCGGGGGACAACACGGCGATGACGGTGACGTTATTGACGCCGATAGCGATGGATGAGGGGTTACGGTTTGCGATTCGGGAGGGGGGCCGGACGGTTGGGGCGGGCGTGGTCGCTAAAATCCTGGAATAACGACTGTCAGGAGCCTGCACTCGGCTGAGATCTTTCTTGCTAGAAACAATGGGGCCGTTTGCATGAACATCATGAACGAAAAGATCCGGATCCGCTTAAAAGCGTACGATCACCGTGTCTTGGACCAGTCTGTCAAAGAGATTGTCGAGACGGTGAAGCGGACCGGGGGGAGGGTAGCCGGCCCCATTCCTCTACCGACACATACAGAGCGCTTCACAGTAAACCGCTCTCCGCATGTGGATAAAAAGTCGCGTGAACAATTTGAAATCCGGACCCATAAACGCCTCTTGGATATCCTTGATCCTACCCAGCAGACGATTGATGCGCTGGGAAAACTTGAACTAGCCGCCGGCGTTGATGTGGAAATCAAGCTTGAGTAAGGAAGTGCTATGAATGGCCTCATCGGCCGCAAACTGGGCATGAGTCAGGTTTTTATAGAACAGGGGACGCTGGTTCCGGTGACTGTTATCCAGACGGGACCCTGCACGGTCGTCCAAAAGAAAACCGACCAAAAAGACGGCTACACCGCGCTCCAGCTCGGCTTTGGCAGCCGCAAACCTCAGCGGGTGAGCAAACCCGTCCTGGGTCACTGCCGCGCCTCCGGGACGGGCCCGTTTGAGGTGTTACGCGAGTTTCGGACTGCTGACGTTGACCAGTACGAAGTCGGACACCAGATAACCGCTGAGCAAATTTTTCAGCCTGGGGAACGGATCGTCGTTGTTGGCAAGACAAAGGGGCGAGGTTATACCGGTGTCATAAAACGCCACGGCATGGGTGGCGCTCCCGCCAGCCATGGCACCCATGAATACTTTCGGCACGGCGGTTCCATTGGGAACTGTGCATATCCGGGCAAAATTTTTAAGGGCAAGGCCATGGCCGGCCAGTATGGCGACAGTTGTACGACGATCCAGAATCTCCGTATTGTTGACATTCGCCCCCAAGAGCATCTGGTCCTCGTCCACGGGGCCATACCGGGCGCGCGCGGTGGCATAGTCACGCTCAGCAAAACACACAAGGGATAAGAGCGGTGGACGCGCAAGCAGTACGGATTCCGGTGCTCTCTCCTGAGCGCGAGGCGGTCGGTGAAATCGAACTCCCCTCCGTTGTTGTGTCGCAACCCCCGCGCGAGCATCTCCTGTATGAAGTGGTCAAGATGCAGCGTGCCAATAGGCGGGCTGGAACAGCCTCTACAAAGACGCGCGGACAAGTCCGCGGCGGAGGGAAAAAGCCGTGGCGCCAGAAAGGGACTGGTCGGGCGAGATCTGGCAGCCGCCGCTCCCCGTTGTGGGTCGGGGGAGCAACCGTCTTTGGCCCGCAGCCACGCTCGTACGCCTACCGCCTGCCCCGGAGTGCGCGTCGCACCGCCCTGTGTGCCGCCCTGGCCCACAAACAGCGCGATGGCAACCTGACTGTTGTCAACCAGATCGCCCTGCCCGAACCGAAAACCAGATACATGGTGGAGTTTTTATCCGGCCTGGAACTCAAAGGCGGCGTCCTGGTCGTGATTGTCGATGCGGATCAGACGCTCGAACGGGCGGCCCGGAATCTGCCCCACGTCAAAGTCTTACGCTGTATTGGTCTCAATGTGTACGACCTCTTGCGCTATCAGCACTGTCTGTTCACCCAAGCGGCACTTGAGCAGATCAGCCAAAGGCTGACAACACCATGAGTCGGAATCTCTACACCGTTCTCGCCTCCCCGCTGATTACCGAAAAGGCGACCCTGGTCAATGCACTCGGCAACCAGGCAGTCTTTAAGGTGGACCCTCGGGCTAACAAAATCGCGATCAAGAACGCCGTTGAGCAGCTCTTTCAGGTCAAAGTGATCCAAGTGCGAACCATCCAGTATATGGGCAAAAAGCGACGAGTTGGACGCTCGGTCGGACGCAAACCGGCCTGGAAAAAGGCGTATGTGACCCTGGCCGCCGGGGACACGATTGATTTCTTTGAAGGAGCCTAGCCGATGGCGATCCGTGTTTACAAACCGACCTCACCCGGCCGTCGCTCGCAGAGCGTATCGAGTTCCCGAGAATTGGGCAAAAATTCGCCCGAACGTTCTCTGCTCGCTCCGCTCCATAAGCGCGGTGGCCGCAACAACCGCGGTCGTCTCACCAATCTGCACCGGGGCGGCGGCCATAAACGGCGCTATCGGATTATCGACTTCCACCGCGCAAAAGATGGCATCCCGGCCACAGTCGCCTCCATTGAATATGATCCCAACCGTTCTGCCCATATCGCTCTGCTCCACTACCGGGACGGCGAGAAACGCTACATTCTCGCTCCAGTTGGACTCACTGTTGGTAGCCAAGTGATATCCGGAGAGGGGGCCGATATCCAGCCTGGCAATACCCTGTCGCTGCGCAATATCCCGCTTGGAACCCTCGTCCATAACATTGAGATGAAGATCGGGGCCGGCGGACAGCTGGCACGCGGGGCGGGCACCTCGGCCCAGTTGATGGCCAAAGAGGGTGACTATACGACGCTCAAAATGCCGTCTGGAGAGATGCGGCTGATCCATCAGCGGTGTCGGGCGACCATAGGTCAGATCGGCAATACCGACCACGAAAATGTGAGCTATGGAAAAGCCGGGCGTTCACGCTGGTTTGGTATCCGACCGCATGTGCGCGGTATTGCCATGAATCCTATTGATCACCCCCACGGTGGCGGTGAAGGACAGAGCAAAGGCAACCACCCCCAGAGCCCGTGGGGGGTGTTGGCCAAAGGTCATAAAACCCGCCAGAACCCGCGGACCGATAAGTACATCGTGCAGAAGAGAAAGAAATAGCTTATGCCACGCTCGGTGAAAAAAGGTCCCTTTGTGGATGACCACCTGATGAAAAAGGTGCAGGCCGTACTGGACAGCGGAGACCGGAAGGTTATTCGGACTTGGTCTCGGCGTTCAACCATCATTCCAGAGATGATCGGCTGTACCTTTGCCGTCCATAACGGTCGCCGGTTTATCCCGGTCTATGTCACTGAAAATATGGTCGGTCATAAGTTCGGTGAATTTTCTCCGACCCGCACATTTTATGGCCATGCTGGTGACCGAAAAGGCGAGAGAAGGCGATAGCTAGGGACCCGCTATGGAAACAAAAGCCATCGCCCGCCAAGTGCGGATGTCCGCCCGCAAAGCCCGCTTGGTTGCCGACCTGATCCGCGGCAAACGGGTTGAAGAAGCACTGCTCGTTTTGCGTTTCACCCCTAAGAAGGCGGCCAGCATTCTGGCCAAGACTCTCCGTTCCGCTATTGCCAACGCCACCGATACCCAAAACGTTGATCCTGACGACTTGTACGTCAAACGGGTCTACATAGACGGCGGCGCTACGCTGAAACGTTTTCGGCCACGGGCCCATGGGCGGGCCACACCGATTCGGAAACGCACCAGCCACTTCACGGTTGTTGTTGACGAAGGAAAATAAGAGAAACGCATGGGCCAGAAAGTTCACCCCAAAGGATTTCGTCTTGGCGTGCTGGAGAGTTGGGAATCCCGCTGGTTTGCCGAGAAAGAATACGCCGACCTGTTGCACGAAGACCTCCGCCTCCGGTCCTTTATCAAGAAGCGTCTCTACCACGCAGGTCTGGCCAAGATTGAGATCGAACGGGCGGCCAATAAAGCCAAAATCAATATCTATACCTCGCGGCCGGGTATCGTGATCGGTAAAAAAGGGGCCGAGATTGATAAGCTCAAGTCGGAGTTGTCGGGTTTGACCGAGCGCGAGGTCTATCTCAATATCCACGAAGTGCGCCGGCCCGATCTCGACGGTCAGCTCGTAGCTGAAAACGTGGCACTCCAACTCGAGCGCCGGGTCGCGTTCCGTCGGGCGATGAAAGAGAGCGTTGCGCGGACGATCCGGATGGGTGCCCAGGGAGTCAAGGTTCGGTGTTCGGGTCGGCTGGCCGGGGCGGAAATTGCTCGGACCGAATGGTACCGGGAGGGCCGCGTTCCCCTCCATACCCTGCGGGCCGATATCAGCTATGGCACGGCAGAAGCCAAGACGACATACGGGATTATTGGGGTCAAGGTGTGGATTTTTCGCGGAGAGGTCCTCACCCGTGAAGAGGAGCAGCAACGCAACGCGGTGGGTGCCTGAAGCGATTCGGCCGAGGAAGAAGAGATTTGCTCAATGCTTGCTCCCAAAAAAGTCCGATATCGGAAACACCACCGGGGAAAGATGCGCGGTACCGCAGGGCGCGGCAACTCCCTGGCTTTCGGAGAATACGGCTTACAATCAACCGAACTGGGCTGGATCACCGCCCGCGAAATTGAGGCGGCCCGGATTGCGCTTACCCGCCATGCCCGACGTGGCGGGCAAATCTGGATCAGGGTCTTTCCCCACAAACCAGTAAGCAAAAAGCCCGCCGAAACCCGGATGGGAAAAGGCAAGGGCGGCCCGGAGTTCTGGGTTGCGGTGGTCAAGCCCGGCCATATGATATTTGAGATGGAAGGGGTGCCTGAAGAGCTTGCCCGCGAAGCCCTGCGGCTCGCCTCGCACAAGCTGTCGGTCGGCACCCAAATTCGAGACCGGAGTGAGACCCCCTATGCGAGCCAGTGAGATACGGGACTTCACAGAAGACGAGGCCCGCCAAAAAGAGCGCGAGCTGTCCGAAGAACTTTTCCGGCTCCGTATGCGAAAAGGGACCGGCCAGGTTGATAACCCTATGCAGATACGCAAATTCCGCCGCGACTTGGCCCGGCTGAAAACCATTCAACACGAACGCGCGCGCGCTCAGGCCGGGCCGGCGGAAGAGTAGGCAAACCGTGGCTGGACATAGAAAAACACGCCAAGGAACCGTCGTCAGCGATAAGATGGACAAGACCGTCGTCGTGCGGGTAGAGCGCTTGGTGCAACACCCCATGTACCGCAAATACGTCCGTCAGCGAAAAAAATATAAAGTGCATGACCCTGAGAACCGTTGTCGCTTTGGAGATCAGGTTTCCATTATTGAAACACGGCCGCTGAGCAGAGAGAAAAACTGGCGGGTTCAGACAATTCTCAGACCGGCAAAGGTGGATTGAGGGATAAAGGAGTCCGGGATGGTCCAGGTTGAAACCGTGCTTGATGTCGCCGATAACTCCGGCGCTCGTGCGGTCCGCTGTATCCGTGTCCTGGGCGGAACGCGGCGGCGCTACGCCTCTGTTGGTGATGAGATCATCGTTTCGGTGCGCGAGGCACAGCCCAACACCAAGGTCAAAAAGGGCGATATCATGCGCGCCGTCATTGTCAGGACAGCTAAGGAAATTGGGCGGCCAGACGGATCGTATATCCGCTTTGATACAAACTCGGCGGTGTTGCTTGACAACCAACGTGAGCCGATTGGGACGCGTATTTTTGGGCCGGTCGCTCGGGAACTGCGCGCCAAGCGTTTTATGAAAATCATTTCGCTGGCCCCCGAGGTGCTCTAAGACGCACCCGAGAAGACACACATGGCACGCCTCAAAGACCTCTATCGCAACCAAGTGTTGTCTGCCCTCAAGCAAGAGTTGGGCTATCGCAATATCATGCAAGTCCCGCAGTTGAAAAAGATCGCCCTCAATATGGGTTTGGGAGACGCCGTCCAGAACGCCAAGCTGATCGAAAGCGGGGTGGCCGAGTTGAGCCTGATTGCCGGCCAGAAGCCGGTGGTGACAAAGGCCCATAAATCTATCGCCAATTTTAAACTGCGCGAGGGTACGCCTATTGGCTGTGCGGTGACCTTGCGTGGCGAGATGATGTACGAATTTTTTGACCGCCTCGTCAATGTCGCCCTGCCCCGGGTACGGGACTTTCGTGGCGTTTCTGACCGCGCTTTTGATGGGCGCGGCAACTACTCGCTGGGGATCCGGGAGCATACTATTTTTCCTGAGATTAATCTGGATAAGGTTGAACAGGTCAAAGGCTTGACCGTCACCATGGTTACCTCGGCCCAGACCGACGCAGAGGGGCGTGCCCTGTTGCGGACCATGGGGATGCCCTTTCGGAGTTAATATGGCGCGTACATGTCTGCGGATAAAAGCTGAACGCAAACCACGATTCAAGGTCCGCCAGTACAACCGCTGTCCCTTATGTGGACGCTCGCGCGGTTTTTATCGGCGCTTTCAGATGTGCCGCCTATGTCTGCGGGATCTGGCGCTGATAGGACAGATCCCTGGACTGACCAAGGCCAGTTGGTAGAGGAAGGTATGATCGCAGACCCGATTGCAGACATGTTGACCTGTATGCGGAACGCGCTGCATGCACGCAAAGAGCGTGTGGATTTTCCTTGGTCGCACATCAAGGAGGCGATCGCGGCGGTGATGAAGCAGGAAGGCTATATTACCGACATGAGCACTGTCCAAGACGGTCCCCGCCGGATATTGCGGGTTCAGCTCAAATACGACGCGGGCAGTCGTCCGGCCTTGCTCGGACTGCAGCGCGTGAGTAAACCGAGCCTGCGCAAATACGTTGGAGCGGGCGAGATTGCTCTGGTGCGCAACGGCCTTGGGGTCAGTATTCTCTCGACCTCACATGGCGTACTTGTCGATCGTGAGGCGCGCAAACGGCACCTTGGCGGGGAGATCTTGTGCAGTCTGTGGTAAAGCGGAAGAGAGGAGCGTCATGCCGGGTATTGGACGTTGGCCCGTGCCTGTTCCGGACTCAGTAAGAGTGTATGAACACGCTGGAACTGTGACTGCCGAAGGCCCAAAAGGTAAACTGGACTTCAGCGTTGACCCCTGCCTGTCTGTCCAGATCACGCCGGGACAGGTGACGATAAGGCGTCAGGACGACTCCCGCAAAGCCAAAGCCCTGCATGGTCTGACGCGGAAGTTGATTGCTAATATGGTCCAGGGCGTGAGCAGCGGGTTTTCGCGTATGCTCGAGGTCAACGGCGTAGGGTATCGGGCCGAGAGCACGGACGATAGCATCGCCTTCACCCTTGGCTATTCTCACCCCATTATCTTTCAGCTGCCCCCGGGTATTCGGGCCAAGATTGAGCGACAGACCGAGATCACACTTGAAGGGATTGATAAACAACTGTTGGGCGAGGTCGCGGCCGCCATTCGCCGCCTCCGTCCGCCCGAACCGTATAAAGGCAAAGGCATCAAATACGCAGAAGAGCGAATTCGGAGAAAAGCCGGCAAAACTGCCGCCGGAGGAGCGCAATAGGACGATGGCGCGGACACATATCCGGGAACACGGCAGACTGATCCGGAAAAAGCGGGTTCGTCGAGGCGTGCGAGGAACAGACAAGCGTCCTCGTTTGAGCGTCTACCGGAGCAGCAAACACCTGTATGTCCAGGTGATTTCCGACCAGAGTGGGCACACCCTGCTAGCCGCCTCAACCCTGTCGAAGGAGTTTGACCAAACCAGGAAAGCCGCCGACATTGATGCGGCCAAGGAAGTTGGGATGCTGATTGCCCGCAAGTGCCACGAACGGGGTATTGAACGCGTTGTTTTTGACCGCAACGGCTTTCGGTACCACGGACGAATTCGGGCGGTTGCCGAAGCCGCCCGCGAGGCTGGATTGCAATTCTAAGGAGCAGAGTGTGACTCCCGCTGATGAACGAATCAATGCCGATAAACTCGATATTAAAGAGCGTGTTGTCCATATCAACCGGGTCAGCAAGGTGGTCAAAGGAGGGCGGCGCTTCAGCTTCAGCGCGGTTGTCGTGGCTGGGGACGGAGAGGGTCATGTCGGCTATGGACTCGGAAAGGCGCATGAAGTTCCGGAAGCCATTCGCAAAGGGGTGGAAAAGGCAAAAAAAGCGTTGATTCATGTGCCGCTCATTGAGGGAACGCTGCCCTGCGAGGTGATTGGCCGACACGGAGCCGGACGGGTCCTGTTGAAACCGGCTTCACCGGGGACCGGCCTGATCGCCGGCGGTGGAGTCCGAGCTGTCATGGAACTGGCCGGGGTGCGCAACGCGCTCACAAAATGCCTGGGCTCCACTAACTCTCACAACTCGGTCCGGGCTACCCTGGAAGCGTTGCGTAGTCTGGCCCTGCCCGAACAGGTTGCCGAACGTCTGGGAAAGAGCGTTAGGGAATTACAGGGCGAAGTGTTATGAGTGAAACACCGGCCGTGCTGGAAATTACGCTCAAGCGGAGCGGGATCGGTCGCACCCGTCGCCAACGTGAGACGCTGCGTGGTCTTGGCCTGACTCGCCGAGAAAAGACCGTAGTACGCAACAATTCACCCTCACTGCAGGGCATGATTCGAAAGGTCCATCATCTTATTGAGGTACGGGCGCATGGATCTTAGTCATCTCAAACCGGCCGCCGGGTCAACAAAAAACCGCAAACGGATCGGCCGTGGGCCCGGCTCGGGTCAGGGCAAGACCGCTGGGCGGGGCCATAAGGGCGAGGGCTCGCGCTCCGGGGCCACGCTGTCGCCCGGCTATGAGGGCGGTCAAATGCCGCTTGCTCGACGCCTGCCCAAGCGTGGGTTTCATAACCCGTTTCGGACCGAGTATCAGGTCGTCAACCTGCGGAGTCTCGAACGTTTTGAGGCGGGAACGCGCGTTGACGCCGAGGTGCTGCGCCGGTCGGGCTTGGTTCGGGGCAAGAAAAAGATCAAAATCTTGGCAAACGGCGAGCTCGCCAAAGCGTTGACCGTTAGAGCCGACGCCTTTAGCCGACAGGCGCGGGAGAAAATCACCGCTGCCGGAGGAGTGGCTGAGGTCGGATAATCATGCTCGAAGGTTTTCAAAACGCTGCCAAAATTGCAGAACTGCGCCGCCGCCTGTTTTTCACCCTGGGCATGTTGGCGGTGTACCGCATTGGTGTGGCTATCCCCACGCCGGGCATTGACGGAGAAGCGCTGGCCACCTTTTTTGAACAAGCGGCGAGCAGCGTCTTTGGTCTGGTCAATCTCTTCTCCGGCGGAGCCCTGGAGCGCTTTTCAATCTTTGCGCTGGGCATTATGCCCTACATCAGCGCTTCCATCATCCTGCAACTCCTGACCGTCGTAGTTCCAACCCTCGAACGCCTGTCCAAGGAGGGTGAGCTGGGCCGACGAAAAATCACCCAGTACACGCGCTACAGTACAGTTGGGCTGTCGCTGCTGCAAAGCTTTTTCATCAGCGTCGGCCTGGAGCAGATCCAGGCTCCGGGCGGCAGTTCGGTGGTATTTGAGCCCGGTTGGGGGTTCCGCATCATGGCCATGATTACTCTCACCGCTGGCACGGCTTTTATCATGTGGTTGGGCGAGCAGATTACCGAGCGGGGCATTGGCAACGGTATCTCCCTGGTCATTTTTGCCGGTATCGTGGCCAGTATTCCCTCAGCGGTGACCGCGACCACCGAATTTGTACGCGAGGGCGAACTGGGTATTCTGACCGTGGTCCTGCTGCTGGTGGGCATGGTGGCCATCGTTGGGGCGGTGATCTTCATGGAACGCTCCCAGCGTCGCATCCCGGTTCAGTACGCAAAACGGATGGTCGGGCGAAAGGTTTACGGTGGTCAGAGTTCGCATTTGCCGCTGAAGATCAATACCGCTGGGGTCATTCCGCCGATTTTCGCCTCTTCTGTTCTCATCTTTCCGGTGACCATAGCCGGATTCTCCGAGCATCCGTGGGCGCAAACCGTGGCTGATATCCTGGCTCCGGGGAGCGCGCTCTACAATCTGGCGTATGTCGCCATGATTATCTTCTTCTGTTATTTTTATACCGCGGTGGTCTTTAACCCCACCGATGTTGCCGACAACATGAAGAAATATGGGGGGTTTATCCCTGGTATTCGACCGGGCCAGCGGACGGCCGAGTACATTGACCGGGTGCTGAGTCGCATCACCCTTAGCGGCGCAATCTATGTGGCCATTATTTGCGTGATTCCCAATCTGCTGATCAGTTCCTTTAACGTGCCCTTCTTCTTTGGCGGCACAGCGCTGCTGATTGTCGTTGGTGTTGCCCTCGATACGGTGGGCCAGATGGAAACCCAGATCATGATGCGGAACTATGACGGGTTTATGAAACGGGGCCGCATTCGGGGCCGAAGAGGATAGGCACGGTCCGCACCCCCCATTATGATCTTCCTCAAGTCGCCACACGAAATCGCACTCATGCGCAAAGCCAACCGGATCGTGAGCGAGGTCCTGGCGGAGTTACGGGAAGAGGTGCGGCCCGGCGTCTCCACAGGCGACCTCGATCGCCGGGCCGCGGAGTTGATTCGGAAAAAGGGGGTGCGGTCCGCCTTCAAAGGCTATACCATGCGGAACGGAGCCGTGCCGTTTCCGGCCACGATCTGCGTGTCGATAAACGACGAGGTGGTGCATGGGATTCCGCAGAACACCCGGATCATCCACGACGGCGACTTGGTGAGTCTTGACTTTGGCGTCATCTTTGAGGAGTTTTATGGGGACGCTGCTATCTCCTTCGTGCTTGGCTCCGGCCAGGAGCGGGTCCACAAACTCCTGACCACAACGGCCGAGTCGCTTGAAGCAGGCATCGCCCAGGCCCAGGTCGGCAACCGGCTCGGCGATGTGTCAGCCGCAATCCAGGAGCGCGTTGAACGGGCGGACTTTTCCATTGTGCGTGAGTTTGTCGGCCACGGTGTAGGGCGACGCCTGCATGAGGACCCTGCCGTGCCCAACTATGGCCCAAGAAATCGCGGGGTTCGTCTCCGCGAGGGCATGGTTCTGGCCATTGAACCTATGGTCACGATGGGACGGGCGGAGGTTACGATGAAAGACGACGGCTGGACTGCGGTGACACAAGACGGCAGCTTGTCGGCTCATGTTGAGCACTCGATTGCAATTACCGAGCGTGGGCCACAGGTCCTGAGCCAACTCTAAGATCGTCAAGGTGAATCATCTTGCCTTCCTCTCGACCGGCTAAGATGATTCACCTGTAGGGAGGAGGCGTGTATGAAGGTTCGGGCCTCAGTCAAAAAGATGTGTCGGAAGTGCAAGCTGATTCGCCGCTTTGGAAAAGTGCGCGTTATTTGTGAGAATCCGCGCCACAAACAACACCAGGGCTAGCACCGGCGAGGACAGGGAGAAGAACTATGGCACGAGTCGCCGGGATCGAATTGCCCCGGAATAAGCGGATCGAAATCGGTCTGACCTACATCCACGGAATTGGCCGCAAGACGGCAGCCGACATCCTTGCTGCGGCCAGTGTCCCACCGGAGCGGAACACCGATGAGTTAAGCGATGATGAGGTCGCCACTATTCGCCGTGTTCTTGAGGAAAGCTATCGGGTTGAGGGCGACCTGCGCCGGGACGTGACCGGGAATATCAAGCGCTACATTGATATCGGCTCTCACCGGGGCATCCGTCACCGCAAGAACCTGCCGGTCCGAGGCCAGCGGACCAAGACAAACTCGCGGACGCGGAAAGGCCCGAAACGTACGGTGGCTGGGAAAAAGCAGGTGCCGGCCCGCTAGTCCGCAGTTGTAAGGAGAACATGGCATGGCCAGAGCCGGCGAGCGTGCTTCGACACGCAGGAAACGCATTAAGCGGTCTGTCCCGGAAGGTGTCGTTCACATCTACTCAACCTTCAACAACACCATTGTGACCATCACCGACACCCAGGGGAACTCCGTAGCCTGGGCCAGCTCGGGCAGTGTGGGCTTCAAAGGCTCACGCAAAGGCACCCCGTATGCCGCCCAAATGGCGGCTGAAAGCGCGGCTCGGAAAGCGGCTGATGCCGGGATGCGTTCCGTTCAGGTGCATGTAAAGGGACCAGGGGCGGGGCGGGAATCGGCCCTGCGCTCGCTTCAAGCCACCGGGTTTGCCGTAAGCGTCATCCGGGATGTCACCCCGATTCCGCATAATGGGTGCCGTCCTCCAAAACAGCGGCGGGTATGAGACGGCTGAGGAAGACAGGCGAGTCACAGGGCACAGGGCAAAACCCATACGGGAGAGAGTGAGCTACCCCTAAGCTCCCCACCGAGGTATACGGAAGCTGGAGGATTTTGTGGCGCGATACAGCGGGCCAGTCTGTCGCCTGTGCAGGCGAGAGGGAATTAAGCTCTTCCTCAAGGGAGAGCGCTGCTATACTGATAAGTGTGCGATAGAACGGCGGAGTTATCCGCCGGGACAGCACGGCCAGGGACGGGGGCGGAAGGCAACCGAGTATAGTATCCAGTTGCGCGAGAAGCAAAAGCTCAAACGCATCTACGGAGCCCTGGAGAAGCCCTTTCGGCGAATGTTCTCCTTAGCCGAACGCCAACATGGCGTCACTGGAGAGAATCTGCTGTTGCTCTTAGAGCGCCGTCTTGACAATACGGTGTACCGGATGGGATTTGCGACCTCCCGCTCAGAAGCTAGGCAGCTCGTCCAGCACGGCCACTTTCTGGTCAACAACCGTCGCGTGACCATCCCCTCCTACATGGTCGCCGTCGGTGATGAGGTCCAGGTCCGGGAGACCAGTCGCAAAATCACCCGTATCCAGGAAGCGGCCGAGTTGGCCCAACGCCGCGGCGTGCCAGAATGGCTAGAGGTTGAGAAGGATACATTTGTTGGCAAAATGAAAGCTCTTCCCGAACGAGCCGAGCTCACCGTTCCGGTCAACGAACAACTGATTGTTGAGCTCTACTCAAAGGTCTAGCGTCACGGTGACGGGGTATTATGACATCTCTGACTTTCTTTGTAGCGGCGTCGCTGCTCGCATACTACCTTCAGTTACTCCTGATCGGTGGTAGACTGTTCATGATGCATCGAGCCGGCCTGCGACGCGATCGGCAACTTGATGTCATGGAGGCCGGGTCGCAGGCACGGTCTCGCGCTTTGGACGAGCAGACTCAGTTATTGCGCGAGGCGACTCAGTCGCTAGCGGAGTAGAACCGGTCATTGGAGAGCCGGGTGCTGGGAGAGCTACTGCGGCGGACGGGATAACTGAAACGGCCGGGTTGTTTGATCAGCCCCGTATGTTAACGCCAAAACGGCGGTTCGGTGCTATTGCCGCCGCATAATCTGTATGGGCGACACCACGACAGCGGAGGAACATCTCTATGGCAACACCTGGGAAAATGAGCGTTGAGAAGGGAAGGAAGTTTGAGGACTGGTGCGAGGACCATATCCGCGACGAAGTGTTTCCTAACGAGGACTATTTCAGAATCAAGCGCCAACATCATCCCGGCGGGAATTTGGAGAGGGTGGACTTTCACGTCCAGCTCAAGAAAAAACCTGGAAACCAAGGTTTGGTCATTGAGTGTAAGAATTATGGGAAATCTTCACTGGAATTGAGAAAGGCGATTCGTCAAGTAAAGGAATATAAGAAGGCTACTGGGGCAAAGTGGGCGATGATATGGATAAGCAACGAGAGTGTGCCTTCCCCCGAATTTTTGAAGGATGCCAGCGATGCCGGAATTGAAGTTCATCAAATCGATATGTCTTTTATCCAGAAAGTGCCGATATTGAGGAACTTCAGAAAGAAACACAGGATCCTGAATCGGAATAAGGAGGATGCCACATACATCGATCGCATGCACCGCGAATTAGCGGAGTATCTTGCAGAGGAGAACCAATCTAGCATAGCGGAAGCTCTGAATGAGATGGAAATGGAAGTCGAGAGGGACTATAGAGCCTTTCTTGAACTCGTCGATATACCGGACGAGATGGGTGTTACGGAGGACTCTGGAGACTTCCTTTCTTCCCCGCATATGCAACCTGAAAGAGCCACAATGCAGAAGATTGATCTCATCAAGCCCGAGGAAATCATCGTTGATAAAGAAACCCTGACCGCAACCTATGGTCGCTTTACCGGGGAGCCTTTTGAGCGCGGGTTTGGCCTAACCCTGGGGAATGCCTTGCGTCGGGTCTTACTCTCCTCGCTGACCGGCGCGGCCATTACCAAGGTGCGCATCAACGGGGTCCTGCACGAGTTCTCAACCGTGTCCGGCATGACGGAAGATGTCACCGACCTCTTACTAAACCTCAAAGAAATCCGCTTCCGCCTTGAGGACACCGACCAGGAGACGATCCGGCTTGACGTGCAAGGCCAAGGGGAGGTCACCGCGGCCGACCTGAAAACCGATGCCCAGGTCGAGATCCTGAATCCTGACAAGCACTTGGCCAGCCTCGGTAAAGACGCCAGCCTCGAGTTTGAAGCCGTCGTCCAAACCGGCCGGGGATATGTGACTACCGAGCAGCACAAATCTGAGGACGACCCCCTTGGCACAATTCCGCTGGACGCGGCATTTTCTCCGGTGCGCAGGGTCAATATCACAGTCACCAACGCGCGCGTAGGCCAACGGACCGATTATGAGCGGCTGGCCCTTGAAGTGTGGACCGACGGCAGCCTGAGACCAGAAAAAGCGGTTGCGGAGGCGGCCCGGATTATTCAAGACCAGTTCAGCGTTTTTGTCGGCCCAAGTGAGGAACAGGAATGGCGGGCCGAGACCAGGGAAGAGCCGGCTGGGGTCGTGAATGAAAATCTGCTGCGGCCGATTGAAGAATTGAACCTGTCGGTGCGGTCTGCCAACTGTCTCCAGAGCGCCGACCTGCGCTATGTCGGCGAACTCGTCCAGCGCACCGAGCCAGAGTTGCTCAAGACCAAGAACTTTGGTCGAAAGTCCCTGAACGAAATCAAGGATACCCTCCAGAACATGGGGCTTGAGTTGGGTCTTCAACTCGGCGATTTTCCTTCGCGCGAAGAGTTGGACCGTAGGCGAGCAGAATACGAGCCAGAACTCAGTTCCTAGATTTCAGGCACTCTGGGACACGAGATACACAGTCATGCGACACCTCAAAACCGGACGAAAACTGAACCGCACCGCGGCTCATCGTCGAGCGCTGATCCGCAACCTGCTCAAGGCGCTCATCCAGCGTGAGCAAATCCAGACGACCGACGCCAAGGCCAAAGAACTCCGCCGTTGGGCTGACCGTATTGTCACCTTGGGCAAGCGGAATACCCTGCACGCCCGCCGTCTGGCCTACGCGCAATTAGGCAGCCGGGCCTTAGTCTCGCGTGTATTTGACGACATTGCCCCCCGTTTTGAAAATCGTGTCGGCGGATATACCCGCATTATCAAGCTTGGCCCTCGACGTGGCGACGCGGCTCCGCTATCCTTAATTGAGTTCACCGAACGCGAGGCAGAGCCGGCAACCGACTAAAGGTCAGAGCCGAACGGCGGTGTGAGAGGCGAGCCAGCCGTGGGGGCGGGCCCGCCCGAGTGTTGGAGGAGGGGAGGAGCAGATGGCACAACGACATTATCGCTTACAGGTGAATGTGCTTGAAGGAAGCATGCTGGTGGTGAGTTGCCTGTTTGCTTCTTTGCTCATTTTTGTCTTTGGGGTCTATGTCGGGAAAGAGGTTCAAGCCCAGAAAACGTTCAAACAGGCCAAACCGCTTCGTGTGCCTGTCGGGGGGGTAAAAACCGCTCTCCTTGACCGGTCGCCTGCCTCTCCGCTCGGTCCTCGGCCTGTAGTCTCAACCCGGGAACGAGCGATCCCACACCGCGTTCAGCAGCCCAAACCCATCTCGCTGCCGGCTGCCGCCGTCCTGGCCAAAGCTGGACCCCCTGCTTCCTCCGAGGCCAAGCCCCGGACTAGACCCACGACCCGAGAACGGCCGGCGGCCGCGCCTCCTCCAAAACCACCCGCCAAACCGAGACCGTGGAGCGTTCAGGTCCAGGCTACGACCCGGGAGAAAACGGCTCGGCGCACAGCGCAACGCCTGCGTCAGCAGGGCTACAGCCCCTCGCTCAGCAAGGTCATCCGACAGGGCAAGGTGTGGTACCGGGTCCGGGTCGGGCCTTTTACCGAGAGAGAAGCCAAGGCCGCGATCTCGCGCTTTCGACGCCAGAAAATGTTTGCCCAAGCCTACCCCGTTTCGCACTAAGATATGACGGTACGAGAGGCCATCGCCCGTGTGGTCAGCGGCCATGACCTGAGCGAACAGGAGATGGCCGCCGTCACCGCCGAACTCATGGACGGTCAGGCCACCCCGGCCCAAATCGGTGCCCTCCTGACCGGCCTCCACATGAAGGGCGAGGTCGTCGCCGAGATTGCCGGTGCGGCCCGGGTGATGCGAGACCGTGCCAGCCGGGTTGAGCCACCCGGACCGGTGATTGATACCTGTGGCACAGGTGGGGACGGCTGCCACACCTTTAATATCTCTACCGCGGCGGCCTTTGTCGTTGCTGCGGCTGGCGGCAGTGTGGCCAAGCACGGCAACCGTGCCATGTCCGGGCCGGTTGGTGGCGCGGATGTCCTGCAAACGCTCGGGGCGCGTGTCGAACTGAGGCCCGACCAGGTTGCCCATTGTTTGCGGACGGTCGGCTTTGGCTTCTTCCTGGCACCGGCCTTTCACCGGGCGATGCGCTACGCCGCTGGGCCGCGTCGAGAAATCGGAGTTCGGACGATCTTCAACCTGCTCGGCCCGCTGACCAATCCGGCCAGGGCTGAACACCAGCTCATCGGCGTTTTTGCCCGTCGCTGGGCGGTACCGTTGGCCGAAGCCTTAGGCCGTCTGGGGAGCAGCCATGCGCTGGTCGTACATGGCGCGGACGGCCTTGATGAACTCTCGCTGTCCAGTCCTAGCCATGTTGCCGAGTGGGTTGAGGGGCGGGTGAAGACCTACACGATTCAGCCCCAGGAGTTTGGCTTCTCCCCCTGCCGGTTGTCCGACCTCCAGGTGCGTAGCGCCCAGGAATCGGCCGCGGTCATCCGCCACATCTTTGCCGGCCAACCCGGGCCGGCGCGGGATATTGTGTGTCTCAACGCCGGAGCCGCGCTGTACGCCGGCGATCTCGTCCCGTCTGTGAGCGCAGGCGTCAGCCGGGCCCAAGCCACCATCGACAGCGGGGCCGTGGCGCGGACCCTTGACGGCTATATTTCTCTGAGCCTCACGGAAGCGATATGATTCTTGATGACATTGTTGCCCACAAACGGGCTGAACTGGCCGTCCGCAAACAGACGCTTTCCCTCGCCCAACTGCAAGACTCGGCCCACTTCCGGGCAGTACCGACCGCGTTTTTGCCGGCGCTTCAGCGCCACCCCGGCCGGGCAATTATCGCTGAGGTGAAAAAAGCTTCGCCGTCAAAAGGCGTTATCCGGACTGATTTTGATCCCTTGCGGCTGGCGCGGACCTACGCCGCGGCCGGTGCCGCGGCCATCTCGGTGCTGACCGATCAGAAGTTTTTTCAGGGCCATCTGGACTATTTGGCCCTGATTCGCCGCCACCTCAATCTGCCGCTGCTGCGCAAGGACTTTGTGTTTGATCCCTACCAGGTGTATGAAGCCCGGTCGTATGGGGCGAGCGCCATCCTCCTGATCGTCGCCATTTTGTCAGACACCCAACTCCAGGAGTTAGCGGCCCTGGCCGACGCTCTGGGGCTAGATTGTCTTGTTGAGGTACACGACGAGGCAGAACTCGAACGCGCCCTGGCCGGCAAGGTCTCCCTGCTCGGCATCAATAATCGAGACCTGCGGACGTTCCAGACCAGCATTGAGACGAGCGAGCGCCTGCTGCAGTCCATTCCAGCCGGGGTGACTGTTGTATCAGAGAGCGGCCTGTCGCAGGCCGGGCAACTGGCCCGGCTCGAAGCGCAGGGCGTCAGAGCGTTTTTGATCGGTGAGACCTTTACGGCCGCCCCAGACCCAGGCGAACCCCTCCGGGCGATGCTGGCCGCTCCATGAGCCGCCCCTCAGTACCAGATGAGTATCCGGGTCAAGATCTGTGGCATCACCACAGTTGAAGACGCCCGTCTGGCGGTTGAGGCTGGTGCCGATCTGATTGGCCTCAACTTCTACCCGCCCAGCCCGCGGAGTGTGTCCGAGCAAACCGCCCGTGTCATCTGTGCGCTCCTCCCGCCTCCGGTCTGGCGGGTCGGGGTTTTTGTGAATGCTCAGCGAGAGTGCGTGGCAACACTGGCTGAGCAGCTCGGTCTGCACGCCCTCCAGTTCCACGGCGATGGAACCCCAGCAGAGTGCAGCGGCTGGCGGCAGAAAACGATCAAAGCCGTGCGTATCGGCTCTCAGCCGCTCTCCCCGGACTGGCAGGCCCATCCGGCCGACTATCTGCTGCTTGACACCTACCATCCGGGCCGATACGGAGGGACCGGGGTCAGCTTTGCCTGGTCACGGTTGGCCGCGCTGACCGAAGACCAGCGCAAGCGCCTTATTCTGGCCGGCGGCCTCACGCCTGAGAATGTCGCCGCCGCAATCCGTGCCGTGCGGCCCTGGGCGGTTGATGTTGCCAGCGGTGTAGAGAACGCCCCGGGCCACAAAGACCCCGACAAACTCCGCGCCTTTATTCAGTATGCCAAGACAGCCTGACAGCCGTGGTCATTTTGGTCCGTATGGGGGCCGGTATGTTGCCGAAACCCTGATGCCGGCGCTGATTGAGCTCGAGGACTTGTACCGTCGGTCTCGGCGCGACCCAAGGTTTCAGGCCGAGTTGCGCGCCCTGCGTCAAGAATATGTCGGCCGTCCAACCCCCCTGACCTTTGCCGAGCGTCTGACCCAGCGTCTGGGCGGGGCCAAGGTCTATCTCAAGCGAGAAGACCTGTGTCACACCGGGGCGCACAAAATCAACAACACCATCGGCCAAGCCCTGTTGGCCAAACGGATGGGCAAGCGGCGGCTGATTGCCGAGACCGGGGCCGGCCAGCACGGCGTGGCGACCGCCACGGTTGCCGCCCTGTTTGGCTTTGAGTGTGAGGTCTTCATGGGCAGCGATGATATTGTGCGCCAGGCACCAAATGTCTTTCGGATGCGCCTGCTCGGTGCCAGGCTGCGTGAGGTGGCCGCGGGGACACGCACCCTCAAAGACGCCATGAACGAGGCCCTGCGAGACTGGATCACCCGGGTCAGCTCCACGTTTTATGTGATTGGAACCGTGGCCGGGCCGCACCCCTATCCCATGCTGGTCCGCGACTTTCAGTCGGTGATTGGCCGCGAGACCAAGCGACAGATACGCACCCAGACCGGCCGTTTGCCCGGCTATCTGATTGCCTGTGTCGGCGGCGGCAGCAACGCGATGGGTTTATTCTCCCCCTTTGTGTCGGCACCTCAGGTGCGCATGATCGGGGTCGAGGCCGGTGGCCTGGGGTCTGGACAGAACGCCGCCTCGATCAACGGTGCCCATGTCGGTGTCCTGCACGGCAGCAAGAGTTATGTGCTCCAAGACGAAATGGGCCAGATTCAGGACACCTATTCCCTGGCCCCCGGCCTGGACTATCCCGGGGTGGGACCAGAGTTGAGCTATCTGAACGATCAGAGGCGCGTCCGGTATGTCACGGTCACGGACGACGAAGCCGTTGCCGCCATTCAGCTGCTCGCCGAAACAGAGGGTATCATCCCTGCCCTGGAGAGCGCCCACGCCATTGCCTACGCGGCCTCTCTGGCCCCGCGCCTGCGGCCCGAGGAGACCGTGGTGATTAACGTGTCGGGGCGGGGTGACAAAGACCTGGAGAGCGTCGCCCGCTATGTGGAACAGTCACGCCACACTGGAGAGGGGAGGGAATGACGCGGATCACCGACACCTTTGCCGCCCTGCGCGCGCACCGGCAAGCCGCGCTCATTCCCTATATTACGGCCGGCGATCCTGACCTGGAGACTACTTTTGCGCTCGTCCATGAACTGGCCCGGCAGGGGGCCGATATGATTGAACTCGGCGTACCCTTTTCTGATCCAATGGCCGACGGGCCAACCCACCAACGGGCGGCTGAACGCGCCCTCCAGAGCGGCACTTCGCTGGCCGGTATTCTTGAGTTAGTCCAGCGCCTCCGCCGGTCGCTTGACCTGCCGATCATTCTGTTCAGCTACTATAATCCGATCTTTCGCTATGGCGGCCACCGCTTTGCCGGCGACGCGCAGGCCGCGGGGGTGGACGGCGTGTTATGCGTAGACCTGCCTCCCGAGGAGGCCCCTGAACTCAAGCGCGAGACCGACGGGTGCGATATTGACCTCATCTTCCTGCTCGCGCCGACCAGCTCCCTAGACCGGGCCAGCACCGTCCTCAGCCACGCCCGCGGCTTTGTCTATTATGTTGCCGTGACCGGCGTGACCGGTGCCCGCGCCTCGCTGCCGGCCGATTTATCAGGCATGGTGCGGCGGCTCCGGGCCGTTTCGCCGGTTCCGGTTGGCGTAGGATTTGGCATCTCGTCGCCCCAGCACGCGGCCGAAGTGGCCCAGATTGCCGACGCCGTTATTGTCGGCAGCGCCATATCGCAGGTTATTGAGACCCATCAGGGACAGGCTGCTCTCCTCCCCCAGGTCGGGCAATTTGTCGCCAGCCTCAAACACGCCCTGTGCCAGTCGGCCAGCCCGGACGCGACTGGCACGAGATAGGAGGCCAGGGAGGAGCGGTGGAGAATGGCAGGAGACAAAGATGGAACTGAAAGTCATGCTGTATCAGGTCACAGACGGCATTGCGACCCTGACCCTCAACCGTCCGCGGCGGCGGAATGCGTGGACCGGACGGATGCACGCCGAATACCGCTGTGCGTTGGAGCGGGCCGATCGCGACCCCGCGGTGGGGGCGATTGTTGTCACCGGGGCTGGTGACACCTTCTGCGTTGGCGCAGACTCCCGGGCCTTGGAGGGGCATGTGGACAAGGGTGGCTATGATCCGGGCACGCCGCAGGACATGGCCCGGCCCGGCTATGGTGTGCGGCCGGAGTTTGACGCGGATTTTGCCTGTCAGTTTGGCATGACGAAGCCGGTGATTGCGGCTATAAACGGGGCCGCGGCCGGGGTCGGCTTGGTCATCGCCTGTTATGCCGACCTGCGTTTTGCCGTGACCGGTGCCAAGTTGACAACGGCCCACGGCAAGCTGAACCTGCCGGCCGAGTTTGGCCTGTCGTGGCTGTTACCGCGTTTGATCGGACTGACCAGGGCCAACGATGTGCTGCTGTCGAGCCGCGTGTTTTTGACCGATGAGGCCTATGAGATGGGGCTGGTGAATGCAGTCCTGGCAGCCGACGAGTTGCTGCCGCATACCTATGCCTATGCACAGCATCTGCTCGCCAGCGTTTCCCCCGGATCGCTGCGGGCGACAAAGCGCCAGATTTATGCCGATCTGCACCGGGATGCCAAATCAGCCGTTGAGAGTGCCAACAGCCTGATTCGAGAAATGGCCAAACAGGACGATTATGCCGAAGGCGTAGCCGCTTTTGTGGAAAAGCGCCTGCCACGCTGGTCTGGTTCGTAAGACGAGCCCGCGCGGGGCCAGTCAGGGCCGCTCCTTGGGGCCAGGACTCTTCTATACCAAGCCGGCCTAGTCCTGGTGGCCGGTCTCCCTGCCCGGCCTTGGGGACTGGGGGAGCGGTGAGCCTGCCACACCGGCAGTGGAGGGCTTGACCCGCTCGCTCATCTCCATTGAGACCCACATCACCCCGGCACTCAGGGCGATGCTCAGGACGGTGAAGAGTTGGATGCGTTTGAGCAGCCCGGGTAGCTTTTGCGGATCAAAGACCTCACCCCGCAGTTCAATGCGCACCAGGCGATGGCCCATGCCAAGCGTGGCCGAGGTACTGACAAGAATCAGCACGAAGACCAACAGCAACTTCAGGCCCAACACGCCGCCCAACAGGGCAAAAAACTGCGGGCCGAGTTGTTGCTTATACGAGGTCAGGTTGAACGCGCCGGTCATAATAAGAACGCCCAGCGCGCCAATGCTGAGCGGATTGTAGGATTTGAGCCCCTGGGCCAGAAACTGCTGCTTTTCCGCCGGCGAGGAAATCCGGGCGGCCATCGGCAGCAGGACGACAAGCACGGTAACGGCGCTGCCCACAAAAACAGTAATCGCCAGCAGGTGGAGCCACAGGGTGAGTTGGTCGGTCATCTGGCCGGCTGTTAAACCAGAGGCCGCGGAACATGTAAATGCCCGAGCTTCCTCCGTTGACACCGAAAACCGGGGCCGATATCCTCCCCGTGACGCCTGAGATGCGAATCCGGGGCCGTTTTGAGCGGCTGCCGTTCGCCGATTGGGCACAAGCCGATACAACGAGGCAAAAAACATGGCTGACCGAATACTCCTGCGCCACCTTGATGTTCCAGACATTCGCAAACTTGAGGTCTATGTTGAACACGGCGGGTATGAAGCGGCCCAAAAAGCCCTCGCCAACCTCAGCCCGCAGGATGTCACCGCCCAGGTCAAAGACGCCAATCTGCGCGGCCGGGGTGGGGCCGGATTTGTGGCCGGGATGAAATGGGGCTTTTTGCCAAAAGACTCGGATAAACCGGTGTACCTGTGCGCCAATGCGGATGAGAGCGAACCGGGGACCTTCAAAGACCGGGCGCTGATTGAATGGAATACGCACACCTTGCTTGAAGGCATTGTGATTTCCGCCTACGCCATCAATGCCCATACGGCCTATATCTATATTCGGGGAGAGTTTGCCCTTGGTGCCAAACGACTCCATGAGGCAATTGAGGCGGCCTATGCCGGTGGCTTTTTGGGAAAGAACATCTTTGGCAGCGGCTTTGACCTTGATGTGTATGTCCACCGTGGGGCGGGAGCCTATATCTGCGGCGAAGAAACCGGATTGATTCAATCCCTTGAGGGCAAGCGTGCTTATCCGCGCATCAAACCGCCCTTTCCTGCGGTGTACGGTCTGTTCGGCTGTCCGACGATTGTCCAGAACGTCGAAACCCTGGCCTGTGTGCCGTCCATCATCCACAAGGGCCCGGTTTGGTTCAAGGCCATTGGTCCAGAGACCGGCCCGGGTCCCAAGATATACTGTGTGAGCGGCCACGTTGAAAAGCCGGGCCTGTACGAGTTGCCGATGGGCATGTCGCTGCGCGAGCTGATCTACGACTATGCCGGCGGCATTCAGGGCGGAAAACACCTGAAAGCCGTCATGCCCGGCGGCTCGTCGTTTCCCATCCTCACCCCGGATGAAATCGACGTGAACATGGACTTTGATTCCATGCGGGCGATCGGTGCCTTTCTGGGCACGGCCGGGATCATTGTCATGGACGAAGACACCTGCATGGTCCAGGCGCTCGAAATCATTGACCGCTTCTACCATCACGAATCGTGCGGGCAGTGTTCGCCGTGTCGAGAGGGTACCGGCTGGCTGCACAAGCTGCTCGTCCGCCTTGAAGAGGGCAACGGCCAACCCGAGGATATTGACCTGCTCGATCAGATTTGCACCAACATGACCGGTAATACCGTGTGTGTGCTGGCCGATGCCGCGGCCATGCCGACCCGGAGCTACCTGAGCAAGTTCCGTGACGAATTTGTCGCCCATATCACCCAGGGCGGGTGTCCGCTGCGGAACGACAGGCAGCCTCGGGCTGCGTGAGGTGTGTATGCCAAACATTGAGATTGACGGGCAGGAGATTACAGTCGAGGCTGGGCTTAACCTCATACAGGCGGCCGAGCGGCTGGGTATTGAGGTGCCCCACTATTGCTACCATCCGGGTCTCAGCATCTCGGGCAACTGCCGGATGTGCCTGGTTGAAATTGAAAAAATGCCCAAGCTGCAAATCGCCTGCAACACGCGGGTGAATGAGGGCATGGTCATCCGTACCACCAGCCCCAAGGTCAAGGCCGCCCAGGCCGCGGTGCTGGAGTTCCTTTTGATCAACCACCCGGTGGACTGCCCTATCTGTGACCAAGCCGGCGAGTGCAAGCTGCAAGACTACTACATGGACTATGGGGCGTATAAGAGCCGGATGCCGCTTGAGGCCAAGGCCGCAAAAGACAAGGCGGTCGAGATCGGCCCCCAGGTCATGCTTGACCAGGAACGCTGCATTCTGTGTGCCCGCTGCACCCGCTTTCTGGATGAAGTCACCAAGACCGGCGAGTTGGGGATTTTTGAGCGGGGCGACCACTGCAAGATCGACCTGTTCCCCGGCAAAACGCTGGACAACCCATACTCAATGAATGTCGTTGATGTGTGTCCGGTCGGTGCTCTGACGGCCAAAGATTTTCGGTTTCAGGCCCGCGTCTGGTACCTGGAGAAGACCGCATCTATCTGTACCCGCTGCGAGACCGGCTGCAATATCGACATCTACCACCGCCGCGGCCGGATGTACCGTTTTCGGCCCCGTCAGAATATGGAGGTCAACGAGTTCTGGATGTGTGACGAAGGCCGGCTGTCCTACCGGGCCTTGCAGCAGGAGAGCCGCATCCTCCAGCCGCTGGTCCGGGCCGAGACGGCGTTTCGTCAGACCTCCTGGGACGGTGCCTTGCAGCAGCTTGTTGAGATTCTCAGGCACGCCGCGGCCGAGGGCGGCCGCGGCGCGGTAGCTGCCCTCATCGGGGCCAAGGCCAGCAACGAAGAAGCCTATCTGTTAGCGCGTATTCTCAGACACCAACTGGGTACGCACCAAGTCGCCGGCCTGTCGTGGTCACCCGACATGGCCGCCCACGACGGTCTGCTGATCCGGGCGGATAAGAACCCCAACACGCGCGGACTCAAAACCCTGGGCTTGCTGAACGGGGGTGGTGAGGCCGAGCAGATTCTGTACGCCGCCGACCAGGGCACAATCAAAATCCTGTTTGTATTTGGCATCGACCTTGTTGCTGCGGTGGGCCAGGCCACAGCCGAGGCCGCCCTGGCCGGGGTCAAGCTCATCCTGCTGGATACCGACTACACCGATACGACCGAGTATGCCGACTTGGTGCTGCCGATCGCTGCCGCTCCCGAAACCGACGGAAGCTGCATCAACTATGCCGGTCGGGTCCAGCGCTTACGCCAAGCCTTCCCTCCGCCGGGCCAAGTCAAGACCGGCTGGGAGGCGCTGGCACTGCTCAGCACCAGGCTCGGCGGCCCGGACAGCGTATCGATCAGCGAAGTGTTTGCCGAACTGACCGCCGCGGTGCCGGCCCTGGCCGGACTGACCTACGGCAAGATCGGCCCCCACGGCCTCCCCCTGCCGGCCCTCCAGCCCGAACCCAACGCAGCCGAAGCGCTGGCATAGGGCTTGCCACGATGCTGCCTCCCCTCCGTGCGGTTCCTGCTTACGCCCAGATACGGTACTGAGCCGTGCGTATTGCTACCTGGAACGTCAATTCCATCCGCGCCCGCAAAGATCGGACCCTGGCTTGGCTGGAGGAGCACCGGCCCGAGGTGGTGTGCCTGCAAGAAACCAAAGTAAGCGATGACATCTTCCCCCGGGCCGAGTTTGAAGCCTTGGGCTATCAGGTCACGGCCTGCGGACAAAAGAGCTATAACGGAGTGGCCCTACTCTCCCGTGTCACGCCGACCGAGGTAGTGCGGCGATTTGACGACGATGACGAGCAGCCCGAGGCCCGTTTTCTCTCCGCCCGGATTGCCGGGGTGCATGTCATCTGCGTCTATGTGCCAAACGGCCAGACGGTCGGCAGCGACAAATACCGCTACAAGCTGGCTTGGCTCGGCCAGCTCCAGCGCCATCTCGATCGGCACTGCGACCCCGACCAGCCCCTCGCCCTGTGCGGCGACCTGAATATCGCGCCCGGCGATCGTGATGTGTGCGATCCGCCAGCCTGGGCCGAGACCGTGTTGTGCGCGCCGGCTGTCCGGGACGCCTTCCGGCGGCTGTGCGGCTGGGGGCTGCACGATGCCTTCCGCCTCCACCATGAGGCGGGCAAACTCTACACTTGGTGGGACTACCGGCAGCTCGCCTTTCAGAAGAACCAGGGCTTGCGCATTGACCATATTCTCGTCACCCCGGCCCTGGCCCGACGCTGCGCCGGGGCGCAGATCGACCGCCAGGCACGCAAGGGCGAGGGGGCTTCAGACCACGCCCCTGTCCTTGCTGACTTCTCGGATAACAGCTAGAAAGGACAACATGGCTGTGTCAACCCGCCACAGAACTGAAAGATACTATCAACACAGACACAAGGAGTCTGGTTATATTGTCTCTTATCACTGGAGGAATCTATCCAACCCTATGGATTCAGAAACATTGTTCAAGCATTGAAAGAATCACGAAGGCGAAGATTGCAGATGAAACATTCATTATATGGCTTGCTGTTTGTCTTGGACTCAACTACACCCTCGCCTACTGGGGTACCGAACTGGGCCTTGAACCGGGCCTCGCCCTCAGGCGCATAGAGGACCTTGCAGGGCTTGCATGGTTAGGTCTCCTTATTTATTGGTCTTTCAAGGCAAGAAACGCTCTCCAAGAGTATGCGTTGACCGAACTCAGGATTGATTTGAAAATGAATGTATTGCACACAGTTCTGTTTGATATCTTCTACATAAATTATTGTATCAACGACTTACCTGAAGAGTATCGGCGGCAACAGGTCCTAAACTCCCGAATGGATAAGGACGAGGGACCAGATGGTGAAGATGATGACACGCGGTGAAGCGGTCCCCTGGTGTCTTCAGTTCTTGCCAATCTTGCCAATCAACTCATCGCCGGTTCTGTTGACATAGGCGAGCCAGTCGGCCTCGGTTTTTGCCGCCTTAAACGGAATCAGCCGGTCCACGCCGAGTTCGGCAAAGCGTTTGACCGTGTTGGCATCGAGCCGCCCCTTGGGCGTCACGCTGATCTCCAGTGCGCCTAACTCGGCGGGACGCGCGACCTGTTGGGCAGCGTGTTTGATGCCCAACAGGCATTGGGCGGTGGCCTCGACATCAAGGGCAAAGCCAAACCAGCCCGTGCCGTGGCGCACGCTGCGTTTGTAGGCTTGTGGGGTATGGCCGCCAAAGACCACCGGCGGGTGGGGCTTCTGAAGCGGTTGGGGACGAGACTGAATATCGCTGAACGAGACAAACTCACCCCGGTGGGCCGGCTCGTCCTGGGTCCAGACGGCTTTCATGGCTCGCAGATAGTCAATGGAACGCGGGCCTTTGTGGCTGAACGGAATGCCGAGCGCGTCAAACTCCGGCTTGAGATAGCCGATGCCCAGACCAAAGATGAGCCTCCCGCCAGACACCACGTCAAGGCTGGCCAGCTCTTTGGCCAGCACCAGGGGATTCCGCTGGGGCAGGATGATGATGCCAGTGCCCAGCTTGATCGTTCGGGTCTGCCCGGCCAGAAAGGCCAGGGTAACGGTCGGGTCAAGCATCGGGTAGTGAGGTGGGAGCGGGGAGGGCGGGGCCTGAGGATCGGGCAAGACCACATGCTCACCGGTCCAGATTGATTCAAAACCGGCCGCTTCAGCCGCCTGGGCGACCCGCACCGAGGCTGCCGGGTCACTGGCGATGCCCATATTGATGCCAAACAGTCCAAATTTCATACGCGCTCCCTCCTGCTCGGGTCTTCTCCTGGACGCCGGGAGCCTAGCCGGTTCTCGCGTGCCGCGCAAGATTGCCGGCCACACCGCGAGGTGTTCTTGGACCGTGCCTGGCGTTGCATTCCAGTGAAAAAATTGTCAGGTTAGAGGCTTTGGAGGAAGCCATGTCACACACGGTCAATTACATCACCCGCATCACCAACACCTATGCCAAGCTCGGCTACAAGCCCTACACATGGGTCCACAACCCCCACCCGCCGCCGTGGGTACCGCTGGGCAAGCCGCTGTCCGAATGCCGGCTGGGTTTGATCGCCTCCGGCGGGCTGTACATGACGGGTCAGATCGCCTTCCACTTCAAAGACGACCTGTCGTTCCGGGCGATTCCCACCGATGTGGATACGCGCGAGCTGCGCACCGCCCACTTTGCCTATGACCAGACCGACGCCCGCAAAGATCCCAATGTGGTTTTTCCCATTGACCCCCTGCGCCGGCTGGTCAAAGAGGGTGCGCTTGGCGGGCTGGCCACCCATGCCTACACCTTTATGGGCGGTATTTATTCGTCCCGGCGGGTGCGTGACGAGCTGGCCCCGCAGCTGACCGAGCGTCTGCTGGCCGAGCGGGTTGACGCCGCGCTGCTGGTCCCGGTTTGACCGGTATGTCATCAGTCCGTGGGACTGATCGCCCGCCACGCCGAGGCCGCCGGCATCCCGACCCTGAGCATGGGCAGCGCCCTGGACATCATGCGGGCAGTAAACCCGCCGCGGGCCGCCTTTCTCGATTTTCCCCTGGGCCATACCATCGGCGAGCCGCACCAACCAGCCCTCCAGCGCGCCATTCTGCTCCAGGCGCTGGACGGCTTCATGTCTCTGACCACGCCGGGCAGCATCAAGCGCCTACCCTTCCGCTGGTCACAGGGGGACGGCTGGAAAGAGACAGCCTCAAACGACGGCGACACCCGCACCGAGCGCTACGACACGCCGCAGTACCAGATGGAAGAAGACCGCCGGCTGGCCGAGCAGAAGAGTTGCGAGACCTGTTCGGTCTGAAGGAGGGTGGGATAAGGATGCGAGAGATGCGCACCACAGCCCTGATCACGGGTGTGGCCCTGGCCGGCCTGCTGCTACTGGCCGGTGTGGCGCGGGCCGACGGCGACCGCCGCGGCTTCTATATCGGGGGTGAACTGGGTCTGGCCAACGGCCTGTCTTCGGATTCCTTTCTGTCGGGCATCAGCCACCCGACCCGCTGCGATACCCTGCTGTACGCCGACCCGAGCCAAGCCCCCCAAGACGCCCGCTGCACGACCCGGGAGCCGAGAAAAATCTACACAACCGACTTTGAGCCGGGCATCGGCTTTGCCGGGGCGGTCAGTGCCGGCTACGCCCTGGAGGCCGGGCTGCGCTTTGAAATTGAGTATCTGTACCGCACCCAGGGCGGCGACGCTTCAACCCTGCCGGCGGCCCGGGGCAATGAGACGACCCAGACCAAGTCGAATGAGTGGCTCAGGCCGCCGGCGGCCCGCTTTGCCAACTTTCACAGCCACCAAGTCTTTCTGAACGCCTACTATGACCTTGCGAACGCCTCGCGCTGGACGCCGTATCTGGGGGCCGGCATTGGCTGGAGCCGGACGAGCACACGCTACAGCAACCGTTTCCTGCGCCAGACGGTCAGCGGGGGCTATCTGGATGCGTTCCGGTCAACCCTCAACGAGGACCACTTGGCCCACTTCAGGCAGGTCGGGCTTGACCCGGACGAGGTGGCGCGGGCCGCGGCCGGCACCAGCAGCTATCTGAGCAGTCGGCTGAGCGACGATCTGTTCGGCTTTCAACTGCTGGCCGGCCTGGATTACGCCCTGGGGGAGCGGACCTCCATCGGGCTGAAGGTCCGCTGGGCCAATTTTGAGGACATGAGTGATAGCGCGGTCTGGGACGTGGTCCGCAGCCATGCCCCGGTGCTGGCCGACGGCAAGACCCCCTACAAGGTCAGGATCAAGACCGACACCATCCGGTACTGGGCCGTGACCTTTGGGCTGAAATACCATTTCTAGCAGGCCGGTTTAGCGAAGCGCGGGGCCGGGTGTAGCTCAGAGTTGGGCTACCAGCTTTTCGACTTCGCCCCATTCGACAATCGGGGTCAGCCGGCGCTTTTCAATCAAGCCGCTGGAGACGATTTTGCCGAAGACCTGGAAGGTCGGGGTGTGGTCGGGAATGTCGACCAGAAAGATGACCTTGGGCTCTTCGTTGGAGAACCACGGGCCGCCGGCAAAGCGGACTTCCTGGGGCGCGCCAACTGAGGCCGGGCTTTTGGCCGCGGCACCAATGAGCCGGGTAAACTCCTTCATCCGGTCGGGGCTGGGATCTTTGAGCCATACTTCGTCGAGATAGAGTGCCATACGGTTTCCTCCTTTTTCGCAGGCGGGGCCGTCAGTCGGCCAGCAGTTCGTCTAGCTCGCCGCACCTCTCCAGTTCGTTCAACTCGGAGAAGCCGCCGAGCGACTGATCGGCAATAAAAATCTGCGGCACGGTGGGCTGGCCGGAGCGTTCTCTGAGTTCCTGGCGCAGGGCCGGCTTGCCGGTGGCGTCGATCTCTTCAAACGGCACGCCTTTTTTGGTCAGCAAGGATTTGGCCGCGGTACAGTAGGGACAAAACAGGGTGGTGTATATTGTGACTGGCTTCATGGCTTTCCGTCCTTTGGGTCGTGGGGCTGCTCTGGTTGTATGCCATGAGCCGGTCGGACTCAAGGGGTGGCTCAGGGCAGGTTGGTGCTGCCCATCAGATAACGGTCGCACTCGCGGGCGGCACCGCGGCCTTCGTGGAGCGCCCACACGACGAGGCTTTGGCCGCGACGGGCGTCGCCGGCGGCAAACACGCCCTTGACGCTCGTAGCGTATGTGCCATACTCGGCAGCTATGTTGGAGCGGTTGTCACGCTCCACGCCCAACTCTTCCAGGATGGGGTCTTCCGGCCCCAGAAAGCCCATAGCCAGCAGCACTAGCTCGGCCGGCCAGACCCTTTCGGTGCCTGGGAGAGGCTTGGGAACGAAGGCACCGTTATCGTTTGTGGTCCACTCGACCTGAACGGTGTGGAGTTCCTTGACCCGCCCGTTTTCGTCTCCGACAAACTTTTCGGTCTGGATCAGGAATATCCGCGGGTCAACCCCAAACCGGGCCAGGGCCTCTTCCTGGCCGTAGTCAACGCGAAAGATTCGGGGCCATTCCGGCCACGGGTTGTCGGCCTGGCGTACTGCCGGCGGTCGGGGCAGGATTTCAAACTGGGTCAGGCTTTTGCATCGGTGACGCATGGCGGTGCCAACGCAGTCGGTGCCAGTATCGCCGCCGCCAATGACAATCACATGCTTGTCGGTGGCTGAGATGTACGCGCCGTCGGCGTGCTTGGAGTCGAGCAGGCTCTTGGTGTTGGCGTGCAGAAACTCCATTGCAAAGTGAATCCGATTGAGGTCGCGGCCCTCAATCGGAAAATTTCGGGGTTTGGTTGCCCCGCAGCACAAGACGAGGGCGTCGAACTCCTCACGCAGCCGGACGGCCGACACATCGCTGCCAACCGCGGTGTTGGTGACAAAGCGCACGCCTTCAGCGGCCAACTGCTCAACTCGGCGTTGGACTTGCTGCTTATCGAGCTTCATGTTGGGGATGCCGTACATCAGCAGGCCGCCAATGCGGTCGGCCCGCTCATAGACCGTCACCCAATGACCGGCCCGGTTGAGCTGGGCGGCGCAGGCCAAGCCGGCCGGACCGGAGCCGACCACGGCGACTGTTTTGCCGCTGCGTTTGGTCGGCAGTTCTGGGATGACCCAGCCCTCGGCAAAGCCGTGGTCAATAATTGAACACTCGATGTTTTTGATGGTGACTGGCGGGTTGGTGATGCCGAGCACGCACGAGCCTTCGCACGGGGCCGGGCACACCCGGCCGGTGAACTCTGGGAAGTTGTTTGTCTTGTGCAGGCGCTCCAGGGCCTCTTTCCACAGGTCACGGTAGACGAGGTCGTTCCATTCGGGGATGAGGTTGTTCAGCGGACAGCCCGAGGCCATGCCACTCAGCAGGATTCCGGTGTGGCAGAAGGGGATGCCGCAGTCCATGCAGCGTCCGCCCTGTTGCCGGAGTTTGTCTGCGGGCAGATGGGCGTGAAACTCCTGCCAGTCGTTGGCCCGTTCCAAGGCAGAACGGTCGGCCGGCAACTCACGCTGAAATTCCATAAATCCGGTTGGCTTACCCATGTCGGTCATCTGCTCCTTTGGTCTGCACGCTCAGTTGCCGCTGACACGGGCGGCGTCATTCTTATTCGCCTCAAAGGCGGCCATTACCGCGTCTTCGCCGGCCAGCCCTCCCCGCTCGGCCCGCCCGATGGCTTCGAGCATACGCTGGTAGTCTTTGGGCATGACCTTCACAAACTTTGCGGCCGCGGTGGGCCACCTGGCCAGCTCTTGCCGGGCGTGTTGGCTGTGGGTGTAGCCGGCGTGACGGCGGAGCAGCGCTTCGAGTTCTTGCAAATCGTCGGCGCTGGGGACCTGGAGGGAGACGGTCTCCAGGTTGCAGTGGTCCTGGAAGTCGCCGTCCTCGTCATAGATGTAGGCCACGCCGCCCGACATGCCGGCCCCGAAGTTCCGCCCGGTCTTGCCCAGCACCACAACCCGGCCGCCGGTCATATACTCGCAGCCGTGGTCGCCGACACCCTCGACAACGGCCCGCACGCCACTGTTGCGGACGCAGAAGCGCTCGCCGGCCATCCCCCGGATATAGGCTTCGCCGCTGGTGGCACCGTAGAAGGCGACATTGCCGATGATGATGTTGTCTTCGGGCCGAAAGCTTGAGCCGTGGGGCGGATAGGCGATGATTTTTCCACCCGATAAACCCTTGCCGCAGTAGTCGTTGGCGTCGCCCTCTAGCTCCAGGGTGATGCCGGGCGGGACAAACGCGCCAAAGCTTTGGCCAGCCGAGCCGTGCAGGTGAAAGTGGATGTGATCTTCGGGCAAGCCCTGGGGACCAAACCGCCGGGTCAGCTCGCTGCCCAGAATCGTGCCCGCCACCCGGTCGGTATTTTTGATCGGCAGGCTATGTTTGACTTTTTCGCCGTGCTCCAGGGCGGGGGCGGCGAGTTTGAGCAGGGTGGTGTTGTCAAGGGCTTTGTCAAGGCCGTGGTTCTGGTCAATCTGACAATAGCGGCCGACCTCCGGGTCGGCTTCCGGCTGGTAGAGTATGGCCGAATAGTCCAGCCCTCTGGCTTTCCAGTGATCAACGGCGCGGCGGACCTCGAGCCGGTCGGTCCGACCGATCAGGTCATTCACGCTGCGGAAGCCGAGCCGGGCCATGTACTCGCGCATTTCCTGCGCGATGAAGCGCATGAAGTGTACCGTGTAGGCCGGGTCGCCCATGAACTTGTTGCGCAGGACCGGGTTTTGGGTGGCTACCCCAACCGGGCAGGTATCGAGGTGACACACCCGCATCATGATACAGCCGAGGGTGACGAGGGCGGTGGTGGCAAAGCCGTACTCTTCTGCGCCGAGCAGGGCCGCCACGATCACATCGCGGCCGGTTTTGAGTTGGCCGTCGGTTTCAACCACGATGCGGCTGCGCAGGTCGTTCAGCACCAGGGTTTGATGGGTCTCGGCCACCCCCAACTCCCAGGGCAAGCCGGCGTGTTTTATGCTGGTCTGGGGCGAGGCACCGGTGCCGCCGTCGTGGCCGCTGATCAACACTACATCGGCGTGGCCCTTGGCCACCCCCGCGGCGATTGTGCCGACCCCGACTTCCGAGACGAGCTTGACACAGATGCGGGCGTGATGGTTGGAGTTCTTGAGATCGTGGATCAGCTGGGCCAAATCTTCAATTGAATAGATATCGTGGTGAGGCGGTGGGGAGATGAGGCCCACGCCGGGCGTGGACAGCCGGACTTTGGCGATCCAGGGGTAGACCTTGCGCCCCGGCAGCTCGCCGCCTTCGCCCGGTTTTGCACCCTGGGCCATCTTGATCTGGAGTTCCTGGGCCTGGGTCAGGTAGTAGCTGGTCACGCCAAACCGGCCCGAGGCGACCTGCTTGATCGCGCTGTTGCGCGAGTCGCCGTTGGGGTCGAGGGTGTAGCGTGCTGGGTCCTCCCCGCCTTCGCCGGTGTTGCTCTTGCCACCGATCCGGTTCATGGCAATGGCGAGGGCTTCGTGGGCTTCTTGACTGATTGAGCCGTAGGACATGGCCCCAGTCTTGAACCGCCTGGTAATGGCTTCGACCGGTTCGACCTCATCAATGGGGATGGGGTCGGGGGCATACTTGAAGCCCAACAGACCGCGCAGCGTGGCCAGTCGCTGGGACTGGTCGTCAATCAGGCCGGAGTATTGCTTGAAGGTGGTGTAATCGTTGGTGCGGCAGGCTTTCTGGAGCAGGTGAATTGTGCGCGGGTTGAACAGGTGGAGTTCACCGTCTTTGCGGTACTGGTACTGACCGTAGACCTCAAGGGTCCGACCGTTGACCGGAATCTCGGGAAACGCTTTGGCGTGTTGGCGTTCGGCCTCCGCGGCCACTGCCTCGAGGTCGGTCCCGCCGACCCGGGACGGGGTCCAGGTAAAATAGCGGTCGATCAGCGCTTGGCCGAGCCCTACGGCCTCAAAAATCTGGGCCCCGCAGTAGGACTTGATGGTCGAAATGCCCATTTTTGACATGACTTTGACCACCCCTTTGACCACGGCTTTTTTATACCCAGCGACTGCCTCGTCATAGCTGATGTCCTTCAGCATGCCCTGGCCGATCATGTCGCTCAGGCATTCGTAGACCATATACGGATTGAAAGCCTGAATGCCGTAGCCGAGCAGCAGGCAGAAGTGGTGGACCTCGCGCGGCTCGCCGGACTCCAGGACGAGGCCGACCCGCGTTCGGCTGCCAGTCCGAATCAGGTGATGGTGGAGGCCGGACGAGGCCAGCAGGGCCGGGATGGGCGCATGGTCGCGATCAACGCCCGTATCGGACAGGATGAGAATTGTTGCCCCGTTGGCAATGGCGCGGTCGGCGGCCTGGTACAGCCCTTCCAAGGCCTGTTCGAGGCCAGCTTTGCCGCTGCCGGGCGGAAACAGGATGGGCAGCGTTGTGACGTGCAGGCCGGCGAGATCAAGGCGACGCAGCTTTTCCAGCTCGCCGTTGCTCAGGATCGGGGTTGACAGACGTAGTTGGCGGCAGCTTTCCGGCTGGGGGTCAAGCAGATTGCCCTCCGCGCCCAGGGTGAGGGTGGTTGAGGTGATGAGTTCTTCTCGAATCGGATCAATCGGCGGGTTGGTCACCTGGGCGAACAACTGCTTAAAATAGCTGTACAGCAGTTGTGGCTTGTCGGATAGCACGGCCAGCGGCGTATCCGTTCCCATTGAGCCGACCGGCTGGATGCCGTTCACAGCCATGGGACCAATGTTAATGCGCAGGTCTTCAAAGCTGTAGCCAAAGGCCTGGAGGTGTTGCAGGCTGGCCTCGTGATCGTAGGCCGGCTGAGGGTCGTCAAAGGCCGGCAGTGCATCAAAGTGGACCAGGTTGGCGTCCAGCCAGTCCTGGTAGGCGTGCTCGGTAGCAATGTGCCGCTTGAGTTCTTCGTCGCTGATGATACGGCTCTGTTCGGTATCAACCAGGAACATCCGGCCCGGCTGGAGACGGCGCTTTTCCAGTACGCGCTCAGGCTCGACCTCCAGCACGCCCACTTCCGAGGCCATAATCACTAGATCGTCCTTGGTGACGTAGTAGCGCGAGGGGCGCAGGCCGTTGCGGTCGAGCACGGCCCCGACACGCAGCCCGTCGGTAAACGCAATGGAGGCCGGACCGTCCCAGGGTTCCATCAGGCTGCTGTGGTATTCGTAAAAGGCGCGCTTGGCCGGGTCCATGCTGGCGTGGTTTTCCCACGGTTCGGGGATCATCATCATCATTGCGTGGGCCAGTGAGCGGCCGCTCAGGGCCAGGAACTCCAGACAGTTGTCGAACTTGGCCGAATCGCTGCCGTCCTCCAGGATAATCGGAAAAATTTTGGGCAGATCGCCACGAAACAGCCCGGTTGCCAGAATGGACTGCCGGGCGTGCATCCAGTTCTCATTGCCGCGCAGGGTATTAATTTCTCCGTTATGAATGATGTAGCGATACGGGTGCGAGCGCTCCCAACTCGGAAAGGTGTTGGTGCTGAAACGCGAGTGGATCAGACAAATTGCCGTTTCTACACGCGGGTCGGTCAGCTCGGGGTAGAAGACGGCCACCTGCCGGGGCGTTAACATGCCTTTGTAGATCAGGGTCCGACACGACAGGCTGGGGATGTAGAAAAACTCTCCGCCAGGGGTGTCGCCATACCGAATCGCATTGGTGATCTGACGGCGGATGACGTATAGCTTGCGCTCAAAAGCCATGTCGCCCACCTTGGCGAGCGCGGGACCGCGGCCAATGAAAATCTGGCGAATACACGGCTCACACGCCCTGGCCGTCTTGCCCAGCTCGCTGTTGTCGGTGGGCACATCGCGCCAGCCCAGGACGGTCTGGCCCTCGGCCCGCACGACCGCCTCAAAGCGTTGCTCACACGCCCGGCGCTGCTCGGCGTCTGGCGGCAAAAAGATCATACCCACCCCGTACTGGCTTGGCGCGGGCAACTGAATGCCTGTCTCGGCACCCACCGCCTGGAGAAACCGATGCGGCACCTGCATCAGCAGCCCGGCCCCATCGCCGGTGTTTTCCTCACAGCCGCACGCCCCACGGTGGTCAAGGTTGTGTAAGACGGTCAGGGCTTGCTCAACGAGGTGGTGGGATTTCCGGCCTTTGATATTGACCACAAAACCGATGCCGCACGCATCGTGCTCAAACGCCGGGTCATACAGCCCTTGCTTGGCGGGAATACAGGCGGACGAGGCGATCTTCCTGCTGTTCTCAGCGTTTACCTTTCCGGGATGATTGGGATATGGCATGTTCAGACTCCTCTTCTAGTGCGCAGCGGCACGACCGATTCGGGCAGGGCTTTGGACCGGAGTTGGGGCAGGTGGTCTTGCTGCTTGAGATTCAGCCACAGTCCCTCAGTATGCGTTGACAGCACGACCGAGGTTTCGGTCCGGTTGACCCCGTCAATGGAACGAATCTGGCGGATCAACTCTTCAAGCTTTGATGTATTATCGGTTTTGACCTTGAGCAGCAGGGTGTGCTCGCCGGTGATGTGGTGGCACTCCTGGACTTCTTCAAGGCGATCGACGTCTCGCTCAAAGGTCTGGATCAGTTTCGGGTGGTGGATCGAGACACCAATAAAGGCGGTGATATCCTTGCCCAGCTTGCGGGCGTCAAGCACCGCGGTATAGCCCCGAATAACACCGCTCTCTTCGAGTTTTTTGATCCGTTCCACCACCGAGGGGGCGGATAGCCCGACGCGCTCTCCAATTTTGTTCAGGGAGAGCTTACAATTCTCCTGGAGCAGGGAAAGAATATGCCGGTCGAGGCTGTCGATATTCATAGATGAATCCTCTCGCTTTGTAAGGCAATTTCAATGCAAGGCCGAATAAATAACGAATCAAAGCGGCTTGTGTCAAGAGAAATTCAGAAAATTTGGCTTTCTTGCCTTTTTTATTTACAGCTTATATGATTTTGTGGACACTGAACGGGTGACACGGAGTACAGGCATGAAAAAGCTGAGCGGTGCACACATTGTGATTGAAAGTCTGTTGGCCGAGGGCGTTGATACCATCTTTGGCTATCCTGGTGGCGCGATTCTGCCGACCTATGACGCCCTGGTCCAGAACCCCCGTCTGCGTCATGTACTGGTCCGCCACGAACAGGGCGCGTCGCACATGGCCGAGGGCTATGGGCGGGTATCCGGACGGCCCGGCGTTGTCCTGGTCACGTCTGGTCCGGGAGCGACCAATACGGTCACCGGCATTGCCGACGCTTATATGGACTCAACCCCTATGGTCGTTATCTCAGGTCAGGTGGCCCGCTCCATGCTGGGCAACGACGCGTTTCAAGAGGCCGATGTCACCGGCATTACCCGGCCGTGTACCAAACACAATTACCTCGTCCGCGATGTCAAGGACATCGCCCGGGTGGTGAAAGAAGCCTTTTATATTGCTGGCACAGGCCGTCCTGGGCCGGTGCTGGTCGATCTGCCCAAGGATGTGCAGACCGACGAAGCGCCGTTTGTGTATCCCGACCGTGTTGATATCCGGGGCTATAAGCCAACGCTGAAGGGTAACGAGCGCCAGATCGAAAAGGCGCTGGAAGCGATTGAGGGGGCTGAGCGCCCGCTTTTTTATGTAGGTGGCGGGGTGCAGTGGTCCGGGGCCGCGGCGGAACTCACCGAGCTTGTTCATGGTCTCAAAATCCCGGTCACGCCAACGGTCATGGCGCTGGGCACAATCCCGACCGACGATCCGCTCCACCTCGGCATGCTCGGTATGCATGGCGGCTATTGGACCAATATGGCCGTGTATCACTGTGATGTGTTGATCGCCGTCGGTGCCCGCTTTGACGACCGGGTGACGGGTCGGGTCGCGGACTTTGCGCCAAACGCCAAGACGATCATCCATATTGATATTGACCCGTCGTCGATCAGCAAAAACATCAAGGTTGACGTGCCGATCGTGGGCGATATCAAGGCGGTCCTCACGTCTATGCTCAAAAAGGTTAAAAGCCAGGAGAGCCTGGCTCCCCGCCAACAGACCTGGGCCGAATGGTACCGGCGGATCATGGACTGGAAAGCGGAAAAACCGCTGCCATACGAGACACACAGCCCTGACGGCGATATCAAACCGCGTCGGCTCATTGACGGTATTGCCGATCTGACCGGTGGCGAGGCGGTGATTGTCACCGATGTTGGCCAGCACCAGATGTGGACGGCCCAGATGATGCCGTTCAAATATCCACGTTCGTGGCTTACCTCCGGGGGCCTGGGGACGATGGGCTATGGCCTGCCGGCCGGCATTGGGGCACATTTTGCCGCGCCCGAGCGAGAGGTTGTCGTTATCAGCGGCGACGGCAGTATTCAGATGAACATCCAGGAGTTGTCAACCGCGGTGCAGTACCAGGTGCCGGTCAAGGTTGTGATTATGAACAACCACTACCTCGGCATGGTGCGCCAGTGGCAGGAGAAGTTTTATGAAGAGCGCTACTCCCACTCGTACATGGACGCCATGCCCGATTTTGTGAAACTTGCCGAGGCCTATGGGGCTAAGGGATTCCGGGTCGAGTGCTCGGCCGACCTGTCCGCTACCCTGCGGGCGGCCTTTGCCGAGCCCGGGCCGGTCTTGCTCGATGCGGTGATCCCAACAACCGAGGGGGTCTTCCCGATGGTGCCGGCCGGCAGTGCCATGCACGAAATGCTGTTTGCCTGAGCCGTGGAACACGACCGAGACAACAGGTCTGCCCAGCCCGACCGCTTCTATCAGGGCGTGATCCACAACATCTCCTGGAACAATGAGACCGGGCTGATTCGGAGTCAGTCCGGCAAAACCTTTCCGTTTGTGTTCGCCTATGTGACCCTGCTCGGTGCCCCGCACCGCGACCTGCGCTTCCTGTTTGAGGGTATGCGGGTCGGCTTTGACGTGGGCTGGACCTCGCACGGGCTGCGGGTGACGGTGATTAAGGTGTACGATCTGTAGGCGGCTCACAGCGGCAAGGCCGTCCGAAACAGGAGAAAGCGCCCCAAAAACTCGCCGACAATCGCGGCCAGGATCGCCACATAAAACAGACCGGTGGCCGCCATGGTCTGTGGAATCTGCAAGGTCCGCCAGATCATGCCGGCAATCGGCAGGGAGGCCAGCGGACCCAAGCCCAGCCGCATCCAGAGCAGGGCTTGATGGTCGGTCCACAGGCTGGCGAGCCGGTCCACACTGGCCGGCTCGCCGAGCACCAACAGCAGCCCCACCGCGCCGAGCAGCACGCCAAGGTGGACGAGGAGCGTACCAGCGTAAAAATTGAATGTGCGTCTGAACGGGTCAAGCGACAGGTCAAGCTCAATCAGATACCAGTGGCCCAGCGACATGCCGGTCGCCACCGCGCCGAGCATCAGGGCCGAGAGCAGCAGGCTGAGCGGATACACAATCGTTTCGACCGACACAAACGGCGCGTTGCAATAGGCGCTGGCACTCACCGTCAGCGCTACTAGCCCGACTGCCAGCGCCAACAGATAGGCCCGTGCGCGCAGCACAACAGCCTCCCCCCACAGGCTGAAGACATACACACTGAACCCGCAGCAAAACACCAGCCACAGCCCGATTTCCCAGCCGTATATCCCCCACACTGTCCCGGCTTGAGAGGACCAGACCAGGGAGGTTTTGCCCAGAAAAAACGCCCAGCCACAGCCCAGATACACACAGCCGGTTGACTTGAAAAATCCGCGTTCGATTTCGTGAAAACCAGGAATACTCAGGCCGAACAGTCCGCCGAGCGCCAGTTGAGCAAAAATCAGCAAAAAGCTGTGGGCAAACTCGATCATGCCGGGACTCTATCCACACTCTCCTGCGGCCTCAAGGGCAGTCGGCAGACTCATAGACTGAGCGCCTGAAGACTGCTAGGGAATACGAACCTGTCCTGCCTGTATTGGAGTCCCACCATGCCGAGTACGCCCGAATCCCAGCCTGCGTCTTTGATCACCGACGAGATCCGGTCGTGGATCGGCCGGGAAGTGCCACCCTGGACGATAGAGGTCACTCGCCGCGATGTGGCCCGTTTTGCGGTGGCCACGGACGATCTGAACCCGCTTTATTTGGACGAGGAAAAGGCCAGCCGCAGCCGCCACGGCGGTCTGATTGCACCGCCGCTGTTTTATATGGCACCCCTGACCGAGCCGGTGCCCGAGACCGAGCTGCGGCCCGATGGGCTGCCTGTTGCGGGCAAATTCCCGGTTCCGCCTACTCCCCTGCCGCGTCTGATGGACGGCGGCACCGAGGTTGAATTTTTGCAGCCCATCCGGGTTGGCGATGTCCTCACCGGCCGCTCAAAAATTACCAATATCTACCAGAAAAACGGGCGGTCCGGGCCGCTCATCTTTGTCCAGCGCGAAACCACCTTTACCAACCAGAGGGGGGAGTTGGTCCTGATCGAAAAAGGGGCAAGCATTTTACGCTAGGAGCCGGGCATGGCCGAAGCATTGAGCCAACAAGTCTATTTTGAAGATGTTGAAGAGGGCGCACCCATTCCCAGCCTGGAAAAGACGCCCTCCAACACCCTGCTGTTTCTGTACAGCGCGGTGACTTGGAATCCGCAGCGCATCCACTTCGATCGAGACTTCAGCCTCAAGGAGGGCTATCGGGAGGTGATTATCCACGGCCCGCTGCGGGGCGCGTTCTTGTCCCAACTCATGACCAACTGGATCGGTGAGGCCGGCACCCTCAAAAGAATGTCCTACGCCAACCGTGACATTGCGTATGTCAACGAGCCGCTGGCCTGTAAGGGCACGGTTACCAGGAAATGGATAGAAAACGGGCTTGGACATGTGGAGTGTGATATCTGGGTCGAGAACGGACGGGGCAAGGTCCTGACCCCGGGCAAGGCAACTGTCACCCTGCCGTTGCGCAATCCTGGTAGTCCGCCCCTGCACTGAGAACGACGAGGAACGATACATGGCACATCGCCCGCTGAAGCTTGTTCATACGTCCGATGTTCATCTTGAGAGTGATACCTTTGGCAAAAGCCAGGAAGGCCGGGCCTTCCGCGGCCGGATTCAGTGCGCGTTCCACAAAGTTGTTGATACGGTTGTCGAGGAAAAGGCCGATCTGTTCCTGATTGCCGGCGATTTGTTCGACTCGAACCGGGTGCAGGAATCGGGCGTGGAGTTTGTCCACCGGGAGTTGGCGCGGGTGAGCTGTCCGGTCGTCCTGATTCCGGGCAATCACGACTGTTACGATACCCGTTCGATCTACAAAAAGGTCAACTTCCGTGACGCCGGTCCCCATGTCTTTCCGCTGACCTCAGAGACCGGGGTAACCCTGGAGTTTCCCGAACTCCAGGCCACCGTCTGGGGCAAGGGTCTGGTTGAGCATGATCATGCCTACAAACCGCTGGCCGGCGTGCCCGAGCGTCGGGGCGATTACTGGCATATTGGCATGGCCCACGGCTTTTATGTTGAGAATGTGGAGGTCATGCGCTCTTCGCTCATCACGCCCGAAGAGGTGGCGGCCTCCCGGCTCGACTATCTGGCCCTGGGTCACGTCCACGTTTTTACCGACATCTCGCACGGCCAGACCCGGGCCTGCTATCCGGGCACGCCCGCCCCGCTGCACCTGGGATCCCAGGACACGGGCAGCGTGGTGGTGGTCAATCTTGACCCCGAGAGGGGGGTCAACCTGAGCCGGCAAACGCTTCACTTTGGACCGGCGTGAGCCGGGAGAAGCACGCTAACTCATTCGCAGACCGCCCAATGGTTCAAACCGCGCAAACGGCACCCCAATACAGGGGGTAGCGAGGCCGTACTATTCTGCCTCCAACACTTGCGGGTCAAGCTGATACCACATCACTTCGCCGGATTCGATGCTGGGCTGTATCCGGTTATCCCTGTGCAGACCAGCCACTACGGCATAGCAGCGTTTGCCGGTAAACCCGGTCAGGAACCCGGCGTTGCGGACGGCCCTGGTCGTATCCCGCCCGTTGGCGGTGAAAGAGATCTCCACGGCGATGTGGCAGGTTTCGCCGGCTTGGTCGGTGGCTTCCATAAGCAGATCGGCCCGGCGGAAGCTTCTCAGTTCGTTTGCGGGAATATCTGCAACGTTTTGGGACTGGACGAGGGAGCGTATTGCCTCCTGGTTCAGGGTCCGTACCAGAGTCAGTCCGAGGTCCTCGGCTATGAAGTCGGCCTCTCTGAGAGCGGCGTTTCGGGCATGGGCACCCTTGAGCGGCGCGATGTCGTCGCGGAGTGACTTAAGATCGGTTTCGACGCGGCCGAGGCGTTGTTCGACCTTCTCCAATCGTTGTTCGACCTTCTCCAATCGTTGTTCGACCTTCTCCAATCGTTGTTCGACCTTCTCCAATCGTTGTTCGACCTTCTCGAAGCGCCTCTCGGTGGCTGCGACGAACTGGGCGAATTTTTCAGGTAACTCAAGCAGTTCGCGCGTCAGCAGCCGGACGCGCAGGGCTTCAATCCACTGGGGATTCTCGTCAAGCACACGGATCAGGTCTTCTATGGTGTTGATGGTAGCCATTCTCGTACCTGCACTTGTCACTGGCAGCATAGCAGAAAAGCTGCGCCGGCCAAAAGAGGCGGTTATCGGGACATTATGCCTCGTCGGCTGTTGGGTCCGCTTGTCTCTTCCCGCCCGCTTCTGCTATGACCGGGGCTATGGCAGAGAGAGCTGATCTGCGCCGCCGCCCGCAGCTAATAATGGTTTTGTTCGTTATGGGTTCGGTGGAATTAAATGGCAGAGAGAGCTGATCTGCGCCGCCGCCCGCAGCGGGTGACGCTGAAGGATATTCTGCGCACCGCGGTTAATCTGGAAAAGAAGACGATGGCGCTCTACATGCGCTTTGCCCAGGTTTTTCAGGAGCAGGAGGAACTGCGCAAATTCTGGTTTGCCATGGCGCGCCATGAAGCCGGGCATCTGGGTGCCCTGGCCCTGGTCGAAGGCGTCCTGGAGAGCGAGCCGGATGTGGCCGAGAGCAGCAAAGTCTGGTTTGATCCGTCCTCGGTGGTCCGCCTCCGCTCGCTGCTCAGAGCCTACGACCGTGAGGTCAATAGCGGAGTTGGCGTTGAGCGGGCGTTTGAGATGGCGATTGATATTGAAAGCTCAGAGCTTGAGGATGTGGTAGTGGAACTGCTTCAGGTGGTCAAGGAAGACAAGATCCACGACCAAGCCGTGAAGTTGCTCATCCACGATTTGAGCGCTCTGAGTTACATGGTCGAGAAATTCACCACCAATGACGAGTTACTGGCCCGCGCCGATGAACTGGTTGACTACCGCTTCGATCGACCGTCGGTTGCCCCGCCCGAGAAGGACTAGGCGATCCTGTCGTGAGCCGCGGCCCGGCACATTTGACAGACATCCGATAACTTGCTTATATCACACCGCCCGGTAGGGCATATTCAACCGACAGGAGGATCACACAATGGCGACAACAGTTGTTATACTCGATATGCATGTCAAACCCGAGGCCGTGGATGGGGTCAAAGCCTCGCTCAAAGAGATTCTGCCTGATACCCGCGCTTATGACGGCTGCCAGGGGCTCGACATCTATGAAGACCTGGATGAAACCGGCCATCTGGTCTTCTACGAGCGCTGGGACTCAAAAGAACACTACCAGAGATATCTGAACTGGCGGACCGAAACCGGCGCGATGGAGCAACTCGGCAAAGCCCTGCAAGGACCGCCCAGCATCAAGTATTTTGATCGGGTTGATGCCTAAGATCTCAGCAGTGTTCCCCTAGGCGCAGGACGAAACCCGTCGTCCTGCTCGCCCCTGTCCCATCTTCTCAGCGCCTTTGCCCACCTGAATACCGGCCCCATCATTGCTGCCGGCCCATATGGCTCACCACGGAGGGTTAGACATGACTGACACGCAGGAGAAGCCCCTGATCGGCACTATGGACGGGCTCTCAAAGTCTGGCAAGCCACAAGACTATTACGATGCCATCAAGCAGAAGTTCGCCGAGGAGCGGGACCTCCGGCTCGGCTACCGGCCCCAAGGCACCGCCCAATACACCTCGGACCTGAGCGGGAGCCTGGCCAAGTACGAAGTTGATCCCTACGGGGGCGAGATGACGCCCCGCGAGCCGATCACCGACACGGTCGAGTGTCTGTTCATCGGCGGTGGCTTCTCGGCCCTGCTGACCTCGGCCCGGCTGCGCGAATACGGCGTCGAGAGCATCCGTATTGTCGAGCGGGGGGCTGATGTGGGTGGCACATGGTACTGGAACCGCTACCCGGGCGTGGCCTGCGATGTGATATCGTATGACTATCTGCCTCTGCTTGACGAGATGGATTATGTGCCCAAGGACCACTACGCCAAGGGTTCAGAGATATTGGCCCACTGTCAGGCCATCGCCCGGAAGTACGACTTGTACAAGCTGGCGGTGTTCCAGACCACTGTCACCTCTACCGTGTGGAACGAAATAGAAGATCTCTGGCACATTACGACCGACCGGGGCGACCACATGCAGGCGCGGTTTGTGATCTGTGCCAACGGTACCCTGTCCAAGCCCAAGCTCTCCAGGATCAAAGGCATGGAGGCCTTCCAGGGCTATTCCTTTCACACCTCGCGCTGGGACTACGCCTACACCAAGGATGACCTGTCGGGGCTGGCCGACAAAGTCGTAGGCATCATTGGCACGGGCGCGACCGCGGTGCAGGCGATTCCAGGGCTGGGAGCGGCGGCCAAGGAGTTGTACGTCTTCCAGCGCACCCCGTCCTCAATCGACATACGGGACGACTGGCCGACCGACCCCAACTGGGCGCGCAAGCTCAAGCCGGGCTGGCAGGCCAGGCGCCGGGAGAAAGCGATGCGGGGACCCCAGCTCACTCCTGAGCAGAGGGCAGAGCGGGCCGCCATGTCGCGGGAGGAGAAGATCCGCCGCCAAGAGAGCGCCAACATTGACTACATGATGCGCATCCACCAGCGCATTGATAAGATTGTCAAGGACAGGACCACCGCGGAAGCACTCAAGCCCTGGTATATGTTCATGTGCAAGCGACCCTGCTTCCACAACGAGTATCTGCCCACCTTCAATCGGCCCAATGTCCATCTAGTCGATACCCATGGCAAGGGCATCACCGAGCTCACAGCCCAGGGACCGGTCTTTGAGGGCAAACAGTACGCCCTTGACCTGCTCATCTACGCCACCGGCTTTGAGGTCCAGAAAACCGGCATCTACAACCAGATTCGGGGAGTGAACGGCCTCGACCTGACCGACAAATACAGCACCGGCATCCGTACCCTGCTCGGCATCCACTCCGAGGGCTATCCTAACCTGTTCATCATGGGCGGCTACCAGGCGTCGTTTCAGTTCAACCTGACCGACATGCTCCAGTCCCAGGGCGACCACATCGCCGCTTGCATCGACTATGTACGCCGCCACCGCTATCGGTCCATTGACGTTGCCCCCGAGGCTGAAGAGTGGTGGGTGCAAGAGGTCATCAAGCACCGTGGCAAGACCACCCGCAACCAGGACTGCACCCCGGGCTATTACAACTTTGAGGGCGAGTTTCAGCGTCGCCAGGACGGCAACTACAACGGCGGTTTCCCCACATACGTCACCCACCTGAAAAGCGTGCTGGCCGCTATGAAAGAGAACTTTCTCTTTACCCGACCATGATCAGCCGGGCCGGCCGGCGGCTCTCTCCCGCCTGCTGACCTCGTTCACTTCGTGGGCCGGATCGCATCAAACACGCAAAGGTCCGGAACCCATGTGCTGACTGAGCGTTCAGTTGCACACGGCTTGTCTCAGCGGCGGCATCCTGTTAGGCTACGGCCTTATTTTGATGCACAAGGAAGCGCCATGCCAGGACAAGACCTCACTCCACAACAGATACACTATCAGGTCGAGAGTCAGGTGCGGCTGACCGCTGACGCCTGGGGGACGAGCGGTGCCCCGCCTGTTCTGCTGCTGCACGGCGGAGGACAGACCCGCTACGCCTGGGGCGGGACGGCCCGGACCCTGGCTAGGCAGGGCTGGTATGCGGTCTCAATCGACTTGCGCGGCCACGGCGACAGCGACTGGGCCCCGGACGGCAATTACAACATTGACGCCTATGTGGCCGACCTGCACACAATCCTGGGCCATTTCAGCCAGCGTCCGGTGCTGATCGGGGCCTCGCTGGGTGGCATGACCTCACTGCTGACCGAGGGTGAGTCGTCCGAGCCGGTCAGTTCGGCGGTGGTGCTAGTGGATATCACGCCCCGAGTCGAGCAGGAGGGCGTTGACCGTATCCGGGCGTTTATGACCGGCCGGCCCAACGGCTTTGCCAACCTGGAGGAAGCGGCCGACTATGTGGCCGCCTATCTGCCCCACCGGCCACGGCCCAAAAATCTGAGCGGCCTGGAAAAGAATCTGCGCAAAGGCGACGACGGCCGCTATCGCTGGCACTGGGACCCCCAGATGCTGAGCCCGGCCCGGCTGCGGCGTGACCCTGAGCGTATGCTGGCCGCGGCCCGCGCCCTGAGCGTGCCGACCCTGCTGGTGCGGGGAAAAATCAGCGATGTGGTCAGCCAAGAGACGGCCGATGAGTTTTGCCGGGCCGTTCCGCACGCCCAGTATGCGGATGTGTCGGGTGCTGGCCATATGGTGGCCGGAGATCAGAATGATACCTTTGGCGTCGCCGTGCTTGACTTCCTGGCCGGGGTCAAGGCGAATTGGGCCAAGAGCTAGTGCGGGGAAGCTCAGGTGTGGCAAAGCCGAGGCTGACAGGGGCTAGTCCCGCAGGGCCTCAGCCACCCTGCGATAATCCTCCAGACGCGGCAGCAGCAGGGGCGCATCAACCCCAGCCGCCCGATAGGCGGCAATCCGCCCTTTGCAGGTGTCGGCCGGGCCGATGACATAGAATGCCTTGACCATCTCATCGCTGACCAGTTGGACTGCGGTTTCCTCGTCCCTGCTGCGGTAGGCCGTGCGCAGAGGAGCGAGAAGACCCGGGTCAAAGCCGCCTTTTTCGAGCAGAATCTCTCCAACAAAGGCTTCGTCCAAGAGACGCACCAGCCGCTTTTTCAGCGTCGGGTAAAGGCGGTGTGGCTCGTCAGTCAGGCGGACGACAAGCATACAGGTAATGTCAATCGCGGCCGGGTCACGGCCCGCGGCTCGCGCCGCGGCGCGGATCTCTTCGACCGCGTAGCTGACATAACTGGTTGGCACATAGGCGTTAAGCACAACCCCGTCGGCAATGGCACCGGCCAGGCGCAGGGCCTTGCGGCCGATCGCGGCCAGATAGAGCGGCGTTTTCCGAATCGGGGCGGGCGAGAGCTTGGTATTGACCAAGCTGAACGGCCCGACCGTGGCGCTGACCCGCTGACCCGACAGTAGGCGGCTCAGCAGGCTGACCGCGCCTTCCAGCACCGCCCCGGCTTGGCCGTAGGGAATGCCCATTTTGTCTTGAATGACGGCCGGCTCACTACGGCCGAGTCCCAGCACCAAGCGCCCGCCGCTGAGCCGGTCCAGGGTGGCCGCGGCCATAGCCAGCAAAGCCGGGTTGCGGGTATACGGGTTCACCACCCCAACGCCAAGCTGGAGCGTCTGGGTCACGGCCGCCAGGTAGCCGAGCAGTGAAAAGGTTTCCTCGTGAAAATAGCGCTCAGTGACCCACAGCGAATCAAAGCCCGCCCCTTCGGCAATCCGGCCGTACTCGGCCAGATCAGGGCCACTTTCAATACCGTGATAGACAACTATGCCCAGTCGAGACATGTCTTGGCCCTTGGTCAGCTTTTTTCCGCCACAAACGCCCAATAGGTCGGAACCATGTCCGGGGTTTCCTGGCTGACCGTGAAGCCTGTCTGGCGCAGCATGGCGAGGATTTCGCTCCGGGTGTTGACGATATTCCCCCAGGTGACCTCAAACCACTGCTCCAGGATGCTCATGCTGAAATGCCGGTCTTGAATGTCGTGAGCGGTCTCCGGCGCGCAGCGGTCAATAATCAGCAGGCGGCCGCCGGGTGTGAGGGCTTGATGACAGCGGCGCAGAATCGTGGCTTTTGCCGTGTCTGGCAGCTCGTGAAAAACCTGGATCATGGTGATCAGGTCAACGCTTTGGTCAAAGTCCAGTCGCTCGCCACCGACCGGTTCAACCCGAACCCGCCGCTCCAAGCCCCGCTCCTGGAGACCCTGGCGTGAGCTTTCTACAAAATAGGGCAGCGGCTCAATGCCGACGGCCCGACAGCGGGGGAAGGATTCGGCAAAGCTGGCCAGGACCGTCCCGCTGCCAGAGCCGATATCCACAACCGTGCCGCCCGCGCTCAGGCGCGCTTCAAGGCTGGGCAGCTTGCGGGCCGCGGCCAGCACAAGCGGGGCGCGGAGTGCCGATATACGCCCTTGGTGGGCGAAAAAGTCCTCGTCGTGGTCGTGAAAGGTCTTGGTCGCCCCGGTCCGAAAGGCGGCCGGGTAGCCCGGATAATCGCGGGCCAAGCTGGCGAGTATGTGGGCGGTCAGTAGCTCGGGCGCGTCATCGGCCAGCAGTTCGTCCATGAACGGGGCAAAGCTGTAGAAGGTTTCTCCTGTCTCGTCGCTTGCCCGCAGAATGCCGACCGTGCAGGCGGCTTTACACCACACCGCGGTGCGCCACGCGTCAAGGTTTTGGGCTGCGGCCAGCTCGGCCGCGGTTGCCCGCCCGCCCCGCTGCCGGAGGACCGAAAAATAGCCCAGCCGTCCGCCAACGTCGATGATGTGGGTAGCGTGTAAACCCAGCATCCAGCCGCGCAGGGTCCGGGCTTGTCCGTCTTTGGTGAGTTCTTTCATGGGGCTCTGCCGTGTGTTTGTGCAAGAGATCGCTGCTCAATCCAGGCCAGTTCAAGGTCATGCCCCCGCGTGCACAGCCCTAGCCTGTGCCATATCCTGCCTGGCGGCAAACGACAAGGGCTGAGACGCGCGCCGGCGCTCAGGCCGGCGGTTTTTTGACAAAAAAGAGTACGCCCAGGCCGATCAGGTTGAGGCCGGCGGCCAGCCCAAAGGCGGCCTCATACGAGCCGCTGGCGTCATACAGGTAGCCGGCGATAAAGGGGCCGAAGGCTGCGCTTGAGCCGGCCACGGCAAAGATGAAGCCGACAATCGCCCCGACCGACAGCCGACCGAAAAAATCGCCCACAATGGCCGGGAACAGGGTGGCCGCCCCGCCGTAGGCCAGACCAAACATGATCGCGCTGGGATAGACCAGGCTCAGGCCGCCACTCAGAGCAAAGCCGCTAAAGGCAAGGCCCTGCATGGCCAAGCTGGCCCCCAGGGTCGGCAGGCGTCCGAGCCGGTCAGAGACCGCCCCGCTCAGCAGCCGGCCGCTCAGACTGCCGACACCAATCGCGCTGACAATCGTGGCCGCGCGGAGTGGCGGCACGCCGAGGTCAATGGCAAACGGCACAATATGAACAAACGGCATGAAGACCACCAGCCAAGTCAGGGTAAAGACCACGGTCAACAGCCAGAAAGCGACGGTCTTGCGGGCCTCGGCCAAGGTGTAGTCTTTGGCGGCGGCCGGTTGAGCCAAGTGTGGCGACAACCGCGGGGGAGGCCGGCCGTCAGGCACGAGACCCAGTTGTTCTGGGTCACGGACGATAAACACCGCGCACAGACCGATGATGAGCAGCCCGGCGCAGCCCAGCATCAGATAGGCCGGCCGCCAGCCACAGGCGGCAATGAGGGCCGCGGCCAGGGGCGGAAAGAGAAGGTTTCCGAGGCTGCCGCCACTGGTGGAGATGCTTAGCGCCAGCCCCCGCCGGCGTGTGAACCAGCGCACCACCGTGGAGTTGCAGGGCACAAAGGCAGCGCTCATGCCGGTGGCGGCAATAAGACCGAGGCTGACATACAAGTGCCACAACTCCCGCGCCTGGCTGCTCAGCACAATGCCGCCGCCCAGCAGACAGCCGCCGGTACAGATGACTGCCCGTGGCCCCCAGCGGTCGGTCGCCCAACCGCTGGCCGCCCCCAGCGCGCTGTACAGAAACACATACAGGGCGTAGGGCAGGGACAGGCTGGCCCGGTCCCAGCCCGTCTCGGCCTCAATAGCCGGCATGAAGACCCCGAAGGTAAACTGAATGCCATATGAGACAAACAGGACGGTAAAGGCCAGACCAAGGACAATCCAGCCGTAGAAGATGCGGGAGGTGGCGGCCGGCGGGGGAGCCAGCTCCCCCGCCGCCGCGGGAGGGGTTGTCATCGCCGGCAGTATGGGGCCGGCGGGCGGATTGTCAAGGTGGTGGGCTAGTGGAATTTGCCTGCATACGCCTTGTGTGCGATCTCGGGCGGGAGGGGGTCGCCGTCGATTTCCTGGAGTTGCATCCATTCTTCCACGGCTGGGCATAATTCGGCGTACACCTTGGCCTTGTCCTGGCCATGTACTCCGCCGAGCATGACGCCGGGGGCGGTCCCGATGTAGCAGTGGTCCTCGTCGGACCATGCGACAATTTTCAGGTAACGGTCACTCTTTTTCATGGCGAATTCCGTCTATTGCTTGCTTCGCAGCGGGAAAGTTCCCCGGCGGGTGGCTCTTCGGGGTAGGCAGTTCTCAAGGTGGCTGCGGGCCTCACGCCTTCCTGCTGCTTGGCAATGAGGCTGACTTGACAATGTGTTGCAGGTGTGGAGCATCTAGCTGCATGAATACATCAGCCGTCTTCCACGCGCGTGTGGAGCCGCAGACCAGGGAGGAGGTCGAAGGGCCGATTCCGGTACCGATTCCGAACGCCTTGACCAAAGAGACGCTTGAGAAAAGCCGTGCCGGGCTGGAGGTGGAGACATTCGACAGTCTCGAAGAGATGTTTGAGAGTTGGGAGCCTGGAGGGCGGCCGGGCGAAGCGTAAGCTGACACCTTCACGCAACCTGATCTCGTTACTATGCTGAGTCATGGGCTGGGTCATGGCCGGAACAGCCGACCCTGCTTGCCGGTTGCTCGTTGATGCGCCGGCGCGGGCTTGAAGGTGACATTGCCCTGTTGGGTGGGCCGGTCTACGCGCATGCCTGACAGCAGATCGGGGATGGTCAGGAGTTGGAGGCGCGGGTGGCGCGTGCCCCACGGCGATTCGTAGAAGCCAGCACTGGCCGCTTCTGCCCGCATGGGCTGGGTCGGGTCCTGGAGGGACAGCAGAACCCCGATTTCCGCTCCTTCCCGCTCAATGACGCCCCGCAGGTCGCGCACCTGCGGCACCGAAAGCCGGCCGGCCTTGACCGAGAAGATGATCTGCTTGGTTTTGGCCCCGGCCACATCATCATGAAAATACAGCCGGCCGTCAATGCCTTTGTCGGCCCCTTTCTTCTGCTCTACCGGGCGGGCACCGACCAAGCCGAGCGCCCACCACTGGAATTGAAACGGGTCATCTTTGCCGAGCGTCACGGCATCTGGCAGCGCTTCCGGCTCGCCGATGACCGCATAGCCTTGGGCGCTGTCTTCGCCAAAGGTGGTGTGCAGGCGATGCTTGATGAGGCCAATGGCTAAGTGGGTGATGTCAATGCCGATCCAGTGCCGGCCTAGCTTCTGGGCGGTGGCGATAGCCGTGCCACAGCCACAGAAGGGGTCTAAGACGACATCGCCCTCGTTACTGCTGGCCCTGATGATGCGCTCGAGCAAGCGTTCCGGCTTCTGGGTCGGGTAGCCCAAGCGCTCCGCCGATCTGTTCGAGATTCTTGGAACATCGATCCAGATATTTTGCAGGGGCTTGCCCTCGGCTTCGTCAAGATAGACTTTCAGGCCGCCCGTTCGGGGTGTGCCGTCCCGCTTTGTCTGTATTCTACCCTCCGCCCACCAGTGTTCCAGTTGCTCTTTTTTGTAGCCCCAGCCGCGCGTTGGACCGGGCAGCGTCCCGCGCCATGCAAACTTGCCTGATGCGCTGTCCGGCCGCGGCGCGGTCAGGTTCTCCAGCTTGTAGCGCCGGCCGTCTTTGTCTACATGCCGAAAATGCTTCATCTGCTCTGGGCTGTATTTCTGGCCGCCGGCATAGGTATGAAAGCCCCGGTTCCAGGTCGCTTCTTCGGACTTCACATAGAACAGCAGGATGTCGGCCACATTGCCGTACCGCCGGGCCGTATTGTGGCTCTCTGTCCGCTGCCAGGTGATTTCATTGCGGAAATGTGTCGGGCCGAAGACAGCATCAAGCAGAATCTTGAGATAATGCGAGGCGGTCGGGTCGCAGTGCAGGTAGAGGCTGCCGTGGGCTTTGAGCGTCCGGCGGAGTTCAACTAAGCGCGGGGCCATCATGGCCAGATAGGCCAGCATATCGTTCGCGCCCAGAAAGCCCCGGAAGGCTTGCAAGACCTGCGATACGCGCCCGCCGGCCTCAACTGTTTCCTCGTAGACCCGGGCCGCGGCAGCGTCCCACTGCCACATGTCGCCGAAGGCTTTGATCTGGGCCGCGGCCCGGGAGCCGTCCTGTTCGGCAAACAGTACATTATAGTCCCGGTCACTCTTGAAGGGCGGGTCGAGGTAGACGAGATCGACGGTCTCGTCATCGATGTAGGAACGGAGGATTTCGAGGTTATCGCCGTAGTAGAGATGATTGGTCATGCGTGTCTTCCCGTGGCTCGGTCCCTGCCATTATGCACAGGTGCGGAGGTGGCCCATTCTCACTTGGTGCGCTTGGCCGCGGCGGCCTTCTGACGCGTTCGCCTTGGGGCTGGGCTTTTGACGCTGCCGGTCTGGCGTGTGTCATAGCCGTCAAGGCGTTCAAGAGCCTGTTTGAAGCCGTCGGAACGAATCACCCCGATCAGTTTTTGGCCGGTGTCGCTCTTGAAGAAGTCTGTGAGAAAAATGAGGTCATAGTCTTCGCGTTCGACTGGGATGAAGTCGAGGCCGAGGGCTTTGGCCGCGGACTTGACCCCTAGCCCGGTGTCGGCCAGCCGGCTGGCTACGGCTACGGCCACCGCCATGTGGGTCACTGCTTCGTGCTCGTAGCCCTGAATGGCGTTTGGCTTGATGCCAAGTCTGGCCAGTTTGTAGTCAAGCAAAATCCGTGTGCCGGCCCCGGGCTGGCGGTTGACGAAGCTCAGCTCTTTGCGGGCCAAGTCCTTGATGCCGCGCAGCTTTTTTGGATTGCCTTTGGGCACAATCAGGCCCTGCTCGCGGATCACCAGGTTCAGCACTACGACCTTGGACACCAGACCCTGCTTTTTGAGGTCGGGCAGGTTGTAGGTCCCGCTGGTCGGGTCGAGCAGGTGGCTGCCGATGATATGCGCTTCGCCGCGTTTCAGAGCTAGCAGGCCGCCCAGCGAGCCAACGCTGCTGGCCGAAATTTTGAAGCCCGGATACTGCCCCCGCAGCTGATCGTCAAGCACGCCAATGCTGAGGTCATGGCTGCCGGTGAACAGAATAGTCCTGGCAATCTCCTCGGCCGGACGTAAAAGTTCGATCGGTACTTCCTGGCCGGCGTTCAGGCCTTCGTCAAGCGGGGGGATGCGCAGCACCCCGTCGGCCTTGACCATAGTTGTAATCACCCCGGCCCCACGACCGAGCGGATTGGCAATCAGCCGCTCGCCAACCTGGCCCAGGCTGACCCGCACAAATTCTTCCAGACCCAGCCGTGAGGGGACCTTGCGCGGCAGAACGGCCCGCAGCGTGGGCGGCTCTTCGGCCACCCGACCCAGCAGGTGGGCTAACAGCGGGCGGAGAATCTGCTGACAGATGACCACCGCGGACACCGGGTAGCCGGGCAGACCAACCACCGGCTTCCCGTTCACAATGGCCAGGATGGCCGGTTTGCCGGGCATAACGTCGATGCCGTGGGCCAGGACCTCGCCGACCGACTCCAAGGCGCACAGGGTAAAATCGTGTTCACCGGCTGAGGAGCCGGCAATGATGATGGTGACATCGCCCTCTGCGGTCGATTTTTTGAGCGCGGCGATAATTGTGGCCAACTCATCCACGACCCGGGGCTGACGCTGCGGTGTGCCGCCCCACTCTTCGATAAACGCCCCGGCCACCCGCGAGTTAAACTCGATAATTCGCCCCGGCTTGGCCGGCTCGCCCGGTTCAATCAGTTCTGAGCCAGTCGGAATGATGCCAACCCTGGGCCGGGCCAGGACCGGAAGCGTGGTGTGGCCGGCGGCTAACAGGGCACCGAGGTCATAGGGCCGCAGGGTGTGGCCGCGCGGCAACAGCGGCTCGGTGGCGACTATGTCCTCGCCGACCAGGCGGACGTGTTGCCAGGGCGTTGCGGCGTCCCTGATCTCCACCTCGGTCTCGCTCTTTTTGAACACCCGCTCGATCATGATGACCGCATTGGCCCAGGCCGGCAGCGGGCTGCCGGTGTCCACATACTGGAAGGGGCGGCTGTGGCTGGGCTTGAGCCGCCTGGCCTTGACCGCGGTCAGGCTGAGGGCCGAGAACTCACTCGCCCCAAAGGTATCCTCGGCGCGTACCGCAATGCCGTCCATAGCCGCCCCGTGGTAGTGGGGGGCGGACAGCCGGGCGAAGACAGGGCCGGCGGTGGTGCGGCCCAGGGCGTTTTCCACTGCTACCGTTTCTGCCCGCTGCAAGGGCGCAACAGTGTCGAGGAGGAGCGTCAGGGCTTCGCCCAGCGGTTTCTTTTGCAGATAGCGCTTGCGTTCCGGGCTGCCTGACTGATGGGGCTGGTGCTGTGGCATGGCTTAGAACAGAAGGACTTCCACCTCTTCGCCGGCCTCTTTGCCCTCTTCGTTGTGCGGGATGCGCACCATGCCGTCGGCGCGAACGAGGCTGAAGATGGCACCCGATTTGCCGGGCACGGGCTGGGCCGTCAGGCCGCCGCTCTCGCCGCTGAGGGTGACCCGGGCGTAGTCTTCCCGGCCCGGGGCGGACGCGATGTTCTGGCTCAGCCGCGCCCGGGTCGTGCGGGCCGGGGCGAACGCGGACTGGGTCGCTTCCCCGCCCATCATGCGGACCAGCGGTCGGCCAAACAGCGAGAACACGACCAGGGCCGAGACCGGGTGCCCCGGCAGGCCCATGACCGGCTTGCCGGCAGCTTTGGCAAAGATGGTGGGTTTGCCCGGCGCAATCGAGATGCCGTGAAAGAACAACTCGGAGCGTGGAAAGGCACGGATCACCTCAACTGCCATATCTTTTGTGCCGACCGAGCTGCCGCCCGAGATCATCACCACATCGGCCTTTGTGAGCGCCCGGCTCAGGGCCGTCTCAAATGCCGCGCGGTCGTCTTTAACCACGCCGAGGTCACACAGATCGCCTCCGGCTTGGCGAATCATTGCCCGCAGCGAGTACTGGTTCACATTGCGGACTTGGCCGGGCTTGGGGGTTTTTTCGGGCGACACAATCTCGTCCCCGGTTGAGATCAAGCCCACCACCGGCCGGCGATAGACCGCCACCTTGGCAATCCCGACCCCGGTCAGTGCCCCGATATCCTGGGCGTGGAGACGCCGGCCGGCTGGAAAAATCGGGGCACCTTTCTTAATGTCCTCGCCCACCCGCAAGATGTTCTCCCACGGTGAGGCGCTGCGCTGGATTTCGATAGTGCCGTCGCCCATCTCTTCGGTGTACTCGACCATGACCATTGCGGTGGCACCGGGCGGCACCATGCCGCCGGTCGAGATACGCATGGTCTCGCCCTTTTTGAGCCGGTGCGTAGCCTCCTGGCCCATCTCGATCACCCCGACCAGTTTGAGATAGATCGGTAGACTCGGCGAGGCACCAAACGTATCTTGGGCCCGCAGCGCATAGCCGTCCATATTGGCCCGGTTGAAATGGGGCAGGGCCCCCGGGGCCTTCAGTCCTTTGGTCAAGACCCGCCCGTCGGCGTCCGGGACCGCGATGGTCTCGCTCTTGGTCAGGGGGGCAAAGGCCGCCAGCCGCTCCCGGGCGTCGGCGCAGCTCACGACCCGAAAAAAGGCTTTGACCGGGGCCGGCCCTATAGCCGCCGATGTGCGAGGCATGGCAGTTCCCTTCTGACTTTCTCCAGATAATCGCGGTCAATCTCGGCCGTCACCAAGCCCTCTTTGTCTGGGGCCCGGGCTAGGACCTTACCCCACGGATCAATAATCATTGAGTTGCCGTAGTCGGCAAAGCCATAGACATTCCTGCCGATCTGGTTGGGAGCGATGAGATAGCTCTGGTTCTCAATGGCACGGGCGCGCAGCAGGGCTTCCCAGTGGGCTGCCCCGGTCGGGAAGGTGAAGGCGGCCGGCACACAGATGAGTTCAACGCCTCTGTCGGCCAGCCGACGGTAGAGTTCGGGGAAGCGCAGATCGTAGCAGATCGACAGGCCGACCGTTCCCAGCGCGGTGGTGGCGGTGACGACCTCTTGACCCGGTTTTTTGGTGTCAGACTCCCTGATGCTGACCTGACCGGGCAGGTCAATGTCAAACAGATGAATTTTGCGATATTGAGCCAACATGGCCCCGTCCGGTCCGAACAGCAGGCTGGTGTTATAGGCGCGCTGCTCGGTCGTCTTTTCCAGGAAAGAGCCGGCCAGCAGATGAATGCCCAGGCCGCGGGACAACTCGGCCAGACGCTCCGAGGTCGGCCCGGGGATGGATTCGAGTTGGGCCGGCTCTTGGTCGCGCGGCCCACGCCAGGCAAACACCTCGGGCAGGACCACCAAGGCCGCTCCCCGGTCAGCCGCCAGGCGGACAAAGGTTTCGGCCTTGGCCAGATTCTCCTCTTTTGAGCTTGAGGCCGTCATCTGGACGGCTGCGGCCAGATACGATCGAGGTCCTCCCATAGCGAGCCCTCCTCAGCCCAGAGGCTAGCGAACCGCTCCCGGTGGGTCAAGCCAAGACGGCCGCGCCATGCGGTCTTCAAACCCGAGTCCTCCGCTTGAGGCTTTGGACGAACGGTTTGGCGAGGTCCCGGCCCCCCTCGCCGAGACAATCCAACAGCTTGAAGACCGTGACCAGTTGGTCGCCTCCTGCGTCAGGCCATCCCTTGCGTCTCCTTGGACGAATTCACCGCCCCCCTAGGACTCTGATTGTGTTGCTGGATGTTTCGATTGACCCCTGGCGACAATCACATCAAACTCTTTCTTTGTCACCGGCATGACCGACAACCGGCTCTGTTTGATGAGGCCGATGTCCCGCAAGTGGGCGTCCTGTTTGATTTCGCTCAGGCTGACGGGCCGGGCCAGGGCGTGGACTGGCTCCAGATTGACCACCACCCAGCGATCGTCGTCGGTGCTTGGGTCCTGGTAGGCTTCTCTGGTGACGCGGGCCACCCCGACCACGGCCAGCCCTTTGTTGCTGTGATAGTACAAGACCCGGTCGCCGACCCGCATGGCCCGCAGATTATTGCGGGCTTGGTAGTTGCGCACGCCGTCCCAATAGGTTGAGCCGTCTTGGCAGAAGTGATCCCAGGAGTATTTATACGGCTCCGATTTGACCAGCCAGTAACGCATAGCGTCCCCAAACCTCTTTTTTCGGCGTGTCTAGCATTCTTGACCGCCCCTCGACAAGTGCAGGATGGCTGGAGACGGAAGCGGGTTTGGATTGCCTTTTGCCCTACGGGCCTCTATAAGGGGCGGTGAAAAAGGAGGGGTGTCATGCCACACGGCAGTCGTCCACACTACGCGATCCGAACCGAAAAAAATGTTGCGGCCACCATGCGGGACGGCACTAAGCTGTACGCCGATGTGTACCGACCCGATGCCGAGGGGCGCTTTCCGGTCATCCTGCTCCGCCTGCCGTACGGTAAGCACATGGCAGAACTGTTCGGCGACCACGAGTATTTTCCGGCCCGCGGCTATGTGGTCATTATCCAGGACGGCCGTGGCCGGTTTGCGTCAGAAGGTGAATACTACGCCCTGATTGACGAGGCCCAAGACGGCTACGATACGGTCGAGTGGGCGGCCAGCCTGCCCTACAGCAACGGACTGGTCGGGACCCAGGGCCAGTCCTACCTGGGTGCTACCCAGTACCAGCTGGCCCCGACCCGCCCGCCCCACCTGCGCTGCGCGTTTCCGGTCTCGGCTGCGGCCGATGCGCACCAGAGCTGGGTGTATCATACCGGGGGCGCGTTCTCCCTGGGCTGGCAGGTACCCTACGCCATTTTTCTGGCCCGCAACACCATTGACCGCAAGGGTATCAAAGACGAACTGTGGCCGCGCATACGGCCCAGCCTGGAGCGCTCAATCAATTTTGCCAATCCCCTGACGCCCGAAGCCTACCGCCGTCTGCCGCTGATGAACTGGGCCGACATCTTGGGCGATGTGGCCCCCTATCTGCGCGATTATCTGACCCACCCCGAGGACGGGCCGTACTGGTGGGCGGTCAATGTCGAACGCCAGCACCACAATATCAACATTCCAATGTACCATGTCAGTTCGTGGTACGATATTTTCCTGCGCGACGCCTTCGTCCATTTTTGTGGTCTTCGGTCCCGGGCCATGACGCCCGAGGCGCGCGGCGGACAAAAGCTGTTGATCGGCCCCTGGGCACACCTGTTTCCGTACACCACGCCAATAAGCGGTGGCACTGGCGATATTGATTTTGGCCCCAACGCGGTGATTGAGTTGCACGATGTTCAGCTGCGTTGGTTTGACTACTGGCTGAAGGGAATTGACGACGGTATATCGGAAGAAGCCCCGATCCGTCTGTTTGTGATGGGTACCAACCAGTGGCGTGACGAGTACGAATGGCCGCTGGCCCGAACCAAGTATGTGCCCTACTATCTCCACAGCGCCGGCCAGGCCAACAGCCTGGACGGTGACGGCACGCTCAGCCCCGAGCCTCCGGCTGAGGAGGTCGCCGACCACTTCCGCTACGACCCGGCCGACCCGGTCCCGAGCTGTGGCGGCAATACCCTGATCATCCCGGTCGGCGTGGCCGACCAGCGCCAGGTCGAAAGCCGCCAGGATGTCCTGGTCTATACCGGCGCGCCGCTGAACGATCCGATCGAAGTAACCGGACCGCTTACCGTCGTGCTGTACGCCGCCTCGTCGGCACCCGATACCGACTTTACGGCCAAGCTGGTTGATGTCAGACCTGACGGCTACGCCCAGAATATCGCCGACGGCATTGTGCGCGCCCGCTACCGGGAGTCGCGGATAAGGCCCACCCTGCTGTCACCCGGCCAGCCGACCGAACTCAGCATCGATCTGTGGGCCACCAGTCATGTGTTTCTGCCCGGCCATCGGTTGCGGCTTGAAATTGCGTCAAGCAACTTCCCGCGCTTTGACCGCAACCTCAATACCGGCGGCGATCAGGCCACAGGAACGACGTTTCAGACTGCCGAGCAAACGGTTTTCCATAACCGGGAGTTGCGCTCGCATATCGTCCTGCCGGTGATTCCCTGAAATATGAAACAGGAGCCTGGGGCGCGGCTGCCCGACACCGCGGACAAAGCGGCTGTTGTCCGCGCCATGTTCGACCGGATCGCTCCGCGCTACGACCTCCTGAACCGCCTGATCTCGCTGTGGCTGGACCAGGGCTGGCGGCGGAGTGCCGTGCGGGCGGCAGAGCTTGGGGCCGACGACCGGGTTCTTGATCTCGGCTGTGGGACGGGAGACCTGAGTGCGCTGGCCAGTCAGGCGGGTGCCTGGGCGGTTGGGGTTGACTTTGCCGAACACATGTTAGCCGCTGCGCGCCGGCGTCGCATCAGGGCCGACTGGGTGCAGGCCGACGCCGGCCGGCTGCCCTTTCCGTCGGCCTGGGCCAGCGTGGTGCTGTCCGGCTTTGCGCTGCGCAATTTTGTGTCGATTCCGGCCGTGCTGGCCGAGTCCGCGCGGGTACTTGGGGCCGGTGGCCGGCTGGTCCTGATTGAGCTTGATACGCCCACCAACGGGCTGATGCGGTGTGCCCATTCCGTGTATTTCAAGCGACTTGTGCCCCGGCTCGGAGCCTTGCTGTCGGACGCCGCGGCTTACGATTACCTGCCGCGCTCGGTCTCATACCTGCCCACCAGCCAGGAGTTGAGGCGTTTGATTGAGACCGCCGGGTTTGAGCAGGTCAGCAAACAGCGACTGTGCGCCGGGGCAGCCCAGATTGTCCGGGCGGTCCGCTCTCCGAGCCGCTTGGTACCCTAATCACATGGCGTAAGGGAACGCCAGCCCTTTCGGGGAAAGAGAGTGAGCCAGGAGGAGCGGCCTGTGGTTGGCCGAGGGCTTGACCTTGATCCTTTCTTCCCAGATGGGTATGCTGTTCGCGGCCGTGACGACTACAATGATCTTCAGCCCCTTGAGACCGCCTTGGCCGAGCGACAAGCCCTGACCGGGGCTGAACCGGAATTGGTGACCGCCCTGCATAGATTTTTCCCTACAGGCGGAGAGAGGAGAAAGCCCATATGATACGACGACTGCCCGATCTGATCTATGCGAGGCGACGGCTGGCCGGCGCGTTGCTCGCCGTCTGCCTCCTGGCCGGCCTGCCGCCCCGAGTCCAGGCAGACATGGCCCTGTCTCAGGTTTCCCCCAAGCTGTCGCTGGCGGCCAGCCTGCGGGTGCGGGGAGAGTTCTGGGACTGGTTTGGAGGATCGTCGGGCAACAATTCCTACGCCTACGCAGCAACCGTTGCCAAGTTCGGGCTGAAGTGGTCGGATGAACTCTTTGATGTCCATGTGGAAGGCCAGAACACTTCCCTGCTCGGCCTGCCCGACGACGCCACCGGCCCCGCTCCGCAGGCTGCCTTTGGCCTCGGCCCAGTCTACCGGTCCCACAACCGCCGCAATAATGACTCGGGCGTGTTTCTCAAACAGGCCCACCTGACGCTCAAGCAGATGGGCATCCCCGGCCTGACCATCAAGGGCGGGCGGCATCTGATCGCCGAGGGAGCCGAGGTGCTGAGCAAAGACCCGACCATTGACTGGATCAAGCGCTTTCGCGTCTCACAGCGCTTGATCGGCCCATTTGGCTGGTCGCACACCGGGCGCTCCTACGACGGCTTCACCCTGAGCTATACCAGGGACGCCTATAACCTGACCGTGCATGGCTCCCACCCGACCCAGGGCGGGTTTGATCTGGCCGGCAACAAGATGATAGACGACATTGACCTGCTGTACACCGGCTTCAACATCACCCGACCGTCGTTTGCCGCCACCAGCGACGCCCGTCTGTTCTACATCTATTATGCCGATGGACGTGGCCTGCGACCGACCGACAACCGGCCGGCCGCGGTCCGTGACGCCGACCGCCAGCATATCGCCATCCATACTGCCGGCGGCCACCTCGTCCATGTGCTGCCCACTCCCGCCGGCCCGATTGACCTGATGGGTTGGGGCGTAGGGCAGGGTGGCGACTGGGGCAAGCAGGACCACGGGGCCTGGGCGTTGGCCTTTGAGGCCGGCTTGCAGCCCCAGACCTTACCCTGGGAGCCCTGGATTCGGGTCGGCTATAACCGCAGCTCGGGCGATGACGACCCCAACGACGGCGACCACGAGACCTTCTTTCAGGTCCTGCCCACCGCCCGGGTGTATTCGTTCAGCACCTTCTACAACCTGATGAATAGCGAAGATGTCTTCGTGCAACTGGTTCTCAAGCCGCTCAAGGGTCTGGTCTGGCGCACCGACTTTCACAACCTCCGGGTCAGCGAAGACAAGGACCTGTGGTACCAGGGGGCCGGGGCCACCCTCCAGGACCGCCAAGCCGGCTTTGGCTATGCCGGCCGGCCGGTGTTTGGCAAACGTGACCTGTTCCAGGTTATTGAGACCTCGCTGAGCTACACGGTCAACAAGCACGTCAACGTCAACGTCTTCTTTGCCCATGTGTTTGGCGGCAGCATTGTCGATCGGATTTTCACCGGCGACAGTGCCAACTTCGGCTATATCGAGATGACGCTGAAGATCTGACATCTGACACAGATCATACAGCCCGCCGGGCTCCTCCCACGGGCTGTATGATGCCCCTTTCGTAGACAGTTTTCCGCCCTCCTGCTTCCCTACCAACACCCCCGGACCCCTGCCCCTCCGCCTCTCCCTTGAAGAAAGGCTTTGTTTTGCCGTGTCTTTCGGGCTTGCGGCTCTCCGCCCCGCGGCTTGGCACACGAATTGCATGTTCTATCTGGTGACAAATTCCAGCCCTTGGAGGTTGCCAGTATGGCGCATAACAGCTTACACGACCCCTTTGACCCCCAGACATCGCTTGAGCACGCCCACGGTCATGGCCCGCGGCCCGGGCCGGCCGACCAAGCTCTTCCAGACACGCCTGAGCAGATCATTGACCGTGTGGTGGAAAGTGCGGTAGTGCGCGCCCTGTTTGGCGGCACTGAGGTGAGCCGCCGGCGGTTCATGCAGGCGGTTGGGGCAGGCGGGGCCGCGGCGCTTATCGAATCGCTCTTCCCGCTCAAAACCGCCAAAGCAATGGCTCAGGAGCAGGCCGGCGCGATTGAAAAGAAAGACCTGACGATTGGCTTCATCCCGATTACCTGCGCCACGCCGATCATCATGGCCGAGCCGATGGGCTTCTATGCCAAACACGGGCTGAACGCCAAGGTCCGCCGGGCCGCCGGCTGGGCTATGGTCCGGGACTGGTCCATCAACAAAGATGTTGACGCCGCCCACATGCTGAGCCCCATGCCCCTGTCGATTACGCTGGGGGCCGGCTCCAAGCAAGTGCCCTACTTCATGCCGGCGGTCGAAAACATCAACGGCCAAGCCATTACCCTGCACGCCAAGCATAAAGGCGTCACCTCGGCCCAGGACATGAAAGGCTTCCGGTTCTGCGTGCCCTTTCGCTACTCCATGCACAACTATCTGCTACGCTACTACTTGGCCGAGGGCGGTGTCCACCCGGACAAGGATGTGCAGATCCGCGTCGTCCCGCCCCCGGAGATGGTGGCCAACCTCAGGGCCGAGAACGTTGACGGCTATCTCGCCCCCGACCCCTTCAATCAGCGGGCGGTGTACGAAAACGCCGGCTTCATCTATCTGCTGTCAAAAGAGATCTGGGACCGCCACCCGTGCTGCGCCTTTGCCATTTCTCAGGAGTTCGCCTCACGCTACCCGAACACCTTTCTGGCCCTGTTCCGGTCTATTGTGGACGCCACCCACTACGCCTCCAAGCCGGAAAACCGCCAGGACATCGCTAAAGCCATTGCGCCCAAAAACTACCTCAACCAGCCCGTCATTGTGCTTGAGCAAGTCCTGACCGGCAGGTTTGCCGATGGGCTTGGCAATATCAGGAATGTGCCCGACCGGATCGACTTTGACCCTTTTCCCTGGCATTCGATGGCGGTCTGGATTCTGACCCAGATGAAACGCTGGAAGCATGTCGAGAGCGACTTTGACTATAAAAAAGTCGCCGAAGAGGTCTATCTGGCTGCGGAGTGCGACAAAATCTCCCAGGAACTCGGCTATGACGCCCATCCCCAGACCTACCGCTCACATGTCCTGATGGGCCAGACCTTCGATCCCAGCCAGCCCGAGGCCTATGTGCAGAGCTTTCCCATCAACAATCTTTCATAAGGAGGAGACAGCATGACACGACAGGAAGCGTGCAAGGTGTTACTGGCGGCCAAAAAAGACAGGCGGCTGTCGTTTGCCGAACTGGCGACAGCCCTCGGCCGAGATAAGGTCTGGGTGGCCGCCGCCCTGATGGGTCAGGCCACCCTGTCCGCGCAAGAAGCCCGGCGGCTCGACGAAGCCCTGGGCACAAGCCCGGCGGTAAGCGCCGCCCTCCAGGACCCGCCCCTCAAAGGGGCCTTGGATACCACCGTCCCGGTTGACCCGCTCATCTATCGGTTTCACGAGGTCACCCAAGTCTACGGCACGGCCATGAAAGCCGTGATCCATGAGATGTTCGGCGATGGCATCATGAGCGCCATTGACTTTGAAATCGATATTCAGAAGCAGGAAGACCCCAAGGGCGACCGAGTGGTTGTGACCTACAGCGGCAAGTTTCTCCCCTACCGGAAATGGTGAGCGTATGAGCACCCCCACTATGTCCCTGCGAGACGCCACGACCGCCTTCCTGATGCAGCAGCAGAGGGTGGCGGCATCAGAGGAGGCCGGGCCGCGGCCGCCCCGCTCGCGGCTGTCCATCGCCTCCCAGGGGCCGCCCTGGCTGCTGTCTGTCGCCTTGCTGGGCTGTTTTCTGCTGGGCTGGCATCTGCTGACCGTTCAGCCGGCCTTTGACCAGACCGGCCTGACCCAAGACCAATTGCTGATGCTGGAGTTCAACGGCGATATTGTGCGGACCGAGGGGGGGACCTACATCTCTAATCCCGACAAAATCCAGGGCATCCCCGGTCCCCTGGTCCTGATCAGCAAAGCGTTTGAGGAGCTGTCCGCGCCGTTTCACAAGAAGGGCACAAACGATCATGGCGTCGGCCACCTCGTCATCTATACGGTGACGCGCTTTGCCGCCGGCTTTCTCTCGGCCTCGCTGCTAGCCGTGGGCCTCGGTCTGCTCATTGGTCTGTCGCGCCCGCTCTACCAGGCCCTCAACCCCTTCATCCAGGTCCTGAAGCCAATCTCTCCCCTGGCCTGGATGCCGCTCCTGCTGTACAGCGTCCAGGACCCGACCTGGACCGCCATCCTCGTTGTCTTTATGGCCTCGCTGTGGCCGACGGTGGCCAATACCGCGTTTGGGGTCAGCGCGATCCGCAAAGAATACATCCAGGTTGCCCGCCTGCTGCAACTGTCCCTGACTCGTCGCCTCCTCATGGTCATCCTGCCGGCCGCGGCCCCGACGATTATTGCTGGGCTGCGCATCTCGTTCGGCAGCGCCCTCGTGGCGGTTGTGCCGGCCGAGATGCTGCTCGGTGAACTCGGTCTGGGCTATCTGACCTGGATTGAGTGGAACAACCTCGATATTTCCGGGGTCATGTTTGCCATTCTCATCGTCGGGCTGATGGGCATCGTCCTTGACTCCGGCTTCAATCGGCTCGCCCGGCTTGTGACCTATACGGAGTAGCCCCGGCTGGAGGAAGTCAGGATGGCTTTTGTGGAAATTGACCACGTCAGCAAGCATTTTCCGCTGCGCGAAGGCGAGGCTGGCAAGCGCCGCACCGCGGAGACCTTCTGCGTGTTTCAGCATGTCTCGCTGCGTATTGAAGAAGGAGAGTTTCTCACCCTGGTTGGCCATTCGGGCTGTGGCAAGAGCACCCTGCTCAATATCCTGGCCGGCTTTGAGACCGCTTCCGAGGGCGGCATGGTCCTGGACGGCAGGGAAGTGCGCGAGCCGGGCCTAGACCGCATGGTCGTGTTCCAGAACTTTGCCCTCATGCCCTGGCTGTCGGCCTTTGACAATGTCCGCGTGGCAGTCAAAGCGGCCTATCCCAAGTGGGACAGCGCGCAGGTGGACGGCCATACCCGCAAATACCTCAGCATGATGAACCTGCTTGACGCCGCCAACAAGAAGCCGGCTTTTTTGTCCGGCGGCATGCGCCAGCGGGTCGGGCTGGCGCGGGCGTTTGCCGTCCAGCCCAAGGTGCTGCTGCTCGACGAGCCGTTTGCCCAGATCGACGCCCTCACCCGGGGCACGATTCAAGAAGAACTGATGAAAATGTGGGACGCAACCGGCACGACGGTCTTCATGGTCACCCATGACGTGGACGAGGCGATCCTGCTGTCCGACCGCATTGCGCTGATGACCACCGGGCCGCCCGCCCGGGTGGCCGAATGCCTGGAGGTGACAATTCCCCGACCGCGCTGGCGGGAGACGATTATTGACCTGCCGCACTACACCCAGTTGCGCAATGAGGTCTTGCGCTTCCTGATGCGGGCCAGCTAGCGCAATGCGCCAGCCGCTTCAACTGCTGAACAGCCGGACCGGCAGATAGGCGTGCTGCATGGCCCGGATATCGGCCAGCGGGGCAAACGCGCCCAACTCTTCAAGCTCCCGCTCCCAGACCATATTGACCAGTGCCGAGAGCCGCGGCCGCGGGCTGAGCAGGAGCGCCTGGGCCTGGCGGTGTCCGAGGCTGCCCAGCCGCAGGGCGGCACTGACACAACTGACCAGAACGGAAATCGGACACTTGTCCAAACTGTAGGCGAGAGGTTCGTTGATGAACCGCATGTCATCCCGGCGTAGATTTTCAATTTGCCAACAACCTTGACACCCAAGGCGATGTGTGCAGGTATGCGACTGGCCTCAACTATTATCTGTACGGCTACGCGCGGCCAAACTCCAGCAGGAGAGGATATGTACGTCATGAGAAGGAAGTCTCTGCACACCGCGGCCCTGATTCTCAGCGGCCTGCTCCTCGGTCCGCTGCCCGGCTGGGCCGCGGAGCCGATCAAGGTCGGGATTCTGCACTCGCTGAGCGGCACAATGGCGATCAGCGAAACCTCGCTGAAAGATGTCGCCCTGATGGCGATTGAGGAACTGAACGAAAACGGCGGGGTGTTAGGCCGTCAGATCGAGCCGATTGTGGTGGACCCGGCCTCGGACTGGCCGCTGTTTGCCGAAAAGGCGCGTGAACTGATCCAGCAGGAAAAGGTGGCGGTGGTGTTCGGCTGCTGGACCTCGGTATCGCGCAAGTCGGTCCTGCCGGTCTTTGAGGAGTTGAACGGCCTGCTGTTCTACCCGGTCCAGCACGAGGGCGAAGAGTCTTCGTTCAATGTCTTCTACACCGGTGCGGTACCCAACCAGCAGGCCATCCCTGCGGTCGAATACCTGATGAGCGAAGACGGCGGCGGTGCCGAGCGCTTTGTGCTACTGGGCACTGACTATGTGTATCCGCGTACCACCAACAGGATTCTGAACTACTTTCTCGAATCCAAGGGGGTGGCCAAGGCCGACATCATGGAACTGTACACGCCGTTCGGCCACAGCGACTACCAGACCATTGTGTCCGATATCAAGCGCTTTGCCGTCGGTAAACCAACGGCCGTAGTGGCCACCATCAACGGCGACTCCAACGTCCCGTTCTACAAAGAACTGGCCGACCAGGGCCTCAAGGCCGAGGCTATCCCGGTGGTGGCTTTTTCGGTCGGCGAGGAAGAACTGCGTTGGATTGACACCGCGCCCCTCGTCGGTCATCTGGCGGCCTGGAATTACTTCATGTCGGTTGAGACACCCGAGAACAAAGCCTTTGTCGCCAAGTGGAAAGCCTATGTTAAAAAACATAATCTGCCCGGCGGCGACAAGCGGGTGACCAACGATCCGATGGAAGCCACCTATCTTGGCATCAAAATGTGGGCCCAGGCGGTTGAGCAGGCCGGGACGACCGACGTTGACGCGGTGCGCCAAGCGGTCGGCAATCAGGTCGTGCGCTCGCCCTCGGGTTTTGACATCAGGATGGACGCCAAGAACCATCATCTGTCCAAGCCGGTGTTCATCGCCGAGGTCCGAGAAGACGGCCAGTTTGATATCGTGTGGAATACCGACGGACCGATCCGGGCCCAGGCCTGGAGTCCGTTTATTCCCGACAGTGCCGAGAAGGTCGCTGACTGGACCTATCCGTGGGTGTGTGGCAACTGCACCGAGCCGCGGTTCAAGCACTAAACATCGCCCTCCCCCAGGTGTAAGCCGGTCGGACTATCTCGATACCCTCTTGCTGAGGTTGCGGAATGGCTTGCACAACAGGGTCGGATCACGCGCGATGATTGCCCCATCCACATTGGGAGATCAAAAACTGCCCTGATAGACACAGGTTCCATATCTTCTCCGAAGGGAAAAATCCTCCGTCAAGAGACATTACCAAGCGGCTCCTTCGTGTATGTGAATTTCAGCAGTGAGGTCTGTGTTCAGACGGCTGTGCAACTCCTTGAGCAGTTCGCCGAAGACCCTTCCCAATTCAATGTGCAACTGTCTTAGCGTGCAGGCTGCCCCTTGCACATGCTTGAACGGTGAGGCGGGACCTTGTTGATAGGGGTAGGGGCTGCCGTGCTTGCCGTTGGGGTCACCTTGGGTGGGGTGATCCTGACTGGCCTGCGCGGGATACGCGGGGAGTTGAAAGACCTGCGCGACGAGATGGGCCAAGTGCGGAGCGAGTTACACGGGGAGATTGTCCAACTGGGCGAAGGGCTGCGGGGGGAACTCGGCCAAGGGCGGGAGGAGTTGCGCCGGGCAATGAACGAGTTGCGCCGGGATATGGGGATGCGTCTCTCAAGCGTTGAGTGCCAGCAGGCCAAGCTCGAAGGGCTGCGCGAAGCCATCACCGGGCACAGAGCGGCCTGAGCGTGCAGCCCCGTCATTCCAGGGCGGCCAGCGTCAGGAGATCAGGCCATGCAGGACACTGTGCGGAATCTCCTCGCCCAAGCGGATATTCAGATTGACGGAGACCGACCGTGGGACATCCACGTCCATGATCCAGACTTCTATGGCCGGGTACTGGGGGCCGGCTCGCTCGGGCTGGGAGAGTCCTACATGGACGGCTGGTGGGACTGTCGGGCGCTGGACCAATGTTTGTGCAAAATCCTCAAGGCTGGTCTAGCCGAGAAAGTCACTTCCCTACGCGAGAAAATGCACAGGCTGGTCGCACGGGTGACCAATCAGCAGCGCAAGGCCCGCGCGTTTGAGGTCGGCAAGCGGCATTATGACATCGGCAACGACCTGTACGAAAAAATGCTGGATAGGCGTATGGTCTATAGCTGTGGCTATTGGAAGCAGGCCGAGACGCTTGATGAAGCCCAAGAGGCCAAGCTGGAACTCATCTGTCAAAAGATCCAACTCCGGCCTGGTATGCGGGTGCTCGATATCGGCTGTGGCTGGGGCAGTTTTGCCAAGTATGCGGCTGAGCACTACCAGGCCGCGGTTGTGGGCGTCACGGTTTCCAAAGAACAGCGGGCGTTGGCCGCTGAGCTGTGCCGCGGGCTGCCGGTTGAAATCATGTTGCAAGACTATCGTGTGCTGCGGCCTGAGCTCAACGGACGGTTCGACGCGGTTGTCTCGGTCGGCATGTTTGAGCATGTTGGCTATAAAAACTACCCGGCTTTTTTTCGGGTCGTTGACGCCTGCCTCCAGCCCGCTGGTCTCTTCTTGTTGCATACGATGGGGGTGAACCAGACCGTCTACAGCGGTGACCCGTGGGTCAACACCTATATTTTCCCAGGCGGCAGCCTGCCCTCCATGCAGCAACTCGGAGAAGCCACAGACGGGCTGCTGATGCTGGAAGACTGGCACAGTTTCAGCAGCGATTATGTCAGAACGCTGCGCGCCTGGTGCGATAATTTTCGGGCCAACTGGTCTGGTTTGCAGGCGCGCTATGACGATCGGTTTCGGCGCATGTGGGAGTACTACCTGCTGTCCTTTGCCGCCGGGTTTGCAGCCCGCCGTATTCAGCTGTGGCAGATTGTGTTTTCCAAGGACAGGCCGCCGGGCTATCAGAGCGTCCGCTGAGCCGCCGGCTTTCAGCCGTCCGCTTGGCCCGAATCCAGCACTCCACGAACCGCCTCGGCCAGCTCGCCGAATCGTGCTCCACGTCCCACGGCCAGACCCAGCACATAGCACAGCAGTGGCGCGTTGGTTCGATTGCCGCTGCTGCGCGCGGCCACTCCGGCCAGCTCGAGCAGTTCGCGCATGTGGTCCGGCGTCACGACCAGGGAGCCGGCCGGTTGTCCGCTGGTAGCGGCGAGTCGCTCTCCTATCTGATCTAACCACGACATGTATACAACCTCCTCAAGCATACCCCCCAAGCATAGCACGCCGTGGACGGGCGGGCGAGTGAGAACGGGCTTGGCGGCTTGGTCACGACAGGCTGTAGCGTTTCATCCGGTCACGCAGGACATTGCGGCTGATGCCGAGCAGGCGGGCGGCCTGGACCTGATTGTGACGGGCGTGATTGAGCGCTTTGCTGACGAGCAGCTGCTCGGCAACGGCAAAAACCTTGCCGGCGTGCTGCTCAAAGAGGGACTCGAGGTTGGTGCCTGAGGGGATCGCCGGAGCCGCTTCCTGAGCTGTCGGGTACAGCCGCCTTTCGTGCAGCGCCAAGTCCTCGGCCCGGATAACCGGACCCCGGGCCCGCAGCACGGCCTGGGCAATGACGTTCTCCAACTCCCGCACATTCCCCGGCTAGGCATGGTCGAGGAGTGCCTGGCGGGCGGTTTCAGCAAAGCGGCGCGGCCCCCGCGCGTCACCTTGGCCTTGGAGAAAGCGCTTGGCCAATAACACAATGTCGTCTCCCCGCTCGCGCAACGGGGGGAGGGTGATCCGCACCACGTTGAGCCGGTAGTACTGGTCTTCACGAAATCGCCCCGCTTGTACCAAGTCCTCCAGGGCTTGGTTGGTGGCCGCAATGATGCGCACATCAACCAGCCTGGGCTCGCTGGCACCTAGGCGATACATCTCGCGTTCCTGGAGGACACGCAGGAGCTTTGACTGCAAAACGAGCGGCATATCGCCGATTTCATCCAGGAAAAGCGTCCCCCGGTGGGCCAGCTCAAACTTGCCCGGTCGTGCCTCGATTGCTCCAGAGAAGGCACCGCGTTCATGGCCGAAGAGTTCGCTCTCCAGTAAGGATTCTGGAATGGCGGCACAGTTCAGCGCCACAAAAGGGTCACGGGCACGCCGGGAGTAGGTTCTGAGCGCACGGGCGACAAGTTCTTTACCGGTGCCGCTCTCTCCGGTGATGAGGACGGTCACATTGCGGGCCGCGGTTTTCCCGATTCTCTTATACACGTCCTGCATCGCCCGGCTCTGGCCAAACAGGGACACGCCCCCGGGCGTTATTGCGTCGGGGCTGGCTGCCTCGTCGGGTGTCTCTTCTGCGCCGGCTCTGCCGGGATGCTGGAGGGTATCGGCAATCAGGCGCTTGAGCGTCTCTACATCCAGCGGCTTTTCAAGATAGTCCTCGGCGTCACAGGTCGTCGCCTGAATCGCGGTCTCGGCCGACACAAAGGCGGTCATGATAATCACAGGCAGTTCGGGGCGCTGCTGCTTGAGTTCCTGGAGGGTCGCCAGCCCGTCTTGGCCGGCATGCGGACATCCATCAGGACGAGCCGCAGAGCGGGGTCGCCGAACTGGTGCAGCGCCTCTTGGCCCGAGTAGGCCGACAGCACCTCGTATTCACCGCCCAAGACGCGCTGAAACGAGTAATGGACATTGCGCTCGTCGTCAACTACAAGAATTTTATCCATACGCGGCGTCCATCATGCTCGCCGTCATAAAGGCAGACGGACCATCACCGAGGTGCCTGCTCCGGGCTGAGAGGACAGGCACAGGCGGCCGTTATGGCCCTCGATAATCCGCTGGGAGATCGATAGGCTCAGGCCAGTCCCGCCCCGTCTGGTACTGAAGAACGGCTCAAACAGTTTGGCCCGGACCTCGGGCGCAATGCCCTCGCCCTCGTCCCTGATCGCGGTCAGCAGACTGCCACCACTGACCGCGAGGCGCACGGTGAGCGCGCCGCCGTGGCGCATGGCCTGCATGGCGTTGATCAACAGGTTCAGAAAGACCTGCTTGATCTGGGACCCGTCGGCCCAGACCGGAGGCAGGTCTTTGGACCAGTCTCTGACCAGCCGAATCCCCCGCGTGCGGGCTTCCGGTCCGATGAGCAGCAGGGTTTCTTCCATGACTTCTTCGATTCGTTCGCGCTGAAAGTGGGGTGGACGCGGGCGGGCAAATTCGAGAAATTGCTCAACCAGGAGCGACATGCGGGCCAGCTCGCTCTGGACGATGGCAACATCGGCGGCGAGCGCATGATCGGCTGCCATATCTTGGCCCATAGCATACATGAGCATACTGACCGTGTTGAGCGGATTGCGCAGCTCATGGGCAAAACCGGACGATAGGGTTCCGAGTGCGGCCAATTTCTCGGACTGGCGCAGCCGTTCCCGGGTTGCCATTTCGTCGCGGTGCAGCGTTGCGTTTTCAATGGCGATAGCCGATTGGCTGGCCAGCAGGGTCAGCAGCCGCAGGTCATTATCATCAAAACAGCGCGGTTCGCCCGTATACACATTGAGCACACCAATGATCGCGGTCTTCGTTCGTAGTGGGATCGCGAGCAGCGTACACAGGCCCTCCTGGCACGCTACCTCAGAGACGCGATAGCGGGTTTCTTTGCGCACATCCGGGATGTGCAGTGGCCGGCCAGTGGTGATGACTTGACTGATGAGACTCGAAGTGAGCGCTCGGTCGGGTAGGGCCAGATAGGCGTCGCTGGCACCAGAGGTCGCGGCCGGGCGGAGCGTGCCGCGTTCGGTATCGATCAGCAACAGGGAGGCTACCCGCGCCTCCATCAGCCGGCAGGCGTGGGCCGTCACCCGGCTGAGGACCTCGTCGAGCTGTAAGGTCGAAGAAATCTCTGTTCCGACCGAAAACAGCGCCTCAAAACGTTCCTGGAGCGCGTTCATGGTTTGCTACGCCTTGGGTCTGGCGTGTCCAGGAAGAGCAAGAGGTCCCGCGGGTGGTGCGACACGGGTCCCGGGTGTCTCAGGCCGGCGCAAACCGGGGGCTCCCGCGCTCAGGCATTCGGAGGCGCGGCTGAGGAAAGACCTCCCCTGCCGCCGGCAATGACGCCGCCGCCAACCGACACGGTCTGAAAGTCGGCATAGGCGACATTGCCGTGTTCGCCAACGTCAAGCCCTTCAAACTCTTCCTCGTCGCTCACCCGCAGGCCCATTGCGGCTTTGATGATGCTGAAGGCCACAAAGGCAAAGGCAAACGAGAACACGCCGATGCTGACAATCCCGATGAGTTGACTGATGAGTTGGGTACCACCGGCTAGGCCGCCGAAGAGGCCGACCGCTAAGGTGCCCCACATGCCGGCCACTAGGTGGACCGATATGGCCCCGACTGGATCATCAATCTGCATCTTGTCAAAAAAGAGGACCGAGAAGACCACAATCGCCCCGGCGATCAGGCCAATGACGGTGGCCGACAGGGCCGCCATCTGGTCAGCCCCGGCGGTAATGCCGACGAGGCCGGCCAGAATCCCATTGAGTGCCATTGACAGGTCGGGTTTTTTCAGCACCAGCCACGAAGTCAGCATAGCCCCGAGCGCGCCGGCCGCGGCGGCCAGACAGGTGGTCAGGAGGGTCAGCGAGACCAAGTTAGGGTCGGCGCTCAGGACCGAGCCGCCGTTAAACCCAAACCAGCCCAGCCACAGCAGGAACACGCCAATGGTGGCCAGCGGCATATTGCTGGGCAGGATCGGCCGCACCCGACCGTCCGCGGCGTATTTGCCCATGCGAGGGCCGAGCAAAATGGCCCCGGCCAGTGCGCCCCAGCCGCCGACCGAGTGGACGATGGTTGAGCCGGCGAAGTCGTAAAACGGGGTGTCCATCATATCCAGCCAGCCGCCGCCCCATTTCCAGCTGCCGGTAATCGGGTAGGATATGGCCACATAGACCGTGGCAAAGACCATGAAGGACGACAGCTTGATGCGTTCGGCCACCGCGCCCGAGACAATCGTGGCCGCGGTGGCGGCAAACATGGCCTGGAACAGAAAGTCGGTCCAGTAGGTGTAGCCGGCGTTATACACATCGGTCTGACCGGCGACCACATCGCTGACCGCAACGCCAAAGCCGGCAAAGGCCAGCAGGCCTGAGGAGCCGTCGGCAAAGCCCGGATACATGAGGTTGAAGCCGCACAAGGCGTAGGTCAGCAGGCCGATGCTGATGATGAAGGTATTCTTGAACAGGATGTTGACCGTGTTCTTGGCCTGGGTGAGGCCCGATTCCAGGCTGGCAAACCCCAGGTGCATGATGAACACCAGGGCCGCGGCAATCATCATCCACAGGTTGTGGACCGTAAACACGGCGTAGGCGGGTGAGGCGGCAAAGGCGTCGTAATCGGCGTATGTTGCCGCCTCCTGGGCGTGGGCGAGCAGGGCGGACGCTTCAAACATACCGACCCCAAGAACGGTGAGGAGCGCAATTCTCAACCAGCCTTTCATTGTCTGAACCTCCTGCTTATAATCGCCCGGTGTGTATCCTGTCCGGGCAGTCTGTTCGGGCTGTGTGTGACGGATAACGGGAGGGGCGTATGGCAGTACGCTCCTCCCGTCTGGGGCAACTCGCCCTACAGGGCATTCTCTCCGTGCTCGCCGGTCCGAATGCGAACGGCATCTTCCATGGGCAGGATGAAGATTTTGCCGTCGCCGATCCGGCCCGTGCGGGCCGCGTCAAGAATAGTGTCAGCAACCATCCCGGCTTTGTCGTCATCGACCAGGATCTCCAACTTGACCTTGGGCAGGAAGTCCACGACGTACTCGGCCCCGCGGTACAACTCGGTATGGCCTTTCTGGCGGCCAAAGCCCTTGACCTCGGAGATAGTCATGCCCTGAATCCCTTGTTTGGTCAGGGCTTCTTTGACCTCGTCAAGTTTGAAGGGTTTGATGATCGCCTCGATCTTCTTCATGCCGGTCTCCTTCGTGAGTGGGGGCTGATTACAAGAGGTAGGCGAACTCCAGAATCATCGTGTTCTGGGATTTCTTGTACCCGCCGTTTTTGCCGAACACGCGCTGGTTTGCCCCGTCGTGGCGGTACTCAAGTCGGGCCTGAAAGTTGTCGGTCATCTGCCACTTGAGCGTGCCGGTGATCTCCCACAGGTTGGTGTTCAGGTTTTCGTTGAACGGTCCTGCCGCGCCCGGGATATAGGTATAGTAGACTTGGCAGCGGGGATAGGCATCCGCGGCGCAACTCTCCTTGGAGACCATCTGCTCATTGCGAAAAGCACTGAGTTGGCTGTAGCCGGGCGTGTTGTCGTCAATGCCGAGCCTGTAGTTCTGATTGTCGGCAAACCACTCGCCGCGCAGCGCCAGCGACCAGTTCTCCCAGGCCGGGTTCAACAGGCTGCCGCCCAGGGTGATAATGCCCGACAGGCCGGTCCAGGTCGCGTTCTTCATGCCCAGCACGTCGCTGGCCGTGCCGTAGTCGAAGTTGACCAGCAGATCGATATTGTCCATTGGCGTATAGGTCAGGACCGTATCGAAGACGCCTGTTTTTGACCCGCCCCTGTCGTCCTCCTCCGGGCCGAAAACGCCGCTGAAGGTCCAGGTCAGATTGCCGACTTCCAGACCGAGGCTGCCTAGAAAGGTCTTGCCGTTGTTGTTGTCCACCACATTGTCCCAGCCGTTGACTACCCCGGCGCTCAGGCTCAGCATGTCGGTGAGCGGATAGGAGAACAGCGCCCCGGTATGGGTGAAGGGAATGGCGTAGCCAAACATGAACGAGCGCGAGATGTTCGGGTTGTAGGGCGATTCAATCACCTCGCCGCCCAGCAGGGTGGCAAACTTGCCGAACTGCATATCCACCCCCCGGCCAATTTTCCAGGTATAGGTGGCGTAGGCCTGCTGGATCTCAAAGTTATGGGCCAACTCTCCGCCCCAGTCCGACTGAATCAGGCCGGCGGTCTTGCCGTAGTCCAGTACGGTATGGAAGCCCACGCCGCTGTCGGTCTGCTTGGATACTTCGAGCTGCACGAGGTCCAGCGTGAAGTCGTTGTGATTGACATCAAAGATGCGCAGGTCATTGCCGCCCTCGTCCGGGGTGTTGAAGTTGTAGTTGTAGGACGCGTAGGCCATGCCGCCGAACTCAACGCCCTTGAGCAGGCCGAGGCCGCTCTCAAGGGCGCTCACCCGTTTGTCCAGCATGGCCGCGGCGTCCGGGGCCGCGGCAGCTTCGGCCGGCGGGGCTTCCTGCTGTTTGAGCCGGGCAACCTCGCCCTCGAGTTGTCTGATGCGTTCATTGAGGGTGCGCAGTGTCTCCTCAACGCTGGCACCGTGGCTGTCCGCCCAGGCGGGCGTCGTCCACAGCAGCGCCGCCAGCCCCAGACAACTGGCTGTTATCCGTTTTTTCATGCTTCTACCTCCTTGGGTATAGTGTGACTTCAGACACGCCTGCCCTGTGCCCACAGTCTTCTCCTCACTAGCCAGCAAAGACTGTACCAGCCGCCAGCGGGCACAAAGTGCTGAATATCCGGCCCTCAGGCGTGGCCGGCCTGCTCAGCAGACAGGCATATGCCTAAATTTTAGACACACGGCCGCTGCCAGGGCAGCAGAGCTCGCTTGACAAGGGCAGAGCGATTTCCTATGCACAAGCCCACACGAACCACACGAAAGGAGCCACACTATGGCCACAACAGATTTTGAGGCGCGCCAGTTGCTCAAGGCCTACCGGAAAGGGCTGATCTCGGACGATCTGTTTGAAGAACAGATGCAAGAACTTCAGACCGGAGTCGGCAGCCGGGGCTATGCCTACAACGGGAAGTCCTATGAGACCGAGAAAGAGTTGGTTCTGGCTGTCTTGGATGAGTTTCGGTGCGCCGAGGACTTTGCCGCTGAATATCTGAACTGCTGGGTTGAGGTCAGCGATCAGGAGTGTGTCAAAGGCGGTCTGCGGGTGGTCCAGCAGCGCGAAGCCTACCACGCTCAGATTCTCGAAGAGCGGCTGCGCGAGTTGGGCGGCTCGCCGCAGTGTAGCGTGCCGGCCGAGCGCCGCGAAAAAGAGTTGCCCTACTTTGCCTCGGCCGACACCGGCGATGTCGAGAAATTGCAGTCCATCGCCTCCCAGCTCAAAGACCCGGTTGAGGTCCTCAAACCCCTGACCGACGCCATTGCCCAGATTCAGGACGATCAGCACAGCAAAGAGTTGCTCGGCTCGCTGATTGATGACGAGATGTCGAGCGTCAAGTGGCTGATGGGCGCGTGTGAGACGCTGAGCAAATAGCCGTCCTCAGCTGCGGAGGGGCAATGCGCCTCTCTGCTATTCTCTATGTCCACCCGCCCGGCCTCCGACCCGCTCCACGATCTTCTGCCCTGGCGTGAAAGCCTGTCTGGCTGGTGGGAGGCCATTGTCGCCGGGGCTGCGGCCGCCCCACTCTCCGGCCTCACCCCGGCAGCGTACAATCCGGCTCGCTATCCTGCGTCGCTATCGGACCGATAGGGAATGAGTTGGCCGGCGGCCGGTTTAATATCAAAACCGGCCGTGGCGGCATTGTCGATATTGAGTTCCTTGTACAAATATTACAACTCTGGTACGATCAGCCTCCGCACTGACTGTGACCAGTCGGGTTGAGGTGCTGGAGAGCGAGGCGCGCAGTTGCCCCTGTTGGCCAGACGGATGGGCTATGGTGGCCAAGACGCGGCATCCCGACTGCTGGCCGACTATCATGTCCAGCGGGAGGCCATTCGAGACTGTTACACGCGCTGGTTTGAAAGGCAGAAAGGACCCGAAGCATGAGTGACGAGCAGACACCCCCCACCCCGGGAGAAGAGGCAACAGAGGATTTTGCGGCTCTGCTGGCCCAGGAAGAGACGCAACCTACGCTGCAAACGGGTCACATCGTCAAAGGCAGCGTGGTTCAGATCGGGGAGGACAGCGTCTTTGTTGATGTTGGCGATAAGGGCGAGGGGATTATCGCCCGCGCCGAACTGGAGAACGAAGACGGCAGCCTCCAGGTCGAGATCGGAGATGAGCTTGAGGCCACGGTGCTCTCAACCGAGGGTGAAATCCGTCTGTCCCGTAAACTGCTGAGAGGTATGCAGGCCCGCCAGCAGTTGGAGGCCGCCTTTTCGCACGGTCTGCCGGTTGAGGGGACGGTGAGCGCGGTCATCAAGGGCGGCTATGAGGTGATGGTCGCCGGTCTGCGAGCCTTCTGTCCGTTTTCTCAGATGGATATCCGTCGGGTCGAGTCCTCGGACGTTTTTCTGAATCGCACCCTGGAGTTCCGCGTCACGCGTTACTCCGACAATGGGCGCAATATCGTGGTCTCGCGGCGCCGGTTGCTCGAGGAAGCGGCGGTCAAAGAAGCCGAAGAACTCCGCAAGAAAATTGTGCCCGGTGCGGTCTTGCCAGGCACGGTGACATCGCTGACCGACTTTGGGGCCTTTGTCGAGCTGGGGGGCGGAATTCAAGGCTTAGTGCATGTCTCCGAGCTGTCCCATTCACGGACAGGCAAGCCGGCTGATCTGCTGACGAGCGGTCAGGCGGTGAACGTCAAAGTCCTCAAGGTCAGCGAGCAGACGGGAAAGATTTCCCTGAGTATGAAAGCGCTTGAGGCAGATCCGTGGGAGCATGTTGCCGCGCAGCTCAAGGCACGTCAGATCGTCGCCGGCCAAGTCGTGCGCATGGCCGACTTTGGGGCTTTTGTCGAGGTCTTGCCCGGTGTCACCGGCCTGCTGCACATCGGCGAAATCCCGCGCAGCCAGCAGGGGTCGCTGAAAGACGCGGCCGCTGAGCAGGCGCAGATCACGGTCATGATTCTGAGCATTGACGCCCAAAAGCGCAGGATTGCCCTGGCCTTGGCCCCTGAAGGGGTGAGCCCCGGTAAACAGCTTGAAGAAAACGTCATCCAAGTCGGCAGTGTGCTGAGCGGCCGGGTTGACCGGGTTGAGCCGTTCGGGGTCTTTGTCCGCCTCGGGCCCGGACAAACCGGCCTGATTCCCAATCCCGAGATGGGTACGTCGCGCGGTACCGACCATAACAAAGACTTTGGGCCGGACACCGAGATGAAAGTCCTTGTCTTGGCGGTTGAAGACAACGGGAGGCGGATCAGGCTGTCGCGGTCCAAAGCCCAGGCCCAGGAAGAGCGGACCGAAGCTCAGGCGTATATGAGCGATTCTGGGCCGGCCGGACATGGCTTCAGTACCACACTGGGGGATTTGCTGCGGCAGAAGATGAAGAAGCAGGGGAGCTCCTAGGCTAGGCTCTCGCGCAGGCGCTTCACCCCCTGGGCCGGGCCGCCGGGCGCACCAAACACGGCTGAGCCGGCTACTAACATCTGGGCCCCGGCGGCGACCACCTGGGGGGCGGTGCTCGGATCAATCCCGCCGTCGATCTCAAGCAGAGCGCTTGAGTCCCGGGCGTCAAGCAGGTGGCGCAGCCGGCGGACCTTATTGAGGCTGGCCGGAAGAAAACGCTGGCCGCCAAAACCGGGGTTGACGCTCATCAGTAAAATCAGATCGACCGCATCCAGCATCTCTTCCAGGCTGGAGAGCGGAGTGCTGGGGTTCAGTGCTACCCCGGCCTGTTTGCCTAGCTGCTTGATGTGTTGAACGGTGCGGTGCAGGTGGGGGCAGGCTTCCTGGTGGACCGAGATGATGTCAGCTCCGGCCCGGGCAAAGTCGTCCACATAGCGCTCAGGCTCGATGATCATCAGGTGGACATCAAGCGCGAGCGAGGTGGTGCGCCGGGCCGCCTCAACGATACACGGACCGAGGGTGATGTTGGGCACGAAGCGGCCATCCATCACATCAATATGAATGCCGTCGGCCCCGGCCCGCTCCACCTCGGCGATCTGCTGGCCGAGGCAGCAAAAATCCGCGGCCAGGATAGAGGGCAGGAGCCTTATCGTGCGCATCCCGGGCTAGGCAATCGCGTAGAGTTCGGCAGCGTTGCCGCCGACGATCCTGGCTATGTCGCCTTCCCGCATAGCGTCAAACGCCCCAGCGATGAACTCGCGCGAGCGCGGCCACGGCGAATCGGTATGGGGATAGTCTGAGGACCACATGATCTGCTCGGTGCCGACCGCTTGGCGGGTGAACTCGACATTGCTGGTCTCAAACTGAAAGGTGGCCCAGATGTTCCGCGTGATGTACTCGCTGGGCAACATCGACAGGGTCAGCCCTTCGATGTGACGCAGCCGGTCATAGGCGTGGTCGAGCCGATACATGAAGTGCGGCAGCCACGACACGTCATTTTCTGCTGAGATGACTTTCAGCCTGGGGAAGCGCTCAAACACGCCACCGGTGATCATGTCGGCCAGGGTGAGCTGGATTTCTTGGGGCAGGCGCATATAGCCGAACAGAACCCGGCGGCGACTGAAACGGTTGCCACCGCGGCCGGTCAGGATGTGCAGCGACAGCGGCATGTTCAGCTCTTGGGCGGCGGCCCAGAACGGATCATAGACCGGGTCGCTGTAGGGGCGGTCTTCGGGCGGGGAGCCCCAGATCAGCGTACCCCGCAGGCCCGTGTTGGCGATCCGTTCCAGTTCTTTGACGCCGGCCGGAATGTCTTCGAGGGTGATGGCCCCAAGGCCGATGAGGCGCTTGGGATCATAGCTGCAATACTCCGCTGCCCAGTCGTTGAAGGCGGTAAAGCTGGCGGCACGCAGTTCGGCATCGTCAAGACCGAACAGCAGCATACCCATTGAGGTGTACAGAGCCTCAGCGCTGACCCCGTCGCGGTCCTGTTCTTTGAGGCGTTCGGCTGGGTCCCAGACGCTCTTGGGGGCAACCTCAAAGCCTCTTTTCAGATGTTCGGGCAGTTCCTCAGAACTTTTGCCCGAGCCAAAAAAGCCGCCGACCTGAACCGGTTGGATATTCTCACACATGAACCACTCGCCGGGCCGGCCTTTATACCCTTGTTGGGTGTGTGGTGCCCGGTCACGAAACTTGGCGTCAATACGTTCGGCCCACATCGTCGGTGGTTCGACAAAGTGCGAGTCGGCAGAAATAATCCGATAAGCTGTCATGGCACTCCCCTCCTTGTGGCTTAGAATCTGGTGAGTTCAGCTAGCCTAGCGCGCCTAGCGGGAACGGGCAAGTGAGAGGTTCGGGTCCTGTTGGGAGTGATTACCCGAAGAAAGATTGCCATGACTGAACTCGCCATACTCGGTACCGGGATCGCGTTCGCTAGCCCTATCCTTGCCGGGCAGCGTAGGGTGCGGTGTTTTGATTAAAAATTTGAAAATCTTTTCCCGCGTTTTGCATAAGTTCAGATTATAATAAATCCGCGTATCTTTACCCCCCCCCAGAAAATTCAATAAAATCAGTAACTTACACGATTTTGCAAGATTTGTAGATCCTGGTTTTGTGCGAGGCTGTTGCAGTAAGGCGGGGAGCGGCCTGACAGCCGGGGAGCGGGGCCTCTTGAGCCGAGTTCGTTGTGCGCCGGCGTCTCTTCTAGTATGGTTTTGCCCCAGCTAAGCCCCCGCCCTCTCACCGTATTTCTGAGTCGTGATTTCAAGAACTGACACCCGTCCGTTCTCCTTTCACCTGGATGAAACCTTTGAAAAGTACCTGATCGCCCTGTACCGGCGAAAAGACCTGCTTCTCTACTTGGCGACATCTGGGCTCAAAGCCCAGTACCGTAACACTGCCCTGGGCTATCTGTGGTGGTTGCTTGACCCTCTGCTCGGGGTGCTGATCTATTATTTTGTGATAGCGGTGGTGTTTCGCCAGGGTGGCCCTGACTATGGGCCCTTTCTGGTCATCGGCCTGATTGTCTGGCAGTGGTTTGACTCGAGCCTGTCCTTGGCCTGCCGGTCTATCGCTTCCCAGGCCGGTATTATCACCCAGGTGTACCTGCCAAAGGCGATTTTTCCGCTTGGCGCAGCCCTGTCGCAGTTGATCAATTTTGGTTTTGGTCTGGCGATTATTGCCCTGTTCGGGATTTTTTTTCAGTTCAGACCCGGCTTGCCCCTGGTGTGGCTGCCGTATATCATCCTGGTGCAGTTTGTGTTCGTGTCCGCCCTTGGCCTTGTGCTGGCCTATGTGTCGGTGTTTGTCCGTGATGCCGAGAATGTGACGAGTTATGTGTTGCGGTTGTGGTTCTTTGGCTCGCCGGTGATCTGGTCGGAGGAGGTCTTGGCCGGGCGGGCGGGCTGGATCGTGGAATGGAACCCGATGGCGTATTTTCTGGCTGCGTATCGCGCGGTGTTCATGGCCCAGTCGCCCCCGGATTATGGGATTTTAGCCCTCATCGGCGGTCTATCGACCCTGCTCCTTGTGTATATGACCTACCATTTCAGCCAGCACGAACATAAGATGATCAAGGTCTTGTGATGGCCTCCTTCGCGCCTTCCTCTGCCATTGTCCGGCCTCAAACGGTACCGCCCGAGGTCCTGCTGCAAGCCTCTGGAGTCGGGGTTGAGTATGTCCTCGGCAACAGACGAGAGGATGTGAAATCGCTGACCCATAATCTGTTTCGCCTCCACCGGCGGCAGACCTTCTGGGCCTTGCACGATGTCAACCTTGTCGGCCGCGCCGGCGAGGTGGTGGGCATCATCGGGGCAAACGGAGTGGGGAAAACGACGCTGTGTCGGACCCTGTCCGGGCTGCTGCGGCCTGACCGTGGCCGGGTCGAGACCGCCGGCAGGGTGCTGGCCCTGCTGTCCCTGGGCACGGGTTTCAACCACCAGCTTTCAGGCCGCGAGAACATTTTTCTCAATGGCATGATGCTGGGCGTATCTCAACGGCGTCTCGCCGAACTCTTCCCCCAGATTGTGGCCTTCTCTGAATTGGAGCGTTTTATTGATCAGCCACTCAAGTCCTACTCGAGTGGGATGGTGGCACGGCTCGGTTTCAGCATTGCCGCCAGCCTGGATCCCGAGATTCTGATTCTTGATGAAACGCTCAGCACGGGCGATCTGGCCTTCTCCGAGAAAGCCGGGCAGAGGATGCATGAGCTGACCCGGCAGGCAAAGCTGGTCATTGTCGTGACCCATCGGCTCCCGTTTGTTGAGACCTACTGCACCCGGGCGGTGTGGATTGATGGGGGAATGGTCCGGGCGAGCGGGTCTGCCCGGGAGGTTGTTGGGCGGTATAGACAGGCGCTTCCGCCCCAGGCTCCCGCTAGGCAGCCCGTCAACCTGCCGGAGACCACCTCCATGCCGGGGTCTAGGCCGGTCGCTGTTGCCCGTCATCTCGGGGTGCAGTTTGCCTTGCGGCCGGCCGGCACGAATGTCAGGCGGTGGTCGTTATTCAGGAAAAAACCCGTCTTTGAGGCGCTGCGGGATGTGTCTCTTGAGGTATTTGAGGGGGATATTCTGGGCATCATCGGCCCCAACGGTGCCGGCAAGACAACCCTGTGTCGTGTCCTCAGCGGCCTGTTACGAGCCGACACCGGCCACATCAGTGTTGCGGGCGACATGAGCGCGCTGCTGACGTTGGGTGTGGGGTTTCACGAGCAACTCAGTGGGCGGGATAACGTGTATCTTAGCGGCATGATGCTGGGCCTCCAGAAAAAGCGGCTGACCGTTCTATACCCCCAGATTATCAAGTTTGCCGGGCTTCAGGACGCCATCCATCTGCCCATCAAGCACTATTCGTCGGGGATGCGGGCCAGGCTCGGCTTCAGTGTCGCAGCCATGATCCAGCCGGATGTGTTCATCATTGACGAGGCGCTCAACGCAGGCGATGCCGCCTTCTCCGAGCGGGCCAGCGGTAAGCTCCACGACCTCATCGCCAGCGCCAAAGCGGTGATGGTCGTGACACACAACCTGGACTTTGTTATACGGGTGTGTACCCGGGCCGTGTGGCTGGAGGCCGGCGCGGTGCGGTTTAGTGGCAGCCCGGCCGAGGCGGTAGACCTGTATCGGCAGACGGCCCGGTGCTGAGCGCGCACGGAAAGCGAGAGGACAGAATGCAGATCATCGTTCTGGGGATGCACCGGTCGGGCACATCCGTCCTGACCCGGCTGCTCAATCTGATGGGGGCCTCTGTTGGGGTGGAAGGGAACCTGATAGAACCCACCGGGGAGAACGCCAAAGGCTATTGGGAACGCCTCGATATCTATGCGCTCCATCAAGAGGTGCTGACGGCTGTTGGAGCGGACTGGTACAAGGTCAGTCAGTTTGAACCCGGTCGCCTGAGTGCTGAGCAGCGCGCGGCTTTTAGTGCTCGGGCGCGGAACATTCTCTCTAAGCTTGATGCCCATCGTCCCTGGGTGCTGAAAGATCCCAGGCTGTGTGTGTTGCTGCCGCTGTGGCAGGAGTTACTGGAAGCTCCGATCTATGTGCATATCTGGCGCAACCCACTCGAGGTGGCCCAATCGCTGCGCACCTGGAAGGGCTTCCCGATCCGATTTGGGATAGCGTTGTGGGAGCAGCATAATTTGGCCGCCCTGCACCATACTCGTGGCTTCCCCCGCTTGCTGGTGAGTCACCGGGACCTGATGCAGCGCCCGGTTCAGACTGTTCGGACCTTCTATAAGGACCTCGTAGCCCTAGGGGTCCCCAGGCTCGGCTGTCCGGGTGAGCGAGAGATTACATCTTTTATTGAGGCTGCTCTGTACCGGGAGCGGGGTGGCATCAAGTGCCAGAAGCAGTTCGTTAATCAAGCCCAAGCCAAGCTGCTGCGGGCTTTGGAAAAGCGGCGGGTTCTGCAATGGAAGTCCCTGCCAGCACTCTCAGCGGGTAGCCACGAGACTCTGGTTGAATATGAGGAACGGGCGGCGGCAGAGGCGCGGCGGGCGGCGGAGGTTGAAGCGTTAGAGGGGCGCGTAGGGGCGGCGGAGGCGGCGCGGGCGGCGGAGGTAGGGGAGTTACAGGGGCAGGTGGCGGCGGCAGAGGCGCGGCGGGCGGCGGAGGTTGAAGCGTTAGAGGGGCGCGTAGGGGCGGCGGAGGCGGCGCGGGCGGCGGAGGTAGGGGAGTTACAGGGGCAGGTGGCGGCGGCAGAGGCGCGGCGGGCGGCGGAGGTTGAAGCGTTAGAGGGGCGCGTAGGGGCGGCGGAGGCGGCGCGGGCGGCGGAGGTAGGGGAGTTACAGGGGCAGGTGGCGGCGGCAGAGGCGCGGCGGGCGGCGGAGGTTGAAGCGTTAGAGGGGCGCGTAGGGGCGGCGGAGGCGGCGCGGGCGGCGGAGGTAGGGGAGTTACAGGGGCAGGTGGCGGCGGCAGAGGCGCGGCGGGCGGCGGAGGTTGAAGCGTTAGAGGGGCGCGTAGGGGCGGCGGAGGCGGCGCGGGCGGCGGAGGTTGAAGCGTTAGAGGGGCGCGTAGGGGCGGCGGAGGCGGCGCGGGCGGCGGAGGTAGGGGAGTTACAGGGGCAGGTGGCGGCGGCAGAGGCGCGGCGGGCGGCGGAGGTTGAAGCGTTAGAGGGGCGCGTAGGGGCGGCAGAGGCGCGGCGGGCGGCGGAGGTTGAAGCGTTAGAGGGGCGCGTAGGGGTGGCGGAGGCGGCGCGGGCGGCGGAGGTAGGGGAGTTACAGGGGCAGGTGGCGGCGGCAGAGGCGCGGCGGGCGGCGGAGGTTGAAGCGTTAGAGGGGCGCGTAGGGGCGGCGGAGGCGGCGCGGGCGGCGGAGGTAGGGGAGTTACAGGGGCAGGTGGCGGCGGCAGAGGCGCGGCGGGCGGCGGAGGTTGAAGCGTTAGAGGGGCGCGTAGGGGCGGCAGAGGCGCGGCGGGCGGCGGAGGTTGAAGCGTTAGAGGGGCGCGTAGGGGTGGCGGAGGCGGCGCGGGCGGCGGAGGTAGGGGAGTTACAGGGGCAGGTGGCGGCGGCAGAGGCGCGGCGGGCGGCGGAGGTTGAAGCGTTAGAGGGGCGCGTAGGGGCGGCGGAGGCGGCGCGGGCGGCGGAGGTAGGGGAGTTACAGGGGCAGGTGGCGGCGGCAGAGGCGCGGCGGGCGGCGGAGGTTGAAGCGTTAGAGGGGCGCGTAGGGGCGGCAGAGGCGCGGCGGGCGGCGGAGGTAGGGGAGTTACAGGGGCAGGTGGCGGCGGCAGAGGCGCGGCGGGCGGCGGAGGTTGAAGCGTTAGAGGGGCGCGTAGGGGCGGCAGAGGCGCGGCGGGCGGCGGAGGTTGAAGCGTTAGAGGGGCGCGTAGGGGCGGCGGAGGCGGCGCGGGCGGCGGAGGTAGGGGAGTTACAGGGGCAGGTGGCGGCGGCAGAGGCGCGGCGGGCGGCGGAGGTTGAAGCGTTAGAGGGGCGCGTAGGGGCGGCAGAGGCGCGGCGGGCGGCGGAGGTTGAAGCGTTAGAGGGGCGCGTAGGGGCGGCAGAGGCGCGGCGGGCGGCGGAGGTTGAAGCGTTAGAGGGGCGCGTAGGGGCGGCGGAGGCGGCGCGGGCGGCGGAGGTAGGGGAGTTACAGGGGCAGGTGGCGGCGGCAGAGGCGCGGCGGGCGGCGGAGGTTGAAGCGAGTGAGCAGACGGCGGCAACGGAACGTGAGGCGATCATCGCCCTGTTCCACAATTCGCATAGCTGGCGCATAGCCGCTCCACTCCGAGTCATAGGGCGAGTCTGGCGAGCGATAGGCTGGCGGGGCCGCGGGCTTTTGAGCCAGATCGCCCGACCAATCTATTATCGAGCCCCCCTCCCGTTTGCTACCAAGGTCTGGCTCAAGGAAAGCCTTTTCACCGTTGCCCCGCTGCTGTTCCGGCATACTATTGCCTACCGGGACTGGACGCAGAGCCGGGCAGCGGAGGTGATAGCATTACGCGAAGAGTTAGCAACGAGTGAAGCGCGGCGGGCGGCCGAGGAGGAAGCGCGGCGGGCGGCCGAGGAGGAAGCGCGGCGGGCGGCCGAGGAGGAAGCGCGGCGGGCGGCCGAGGAGGAAGCGCGGCGGGCGGCCGAGGAGGAAGCGCGGCGGGCGGCCGAGGAGGAAGCGCGGCGGGCGGCCGAGGAGGAAGCGCGGCGGGCGGCCGAGGAGGAAGCGCGGCGGGCGGCCGAGGAGGAAGCGCGGCGGGCGGCCGAGGAGGAAGCGCGGCGGGCGGCCGAGGAGGAAGCGCGGCGGGCGGCCGAGGAGGAAGCGCGGCGGGCGGCCGAGGAGGAAGCGCGGCGGGCGGCCGAGGAGGAAGCGCGGCGGGCGGCCGAGGAGGAAGCGCGGCGGGCGGCCGAGGAGGAAGCGCGGCGGGCGGCCGAGGAGGAAGCGCGGCGGGCGGCCGAGGAGGAAGCGCGGCGGGCGGCCGAGGAGGAAGCGCGGCGGGCGGCCGAGGAGGAAGCGCGGCGGGCGGCCGATACGACTTTATCCGCCTTGTACGTCGCGGAAGCGGCGGACTCGATCAATCCGAAAACTCTGCCCGTGAAATTGATCGCGTTTTACTTGCCGCAATACCATCCGATTCCTGAAAACGACGAGTGGTGGGGGACAGGCTTCACCGAGTGGACGAACGTCACCAAAGCTAGGCCGAACTACGAAGGGCATTATCAGCCACGTCGACCCGCGGACCTGGGCTTCTACGACCTGCGGGTGCCCGAGGTGATGGAGCAGCAGGCCGCTCTGGCGCGTCGCTACGGCCTCTCTGGGTTCTGTTACTACTACTATTGGTTCGAAGGGAAACGGCTGCTGGAAATGCCGCTGGAGCGCATGTTAGCGACCGGCCAGCCGGACTTTCCTTTCTGCCTGGCGTGGGCCAACGAGAACTGGACCCGCCGCTGGGATGGTACCGAACGCGAGATTCTGCTCGCCCAGCACCACAGCGACGCGGACGATATGGCTGTCATCCGTGATCTGATGCGGTATTTCCGACATCCCAACTACATCCGCATCAACGGCAAGCCCTTGCTCCTGATCTATAGAATTGTCTTATTTTCCGATATCCGGCGCACGGTGACGCGCTGGCGGGAGGTGTGTCAACGGGAGGGGATTGGCGACATCTACCTAGCCATGAACGCGACATTTGAATACGTCGGTGCCGATGTAGACCCTGCTGTCTACGGCCTGGATGCCGTTGTTGAACATCCTCCCCATTACAGGGAGACGCCTATTGAAATACCTGGCCGACGACTCAATCCAGACTATGTTGGGCGGGTTGTTGATTACTCAGAGTTCGCCAAGGTTTTTTTTGAAAGAGAATTCCCGGACCATGTCATAAGATTCCGCGGGGTGATGTCAAGTTGGGACAACACGCCTCGTCAGCAGAATAGGGCTAATATTTTTCACGGGTCCGACCCGGAGGCTTACCAGGCTTGGCTCCAAGCTGCCATCCGGCAGACAACTACCCGGTACTCGGGGGACGAGCGCTTGGTGTTTATCAACGGCTGGAACGAATGGGGAGAAGGATCGTACCTGGAACCGGATCGCAGATATGGGTTCGCCTACCTGGAGGCGACCCGAGCGGCACTCCTGGCCACGGGCGCGAAATTGCTGCCTGTCACTGTCCGGGAAGACCCGACGGGGTCTCCTGAAACGGTCGCTTGTCCTCGAGTCTCAATTATCGTCCCGAACTATAACCATGAAAGATTCCTCAAACAACGGCTCGAAAGCATCTACTCGCAGCAGTTTACGGATTTTGAGGTCATCATCCTTGACGATGCATCCACCGATGGAAGCATGGACATTATTGCGCAATATCAGGAGCGGTTTTCGAACAAGACAAGGGTGATCCGCAACCAGAAGAACTCCGGGAACCTGTTTTCACAGTGGCTCGCCGGACTCGACTTGGCTCAAGGAGAGCTTGTCTGGATCGCGGAAAGCGATGATTTCGCAGATGAGAATTTCCTGAGAGACATGGTTGCGGAGTTCTCTGACGAGGCCGTACTTCTGGCCTATGGAGACACCCAATATGTTAATACGGAAGGGGAGTTCGTTCCGGGCATATCCTCCTATCTTGAAGGCACTGGCTTCAATCAATGGAAAGACTCCTACAAAAAGTCTTCCTGGAGCGAATTCAATGGTCCCTTTGGCGTGAAGTGCATTATCGCCAATGTGTCTGGGACCGTTTTCAGAAAGCCTCTCCTTTCACCCCAGGAGCGCGAAACATTGGTCAAGTTTTTGATCTGTGGCGATTGGTATTTCTACAGCCTGATTGCAAGAGGGGGATATATATCCTTTGTCAAGAGCGCGAAGAACCATTTCCGCCTTCGTGACGACAGTAACTCGAGGAGTTCCTATGGCGGAAGACAGTTTTACAGTGAACATTTCGACATCCTATCAAATATCAAGAAGATCTACGGCGTTTCCGAGGCTATCGTCGAGCGGCATTTTCATGCGTTAGAGGAGGTGTATGCCGCCTGTGTGGAGCCGGGGCGATTCAGTCTTCACGAGGTCTTTCCATACCACGAGATAGTGGAGAAGCAAGATGGTTTCTTGCGGATATGCATTGCGAGTTTGGGCTTCTATTCTGGAGGCGGCGAGGTCGTGTCCATCGACCTTGCGAACAGGTTGCGTGCTTTGGGCCACAGTGTGACCTTCTTTGCCTTGGGATGGGAACTTGGTCAATTCAGTCAGGAACAGCGGAGGCGACTGCGTAGCGACATCCCCGTATGCTATCGGGAGACCATGCAGGGCACTTTCCAGGACCTGCAAGAGGAACTCGGTTGCCAGATTCTGAATACGCACTGCATCAGCGTGGATCTCTTCTTATTTGAGGAGATGTACAACCCGCTGGGTCTTTGGGTACTGACCCAACACGGCTCATACGAGGCCCTTTTGAGTCCCGCGAATGGCCAGGCTGCGGATTTTTTCAGAAACTACGAGAAAGCCTTTCAGTTTGTGGATTTTGTCAAAAACAAGGTGGATCACTGGGTACTCGTGTCGAAAAAAAGCGTAGACATATTGTCATCTATGGGTATAGGCTCGACAGCCTCCACACACATACCAAATGGAGTCCCTGATCCCGTGAACAGCCTTTCTCTTAGGAAAATCAGCCGAGACGCCTTGAATATTCCAGCCGAGGCATTTGTTTTCATTATCGCTTCCAGAGCAATCCCGGAAAAAGGATGGGAACACGCCATTTGCGCAATGGAGGCAACTCAAAAGCAAGCAAACCAAGAACTGTATTTGATCCTGCTCGGGGAGGGTCCAGAAGCCGATCGGCTCCGTAACGAGAACATCGATCAACACCATCTTCGTTTTCTCGGTTATCAAGCCGATGTAGCGAGTTTCATTCGGCTCGCCGACGCCGGGGTGATGCCAACATATTATCAGGGAGAAACCAGCTCGCTTTTTGCGATGGAATGTCTCATGGAGGGGATTCCCGTTATTATCAGCGACGTATCCGATTGCCGGGATACGGTATCCGACGCCACCGGGAGGAGCGCCGGCATTGTGATCAGGCCCAAGAAATCGTCTGCGACATTTGAGAGCGATCTCTCCAAGGCAATGATTTGCCTTGTGAATTCACGCCAGGCTTACCGGGAGATGTGTTCCGTGGCGGTCAGGATGAAGCAAAAATTTCTCCTGGATACAAATGTCCAGCGCTATGAAGAACTCTTTTCCAAACTCCAATCAGGCGCTTCTTGTAACTTGAACTCAAGAAAGCAAGCAGATTGGGAGGAGATGGCAGAGGTGAATAATGCGAAATCTGCGTAGAGCAGAGGGTCAACGGGCTGACAGCGGGCTGATATTGCGCCCGGCTTGCGCACGTCACCAGATAATCTCCGATCAGGCATGGACTGATTTGTTGATCCGCAGCATTAGTGAATCAGTCATTGACGGAACCCGCTTTCCGGCGTTTTCGAAAGAGGAGCTACAAGATGTGGGTTGGGGTCGACACCTTCGTTTTTTGGCGTGATATCGACCCTAATAACCGGGTTGCGTTTTTATCGGCACCACGAACACAATCCGCTATATCGACTGGATGGCTTCTCCGGACAGGGAAATAAACGAATTGAATCTCCGGTACCTGAAGATCGCAAGAGACGCCGCCGGAGATATTGATGTGTTGAAAGAGAGATTTAACGCCGGTCAGCATGTGTTTATTCCGAAGTGCCCCAGACCCAGATCTCAAACCCTTGGAACATACGAGGAAGCGATTATTTCAGCAAAGCACATAAAGTCCAGATGGTGTTCGTTCTTTTCCGTCCACGAATATATCGACGATCCAGAGCCATGCGACGAAACCGTGGCCATTTTGTTAGAAAGCGCTCTCCAGATAAAAGAAAATCAGCGTCCAGATTCGGGTACATCAGCGAAGAAGCCTGGGAATCGGGAGAGAGCAATACATAAACTCATCAACCTGCCCGCACTGCGGACCGCTTTTGAAAGTTTCAGCGGGAATACGCCTTTCAACCATTGCGTGTGCGATGGATTTTTTCGGAGCGAGATCGTCCACGCCCTCGAACAAGACTTTCCCCCCTACGAAGATACAATCTGGCACGAGTACGACAACGCCGTTGAGAAGAAAAAGTCGACAAATATCTGGAACTTTTTTCCTCCTACAACCTATAGGATATTCTCTGTCCTCACTAGTCCAGAGTTTCTGCGTGTCATTGCCGAATTGACCGGCATCGTTCCCCTCTTTGCCGACCCGGGCCTCAACAGCGGCGGGTGGCATATCCTCAAAAAAGGCGGGAAGCTCAACCCTCATCTCGATTTCAATATCCATCCGAAATCAGGCTTGCAGCGAAAACTTAATCTCGTCGTTTTTCTGCCCCTGGAGTGGCGGTCGGAGTGGGGCGGTGAACTCGGCTTCTGGGAGGCAGACCAGGCAAAAAGTGCCCCGGGCCGGCTGCTCAAAACTATTCCTCCCCAATTCAATCGGGCCGTGTTCTTTGACACCACCCAGCAGAGTTGGCACGGCCTGTCCAGCCCGGTCCAGTGCCCAGAGGGTGTTTTTCGCAAAAGTCTGTCGGTCTGCTATCTCACCGACCCCCCACCTGAAACAGACCACAGGGGCAAAGCGCACTTTGCCCCGACACAGGAACAAGAGGGCGACCGAGCGGTGGCCGAGTTGATTCAAAAGCGCGCCTCAGTCTCGACCGCATCGTCGGTCTACAAGCCCTGAGCGTCTCTCTTCCCAGCACACAAAATTGCCTGCGCCAACGGTCCGGATTATGGGCGAGGCCTCCGTCTCATTCAGGGGAAAGATATTGCCCCTCTCGCCGGTATAGGCGAGCCGTGGGGCTTGGGGCGATGCTGCGGCGGCCATAGACCCTCCCGTTCAGTCAGAACAATGACATCAGCGTTTGGCTCCCTCCAGGACGATCAGCGCTTGTCTGGGCGCGTGCTCGTGGCGCAACAGGATATATAGCGCACCCGGCCCCCCGTCGTAGGCCCGGGCGGTGGCAAAGGCCAGCACGACCTTGGCCAGCAGGCCGCTGGTCAGCCAGTATTTCAGCCGGTCTTTCAGCACCGGCGTCTGGCCGGGCGAGTTGCGGCCGCGGCCGTGGATGACCAGAATACAGCGCAGGCCGGCGCACAGTGCCCCAAGCACAAAGCGTTTGACCTCGGCCTCGGCCTCATCGGCCGTCATGCCGTGCAGGTCCAGCGAGGCTTGGCGGGAAAAAGCCCCCTGGCGAAGTTTATGAACCAGCCGGGTATCCAGACCCACCACACAGCCCTCGATGTATTCGTCGGTATCGGTGACATCAAACTCAGACCGGCCGGCAACCAAGTCATACAGTTCGGCCAGCGCCTCGTTTTCCTCATCAATCAGGCTGCGGCGGACAATGGCCGGGGATGGACGGCTGACCCGTGCGCAGTCGTCCTTGTTGAGCGGGGTCACATCTTTCATTTCTTGCTGGAACAATTCGGCGTCGTCGGCCGCCTTTTGGACCCGGAGTATAGGAGAGCGCGGCTTAGGAGTGGCCTGGGCCTGCCGTTTGCGAGCCTGCTTGCGCAGGCGACGAAAAGGAGCGTTGAAGCCTGCCATGCGTGTGGATACTACACCCGAAGGAAGGCCAGAACAAGCGCGCCGCGCCCGGCCCTCAGCCCATTTCTTTGAGCATCCAGGCCAGATAGCCGGCCGACCCGGCAGCAGCGGCGGGCTGATGACCTCCGGTACCTCGTAGGAGTGCAGGGCACGCACCCTGGCTTCAACCGCGGCAAATCGCTCTGGGCGGGTTTTCATCACCAACAGCCACTCGCGGTCGTCCGCATAGTGCCCTCCCGGAGGTACAAGGAGCGGACGGGGCTGAGTATGTTGACACACGCCACCAGCCCTTCTTTGAGCAGAGCGGTGGCGATCGTTTCGGCCTCGGCCTCTGAGCCGGTAGTGACCAGGACGACGCAGGCGTGGCGTGAAGGTCTGTCATGGGGCTTGTGTCTGTTCCTGGCTGAGCCGCTGTCTGAGTTCGGCAGCCTCAGCCCATACCTGAAGGCGCGCTGACCATTGGTGCACAGCAGCGGGATCTCAAGGCCAAAGCGGGCGCTCAGCTCAGGGTCGGCTGATATGTCGATAGTCTCCAGCCGAAACGGCGTATCGGCCTGGACTTCAAGCAGGGTGGCTGTCATGGTCTGGCACAGGGAGCAGCCGGGGCGGGTGTCGAGCGTCAGGCGGGGCAGGGTGGTGCCTGCTGGAGCGGGGCGGCCGTTGGACCGCGGCGGCTAGGCTGTGTTCAATCCGCACCTGCTGGGCGTGGTGGTTGTCGGTCTTGAGCACGGTAATACGCAGCCCGTCCCGTTCGCACGCCTCAGAGACTTCCGGAATACGGCCAAACCATTTGTTGATCAGGCCGTTCAGGGTAGTGTAGTCGCTGGCCTCGGGCAGCTGAAAGGCGTCAATCCGATCGTTGACATCCGAGATGGTCAGCGAACCCTGGACGACATACTGCCCCTCGGCCAGCCTCTCGACCCCGGCCGCTTCGTTATCGTACTCATCCTGGATTTCGCCCACCAGCTCTTCCAGGATATCTTCCATTGTCACCAGCCCGGCAGTGCTGCCGAACTCATCAACCACAATCGCCAGATGCTCCTTACGACGCTGGAACTCGCGCAGCAACCGCGAGATCGGTTTGGTCTCGGGCACAAAAAAGGCCGGTCGCAGGATGTCCTGGAGGACGATCAGCTCTTTGTGCTCCAGCAGCGGAAACAGGTCCTTGGCGTGGACAATGCCGCAGATGTCATCGAGGCTGCCGTCGTACAGGGGCATCCGGGTATAGCCCTCTTCAACCATCGTCCTGAGGAGCTGGCTGGAGGAGGCGTGGATGTCGAGGGCGACGATATGCGTCCGGGCCACCATGATCTCTTTGACGACCGTCTCGCTGAACTCAAACACGTTTTCGATCAGCTCGTGCTCGGCCTCCTCAATCGCTCCGTCCTCGCGGCCCCGCTCCAGCAGCAGGCGGAGTTCCTGGCCCGATCGGTAGTGTGACGCCTCGCTGGCCGGCTCAATGCTGAGCAGCCACAAGACCGTGTTGGCCGTCCAGTTGAGAGCGCTGATGACCGGAAACAGCAGCATCGAGAACAGCCACAGGGGGAAGGCCACGGCCAGGGCGGTAGGTCGCGGCCGCTGGATGGCCAGCGCTTTGGGGGCCAGTTCACCAAACACAATATGCAGAAAGCTCAGTAGCAGAAAGGCCACCGGCAGAGCCAGGGTATGGGCCAGTTGGGGGTCGGGGTGCAGGCCGACCAGGGCGGTGGCACCAAGAATCAGGCCGGCGACGACCGGCTCGCCGATCCAGCCCAGACCGAGCGAGGCCAGGGTGATACCGAGCTGGATGGCCGACAGGTAGCCGTCCAGATGGTCAATCAGGTGTTGGGCTAGGCGTGCCGTCCTCTTGCCGGTCTGGACCAGCAGTTCGATCTGTGAGGCGCGGACTTTGACCAGGGCGAACTCCGCGGCCACAAAGAAGGCGTTGGCCAACACCAGCAGCAGGGTAAGAAGAATGCCGAGAAGCGGACTGTTCATGGCACTCTTTCATCAAAGACGCATCGTCGTATCCGGTCAAGAGGAAGGCAAGGCGATACGCCCTTTCTCCCACGGGGAGGGGGACACCAGCGCAGTCAGCCTCGGGCGGCTACTTTGAGATGGAGGGTCATCCATAAGCTGAGGTTCAGCGTAGTATGAGAGGCGCTTTTCTTGCAAGAGGGCCGGACAGGCTACGGCCCGTCCCCCTCAGCGGCCAGAAAACCGCGGATGTCGGCTTGGCTCAGCTCGGTCCAGCATTCGGCCAGCAGCACCGCGGCCTGAACCGAGCTGCGTTCGCTCTCGCCAATGAGTTCCCGGCCCACCGGGTATGTGTGCGCCGGGCTGCGCAGGACCAGCCCGCGGCTGTTCAGCGACCAAGCCGCCCGCCCGAGCAGGACCGGGCCGGGAGGCGAAGCAAATGACGCGGCCAAGCCGGCCAGCAGCGGATCATCACCGTCAAGGATAAACCGACACCGGGGGCCGACCGTGTCGCGCAGGACCCGGATTTCGTCCTGGAGGGCGTCGAGCAGCTCGACATCGGCGCTATAGCTGGGGGTCAGGGTATTCACAATTGCAATATCGGGCCGCACGGTCCGCAGCAGGCGACGCATGTCGCCGCGCTGGCGGATCCCCAACTCCACCACCAGAACGTCCAGGGGCGTGGCCGAAAACAGCGCGCTCCAACTCGCCCGGCCCAGCGCGTGGAGGACCGACCAGACCGATTTGGGCGCAATCTCGATGTTGAGCACGGCCAGCGGCAGGCCGATCTCGGTATTATACGAGCGCGGGTTGGTCTGGACCCGGTAGCGAGCGGCCAGCAGCTCGGCCAGCAGACGCTTGGTGACAGTTTTGCCCCGACTGCCGGTAATAGCAATTATCAGCGGTTTTTTGCGACGCAGAAAGAGCCGGGCCAGCAGGTGCAGATAGGGGATGGCCAGACTGCGCAAGCAGGGAACGGACCGCGGCGGAGGCGTCTGGGACCTTGACTTGGCGTGAGCCGGCCGACCCGTAGCGGACACCTGGGCCGGGCGGGCCGGATATGCGGTGGGCTGGAAATAGCGGGTCAGGCGGGCAAACGCCCGCTCAATATCGGCCGGCTCACGGCCGCAGTTGATCCGCACATGCGCCTCCCCGCTCGGCCCAAAGGCCAGGCCCGGGACCAGGGCAACTTTTGCCTGTTCGAGCAGCTCGCGGGTGAGCCGCCGCGAGTCGTGTGCCCAGCGGACCGTGTCTTTGACCCGGGGAAAGACAAAATACGAACCTTCGGGTTTTTGATAGTCAAAGACGTGCGACAAGCGATCGAGGTGTTCCAGGCTGAGGTCGCGCCGCTCTTTGAAGGTCCGGCGAAACCGGGCGATGTGGTCGGACCCATATTTGAGGGCGGCAATGGCGGCATACTGCGAGACAACCGGGGCGCAGGTGACTAAGGCGTCGTGGACCTTCAAGATTTCTCGGGCGCAGAGGGCGGCGGTATGCAGGTAGCCGACCCGCCAGCCGGTCATGCCGTAGGCTTTGGAGAAGGTAAACACCCGCACTACCCGATGGCGGACGGCCGACACCTGGGCCGGGCTGAAATACGGCTCCGGGCCGTAGACAAAATCTTTGTACGCCTCATCGATCAGCAGCAACAGATTGTGCCGCTCGGCCAGGGCGATCAGCGCCCGGGTCTGGGCCTCGGAAAAGACTGTGCCGGTCGGATTATTGGGGTTGCAGTACAGAATCAGGCGTGTGCGGGCCGATATACACGCCTCAAAGGCGTCGGGGTCAAAGGCAAAGTTGTGCTCTTCGTCCAGGGCGGCAAAGCGCGGGATACAGCCGGCCAGGCGGACTGCCTCCTGGTAGGAGGCATAGCTCGGCGAGGCCAGGATGACCTCGTCGCCGGGCTGGGTCAGGGCCAGCAGGCTGGCCGTAATAGCCTCTATTGAGCCGCACGAGACGATGATCTCGTTGTCCGGGTCATAGTGCATGCCCTCGCGCAGCAGGGACTCGGCAATCAACTCACGGAGCTGTGGCAGCCCCGGGGTCAGCGAGTATTTGGCGCAGGCACCCTCGGCTATTTTCTGCTGAACAAAGTCTTTGATCGGCTCCGGTGTGTCAAAACTGGGAATCCCCTGGGCCAGCGACACCACGTTGGGAATCTGGCCGGCGGCCAACTCCATCTCCTTGATGGGCGATAGCTTGAGCCGGGTGGCGCGGGCGGATTTCCAGTGTTTCACCTTGGGTAGCGACTCCTCACCGGAACGGGGCACGCCGGCCAGCCTAGCGAGGCGAGCCGGGCTTTGCAATGTGAGGGCCTTGGGGGTATACCCGGCAGAGTGAATGATGTTCATTTTGGCCAGTTGCCAGACAGGAGAGCAGACTATGGCAGAACGATTTTTTTCTGAGGATGAGCTGTGCGAGATGGGCAAACGCTCGGTCGATCGGCTGACCGAGGCGATTGAGGCCGGGGAGAGCGAGGCGGCCAAACGTATCGGTCAGCGGATGTATAAGGAGTTTCTGAGTATGCACGACCTGTACCGTAACTGGACGACGGCTATGCTGAGCGAGATCGGCCGCCGATTCGGGGATGAGGTGCTTGATGAGATCATGACCGCGGGGGTCAAAGCTTGGTGGCTGCCCAACCTGGACAAGATGCCCCAAGGGGCGGATAAGCTGTCCCAGCGGATTAAGATGTTCGTGGCCGGCCTGCGCGGCCATCTCCAGCCGATGGAGATCACAGAGGACGACGACAAGGTCGTCATTCAAATGCAGCCCTGCGGCAGCGGTGGACGGCTGGTTCTGGAAGGCAGATATGACGGGCCGGACGGCTTTCTGAAGGTTGAGAAACCCCAGCGAATGACCTATAACCGGGCCAACTTCCCGGTCTACTGCGCCCACGAACCTCCGATGGAGTTGGTGGACATTGAGAAGAACGGCAAGCCGTTTGTAGTGGTTGAGCCGGCCGCGGTGTTGGGCAAGCAGCACTGCTCGTTCATTATCTACAAAGACGCGAGCAAGGTGCCGGCCAAATACTACGAACGGCTGGGTTTGCAGAAGCCGGAAACAGCCGAGGAGAAGGCCGATTGACGCACGGCAAGATGATGACTGAGGGAAGAGAGCATCGTTCATTGTGGAAAAAGGAACAGGCTATGATGCAAGCGGGAGTGGGGCTGTCAACCCACAAGGACACATCCGAGGCGGCGCGGGAGGCAAGCCAGACCGACCTCAGCCGGGCCGGGATTGATCGCGCGGACTTGGCCCTCGTCTTTGCCACAGCCGATCATGGAGCCGGCTACAGCCGGCTCTTGCGCACGGTGCAGACCTCCCCCAGACCCCCAATGTCTGGGCTGTGTATATTGCCCAGTATATCGGCGGTGTGCCGATTGTCGGGTTTTTCTCGGGGTGTGAGATTGCGCCCATCCAGCGGGTCGAATCTCTGCTCCAGTACACTACTGGCGTGCTTGTCCTGGCTGGTGAACGCTCAGCGCCGTTCCACGAGGCGGGGAGCGACCTATGAGCAGAGACGAGTTCATTCAGAAAATTGCCAAGGGTATGGACCTGCCTGTTGCTTTGCTCAAACGGCTGACCGCGCCGCGCGCCCAGGGTGACACATAAGACAGCGGCTGTGGCTGTTGCGTATGCCGCGCATGGACGAAATTGAGGAGTTTCACCTTGAAGTGCGCTTTGCCTCCTCCGGCTGGCGCACCGCCCTGCGCTCGTTCATTGAGGACTAGGAAGGTGCGTCCCGTCTCGGCCGGTGCAGATCGCTTGGTTGTGCTTCAGGTATTCCAGCAGGGCTTCCGCAGCCCACTGATGGCCGGCAGGGTTCCAATGCGTGTCATGGGCCCAACGGGACTCCTGCCACACAATGCCCCGGCTGGCCAGGTAGTCATTCAGGTTGACGATGGGAATCTCCCGGTCCGTGGCCAGGGAAGTCACAAGCGTCCTCATCTGGCGATCCAACTGGATCTGGAGCAGGAGCAGCGCAAAATTATCATGGGCGGCGCGTTGCTTGAATTGATCCAAGGCGAAAGCTGTGAAGTCCACGGCGTCTTTGAAGGCAGACGGGGGGTCGTCCATAAAGAATTCGTCGGCCAATTCTACACTCCCTATATAGTCGTCGGCAGGTTGCCAGTCCCCGAATGCATCACGGTACTGGGGATACAGGTTCTTGAGCGCTTCTAGGCGAGCAAACACTCCCATGGCCCACAGGTTGTTATCGGGGGGAAGTAGCTGAAGGTCGTGGGCTAGGATATGCGAGGACCTGAATAGCGAGGATATTTTTCCCATCAGAGTGTCTGCAGAAGGCTGAGATTTCCGGAGAGGCATCTTTTCCGGCTCATGGTAGGGTGGTATCAGCATGATCGTTCCGTTGAGGCTTCTTTTCGCATAGGAACGCGGCATCCTGTCCGGCCTCCAGCCCATTGCCGCTGCTGTCAGAAGGTTGGAATTGTCGACCAAATCGTTGTAGGTGACGGCCAGGACCACCAGCTTCGGACTCAGCCACCGCGCGTATGCGTCGTACAACCGCAGTTGAGCGACTTGCCCGGTGGCGTTCACCCCGAAGGCCGAGGTGGTTACATTCAGATGGGGCAACTCTCGGGCAGCGAGTTCTTCGAGCCGAACATGGGATTTGTCCGCAATGAACACTTCGTATGCCGCTACGAAGGAATCACCGATCAGGGAGATGTGGCAACTCCTGGCGGCTTGCTCAGGGCTGATGGGTTCACGGTCGAGAAAACCCAGGCTGTTGGTCCGAGATACAGTCCAGTAATCAAGTCTGTTCGTATAGTTCACCTCTGCGTTGGGTTCAAGACCAATGCCCACCCCCGGCCGGAAACGTATGGGCAGAAACGAGTCTGTGAACGGCATCGTCTGCCAGTGGTAGAGTTCTTTCGCAAGCAGAATCCCGCCCACGCCCACGATGATGAACATGGTGTTCCAGCCGATCACTCGCAACAGAAGGGCCATGTTCCCTTTTAGGCTGTGTATATTCAATTCTTCACCCAGTGCAGATCGTCGGGTTGTGCTCCAGGTATTCCAGCAGGGCTTCCGCAGCCCACTGATGGCCGTCGGGGTTCCAGTGCCTGTTATGGGGCCACCGGGCCCCCTGCGGCGCAATGCCCCGGCTGGTCAGGTAGTCATCCAGGCTGACGATGGGAATCTCCCGGTCCGTGGCCAGGGAAGTCACAAGCACATTCAGTCGGAAATCCGGCAGCTGGTCGGGCAACAGTATCAGCAGGGCAAACCCATCACGGGCGGCACGTTGCTTGAATTGATCCAAGGCGAAAGCTGTGAAGTCCACGGCGTCTTTGAAGACAGGCGGGGGGTCGTCCACAAAGAATTCGTCGGCCAATTCTGCACTCGACGAGTCACCGTCACGAGGTTGCCAGTCCCCGAATGTGTCACGGTACTGGGGATACACGCTCTTAAGCAGTTCCACTCGCCTACGATACTGTTGTTGATTTCCTGCGGGGCCGGAGGGCTCGGATTCGAGAGGCTCATAGTACTTGTCAAAGTTCCATTCTGGATGAGAAACGGGCGGTGTCAGCTTGATCGTTCCGTCTGGGCTTCTTTCCGCATAGAAATACGGCATCCTGTCCGGCCCCCAGCCCTTTAGCACTGCTGTCAGGAGCTTGGAATTGTCGACCAAATCGTCGCGAGAAAATTCCAGGACTACCAGCTTCGGGGTCAGCCTGCGTGCGTATACATCGTAGAGCGCCAGTTGATTGATCTGCCCGGTGGCCCCTAGCCCGAAGGCCGATGTGGTCACATCCAGATTGGACAGTCGCTGAAGAGCGAGTTCTTCGAGCCGAACTTGGAGTTTGTCCGCAATGGGCACTGACGGTGCCTCCACATTGCTGCCGAGGATGGTGATGTGACAAGTCCCGGCGGCTCGCTCAGGACTGATGGGTTCACGGTCGAGAAAACCCAGGCTGTTGGTCCGGGATATGGTCCAGAAATTGTGCCCGTCCGTCCAGCGCACCTCCTCGTTGGGCTCAAGAATATAGCCCACCTCCGGAACGAAACGCATGGGCCGCTGTTGGTCTGTGAACGGCGTCTCCGGACGGAAGTGGAGTTCTCTGGTAAGCAGAGTTAAGCCCACGCCTACGGCTATCCAGAATGCGCTCCAGCCAACTGTTCGCACTATACGGGAGGGGGGTGAGGAATCCGTCATTTCATAGTACCTCCGCTCAAAATTGGTCTTTACAATCATAGAGAGTCTGTGAGCGAACTGTCAATACCCCAAGGCACGGACCAGAATGATCAGCCACGCCGCGGTAGTGACTCAGATGCCCTTGTTCGTCCCCTCCAGGGCGGCGCGGTGCCTCAGGCTGACCTACCGCCGACCCGCGGCGGCGTCTAATGTCGAGCCGAATCGTGCCTGTCCGCAGTTGGGACCGTCGCGGAGGTCCGGCCGGTTCGGGGCGTCCCTGAGCAATTGAGACACATCGTTGATTACTGATACTGTTTCTACGCGAACCGGCTGTATGGCCTCTTTGGGCAACAGAAGGGTGTCCATGCAGAAACGCGGATGTCTCTTCCTTGCCGTCGTCCACCAGTTCTCACACGGATTTGAGATGCCGGTGATCCTGCCTTCTCGATCAAGGAGGACAAGTAGTGACGATTCCTCTTGTCCAGCCTCACATTCCCTGGCAAAAATCTGTATCATTCTTCCGTCAACGACGCCTCCTATCTTATCCGTTTTGAAGTCGAAGTGCGGCTCCATTCGGCTCCAGAACCAGTGTGCTGGATCACGCCCGTTTTGCGGCATTCGTGGCGACTCTGCCGACCAGAGCATGAAGGCGTAGGGAAGACGATTCTTAAGGGTGAGGAAGGGAGCAGTTTCAAAATGGATGTTCTCAAAATATGATCTGAGGCGACCAGCGTTAGCGAAATGCGTGATCCCGAACATCCGAACGAAAAACTCGACGTTCCTCGTGAAGTGTATATTGCTACTTTTCGGGAGGAGCGTTTTCCACACGCCTCTCTCACGCTGCACCCGTAGATACTCGTATGAATTGACTACTCCATCGAGATTGACGACTGGAAACCGGGAGAAGTATCCTAACACGCCGGCGTCCCACGCACCGATTAGACTTCCCTCGGGCAGGATTCTGTTCATCAGCAGTGTGCCGGCATAGGAAGATATAGTCCAGTTCAATTTGCTGTGCTTGCTACGGTCTTCAACGTACTGCCATGGAGCGGAGAAATCCGTGCTTGCGAAGAGAACAACCGCAGTAGAAACAAGAATACCTGTCTTCAACACGTTCGCAACACGAGGATTTTTCGGCCCGATAACACAGCGGATGAAGAAAACGGCAATGTAACATCGCATGGGGACAATCAGCGCCATCATGAGATAAGCTGGGCCGTAATACCAGTCTCTGATTCGGCTGGGGTGCAGCGTCAGCACACTCTGCCCGAATTGGGCGAGATGCCCTGCGGCCAAACCGAACAGGCCGACCAGAAAGACCAGAACTAAGCAATCCTTGTTGTTGAATCGCCGGCAGACCCCCCAGACCAGCAGGAAATAGGCACAGCATTCCAGGGCCACGACAAGTTCCCCATCAAAAAAGCGGCTCGCCATGACTGCTTGGAAGTTCCGGACAAAGCTGTATCCGCCCTCCTCCTGCTCCCACAGTGCCTGACTTAGAAGTTGTCCGGTCATGCCGCTCACGGGGACGAGGCCGCCGAAGACGAGACCGTTCCAGGCGAAGTACAGCAGGAGGCCCGCGCCCGCGCCGAGCAACGGGGGGAATGCAGCAAGCGAGGGGGTAGCGCGAACCGCGCCGGCAAAGAGCCGTCCATCTGCTGGTCCAGCTCGCCCCGCCCATTCGATGCAACACAAGGCCCCGGTCGTCGCCAGCGAGATGGCGACATACTCCAGGCGGACCCACGGCAAGACGAAAGCCACAGTGGTCAGCACCCACCGCCACCGCAGCGGATTCCGCGCAAAAAGCCCGAGAGCAACAAAGAGCAACCCCAGCATGAACAGCCCCGCCGCGGTTTCTAATCCCAGAAGGAGGCCGTTGTGATGATACAGCGCCGGTAACACGGCAAACAGCAGGAGCCAGGGCAGGTGCGCCAAGCGGGCGGCCACTACAACCAACGCCGCGGTGCCGGCGAGCAGCATGATTTCGATGACCTTGATGGCGAACAGCGCGGTATCCGGGTCGCATATCCAGTAGACCGGTGTGATGAGCAGCATCCACACCGGATGATAGCCGTTGGTTCGGGTGAGGCCGCGGTCGAAGGTGGAGAAGTGGCCGTCCGCAAGGTTTTTCGCAATCTGGAAATAATAGAAGGCATCATCCATGTATGTATGGATGATGGTGAGAAGGTCGAAGCGCCAGAGCAGGTAGCCGGCAAACGAAGCCCCGTAGGCCAGGATGCCGAGCAGAAACAGGACAAGTGGCAGATGCCGCGTCGTCCGGTGGTTGGAGACCGCAGGGTGCAACGATGATGTAAGGTCTTTGATTCGGCCTGCCACCGCTAGTCGGCTCCATGTGGTGGGAATGATTGCCGGTGCCGCTCTTCCCTCGTTACAGATTTTCAATGTGGACCGACTCAACCGGCTCGGCCAGCTCAAAGCCGAAGATGCGTGAATAAAAATACAGTTCGCCGTCCAGCGCCCGCCTGATGTTCTCGGCCCGGCGGAAGCCGTGCTGCTCGCCGGCAAAGGCCACATGGGCGACCGGCAGCCCTTTGGCCCGCAGCGCGGCGGCCATCAACTCGGCCTGATTGGGTGGGACAACTCTATCCTCCAGCCCCTGGAACAGGATTAGTGGGCAGGACAGGCGGGCGGTAGAATGGATCGGCGAGCGCTGCCGATAGAGCGCCCGCTGTTCGGGGTAAGGGCCGATCAGGCTGTCAAGATAGCGGGACTCAAACTTATGCGTGTCCCGGGCCAAGCCCTCCAGGTCGCAGATGCCGTAGTGGCTGGCCCCGGCTCGAAACAGGTCCCGAAAGGTAAGCGCGCACAGCGTCGTATAGCCGCCGGCGCTGCCGCCGGTGATGGCCAGGCGCTGGCCGTCAACCCGTCCCTGCTGAACCAGATGGCGCGCCCCGTGCACGCAGTCATCCACATCGACAACGCCCCACTGGCCGTTCAGCCGCTGGCGATAGGCCCGGCCATAGCCGGTGCTGCCGCCATAGTTCACGTCCAGCACGGTAATGCCGCGGCTCGTCCAATACTGGATAGCCAGACTGAGGGTCGAGCCGGCAGCCGCGGTTGGCCCGCCGTGGCTCTTGACTACCAGCGGCGGGCGCTCGTCCGCGGGCGCGCTGTAGTCCTGGTTACATGGCGGGTAAAACAGCGCGTGGGCGGTGCGGCCGCCCTCGGTCGGGAACTCAAGCGGCTGCGGACGGGAGAGATAGCCGGCGTCAATCTCGATATCGCTGGAGCGACGCAGTACGCTCAGCCGTTGCGAAGCCAGTTCAAGCTGGACAATACAGGCCGGCTTGGTCGGTGAGCCGGCGCTGAAGACCACCCGGTCGGGAGCTACCCGCAGGCCGGAAATAGCGGTGTAGGGGATGGCGATGTCTTCCAGACGCCTGGTGCGGGTATCGAGGCTGGCCAGCCGCCAAGTTCCGTTTTGCGTGTAGGCGCAAATAATGCGCTCGGCGCTGGCAAAGCCATAGGTAGACATGCCAAACGCCCATTGGGGTAGGCCAAACTCGGCCGCGATGTCACACAGGGCTTCGACCTGCCCATCCCGGAACCGATAGATATTCCACCAGTCGGTGCGGTCGGAGACAAAATACAGCTCGCCGTCCGGCGACCACTCGGGCTGGAAGATGGATTCGTCAGCCCCGCCGGCAATGCGCTCCAAACCGCCCGGCGAGCCGTCGGCCTGAAGCCTTGCGTACCACAGTTCAACGCCGTCCCAGGGCATATTGGGATGGTTCCAGCTCAGCCAGGCCAAGTGCCGGCCGTCAGGGCTGAGGCGCGGGCTGGAGTAGAAATCATGGCCGGAAACGAGTATCCGACTGGTGCCCGAGTCCAGGTCAAGGCCGACAATGGTGTTGACCGCTTCACGCTCGGCCTGACGGTGATCTTCCCGCACGCAGAGCAGACGGTTGTGCGTCCGGTCGATCACACTATCGGCATAGCGCAGGTTGTCTGCCTGGCTGAGGGGCTGGGGCGCGTCAGCCCCCTGCTGGCGGTACACGCGCTGGTCGGCAAAGTTGGAGAAATAGAGGCTGCCGTTCTGGACAACATAGGCCCCGCCGCCGTACTCGTGGACCCGGGTGCGGGCATTGAACGGCGGTGGGGTGCGGTCTAGCGTCCGACCGTCCGGGGTACGCTGGACGACGACATTGCGCCCGTCCTCGGTCGGACGCTGCTCAATCCAGTAGACATCGTTCCCGTCAAACGCAAGCTGCCCCAGATCAACCACTGCCGACACGATCAGTTCCGAGGTGATGGGCGATTTCCAAGAGCCATACGGCGCACTTGTCATAGTGCTCCCTTCGATGTGGAGGACGCGCTGAAGCCGTGCCGCGTCTAGGCGAACAACTCCAGTTGGGTGTCTTTCCTGGGCTTTCGGGCAAGCTGCGAATGCCGGCGCTCCAGCAGCCGCTCTTCAATATCGGCCAAGTAGGGGGAGGGCGGCAGCTCACGGATTGTGCCCCACCAGCGGCGTTTCCTGGCCCGACACAGGTACAGCTTTGTCTTGGCCCGGGTGACGCCGACATAGAAGACCCGGCGCTCCTCGTCGAGGTCGGCCTGCGCGGTCGCCCCCCACCGCAAGGGCAGGAGGCCATCCTCACAGCCGACAATAAACACCACCGGAAACTCCAGCCCCTTGGCGGCGTGCAGGGTCAGCAGCGAAATCCGGTCGGCGCGCGGGTCCCAGCTGTCAATCTGGCTCTCCAGGGCCAGTGCGGACAGGAAGCCTTGGCTGTCTTTTCCACACGCCTCGGCCAGCGGCTTGAGGAGTTCATACGCCTCGGCTTGGTGCCCGAGCTGCTTGTGCGCCGCTTGAAGCTGCTCACCAACGGCCCCGGCGTAGGGCTGCGCGCGGAGCTGCTCAATCAGCGCACTCACGCCTGGATGGTCCAGCAGGCGGTTGTGCGAGCGTTTCTGAAACGGCATGCCGGAGCGTTGCAGGGCTGTGACCAAGGCCACGGCCTGCCCCTCGGTACGGTACAGCACCGCAAAATCGGAGAACGACACGTCCTGCCCCTCGGCGTCCGCGGAGCGACCGCTGTCAATAGAGAAGAAACTATGCCCGCCCAGCGTGTGTTCCAGTGCCTGAATGATGAACTCAGCCTCGGCTTGTTCGGTCGGCGCTTCATGGACGGTAATCAGGTTGGGCGCGTTGTCGAGAACCGGGACAGAGTGTTGAGCCGAGGTCGCCATGACCTGGGCCGAGAACCTGACGATATTCTGGTCGGAGCGATAGTTGCGGGTCAGCCGCACCACCTGAGCTGTCGGAAAGTCGCGCTGAAACTCCGAGAAAAAGCGCACATCCGCACCCCGGAAGCTATAGATGGCTTGGTCGGGGTCGCCAATGGCGCAGATGTTGCCGTCCGCGGGAACGAGTTGTTTGATGAACCGGACCTGCCGCTCATCAACATCCTGGTACTCGTCGATACACACCCACCGATAGCGCTGCCGATAGTGGGCCTGGAGGCCGGGGTTGGACTCCAGGGCGTCGGCAGCCCGGATTACGAGGTCATCAAAATCGATCCAGTTGCGTGCCTCCAGCGCTCGCTGGTAGGCCGCGTAGACGGCATTCAGCTTCACGTCGATTGCCGCTGTCGGCGTCCGTTTGGCGCGGGAGAGAGCGGCGATTTGGCCGCGGGCCGTTTTTTCAGATACGCCCAGGGCGTCTTGGAGCAGGTGCAGCCGTTCGGCCTCCGAGGCCAGCCGAAAGCCGCGCTGTAGACCAGCCGCGTTCCAGTCGGCCTGGAGGATGGACAGGGCTACCGAGTGAAAGGTTCCCACGGTGAGCTGCCGCCACCCGTCGGGCAGCAAGGTTTGCAGGCGAGCGCGCAGTTCGTCGGCCGCCCGTCTGGTGAAGGTGAGGACCAGACAGTGGGCCGGCGGGACGGCATGCCTGGTGATGAGAGCGGCGAGACGGTGGGTGAGGGTTGTGGTTTTTCCCGATCCAGGACCCGCCACAATGAGCACCGGACCGGAGGTGATTTCGGCTGCCCGGCGCTGCTCGGCGTCGAGCTCGACCAAAATATCGGCCGGCGGGTCGGCCGGAATCGCTCGGCTTGGCGGCTGAGGACGCGGAGCGTCCGGGCGGACCGGGCGGTTGATGACCGCCTGTCCCTCGGCCACCGGCGGAACCGGCGATCTGGGGTGTTCGTCTTGAAACAATGTCGCCCCGCCCGCCTGCCGGCGCAGTTCGGCGTCTCGGAAGAGCCGAATGGTGCCGTACACGCCGTCGTAGCCGGCCTCTCGGATCACTTCCTGCTTGCGTAACCGAGACACCGCCTCGGTGAGGAGCGGCGCGTTGGCGTGCTGAACGTCTTCCAGCGGCAAGCTGGTGAGGAGTTGGAGTTCGGGCCCCAGCCGACCTAACAGGCTTTCATACTGGTGGCTGATTTTTTTACTTTTGGGGCCGACCTGATAAATTTCGGACAGCATCTCGGACAGTGGAACCAAGCCGCGGGCGCTGCCGGCCGTCTGGGGTGGCGTTGTCTTTTCTCCGCGGTCGGCCAAGTCTTCAACCCGGTGCATGACGCCGACGGTCAGCGGCTTGCCGCAGGCCGGACACCGGCCCTGGTGGTGACGGGTCTCAGCCGGAGAGAAGCGGATATTGCAGTTGCGGTGGCCGTCGAGATGATACTTGCCCTCTTCGGGGAAAAACTCCAGCGTACCCTCATAGCCTTGACCCGTTTCCAAGGCCCGGCGCAGGGAAAAATAGTCCAGTTCAGTGTTGAAGACGCACACCTCCCGGCCCAGCTTTTCGGGCGAGTGGGCGTCAGAGTTCGACACCAGCCGAAAACGGTCCAGAGACGACACCCGCCAGTTCATTGCCGGGTCTGAGGACAGCCCCGTCTCAACGGCAAAGATGTGGGGGGCCAAGTCGGCATAACAGTCGTCAATGGCGTCAAAGCCCGACTTTGAACCGAGGGCGGCAAACCACGGCGTCCAGATATGGGCCGGCACGAGGTAAGTGCCCGGACCCGACTCCAGGGCGATCTCCAAGAGATGCCGGGAATCCAGACCCAGGATCGGTCGACCGTCCGATCGCAGGTTGCCGATTTTGGACAGGCTGTGAATCACCCGCTCGGTCGCTTCAAAATCCGGGGTATAGAGCAGATGGTGGATTTTGCGCGTCTTGTCACTCTTTTTGTAGATGGTCGAGATTTCAACCGACAGCATAAAACGGGTGGCCGTCTGACCGCTCCGGCAAGCTAGTGGCAGTTGTTGCTCAACCGCTTTCTCCAGCTCGGGCCGCAGGCGAAACAGGCCCGGCTCGGCCGGCACGAGCTTGTCTTTCAGTTCGGCGTTCCAGGCCGGATGGGTAAAATCGCCGCTGCCGACGAGGCTGATGCCTTTTTTGCGGGCCCATATCGCCAGGTGTTCGAGGTCGCAGTTTTTGCTGGTGGCGCGGGAGTACTTGGAGTGGACATGCAGGTCGGCGTAGAAAGCCATGTTGTCCCTCTCTCTAGTCTAGCGCCGCAGAAAACGGACAATCGCCTCGGCAATCGCCTGTGGCTGCTCGGGCAGCATGGCATGGCCGGCCTTGGCGATTTCGACCAGGCTGACGCGCCGGCCGTACTGGCGTTTGAAGCGCCGGGCATTCTCGGGCGGGGCGATTTTGTCCTCGGTACCCTGCAACAGGAGGATCGGAGCGCTGCCGGCGGCGACCCAGGCTTGGTCTTCGGTCGCCAGGCTCGCCGCCATCTGCATCCGTGTGGCTTTCTGATACCAGCCGTCCTGCCAGCCGACCGGATCGTTGCCAGCGGCAAAGAATGCTTGCTGAATGGCCTGCCGTCGGACGCTTTGCGGCAGGCTTGGATCGTAGGACATCAGCCGGGCGTGCAGGACCTCGGGGCGCGCGGGCTGACGCTCTTCGGCCGCCAGCAGCACCAGGGCGCTGACCAACCGCGGGTGATCGCGAGCCACCACGCGGGCGAGACGGCTGCCAAAGGCGTGGCCGACCAGCGTGACCGGGCCGCTGTCCAGGGCGCGAATCACGGCCGCGATATCGTTGCCGAGGTCGTGCAGGGTCAGCCCGCTCGTCGGTCCCGTGCTGGCACCTAGGCCGCGTGGTTGGGGCCGGACGACCTGAAAACCGGCGGCAACTAGACGCGCGCTCAGGTCACTGAAGTCTGCCGCGCCGCGACCGAGGGCCGGCAGGAGGACAATCGGCCGGCCCTCGCCCTCAATGAGAACGTGGATAGTGGCCGCCCCGGCCTCAATCAGGGCCGGCTCAGCCACCAGCGGGTCTTGAGTCACCGGCGCGGCCCACGCGGTCGGGACAAACAGCGATACGAGCCAGACAAAGACGGGCCAGGAGCGGTGCGTGGTGTGGCGATCAGCATCAAGTATCGGCATTGCGCATTCTTCTTATACTACCCGGACCGGGCGGCGCAAGAACTCGCCGATAGGCGACGGCATTGCATCCGGGCCGGGGGCTGGGCAATATGGGTCATCCTGACCTGTGGGAGCAGGAAGAGAGGACGAACCATTGGAGGTGTTGTGGCTGAACGCGGAGGCCGCGATGCAGACCGAAGGAGGAGCCCATGCAAACCCGGACAGTTGATCCGTCAATCTCCCGAACGCCAATCCGGCTGAATGCTACAGACCAGGCGACGGTGTGTGTGCTGTGCAGCCATAACTGCGGTCTGCGGGTTGATGTGGTCAAGGGGCGGATTGAGCATATCCGGGCGGACCAGACCAACCCGATCTCGCACGGCTACATCTGTAACAAAGGCTTCAGCATTCCCGCCTATGTGAACCATGCCCAACGGGTCTCACACCCGCTCAAGCGCCGGCCCGAGGGAGGCTTTGAGCGGGTCGGCTGGCAGCAGGCCGTGGCGGAAATCAGCGCCAAGCTCAAGCGCATCAGAGACCGGCATTCGCCGCGCTCCATCGGCCTCGTCGGGATTGGCGGCCAGGCCAACCATATGGATGCCCCCTTTGGGGTGACGTTTCTGTCGCTGCTGGGCTCGAGGCGCTTCTTTAACGCCCTGGCCCAGGAAAAGTCCCAGCACTGGCTGGTGTTGAAATGGATGCTGGACGGCTCATCGGGCACGGCCTTGCATCCCGACCACGACCGGTCCGATTTTGTGCTGGTGCTCGGCACCAACCCGCATATCAGCAACCGGGGCCACAACCCGACCGATGGGCTCAGAGCGCTCGCCCGTGATGCCAAGCGCAGGATGGTGGTTGTTGATCCGCGGGTGACGGAGACCAGCCGGCAGGCCGACCGTCACCTGCGCCTCAAGCCCGGCACGGATGCCTATCTGCTGCTCGCCCTGGCCGCGAGTATTATTGGCCGCGACCTGGGCGACGCCGAGTTCATCCGGGATAAGACGCTGGGCTACGAACAGGTCAAAGCCCAGTTGGCCGAGGTCAGGGTGCGGGACATGGCTGCCCGCTGCGGTGTGGAAGTGAGCGATATCGTGGCGACCGCCGAAGAACTGGCCGCGGCCGGGCGCGCCTCTCTGTTGTGGGACCTGGGTGTTGAAATGACCCGCTTCTCAACCCTCAACTCATATCTCCTCCACCTGCTGAGTGCGGTGACCGGCAACCTGGGCCGGGCGGGCGGCAATGTGTTCACCACCACCCTCAACCCGCCGACGCCCGACCCGCGCCGCCACGACGAGCCGGAGCGCGCCCTGGCGTCTGGCATCCCGGCGGTCTCGGCCTTGACCCGGCTGGGGATTTTTTCGCCGGTGCTCATCCCCGAAGAGATCACCCTTGACCATCCAGAGCGCCTGCGGGCGCTGATTGTCGAGGGGGCAAACCCGCTGCTGTCCTATCCAGATACCAAAGCCTGGCTGGCGGCCCGGCAAGAGTTGGACGTGCTGGTGGTGATTGAACCGGCCATGACCGAGACGGCCCGCCTCGCCGACTATGTCCTGCCCACCCCGGTCGGCTACGAAAAATGGGAGATGGCCAGCTTCCCGCGTGGCTTTCCCAGCGTGCCGGTCCAGGTCCGCCCACCGATTGTTCCGGCCTTGGGAGAAGCCCTGCCCGAAGGCGAAATCTATGTTCGTCTGGCCGAGGCGATGGGGCTGGTGCCCGAAGCGCCGGCCGAGTTGCACGAACTGGCCGCCGCGACCGGCCGGCCGGCCGGCGCGGATCGCTATCTCAGCGCCCTCCAGGCCGCGGCCAAACAGGCTGGGTTCGGCGCTCCGCTGTACTGGGCGTATCGGACCCTGGGCCGCTATTTGGACTCCCCCGTGCTGTCTTCGATCTGGTTTCAGGCGGTGATGAACGGTCGGGTGCGGGGCGAGGCAGTGGCGCGCGCGTTTGGCCCGGAGTGGCAGGACAAAGACGGCTTCAGCCTGGGCCTTGAGGTGTATCGGCGTCTGATGGCCCATCCCCAAGGGGTGGAAATTGCCCGGCTTGACCCGGCGACAAATCTGGACGAGCGGATCGGCTTTACGGACAAAAAAATCCGTCTGGCCCCCCAGCAGATCCAGACCGAACTGCGCCGCGCCATCCACACCCCGCCGGCCTACGACCCGGACTACCCGACAATTCTGGCCTCGGGTCTGCGCACCCGCTGGACGGCCAACACCATCCAGCGTGACCCGGCTTGGCGCAAAGGGCGGGGGCCGCACTGCGCCCTCAACCTGTCGCCCGGTGACGCCGCGCGCCTGGGGGTGACAAACGGCGAGACCCTGCGGGTTGTCACCAAACGCGGCAGCGTCGAGCTGCCGGCCATGATTGACGCCAAGCTCATGGACGGCCATGTGTGGATGCCGAACGGTTTTGGCATGCAATATCCTGCCGGCAAGGGCGGCCACGACGGCCCCACCGAAACCGCCGGGGTGAATATGAACGCCTACACCGATGTTGCCGACCGTGACCCCTTCAGCGGCTGTCCACACCATCGCTATGTCGCGTGCCGGCTGGAGCCGGTAGCCACGTCCTCAGAAGCGCCCTGATCTGCCCGGCGATTTTCAGGGATAACGATTCTTCGGTATGGCACGCGAGCTAGGGGATTTCTCCGCGCTGGCGCATGTCGGCCACCAGCGCTTCCTGGACCAGCACCCCGCTGTCGGTCAGGCTGGCGACCCGATCGGCCGAGTAGCCCAGGTAGCGGTCCAGGACCTCGGCGTTGTGCTGGCCCAGCAGCGGGGCCGGACGGCGAATCTCAACCCGGGTGTCAGAGTAGCGAATCGGCGTCTTGGGAATGCCGATTGGGCCCATGCCGGGGTGGACGATCTGCTGCATGGCCCCGCGGGCTTTCATGTGCGGGTGGTTGATGATCTGGCCGATGTCCAGGACCGGTGCACTCAGGATACGGACCTCGTCCAGGAGTGCCAGCGGCTCGTCGCGGCTGGAGAAGGATTGCAGCCAAGCTTCGATCAGTTCAACCAGGACAAAGCGGTTCTCGGCCCGGTGCTGGTTGGTGGTAAAGCGGGGGTCGTTGATCCACTCGGGTTTGTTGACGGCCCGCGCAAAGGTCTTCCACTGGTGCTCCAGCACGACGATGACCACATAGCCGTCGCTGGCCTTGAAGATGCCGCACGGGGCGACTGCGTAGTGGTGTGAGCCGAAACGGGTCGGGTTTTCTTTGCCCTCGCTCAGCGTGTAGAACTGCACCGCGGTGTCGTGCAGGTGAAACAGACACTCCAGCAGGGACAGGTCAATGTACTGGCCGCGGCCGGTTTTCTGGCGGTAATACAGGGCCGCGCACACCGAGGCCAAGCCATGGACGCCGGCGTTTTCATCGGCAATGAACAGGCCGACATAGGTCGGCGCTTTGTCCGGGTCGCCGGTCAGGTGCAGCAGCCCGCTCATGGCCTGGGCCAGGGTGTCAACGCCGGGTTTGTGGACCAGCGGGCCGTCCTGACCAAAGCCTGAGATGGAACACATGATCAGGCGAGCGTTGAGCGCCTTGAGGTCGTCATAGCCGAGGCCGTAGCGGCTCAGGGTGCCGGGGCTGAAGTTTTCTATGACCACATCGACCTTGGGTACCAGCTCTTTGACGATCTGGACCGCTTCGGGCCGCTTGATATCGAGGCACACGCTGAGTTTGCCCCGGTTGTGCTGGATATAGCCGCCGCTCTGGCCGGCCCTGAAATACGGGTACAGGCGCGAGTTGTCGCCGCCCGGGGCGAGTTCGAGCTTGATGATCTCGGCACCCATGTCGGCCATCATGCGGGTCAAGACCGGGGCGGCAATATACTGACCGAAGTCGAGCACGCAGACGCCTTCGAGCACGGACGGTGTGGCTGGCTGTGACATGTTTCCTCCCTCGTGTACAGTCTAGTTCTCAAAATGCACAAAGTCAATCAGGAATACCGCGCCGAGCAGGACGCCCTTGTGGTCAAGTTGGAGTTCGGCCGGAAAGTTCAGGGCGAAATTATCCGCATCGCTCAGGCTCTCCTTGACTAAGCCGGTCCATTTTTTGGTGATGCGTCCAATCTCCCGGCCGCCGGCCCGGATCAGAAACGTCCATGGCCTGAGCAGCGGACCGAGGAGTTGAAAGCACTCCTGGCCGGTGGCGTCGTACACTGCATAGACCCGTCGCACAAGAGAAAAGCGCTTTTCAACCCGGCCCAGCCGCCGGCCGTCCGGGCTGCGGACCTCCAGGGTGTGAAAATACAGGCGGAAGGGTCTGTCCAGGCGCAGGATCGGGCCTCCTCTGGCATCCAGGATATGGATAGTAAAGGGCCGCAGCGCCTTGAGGAAATGCCGGAAGAAGAGCGAGCGGCCGGCTTCGGCCGCCACATAGACCTCGTCGCCGGTCCCATCTAGGACGGCATAGGCGTTTTTTGTTTCCCAGCTGGTCAGGAGTTCGCCCCATTCTATACGTTGCTGAATCACCAGGGTGTCGAGAGCGGCCAGTTTGTCCATTGGAGGGTCACTCCTTCAGTCGTGGAAAAAGCGGTTGGGGGGGCGGGGTAGGCCCAGGTTTTCACGCAACGTCCTGCCCTCGTACTCGCGCCGGAACAGCTCGCGGCGCTGGAGTTCGGGCACGATCCGGTCGACAAAGTCGTCCAGCCCGCCGGGCAGGTAGGGGAACATGATGTTGAAACCGTCGCAGCCCTTGTCGAGCAGCCATTCCTCCATCTGGTCGGCAATAGTGGCCGGGGTGCCGATCAGCTCCAGGGCGCTGAAGCTGCCGCCCACATACTGGGCGAGCTGGCGGACGGTCATGTTGTCTCGCCGGGCCAGGTCAAGCAGTTTTTGTCGGCCGCTCTTGCTGGCGTTACTCTCCGGGATAGCGGGCAGTGGGCCGTCCAGTTCAAAGCCCGACACGTCGTGGCCGAGCAGAACGGACAGGGTGGCAAGCGCGCTGTCGGGATGGACCAGGCTGTCCAGCCGGGCCTTTTTGGCCCGCGCCTCGGCCAGGCTGTCACCCACTACCACAAACGCCCCAGGCAGAATTTTGAGATGATCGGGCGAGCGGCCGCAGACCTCCATCCGGCCTTTTACGTCAGCGTAATAGCGCTGCCCGTCGCTCAGGGTGCTGGGGCTGCTGAACACCACCTCGGCCGTCTCGGCCGCCAGTTGGCGGCCGGCCTCCGAGGCCCCGGCCTGGACAATGACCGGCCAGCCCTGGATGGGTCGGGCAACGTTGAGCGGCCCGCGAACCGACAGCTGGGGGCCGGTGTGGGCCAGGATGTGCATTTTGTCCGGGTCAAAATACGTCCCGGTGTCCACATCGCGGATAAAGGCGTCGTCGGCCCAACTGTCCCACAGACCGGTCACTACGTCAAAGAACTCGCGCGCCCGCCGGTAGCGCGCGCCGTGCTCCAGGTGGCGCTCACGGCCAAAGTTGCGCGCCTCCTGGGGGTTGGCCGAGGTAACCACATTCCAGCCGGCCCGGCCGCCACTGATGTGGTCAAGCGAGGCGAACTTGCGTGCCACATGATACGGCTCGTTATAGGTCGTGGAGGCGGTGGCGATCAGCCCCAGACGCCCGGTCACGACGGCCAGCGCCGGCAGCAGGGTCAGGGGGTCGAAAGACGTGACCGTGGCGCTGCGTTTGAGGGCCGCCATCGGCATGTTCATCACCGCCAGGTGGTCGGCCATGAAAAAGGCGTCAAAGCGCCCCCGCTCCAGGGTGGCGACAAAGCGCCGGTAGTGGGCAAAATTGAAATTGGCGTCCGGGAAAGCGCCCGGGTAGCGCCAAGCCGCGGTATGAATGCTGACCGGTCGCATGAACGCACCGAGTCGCAGTTGTGGTGAGTCAGCCACACGTCCCTCCCCTTGCTTGCAGACTGCGCGTTCAGGGTAGCAAATCGGCGACGAATGAACAGTCCGGACTTTTTCACCAGCTTCAGGATTGCAGCGGGCGAAGACGGCCTTCTGCCTGCTCGTCTCGGACCCACTGCCTGATTTTCCGAAGTCAGCTTGCCCGTCTCAGGGTCTGGCCCGCCTCAACAAGTTCAGCGAGAACAGTTGCGGTAAGCCGTGGGTGTCGCTGGCCTCATATTCTCCGTCGGTCAACTTCAACAAACTCACCTGCCTCCCGTCATAACGCCACACCTCCGGGACGCCGACCGCGGCATAGATAGGGAGTTTATTGAGGGAAGGACTGCTGGTGTCGATTTCAATCACGAGCTCGGGTGGCGGGTCAGTGGCAAGATCACCGTCTTCCCTGCGCCGGATATGGTCGGCTTTGGCAATGTAGAAACAGGCGTCGGGATCAAAGCCGCGTACAATGTCTGCCCGGCGGAATGTGGTTGAACCCACGCCCTCAATGTCGATATCAAGCTCGGCCGCAGGAACTCAACCAAGGTCTCAAGAATATGCTTGAGTTTTTCATGGCGTAAAGGCACAACCATAATCTCCAGCACCCCCTGATCGTAAGTGCAATGCGCGGCGTGGCTGTTGCTGAAATCGGCGAGCAGCCTTTCATAGGTTGCCCAGCTCACGCCAAGTAAGATGAAGCGCCGGTCCGCAGCCGGCGCTGAGGGTGAGGAGGGAAGGGACATTTGGGCGTTCATGGCATCGCTCTGACGCCGATGTGTGTCTTTCACCTGGACAGACTATAGCCACTAGTGAAGGCAATATTGTCGCTTGTCTACCGTCTGCATCAACAAGGAGGGTCACCCATGACTGCCGTACAGATTTCCAAATCAAAACAGGTCCGGGCCCGGCTGAGTCATTCCGTTATCGACTCCGACGGCCATACCGTAGAGTTTGAACCCGCGGTGATGGACACCCTGCGCGAGCTCGGCGGGCCGGGCATTGTTGAGCGCTACAAGGTCAAACGCACCGAGGGGCCGACCGCCTCGCTGGGCGGAATGCTGAACTGGCACAGGCTGTCGCCTGCGGAGCGGCAGACCCAACGCCTGACCGTTCCGCCCTGGTGGGCGCTGCCGGCCGCAAACACACTTGACCGGGCAACCTCAATGCTGCCCAAACTGCTCTACGGACGCCTGGACGACATGGGCATTGACGTGTCCATCCTGTATCCGACCTTCGGGCTTCTGGCCCCGCACCTCGACGATCAGGAGATTCGCCTGGCCGCCTGTCGGGCCTTCAACACCTACCACGCCGATATTTTCAAAGAATACGCCGACCGGCTGATCCCGGTAGCGGTGATTCCGATGCACACCCCGGACGAGGCGCTTGCCGAACTCGACCATGCGGTTGGCCAGCTCGGCATGAAGGCGGTCATGCTGGCCGGCCATGTGCTCCGTCCGGTCCCTGCCGCAGAGGCCGTGTCCTCAGAAGCCGCCCGCTACAGTTATTGGCTGGATACCTTTTGTCTGGACAGTGACTACGACTATGACCCAGTGTGGGCCAAGTGCGTTGAACTGAAGGTCGCCCCGACCTTTCACTCCGCGGCGATGGGCTGGGGCAGCCGCACCTCGACCTCAACCTGTATGTATAACCACATCGGCCATTTTGCCGAGGCCGGCGAGGCGATGTGCAAAGCCCTGTTCTTTGGCGGCGTGACCCGGCGCTTCCCCAGCCTGAAGTTTGCCTTTCTGGAGGGCGGGGTGAGCACCGGGGCGCGGCTGTACGCCGACTTGGTCGCTCGCTGGCACAAGCGCAACCCCGAGGCGATTGAGAACTACAATCCGGCCAACCTGAACCCCGAGATGTTGCTTGATCTGTGCCGGAAGTACGGCGGCAGGGTCACCGAGGGCCGGCTGCAACACCTCAGCAACGCCAGCGGGGCAACGATCAACACCCGGGCCGCCCCGGACATCAAGAACGACTTCCACCGCACCGGCATCGAAAAAGCTGAAGATATCAGAGACCTGTTTATTCCCCACTTCTAATTCGGGTGCGAGGCCGATGATCCCATGAACGCCACCGGCTTTAACACCAGGGCAAATCCGTTCGGCGAGCAGGTCCGCTCGGTCTACAGTTCCGATATTGGCCACTGGGACGTGCCCGACATGACCGAGGTGACGGAAGAGGCGTATGAGCTAGTCAAACACGGGATACTGAGCGAAGAGAACTTCCGCGACTTTGTGTTCACCAACCCGGCCGCCCTGTGGGCGGGCATGAACCCGGACTTCTTCACCGGCACGGTAGTCAAAAAGAGGTTGGTCGGCTCTTGGCCGAGGCCGTCCACCAGCCTCGCGGGGCGGGGGAGCGCAGGAGGAATCTGGAACCGGCCACTGTGACAGCCGCCCTCAAGACGGCCCGCGACTGAACACGGCCCCTCCCCATCAAGGGGGGCGGGAAGGGACCGCTAGACGCCTTCAACCACGATCATCTGGGCGCGCGAGGCGCTCTGACGCAGTGCCTTGGGTTCACGGTATTCGTCGGAGTTCCACCACGCTTTAGCCTGTTCGACACTCTCAAATTCGAGCACAACCACCCGGCTAGGCTGCCAGTCGCCCTCCAGCGTTTCGGCTTGGCCGCCACGCACAATGAACTTGCCGCCATACGCCTCGACCGTTGCCGGGACGAGCCTGGTATAGCCCTGGTAGGTCTCAGGATCGGTCACGCTGACATCAACAATGATATAGGCTGACATCGCTCTCCTCCTTGGGAACTCCCCGCCCGCGCCGGAATGCTCTACTCCTTCCTATCTGCGCACTTCACCAAATGCAATCGGGCTGGCGTTTCGGGGGAGCCTCGGCTACAGCCGCGTGTATGACAAGAGGGGGAGACGCTCATGGCCCGACAGCACGGCTTGCTCTCTGAGCCGACGCCGGCCAGCGCAGCCGGCATTCCCGCCGCCCACCGGCGGTATGCCCTGCTCATCCTGCTGATGGTCCCGTTTGGCTTCGCCACCTACCTGACGCCGGCCACCCGCCTGGCGCTGGCCGCCTTCATTGTGCCGGCCTTTGTCGGGGGGGTGTTTATCGCGCCCAGTTTTGCCCTGAATCAGGGCTTGGTCGGTGCGTATGCGGTCGGTGGCTTCGGCCCTGCTGCTGTTCATCCTGAACAGCAGCGGCCTGGGATTTGGGCCACAAACGATAGGCGTGGTCAGCGATCTGCTCCGGGCCCCGGTATGGCGTTAAGTCCTTGCGGTATGCCCTGGTGGGGGTGTCGTTGCTCAACGTCTGGGCGGCGTTTCATTACTTCATGGCCGGGCGGACGCTGCCGGCCGACTTGGCCCGGGCCAAGGCCGCGGAGGCGGCTGACTGACCGGGGACGTTATCCGTCCTGCTGTGAGGGGGGAGAAGCGGTGTCTGCCAGCCGCCGCTGTATCGAGCGGTACATCCGCCGGCTCAGCCACAGCATGAACCTTGGGGACAGGCGGTTCAGCCACCACAGCAGCTTCCAGCCGCCCGGGACGATAATGATAGCCGCATTGCGGGCCACCGCGCTAAGCGCCTGCCGGGCAAACTCGGCCGGGTCCAGGGGCCGGGGCCACCTGACCAAGCTGTCTTGCTGCTCGGGCGACAGGCGCATGAGGTCTTTGCCATAGTGTCCGCCCCCGCGCAGAATCGGGGTCTGGATCAGGCCCGGACACAGGACGCTGACCCGTACCCCGGTCTCCGCGGCTTCGATGCGCAGCGAGGTCGAGAGGCCGACCACCGCGTGTTTGGTGACGGCATAGCTGACGGCCAGCGGGGCGGGACACAGGCCGGCCATTGAGGCGGTATTGACGATATGCCCGTAGCCCTGTCGCAGCATCAGCGGATAGGCGGCCTGGACGCCGTTGATCACGCCGTGCAGGTTGACCTCAAGCACCAGCCGCCAGTCCTCAGGCTGGTACAGGCGGGCTTCGCCGCCGACGGCCAGCCCGGCATTATTGAAGATGTAGTCCACACGTCCGTGGGTCTGGACGGTGTCCCGGAGCAGCCGCTCAACCGCGGCGAAGTCGGTGACATCGACCTCAACCGCGTCGGCCGTCCCCCCGCCGGCGGTGATGCCCGCGGCCACTTCATGGGCCAGCCCAATCTGCCGGTCGGCCAGCACGATATGCGCGCCGCGCCGGACCAACTCTTCGGATACGGCCCGGCCAATGCCCGAGGCCGCGCCGGTGACAATGGCGACGCCGGCCTGAAAGGTGCGCAGTGGCATCAGATCAGAAAAGTCAGGTTGGGCAAGGGTTCTGCCGCGTTGACCAGCAACACCTGCTTCCAGAACATCTTGAGTTCGCCGTTGACCCAGCGCAGCTTGTGGATCGTCCGCCCGCCCCACTGGCGCAGCTCGTGTCTGGCCTGGACGGATAGCTCTAACAACAGGAAGTTTGAGCCGACGATACACTCGCCGGCGTCGGTCTTTTCGACCTCGATGTTCGAGATCAGCCGGCGCATGACCGAGGCCGGCTCCTGGCTATAGCGGAAGCCGCTTTGGAGGAGCTTGATGCGCGTCGCAATCCGGGATCGGTTGTCGTAGATGTGCGACATCTGGCATCTGGGGTCGGTGTCGCCGCGTGGCTGGGCCGGCACCCAATAGGTGGCGTCGTCCTCCCACAGGGCTTCCCATTCGGCGTAGCAGGCCTCATCGGCCAGCCGCGCTTCCTTGTAGAGAAAAGCCTCAACCGCACGATAGTCGGTGTCTGACAGCATGGGGTTCACCGGCTCATCACCGCGCGGTAGTGTTTCCAGAAGGCGCGGTTGGTGACCTCATCGGTGACGTGGGCCACGATCCGCCCCTGCTCGTCACGGTGTTCGCGGTGCTGGCCGCGGCTCAACTCCAGCCACTCGGGCTGGCGGGCGTACAGGCCGGCCTGGTTGCGGCTGGCAATGGTGATGTCCTCGGGCAGCAGAAAGGAGGCCGGGCCCATAGCCGCTTCGCTCTGGCGCAGCAGCCGGGCGTTCAGCTCTGGTGCGCCCTTGAGAAACATGGGCGTATGCCACTGGATCGATTCCTCGGCGCTGAGCGGATAGAACAGGGCGATGTTCATCTCGGCCAGGAACAGGTTGGGGAAGATCAGGGCGTGGGGCGGGCCTTCAAACACCCGTCGCTGGGCTTCGGCCTTGCCGCACCTGTGCTCCAGGGCCGACAGGTAGGCGGCGTATTTGTCAGGAGCGGCACCAAACCACTCAAACGGTTTTTGGTAGCCCAGCGCCCATTCAATCTCGGTATGGCCGTTGCCCCAGTCGCGCACAATGCCCTTATTGCTGCCCTCGTCGCCGACAAAGCGCTGATAGTGGGAGCCGGCCGCCTTGAGAATGGCGCTATGCACAAAGCCCAGATGATAGCCGTCGGTATCGTTCTCGGGGATCATCTTCCAGTTTGACTGGTAGCGGTGTTTGATCCAGCCGGCGCGGAGATCAAGCTCGCCCTCGGGCGACAGGTTACAGGCGCGGTCAATGATCAGGCTGGCGCTGCCCAGGTGCTCGGCCAGCGACGGGCCGTGGAGGCTCAGGCTGGCGAACACAAAGCCCCGGTAGCTGTCGCAGCGAGCGACCCGCGACAGGCCATAGTCGGCCTTGTTGAAGTCCGGGCCATAGGCCCCGGGGTAGGGCACACCGGTCAGCCTGCCGCTCAGGTTATACGTCCAGCCGTGGTAGGGGCAGGTAAACGCCCGGGCGTTGCCCGAGTCTGCCGGGCAGACCATGGTGCCGCGGTGGGCGCAGCGGTTGAGAAAGACCGACACGGCGGCGGCTTTGTCACGGACCATGAGCACCGGTTGGCGGCCGATCTGACGGGTCACATAGTCGCCCGGCTGGGGGATCTCGCTCTCGTGGCCGACAAACACCCACACCCGGTAGAAGATTTTTTCGAGTTCCTGCTCAAAGATGTGCGGGTCGGTGTAGAGCGAGGCGTGAACTTTGTCGTCGTGAACCAGGGTCTCAACGACCGGTGTCTCAAACTGGCTTCCGTTGTGTGTGGCCTGCTGCATGGGCGGTCTCCTTGTGCTATGTGGCGGGCTACTGGCCGGCCCCCCGCGCCTGTCTGCTGCTCTGGCAAGCAGCCTAGCACACTCGGCGAGCAGGACCTAGCCGCCCGGCGGGCGTTTTTCCCTCACATGCAGGGCAGGTCGGCGTAGCCGCGCGTAAGCCGACAGGACGCTTGACCATATATTGAGCAGGTGTGTAGCCTGGCATTCGGAGTAAAGATGATGCACATCACTGAGGCGTTGATTGCCCGGATGGTGCGGGTCATTGTGGCCGAGGTAGACCCCGAGCAGGTGATGCTGTTCGGCTCCCGGGCCCGGGGCGAGGCGCGGGCGGATTCGGATGTGGACCTGATCGTTGTCGAGGCCGAACCCTTTGGGCCGGGCCGCAGCCGCCGCAAGGAGTTGACCCGCGTCAGCCTGGCGTTGTTCGATTTCGAGATCCCTGTTGACGTTCTGCTCTACAGCCGCGACGAAATAGACTATTGGCACAATTCCCCCAACCATGTGATTGCCCGTGCCCTGCGGGAAGGCAAGCTGCTGTATGAGCGACCTGAAACAGGCCAGAATGCTGCTTGAGGCCGCTGGACGGGACCTTTCGACCGTGAAGCCGCTCTGGACTTGGCGCAGTCATTATTTGACCGTGTGCAACGCCTCTTGGGCGAGACGGAAGGAACCTGAGCGGGATGCACGTCACTGAGGCGTTGATTGCCCAGATGGTGCGGGCCATTGTGGATGAGGTAGACCCCGAGCAGGTGATGCTGTTTGGCTCCCGGGCCCGGGGCGAGGCGCGGGCGGATTCGGATGTGGACCTGATCGTTGTCGAGGCCGAACCCTTCGGGCCGAGCCGCAGCCGTCACCGGGAGATGGTCAGGCTCTATCATGCGTTGGCGGGTTTTCGGGTTGGCATTGACGTGCTGGTCTACTCGCGTGACGATGTGGCGTACTGGCGCGATTCGCTCAACCATGTGTTGGCGCGCGCACTGCGGGAGGGGAAGGTGCTGTATGAGCGACCTCCAAGAAAGAGCATGGGCAAAAACGTGGCTTGATGCAGGGGTTGCTTACCGGCGAGTGGTGAGTTAGAGTGCGGCTGAGCTTGGCGAGTATAAAGCAGAAAGACGGGTCTCATGCGAAGATCTTGGGACGGGTTGCCCCGCTGTAGCCAGTGAATGTATAAATCCACAACCTCCAATAAGACGACCAAAGACGGGGTAGATGAGCTTGAGCGTATCACAAATTTTTCCAGGAATCGAAACCGGCTTAAACAACATGGGATTCCTTTTCGGTGCGGGTACGTCAAAAGAGGCAGGGTTTCCGCTTATGCAAGATATTACCAGGACAGTGGTCGGCAATCTGTCTCGCGTGAATAGAGAAACACTGGACAATCTCCTCAGCCAGGAAAGGTTGAGCTACGACGAGACCACTGGAGACCCGAACATCGAAATCCTTTCAGATTCTGTAAGGAGGTATTTTGTGGATACACAGAACAATAGCTACAGTGAGCTAGAAAGCGAAATTCGTAGAGCAATCGTTGGAACGATTCTCGATGTTAGAAACCCTGATCTGACCTACCATATCCAATTTCTCAAGGCTCTAAAAAAAAGAGCAGGCGGTATGCCGCCTAGTACGCCTATTATCACAATCTTTACTACAAATTACGACATTCTTTTTGAGCTTGCTGCTGGAGAAGTGGGAGTTCGGATCGAGACGGGATTCGATGGCCCCTTGAGTAGATTTTTCAACCCCACAGTTTTCAATCTGCACAGGGGCGAAATAAGTAGTGGTGGAAGGAAGACAACCTTTGAGGAGAGCCACAAATTATGGATCAATCTCATCAAACTTCACGGCTCGATATCTTGGTTTAAGAAGGGAAATGCAACAATTGAGAGTGGGATTAACCTCCTTGACCAATGTCGATCACGAGAGATGATTCTTCCTCGCCGCCAAAAGATCATGGACACCTTAGCCCCGCCTTTCGATTCCTTATTCACTCGCTCTTCGCAGATGCTTGGATCGATCTGTAAGTATCTGGCAAGTTGTGGATTCAGTTTCAGTGACCAACATATCAACGATCAATTGATTTTTCCAAAATTGCGGGAAGGAAGGATTCAACTAACCGCGCTTTGTGGAGAAACTCCCGAATGTTTGAACGATCTAAGACAGTTTGGGGCGTTTTGTGGGGCATTTCCCGATAACTGTTATATTGACGGCAAGGATACAAACAAAGGAACAGACCTTTGGAAATTCAGCGAATTTGTTCGCCTCTTGGAACCATAATGACAAAAGGGGTTTGCAATATGAGCGACTATAAAATCGGAGAAGTGATAAGCGTTTCTGGCGAAAGAGTCTTCATCACCTTACTTGACTATGACGATAAATCGGAGACAGGCGTTCCTTCGACCATGATGGTAAATGTTCTAACAGAAAACGGCCCGACTCCGTTACTGATCGGTCAGCCAGGAACTTTTGTGTCCATTGCACTATCCTCCGGTAAACTTCTGGCGATGATTACAACAATTGACATGAAGGAGACAGAATTGTTACAGGCTGAAATCAAGCTGCGGGGTATGAACGCGGAGGCGGTAGACCTGATCTACTTGGACCCGCCCTTCAACAGCAATCAGACCTATGCCGCACCCATCGGCTCCGAGGCGGCAGGTGCGGCCTTCAAAGATACCTGGACGCTCGATGATGTAGACGTGGCTTGGCACGGCGAGATTGCCGAGCAGGAGCCGGCCCTCTACGCGATTATTGATGCTGCCGGCCTCAGCCACTCGCCGGGCATGAAGAGCTACCTGATTATGATGGCGGTGCGATTGCTGGAGATGCGCCGGGTGCTCAAGCCGACCGGCTCCATCTACTTGCATTGCAATCAAGATGCCGGCCACTACCTGAAACTCCTCATGGATGCCGTGTTCGGGAAGAAGGCGTTTATCACAGAAGTGGTGTGGAATTACGGCACTCCATCCGGGGGGCGCTCCGCTGGGAAAAAGCCGATCAAAGTGCATGACGTGCTGTTGGTCTATGCAAAGCGGTATGGGCAACACCTGTACAACCGGCAATTCACGCCGTACAGCGAGCAATACAAAGCTTGGTTCCGTCACGACGATGGCGACGGGCGATTGTATCAGACCCGTTCACGGAAAGGCAAAATCGTCAAGCAATACCTTGATGAAAGCCCTGGAATCCCTCTTTCAACCTGTTGGTCAGACATTATGCAGATATACGGACAGCAAGGCTGGTTTCCCACCACACAAAAGGAGCGCACCGGCTACCCCACCCAGAAGCCCCTTGCGCTGTTAGAGCGCATCATCACCGCCAGCAGCAATCCCGGCGACATCGTGCTGGACCCCTTCTGCGGCTGCGCCACGGCCCTCGTCACCGCGGAACACCTGAACCGCCAATGGGTCGGCATTGACCTCTCCCCGGTGGCCGCCCGGCTGGTCAAGAGCCGCCTGGAGAAAGAGATGGGGCTGTTCTACGATGTGCATCACCGCCAGGACATCCCCCGGCGGAGCGACCTGGGCGAACTGCCGCACTACAAGACGCATAAGCATAGCTTGTTCGGTCGGCAGGAAGGGCTGTGCGGCGGGTGTGGTGTGGCCTTCCCGTTTCGCAACTTCACCATTGACCACATTGTCTCCCGGGCCAAGGGCGGCACGGATCATTTCGACAACCTGCAACTGCTGTGCGGGGCGTGCAACAGCGCCAAGGGGCGGGGCACGCAGGCGGAACTCAAGGCGCGGCTGCGGGCGCAAGGGGTGATTGGGAAGGGGGCAGGGCGCAGATCGGCGTAGCTGTCAGGCGTAAGCCGACACGGCGGGTGATGTCGGATTACGCTACGCTGATCCGCCCTGCTGTGAGCGAGGGGAGAGGGGAATCAGGGGAATATCATCAGATGAATCCGGGTTCAGACATCAGCGGGCGGCGTGATCGTCGGGCGGCGGTGCTTCTGTGCCGGTCAGCACGCGGTAGAAACAGAAGCCGACAAGCCCGACGACAAAGCTGACCGATACCAGCATGGAAATCCACCCTCCGGCTGTCATTGGCGTGTCTCCTCAAGGACGGAATGTGTCATCAGATCGCACGGCAGGCGAGGCGTTCCGTCCTTCGTCATCCATCGGCAGACGCCCGTCAATATCCAGGCCGGCGGCCCGCCAGCGTCGCTCGCCGATGCGGGTTATGACGGCGAGCAGGAGCAGGACGACGGCGATAAAGCCCACGGTCCAGCGGGCGACGGCGTTCTGGCTCAGGCCGTGGAGGTAGTCGGGGAGGCTCTGGAAGCAGAAGCCAACGATAACGACGAGCAGGTAGGCCGGCGAGAGATATTTGATGATGAAGCGGAAGAAATGGGGGATGCGGAGCAAGGCCCCGCGGTGGGCCTCGGCCAGACCCCGGTCAATGCCGAAGACCCAGCCGAAGCAGATAATCAGCGCGGTGGCCATGACGAAAATGCCAAGCGTGCCAACCCAGAAGTCCATCGTGTCGAGGGCGACGAGGTCCTGGCTGAAGTACAGCACCCACAGCGAGCCGAAGGTGGACAGCAGGCCGAGACAGGCGATGGCGGTGGAGCGGGGCATAGCCAGGGCTTCGGACAGGAAGGCGAATATTGGCTGGAGCATGGACAGGGAGCTGGTGACGCCGGCCAGGAACAGCATGAGGAAGAAAATGGCACCGATGATCTGCCCGAAGACGCCCATGTGGGCGAAGACGACCGGCAGGGTGTGAAAGCCGAGGCCGAAGCTGCTGCCGACGGCGATGCCGGCCCCCAGAAAGATGAAGGCCGCAGGGATGGTAATCAGGCCGCCGAGGGCGACTTCAACGAACTCGTTGGTGGAGGAGGCGGTCAGCCCGGACAGCACCACATCGTCTTTTTTGCTGAGGTAGGAGGCGTAGTTGATGATGACGCCAAAGCCGACCGACAGGCTGAAGAAGACTTGGCTGGCCGCGGCTAACCAAGTCTTGAAGTCGCCGAGTTTGGAGAGGTCGGGGTTCCACATGAAGCCGAGGCCGCCCAGGACATTCTGGTCGGGCAGGCTGGGGTCGGGCGTGCCCAGGGTCAGGACGCGGGCGAGCACAATCAGGGCGCAGACGAGCATGGTCGGCATGGCGATCTTGCAGAAGGTCTCGATGCCTTTGGCCAGACCACGCCAGATGAACCACAGGTTGAAGGCGACGGTGGCCAGCAGAAACAGCACGCCGGGGTGCAGGCTGCCGTTCAGGGTCAGGCCGTTGGCCTTGTCGCCGGTCACCGCGGTAAAGAAGTCGCCCGACTGGGCGGTGTACCGGGTCGGGTCTGGACCAAGGTCAATGCTGCCGGTCAGGTAGGCAACAAAGTAGCGCAGGCACCACGATTCGATCAGCACATAGTACATGTAGACGATGAGCGGGACGAGCAGGCCGAGGACGCCGCTGTAGCGGGCCGTCGATCCCCTGCCGACGATGCCCAGAATGGCCGGGGCGGAATGCAGGCCCTTGCGCCCGCCGTAGCGGCCGAGGCTCCACTCCGCCCAGCAGATCGGGATGCCCAGAAACAGCAGGGCGCAGAAGTAGGGGATCATGAACGCCCCGCCGCCGTTCTGGGCGACTTGGCCGGGAAAGCGCAGAAAATTGCCCATGCCTACCGCGGACCCCGCTACGGCTAAAATGACCCCGACCCGACTCCCCCAACGCTCCTGCTGTTCAGTCATGCTGCTGTCTTCCCTCTGAGACACAATGAGGCAGGCCGTATGTCCACTGCCCGAAGCCGATACCGATTTGTATACCGCCTCGGGCGGCACGCATCCGACTAGCCACTAGCCACACGCGAGCAGCGCTTGTTGGAGCGCGTCGCGGTCAAAGCCTTTGCCGATGAACACCACATGCTCCGGCGGCTCGGGCAACAGGTCGATCCATTCCATGTCAAACTCACCCGCAACGTATTGGAACATCCACTGTTCCTCCGAATCGGTAAAACGGACAAAGCCCTTGGCCCGCCAGACGGTGGACGGCAGAGCACGCATCAAGGCTTCAAACCGGGCGCGGACCAGCGGAGCCTGACACAGGTGGGTCAGGGTATGAAAGTGGTCGTGGACAGAGAGGACGGAACGTGTCGCCTTCCGGTCATGTGGGCTGGCCGAACGGGCAAGTGTTCCCGTTGTCGCCAGAATACGGTCGTAGTCCAGTGCTCCCCGCTCGGTCAGGACAATTTGGGCGCGGGGGTTGAGCCGGCGAATCTGGGCCCTCAGGTCTGCCAGGGTGTGGTCATCGGCCAAGTCGCGCTTGTTGAGCACCACAAAGTCGGCCAGCTCGGTCTGTTGCTGAATCCCGGCGTGCAACTCTTCGGCCAGCCGGGCAAAATTGTGCGGGTCAAGCACGGCGATCAGCGACGCCAGCCGGACCCGGGTCAGGACTTCTTCCTTGGTGGCCTGATCGATCAGTTCGACCGGGTCGGCCAAGCCGGTGGCTTCCACAAAGATAAGGTTCGGCTTGAGCGCGGCGACTTCCTGGAGGGCCAAGCCGAGCGTGCTGCCGATTGTGCAGCAGATGCAGCCGTTAGTCATCTCGCGGACGCTAAAGCCCTGGCCGCGTAGCAGTTCGCCGTCGATATTGACCTCGCCGTACTCGTTCATCATCACCGCCGGCTTGAGCCCGACTGCCAGGCAGTGGTCCAGCAGCCGCTTCAGCAGGGTGGTTTTGCCGCTGCCCAAAAAGCCGGAGAGCAGGTGGAGCGGAATCCGATCGGCCTCGGTGAAGACCAGGCGTTCCTTGTGTGGACTGTCCGCCATACGGCCAGTATTCCAGGATTCTCCAGGCGAGGGAAGGCGGGCTTGGCTCTCCGTCTGTGAGAGATAGGGTTATCTAGCGCTTTAAGCGCTTGAGGGCGGCCTCGATCTGGTCCATGCCTTTTTGCAGATTGGCCATCGAGGTGGCATACGAGATACGGACATTGTCGGGTGCGCCAAAGCCCTCGCCGGCGACCAGGGCGACGCGGGCCTCTTCCAGCAGGTACAGGGCGAGGTCGGTCGCCGATTCAATGCGGCTGTCCGGCCCTGTTGCTCCAAAGTAGCCGGACACATTGGGGAAGACGTAGAACGCGCCTTCGGGCAGGGTACAGGTGAGGCCGGGAATGGCGCGCAGGCGGTCAACGATGTAGTTGCGGCGTGTGGCAAACTCGGCGGCCATCACGCCGACCGGCTCCTGGGTCCCGGTCAAGGCCGCTACTGCTGCGGCTTGGCTGATAGAACTGGGGTTTGAGGTGCTCTGGCTCTGGAGCGTTTCGATCGCTTTGATCAGCTCTGCCGGACCCGCGGCATATCCCAGACGCCAGCCGGTCATAGCGTAGGTCTTGGACACCGAGTTGACTAGCAGGACCCTGTCGCGGAGCTCGGGTTTGCGGGCCAGAATCTGGGCGCACCGCGGTGAATCGTATAAAAACTTCTCGTATACCTCGTCCGAAATAACGATCAGGTCTGTCGGCTCAATCACCTCAATCAGCCGGTCCAGCTCGTGTTCCGTATAGGCTGCGCCGGTTGGGTTTGAAGGGCTGTTGAGCAGGAGGGCCTTGCTGGTGGGACCAATGGCCGCTTTGAGCTGTGCGGCGGTCAGCTTAAAACCGGTCTCCTCGGTCGTTGTCAACAGCTTTGGCCGCGCACCGGTCAGGATCACCATGTCCGAATAGCTGACCCAATATGGGGTGGGGATCAGGACCTCGTCGTCCGCTCCAAACAGAGCGTGGAAGGCGTTGAACAGGGTGTGTTTCCCGCCCGAGTTGGTGGTCACCTCGGACAAGGCATAGCGAAGCCCATTATCCCGTTCCAGTTTGGCGATAATCGCCTCTTTGACGGCCGCGGTCCCGCCGACCGGGGTGTATTTGGTCTGGCCCTGGTTGATGGCTGCCACGGCCGCGGCCTTGATATGCTCGGGCGTGTCAAAGTCGGGCTCTCCGGCACCAAAATCAATCACGCTGATGCCCTGGCGACCGAGGGCGGCGACCTGGGCGGTGACGGCGAGGGTGGGAGAGGGCTTGATGAGCGACAGGCGTTCGGCAAGCTGTGTCATGGTTCTGCTGTATGTGGGGTTGAGGGCACGGAGGAGTTTTCGGCCAGCTTTTCCCGCAGCCGTTTCTCAACGTGAGGCGGGACCAGCCCTTGGACCGATCCCCTGAAGCTGGCAATTTCTTTGACCAAGCGCGAGGCGGTGTAGAAATGGGCGGCACCGGTGGCCAGGAAAATCGTTTCAATGTGTGGTTTCATGTGCCGATTCATGAGAGCCATTTGAAACTCGTACTCAAAATCGGAGGCCGCCCGCAGGCCACGAATCACAAGGGAAGCTCGCATTTTCTCGACATAGTCAACTAGCAGGCCATGAAAACTATCGTAGAGCACCCGGTCGCCGGCCTCTTTGAACTCCTCGCGGAACATGGCGAGGCGTTCCTCGGGGGTGAATAGATAGTTTGACTTCTGCGGGTTGTACACCACCGCCACGACGACCTCGTCAACAAGCTCCAGGCTGCGACGGACAATGTCGATATGTCCGTAGGTCGGTGGATCAAAAGAGCCTGGGTAAATACCCCGACGTTTCACGCTGCCTCCTCGTCCCGGTCCTCATAGAAGGACACCCTGGTTTTGCCGTAACGGCGGCGGTCCGTCAATACCAAACCGCCATAGGCACCAGCCCCGCTCTCACCGGGGTCATGCTCAACCACGACCCAGGCATTGGGGCTGAGGAGCGGGCCGGCGGCTAAGGCCCGGAGCATCTTGTCCACCCAACCCTGGCCGTATGGCGGATCGACGAAGACGCCCTGGAAGCGTAAGCCCTGCTGGACGGCGATTTTCAGCCCGGTTGTGGCATAGGTGCGCAGAATGCGGCCCCGCTGGCGAAAGCCGGTTGTGCGCAGATTGGTCCGAAGCGTACGCTGGGCTTCCGGGTGCGGATCAATAAAAACGGCCGACTTGGCCCCTCGGCTCAGGGCTTCGAGACCCAGCGCGCCGGTGCCGGCAAACAGATCAAGGATGGCGGCCCCCTGGAGCGGAAAGCGGCTGGCCAGGATATTGAAAATCGCTTCTCTGACCTGATCGGCCGTTGGCCGGACGGTGTAGCCCTTGGGCGCTTTGAGTTGGAGGCCGCCATGGGAGCCGGCAATGATACGCACGACGCACTCAGAGTATGGACGGCCACCACGGTGGCCCCCAGTGTGGTCTGGCTGACGCCGGGCGGGTTTAGGCCGGCGTCAAGCACGCCACTATAGGCACACACGCCCTTGTTCAGCAAGCGGAATTTCGTCACTATGAGACTATTGTGAACTTCGTACTGGTGCCGGTGAAAGCCCTGGCTGAGGGGAAAACCCGCCTGTCGATTGTGCTGTCCGAGACGGCCCGCCGAGCCCTGTCACGGGCCATGCTGACCGATGTGGTGACGAGTGTTTTTCAGGTTCCGACGGTCGATCGGGTCGCGGTGGTCAGTTCCGACCCGTCCCTGCTCGCCCTGGCACGGGGGCTGGGAGCGTTGACCGTAGATGAGGGGCATCCGCGCGGGCTGAACGGGGCGACCGGGCTGGGGACAGACTTTTGTCTGCGTCACGGGGCAACAACGCTCCTGGTGTTGCTGTCCGATTTGCCGCTCATCCGCCCACAAGACATCGCCCATCTGTTCGCCCAGCTGAGCGGCCGGCCTGAGATCCTGCTCGTGCGCTGTAAGTATGGGGACGGGACCAATGCCTTTATGCGCGTGCCGCCACTAGTCATGCAGCCGTGTTTTGGTGGGCCAAGCCTGGCCGCCCATCAACAGGCCGCCCGCCGACAGGGTATTGCGTGTCGTGTTGTCGAGGCACAGAGTATTCGCTTTGATCTGGACTCGGTGGAAGACCTCAAACAGTGTGAACACAAACAGCTCGCCCCGCATACCGCTCGAGTACTACGCGAGTCTGGTGTCTTTAGCATTGACCGACCGAAAGCGTAAACCGGTGGAACATGGGGAAGCCCAAGCTTGTGGTGATTGCTGGGCCAACGGCCAGCGGAAAAACAGCCCTGGGGATTGAGTTGGCCGGCCTCTGTAACACCGAAATCGTGAGCGCTGATTCCCGTCAGGTGTACCGCTATCTCGATATTGGGACGGCCAAACCCACGCCCCACGAACGGCGCGCCGCCCGCCACCACTTGCTTGACGTGGTTGAGCCGGATGCGGGCTTTGACGTGGCGCGTTTTCGTCAGCTGGCCCAGACCGCCATCGCCGATATTGTGCAGCGCGGAAAACACGCCTTGGTGGTCGGCGGGACGGGGCTCTACATCCGCGCCCTGACGCGCGGGCTGTTTGATGGACCGCCGGCCGATAGCGCGCTGCGGGCCCGTCTGCGGCAGCAGGAAGACGATGTGGGCGGCAGTTTTTTACACCGCCAGTTGCAACAGATCGATCCGCCGGCCGCCGCCCGCCTGCATCCGAACGATAGGCCGCGCCTCATCCGGGCCTTAGAGGTGTTTCTGCTCAGCGGTACCCCGCTCAGTCAGTGGCAGGCGCGGCACGGCTTTCGAGAGCGCCCTTTTGACACCCTGACGATCGGACTCGAACGAGACCGTGCCAGCCTGCACGAACGAATTGGCCGGCGCTGTCGGGAGATGGTACAGAAGGGGCTAGTGGAAGAGTTGCGTGGGCTGTGGCAGCTGGGCTATAGCCCCGACCTGCCCGTGCTGCAGACGATTGGCTATACCCAGATGCGGCGTGTCCTTGAGCACCGGTGTGGGCTGGAAGAGGCGCTGACCGACATGGCGCAACACACCCGGCGGCTGGCCAAACGGCAGATGACGTGGTTTCGCGCTGAGCCGGCGGTGTGCTGGTTTGGGCCAGACCAAATTGACCAGATTCGGACCACGGTCGCAAAATTTTTGCACCTTTGATGAGGGGAGAGTCGTGCAGACGACCTATCTGGATTTTGAGCAGGGGCTGAGCGAGCTTGATAAGCGGATTGAAGGACTAGGTCGCCGGGAAGACTGCTCAGCCGAGGAGTTGAGCGAGCTCGCCCGGCTGACCGAACGGCAGCAGACTCAGGAAGCGGAGATTTACAAGGCTTTGCTGCCCTGGCAGCGTGTCCAACTCTCACGCCATACCGACCGGCCCTATAGCCTGGATTATATTCGGTCCTTGAGCAGCGAGTTTGTCGAACTCCACGGCGACCGGACATTTGCTGATGACCCGGCCATTGTCGGCGGTCTGGCCCGCTTCCAGGGACGAGCTATCGTTGTCGTCGGACACCAGAGGGGCAGAACGGTCCGGGAAAAGGTCTCCCGGAATTTTGGCATGCCGCGTCCCGAAGGGTATCGAAAAGCGCTGCGGCTGTTTCATCTGGCGGAACGCTTTGGCCGGCCGGTGGTGTCCTTTATTGACACCCAAGGTGCCTACCCCGGGGTGGGTGCCGAAGAGCGTGGCCAAGCTGAAGCGATCGCCCGCAATATCCGCGAGCTGGCCGGTCTACGGACGCCGGTGATTGTAGTGGTGATTGGCGAGGGGGGCAGTGGCGGAGCCTTAGCGCTGGGGGTCGGTGATCGGGTGTTGATGCAGGAGAATGCGTGTTATTCGGTCATTACCCCGGAGGGCTGTGCCGCTATTCTGTACGGCGAGCGGACTCCCGAGCGGGTGGCCAAGGCGGCTGAGGCGATGAAAATCACCGCCCCCGACCTGTTACGTCTGGGGATGACTGACGATATCATACCTGAGCCGCAGGGCGGAGCGCATCGCCATCCGCAGGCGGCCATGACCGCGGTTGGTCAGGCCATCGCCCGTCATCTGCACGAGACCGTTCACCTGTCGTTGGATGAACTGCTGGCCCGCCGCTACGAAAAGTTCCGGCGCATGGGGACAGAGGCGGTGCGCGACACCGGCGGGCCAAACACCGATAGACGCGGACCCTGAATCGTAGTACAAAACGAGCCGTGCCGAAAAAACGTCCCGCCGTCTCGCTCGCTCCCTTGCGTGAAAAAATTGACCGGATTGACGCCCAGATTGTCCGCCTTATCAACCGCCGGGCGAGCGTGGCCCAACGCATCGGCCGGGCCAAGCACAGCGAGCAGGCCGCGGTCTATGTGCCGAGCCGTGAGTACCAGATTATGGCCCGTCTGGCCGAACTGAACAGCGGACCGCTCTCGACCCCCGCCGTCCAGGCCATTTATCGCGAGATCATCTCGGCCTCGCGGGCTCTCGAACAACTGCCCCGGGTTGCCTACCTGGGGCCGGCCGCGTCATACACCCATATGGCCGTCCGCGAACAGTTTGGTGCCCTGGTCGAGTGCGTCCCGGTCTCGACCATTCCCGAGGTGTTTGCCGAGGTTGAGCACGAACACACCGATTACGGGGTGGTGCCAATTGAAAACTCGACCGGCGGAGCGGTTGATATTACGCTTGACCTGTTTGTTGAGTCGCCGCTCAGCATCATTGCCGAACGCTTTCTGGCCATCCGCCACTGTCTGCTCAGCCGTGCCCCGCGGCTGGAGCGGGTGCAGCGAGTCTTGGCTCACCCGCAAGCCCTGGCCCAGTGTCGGCGCTGGCTGGCCACCCATCTGTCGAGCGCGGTCGTTGAGGAGGCCAGCAGCAACTCCCGCGCGGCCGAACTGGCCGCCCATGACACCTGTACCGCGGCCGTTGCCAGCCGTCTGGCCGGCGAGGAGTACAGGCTTGGGGTGCTGGCCGCGGATATCCAGGATCAGACGGCCAATTTTACCCGCTTTGCCATTCTGGGCCACGCCCAGCCCTCGAAGCCGACCGGCCACGACAAAACCGCCCTGTTCGTGTCGGTCAAAGACAGGGCCGGCGTCCTGTATCAGACCCTCAAACCTTTTGCCGACAACGCGATCAATATGTTGCGTATTGAGTCGCGTCCGCTCAAGGGCAAACCCTGGGAATACCTGTTTTTTATTGATGTAGAGGGCCATATGGATGACCCGCCCCTAGCCCGGGCACTCCAGGAGATTGAGCCGCTGTGTATCCAGGTCAGGATTCTGGGCTCGTATGCGACCGCCAAACAGGCCAGCCGGACCTAGCCCGATTTGCGGCTGTGTCCCGACCGCCGGGGTGAGGATGTATGGATATTGGCAAATATGTTCCAGAATGGATTCTGTCCCTGACGCCGTATCAGCCCGGCAAGCCGATTGAAGATCTTGAACGCGAGTACGGCATTCCCGACTCGATCAAAATTGCCTCAAACGAAAATCCGCTGGGCCCCTCGCCCAAGGCGGTGGCGGCAGTTACGGCCGCGCTGCCCGTCCTCAATCTCTACCCCGACGGCGATGCGTTTTCCCTGAAAAAACGTCTGGCCGAAAAGCTCGGTCTTGACCGCTCGTGTCTGATTATCGGCAACGGCTCAAACGAGTTGATCGAAATGATCGTGCGGACCTTTGTGCGGGTCGGGGAGTCCATTGTGGTCGGTGCGCATGCCTTTGCCATCTACCACTTGGTGAATAAAGCCGCAGGGGGACGGACAATAACGGTTCCGCACACCGGGTTCCGGTTTGACTTGGTGGCTATGGCCGAGGCTGTGACCGCTGATACCCGGATCATCTTTCTGGATAATCCCAATAACCCGACTGGGACGATGTATCCCCGCGGCGAGTGGGAGGCGTTTTTGCGACGTGTGCCCGCGGCGGTGATGATTGTGGTTGACGAGGCCTATTTCGAGTTTGTAGATGACCCGGACTATCCGAACTCGCTCGATTATCACGCCGACGACCGGCTCATCGTCACCCTGCGCACCTTCTCCAAGATCTGTGGCTTGGCCGGGCTGCGGGTCGGCTACGGCATCGCGTCGCTCCAGGTGATCGATGCCCTCAACCGTATTCGTCAGCCGTTCAATGTGAACAGCCTGGCCCAGGTCGGGGCCTTGGCCGCCTTGGACGACGAGGCCCATATCCGTCGCACTCAGGACAATAATGCGCGGGGTTTGGCCTATTTGCGCGCCGCGTTGGATCGCCTGGGCCTGGAGTACGCGCCGAGTTGGGCCAACTTTCTGTTGGTCAACATCGGGGTCGGGATTGCCGATAAGCTGCTGGCGGCCGGGGTTATTGTCCGACCGATGGAGGGCTATGGCTATCCGGGTTACGCCCGGGTGAGTGTTGGTACTCCGCACGAGAATGAGCGCTTTATTGGGGCTCTGGAGCGGATTATCAAGGAAGCGTAAAGACCTATGGCTCGTCTTTTTCAGCGCCTTATCATTGCCGGGGTCGGCCTGATCGGCGGCTCGCTAGGGCTGGCCGCCCGCCAGCGCGGCTTGGTCGGCGAGGTGATCGGCTTTGGGCGGACCGAAGCCAACCTCAAGGTTGCCCTGGAGCGAGGCTGTATTGATGCCTATACCTTTGACCCGGTCGAGGCGGCTCAGGGGGCGGACCTGTTTCTGTTGGCTGTGCCGGTTGCGGCCACCCGCCGTGTGATGGAGTCATTCATCCCCCATTTGCCGCCCGGCTGTATTATTACCGATGTGGGTAGCGTCAAGGAGCGCGTGGTGACGGTATTGGAGAAACTCCTCCCGCCGTCCCTCCCGTGTGTGGGGGCGCATCCGGTTGCCGGGACTGAGCAGGCCGGGGCGGCCGCGGCCTTTGCTTCGCTGTTTAAAAACCGGCTGTGTGTGTTGACCCCGACCCGGGCCACGGACCCGGCCGCCCTGGCCCGGGTCCGTGGCCTGTGGCAGGCGGTTGGCATGCGGGTTGAAGAGATGGACATGCGGCTCCATGACCAAGTGTTGGCACGGGTCAGTCACCTGCCACACCTGATTGCTTTCAGTGTGATGAACGCCGCGCTGGCCAACCCCCTGCCCGGTGTGGACGTCCTGGCCTATGCCGGCAGCGCCTTTCATGACCTGAGTCGGGTCGCGGCCAGTCCGGTCGAGATGTGGCGGGATATTTGCCTGGAGAACCGTGCGGCGCTGCTGGCTGCGGTGACCGAGTTTGAGCTTGCTTTAGCTGACTTCAAAGCGGCCATTGCTGAGGCTGACGACCAGACCCTGGCCGAGGCAATAGCCGCGGCCCGGACAGAGCGGCAGCGTTTGATGCGCCTGCGAGAGCGGCCATGACTGACGCCCTGCTCATCAGCCCCGCCCCGACCAGGATGTGTGGAGAACTCAGCCCGCCTGGCGACAAGGCGATCAGCCATCGGGCGCTTATGTTTGGTGCGGTCGCCCACGGCCAGAGCCGTATCCGCAACTGTGCTGTAGGCGGGGATAACCGCAGTACGGTCGGCGCTCTCCGGGAACTCGGGGTCGATATTGTCCAGAACGGCAGCGAGGTAATCGTCACCGGGCGGGGCTGGGCGGGGCTGCGAGCGTCGTCCAGCCCTCTCGACTGCGGCAATTCGGGGACTACCGCCCGCCTGTTGTGCGGCGTCTTATCGGGCCGGGTTTTTGCCTCTCGGCTCGACGGCGACGCGTCGCTGCGCGGTCGACCGATGGGCCGGGTGATTGATCCGCTGCGCCAGATGGGGGCCAGGATCACGGCTGAGGGCGGAACGCATCTGCCCCTGTACATCCACGGCCTTGGCCCGGATCAGGTGCTTCGGGCGGTACGCTACCGCAGCCCGGTGGCGAGTGCCCAGGTCAAGTCGGCCATTCTCCTGGCCGGGCTCCAGGCTCGGGGGACAACCCAGGTCTGGGAACCTGTCCGTTCCCGTGATCATACTGAGCGTATGCTGACGGCCTTCGGCGGCCGGGTCGAGGTACGGGGCACCATGGTCTCTGTCGCCGGCGAACAGCGGTTGCACGCCTGCGAGCTTGAGGTGCCCGGCGACCTGTCGTCGGCCGCTTTTTTTATTGGAGCGGGACTGATTGTGCCGCACTCCGAATTGCAAGTCAGCGGGGTGGGGCTGAATCCGACTCGAACCGGGGTGCTCGATATCTTCCGCGCGATGGGCGGCACGCTGCGCATTGACAACGAGCGCCGGGTAGGTGGCGAGCCGGTGGGTGATGTAGTGGTCCACGCCAGTCGGCTGCGTGGCACGCGGATTGATGGAGCCTTGGTCGTTCGGGCTATTGATGAGTTTCCGATCATCGCTGTGGCTGCGGCCTGCGCCGAGGGAACAACCGTGATTCGCGGGGCTCAGGAACTGCGGGTAAAGGAGAGCGACCGGCTGCGGACGATTGCCATCGCGCTCCAGGCGTTCGGCGTCGGCGTGACCGAACTGCCGGATGGGGTGGTCATTGAGGGCCGGACTGGCCAGGACCAGCCGTTTCGGGCCGCGGCCGTCTCCAGCGGGGGCGACCACCGCATCGCCATGGCGCTCAGCGTGGCCGGCCTACGGGCGGGCGGGCCGCTCGTCTTAGAGCGGGCCAGCTGCGTTGATATTTCATTTCCGGGCTTCTATCGTGTGTTGCAGGAGCTGAGCGGCGTTGACATCCGGGCCGTCCAATAAGCGGATGAAAACAGGTCTGATTATTGCCCTAGACGGTCCGGCCGGAGCCGGAAAAAGTTCGGTCAGCCGCCTGTTGGCTGAACGCCTTGGCTATCGCTATGTTGATACCGGTGCCCTGTACCGGACGGTCGGCCTGTTGGCTTGGGAGCGGCAGCTCGACCCTGGCGACACCGAGGGTCTGGCGTTGGTGTGTGAGGCGCTCGAGGTGCGCTTTGAGCCGGGTCCGGGCGGCCAGCGTCTTTTTGTGGGCCAGCGGGATGTGACCGCTCAGATTCGGCGTCCTGAGGTGAGCCAGATGGCATCCAAGGTGTCCGCCCAGCCGCTCGTGCGCGAGCGCTTGTTGGCGGTTCAGCGTGAGTTGGGCTGCGGTGGCGGGATAGTGGTTGAAGGACGGGATATTGGTACCGTGGTCTTTCCTGGGGCCGACCTCAAGGTCTATCTCGACGCCTCGGCCGAGGAACGCAGCCGTCGTCGTTACCGGGAACTACGCCAAAAAGGTGCCTCGACTTCTCTGGCGCTGACGCGCAGCGACATGCAGGAACGGGACGAACGCGATCGGCACCGCCGCCACGCACCGCTGCGCCCGGCCTCCGACGCTATCATTCTTGACACCACCGGCCTCAGCTTGGCAGAAGTGGTGGACACGCTTGCCAGTTGCGCGGAACACTGTGCAACTGCTGATGAAAAAAGGAAAAGGTACAAAGTGTAGCTCTTGCAACCTTATGGAGAGGAGGGTATGCAGAGGCGAGGAGCAGGGAGCTTCCCCAGGGGGTACACACAAACATGGAACACAACACCGAGCACGAAGAAGCCCAGGTCCATAGCGCGGACGCTGCCGCCGCCGAGAGCCAAGCTCAACCGGACAGCCCAGCCGCAGAGGAACAGGGCGGCGGAAGTGAAGATTTCAGCCAACTGTTTGAAGAGAGTTTGCAGACAGTCAAACCCGGTGAGATCGTCCGGGGGCGAGTGGTGAACATTGGGCCGGAGGTGGTCACGATCGACATTGGCTATAAATCGGAGGGGCAAATCCCCGTGGCCGAGTTTCGCTCGCACGAGGGACAAATCATTGTCAGTGAGGGCGATGAGGTTGAGGTCTTTTTTGATTCGGCTGACGCCGAGCAGGAAGGCATTGTGTTGTCTCGGGCCAAGGCGGAACAGTTCCGGGTGTGGCACAACATCGAAGAAGCCTTCACCGGCGGTCTACCTATCGAGGGCAGCATCGTTGGGAAAGTCAAAGGCGGCCTGAAGGTTGATATCGGGGTCTCGGCCTTTCTGCCCGGCTCGCATGTCGGTTTACGCCCGGTGCGAGATCTGGAGCGGTTTATCGGACGCAGGGAGAAGTTCGCCGTCCTCAAATATAACCGCTCACGGGCCAATGTGGTCGTCTCGCGGCGAACAGTCCTAGAGCAAGAACAGACGGCCCTGCGCGAGGAGACGCTCAAGCTGCTTGAAGAAGGGGTCATTCTGGAAGGGACGGTCAAGAACATCACCGACTACGGGGCGTTTGTCGATCTGGGCGGGATTGATGGCCTGCTGCATGTGACCGATATGTCATGGGGCCGTGTTGGTCACCCGTCAGAAATGGTCAAGGCCGGCGAAACGCTCAAGGTGGTGGTCTTAAAGTACGACGCCAAGCGTGAACGGGTCTCGCTCGGTCTCAAGCAATTGGTTCCCGACCCCTGGCTCACGGTTGCCGAGCGCTACACAGTCGAAGGCCGGGCCCACGGAAAAGTCGTCAGCTTGGCCGATTACGGTGCCTTTGTTGAGTTGGAGAGCGGCGTCGAGGGCCTGCTGCATGTGTCCGAAATGTCGTGGACCAAGCGCATCACCCATCCCTCCAAGCTGCTGTCGGTCGGGGATAAGATCGCCGTTGTGGTCTTGGACATCAACCCCGACCACCGACGTATCTCCTTAGGGCTCAAACAGATTTCGCCCAACCCGTGGGAGCTGGTGCGGATGAATCACCCGGTCGGCAGCCATATCTCGGGCAAAGTCAAAAGCCTCACCGACTTTGGCGTCTTTGTCGAGGTTGAGGACGGCATTGACGGCTTGGCCCATATTTCTGATCTGCACTGGACCAAAAAGGTCAAACACCCCTCAGAGTTGTTCAAAAAGGGCGATGAGGTTGAAGCGGTTATCCTTGGGGTTGATGTCGCAAACGAACGAATCTCGCTGGGGATCAAACAGGCGGTGGTTGATCCGTGGCAGACCCTGGCCGAGCGCCATCCGGTCGGCAGTCAGATCAACGGCAAGATCACCAGCGTAACCGATTTTGGCGTCTTCGTCGAGGTTGAAGACGGGGTTGAGGGGCTGGTCCACATTTCTCAGCTGTCAACCGAACGGGTTGAGAAACCGTCGGCACTATTTGGTGTCGGGACCGAAGTCGAGGCTGAAGTCATCCACATTGACGCGCGTGAACACAAGATGGGGCTCAGCATTAAAGCCCTGCGTCGGACCGAGGAACGGGCCGAGATAGAGACCTACTTGCATCGTGAGCGGGAAGAGGCGCGGTTTTCCTTTGAAGATATTCTGGGCGAAGAATTACGCCTCGACCGGGAAGACGCTGAGGACAAGGACGACCGGCAGAAAGACTGAGGGGCAGGGCGGTGACCAAACGGCATCTTATTGAGGAAGTGGCTGAGCACTACCCCCGGTTCTCACGGCGTGAGGCCGAAGTCATGGTCAATGTGGTGTTTGATAGTATGACGCAGGCCCTGGTGCGGGGCGAGCGGATCGAAATTCGGGGATTTGGAAGTTTTATCATCAAGGCTCGCCAAGCTCGCCAGGGACGCAATCCGCGCACCGGTACGGTCGTGTCGGTGGCGGCCAAACGCGTGCTGCTGTTCAAAGTCGGCAAAGAACTCCGCTTGCGGGTAGACAAGAAAATGGCTGTTCAGGCCAACGCGCCCGCGGACGGCACCCCTCCCCGCCTAGAGCAGACCCCCCAGACTGAAAGCGCAGAGGAGAGGTAAAGATCGTTGTGCAACATCCCAGCGAAACCCTACGTCAGAAAGCCTGGACGCTTGGAGACCTGAAACAGGCCGGCTACCAAGTGCTGTCCGTGCGGGAAGAGATGCGGACCAACCTGCTGCGTATGCTCGCGGCCGGCGAGCAGATCCTGCCCGGCATTATCGGTTATGAAGACAGCGTGATTCCAGATGTTGAGAACGCGGTCCTGGCCGGCCACCACATGGTCTTCCTCGGCGAACGCGGCCAAGCCAAGTCCCGAATTATTCGCGGCCTCACGTCCTTGTTAGACCCCTACGTTCCGGTCATTCGAGACGCAGAAATCCCGGAGAATCCTTTTGTCCCGATTACTCCCCAGGGCAGACGGCTGGCGGCCGAACGGGGCGACGACTTGGAGATCTCCTGGCTGATCCAGGACGAACGCTACGCCGAAAAACTGGCCACCCCGGACGTTGCGGTGGCCGATTTGATCGGTGAGGTTGATCCGATCAAGGTCGCCGAAGGACGCTATCTATCAAACGAAGAGACCGTTCACTACGGCCTCATTCCCCGCACCAACCGCGGTATCTTTGCTATTAACGAGTTGCCCGACCTGACCGAGAAGGTCCAGGTTGGCCTGTTCAACCTGATGGAAGAAAAAGATGTCCAGATTAAGGGTTTTAAGATTCGCCTGCCGGTTGATGTGATGATTGTCGCCAGCGCCAACCCGGAAGATTACACCAGCCGGGGACGGATTATTACTCCCCTCAAAGACCGTTTCGATGTCCAGATTCGGACCCATTACCCGCGCTCGCTTGAGCATGAGATTTCGATCATGGAACAAGAGGCGACCATCTTTCCGCGCGGGCAGCGGATGTTTCAGGTGCCGCAGTTCATGAAGGAAATCCTGGCCCAGTTGACCATCGAAGCGCGCAACTCAAGCGAGATCAACCAAGCCTCGGGTGTCAGCGTCCGGGTGACGATCAATAATTTTGAGAGCCTGCTCAGCAACGCCGAGAAACGCGCTGTGCGCCTCGGCGAGACCAATGTTGTGCCCCGGATCAGCGACCTGCACGCCTTGTATCCCTCAACCGCCGGAAAGATCGAACTGGAGTACTCGGGTGAGGACAAAAAAGACGGCGAGATTATAGATCGGCTGATCAGCCGAGCGGTGCAAAAGGTATTTGACCAACACCTGAGCGTCGAAGGGCTAGCCCCGGTCGTGGACTCTTTCAAAAATGGTTGGGGAATCGAGATTTCTGATGGCATGGCGGCCGCGGACTACCTGGACACGCGACACCAGGTCACCGGGCTGGCCGATGGTCTCAAGGTCCTGGGGGTGGATTCGCAACCGGGTCTCATTGCGGCGGCGACCGAATTCATCCTTGAAGGGCTCCATCTCCACCAAAAACTCAATAAAGAGAGCGAAGGCGGACGCTATACCTACCGGGCCTAGGCCGTCCTCCGGCCCGGGACTCTTCCGGCCCGACCGCTCCGGCTCAGCACAACACGGGCGCACCCCATGATCACCCTACGCTATACCGCCTGGGACGGGAGCCAGCGGGTTCAGCTGTCTGCCGACAAGGTTTTTCAAGAACTGGCCGACCATTTGTCGGCCACCGACGACATGCGCCAGGCGATGGACAAACTCATGCGCCAGGGCGTAGACGGGGATAATGACGAGAAGCTCAAGGGCCTGGATGACCTCGTCCGGGAGTTGCGCGAAGAGATACGCGAACGCTGCCGCCAGGCCAACCTGCACTCGTCCCTGGACGAGATGCACGACAGACTCGCGCAGATTCTGAACCAAGAGCGCACCACGCTCCAGGAGCGCCGTCCACACAAACCCGAGCTGGACAAAAACGAGGCGTTTCTCGACCGTCTTCCCCAACGGCTGAGCGACAAAATGGACAAGCTCAGGCGCTATCCCTTTGAAGACCAAGCCGCCCAAGAGGCGTTTGACGAGTTCATGCAAGAGTTCGGGCATATTCGTTCCCTGGAGGACTTCCAGCGGCGCTACAACGATCTGTTCAATGGTCCGCAGTCGCTCACCTATGACGAGGCCCTTGACCTGATGAAAGAGATGGCCCAGCTGCAAGAGATGGAGCAGAATCTGCTGTCCGGCCAGCCCGAGAAAATTGACCCCAGTATGCTCCAGGACATGCTCGGCCAGGGCGTGCTCCAGGACTTCCAGAACCTGCAACAGATGCAGGCGCTGTTGCAGGACGCCGGCTTTGTCGTCCCTCGGGAAGGGCGTCTGCTGCTGTCGCCCAAGGGCATCCGGCGCATAGGCCAGTTGGCGCTTCAGGATATCTATGCCGCCCTGCTCCGCGATCGCTCCGGTGCCCACGCCGCTGACCACCGGGGCATTGCCGAGATCAAGGTCAATGAAACCAGACCCTACACCTACGGCGATCCGTTTCATCTCGATTTGGTCGGCACCCTCAAAAAGGCGGTGACGCGAGGCGGCAGCGGGCTGCCGCTGCGCATCCAGCCCGAGGACTTTACAGTATATGAAACCGACCATGCGACCACCACCTCGACCGTCCTGCTGCTCGATATGAGCTGGTCAATGAGTTGGGAGGGCCGCTTTGCCGCGGCCAAAAAAGTCGCCCTGGCCCTGGAAAGCCTGATTCGGACGCGCTATCCGCGCGACTATTTTGCGATCGTGGGCTTCTTTACCCGCGCGGTTGAGCTGAAAGTCAAAGACCTGCCCGAAGCCAGCTGGAATATGGGCGATCCCTTCACCAACCTCCAGGACGGTATTCGCCTAGCCTCAGACCTCATCCACCGCCACCCGAGCCACAACCGGCAGATTATTGTTGTCACCGACGGTCAGCCCACCGCCTATTTTTCTCACGGCCGGCTGTACTGCGAGTGGCCTTTGTCGTTTGGCGGCATCAGTATGCGGGCCGTCCAAGAAACGCTCAGAGAGGTCGAACGGGCGACCGGGCGGGGGGTGACTATTAATACGTTTATGCTTGACGACAGCCCGAGCCTGCGGGCCTTTGTCGAAAAAATGACCCAACTCAACCGCGGCCGGGCGTTCTACACCCGGCCCGACAGCCTCGGAGAGTATCTGCTGGTGGATTACGTCTCCAAGAAGAAAAAGAAGCTCTAAGCGCCCGGCCTCAGTCTGCGCCTGCGTACTCCGTCAGGTTCTGGAGTGCCCGCCGCTCCTCTGCCAACATCGCCGTAAACACCTCTTCTTCAAGCGCCCGGTAGCGCTCCAGGACAACCGCTACCTTGTCCTGACCCTCCTGTTTTGCCATCTGGGCCAGCTTTTCAGACACCCAGCCGAGATGGCGTTTTTCGTCATCCTGGAGTTCATCAAGGACCTTGCGGGTGGCGGCATCCACATCGGGCCGGGCGGCGTGCTCTTCGTAGCGCTTACGCGAGCGCTCTTCCACCACATAGGTCAGAGCGAGCAGGTCAAGCAGCTTTGACGGCAGGCCGATTTTGCTGCGTAAATGGCGATGATAGCCATTGTCGATGAGGACCGGGACGCCACCCAAGGCCCGAATCCGCTCAGTCCACAGCCAAGCGTGTTTGGTTTCGTCGGCCAGATGTCGGGAGAGTTTCTCCTGGAGGCCGGGGTCGTCCATCCGGTTGATCAGGCGCAGAATAAGATCAGCGCCCCGCAGCTCAGCCTCACGGTAGTAATTAAATAGCAAAATATCGTGGGCGTTTTTATCCATTGCGCTCTCGCGGACCTTCTCGGAGCCGAACCGTCCGGCCCGGGGCAGACCTGATCGTGTGTGGGGCTTAGCCAGGGGAGGCATCCATGAGTCGGTCAATGCACGCTTGCAGCTCCGTCAGGCTGGAAATCTCATGCCCCGGTCGGGTCCTCCCCAACTCGTGTCGCACCTGGGACGGCAGATCGGCGAGGGCGAGGCGTTTCCGGTTCAGCCAGACGGTGTGAATGCCGACGGCCTGGGCACCGGCAATATCGTGCAGCAACGAATCGCCGACATGCACGGCCTGTTCAACTCGGCAGCCGGCGGCCTCAAGCGCGGCCTGAAAGATGGCCGGATGGGGCTTGCCGCGCACAAACTCGCCGCCCACAAAAATGCGGTGAAAAAACGCCTCCAAGCCACTTGTTGTGACTTTGCTGCGCTGCATGGCTGGCGCGCCGTTGGTAAGCAGACTGAGGTGGAAGCGCCGGCCGAGGCCGGACAGCACCGGCACAACATCCGAGAAGGGCCGACAGCGGTGGAGGCGGTGGTGCCAGTACAGGGCGGCGGCCTCACGCTCCACCGCGGGGTCATGACAGTCCCAGGTGGCCAGGGTTTCCTGCCAGACCGCCCCCAGCATAGCCTCGGGCGAAGACAGGTGGCGGAGGGAGCGGTCGTAGTCGCCCCAGGCCGTTTCTGACACCTGGCGGTAGGTCTGGACGAGGTCCGAGGCGGGAATGTCGGGCCAACGCTGGCGAATGACTGCGCAGGCGCGGCCGAGCGCCTCACTCACCGCGTCTCCGTCATCGGCCAGCGTTCCGTCAAAATCAAAGAAAATTGCGCTGAGCATGGGCTTCAAGGCAAGGATCTCGGGTAGGGTGCGGCTGCTTGCCGACCTGCATTGTGCGCTTTCTGCGTCGCTTATGCAATTGTCGCCGTCCGGCCTGGACGCCTTGGCCCCGCCCCCTCGGTGGTATACTCAGCCGAGGAGGGGTGTATGTCTCTGGCCAGGGCGTTGAGCGCTTTGCTGCCCGCCCGGCGTATCTCGACCCGGGCCGCCGACCTCGAGGTAGCGGCTGGGGACGAGTCGGCGTGTGGGCCGGTCAGACCCCAGGCGGTCGCCTGGGCCGCTGTCTACCGAGGAGGTCAGCCGAGTCGTCTGCTATGCTTCGGCCCATGCCGTCCCGATTACGGCCCGGGGGCAGGTTCGAGCCTGGAGGGCAATCCGATTCCGGTACGCGGCGGGATTGTGCTCGACCTGTCACGCATGGATGCGATTGTCGAGGTCCATCAGGAAGACTTGCAGGTCAGTGTCCAGCCCGGCATTGTCTATCAGCGGCTGAATGAGCAACTCAGCCCGTGGGGCATGTTTTTTCCGCCGTCACCCGGTGGCAGCTCGGATGTGACGACGATTGGCGGCATGGTCGCCAACAATGCCAGCGGTATCTATTCGGTCAAATATGGCGGCACGCGCGAGCAGGTGAAGGCCGCCACGGTTGTCACCGGCAGCGGACAAGTCCTCGACCTCGGCACCCGGTGTCGCAAAACCTCCTCCGGCTATCACCTGCCCGGCCTCGTGGTTGGCTCAGAGGGCACGCTGGCGATCGCCACCCAACTCACCCTGTCCCTGGCCGGACTCCCCCAGGGCAGAAAACAGGGTGCCCTGAGGTTTTCGACCGGGAAGGACGCGGCGACCGCTATTGCGACAATGATGCGCTACGGCCTTGATCTGGCCGCGGTCGAATTTCTCGATCGGCGCTCCATCGCCGCCCTCAACCGTTACCGGGGGTTTGGTTGGAGGAGCAGCCGTCGCTGTTTCTTGAGGTCCACGGTGCGCCATCCGCGCTTGATGAGGTGTTTGCAAGCGCCCAGGCGTTGTGTGTAGAACAAGCGGGTGCGCTATCGTCCTGCCCGATGGACGTAATCCTTGGGAAGTGCGCCACTTCACCACCCGGTCGATTGAGGCGTTGAGGCCCGAGGGCTGAACGATCCGAACCGATACGGGCGTTCCTCTCTCACGTCTGCCCGAGGCGATTGAGCGGAGCTATGCGCTTGCCAAGCGCCACGGGGTCGTCCTGCATACCTTTGATCATGCCGGGCTCGGTATTGTCCACGCCTTGCTGCGGGAGGACCCGCCCGATGCCAAACGCTGGGCAGCCGCCCAGCGGGCAAAAGATGACATTGTGGCGTTTGTCCTGTCGGTCGGCGGCACAGCCTCGGGTGAGCACGGGATCGGCTTGGGGAGTCGGAAGTACATCACCCAAGAGCACGGCCCAAGCCTTGAACTGATGAAGCAGGTCAAGCAGGTGTTTGATCCCAAACACATCCTGAATCCGGGCAAGATATGGCCGGACGAAACCGCCGGCGGATGACCGGCCTCTAGCGGAAGGCTCGAAAGAAGGCCCGGATGTCTTCGACGAGTTGCCCCGGCTCCTCGGCGTGGGCAAAGTGTCCGCCGGCAGTCATCAGTGACCAGTGGGTGAGATTGTAGTAGCGTTCGGCCCACCGGCGCGGCATGAGTGCCAGTTCCTGGGGAAAGACAGCGATACCGGTCGGCGACTCAACCACTGGCCTGCGGTCGTGCGACGGCGTCCACAGGTGGTGTTTGGCCTCGTAGTAATAGCGCACCGAGGTGACAAAGGTCTCAGTCACCCAGTAGATCATCATCGTATTCAGCAAGTCGTCTTTTGAAAAACGCCGCTCAACCTCGCCCCCGCAGTCACTCCAGTTCCGCCGCCGTTCCAGAATCCAGGCGCACAGGGCAACCGGCGAATCATGCATGCCATAGGCCAGGGTTTGCGGGTCGGTGGTTTGGACCACAATGTGGCTGGTCGCGCCCTGCATCCGGGTTTGCATACGCTCATACCAGCCTTCCTCGCCCGGGCCGTAGTCTGTGGGATCGACCTGCTCACCGGAAAAGAAGCCCAACGGAAGCGCCAGATTGATATGCGTGCCGATCACATGCCGGGCGTACTTGTGGCCGAGCTGCATAGTGACCAGCGCGCCCCAGTCGCCGCCCTGGGCTCCAAAGGTGTCATAGCACAGCACGTCCTGCATCAGCCTGAGCCACAGGTCGGCGGTGCGGACGAAGTTGATGCCCGGTGTGGTCAGGGGAGAGGAAAAGCCAAAACCGGGCAGCGACGGAACGACTACATCAAAGGCGTCCCTGGGGTCGCCGCCAAACGAGGCCGGGTCGGCCAGCGGGCGGATGACGTGTTTGAAATCCCAGAAGGTCCACGGCCAGCCGTGGGTCAGGATTAGTGGGATGGGCGCAGGGCCTGTGCCCAGCTCATGAATAAAGTGGAGCGGCACGCCCTCGATGGTGGTCTTGTAGTTGGCAAAGGCGTTGATCTCGCGTTCGGTGGCACGCCAGTCATAGCCGTCCAGCCAGTATGCGACCAGCTCCATCAGGTAGGCTTTGTTTGTGCCATAGGCCCAGTCGGCATTGTTGAAATCGTGCGGCCAGCGGACCCGGCTCAGGCGACTCCGCAGGTCGGCCAAGGTCTCCCCGGCAACAGCAATGGTAAACGGCTCTTTTTGCATAAGATACTCCGCTCAGGGGTGTCCTCTCCAGCCGCCGGCTGAGGAGGGGTTAGTAGGCTGACAAGCCGCCGTCGCCGGGAATCGCAACGCCGTTGACCATGCGTGACTCGTCTGCGGCCAGGAACAGGGCAATCTGGGCGATGTCTTCCGGCTCGCCGACCGAGAAGGGATATTTTTCTATTTGGGTTTTGAGGTTGATGGCGGCCGCCTGGGCGTTGGGGGCGGGGATGTCGAGGCTCTCGCCAAAGCGCTGCTTGACCCGGTCGGTCATAATCACGCCGGGACAGATGGCGTTGGCCCGGATGTTGTTTCTGGCGTAGGTCCCGGCCAGGACTTGGGTCAAGGCGATGATGCCGCCCTTGGCCGAGGTATAGACATGGAGAGGAAACGAGCCGCGCAGGGCCACAACGGACGACATATTGATGATCGAGCCGCCCCCGTTGTCAATGAGTTTGGGGATGCCGTGACGACAGCACAGAAAGGTGCCCAGCAGGTCAAGCGAGATGGTGTGGTCCCAGACCGACATATTGACCTCGGTGACTTTGCCGTCTTCGACGATGGAGCCGCCGGCGCTGTTGTACAGCACGTCGATCTTGCCGTAGGCCTCAAGCGTGGTGTTGATCGCGTTTTTCACGCTGTCTTCTTTGGTGACATCGGTTTCCACAAAGGTCGCCTCACCGCCCCCCTGCCGGACCAGCTTTTCGGCCGCTTGGCCTAGCTCGGGTCGCAGTTCAGCGATCACAACCTTGGCACCTTCCCGGCTGAAAATCTGCGAGGCTGCCCGCGCAATGCCCGAGCCGCCGCCGGTAATGAACGCCACTTTTCCGTCGAGTCGTCCCATAATCGCCTCCTTGTGTCAGCATGCTCAGCCCAGGGGATTATGCCCCCTTCTGGTCGGCACAGGCAACAGGGCGAGATGAGAGGGGAGCGGGCTAGCGGTCGGTGTGGCCAAAGCCGCCGCTTCGGTCGCTGGTGGCCAGCTCTTCCACCTCGTGCCAGGCAACCCGGGCTACCGGGGTGACAACGAGCTGGGCGATGCGCTGGCCGCGCCTGATGCGGACTGGTTGCCGGCCGAGGTTGATGAGCAGGATGTGGACCTCAGCGCGATAGTCGGCGTCAATTGTGCCAGGTGTGTTCAGGACGGTCAGACCGGAGCGCAGGGCCAAACCGCTGCGGGGCCGGACCTGGGCTTCGTATCCCTTGGGCAGGGCCAGGGCAAAACCGGTCGGGATCAAGGACCGCTCCAGCGGGGCTAGGCTGAGCTCGGCCGGGAGGTCGGCGCAGATGTCGAGGCCGGCGGCACCGGCCGTCATGTAGCGGGGCAGGGGCAGCGGGTCGGGCGCGTGACGGAGGCGGGTGATGGGGACCCGCACGGTGTTGCTCATGCCGGTCTGCCGAGTCAGAGGCTAATCAACGCCTGATAGCAGCTCACCGCCGGCGGTTTGCCCAGCAGAGTCAGGGTCAGGGTGTTGGGCCGAAAACACTCGGCGGCTACCGCCTGCACATCTTCAAGGCTGACGCGCTCAATGTCTGCCAGGACTTCGGCAAGTGGAATATCGCGCTGAAAACACACTTCACACCGCGCCAGCCGGTACATCCAGGCTTCGCTCGTTTCGAGCTCGAGCAACAGGCTGCCGGTGGTCTGGCTTTTGGCACGCTGCAACTCTTCAGCGGAGATCCCGGACCGCGCAAGCTCGGCCAGGATGTGACAGCTCAGGCGCATGGCCTCGGGGACCGAGCCGGGGCTGGTGGACAGACATATCCCCAGATAACCGGCGTCCCGGGCTGAGAACAGAAACGAATTGATGTCATAGACTAGGCCGTATTTCTCCCGAATTTCTTGAAATAGGCGGGAACTCATCCCGCCGCCCAGGACGCTGTTGAGCAGCTGGGCCGCGTGCCACTCGGGGGCGGTCTGCGAGACACACGGCACGCCGAGGTTGAGGTACGTTTGTTCAAGCTCGCGCGGGTGGACGGTAACGCCGGGACGGATGACGGGCGGGGTGTCATGGCGGGCAGGGGCGGTGCCGGTCAGGATCGACAGGGCCGGTCCAAGCGTGTCAAGCAGCGTCGTGTGGGAAGCTCCGCCGGCCATGCTGACAAAGATGCGCTGGGGGCGGTAGTGGTGGTGACGGTAGCGCAGCAGATCATCCCGCCGCAGCCGTGAGACCGAATCCAGCGTGCCGGTTATCGGCCAACTCAGGGGATGGTCGGGCCAGAAGTCACGATGAAACAGATCGCTAGTCAGATCGTCGGGTTGATCTTCGCTCTGGGCAATCTCTTGGCCGATAACCGAGCGTTCGTGTTCGATCTCGTCGTCTGGAAAGTTCGAGTGGAGGAGGATATCGCTCAGCAGGTCAAGGGCCAGCGGCAGGTGTTCGTTCAGGCTGCGTGTGTAATAGCAGGTGTACTCTTTGCCGGTGAAGGCGTCGAGCGTGCCGCCGATCGCGTCGATTTCCTGCGCAATCTGGGAGGCGCTGCGCCGTGCCGTGCCCTTGCAGAAGAGGCGCTCCAGGAAGTGGGAGATGCCGCTGTGGTGGGATGGTTCATCGGGCGAGCCGCCCTCAACCCACACGCCTACGGCGGCCGTGGCCATGCCGGCGATCTCTTGGGACAGCAGGCGTAGCCCATTGTCGAGAACTGTACGGTGGACCATCTAGCGCTTCCCGCCTGCCCGGTGCTGTTCGTTGAGCGCGTCTTTGTGGCTGAGGCGAATTTTTCCCTGGCGATCGATGTCCAGGACTTTGACCGGGATTTCATCGCCTTCCTGGACCACATCCGTAACCCGCCGCACGCGCTCGTCGCTGAGTTGGGAAATATGGACAAGGCCATCACGGCCGGGCAAAATCTCCACAAATGCCCCAAAGTCCATGACTTTTTTGACTAGGCCGTTATACACCTGTCCGATCTCGGCTTCGGCCGTGACGCGCTCGATCCTGGACATGGCTTTTTCCAAGGACTCGGTATCGGGTGAGGCGATACATACCGTGCCGTCGTCTTCCACGTCGATCTTGGCCCCCGTCTCCTCAACAATTGAGCGAATCATCTTGCCGCCCGGGCCGATGATATCGCGGATTTTGTCCGGGTTGATTTTGAGCGTATGGATGCGCGGGGCAGAGGCGGCCACCACCGTCCGAGGCGCTTCGAGGGCGCGGACCATCTCGTTCAGGATATGCAGGCGGCCCTCCCGGGCTTGATACAGGGCTTGGCGCATAATCTCACGCGTGACGCCTGAGATTTTGATATCCATTTGCAGGGCGGTGATCCCTTCGCTTGTCCCGGTCACTTTGAAGTCCATGTCGCCGAGGTGGTCTTCATCGCCCAGGATGTCGCTCAGGATGCGGACCTCTTCGCCCTCTTTGATCAGGCCCATGGCAATGCCGGCAACCGGAGCGCTGATGGGTACGCCGGCGTCCATCAGTGCCAGGGTACCGCCGCACACGCTAGCCATAGAAGACGAACCGTTGGATTCAAGGATTTCTGATACAATGCGGATGGTGTAGGGAAACTCGTGGGCCGCGGGTTGGACGGCAGACAGGGCGCGTTCGGCCAGCGTTCCGTGGCCAATCTCGCGCCGGCCGGGGTTGCGCATGGGACGGACCTCGCCCACGCTGAAGGGCGGGAAGTTGTAGTGCAGCATGAAGCGTTTGGAGTGTTCGCCGGTCAGGCTGTCAACCCGTTGCTCATCTGAGGCCGTGCCCAAGGTGGCGACAACCAGGGCTTGGGTTTCGCCACGGGTGAAAACGGCCGAGCCGTGGGTACGAGGAAGTACGCCGACCTCACAGGTAATCGGGCGGATATCGGCCGGGCCACGCCCGTCTACGCGGCGGTTCTCCCGGACGACCGCTGTGCGCAGCAGTGAGCTGGTCAGTTCTTCAAAGACCTCGGCAATGTCCTGTTCCCGGCCTTCGTACTCGTCGGCCAGCGTGGCTGAGACCTCGCTGCCGGCCGCGTGAATTGCGCTGCCGCGTTCATGTTTGGCCGGGATAAACAGCGCTTTTTCGATCTGTGGGGTGGCGAGTGCTGTGACCCGGTCGATCAACTCGGTATCGGGCACGGCCACCTCAAGGCCGCGTTTTGGCCTGCCGGCCACGCGGGCGAGTTCATCCTGGGCATCAAGGACCGGGGCCACCGCCTCTTGGGCCAGGAAGAGGGCTTCAAGCATGTCTTCTTCTGGGACAACGCGGGCACCGCCCTCGACCATGATGATCGCGTCGCGGCCGGCTGCGACAAACAGATTCATATCGCTCTCTTCAAGGTGACTGAGGGTCGGGTTGACCACCAGCGTCCCGTGCCGATGCCCGATACGGACGCCGGCAATAGGACCCCGGAACGGGATGTCTGAGACGTGTAAGGCCGCGGAGGCACCGATCAGGGACAGGGTATCGGCGTCGTTTTCACGATCGACCGATAAGACGGACGCCACCAGCTGGGTCTCGCACCTGAATTCCTTTGGGAACAGTGGGCGGATGGCGCGGTCGATTAAACGAGATATCAGAATCTCCCGGTCGGATGGTCGGCCTTCGCGTTTGATGAAGCCGCCCGGAATTTTACCCGCCGCATAGGTGCGTTCCTGGTAATCGACGGTCAGGGGGAAGAAATCGGCCCCCTCCCGGACGGACATGGAGGCGACCGCGGTGACGAGCACAACGGTTTCGCCGTAGGACACCACTGCCGCGCCGCTGGCCTGTTTTGCCCAGCGACCGGTCTCAATAGACAGTGGCCGCCCGTAAAATTCCATTTCTATTTTTTTATACATGGGGGCTCCTTCTGCTGACAGAAGTGGACGATGATGTCTTCTTGACGAGGTGGTCATCATCGTTCGCTTTTGGGTTGGGGGGGGGGCCTGCGCCCCGGCTGAGAAGCAGAGCGTAACTCGCCTAGCGGCGGAGTCCGAGACGGCTGACCATCGTCCGGTAGCGCTGGGGATCAATGTTGCGAAGATAGTCAAGCAAACGACGACGGCGGCCAACGAGTAGGAGCAGGCCACGTCGCGAGTGGTGATCTTTGGCGTGGGTTTTAAAATGCTCGGTGAGGTAGATGATCCGCTTGGTCAACAGCGCGATCTGGACTTCCGGGGAACCGGTGTCCTGTTCATGCGTCCGGTACTCTTCGATCGTCTCACGTTTCTGGATGGCGGTCTGCACGCTCATTCTCTCTCCTTTTCTGTCGGAATAGGCGTAGCAGGGATTCTAACACGCTGTTTTCACACTGTAAAGATCACAAGACCCGGGCCAAACGCCAGCGCGGGGGATGATGTTGGGCTAGGGCGACCAAGGTTCCGTCCGGGGTGACGAGCTGGAGAAGTTCGTGTGGGGCTGAGGCAGGCGGCAACTCGCGCAGGGGGGCTTGTTGGCCGTGACGCAAGGAGCTTGCCACTGCCGGAGAAATTTCGATTGTGCGGTAGTGGCCCAGCGCCTGGGACGGGGACAGCAGGTCGGCCTTCAGCCGATCCGGCCCTTCCAGGATCGTTGTCAGCGGCAGGCTGTCGGCAAGTCCGAACGAGCCAAAGGCGGTGCGTCTCAGGCTGAGCAGATGGGCCCCGCAGCCGAGGTCCGCACCAAGGTCGGCGGCCAGGGTACGCACATAGGTCCCTTTTGAGCAGATGAGCGAGAAGCCGAGGGTATGTCGGTCTTGCGCCTCAAGGCTGAGGCGATGAATCACTGCCAGCCGGGGCTGGCGATCAACCACAAGACCCTGGCGGGCGAGCTTGTAGAGCGGTACGCCGTTTTTCTTGACAGCCGAATACATGGGCGGAGTTTGGAGAATGTCTCCGCAAAAACGGCGTTCAAGCTCACGCAGGACATCCGGTCCATAGTCGGGGACTGGGGCCGTGCGGCTGACCGTGCCCGTCCCGTCCTGGGTATCGGTTTGAATGCCCAGACGAATGGTTCCGGTATACGCCTTTTTCTCGGCCATCAGGAACTGTGCGATTTTGGTGCCAGTGCCAATACACACCGGCAACACTCCGCTGGCAAACGGGTCGAGCGTTCCCAGATGGCCGACTTTTGTCTTCTTGGCGAGAACTTTTTTCAGGCTGTGGATGACATCCGCGGACGTCATCCCCACTGGTTTATCAACTAGCAGGATGCCATTTACTCCGGACACGGTAGTTTTTTCTCTTGGGACGCTGAGACGGCTTGAGCGGCGCTCTCGGTCCGCGTCTGTTGAAACAGCGACTCCATATGGTTTGCCTGATCAATGCTCGTGTCGTACACAAAACGCAGCTGAGGAATGCGGCGGAGCCGCAGACGACCGGCAATGTGGCGTTGGATATACGCGCTGGCGCTTTTCAGACCGACTTCAACCTCGGTTCGGTGCGGGGGAGAGCCGAGCGTACGGAAAAAAATTCTTGCCTCTCCAAGGTCCGGGCTGAGAGAGACGGCGGTCAGGGTGACGCTGCGCACACGCGGGTCTTTGACCTCACGGAGCAGAATATCTGCGACCGTCTCCAGCAGGAGGCCGCTGACACGTTCGGGCCTTCGAGAGGGCATACTAGTAATGTAGGAATTCTACGGCTTCCTCACCGACCTCGGCCAAGTGGAGTTTTTCGATAAAGCGGACGACGGCTCGCAGACCACCGTCAATATAGGTTTGGTCAGTCCCGACTTGGCAGATGCCGAGGACGGCTTTTTGCCATAAGTCCTGCCCACCACATTCGGCAATGGAAACATTGAACTCGTGGCGAACCCGGTTCTTGATCCGGCGTAAGGCACCCCGCTTCTCTTTGAGCGAGTGGCTGCCTTCAATATAGACGGCCAGCTGTAAAACACCAACGACCACGCTCCACCTCGTCACTCGACGGCTTGGGATTCGGTCTGGCTTGCCCCGGTCAGATGCGCGCCTGCGCTTCTGGACGCGGTTTGGGCTCAAGGCGGCGCAGCACTTGCTCAAGCTCGTAAATCTCGAGACCGTCTCCGGGCTGAATGTCTTTACAGATCTCGAGCCCGACCCCACACTCGGTGCCGGCCGGCACCTCTCGGACATCATCCTTAAAGCGTTTGAGGGTAGCTATTTTCCCCTCGTAGACGATGTGTTGAGCGCGTCGGAGGCGGGCCTGGGCACCGCGCTGGACGCGTCCCTCATTGACAAAGCAGCCGGCGATCATACCCAAGCGGGAGATCGTGAAGACCTGTCGCACCTCAGCCTGACCCAAAAATTTTTCCTCATAGACCGGCTCAAGCAAGCCTTCGAGGGCGGCTCGGATATCTTCAATCAGTTCGTAGATGACCGTGTAGAGCCAGATATCGATTCCTTCCCGTTCGGCCATATGGGCGGCTTTGCTCTCGGCTCGGACATTAAAACCGATGATCACGCCCTTGGAGGCGGTTGCCAACAGGACATCTGACTCGGTAATGCCGCCGGGCGAGGCGTGCAGGATAGAGACCTTGACCTCGTCTGTTGACAGGCGATTGAGGGCGTCGCTGACGGCTTCGATTGAACCCTGAACATCTCCCTTGATAATAACCCGGATATCTTTCACCTCGCCTGTCCGAACCTGCTGGTGAAAGTCTTCAAGTGAGCTGCGTGTCGGGGTCTTGGCCAGTTCGGTCTCGCGTCGTTTGGAACGCCGATGTTCGGTGACTTGGCGCACTTTGGCCTCATCGTTGAGGACGACAAAAGAGTCTCCGGCCTCCGGCACTCCGGTCAGGCCCAGAATCTCGACCGGCATGGACGACGACGCTTTCTCAACTTTGTGACCCCAACTATCAAGCATGGCACGAACACGACCGTGCTGGAGGCCACACACGAACGGGTCGCCAATTTTGAGCTCGCCCTCCTGGACTAACACGGTGGCAACCGGGCCACGGCCACGGTCAAGCTTTGCTTCAATAATAATGCCCCGGGCAAGTTTGTCGGGGTGAGAACGCAGTTCCATGATATCGGCCTGGAGCAGAATCATTTCCAGCAGCTCGGGAATACCTTCTCCGGTCAGGGCCGACACCGGAGCCACGATCACATCGCCGCCAAGATCCTCGGCCAGCAGACCATGATTCATCAGGTCGCGTTTGACGCGGGCCGGGTCGGTGCCGGGTTTGTCGATTTTATTGATCGCCACAATGATCGGCACATCTGCCGCGCGGGCATGGTTTATCGCTTCAACGGTCTGCGGCATGACGCCGTCATCAGCAGCTACAATGAGGGTGACAATATCGGTGACTTCGGCTCCCCGCGCCCGCATGGCGGTGAAGGCTTCGTGGCCCGGCGTGTCAAGAAAGGTCAGGCTGTGGCCGTCCACCTCGACACTGTAGGCACCGATATGTTGAGTAATGCCGCCGTGCTCGTGGACGGTCACACTGGTCCGGCGGATGGTGTCCAGGAGAGACGTTTTGCCGTGATCGACATGGCCCATGATGGTCACGACCGGCGGACGGGCCTCAAGCTGGCCTTCGTCCTCAATCGGCTCGTGGCTGTCCTCTAAGACCGAATCGACATCAAAGGCCACATTTTCAATCGTATACTCGAACTCATTAGCAGCCACGGCCGCGGTGTCCATATCAAGAACTTGGTTAATCGTCGCCATCAGCCCCAGGCCCATGAGTTTCTTGATGACCTCCCCGGCCTTGACGCCCATCTGTCTGGCTAAGTCGCCGACCGTAATGACCTCGGAGATGCGGATTACGCGCTTACTGGCCTTGGGAGTGGTGATCTCGGTCTGACGTTGTTCTTTGCCGGGCTGGACGCGACGTTTCTTGGCTACGCCACGGGCCATGCGAATATCGAGCTCGGGGGTTTCCTGGAGTTCGGACTTGCGGATGACTTTGCGCTTTTTGCCTTTTTTGGGTAGGCGGGCCGGCACATCCTCGCTGTTTTGCAGCGGTTCCCGAAAAGCGACCGGTTCGGATGCGGACGAGGGAGCAGGACCCTTGCTTACTGGACGGCTGCGTTTGGCCTCTTGCAGTTTGCCGAGATCGATACGGCCCAGGACCCGGGCTGAACGCAGGCCGGCCGCTTGGTCTGTTTTGGCGGGGCCGACCGCTTCGGGCGGAGTGGCGGGCTTGACCACTGGGAAACGGGCCGCGAGTTCTGCCACCCCGGTCTGCTCCGGCTGGTCCGGGAGTGAGGGTGAGATTTCGGGCTGGGTCAATCCCTGAGCCTCGGCCGCCAGACCTCCATCGGGCGTATCGCCTGACAGATCTTCGGCCAGGGAGACGGCCGGTGGCTCTGCGGTCCGGCCGGCGTCCGGTCCGTCCAGAGCCGAGACGCCAACGGCCGGCTGGGGTGCGTCTTGGGGCAATTCTGGAATCAGGGCTGGGGGCGCTGTTGGCTCCTGAGACGCCGAGGGGAAGACCGCCGGCGGCTGGGGCAGATCGGTCGGAACCGGGTCTGGCAGATCAAAAGCGATCGGCGACCGGGCAGCAAAGGACTCGTCGAGAGAAGGGGCGGTGAACACCGGCGCTGGGGGCGGGGCCGCTTCCTCGTGTACCTCAATCCGTTTTGTTCGACGCCGAATGATGTTGGGTTTGATGCGGCTCTCACGCACCTCTTCGCGGGAGGTTACGATCTGCTCGTTTTGGTCAACCTCAGTCACTATGCGTTCTGCGACGAGTTTTTCCTCGCCTAGAACCAGGTCTGGGGTTGGCTGCGGAACCGCTCCGGCGCGCACCAGGGCGAACTCATCGTCGGTCAATGTACTCTGGGGGGTTTTCCCAGTCACCCCCACAAGCTCAAGCTTCGTGATAAGCTGACGGGTCTCCAGCCCCAAGTCCTTGGCCAATTCATGGATGCGCTTTTGTGGCATATACCCGCATTCCCTCCAGTCACAGTGTCAGACTGTTCTCAATCAGGCTGGCGTAGCGTTCTCGGACTTCTCGTGAGACCGTTGTCTTGAGCGAGCGAACAAAACTTGACCGGGTATTCATAAAGGCATCGAGACACGAACGATGTGGGTGGAGATAGGCTCCTCGGCCCGGGCTCGGTCCGGGGTGGAGGAGCCCGTCTCGGCCCCGGGCAAAGCGGAACAAGCGTTCCTGCCGCGCACGCTTCCCACAGCCAACACAGCGACGTACAGGATTGGCCCGCTTCATAACTCTTCCGCCGCGGTTTGTGTGCTCTCCGCTCCATCTGTGGCCTGGGGTAGCAGGGCTTCCTGCAGTCTGTCGGCCGGTCCGTCTCTCACCCCGTCTGGCGCGTCGCTCGACTCCTGATTTTCGGCTTCCGCTGCGGCCTGATCGGCAACACAGTCCTGAGCGGCCTGGAGGATAGCTGTGGCCTTGTCCGCTGCGATCCCCTCCAACTCGGCCAGCGCAGCCGTATCGGCTTCAGCCACATCTGCGGCAGATTTATAGCCTTGTTGATATAAGAGTTCGGCGGTCAGATCGCCGATGCCCGCCACGCTTGTCAACGACTCCAGGGCCTGCGCGCGCTCCAGTTCAACCTCGGATTCTGAACGGACATCAAGCCGCCACATCGTTAAACGGGAGGCAAGACGGACATTCTGGCCTTTTTTGCCAATGGCTAAGGACAGCTGATCGTCGGGAACGATGATTTCCATAGTGGAGTCGTCTTCATCAAGAATAATCTTGGACACCTTGGCTGGCAAGATGGCCCGGCAGACATATTCGGCCGGGTCAGGGGTCCAGGGCACAATATCAACCCGCTCACCACGGAGTTCCTGGACAACGGCTTGGACCCGGGTGCCCTTCATCCCCACACAGGCCCCAACCGGGTCAACATCGGGGTCGGTAGAATGGACGGCAATCTTGGCCCGGTTCCCCGGCTCGCGGGCCGCCCCTTTAATTTCAATAATCCCTTCGTAGACCTCGGGCGCTTCTTGCTCAAAGAGTTTGATCAGAAAACCGGGATGCGTGCGGGACAGAACAATCTGGGGACCTTTATACGACATCTCGACGTCCAGAACAAAGGCGCGGATGCGGTCCCCCTGCCGATACCGTTCCCAGGGAATCTGTTCTTTTTCGGGCAGCACAGCGTCGGTGCGGCCGAGATTGACGATAATGTTCCTGCGCTCAATGCGCTGCACGATGCCGGAGAAGATTTCACCTTTGCGATCCCGAAACTCGTTGTAAATCAGCTCGCGCTCGGCTTCCCGGACTTTCTGGATCACGCTTTGCTTGGCCACCTGGGCGGCAATGCGACCAAACGAGGTGGCCGGTAACTTGTTGAGTAACTCATCGCCCTCTTGGGCGTCGGGGTCCATATGAGCACGGGCGTCGGGAAGCGTCATCTCGGTGTCCGGGTCGCTGACGGTCTGCACGACCGTCTTGATTTCAAACAACTCCACCTCGCCAATCTCTGTATTGAATTTTGCCTCAATCCGCTTTTGGCCAAAGGTGCGTCTCGCCGCGGACAGCATGGCGCTCTCAACGGCTTCGATGATGACCTGACGCTCCATGCCTTTTTCTTTGCTGACCTGTTCAATCACCCTATTCAGCTCTGGGTTCCGCTCTGGCTGCATGGCGAGTGTTCTCCCTATGGGGCTACTTTCCGTCGCCCGACATTTTTTTTCTTCTGCCCTCCGACCGGAAACTCATAATCGACCTGCGCTCTGGCTATCGCCTGCCAGGGAATATGGACCACGCCAAGCGACTTGTCCTCAATACTAACCTGACGCTCATCCGTTTCTCTCAGCAGTCCGCGAAATGTTCGTTGCCCGTGCCGGACGCTTGTTGTCTGGAGCCGAATGCGCTGGCCGAGATAGCGGGTGTAGTGGCTCGGACGGAGCAGCAGGCGGTTAATGCCAGGCGAAGACACTTCCAGCGTATAGCGTCGGGGGATGAGGCCGTGGGCGTCAAGCACATCGCTCAGTTCCCGGTGGACCTGCGTCAGTTCATCAAGCGGAACGCCACCTTCTCGGTCAAGGGTTATCCGTAATATCCATTGTCTGGCTTCTGACCGAAAGACAAGCTCCCAGATTTCACAGCCGGCCGCTTCTACCACCCCGGCCGCGATACGCTCAACTTGCCGGACAATATCTTGGTCTCCGGACCGCATCTCCAAAAAGAGTGGGCACCAGCCCACTCTTCCTCTACCTCCCTCCGCCAACACACTAGACGAACTGTGGCTGGTGCGCAAGAGCCGAGGGACACGAATTGTATGACTAGGCGCGCTCTTCACCCGCCAAGATCGTCGGTGCGTTCGTGCAGCGTGGTCAGCTCAATGATTTCGTACAGGCGTTTGCCCTCGGGGGTCTGTACCTCTGCCTCGTCAGCAACCGATTTATGCAGCAGCGCCTGGCCAATCGGTGAATGGAGAGAGATCTTCCCGCTGGCAGGATCGACTTCCTCGGGAAAGACGATTCGGTATTCAACGATCTCTCCGCTGTCAATATCTTCGAGTTTGACCCGACTACCATACGCGATCACGTCTTTTGGGATGCTCGATACATCGTACAGGGACAACTGGCTTATCCGCTCTTCATACTGCGCAATGCGTGCCCGGACGAAGTCCTGCCGGGCGCGGGCTGCCTCATACTCGGCATTTTCACTCAGATCACCGTGGGCTGCCGCCTCTTGGAGATCTTTTGGAATTTTCACATTCAGCTCGTGGTAGAGTGCTTCAAGTTCTTGTCTGAGCCGTTTCGTAACAGGCAGTTCCATGCGGTGTCCTCCTGCATAGTGAGGATGGTGTGGCACAAAGGCAGCAGGGGCTGGTTGCAAAAACCAACCCCTGCCGGAGAAGCGAAAAGGAATAAGAGAGCTTAGGCGGTGAGAATATGGACCGTGCAGGCCGAACCGAGGCCAATGACATGGGCGAGGCCGGCTTTGGCCCCTTCAACCTGCCGCGCTCCGCCATTGCCGCGCAACTGGTTGACCAGTTCATAGATGTTGGCCACGCCGGTCGCGCCGAGCGGATGGCCTTTTGACAGCAGCCCGCCGCTGACGTTGACCGGAACTTTGCCGCCCAGCGCGGTCTCCCCCTGGTCGATCAGCTGGCCGGCTTCGCCCTCGCCACACAGCCCAAGGTTTTCATAGTGCAGCAACTCGGCGGTGGCAAAGCAGTCGTGCAGTTCAACCACATCAAGGTCTTGGGGACCGAGGCCGGCTTTGTCGTAAGCCTGTGTGGCCGCATTCCGGGTCAGGGTGTTAACGTCGGGCATGGTCAGGTCGCGCTCGGTATACGGATCAGAGGTCAAAACCGAAGCCGCCACCTTGATGGGCTTCGCGGTGAACTGCTTCATCTTTTCTTCAGAGACGAGGATAGCCGCGGCCGCCCCATCGCCAGTCGGACAGCACATGTACAAGGTGTTCGGGTAGGCGACCATCCGGGCTTTCATCACGTCGTCCAGAGAGACCTCAACCTGGTACTGGGACAGGGGGTTATGCACCGAGTGTTTATGGTTTTTGACCGAGATCTTGGCAAACTGTTCAGCCGTGGTGCCATACTTGCGCATGTGTTCAACCCCGGCTTGGCCAAACACCGCCGGCATCAGGCCACTGCCTAAGACACCCTCAACGCTCTCGCCGCCGCTGCGCGCACCACCGCCGAGCAGGCCCATTTTTCCCATCTGCTCAACGCCGACCGCCATAGTCACGTCGTACATGCCGGACGCCACGCCGACATAGGCTTCACGGAAAGCGGTGGAGCCGGTCGCGCAGGCGTTGGAGACGTTAAAGACAGGGATGCCGGTTTGCCCGATCTGTTGCAGAATCTTCTGGCCGTTCATCGCGTTGGCCTGAAACAGATTGCCACACACGAACATCTCAATATCCTTGATGGACATGCCGGCATCTTTGAGGGCACCCAGGGCGGCTTCACCGCCGAGCTGCGACACATCCTTGTCTGGATAACGGCCAAACTTGATCATACCTACGCCGAGTACATATGCGTCTCTCATGGTTCTGCCTCCCTTTCTGCGGCGTGTTGGGGTGGTTCGGTTCCTCACGAGAACCACCGCTAATTCTGGCTGGGCTTAAAGAAAAAAGCAACGATATCAATAGTTTCTTCTTCGTCCTGGGCATTTTTCTCTGTGCGTTCGCGCACCTTGCGGGTCACTAGCTCAACCGGCATTCCAAACTCCAGCTTGGCCGGGTCGGGTTCAACATCAACCAGATTGCAGCGCACACTGACCCCCTCGGGCAGGTCAACAATGGCCGACACATACGGAACCGCAACGCCGGGGACCGACTGATGGACGATGGAGTAGACATACAGGCTGCCACGGTTGCTGAGTTTGACCTCGGTGAGCGGCTGTGTGGCCGTACACTTACTACAGCCCACCCGGCCGCTGCCGATAAAGTGCGCACCACACGCCGGGCAGCGGTAGCCGACCAGATAGGGCTGTTCGTCCGGGGAGGTCGGCAAGCGCAGCATGGGGGCGATTGCCCGTTGTCTATTGCCTGTTCCCTCTGCCGCCATAAGCCCTCCTTCCGTTACGCTTGACTCTCCAGCTTCAGGACTATGCCTTCCGTGGCTACCCATACCTGAGCGCAGCCCTGAAAACAAGCCCTGGCCCGGCATTGCGCCCCCGGACCGCAGGCAGTATACACCCCTGCGATGAGAACACGCGAGCTCTGGCGGCGTATCAGACACGCCGTCGTCCCATTGCTCTACCCCCAACGCTGTCTTGGCTGCGAGACGATTCTTGCCGCTGAACGGGTGTTCTGCCTAGCCTGTCAGCCGGCGGTCAAGCTGATTGTCGCCCCGTTCTGTCAGCGCTGCGGCCTACCCTCTCCGGCCGGCCCGCTGCCGGTCTGTCCTGGCTGTTTTCTGCGCGAACCCGCCTTTCGCCGGGCGTGGGCCTGGGCTTGCTACGACAGTCCGGGAAAAAGTGCGCAACCGCTCAGCAGGGCTATCCAGCGCTTCAAGTACCAACGCCGGCTGGACAGCGGAGCGGCCCTAGCCGCGCTGGCCGCCGAGCATTGCGGCCTGACCGGCGGCGACTATGACTGCATTCTGCCCGTTCCGCTCCATCTCAGCCGTTTACGCTGGCGGGGTTTCAACCAGTCCCTTGTGCTGGCCCGGGCCATTGGCCAGCGGCACACCATTGCCGTAGACCCCTGTGTGTTGCAGCGCATCAAGCCAACGCCGCCCCAAGCCCGACTCACCAAACGTGAGCGCCGGATCAACGTGAAAGGCGCTTTTGCCGTGGCCGAGCCCGACCGGCTCGCCGGCAAAGCCCTGCTCCTTGTTGACGATGTGCAGACCTCCGGGGCAACCGTTGAAGAGTGCGCCCGGACCCTGTATCAGGGGGGAGCGCGAGCCGTCGATGTTTTTACCCTGGCCCGGGCGGTGTAGCGCTGGATGAGGGCTGTATGCACACCGCACAGACCCCCTTGCCGCTGGGCGTGCTCATTTCAGGCGGGGGCACAAATCTGCAGGCGATTCTTGACGCAATCGCCGTCGGTCGGCTACCGGCCGAGATTCGGCTGGTGGTGAGCAACCGGTGCGACGCCTACGGTCTGACCCGGGCCGAGCGGCACGGCATCCCGACTGCGGCCCTGCCCCACCGCGACTTCTCATCGCGCCAGGCGTTTGAGGCCGCGCTAATCGCCGCCCTGCGCGGCCGGGGGGTCGAGCTGGTTGTGCTGGCCGGTTTTCTGCGCCTGCTCTCGCCCGTCTTTCTTCAGGCTTTTCCTCAGCGCATCATGAATATCCATCCCAGCCTGCTGCCGGCCTTTCCCGGCCTGCACGCCCAGCGGCAAGCCCTGGAACGTGGGGTCAGGATTGCCGGCGCGACCGTCCACTTTGTTGACCAAGAGATGGACCACGGCCCGATTATCAGCCAAGCCGCGGTCCCGGTCTATGCCGATGACACCGAAGCCAGCCTGAGCGCCCGCATCCTGGCCCAAGAGCACCGGCTCTACCCGCAGGCGATCGGCCTGTATGCCGAAGGCCGCCTGGAAGTCCGGGGCCGCAGCGTCCTCGTCCATGACGAAGTGCGCCAGCCGGACAGGCCGCTGACCGCGCCCGAGCTGGTATGACAAGCGCACTCGGCCAGATCGGCATTGACGAGTCGGGCAAAGGCGACTACTTCGGCCCGCTGGTCATCGCCGGTGTCCACGTCCCGCCCGAGCTGGAAGGGTCGCTCCGGGAGGCCGGCGTCCGCGACAGCAAGACCCTCTCCGACACCAGAGCAGCCGTCCTCTCCGGGACGATCCGGCGCATCTGCCCACATACCGTTGTGGCAATCGGGCCTGAACGCTACAACAGCCTGTACGCCTCATTCAACAATCTGAACAAGCTCTTAGCCTGGGGCCATGCCCGCGCCCTTGAGAACCTGCTGGCAGAGGTCGCGTGTAAGCGGGTGGTCGCCGACCAGTTCGGCGACGAGCGCTTTCTCGCCAACGCGTTGATGAAAAAGGGGCGGCGCGTCACCCTTATACAGAAACCCCGCGCCGAAACCGAGACCGCGGTGGCCGCGGCGTCCATAGTCGCCAGGGCTGAGTTTCTGCGCCGCTTGCAGGCCCTAGGCGACCGCTATGGCCGGCCCCTGCCCAAAGGGGCCGGCGCAGTCATCGCCGCCGGCAAAACCTTTGTTCGCCAGCACGGCCCCCACGCCCTCGGCCAAGTGGCCAAGTTGCACTTCCGCACAACCCACCAGATACTGCAAGGACGGAACGTGTCCTCAGACCGAACGGAAGGCGACACGTTCCGTCCTCGTTGAATCACCGCGCAGATTCGGCTATCACGACTGCTATGGCACACCCACCACACGATTCCTTCGCTCGTCTGGTCGAAATTATGGCTCAGCTGCGGAGCCCCGAGGGCTGCCCCTGGGACCGGGAGCAGACGCCCGACTCCCTCAAACCCTACCTGCTTGAAGAAACCTACGAAGTCCTTGAAGCCCTGGAGGAGAGGAACTGGGCGGGGTTCAAGGAAGAACTCGGCGACCTGTTGCTCCAGATTGTATTTCATGCCCAACTCATGGCCGAGTCCTGCATGTTCACCATTGACGATGTGGCCGGAGCGATCAGCGAGAAACTGGTCCGCCGCCATCCCCATGTCTTTGGCGACACCCAGGTCAAAGACGCCCGCGAGGTGGCGCAGAACTGGGCCAAGATCAAAGAGCAGGAGAAGAAAGGCCACGCCGACCAGTCAATTCTCGCCGGCGTGCCCAAGGCCGCCCCGGCCCTGCTGCAGGCCCAGCGTGTCGGTGAAAAAGCGTCACGGGTGGGCTTTGACTGGACATCGGCCACAGCAGTCTTTGAGAAAGTCCGGGAAGAAGTCGGCGAGCTGGCTGAGACGCTCCAGGGCCCCGCCCCAGACCCCGACCGCCAGGAACAGGAGTTGGGCGATGTGCTGTTTGTCCTGACCAGCCTGGCCCGCCATCTGGGTCTGAACGCCGAGGCAGCCTTGCGCCGGGCCAGCGTCCGCTTCAGTCGGCGCTTTCGGTATATCGAGGCCCAGCTGGAGGTCAACGCCGAAGACATCCACACCGCTCGGCTGGAACGCCTGGAAGAGTTGTGGCAGGCGGCCAAACAGACGCTCGGGTAGCAGGCCGGCCAGGGCTTTCAAGTCTGTCCTTCTGCCCCACCACATCAGCAGACCAAAGATCGTTATGCCAAGACCGATTGCCGCCAGCAGCCAAGCCAACCGGCCCAGCGCCGACAGCCCCGGGTCAAGCCACTGAATCCGGCTGGCCAGCAGCCACACCGGGCCGGCCATGCCGGACGCGGCCAAGAGACTCCAGGCCAGGGAGGACAGCCAGGCTGACCACGGCAGCCGGGGCAGGTGCCGAGACACGGTGAGAGCCAGCAGCAGCATATTGAGGGTCATGGCCAGGGAGGAGGCCAGCCCCAGCCCGACTTGGGCCAGCAGCGCCAGTCCCGCGGTCCAGACTGGCGTGCGGGTATCGCCCAGGGCGTAGAGGAACGCAACCAGCAGGCGGCTGACGGCTAGTGGCCACAGGCCAACGGCAAGGGTCTGGAGCGCGCCGGCCGTGCGCAGAAGCTGCTCGGCCTGGAAAGCCCCTCGAAAGAAGAGACTGGCAGTGACCGGAACGGCCAGCACCAGCAGTCCCAGCGTAGTCGGCACAACAACAATAGTCGTGACGCGCAGGGCAAAACCGAGACTCTCCCCCATCCCGATCAGAGCGTGCCGCTGGGCTTGGCCGGCGAAGCTCGGCAGGGCGGCGCTGGCCAGCGCCGCCACGATGAGACCCTGGGGAAACTCAAACAACCGGCTGGCATACCACAGGGCCGAGACACTCCCGGCCTCGAGCACAGACGCCAACGCGGTCGTGATCACCAGACCGAGCTGATAGACCGCGGCACCGAACACGACCGGGATGAGCAAGCTGCCAACCCGCTTGACCGCGGGGTGACATGGCCGCCAGCGCGGACCTAGGAGCAGCCCCAAACGGCTGAGGGTCGGCAGTTGCCAGGCGAGCCGGAGCACGCCGCCGAGCACGATACCGCAGGCTAGGCTGAAGGTCGGCTCGGCCAGGACTCCCGACAGCCCCAAGGCACAGCCGATAATCGCGATATTCAACAGCACCGGGGCGAAGGCCGGCGCGCTGAAATGCCGCTGCGCGTGTAACACGCCGGTCGCCAGGGCCAGGAGACCCACGCAAAAAAGATAGACAAAGGTAATCTCGGTCAGCGCGGCCGTGAGGATAAGCGCCTGTGGTCCAAAGCCCGGCGCAAAAACGCGTACCAGGGGATCGGCACACACAATCCCGACCCCGGTCAGTACCAGCAGAACCCCGCTGGTGACTCCGAACAGCGCGCGCAGCATGTCTTGGGTGTCGGCCTGGGAGTGATGGACCACATACTCGGTCACGACCGGAATAATCGCGGCATTGCTGGCCCCTTCTCCGACCAGGCGGCCGCAGCAGGTTGGGAATCCGAAAGGCGACAAAAAAGGCATCGGTGACCGCACCAGCCCCGAACAGGCTGGCGATCAGCATGTCTCGGATCAGCCCCGTTACCCGGCTGAGCAGGGTCCAGACGCCAATGTGACCTGCCGCCTGGACTATCTTGCGCTCCTCGCTCACCAGGACTGCTCCGCGAGGTGGGCACGGCTGGCCTTCAGCCCGCCGCTGACATTGCTCGCCGGCGTGGTCCATGATAGGGAGTGCCCAGTCTGCACGGAAAGGAGAGTGCCCTGTGCCTTTTGCCGAGAAGAAACGATTTATTCAGAGCGAAGCCCGCCGGGTCAGGAATCACGCCACTAAATCACGGGTCAAGACCTTAATGAAGCGGGTCTCCAGTGCCCTTGAGGCCGGTGATGCGGCGGCGACTGACAGCCACCTGCGCAACGCCATCAGTGCGATTCAGAAAGCGGGCAGAAAGAGAGTGCTGCACCCCAATACCGCGGCCCGGCGGATTGCCCAGCTCTCAAAAATGGTCCAGCGGTGGTCTATCGCTGCCAAGTCATAGCCTGGGGGGCGTCTAAAAGTTTTCTCCCAAACGAAAATACGCCGCCTGAGCGGCCTCTCTGATGAGACGCTCCAGGGAAATCCGTCGTTGGGTTTCCGCAAACTGGATGTCGGTAAAGCCCGATAGGTCCTGGGGGTCAAGCGTGCCCTGGAGAAAATCCGGGCTTGTGGTCACGGCCACCCGAGGCACCGAACTGGCCTCCTCAACGACCTGGATACCCTTGGCCTGCCACAGGACCTCGCCGCTATCCCGGTGGGTGAGTTGCATGTCAAAGGCCAGGGCGGCCTCGTATTCCAGGACTTGGTCGCGGCGGTCAAATGTCCGCGCTCGAAAAGAGATATCGGTCAGCCTGACATGCAGGATGCCCTCGCCCCGGTCGGACACCCGGAGCCCGCCATAGGTGCGAAATTCTCGCTCAAATGCCCACCGGAGTTCTTTTTCGATCCCGGCTTCCGGGGTGTGGTTTTCAAACTCCGCAAAGCTGATGGTGGTGACTCCCTGGGGCAGGCTGGGGACTCCGGCAACACGATAGCCGCAGCCGACCGCCGGCACCTGTATCCCCAAGATTGCGATCACAACCCAGGCCACCGGCCGGGGCATTCTCCAGGTGCGGACTGTGGGTTTCATCATGACACCACGAAGTTCACCGTCCGCCCGGGAACCACGATTTCACGGTGGAGGGTCTTTCCCTCAAGATGGGTCCGAATCTTCTCATGCTCCCGTGCCGCGGCCAACAGGGTGTTCTGGTCGGCATCGGCCGCAATAGCAATTTTTGCCCGGACCTTTCCGTTGATCTGGACAGGGATCGTCCGGGTGTCTTCACGAATCAGGGCCGGATCATAGCTCGGCCAGGCGGTGTAGGCCAAGCTGTTGGCATGGCCGAGCCGCTGCCACAACTCTTCGGCCAAGTGGGGGGCAAACGGGGCCAGCAGTAAGACCATCTGCTCGGCCAGTGTCCGGGGCAGCTGCTCGGCTTTGTGAGCCTCGTTGACCAGGACCATCAGGGCGCTCAAGGCCGTATGAAATCGCAGCCCCTCGATATCGTCCGTTACCTTGTGGATCGTTTTGTGGAGCAGACGGGTCAGGCTCGCCCGCGGGTCAAGCGGCCGGTCCACAATCTGGGACCGCACAGCCCCGCTATCGGCGATCAGCAAAGACCAGCTCCGGCCCAGGAAACGCGACACCCCGGCGACGGAGCGCGTATTCCACGGCTTGACCTGCTCCAGGGGGCCCATGAACATCTCGTAACAGCGCAGCGCATCAGCCCCGTACTGGGCAATCACGTCGTCGGGATTAACGACATTGCCGCGTGACTTTGACATTTTGTCGGTCTGGGGTTCCAGCTCGAGGTGTGGGTCGTGCGGATGATAGGGGGTTTCCTCATGCCAGACGACGTTGTTGACCGGCACATACTTGACCGACAGGCCGATGTCTGGACGGGATTTCAGGCCGTAGGTCGGAGGCTCATCTCCGTTCGTGGCGCTTTTTTGGACTTCCCGGTAGCTGTAGCGTTTGCCGTCACCGTCTTCGTAGTAGCGATAGCTGAAGCCCAGAATCATGCCCTGGTTGACAAGACGCTGGAACGGCTCCGGGGTGGAAACTACGCCACAGTCATAGAGGACATGGTGCCAGAAACGGGCGTACAGGAGGTGTAGAACGGCGTGCTCAACCCCCCCGATGTACAGGTCAACCGGCATCCAGTAGCGCTCTTTTTCCGGGTCGCACAGGCGCTCGGTATTGTGGGGGTCAAGATAGCGTAGATAGTACCAGCAACTGCCGGCCCACTGCGGCATGGTATTGGTCTCGCGCAAGGCCGGTTTGCCGGTCAGCGGGTCCTGGGTTTCGACCCAGTGCCGGGCTGCGGCCAGCGGCGGCTCGCCGGTCCCGGTGGGGCGAAAACTTTCCACCTCGGGCAGCAAGACCGGCAGGTCTTTGGGGGCAAGTGGTGCGGGTGCATTGTCGATGTGCAGGATGGGAAACGGCTCGCCCCAGTAGCGTTGGCGGCTGAACAGCCAGTCCCGCAGTTTATACGTCACCGTTCCCTCGCCGTGGCCGTGCTGCTCGAGCCAGGCGATCATCCTGGTCTTGGCTTCGGCAATATCCAGGCCGTTGAGAAAGCCGGAGTTGACGTGCGGGCCGTCTCCGGTATACGCCTCTGTATCTGTGTCGCCGCCCCGGACGACCTCAACAATCGGGATGTTGAACCGCCGGGCAAACTCCCAGTC